>NZ_JBJNOX010000001.1:0-887635 GCF_052166245.1 Serratia sp. CY84636
CGATTTTGCCGGCATCGAGAGATGCAACGTAAAAGAATCGGTGGAGCGGTAGTTCAGTTGGTTAGAATACCTGCCTGTCACGCAGGGGGTCGCGGGTTCGAGCCCCGTCCGTTCCGCCACTTAATTGATAAGCCCTGAGTCTCTGACTCAGGGCTTTTTCATATGCAAAATTCACGGAATATCGTCGAAATTGCCACCGCTCCTGCCGCTTTTCCTCAGTATTGTTGCCTGTTGGTCAAAAGTCTTATGCCGAACCTGGCGTTTTTGCTCACTAAAAATATTGCCATACTCTCTCGCATCGCTATTTATCCACTAATGAGAGAGTAAACATTGTGAGCATTCCTGCATTTGGTTTAGGTACTTTCCGCCTTCAGGATCAGGTCGTTATCGACTCGGTGAGTACGGCGCTGGAACTGGGCTATCGGGCTATCGATACCGCACAGATCTATGAAAACGAAGCGGCCGTCGGCCAGGCTATCGCCGCCAGCGGTGTGCCGCGTGACGAACTGTTCATCACGACCAAAATCTGGATCGCGAATCTGGCCAAGGGGTCATTAATTCCCAGCCTGCGAGACAGCTTGGTCAAACTGCAGACCTCGTATGTCGATCTGACATTGATTCACTGGCCATCGCCAAATGATGAAGTGTCGGTCGCCGAGTTTATGGCTGAATTGCTGGAAGCCAAGCGATTGGGGCTAACCCGTCAGATAGGGGTATCCAATTTCACGGTCGATCTGATGCAGCAGGCGATTGACGCGGTCGGTGCCGATCAGATCGCAACCAACCAGATCGAACTGTCGCCGTTCTTGCAGAATGAGAAAGTGGTGGCGTTCGCACGGCAGCATGGCATTGCCATCACCTCTTATATGACGCTGGCGTATGGCAAAGCGTTGCAAGAGGAGACGATCAAGCGTATCGCGGCGCGGCACAAGGCGACGCCGGCACAGGTGGTCCTGGCCTGGGCGCTGAAGCTCGGTTATGCGGTGATCCCTTCCTCGACCAAGCGTGAAAACCTGGAAAGCAACCTGCTAGCGCAGCAGCTACAGCTGAGTGATGAAGATATGGCACAGATTGCCGCGCTGGAAAGCAACGGCCGATTGGTCAGCCCGGAAGGTCTGGCACCCGACTGGGACTAATCTTCAGATATGACGACCTCAGGCGCTCGAGAGAGCGCCTTTTTTATCACTTTAACCGCTCGCTGATAAAATCGATAAAGCTGCGCAGACGGTTACTGACGGCGCTATCGCTGTAGTACACCGCGTTGATCGGCATTTCGAGTGGCAGCGTGTCTTCCACCAGAAGGGGGACCAGATCCCCGCGTTTGACGTCTTCATCACTCATAAAGTCCGACAGGCAGGCGATGCCGTTGCCGTGCAGGCACAGGTGGCGCTGGGTTTCGCCGCTGTTGGTGGTCAGCCCTGGAACGATCTCCAGTTGACGACCATCGGCACAGGCCAGCGGCCAGCGGTTTAGGTTAGGCAGGTCGTTAAAGCCGATGCAGCAATGGTGTTCCAGATCGGCCACCGTCTTGGGCGCGCCATACTGCGCCAGGTAGGCGGGGGAGGCCAGGATGCGCCGATAGCTGGCCATTAGCTTGCGCGCTTTCAGCGTAGAGTCCGTCAGCTCGCCGACGCGGATTGCGATATCCACTTTCCGTTCGATCAAATTAATGAAGTTTTCCGAAGAGACTAACGATAGCGACATTTCCGGATAGCGTTCACGAAACTCGGCGACCAGCGGCGTCAACAGATGCAAGACGACCGGCGTTGCGGCATCGACGCGCAGCAGCCCCTGCGGGCGTTGGCGGCTTTCCAGCAACGCATTTTCCGCTGCGGCCATATCGCTCAACACCTTTTGCACCTGCCGAAAGTAGTTTTCGCCTTCCTGGGTCAGGCTGATTTGGCGTGTCGTGCGGTTGAGCAGGGTCACGCCCAGCTTGCTCTCCAGTTTTTTTACCGTACGGCTAACCACAGAGTTGGCCTGCTGCAGGCGCTCTGCCGCCCGGCTGAAGCTGCCGCTCTCCACTACGGTGACGAAGGTGATAAGCTCGTCCGAATTCGCTTTCATTTTTGCTCCACAGGCAAACATCGTTTGAAATTTTGAGCGATTTCGTCATTTAATCACGTCGGAGCATCGCCGTCACCCACTTGAGCGCGAACCTGTACATTCCGATATCCCGTGCGCATTTTGCTGGCCTTTTCGCATTTTTCACCTATTACTCCCTGTCTTTACACAGCTATACCGTCAGAAGATTGAAATCGCTGCAGGTGGCCCCTATAACTGAAAAGGTTATGCCTGTAAAAGCCATGCCCTCTGTGCGGGGCAGGCGTATAATCAATTCACCGTTGGCGAAGTCTTCATCGCCAGTTTCATGCTAATGGGTAATAGGCGAATCGCGTGCCGAAACGAACTTATGCAATGAGGTATGTTGCAGGCCAGCCAGTCGAACGAATTTTTCCTGGCGCCGTTAACCAGCCGTTGCCGCCAGGGGCTGCGTTGCCGACGACCGGCGCTCTGCGCGTCATGGTATGGAATATTTTCAAACAGCAACGAGCCGACTGGCTTTCGGTGCTGAAAAATCATGGCAAAGATGCGCAGCTGGTGTTGTTGCAAGAGGCGCAAACCACGCCGGAGCTGGTGAGCTACGCTACCGCCAACTATCTGGCGGCCGATCAGGTGCCGGCCTTTGTGTTGCCGCAACATCCTTCCGGCGTGATGACGCTGGCAGCCGCTCATCCGGTTTACTGCTGCCCGCTGCGTGAGCGTGAGCCGCTGCTGCGGCTGTCCAAATCGGCCTTGATCACCGTTTACCCGCTGTACAATGGCGAGCTGTTGATGGTGGTGAATATCCATGCGGTGAACTTCAGCCTGGGAGTCGACGTCTACAGCAAGCAGCTGGGGCCGATTGGCGAGCAGATCGCCAGCCATCGGGGGCCGGTGATCATGGCGGGGGACTTCAACGCCTGGAGCCGTAAACGTATCAACGCGCTGTATGACTTTGCCGGCGAAATGGCGCTGCGCGAGGTGAGCTTCACCGACGATCACCGCCGCAAGGCCTTTGGTCGCCCGCTGGACTTCGTGTTTTACCGTAACCTGGGTGTTGTTGAGGCCTCGGTGCTGGTGACCAGCGCGTCGGATCACAATCCGTTGTTGGTGGAGTTCCACCCGGAAAAAGACTCCCCCGTCTGGTGAATCACAGGTAATAAAAAAGCACCCCGCGGGGTGCTTTTTTTGTGCCGGAAACTTAGGTATCCGGCGTTAGCTTGTTGCCGACAAACAGGGTCAGCTTCAGACCGGGTTGCAGACTGCCTTTACCGAGCGTTGAATTCCAACGCATCACGTCGTTAATATCGACGCCGTGACGACGTGCAATGCTGGCGAGCGAATCACCTTTGCGAACCTGATAGGTGATACTGCTGTTACTGCCCGTATTGCTGGCCACTTGCAGGGTTTGCCCAACTTTTAGGGCGCTCTTGGCGCGCAAGTTGTTCCAACTCTGCAAATCGCTGGTCTTAACGTTCAGCCGCTTGGCAATGCCCGATAAAGTGTCGCCGGAGCGTACTTTATACGAACTGCCACCGGACAAACCGCTGTTCTTCGCCAACTGCGTCGTTGGCTGAGTCACGGCGATCTGGCCATCGGCCAGCGAGTCTTTCAGCTGATCGGCGTGCCCTTTAGGAACCATGATGTAATGGGGCCCGTTAGGTGCCGTAACGCCTTTTTTGTAACCTGGGTTATACGCTTTCATCTTGGTGACCGAAAGCCCTGCCATCTCAGCCGCCTGAGTCAGCTGGATCTGCTGTCCGACATCGATACGCGCCAGCGCACGGGTTTCATCCGTTTTCGGAAGTTTCACGCCGTACTTCTTGCTGTTCTTGATGATGTCGCTCAGCGCCAGCATTTTCGGGACATAGATTGACGTTTCACGCGGAAGCGACAGTGCCCAGAAATTGGTTGGCTTACCCTGGCGTTTGTTTGCCTTCACCGCTTGCATCACGCGGCCTTCACCACTGTTATAGGCGGCTACGGTCAATAACCAGTCGCCGTTAAACATGCGGTTCAAGCGTTGCATCATGTTAAGCGCAGCGGTTGTCGAGGCGACGACATCGCGTCGACCGTCATACCACTGATTGTTTTTCAAACCATAATTGCGACCCGTTTGCGGCACGATTTGCCATAGCCCTGCGGCGTTGGCACTTGACGTGGCGTGTGGGTCAAAAGCGCTCTCCACTATGGGTAGCAGTACCAGTTCCATCGGCATATTACGTTTCTTAATCTGCCCGACTATCCAGTACATGTACGGCTCTGCCCGTAATGTTACATCGTGGAGATAGCTCTTACTTTTTAAGTACTTTCTTTTCTGATCACGGATCCGGGAATTTTCCGGAACCTCCATCTTCAGCTCGTCGCTAATGAAGTTCCACAGGTCCTGTTGCGCGGCGGGACTGTTGTTATCCAACCACCGCGCCGAGCTCGCTCGGCCATTTGCTGTGTACTCTCCTGCTTCACCATCTTGACCAGCCGAAGACAAACTCTGTGCATGCTGTTCTGGCGCCGGTGCGTCCTGCCTGGACGACTGGCAACCCACTAGCAAGACTGAGGCGAGAAATATCGCTTTAGCCTTCATGTGTGTGTCAATGTAGTTGCTTAAAAGACGAGCAATAATACTTTGCTTCGCCAAATAACACAACTAAAAGCTTAGAAGTTATCTTTCCGCAGGCGTAATTCGGAAAAAACTGAATGAAGGCTTTCTGGTGGTGAATTAAAGCCTAATTTCTTTTGTAAATCAGTGTCATGGCAACGTAAAAACAGGTTAATTTTGCGCTCTAATTGCAATGTGGTCGGCACGCTGGCTTGGCCTTTTGCCCTTAACGCTTCAACATGTTGTTGATATGTTTCAATCTCTCGATCTTCCGGCAAAATAGCCCGCGCAAACTTAAGATTTGAAAGAGT
Organism: Serratia sp. CY84636; assembly: GCF_052166245.1. Classification (NCBI taxonomy): domain Bacteria; kingdom Pseudomonadati; phylum Pseudomonadota; class Gammaproteobacteria; order Enterobacterales; family Yersiniaceae; genus Serratia; species Serratia sp. CY84636. The sequence goes on from NZ_JBJNOX010000001.1 coordinate 4,954, forward strand.
ATATTCATGCGCGCAGCAAATTAAGGTGTTATCGGGAAGTTGCGCGAGTTGTTGAAATGAGTCGTACATTTGTTTGGCGGTGCCTTCAAACAGCCTGCCGCAGCCGGCAGAGAACATTGTGTCGCCGCAGAACAGATAAGGTGCACTATAGAATGCCACATGGCCTAACGTATGGCCGGGGACGGCGAACGTCCTGTAATGGCGGCCATCGATGTCAAAGGTGTCGCCGTCGCGGACGATGTGATTGGCGCCTTTGTCTGCGGTTTCTTGCGGCCCATAGACGGCCAGGCCGGGATACTGGGCCACGATCTGCGCCACGCCGCCGACGTGATCGTGATGGTGGTGGGTCAGCAGGATCGCCGCCGGCACCAGCTGCAGGCGCTGCAGCGCTTCGAGCACCGGCTGCGCCTCACCCGGATCGACGATAATGCAGCGTCCCTGCCGGTCATCCAATAACCAAATGTAATTGTCCTGGAAGGCGGGAATGCTGATAAGATTCATGGTGTACCTCTCGTTGGCAACGGCTTGAAAGAAGATAATAAATCATGAAACCAGCCCATACTCTACAAAAGCTCACCGGCCCGCAGTCCTGGGCGGCGCTGCCGTGGGGGGAGTACTATCGTGAAGCGCTCGAGCGGCAGTTGCAACCCTGGTGGCCGAAGCTGTTCGGTTTCCATCTGCTGAAGATGGGCATGCTCAGCGCCGAGTTGGCCACGGACAAATGCGCGATTTCCCATCAGGTCAACGTAGGGCTGGAGGGCGAAGGGCTGCAGGTGATCGCCGATGCTTATCAACTGCCGTTTGCCGCCAAGTCGGTGGATGCCTGCCTGTTGGCGCATACGCTGTCCTACGCGGACGATCCGCACCGCATGTTGCGCGAGGTGGACAGGGTATTGATCGACGACGGCTGGTTGGTTATCAGCAGCTTCAATCCGTTCAGCCTGTTGGGACTGGGCAAGCTGGTGCCCGGACTGCGTCGCCGCCAACCCTATGTCAGCCGCATGTTTACCCAGATGCGGCTGCTGGATTGGCTTAGCCTGCTGAATTATGAGGTGCTGCACCAGGCGCGTTTTCACGTGCTGCCGTGGCATCGCCAGGGTGGAAAATTTTTATGCACCCATTTGCCGGCGCTGGGCTGCATGAGCGTGATTGTGGCGCGCAAACGCACCTTGCCGCTGACGCCCACGCCGATGAAACTGGGGGCGAGAAAACCGTCTCTCAGCCGCGCGGTGGGCGCGACCAAGAGCTACCGCAAACTGCCTTAGGCTTCCGGTTGATAACCGACGTCTTCCTGCGTCGGCTTGCCGGCCGCTTCGCGCGCCAGCACGTCACAACGTTCGTTCTCCGGGTGGCCGGCGTGGCCCTTGACCCATTCCCATTTTACCTCGTGGCGCTGAATGGCCAAATCCAACCGCTGCCACAGATCGACATTCTTGACCGGCTTTTTGTCGGCGGTTTTCCAGCCGCGCTTCTTCCAGTTATGGATCCAACTGGTGATGCCCTGGCGCACATACTGGCTGTCAGTGCTGAGCGTCACGGCGCAGGGTACGGTCAGCGCTTCCAGCGCCACGATCGCCGCCATCATTTCCATGCGGTTATTGGTGGTCAGACGAAAACCCTCGCTGAAAGTTTTTTCCGTCTGCTTATAGCGTAATATCGCACCGTAACCCCCGGGGCCGGGATTGCCAAGGCAGGAGCCATCGGTGAAAATTTCTACCTGTTTGAGCATCTCTGGTAGACTCTTCCTATCAGTTTTATAAAAGCCAAGTCTGACATAAACGAGCGCTGTGAGCACTGCAATATGATCTCTACAACCACCAGACAGATTGTCCTCGATACCGAAACCACCGGTATGAACAAGCTTGGGGTGCACTACGAAGGGCACCGCATCATCGAAATCGGTGCGGTGGAGGTGATTAACCGCCGCCTGACCGGGCGTAACTTCCACGTTTACATCAAGCCGGATCGGCTGGTGGATCCGGAAGCTTACGGCGTACACGGCATCAGCGACGATTTCCTGGCCGACAAGCCGACCTTCGATCAGGTTGCCGACGAATTCCTCGACTTTATCCGCGGCGGCGAGTTGGTGATCCATAACGCGGCGTTCGATATCGGCTTTATGGATCACGAATTCCGCATGTTGCAGCAGGGCATCCCGAAGACCGAGACCTTCTGCACCATCACCGACAGCCTGCTGATGGCGCGTCGCCTGTTCCCGGGCAAGCGCAACAACCTCGATGCTTTGTGCAGCCGTTATGAGATAGACAACAGCAAGCGTACGCTGCACGGCGCATTGCTCGATGCCGAGATCCTGGCGGAAGTCTATCTGGCGATGACCGGCGGTCAGACCTCGATAGCGTTCCAGATGGAGGGTGATACCCAGCAAAACGACGCCGCGCAAGAAATTCAGCGCATTGTCCGCCCGGCGACCGCGATGAAAGTGGTCTACGCCAGCGACGAAGAAGTGAAGGCGCACGAGGCGCGTCTGGATCTGGTGGCGAAAAAGGGCGGCAGCTGCCTGTGGCGCGGTACGCCGGCCGAGTAACGGCATTGTTGCACGAAAAAAACGCACCGGATGAACCTTCGTTGAAAAACTGTGCAAACGGTTCATTTAGTGAGAAAAAGGCGTTGACGGAACCGAGAGGCGTCCGTAATATGCGCCTCGTTCCCCCGCAAGAGGGAATGGCGCGGAGCGGTAGTTCAGTTGGTTAGAATACCTGCCTGTCACGCAGGGGGTCGCGGGTTCGAGCCCCGTCCGTTCCGCCACTATTCAGAAGCCCTGAGTTAGCGATAACTCAGGGCTTCGTCGTTTCTGCTCTCTGCAAAACGGTGCGGCCCAATGAACGGGGCCGGCAGACCGGCCCCTTATTCCTCAGAACAACACCGAGTAGTTCAAGCCGAAGGTGCGTCCGCGGCCTTTATAACTGTACAGCTCAGGCGAGCCGTAGGTCGGGCTGTACAGGATCGGCGCGCGTTGGCCCCAAACGGTGGTGTACTCCTTGTCCAGCAGGTTTTCCACGCTGAAGCTGATTTTCCCCACCGGCAGGGTATAGCTGCCGAGGAAGTCGAGGGTGTTGTAGCCATCGATCTTGCGGCCCTGGGTGGAATTGGCCTTGGTGTAATCACCGTCGTCCGACACGTCGAAGGTTTGCTGCGACTGTAAGCGCAGATTCCAGTCGCCCGGCGCCCAGCCGACATAGGCGGTGACTTTCGATGGGCTGGCGGTATCGACCACCAGCTTCTTCCATTCGCCGTTGACCTTGGTTTCGGAACGGATAACGTTGAAGTTGGTGCCGGCGCTCCAGTCGCTGTCTTCAAAGAAATAATCCACCGCGCCTTCCACTCCGTAGATGCGGCGCTTGTCCGCATTGACGTTGATGGTCATGTCGGTTTTGTTGATGGCGATGCTCTTGTCGGACAGCGAATAGTAGGCGGCGATTTGCGTGCGCAGGTTATCGCCGGTATAGCGCCAACCCAGCTCGTAGGCATTGACCTTGATGCCTTCCAGCTTGGAATCGCCGACGTTGACGCTCTTCAGCAGCCGGTAATGGCCGCCGTTCAACGCGTAGGTGCCGTTGCCGTAATACTTGCCCGGGTCCGGGATCTCGAAGCCCTGAGAGAAGTTGAACCAGGTTTGCTGGCGATCGGTCAGGTGCGCCAACAGGCCGGCGTTGAACAGCGCGTTGTTGTAGTCGGTTTTCCCTCCCGGTATCGCGTCGGCGGACGTCGCGGCGCCGGTGGCGATCGCCTGCTGTTGGTTATAGCCGACGAAGTCGTCAATCTTGTTTTCGGTGTACTGGTAACGCACGCCACCGCTCAGGGTGAAGATCGGGTTGATGTCGTAGCTGGCCTGCAGGAACGACGCCAGGTTGCTGGTGGTATAGCTCGGGTAGCGGCCGGTATTGTAGGCGTTCTCCAGCGTCATGCCGCCGGACTGTTGCGCCTTCGCCAGGTTGAAGAACTGTTGGTTGGCGTTGAAGCTCTCATGCTCGGCGTCGAGGCCGTAAGTCAGCGTCAGTGCATCGACAGGCTTGCTGTTTAACGTCAGCTTGCCGCCGTAGAAATCGGTTTTTTGCTGCGAAGCGCCAATGCTGCTGACGTAATAGTTCGGCGCTTTGCCCGCCAGCGTCGGGAACGGGTAGAAGGTCAGGGTTTCGTCGCGGTAGTAGACCTGCGCCACCAAATCCTGGCCGAGGAAATCGGTGTTGGAATACTGCAGGTTGAGCAGGTGGCGTTCGGTGCCGGGGATACGGTCGGAATTTAAGTTGCCGCTGTTGTATGCCTTGGCGTTGCCGGTCACCGCCGCAAAGTTCTCTCCCAGGAACAGGCCGTGATCGCCGTCGGATTGGCTTTTATAGTATTGAGTGGTCAGCTGCAGCTGTTGGTGTTCGTCGATGTTGAGGGTACCGGTGCCCATCACGTCAAGGCGATCGGAATACTGCAGGCCGGTTTGGGTATTGTCGATCAGCACCTCGTTGCCTTTGCCGTCATACCAGCCACCGTAGCGTTGGTAAGAAACGGACAGGCGCCCCGAGGCGTTGTCGTTGCCGCCGCTGACCGCCGCCGCCACGTTCTCGTCGTGATCGTTATGGCCGCCAAAGCCGGTTTTACCGCCGATCTGCAACTCGACCTGCTGTTCCGGTTGCCCCTTTTTGGTGACGATGTTGATCAGGCCGCCGGTGCTGCCGCCGCCGTACAGCGAGGTCGCGCCGGAAATCACCTCAATATGATCGATATTGAACGGATCGATCGAATCCAATTGGCGGCTGTCGCTGCGCGATGAATTCAGGCGTACGCCGTCGATCATCACCATCATCGAACGGCCGCGCATATTCATGCCATAGTTGGTGCGGCCCTGGCCGCTGACGTCCATGCCGGGGATCAGCTGCGCCAACATGTCCTTGATCTCTTTACCGCCCTGAACCTGCTGTTCGATCTCCTGGCTTTCAATGATCCAGGTCGTCTGCGCCGTTTCCGCCGCGCTACGGTGCGAACGGCTGGCGGAGACCACCAACTGCTCTTCGTTGCCGGCTTTCTGATCCTCTGCCCAAGCCGCCGGCGCAAGCATTGCCAGCAGACAAGGGTTCAATACCCAAAGGTGTTTGCGTTTCATCGTTATTTCCCAGGTGATATTGTTATTACGTTATTTTTGAGAATGATTCTTTTATCAATAACGTTTCTTGTTATCAATAAAATCATGATATGATTTTTTGCGATACATTAACGTAATTAATTAGTTTTATTAACATTTTACCCGCTGCACGATCGCGCACTCCACGCCGTCAAACGGTAGCCGATCGGCCATACGTATAAGCGACAGCCGTTGCCGGAGAATCGAGAACATGTCCGCCAGCTACAGAATTTTTGATATCACCTTGAAAAGCAAAACGCTGATTTCACCTTCGCTGGTGCGCTGCGTGTTTGAAGGTGCGGATATTCATCGGATGAAGCTGGAAGCGCCGGATCAGCGCATCAAACTGTTGTTCCCGGCGGCGGACGGCAAGATCCCGCAGCTGGTCAACGGCCCGGACTGGTACGGCGATTACATGGCGATCCCCAAAGAACAGCGTCCGGTGATGCGCACCTATACGCTGCGTGCGCTGCGCCGTGAGCAGAATCAGATGGACGTCGAATTCGTGCTGCATGGCGTGAACGGCCCGGCCTCCGCCTGGGCGACCCACGCCGAGCCGGGTGACGCCCTTCAGACGGTCGCCCCCAACGCTGACTTCGACGGCGACAGCGGCGGCTACGAATGGGTGCCGCCGGCGCAGTTGCAGCAGGCGCTGTTGATCGCCGATGAGACGGCGGTGCCGGCGGCGATGGGTATTCTGGAGCAGCTGGCGCAGCAGGCCAATCCGCCGCGAGTGCAGGCATTTTTTGAGGTGCCGGTGGCGGGGGATTGCCTGGATTTGGCCCGTTTCCCGTTCGCCGAGGTTTACTGGCTGCCGCGTGACGTGGGCCACCAACTGGCGCATGGCACGCTGCTGGTGGAGGCGGTGCGCCAGCGGGTCGATATCCCCGCGTCGGCGTGTGCGCAGGCGCAGTCCCTGGCGGAAAGCAGCCTGAGCGATGAGGTGTTGTGGGAGCGTGCGGCCGGCGGTAACGCTTTTTATGCCTGGATAGCGGCCGAATCTTCCACGGTGAAAACGCTGCGGCGTTATCTGATCGGCGAACGCGATCTGGATCGCGCTACCGTCAACTTCATGGCCTATTGGTGCTGAACACGCGGCCTTTTCCGGCATTGACGCGGGAGAAGGGCATGCCGCTGCCATTCCCCACCCACGAATAATTGCTTGCCAGCGGGTAGTTCGACCGTGCTATGTTCCGCTGAAACGAAGGTTACAGCGAGAACGATAATGCAACGGTTCGACGAACGCCTGCGCCGCGACTACCCACAGCTGACGCCACAGGAGCAGCGGGTGGCCGACTTCATTTTCGATCACTATGACGATTTGATCGGTTACAACAGCGCCGAGCTGGCGCGCCTGAGCGGCGTTTCCAAAGCCACGGTCAGCCGCTTGTTCAAACGGCTGGGCTACCCCAACTACCGCGCCATGCGCGATGAGCTGCGCACCCTGCGCCAAAGTGGCATGCCGCTGACAGACAGCCGCGATGCGGTGCAGGGCGATACGCTGCTGGCGCGGCACTGTAAACAGGAAATGGCCAATCTCACCCGCTGGGTAAAGCAGATCGATGCGGTGCAGTTCAGCGCGGCGATCGCCGCACTGGCGCAGGCGCGAGGCGTACTGCTGCTGGGGCTGCGCAACAGCTATCCGGTGGCGATGCACCTGCGTCAGCAGCTGATGCAGGTGCGTGAACAGGTGCTACTGGCGCCGCAGCCGGGACAGACGCTGGCGGAAGATCTGGCGGGGCTGACGCCGCAGGACGTGGCGGTGGTGGTGGCGTTCCGTCGCCGGCCGCGCCAGATAAAGGCAGTGCTGGCGCTGTTGCAAAGCCGCGGGGTGCCGACGTTGTTGATCTGTGAACCGCAGGCGCAGGCGTTGTTCCCGTTGGCCAACTGGCATTTGACCGTGCCGCTCGACAGCGTGTCGGCGTTCGACAGCTATTCTGCCGCCATGAGCCTGGCCAGCCTGCTCAGCAATGCGTTGCTGCATGAGCGGCTGGCGCAGGGGCGGCAGCGCATTCATCACGTCGCCGAACTGTTCCAGGCGCTGGACGAACTGGAGCTGCGTTGAGCACGGCAGTTCATTTCCCTTCCTTCACCTTCCGCCGTTTAAGGCGGATCGGTCACCTCATTGTGTTACTTTAGTTTCATTAATTGATCATAAGAATCTTTTGTTTCAACTGAATCCCTATCGGGAGTAGGCTGTTGGGCAGCAAACAAACGTCATGTCGACGCTGACGGCATAACTCAATAACTTACTAAGCTGACAGGGAATGAACATGTTGGATATCTCGCAATTCGATCAGATTAACCCGCCGGCGCGCCTGCTGATGGGGCCGGGGCCGATCAACGCCGATCCGCGCGTGCTGCGTGCCATGTCGAGTCAGCTGATCGGCCAGTACGATCCGGCGATGACCGGTTACATGAATCAGGTCATGGCGCTGTATCGCGCGCTGTTCCGCACCGAAAACCGCTGGACGATGCTGGTGGATGGCACCTCGCGCGCCGGCATCGAAGCGCTGCTGGTTTCCGCCATTCGGCCGGGTGATAAGGTGCTGGTGCCGGTATTCGGCCGTTTCGGGCATCTGCTGTGCGAGATTGCCCGCCGCTGCCGTGCCGAGGTACACACGATCGAGGTACCGTGGGGCGAAGTGTTCAGCGCCGATCGCATCGAAGACGCGATTAAGCGAGTGCGCCCGCGCCTGCTGCTGACGGTGCAGGGCGACACGTCCACCACCATGCTGCAGCCGCTGCATGAGCTGGGCGATATCTGCCGCCGCCACGGCGTGCTGTTCTATACCGACGCGACGGCTTCCTTCGGCGGTAACCCGCTGGAGACCGATGCCTGGGGGCTGGATGCGGTCTCCGCCGGGCTGCAGAAGTGCCTGGGCGGCCCCTCCGGCAGCTCGCCGGTCACTCTCAGCCCGCAGTTTGAAGAGATTGTGCGCCGCCGTAAATGCGTGGAGGAGGGGATCCGCACCGCCGAGCACGCCGACGGCGACGACGAGATGATCTACTCCAACTATTTCGACATCGGCATGATCATGGATTATTGGGGGCCGGAGCGTCTCAATCACCATACCGAAGCCACCAGCATGCTGTTCGCGGCGCGAGAATGCGCGCGGGTGATCCTCGAAGAAGGGCTGGATCACGCCATCGCCCGCCACCGGCTGCACGGCGCGGCGATGCTGGCGGGCATCCGGGGCATGGGGCTGGCGGTGTTCGGCGATCTCGAGCACCGCATGAACAACGTGCTTGGCGTGATGATCCCGCCGCAGGTACAGGGTGAACAGGTGCGGCAGATGATGCTGAACGACTTTGGCATTGAAATCGGCACCTCGTTCGGCCCGCTGCAGGGCAAGATCTGGCGCATTGGCACCATGGGCTACAACGCGCGCAAAGATTGCGTGCTGCAAACCCTGGCGGCGCTGGAGGCGGTGCTGAACCGCCTCGGTTTCGCCAGCAAGCAGGGCGAGGCGTTGCAGGCCGCCTGGAACGTTTATGACGCAGGCAAGCGTGGATGACGCCGCTGGAGGCACAGCAGGCCGCCGCACGGGTGATGGCGCGCTGTGACGAGCTGGCGGCGATCAGCGCAGAGCCCGATCGGCTGACGCGTCTTTATCTCTCCGCCGAACATCGGCGCGCCAATCACCGGGTCGGGGTGTGGATGCGTGAGAGCGGCATGCAGGTTTGGCAGGACAGCGTCGGCAATATCTGCGGCCGTTATGAAGGGCACACGCCCGGTGCCCCCGCGCTGCTGCTCGGTTCGCATTTGGACACGGTGCGTAACGCCGGGCGTTATGACGGCATGCTCGGCGTGCTCACGGCGCTGGAAACGGTGGCGCACTATCACCGCCAGGGGCATCGATTACCGCTGGCGCTGGAGGTGATCGGCTTTGCCGACGAGGAGGGCGCGCGCTTTGGCGTCACGCTGCTCGGCAGCCGCGGCCTGACCGGCCAGTGGCCCGCAGAGTGGCTGGCGCGCACCGATGCCGACGGTGTGAGCATAGCGCAGGCGATGCGCGACTTTGGGCTGGATCCGGCGGCGATCGCGCAGGCGCGTCGCGCACCAAACGAAATTCGCGCCTATCTCGAATTACATATCGAACAGGGCCCATGTCTGGAGGCGGCCGATTTGGCGCTGGGCGTGGTGACGGCGATCAATGGCGCGCGCCGGCTTAACTGCACTTTCAGCGGCGAGGCGGGCCACGCTGGCACGGTGCCGATGGGGCAGCGCAAAGATGCGCTGGCGGCCGCAGCAGAATGGATCACGGCGGTCGAAACGCTGACCTGCGCCGCCGATTCGCCACTGGTGGCCACCGTCGGCTGCATCGAGAGTCTGCCGGGCGCGGTCAATGTGATCCCCGGTGAGGTGAAATTGACGCTCGATGTGCGCGGCCCGCAGGATGCGCCGTTGGCGGCGCTATTGACGGCGTTGCTGGCGCAGGCGCAGGCGATCTGCGCGCGGCGTGGAATGCGCTTCGCCAGCGAGGCGTTTTATCGCATCGATGCCACCGCCTGCGACGTGGACCTGCAGCGCCGCTGGCAGGCGGCTGTCGCACAAGTGCAGGGCCGTAGCCTGGCGTTGCCGAGCGGCGCCGGGCACGACGCCATCGCCGTGGCGGCGCAATGGCCGGTCGGCATGCTGTTCGTGCGTTGCGCCGGCGGCGTCAGCCATCATCCGGACGAAGCGGTGCGGCAGGCGGACGTGGCGCTGGCGATCCAGGCCTATTGCCTGATGATCGCCGGCTGGGAGAAGGGGGAATCAGTCTAAACGCAGAAAGCTGTCGGCATCGCGCCAGGCCGGGAAGGCGCTGCGGTAACTCTGCAGGGTTTCCAGCGACAGCTCGGCGTCCAGCCGCGTGGCCGCGCCGGGCTCCGCATTCGCCAGGATCTCGCCCTGTGGGCTGATGATTAAGCTGTCTCCGCTGTAGCTCAGGCCGTTGGGATCTTCGCCCACCCGGTTGCAGCCCGCCACGTACACCTGGTTTTCAATCGCCCGCGCCGCCAGCAGCGTTTGCCAATGGCTGCTGCGCGGCGCCGGCCAGTTGGCGACGTACAGCGCCAGATCGTAATCCTGCTGATAGCGCGCCCAAACGGGGAAACGCAGGTCGTAGCAGATCTGCGGCAGGATGCGCCAGCCGCGCCATTCGAAGATTTCACGCCGGTTGCCAGCTTGGTAGTGCAGATGTTCGCCGGCCATGCGGAACAGGTGGCGTTTGTCATAGGCGTGCACCTGGCCGCCCGGCTCGACCAGCAGGAAGCGGTTGACCGCACCTTCGTCAGTTTTCAACGCCACGCTGCCGCCGATTAACGCGTGGCTTTTCACCGCCCAACTGTGCAGCCAGTCGATCACCTGCTGTTCGGGCAGGGCGCTCTCGCCGGCATCCATGGCGAAACCGGTGGTGAACATCTCCGGCAAGACGATGAGATCTCGGCCAACGATTGGCGCCAGCAACGCATCGAAAGCCGCCAGGTTGGCGGGGCCGTCGCGCCAGACCAGCGGTTGCTGCAACAGGGTAATTTTTAAAGTCGACATAACCGCTCCGCAGCTGCATCCAGCGTGGCGTCCTGTTTAGCGAAGCACAGCCGGATTAATTTATGGGGGAAAGGATCGGCACAGAAGACCGACAGCGGAATGGCCGCCACGCCCACGTGCTCGGTTAACCAATGGCAGAATGCCACATCGTCCAGATCGGAGATGGCGCTGTAGTCCGCCAGCAAGAAGTATGTACCCGCGCAGGGTAAAATTTCCAGTCGGCTGCTCGTCAGCGCCTGCACAAAGCGGTCGCGTTTGGCGCGATAGAACGCCGGCAGCTGTCGCCAGTGCTCCGGCTCGGCGCGCAGGCTATCCGCCAGCGCCAGCTGGGCCGGGGTATTGACCGAAAAGGTCAGGTATTGATGCACCTTGCGCACCTCGGCGCTCAGCGCGGCGGATGCCACGCAATAGCCCACTTTCCAGCCGGTCATGTGGAAGGTTTTGCCGAAAGAGGACACCGCGATCGCGCGCTGGCGCAGCTGCGGGTGGGCCAGCACGCTGGCGTGCCCGCCTTTGGCAAAGCAGATGTGTTCGTAAACCTCGTCGCTGAGCACGTAGATTTCGCGTTCGGCGATAGCGTGCCACAGCTGCTGCATGTCTTCCGCCTGCCAGGCGGTGGCGGACGGGTTGTGCGGCGTGTTGACGATCACCAGGCGGGTGCGCGGCGACAGCGCGGCGGCGAACCCTGGCCAATCCACGGCAAACGCGGGCGGCTGTAGGGCGATGCGTTTGAGTATGCCGCCGGCCAACGTGACCGCCGGCGCATAGCTGTCGTAGCTGGGATCGAAGCAGACCACTTCGTCGCCGGGGCGCACCAGCGCGCTGATGGCGGCGAACAGCGCTTCAGTGGCGCCGGCGGTGACGGTCACTTCGGCGGTGGCGTCCGGTTGCCAGCCATACAGCTCGGCGGTTTTGTCGGCGATGGCTTCGCGCAGCGGCGCCACGCCGGTCATTGGCGCATATTGGTTGGCGCCCTGGGCGACGTGCCAGGCCAAGCGTTCTTTCAGGTAGTCCGGGCCGTCGAAATCGGGGAAGCCCTGCGACAGGTTGATCGCCTGGTGCTGCTGCGCCAGCGCGCTCATCTGGGTAAAGATGGTGGTGCCCAGTGAGGGCAGTTTGCTTTCGGGAATCAATGCGGAAGTGCTCATAGCAGGTGAATACTCCAGGCGCTTATATTGCCGTCAATATAACACGATGCTAGTATTTGGCAATCAAGACGCTTAGATGGCTAAATGCGAAAAAGTGCTTAGCCCGCCACGCGGCACGCCAAGCCTCATCTGCCGGCCGCCTTACCGAACGGGAAACGATAATAATGACGGAGAATCCGCAACTTACCGCATTGCTGGCGGCCTGCCACTGGATTGGCGACAAAGGCTGGTGCCCGGCGACCGGCGGCAACATGTCGCTGCGCCTGGACGAACGTCAGTGCCTGGTCACCGAGTCCGGCAAAGACAAGGGCAGCCTGAGCGCCACCGATTTTCTGCAGGTGGATATCGCCGACAACCATGTGCCGAGCGGCCGCACGCCATCGGCGGAGACCGGGTTGCATACGCTGCTCTACCGCCTGTCTGCGCATATCGGCGCGGTGCTGCATACCCATTCCGTCAACGCTACCGTCCTGTCGCGGGTGGAGCGCGGCGATGCGCTGGTGCTGCAGGGGTACGAAATGCAGAAGTCGCTGGCGGGCCAGCGCAGCCACCTGGACAGCGTGGCGATCCCCATTTTCGACAACGATCAGGATATCCCTCGGCTGGCGGCGCGCGTGGCGGCCTATGCCGAGGCCACGCCGCTGCAATACGGCTTTCTGGTGCGCGGCCACGGCTTGTATTGCTGGGGGAGCCAGGTGGCGGAAGCCCGCCGCCATCTCGAAGGGCTGGAATTCCTGTTCCAGTGTGAACTGCAACGCCGCTTACTGGAGGCGAAATGATCCGCGCTATCGTGACCGATATTGAAGGCACCACCAGCGATATTCGCTTTGTGCATCAGGTACTGTTTCCTTACGCCCGCGAACGGCTGGCGGATTTTGTGCGCCGCCATGCCGCTGAGAGCGAAGTCGCCGCGCCGCTGGCGGCGCTGCGCGCTGAAATTGACCAGCCGCAGGCAGATCTCGACGCGCTGATCGCCGCCCTGTACCGCTTTATGGATGAAGACCGTAAATCTACCGCGCTCAAGGCGTTGCAGGGCATCATCTGGCGCAGCGGTTACCGCGAAGGGGACTTCCGCGGGCATCTGTATCCGGAAGTCGCGGGGCAGTTGGCCGCCTGGCAGCGGCAGGGGGTGAAGCTTTACGTCTATTCTTCCGGTTCGGTGGAAGCGCAGAAGCTGCTGTTCGGCCACAGCGATGCGGGCGATCTGCAGCCGCTGTTCAGCGGCTATTTCGATACGCACGTCGGCGCCAAGCGTGAAACCGCGTCGTACCGCAACATCGCGCAGGCTATCGGCATCGCGGCCGACGAGCTGCTGTTTTTGTCCGACATCCGCCAGGAGCTGGATGCGGCGCAGGCCGCCGGCTGGCATACCTGCCAGCTGATCCGCGATGACGCGGACAACCAGAGCCGGCATCCGCAGGTTAACCGTTTTGATCGTATCGATTTAGGGGAGTTCGTCTCATGAGTGGATTGACCATTTTCAGCGATAAAGCGCCGCAGCAGCCGCTGTGGCAGAGCCGCGATGCGCAGGAGATCCAGCGCCAGCTGGCGCAAATCGGCGTACGCTTTGAGCGCTGGCAAGCGGATCGCGAGCTGGGCGACAACCCGCAGCCGGAGGCGGTGATCGCCGCCTACCAGCATGAGATAGACCGGCTGGTGGCTGAAAAGGGCTACCAGAGCTGGGATGTGATCAGCATGCGGCCGGACCATGAGCAGCGCCAGGCGCTGCGTGAAAAATTCCTGTCCGAACATACGCACGGCGAAGATGAAGTACGCTTTTTCGTCGAAGGCGCAGGGCTGTTTTGCCTGCATCTGGACGGCAAGATCTTCCAGATCCTGTGCGAAAAGAACGATCTGATCTCGGTGCCGGCCAACACCCGGCACTGGTTCGATATGGGATCGGCCCCACATTTCACCGCGATCCGGGTGTTCGACAACCCGGAAGGCTGGGTGGCGCATTTCACCGGCGACAAGATCGCCGATGACTATCCACGTCTGGACTGAGCGTCAATCCGCGGGCGTTACCCCAGCGCCCGCCGGAAAATCCCCGCTTCAACCTGCTGCGGCGTAATCACGCCGCTGTCGAATACCCAGCCGCTGATAAGCTTGGCCGGCGTAACGTCGAACGCCGGATTGTAGACCGGTGCCTCGTTCGGCGCCCACTGACAGGCGCCGAAGCTGCCTGAAACGCCGGTGACTTCGGCCGCCGCGCGCTGCTCGATCGGAATGGCGGCGCCGTCCGGGCAGTGCGGATCGTGGGTGGTATGCGGGGCGGCCACGTAGAATGGGATGCCGTGGTAGTGCGCCAGCACCGCCAGGCTGTAGGTGCCGATTTTGTTGGCGACGTCGCCGTTGGCGGCGATGCGATCCGCGCCGACCCACACCGCATCGACCTGGCCCTGTGCCATCAGGCTGGCGGCCATCGAATCGCAGATCAGGCGATAGGGAATGCCTAGCTCGCCCAGTTCCCAGGCGGTCAGGCGGCCGCCCTGCAGCAGCGGCCGGGTTTCATCGACCCACACCTGTTGCACCTTGCCTTGCCGGTGAGCGTGCAGCAGCACGCCGATGGCGGTGCCGACGCCGGCGGTGGCCAACCCGCCGGTATTGCAGTGGGTCAGCAGGCGGCTGCCGGGCTTGACCAGCCCAGCGCCGTGATCGGCAATGCGATCGCACAATCGGCGATCTTCTTCCACCAACCGCAGCGCTTCGTTCACCATCGCCGGCACCCAATCAGGCTCCGCCAGCGCCAGCTTCATGCGATCCAGATTATTCATCAGGTTGACCGCCGTCGGGCGGGCGGCGCGCAGCGTGTGCAGCGCCTGCTCCAGCTCGGCGCGCGGCAGACCGCGTTCCGCGAGCAGCGCCAACAGCAGGCTGGCAGACAGCCCGATCAGCGGCGCGCCGCGCACCCGCAGGCTGTGAATGTGCCCGACCAATTCCTCCACGCTGTCGCAGGCGCGCCACCGCTTTTCCTGCGGCAGGGCTTGCTGATCGAGGATCCAAAGGCGGTTGTCCTGCAGGGTCAAACTGGTGGTGTTAAGCGCTTGCATCGGCGGTTAATTCCTTGTTGCGTGGTTATTGCATCTGAAACGCTATTCTGCCAACATGACTTCCAGATGTATAGACGTCCAAATGCTTTTACGTCTAAATAAACAGAATCGCTGGGATCGGTGAGAGAGAACAGAGGGGTTGGGGAATGTCGCTTTATCGTACTTTTACGGCTACCGACGCCGTTGAATACGCCCGCCAATACGGTCGGGTGTCTGAACCGCAGGCACTGGTCAGCGCCGACGAGATCGGTGACGGCAACCTGAATCTGGTGTTCAAGATCCGCGATCGCGAAGGGGTGAGCCGGGTGATCGTCAAGCAGGCGCTGCCTTACGTACGTTGCGTGGGCGAATCCTGGCCGTTGACGCTGGATCGGGCGCGCATCGAAGCGGAAACGCTGCTGGTCCACGGCGGCTTCTGCCCGCGGCATACGGTAAAAGTCTTGCATCACGATCCCGAATTGGCGGTGATGGTGCAGGAAGACCTTTCCGACCATCGCATCTGGCGCAGCGAGCTGGTGCAGGGCAACTATCACCCGCTGGCGGCCGGGCAGCTGGCGGAATACCTGGCGCAGACGCTGTTCCACACCTCCGATTTTTATCAGTCGGCGCAGCAGAAGAAGGCGGAAGTCAGCCGTTTCACCAACCCCGAGCTGTGCCAGATCACCGAAGATCTGTTCTTTACCGATCCTTATATCGATCATGAGCGCAATCGCTTCGAGGCGGCGCTGTTGCCGCAGGTGCAGGCGCTGCGTGAGGATACGCCGCTGAAGCTGGCCGTCGCCGGCCTGAAACATCGCTTTCTCAGCAAGGCGGAGGCGCTGCTGCACGGCGATATTCACAGCGGTTCGATCTTCGTGGCGGAAGGACGGTTGAAAGCGATCGACGCCGAATTCGGTTTCTACGGCCCGATCGGTTTCGATATCGGCACCGCATTGGGCAATCTGCTGCTCAACTATTGCGGGCTGCCGGGGCTGTTCGGGCCGCGCGACGCCGCCGCCGGGCGCGAGCAGCGCTTGCAGGATGTGCGCGAGCTGTGGCTGATCTTTGCCGATCGCTTCCTGGCGCTGTGCCATCAGCAAAGCCGGGATGCGGCGCTGGCAACGCCGGGTTACGCCGAGCAGTTCCTGCAACAGGTCTGGGCCGATGCGGTCGGGTACTGCGGTACCGAACTGATTCGGCGCACCATCGGCCTGGCGCACGTCGCCGATCTGGACAGCATCGCCGACGCCGACATGCGCCTCGACTGCCAGCGTCATGCGCTGGGACTGGGGCGCACGCTGATCGTCAATGCGCAGCAGATCGAGCATATTGACGCGCTGTTGGCGCGCATTCGTCAGCAAGGCTGAATAACTCGGCAATGAGGCAAACCCGGCTGCGGCCGGGTTTTTTATTTTTAAGAACTTATTGGTATCAGCAATAGAATAGATAAATTGTTTTTAACTAAAAATGTATTTTTGTTCGTGCCCTGTTTGTAAATTTAATTATATTTTCTGACCGTTGGTTACATGTCTTTAATATTGGTGGTTTGGTGCCTGAGGAGGGTATTTTTCTGGGTTTTATTGAGGTGGTGAAAACAAAGCAGGGTGGGCTGTGCTTTTTTTGATCGTTTTATTGTGGAAACAGAAAGAGAAAAAAAGAAATTTTATCGATAAAAACTATCATGTCACCGTTACTTTTTTATGGCGTGGGATAACTCATGCTCTAACGTGAATAAAGTTGTGGGTTGATCATCTCAATATTACCTCCTAGATTGTTCGAGGGTCAGATAAACGCAAATAAATAACGCAAGGTTATTAACTATTAATCACCTTTGGCCTCGTTTTGTCTGATTATTCCTATCGAGATCGGAGTGCCCCATGCAATTAACGCCAAGAGAAATTGAAAAGTTGATGGTCTATACCCTGGCCGACGTCGCATTAAAGCGAAAGTCCAGAGGGATAAAGCTGAATTACCCCGAGGCGGTGGCGATTATTACCACCGCAGCGCTGGAAGGCGCCCGCGAGGGAAAAACGCTGGAAGAAGTCATGAACGACACGCGGCAGGTATTGAGCCGCGATGACGTGATGGACGGCGTGGCGGATCTGATCCCGCACGTGCAGGTCGAAGCGATATTCAGCGACGGCAGCCGCCTGGTGACGGTGCACGATCCGATTCAGTAAGTGCGGTTTGCGTTCCTGATTGCCACGGATAAACCTTATCAGCACAGGTATTTCGATGAAAAAGCATGACCCAGAAAAGCACGTGCCGCCCGGCGGCTATATCCTGTCCGAAACCCCCATTACCTTCAATGAAGATCGCGAAAGCCTTATTTTAACGGTGCGTAACACCGGCGACAGGCCTATTCAGGTCGGTTCGCATTTTCATTTCTTTGAGGCCAACAAAGCCTTGCAATTCGATCGCGCTGCCGCCTTTGGCAAGCGTTTGAATATCACTGCCACGACGGCGATCCGTTTTGAACCCGGTGACGAGATTGAGGTGGCGCTTATTGCCATCGGCGGCAAAAAAACGGTCTACGGTTTTAATAATCTGGTGGACGGTTGGGCGGGGGACAGCCCGGTTGCGGCCGGTGAAAGAGTAAAGAAAACGATAGATGTAAAGCGAGCTATTGAGCTGGGTTATAAAAACCTCGATCAGGCGCCGACGAAAACGAGCGAGGAATAACGCATGCCAACTCTCTCCAGGCAAGAATATGCCGGGCTGTTCGGCCCAACCACCGGCGATAAAATTCGTTTGGGCGATACGCAACTGTTTATTGAAATAGAGAAAGACCTGCGCGGCTACGGCGAGGAATCGGTCTACGGCGGCGGCAAGTCGCTGCGTGACGGCATGGGCGCCGACAACCGATTAACCAGCGATAACGTGCTGGATCTGGTGATTACCAACGTAACGATTTTGGACGCCCGGCAAGGGGTGATCAAGGCGGACGTCGGCATCAAAAACGGCCTGATCGCCGGCATCGGCAAAAGCGGCAACCCGGCGATGATGAACGGTGTCACGCCCGGGATGGTGGTGGGCGTCAGCACCGACGCCATCTCGGGCGAGCACCTGATCCTGACCGCCGCCGGCATCGATACGCATATCCACTTCATTTCGCCGCAGCAGGCGGCGCATGCGCTTTCCAACGGCGTGACGACGTTCTTCGGCGGCGGCGTCGGGCCGACCGACGGCTCCAACGGCACCACCGTGACCGCCGGGCCCTGGCATATCCACCGCATGCTGCGCGCCTTCGAGACTATGCCGGTCAACGTGGGGATGCTCGGCAAGGGGCACGCTTCGCACGCTGCGCCGCTGGTCGAACAAATCGCCGCCGGCGTGGCGGGGCTGAAAGTGCATGAGGACTGGGGCGCCACCAACTCCGCGCTGCGCCACGCGTTGCGCGTGGCCGACGACATGGATATTCAGGTGGCGGTGCACACCGACAGCCTGAATGAAGGCGGCTACGTCGAGGACACCATCGACGCCTTTGAAGGGCGCACCATACACACCTTCCACACCGAAGGCGCCGGCGGCGGGCACTCGCCGGATATCATCAAGGTTGCCGCGCAGATGAACGTGTTGCCGAGCTCCACCAACCCCACGCTGCCGTTCGGCATCAACAGCCAGGCCGAATTGTTCGACATGATCATGGTGTGCCACAACCTCAATCCCAATGTGCCGGCCGACGTGGCGTTCTCCGAAAGCCGGGTGCGGCCGGAAACCATCGCGGCGGAAAACGTGCTGCACGACATGGGCGTGCTGTCGATGTTTTCCAGCGATTCCCAGGCGATGGGGCGGGTCGGCGAAAACTGGCTGCGGGTGATGCAGACGGCACATGCGATGAAAGTCGCGCGCGGCAAGCTGCCGGAAGACGCGGCGGAGCACGACAACTTCCGCGTGTTGCGCTACGTGGCGAAGATCACCATCAACCCGGCGATTGCGCAGGGCATCAGCCACGTGCTGGGTTCGGTCGAGGTCGGCAAGATGGCCGATCTGGTGCTGTGGGAGCCGCGCTTCTTCGGCGCCAAGCCGAAGCTGGTGATCAAGGGCGGGATGATCAACTGGGCGGTGATGGGCGATCCCAACGCGTCGTTGCCGACGCCGCAGCCCACGTTCTACCGCCCGATGTTCGGTGCCATGGGCAAATCGCTGCAGGAAACCTGCGTCACCTTCGTCTCCGGCGCCGCGTTGCACGACGGCATCAAAGAGAAACTGGGGCTGGAGCGGCAGGTGATGGCGGTGCATAACTGCCGGGCGATCTCCAAGCAGGACATGGTGCGCAATGCGGAAACGCCGAACATCGAGGTGGATCCCGAAACCTTCGCGGTCAAGGTCAACGGCGAACACGCCACGGTGAAGCCCATCTCCACCGCCGTGCTTAATCAACGCTACTTCTTCAGCTAGGAACCGCCGCTCATGATCGTGATTGAAAAGATACTCGGCAATATCAAACGGGATGCCGACTGGCGCGAACGCTTGCAACACGCCTCGCTGGACGTGCTGGCGCTTTCGCAGTGGGAGGCGCAGAAAAGCCGCTGCCGCAAGACGACCCGCGACGGCCAGGATCTCGGCATCTCCCTCGATCGTCATCAGGTGCTGGCCGACGGCGACGTGTTGCTTTGGGACGAAGCGAACCGCAGCGCGGTGGTGGTGCAGATGAACCTGCGCGACGTGATGGTCATCCATCTTGAGTCGTTGCTGGCGACCGATATGGCGACGGTGCTGAAGACTGCGTTCGAACTGGGGCATGCGCTGGGCAATCAGCACTGGAAATCGGTCATCAAAGGGAATCGCATCTTTATTCCGCTGACGGTGGCGACCAAGGTGATGGATTCGGTGATGAAAACCCACGGTTTCCACGCGTTGCCTTATTCGTTCGTGAAGGGCGAAAGCATTTTGCCGCATTTGACCCAGCCCGAAGCGCGCTTGCTGTTCGGCGGCGCGGAGGATTCCGCCACCCATGTGCATGTCGACAGCCCCTTCCTCGGCCAGCATGTGATCAAACTGAAATGAATGCCGTCCAGTTGATTCGCATTCTGCAGTTTGCCGACTCGGTGCTGCCGGTGGGGGCGTTCGCCTTTTCCAACGGCGTCGAGTCGGCGATCCAGGCCGGCATCGTGCGCGATGCCGACACGCTGCAGTCGTTCACCCGCACCGCCTTGCAACAGGCGGCGGGCGGCGACGGCCGAGCAGTGACGGCGGCCTGCCGAGCGCTGCAGGCCGGCGATCGCGAGGCGGCGATGGGCCACGACTGGGCACTGTTCAACCGCAAGCTGAACGAAGAGGGCCGCAACATGGTGGTGCGGATGGGAAAAAAGCTGGCGGAAATGGCGGCGGCCATCTGCGACGAACCTCAGGTGGTCTGGTGGCTTGAGCAGATCAAAACCGGCCGCGCCGCCGGCACCTATCCGGTGACGCAGGCGGTGGTGATGACGGCGCTGGGCGCCGGCCCGCGCGAGGTGGCGGTGATGCATCAGTACGGCGTGGCGATGACCATTCTCAGCGCCGCCATGCGCCTGATGCGCGTCACCCATATCGACACCCAACGCATCCTGTTTCAACTCAACCGGGACATCGACGTTTTTTGTGACGAAGCCGAACGCGGCGGCGTTGAACAAATGGCCTCTTACGCGCCGGTGACCGATGTCCTGGCCGCACTGCACGTCGGCGCATTTACCCGACTGTTCAGCAACTGATAATAAGGAACGAGCAGAGTGAAAAAAATTACCCGCATCGGTATCGGCGGCCCGGTAGGCTCGGGCAAGACCGCGATCATTGAAGTCATCACGCCGCGCTTGATCGAGCGGGGCATCAGCCCGCTGATCATCACCAACGACATCGTCACCACCGAAGACGCCAAACAGGTCAAGCGCACGCTCAAGGGGATCCTGGACGAGGAGAAAATTCTGGGCGTGGAAACCGGCGCTTGCCCGCATACCGCCGTGCGGGAGGATCCGAGCATGAATATCGCGGCGGTAGAGGAGATGGAGGCCCGCTTTCCGGAAAGCGACGTGGTGATGATCGAGAGCGGCGGCGATAATCTGACGCTGACCTTCAGCCCGGCGCTGGCGGACTTTTACATCTATGTCATCGACGTCGCCGAAGGGGAAAAGATCCCGCGTAAAAACGGGCCGGGCCTGGTGCAGGCCGACATCCTGGTGATCAACAAAATCGATCTGGCCCCCTATGTCGGCGCCAGCCTGGCGGTGATGGAACACGACACCCGCGTGGTGCGCGGCGAGCGGCCTTATATTCTCACCAACTGCAAAACCGGCGAAGGCATCGACGAGCTGGTGGACATGATCATGCGTGATTTCCTGTTCACCCATGCGCCGTCGGCGGCGGTATGACGGCGGTCAGCGAAGCCGCGAGGCGCGTCGCGCAGCTTGGCGCCGATGCGCCGGAGCTGGCCGATTATCAGGATGAGCCGCCGCAAATGGCCAGCGGCGGCGTGGGCAAAACCGGCTATCTGCGGCTGGGGTTTGCGCTAAGCGGGCATCGCAGCGTGCTGCGGCAGATGGAGCGGCGCGTACCGTTTCTGGTGCAGCGGGCGCTGTATTGGGATGAAGCGCTGCCGCAGATGCCGTGCGTGTTCGTCATCTCCACCTCGGGATGCATCTTGCAGGGCGATCGCCTGACGCTCGAGGTGCAGGTCGCCCCCCAGGCCTGCGGGCATGTCACCACCCAGTCGGCGACCAAGATCCACGCCATGGAAAATAATTACGCGGCGCAGATGCAGACGCTGACGCTCGAAGAGGGCAGCTATCTGGAGATGATGCCCGATCCGGTGATCCCCCACTGCGGTTCGCGCTTCATTACCGATACCCGCATTACGCTACACCCGACGGCGACGCTGCTCTACGGCGAGATCCTGATGTCGGGGCGCAAACACCATCAGGCGGATCGCGGGTTCAGATTCGACGTGTACTCCTCGCGCATCAGCGCCTGCCGCCCCGAGGGCAAGACGCTGTTTGTCGAACGCTATGTGCTGGAGCCGCATAAACACCCGCTGAACGGGGTCGGCGTGATGGGGCCGTTCGACGTGTTCGGCAATGTGATCCTGCTGACGCCGCCCGAGCACCATCAGCGGATCCTCGATCGCATCGCGCCCCATTATGACGAGGTTGAGGGGATCGCCAGCGGCGTCAGCCGGTTGCCCAACGAGTGTGGGCTGATCTTTAAGGCCCTGGGCAAAGAGGCGCGCCAGGTGAAGGCGGCCATTCGCGTTTTCTGGCGCGTCGCCCGGGAAGAGATCCTGGGCGTGACGCTGCCGGAGCCCTTTATCTGGCGCTAATCTGCAGCGGGAAGCGGTCATGACGACAAGGTGGAGTTGGGGCGGTCTGTGTGCCCACAGCCGGATAGCGGCGGCGACGGATGCGGTGCTGCGCGGCTGTTCGCAGGTGATTTTTCAAAATAACCCGTTGACCGGATTACTGTTTTTTATCGCCATTTTTGTGGGCGCCTATGAGGAAGGGTTGCCGCAGGTGGCCTTCGGCTGTCTGCTGGGCACCGCGTCGGCGACGCTGAGCGCGGCGTGGCTGGTGGACGATCGCACGGCGTTGCGCTCTGGGCTGTATGGCTACAACGGCTGCCTGGTCGGTGCCGCGCTGCCGACCTTTTTACTGCCCTCGGCCTGGCTGTGGATCGGCGTGATGTTCAGCAGCACGATCTCGGTGATCGTCACCGTTGGCCTCAATCGGCTGTTGCGCACCTGGAAGATCGCGGCGCTGACGGCGCCTTTCGTGCTGACCACCTGGACGGTGCTGTTGGCCAGCTACCCGTTCAGCCATCTGCGGCATGTACGGTTGCCGGCGGCGGCCATCCCGGCCGACGGGGCGGTGTTCTACGCGCATCCCGGCGTCGCAGAGATGCTGAGCGGCGCGCTGCACGGCGTTTCTCAGGTCTTTTTGTGCAGCAGCGTGAGCGGTGGCGTACTGCTGTTGCTCGGGCTGGCGGTGTCGTCGCCGCGCGCGATGCTGCTGGGTTTTTTCGGCGCGTTGCTGGCGGTGGTCACATCGCTGGCGATCGGGGCCGATCCGCAGGCGGTTTTCGCCGGGCTGTACGCCTTCAGCGCGGTGCTGACGGCGGTGGCGCTGGGATCCGTCTTCAACCCGCCCGGCCGGCGAGTGCTGATCTATACGCTGCTCGGCGTGATTTTTACGGTGCTGGTGCAGGGCGCGTTCAATACCTTGCTGGCCCCGCTGGGCATGCCGTCGTTGACCATGCCGTTCGTGATCGCGTCCTGGCTGTTTTTGAGCGCTAATCCGGCGGTGATCGCGGCGCGGCGCTAATCCATTGATTTGAACATAACGATAAAACAGGAGTGTGGGTATGGCGGTAGTTTCCGAAGGATTGCATGGCGCGGCCCGGCGACGGGCGGTATCCCTGTTGCTGGGGCTGGTGGCGGTCAACGTCATCGTCTGGCTGCTGGCGCTGGCGGTGTTCAAAGACAATGCCGCGCTGATGGGCACCGCCTTGCTGGCCTACAGTTTTGGTCTGCGCCATGCGGTGGATGCCGATCACATCGCCGCGATCGACAACGTGACCCGCAAGCTGATGCAGCAGGGCAAAACGCCGGTGGCGGTCGGTACCTTCTTCTCGCTCGGCCACTCGACCATCGTGGTGCTGGCCTCGGCCGCGATTGCCGCGACGGCGATGATGTTCAGCCGCCAGATGAGCTGGTTTCACGAGACCGGCGGCTTGATCGGCACGCTGGTGTCCGCGCTGTTTCTGCTGACGGTGGCCTTTATCAATCTGCTGGTGCTGATCTCCGTGTGGCGCGCTTTCCGGCAGGTGAAAGCGGGGGCGCTGCCTGCGCATCAATCGCTGGATGCGTTGATGAGCGGTGGCGGTGCGCTGGCACGCTGTTTCCGCCCGCTGTTCAGGCTGGTGAATAAGAGTTGGCACATGTACCTGGTGGGCTTCCTGTTTGGCCTGGGCTTCGACACTGCCACCGAGGTTGGGTTGCTGGGCATTTCGGCCGCCGGCGCCGGCCACGGCATGAATTTGTGGAGCATCATGCTGTTCCCGGCGCTGTTCGCCGCCGGCATGGCGCTGATCGACTCCATCGACAACTTCGTGATGATCGGCGCTTACGGCTGGGCGTTTTCCAAACCGATCCGCAAGCTGTACTACAACATGACGATCACGGCGGCATCGGTGATCATCGCGGTGTTTATCGGCGGCATCGAAGCGCTCGGGCTCATCGCCGACAAGTTGGCGCTGTCC
Source organism: Serratia sp. CY84636 (assembly GCF_052166245.1). Taxonomy (NCBI): domain Bacteria; kingdom Pseudomonadati; phylum Pseudomonadota; class Gammaproteobacteria; order Enterobacterales; family Yersiniaceae; genus Serratia; species Serratia sp. CY84636. The sequence goes on from NZ_JBJNOX010000001.1 coordinate 29,020, forward strand.
GGCCCGCTGTGGGACGCCGTCGCGCGGCTCAACGATCATCTGGGGGAGATGGGGTATTGGGTGATCGCCGTGTTTATCTTCTGCTGGCTGGTGTCGGTGGTGAATTACCGCCTGCGCGGCTACGACAAACTGACGGTCAGCGGTTGAAAAGGCGGGTGCTCGTGGATCCTGCCTGACACCATCGGCCAACGGGCGGGGCGAACCCCGCCGTTGGGTTGCCTTACCGTTCAGATTCGTAAGCCAAAGTGGCCGCAACCTCCGAGCCTCCCAGCCTGATGCGCAGTTCGCACAGCGAACCGCGGGTTAGCCAGATGAACGCGATCCGCGTCATACAGACGATCACCCGTTTAAGTACGACCCGTTTTTGCTGCATTTTTGACCTCCCTATCCTTGCCTTGCGGCGGGTAAGAGGCTAACCTGATGTTGCTAGGCATCAGAGTGGCCTCGGGTTGATAATATCGACTCGGGGCCTTTCTCTTTCTCTCCTTTGCCAAGGCGCCGGACAGAAAGATCCAGAGCACCCGCCGCGCAGTCTACTCGAACTTCCTTCCCGTGAAATCCGCCGTTGCGCCAACCTGCGGCGCGGTGCGCAGTTCGTGATGCAAGAAAAGAAAAAGGGGCGATGATGATCGCCCCTTGGATGCGTGAAGTTTGAATTGGCGTTAAGCCGCTTCGGTCTGCTGTTGGCGCTTAGACTGCGCCGCCGGCTTTTCCGGCTTGGCGGCCGCCAGCGCATCCGGCGCAAAGTCGTCCACGTTGATGGAGCGCAGACGGCTCTCTTCGGCTTTCACCAGAATTTTCGCTTCGTCGGCGCTGATCTTGCCTTCTTCCAGCGCGCGTTCCGCCAAACGATCCAGACGGGTGAACGGCAGGTTTTTGCCGACCGCCTTGCACAGACGTTCGTGAATCGGCTCGGCGGCCATCACGTCGGCCAGCGCCGCTTCCAGCAGGCCGATTGGGTTATGTTCGCTCGGCGTCAGGTACTGGCCGCGCCCCAGACGGCTGCGGGTGGCGGAAGGTACCTGCAGGATCTTGGCCAACTGGTGATCCAGACGATCGGACGGTGCGGTATGCACACGGCCGAGCGGGAAGACCACGAAGCGCATCGCGCCGGCGATAAAGCGGTTCGGGAAGTTACGCAGCAGGTCATCCAGCGCCTGTTCGGCTTTATGCAGGCTGTCTTGCACGCCCCAATGCACCAGCGGCAGATCTTCTTTCTGACGGCCTTCGTCGTCAAAGCGTTTCAGCACGGCGGAAGCCAAATACATCTGGCTGAGGATGTCCCCCAGGCGAGCGGAGATGCGCTCGCGGCGCTTCAGGCTACCGCCCAGCACGCCCATGGAAACGTCCGACAGCAACGCCAGGTTGGCGCTCAGGCGGTTCAATTGCTGATAGTAACGACGGGTCGCGTCCTTGGTCGGCGTGGCGCTGGTGCGGCCGTTGGTCAGGCCCAGCCAGAAGCTGCGTACCTTGTTGCTGCCGACGTGGCCCAGATGGCCGAACAGCGATTTATCGAAGGCGTTCAGATCGTTGCTTTGCGCCGCCGCCATTTCATCCAGCACATAAGGATGGCAGCGGATCGCGCCTTGACCGAAGATCATCATGGTGCGGGTCAGGATGTTCGCGCCTTCCACCGTGATGGCGATCGGTGCGCCCTGATAGGCACGAGCCAGGAAGTTGGATTCGCCGAGCATGATGCCTTTACCGCCGGCGATGTCCATGGCGTCAACGATCGACTGCTGGCCGCGGTGCGTACAGTGATATTTGACGATGGCCGACAGCACGGCCGGCTTCTCGCCCTGCACCAGCGCATAGGTGATCAGCGAAGCGGCGGCGTCCATCACATAGGTGTTGCCGGCGATGCGCGCCAACGGCTCCTCGATCCCTTCCATCTTGCCGATGGAGATCTTGAACTGACGGCGAATGTGCGCGTAGGCACCGGTCGCCAGGGCGATGGATTTCAGGCTGCCGGTAGAGTTGGACGGCAGGGTGATGCCGCGACCGACCGACAGACACTCAACCAGCATGCGCCAGCCCTGGCCGGCCATTTTCGGGCCGCCGATGATGTAATCGATCGGGACGAACACGTCGGTGCCGCGGGTCGGGCCGTTTTGGAACGGCACGTTCAGCGGGAAGTGGCGGTTGCCGATTTCCACGCCCGGCGTGCTGGTCGGGATCAGCGCACAGGTGATGCCCGGGGATTCGTTGTCGCTCAGCAGGCGGTTCGGGTCATGCAATTTGAACGCCAGGCCCAGTACGGTGGCGACCGGCGCCAGCGTGATGTAGCGCTTGTTCCAGGTCAGGCGCATGCCCAGCACCTGCTTGCCTTGCCAGTCGCCCATGCACACGGTGCCGACGTCCGGAATGGCACCGGCATCGGAGCCCGCTTCCGGGCTGGTCAGCGCGAAGCAAGGGATCTCGTCGCCGCGCGCCAGGCCCGGCAGATAGTGGTTTTTCTGTTCTTCGGTGCCGTAGTGCTGCAGCAGTTCGCCCGGGCCGAGGGAGTTCGGCACGCCGACGGTGATCGCCAGGATACCGGAAACGCCGGCCAGTTTTTGCAGCACCATCGCCTGAGCATAAGGAGAGAATTCCAGACCGCCGTACTCTTTCTTGATGATCATCGCGAAGAAACGGTGTTCTTTCAGGTACGCCCAGAGTTCAGGCGGCAGATCGGCCAGTTCGTGGGTGATCTGGAAGTCGTTGGCCATGCGGCAGGCTTCTTCCACCGGGCCGTCGATAAACGCCTGCTCTTCTTCCGTCAGGCGCGGTTTCGGGTAGCTGTGCAGCTTGTTCCAGTCCGGCGCGCCGCGGAACAGATCGCCTTCCCACCAAGTGGTGCCGGCGTCGATCGCTTCCTTCTCGGTGGTGGACATCGGCGGCATCACCTTGCGGAAGGCGCGCAGCGCCGGCGCGGAGAGCAGGGAACGGCGCACAGAGGAAAGGTTCAGCGGCAGCAGCACGATAGCCAGCGGCAGCAACAGCCAGAAGCTCCACAGGCCGATAGCGCCCATGGCGGCGGTGTACGCCACCAGGATCAGGCTGCTGAGGGTAAGGTTCACTCGGTGGTAGAACACCACGCCGAGGAGAGCCAGGAAAACGACGATACTAAGAACCATCATAAGAAGCTCCGAAGTAGTAAGAGGTCTGACCTGTTGTGTGTATGTAATAGGTTTTAGTACAAGGCAGAATTTTTATCAATGCGTTTACAGTTTAATTACAACTCAGGTCACAAACTGACAGCACCAATCATCAAAAACCTCTCCGCTTCCTTAACCGGCGCGCTGTTTGGCTGAGAATGCTTCTCGCTGTTTCCGCGATCCGGTACACTGCGGAGCGGAAGATTTGACGATAACAAGAGGTTCCTCATGTACCACGACCTTATTCGCAGTGAACTGAACGAAGCGGCTGATACCCTGGCGAAATTTATCAATGACGACGCCAACATCGACGCCATCCAACGTGCGGCGGTGCTGCTGGCGGATTCCTTCAAAGCCGGCGGTAAAGTGATTTCCTGCGGCAACGGCGGTTCCCATTGCGACGCGATGCACTTCGCCGAAGAGCTGACCGGCCGCTACCGTGAAAACCGCCCGGGCTACCCGGCGATTGCCATCTCGGACGTGAGCCACCTGTCCTGCGTCAGCAACGACTTCGGCTATGAGTACGTCTTCTCTCGCTATGTGGAAGCGGTAGGCCGCGAAGGCGACGTGCTGCTGGGCATTTCCACCTCCGGCAACTCCGGCAACATCATCAAGGCCATCGACGCGGCGCGCGCCAAGGGGATGAAAGTAATCACCCTGACCGGCAAGGACGGCGGCAAGATGGCGGGTTCCGCCGATGTGGAAATTCGCGTGCCGCACTTCGGCTACGCCGACCGCATTCAGGAAATCCACATCAAAGCGATTCACATCTTGATTCAGCTGATCGAAAAAGAGATGGTTAAGGCTTGATAGCCTGCGGGGAGCTGCGGCTCCCCATGAATAAGACTGCGGGCGCCGCATGGTGCGCCCGCACAGCCTGTGTCAGTGTGGTTAAGGAGTGCTGGCGATGTGTGAACTGCTCGGGATGAGCGCAAACGTACCGACCGATATCTGCTTCAGCTTTACCGGCCTGGTACAGCGCGGCGGCCGCACCGGGCCGCATAAGGATGGCTGGGGCATTACCTTCTATGAAGGGAACGGCTGCCGCACATTCAAGGATCCGCAGCCGAGCTTCAACTCGCCGATCGCCCGCCTGGTGCAGGACTACCCGATCAAGTCCTGTGCGGTGGTGTCCCATATTCGCCAGGCCAACCGCGGCGAAGTGGCGCTGGAAAACACCCACCCGTTCACCCGCGAACTGTGGGGCCGCAACTGGACCTACGCGCACAACGGCCAATTGAAAGGCTACCGTCAGCTGGATACCGGCACGTTTCGCCCGGTCGGCCAGACCGACAGCGAATACGCGTTCTGCTGGCTACTGCATCAGCTGGCGCTGAAATACCCGCGCACCCCGAGCCAGTGGCCGGCGGTTTTCCGCTACATCGGCCTGTTGGCGAGCCAGCTGCGCAAGAAAGGGGTATTCAACATGCTGTTGTCGGACGGGCGCTTCGTGATGGCCTATTGCTCCACCAACCTGTATTGGATCACGCGCCGCGCGCCGTTTGGCAAGGCGACGCTGCTCGATCAGGATGTGGAAATCGATTTTCAGCAGCAGACCACACCGAACGATGTGGTCACGGTGATCGCCACCCAACCGCTGACCGCCAACGAAACCTGGCACAAGATTGAGCCAGGCGAGTTCGCGTTATTTCACTTCGGTGAGCGGCTTGTTCTGAGCGAAGGGGTTGGTGTTGGGCGTCGGGCTGGCTGACGCGTACTGCGTCATCTGGCCGCTGCTCATCAACGGTTGACCCAGCACATACTGGCCGTTGTCCACGGTCATCATCGGCGGCTGGTGGTTCTTCGCGAAGTAATCGTAGCCCGGCTTCAGCTGGCGCCAGAAGGCGATATAGCTGGATGACGCATGGCGCTTGAGGTTTTGCTCGGTCATGCGGAACGGGTAGATGCTGATGTCGACGCGGCTTTGGCCATAGGCGAAGGCGGCTTCGACATAGCGATAGATCTCATCCATATAGGTGTTGGTCATCGCGTAACAGCCGATCGATTTACATTCACCGTGGATCATCAGATAAGCGCCGGAATAGCCCTGCGATTTATCGTAATCATTAGGGAAACCGATATTGATCGCCCGATAATACTTGCTGTCGGGTTTCAGATGGCGCGCGTCAACGCTATAAAAGCCTTCCGGACTTTTAAAGTCGCCTTCACGACGTTTAGGACCCAGTCCACCGGAGAAATTACAGATCGGGAACGTATTGACCAGGCGGAATTCATTGCCCATTTTGGCATACAATTCCAGCTTGCGTTCCTCTTTGAAGATCTGAATATAGACCGGCGAACCCAATAATTGCTGTTTAACTACCGGCGTTTCCGGTACCTGCTCGCTGGCGCTGCAGGCCGTGATCATCGGCATAGAAACAAGCATCGCAAACAACAGCGCGATTTTGCTCATTATTATTCCTGCTTATATTTATCTGCCGGCGCAATGACGTTGGTCGGCATGCCACTGATTATTGTTTTTACTGCTGCAAAACACCGCCAGATTACCAGCGCGTTTATTTTTAGCAATACGTGATATGTATAAAAAAACGACAAAGCTCGATAAAAGTGAAATGACCGGCAGATTTTAACGATAAGTAGTGAAAAACACGCGAAATTTAATTGCGTTTGCTTGACCCAAGTCACGACGGAACGCAGAACAATGTTGCGAACAATGTTAATATTCCCTCTTCAATTTAACGCGCTGTGGCGATTGAAGCGGCAGGGGTTATGGCATATAACCCGGCCGTTTTGATGGTTATTTGGCTACAGGCCGTTAACACATCGACTGTCGAGCAAACAACGGAAAGGGGGAATCAAGGGAATGCGCGTTACCCCGATTTTTCACTGCGAGAAAGTTCATGTTGGGCGTGGTGCCATGCGCACTGCCCGGCAATCCTGGCATCGTCAGCACCCGCCTCTGGGGCCGGGCAGACGTGCAAACCAAACTACATCGTATAAATCCTATGATTAAGATCAGAAAAGGGTTAGATCTGCCGATTGCCGGGGCTCCGGTTCAGGCGATCCAAGACGGCCCGAACATTCAGCATGTCGCCCTGCTTGGGGAAGAGTATGTCGGAATGCGTCCCTCCATGCTGGTGCAGGAAGGCGATACCGTTAAGAAAGGCCAGGCGTTGTTCGAAGATAAGAAAAACCCCGGGGTTTTCTTCACGGCTCCCGCCAGCGGCCGCATCGCCGCGATTAACCGCGGCGAACGGCGCGTATTGCAATCGGTGGTGATTGCGCTGGAAAACGGCGGTGACGATCAGCTCGAGTTTGCGCATTACTCGCTGGGGGAGTTGGCCCAGCTGCCGCGCGAACAGGTCGAGAGTGAACTGATCGCCAGCGGCCTGTGGACCGCGCTGCGCACTCGTCCGTTCAGCAAAACGCCGAGCCCCGGCAGCGAAGCGCGCGCCATTTTCGTCACCGCGATGGATACCCAGCCGTTGGCCGCCGATCCGCAGGTGATCATCGCCGAACAGCAGGCGGCGTTCAACGCCGGGCTGCTGGTGTTGGCGCGCCTGACGACGGGCAAGGTACACGTATGCCACGCCGCCGGTGCCTCCGTTGGCCAGCAGAGCAGCCCGCAGATCGCCTACAGCGAATTTGCCGGCCCGCACCCCGCCGGGCTGGTGGGTACGCACATTCACTTCCTGGAACCGGTCAGCCTGAAGAAAACCGTTTGGCACATCGGCTACCAGGACGTCATCGCCATCGGCACGCTGTTCACCACCGGTAAGCTCGATACCCGCCGGGTCGTGGCGCTGGCCGGGCCGCAGGTGGCGCAGCCGGCGCTGCTGCGCACCCGCCTGGGGGCCAGCCTCGAGGAGCTGACCGCCGGCCGCCTGAAAGACGGCGAGAACCGGGTGATCTCCGGTTCGGTGCTGAACGGCATGCACGCCGCCGGCCCGAACGCCTGGCTTGGCCGTTTCCACTCGCAGGTGTCGGTGCTGGAAGAAGGGCGCGACAAAGAGCTGTTCGGTTGGATCGTGCCTTCGCCGAACAAGTTCTCCATTACCCGCACCACGCTGGGCCACTTCCTGAAGAACAAACTGTTCGCCTTCTCGACCACCACCCACGGCGGCGAGCGCGCCATGGTGCCGATCGGCAACTACGAGCGGGTGATGCCGCTGGACATTTTGCCGACGCTGCTGCTGCGCGATCTGCTGGCGGGCGACAGCGACAGCGCGCAGGCGCTGGGCTGTCTGGAGCTAGACGAGGAAGATCTGGCGCTGTGCACCTTCGTTTGCCCCGGCAAGTATGAGTACGCGCCGGTGCTGCGCGAGGTGCTGACCAAGATTGAGCAGGAAGGATAACCGATGGGCCTGAAGAATTATTTTGAGAAGATAGAGCATCACTTCACGCCGGGCGGCAAACTGGAAAAGTGGTACCCGCTGTATGAAGCGACCACCACGGTGTTTTATACCCCCGGCACGGTGACGCGCGGCGCTTCGCACGTGCGCGACGCCATCGATTTGAAACGCATGATGATCCTGGTGTGGCTGGCGGTATTCCCGGCGATGTTCTGGGGCATGTACAACGTCGGCCAGCAGGCAATCCCGGCGCTGCACCATCTGTACAGCGGCGACGAGCTGCAACAGGTGCTGGCGGGCGACTGGCATTATCGCCTGGCGCAGTGGCTCGGCGCCTCGCTGGCGGCCGACGCCGGCTGGGTCAGCAAGATGGTGCTGGGCGCCTGTTACTTCCTGCCGATCTACGCCGTGGTGTTTGTCGTCGGCGGCTTCTGGGAAGTGCTGTTCGCCATTATCCGCAAGCATGAGGTCAACGAAGGCTTCTTCGTCACCTCTATCCTGTTCGCGCTGATCGTGCCGCCGACCCTGCCGCTGTGGCAGGCCGCGCTGGGCATCACCTTCGGCGTGGTGGTGGCCAAAGAGATCTTCGGCGGCACCGGGCGCAACTTCCTCAACCCGGCGTTGGCCGGCCGCGCCTTCCTGTTCTTCGCCTATCCGGCACAGATCTCCGGCGATCTGGTGTGGACCTCTGCGGACGGTTTCTCCGGCGCGACGCCGCTGGCGCAGTGGAGCGCAGGCGGGGCGCACAGCCTGAGCAACGTGGCCACCGGCCAGTCCATCAGCTGGATGGACGCCTTCCTCGGCAACATTCCCGGCTCCATCGGTGAAGTCTCCACGCTGATGATCCTGATCGGCGGGGCGATTATCCTGTTCGGCCGCGTGGCCTCCTGGCGCATTGTCGCCGGCGTGATGCTCGGCATGGTGGCTTCCGCCCTGTTGTTCAACGCCATCGGTTCCGATACCAACCCGATGTTCGCCATGCCGTGGTACTGGCACCTGGTGCTGGGCGGTTTCGCCTTCGGCATGATCTTTATGGCGACCGACCCGGTTTCCGCCTCCTTCACCAACAAGGGGAAATGGTGGTACGGCATTCTGATCGGCGTGATGTGCGTGCTGATCCGGGTGGTCAACCCCGCCTATCCGGAAGGCATGATGCTGGCGATCCTGTTCGCCAACCTGTTCGCACCGCTGTTCGATTATCTGGTGGTGCAGGCCAACATCAAGCGGAGAAAAGCCCGTGGCGAATGAAGCGAAAAACGACGGCATCGGTAAAACGCTGCTGGTAGTGCTGCTGCTGTGTCTGGTGTGTTCAGTGGTGGTGGCGGGCTCCGCCGTCGGCCTGAAGTCCAAACAGCAGGAGCAAAAGCTGCTCGATAAGCAGCGCAATATTCTCGACGTAGCCGGCCTGTTGCAGCCGAAAATGGAGAGCGAGCAGGTCAAGCGCCTGTACAGCGAGCGCATCGAGCCGCGCCTGGTGGATCTGAACAGCGGCGAGTTTGTCGCCGGCAAGGCGGCGGCGTTCGATCTGGGCGCCGCGCTGCGCGACGATGCCAAAAGCGTGGCGCTGGCGGCGGGCGACGATCCGGCCGGCATCAAGCGCCGCAGCAATCAGGCGGAAATCTACCTGGTGCGCGATGAAAGCGGCCAGGTGAACAAGATTGTGCTGCCGGTATACGGCACTGGCCTGTGGTCGATGATGTACGCCTTCGTGGCGCTGGATAACGACGGCAACACGGTCAAGGGCATCACCTACTACGACCAGGGGGAAACCCCGGGGCTGGGTGGCGAGGTCGAGAACCCGTCCTGGCGCCAGCAGTGGGTCGGCAAACAGCTGTTCGACGACAACGGCCAGCCGGCGATCCGCGTGGTGAAAGGCGGCGCGCGTCAGGGGGATGTGCACGGGGTGGACGGCCTGTCCGGCGCCACGCTGACCTCCAACGGCGTGCAGCATACGTTTGATTTCTGGTTGGGCGAGCACGGCTTCGGCCCGTTCCTGAAAAAAGTTCGTGAAGGAGCGCTGAAAAATGGCTGATTCCAAAGAGATAAAGCGGGTCCTGCTGGGGCCGCTGTTCGACAATAACCCGATCGCCCTGCAGGTGCTGGGCGTCTGTTCTGCGTTGGCGGTGACCACCAAGCTTGAGACGGCGGTGGTGATGACCATTGCGGTGACGCTGGTCACGGCGTTCTCCAGCTTCTTCATCTCGCTGATCCGTCACCATATTCCCAACAGCGTGCGCATCATCGTGCAGATGGCGATCATCGCCTCGCTGGTGATCGTGGTCGATCAGCTGTTGCGCGCCTATGCGTTCGAGATCTCCAAGCAGCTGTCGGTGTTCGTCGGCCTTATCATCACCAACTGTATCGTGATGGGGCGCGCCGAGGCTTACGCCATGAAGTCGCCGCCGATCGAGAGCTTTATGGACGGCATCGGCAACGGGCTGGGCTACGGGGTGATCCTGGTGCTGGTCGGTTTCCTGCGCGAGCTGATTGGCTCCGGCAAGCTGTTCGGCGTCCCGGTGCTGGAAACGGTGCAGAACGGCGGCTGGTATCAGCCGAACGGCCTGTTCCTGCTGGCGCCGAGCGCGTTCTTCATCATCGGCCTGCTGATCTGGGTGCTGCGCACCCTGAAGCCGGCGCAGATCGAAAAGGAGTAAAGGCCGATGGAACACTATATCAGCCTGTTTGTGCGCGCGGTGTTCGTCGAGAACATGGCGCTGGCGTTCTTCCTCGGGATGTGTACCTTCCTGGCGGTGTCGAAGAAGGTCTCGACCGCTTTTGGCCTGGGCATCGCGGTGACCATCGTGCTCGGCATTTCGGTGCCGGTGAACAACCTGGTCTACAACCTGATCCTGCGCGACGGCGCGCTGGTGGAAGGCGTCGATCTGAGCTTCCTCAACTTCATCACTTTCATCGGCGTGATCGCGGCGCTGGTGCAGATTTTGGAGATGATCCTCGATCGCTTCTTCCCGTCGCTGTATAACGCGCTCGGCATCTTCCTGCCGCTCATCACCGTGAACTGCGCCATCTTCGGCGGCGTGTCCTTCATGGTGCAGCGCGACTACAACTTCGCCGAATCGGTGGTGTACGGCATCGGCTCCGGCACCGGCTGGATGCTGGCGATCGTCGCCATGGCGGGGATCCGCGAAAAACTCAAGTATGCCAACGTGCCGGCGGGACTGCGCGGCCTGGGCATTACCTTTATCACCACCGGACTGATGGCGCTGGGCTTCATGTCCTTCTCCGGTGTTCAGTTGTAAAGGCGGGAAGAATTTATGGAAATTATTTTAGGCGTAGCAATGTTCACCACCATCGTGATGGTGCTGGTATTGCTGATCCTGTTCGCCAAATCGAAGCTGGTGAACACCGGCGACATCGCGGTGGAGATCAACGGCGATTTGGATAAGAGCTTCCATGCGCCGGCGGGCGACAAGCTGCTCAACGTGCTCTCCAGCCAGGGAATTTTCGTCTCCTCGGCCTGCGGCGGCGGCGGTTCCTGCGGCCAGTGCCGGGTGGTGATCAAAGAGGGTGGCGGCGATATCCTGCCGACCGAGCTCTCGCACATCAACAAGCGCGAAGCAAAAGAGGGTTGCCGCCTGGCGTGCCAGGTGAACGTGAAGCAGAACCTGAAGATCGAGCTGCCGGAAGAGATCTTCGGCGTGAAGAAATGGGAGTGCGAGGTTATCTCCAACGATAACAAAGCCACCTTTATCAAAGAGCTGAAGCTGAAGATCCCCGATGGCGAAGACGTACCGTTCCGCGCGGGCGGTTTCATCCAGATCGAAGCCCCGGCGCACGACATCAGCTACGCCGACTTCGACGTGCCGCAGGAGTATCGCGGCGACTGGGACAAGTTCAACCTGTTCCGCTACCGCTCGACGGTAAACGACACCACGGTGCGCGCCTACTCGATGGCCAACTACCCGGAAGAGAAGGGCATCATCATGCTCAACGTGCGTATCGCCACGCCGCCGCCAAACAACCCGGACGTGCCGCCGGGCATCATGTCTTCCTATATCTGGTCGCTGAAAGCCGGTGACAAGGTGACGATCTCCGGGCCGTTCGGCGAGTTCTTCGCCAAAGAGACCGACGCCGAAATGATCTTCATCGGCGGCGGCGCGGGCATGGCGCCGATGCGTTCGCACATCTTCGATCAGCTCAAGCGCCTGAACTCGAAGCGCAAGATCACCTTCTGGTACGGCGCGCGTTCGCTGCGCGAGATGTTCTATGAAGACGACTTCAACCAGCTGCAGGCGGAGAACGACAACTTCACCTGGCACGTGGCGCTGTCGGATCCGCAGCCGGAAGATAACTGGACCGGCTACACCGGCTTTATCCATAATGTTCTGCTGGAGAACTACCTGAGGAACCACCCGGCGCCGGAGGACTGCGAGTTTTACATGTGCGGGCCGCCGATGATGAACGCCGCGGTGATCAAGATGCTCAAAGATCTGGGCGTCGAAGACGAAAACATCATGCTGGATGACTTTGGTGGCTAAATGCGCGCATTGGCGATGAAGAACTGGCTGACGGGCGTGGCGCTGAGCGCCACCCTGCTGCTGACCGGCTGCGGGCCGGAACAGGTGGATCTGACGGGTAAAACCATGGGCACCTCGTATTCGATCCGTTACGTGACCGGCGACGATACGCCGTCGGCGCGCGAGATGCAGGCGGAGATCGACAAACGGCTGGAGCAGGTGAACGACCAAATGTCCACCTACCGGCCGGATTCCGAGCTGAGCCGCTTCAACGCCAGCCGCGACATTGAGCGGCCGTTCCCGGTTTCACCGGCGACCGCCGAGGTGGTGCGCGAAGCGCTGCGCATCAACCGAGTCACCGACGGCGCGCTGGACGTGACCGTCGGGCCGCTGGTCAACCTGTGGGGCTTCGGCCCGGAAGGGCGGCCGGATAAAGTGCCGAGCGAGGCGGAGCTGGCGCACCGCCGCGCCTGGACCGGCGCCGACAAGCTGTCGGTGCAGGGCAGCGCGCTGGTGAAAAGCATCCCCGAGCTGTATGTCGACCTGTCGTCGATCGCCAAGGGGTATGGCGTAGACGTGGTGGCGGAATACCTGCAATCGCAGCACGTGCAAAACTACATGGTGGATATTGGCGGCGAAGTGCGCACCCGCGGGCATAACGGCGAGCAAAAGCCGTGGCGCATTGCCATCGAGCGCCCGACCGCCGGTGCGCACCAGCAGGCGCAGCTGGTGATCCAGCCGGGAGAGATGTCGATCGCCACCTCGGGTGACTATCGCAACTACTTCGAGCAGGACGGGGTGCGCTATTCGCACACTATCGATCCGGTCACCGGCCGGCCAATTCATCACCGTTTGGTGTCGATCACCGTGCTGAGCCCGACCTGTATGACCGCCGACGGCCTGTCCACCGGCCTGAACGTAATGGGGCCGGAGCGCGGCATGGCGCTGGCCAACCTGCTCGGTATTCCGGTGTTCATGATCGTGAAAACCGCCGACGGGTTTGAGGAGCGTTATTCGGACGCGTTCAAACCCTACCTGAAAAAGCGTTCGTGAGGTTGCTATGCTGACGGTATTCGCCGCCACCTTTGTGTTGTTCCTGCTGATCGTCGGCGGGATGTCGCTGGGCTACGTGTTCAAACGCAAAAGCCTGCAGGGCAGCTGCGGCGGCATCACCGCATTGGGGATGGAGAAAGTCTGCGACTGCCCGGAACCTTGCGATGCGCGTAAAAAGCGCGAAGCCAAAGCGGCGCAGCGGCGCGAGCAGTTGGACAAGCACCGCATTCTGTAGCTGTAGCGAAAACCCGGCCTTGGCCGGTTTTTTATTTGGGCCTTGTCGAAAGGCGTATGAAAGTCTGGCTAGGCGCGATTAACAATGGCGTGAATTTTCAGGGTGTAACGGATAAAACGATCGCCAGAAAATACGAATATGCGCTTTCTCAGTTTCTTAAGCAGAGGTAACAGGATGAACCGCATTATTTTGGTTGGAACGCTAACTTTGTTGCTCGCCGGCTGCATGCACATGAACGATCCGAGGCCAAAAAACTACGCGGCCAACGTCACTGTCGTTGATAACCACGTTTGTGTGCGGGTTCAACCAGAAGGGGACGAGCGCTTGGCCGGCGTCATTATCGAAGAAATCGGCAACGCCAATGCTATCTTCGGCAAGCACTTCGCGGATAACGAGATGCCTGCGCTCACCGCGGCTACGTGCATTCCCGACGATAACTATAAATTCGAAGGCGGGAAGTCTTACGGGGTATCGGTGACGCTGTTGTCGCGGGATAAACGGAGTAATGGTCTTGAGCTTGCCGCCCGGCTATTCGGCGCTGGGTTTAGCGTACGCAATGAAAATAGCACCATCCAGGTGGTTCCTGCTCGCTAACGGATGTTGAAAGTCATACGGGCATAAGGCGGGTTTGTCGAACCGCCTTATGCCGTTAGCCGGGTTTTTTATTTCGCCTCACGGAAGCTTTTTGCCTCGGCCGGTGAGTTGACCATCACGCCGTCGGCGCCCAGCGCCAGCGCCTGCTGATACTCCTGCGGCGAGTTGACGCCGAACAGAATGATGTGCGCCGGGCCCTGCGAGCGGAAGCAGTCCATCGACTCTTTATCCCAGGTCAGAAACGCCTTCGAACGCCCTTCGCCGAGGGTATATTTCTCCACCACTTCCACCTCGCGCTTCAGCTCCAGCCCGTACCAGCGCGGCTGGCGGTTATCCGGTTTGACGTCGCACTGGTGCGCCATGGTGATATTGGCCAGCAGCGTGCGGGTTTCGTCGCGGCTTTCGAAGCGCGGGATGGCCGGCGGCAGCGCCTGCAGGTATTTGGCGTCGGTGGAGTAGACGCGGATGCGGTTCAGGCTGTCGGTGCTCTCCAGCGTCGCCAGCAGCGCCTGGCCAAACTGCGCCGGATCGGCGTCCGGGGATTTGATGTCCAGATAGAAGGTGACGTGCGGAAACGCTTTAAGCACGTCGTCCAGCCGCGGAATGCCGATGCCCTGGCCGCGGAACGGGTGCGCATATCCCCTGGCGAAGGCCCAGCCGGCGTCGGTCTCGGCCAGCTGCGCGGCGGTATAGGCAGAGACCGGGCCCTGCCGGTTGGTCAACGCTTTCAGATCCGAAGGGCGATACAGCACGATGACGCCGTCTTTGGATTCTTGCAGGGTGATCCAGATGGCGTCGGCGCCGTTTTTCAGCGCGGTTTCGATGGCGATGCGGGTGTTCTCCGGCGCATCGGCGGTGCCGCCGCGGTGGGCGACGATCGCCGGCGCGTGACCGGCAGCGCTGGCCGCCAGCGCGCTCAGCGACAGCGCGGAAGCCAGCAGCAAATAAGAAAATCTGATCATGTAGGGTACCTTGTCGTTATCGTTGTGGTGAGCCGCACGGGATGGCGGAAATCATACTATTGAAAAATTAAGCTTTTTTAACAACGCGGAAATATCTGGCGGAAACGGTGCTTTCGTCGAATCCTGCGGCCTTGAGCTTTCGGTATCTGACTGTATACTTATACAGTGTTACTGGAGGGTGCGATGCGTAAAATCATTCATGTCGATATGGACTGCTTCTTCGCGGCGGTGGAAATGCGCGACGATCCCAGCCTGCGCGATATCCCGCTGGCGATTGGCGGCAGCGCCGATCGCCGCGGGGTGATCAGCACCGCCAACTACCCGGCGCGGCGCTACGGCGTACACAGCGCCATGTCCACGGCAATGGCGCTCAAGCTGTGCCCGCACCTCACCCTGTTGCCGGGGCGCATGGCGGCCTACAAAGAGGCCTCGCTGCATATCCGCGAAATCTTCGCCCGGTATACTCCGCTGATCGAGCCGCTGTCGCTCGATGAAGCCTATCTCGACGTGACCGACAGCCCGCAATGCAATGGCTCGGCAACGCTGATCGCCCAGGAGATCCGCCAGGCGATCGCCGACGAACTGAACCTCACCGCCTCGGCCGGCGTTGCGCCGATCAAGTTTCTCGCCAAAATCGCCTCCGAGATAAACAAGCCGAACGGGCAATACGTGATCACGCCGGCGCAGGTGCCGGCGTTTTTGCAACAGCTGCCGCTCAGCAAGATCCCCGGCGTCGGCAAGGTGACCGCCAAGCGGCTGGAAGAGGTGGGGCTTATCACCTGCGCCGACGTGCAGCAATACGATTTGGCGCAGCTGCTCAAGCGCTTCGGCAAATTCGGCCGGGTGCTGTGGGAGCGGTGCCAGGGCATCGATCGGCGCGAAATCTCGGCGGAGCGGCTGCGCAAATCGGTGGGGGTGGAGCGCACGCTGGCGGAAGACATTCACGACTGGCAAGACTGCGAAACGCTGATTATCGACAAACTCTATCCCGAGCTGGAGATGCGGCTGCGCAAGGTGAAGCCGGATCTGCACATCGCCCGGCAGGGCGTGAAGCTGAAGTTTCAGGATTTCCAGCAAACCACTCAGGAGCACGTGTTCCCGGTGCTGAACCGGCAGGATTTGCTGGAGGTGGCGCGGCAGGCGTGGCGCGAGCGGCGCGAAGGGCGCGGCGTGCGGCTGGTGGGGCTGCATGTGACGCTGCTCGATCCGCAGCTGGAGCGGCAGCTGGCGTTGCCTTGGGAATAAAAAAGCCGGCAAATCGCCGGCTTTTTGCGTTAAGCGCGCAGCTTACGCGCGCTCAGGGATCGCTTTCAACAGCGAAGTCAGCAGCTTCCAGTACAGACCGACGCTTTCGATATGCACTTGCTCATCCGGCGAGTGTGGGCCGGTGATGGTTGGCCCG
Organism: Serratia sp. CY84636; assembly: GCF_052166245.1. Lineage (NCBI taxonomy): Bacteria > Pseudomonadati > Pseudomonadota > Gammaproteobacteria > Enterobacterales > Yersiniaceae > Serratia > Serratia sp. CY84636. Next base: position 45,191 of record NZ_JBJNOX010000001.1, read on the forward strand.
ATCGATACCATGTCCATGTCTGGATACGGCTTTTTGAACAGACCGCATTCCAGACCGGCGTGGATCACCATGATGTTCGGCGTCTTGTCGAACAGCTCCTGATACAGCTCGCGCACCAGGTGCATCACCGGCGAGTCGGCGTCCGGCTGCCAGCCCGGGTAGCCGCCCTTCGGTGCCACCTTGGCGCCGGCCAGCTGGCCCAGCGCGGTCAGCATCTCGACCACGTAGTCTTTGCCGCTGTCGATCAGGGAGCGGATCAGGCAGATGATTTCCGCTTCGTTTTCGCTGGTGGTGACCACCCCGACGTTCAGCGAGGTTTCCACCACGCCTTTTACCGCGTCGCTCATGCGGATCACGCCGTTCGGCGTGCCGTTCAGCAGCGCCAGGAAACGCTGCTGGCTGTCGGCGCTCAGCGCCTGCGAAGCGCTGGTGGTCGGCTCCAGCAGCACGGTGATGTTCTTCTCTTTGGCTGAGAGTTCGTTCTGCAGCACCGCCAGGAACTCCTGGCTCAGGGTTTTCAGCGCGTCAGCCTTGTCCGCCGGCACCGCAACCATCGCGGAGGCTTCACGCGGGATGGCGTTGCGCAGGGTGCCGCCGTTCAGATCCAGCACGCGCAGGTTCAGCGCCGCCGCATGGGCGAACAGGAAGCGTGCCAGCAGTTTGTTGGCGTTGCCCAGCCCGACGTGGATCTCGGCGCCGGAGTGGCCGCCTTTCAGGCCCTTGAGCGTCAGCTTCAGGGTTTGGTAACCGGCCGGTACCGCTTCGCGCTGCAGCGGCAGGGTGGTGATGAAGTCGATACCGCCGGCGCAACCCATATAGATTTCGCCTTCCTCTTCGGAATCGGTATTGATCAGGATGTCCGCCTGCAGCCAGTTCGGCTGCAGCCCGAAGGCGCCGTCCATGCCAGCCTCTTCGGTCATGGTCAGCAGCACTTCCAGCGGGCCGTGCTCAACGCTGTCGTCGGCCAGCACCGCCAGGGCGGAGGCCATGCCGATGCCGTTGTCGGCGCCCAGCGTGGTGCCGCGCGCTTTCACCCACTCGCCGGCGATATAAGGCTGGATCGGATCCTTGGCGAAGTCGTGTACGGTGTCGTTATTCTTTTGCGGCACCATGTCCAGGTGCGCCTGCAGCGCGACCGGCTTGCGGTTTTCCATGCCTTTGGTGGCCGGCTTGCGCAGCAGGATATTGCCGACCCGATCGCGCTCGGCGTGCAGGTTCTTTTCTTTGGCCCAGGTGAGGATGTGCTGCGCCAGCGCTTCTTCATGATAAGAAGGGTGTGGGATAGAACAGATCTTGGCGAAAATATCCCACAGCGGCTGTGGCGAAAGCTGAGACAATTCAGACACTATAAGTCTCCTGTGACGGCAGGCTCCGACAGGACGGGCGTGCCGCGCGGTTAAGGTGAGTGGGCATCTGTGCGTCGTGGCACGATCATCAGAGAATATCACTTTATTTCCGGCGGTGCGCGCCCCGTATTGTGCGGTTTAAGCGCTTGATCACACGGCTTCGCTGCGGGAACGTTCGTTTTTTCAGCATCAATCACCGGAAAGCCGCGCGGCGGAAATCGCGAGGTTTTCCTCGGTACAGCTGGAATTCAATGCGGCCAGTCTCTATAATCTCGCGCAACCTTTTTTCCCCTGAACTATAAAATAAGCCGCTTCACCGCCGGCTGGGACACGATTCTATGAGCGAAAAATACGTTGTTACCTGGGATATGCTGCAAATGCACGCACGCAAGCTGGCGCATCGCCTGCTGCCTGCCGACAAATGGACAGGCATCATTGCCGTAAGCCGCGGCGGTCTGGTACCGGCGGGCCTGCTGGCGCGCGAACTGGGCATCCGCTATGTGGATACCGTCTGCATTTCCAGCTATGACCATGACAACCAACGCGAAATGAAAGTGCTCAAGCGCGCCGAAGGCGACGGTGAAGGCTTCATCGTCGTGGATGATCTGGTGGATACCGGCGGCACAGCGAAAGCGATCCGCGACATGTACCCGAAAGCGCATTTCGTCACCATCTTCGCCAAACCGGCGGGCCGTCCGCTGGTGGACGACTACGAGGTCGACATCCCGCAGGATACCTGGATCGAACAGCCGTGGGACATGGGCGTCAGCTTCGTTCCCCCTATCGGCGGCCGCTAAGCCCAGCCCGTTCCAGCCAAACGCCCGGTTATGCCGGGCGTTTGCGTTATCTTGGTTTATCCCGCCAGAGTTAGGTACACTACCTCCAGTTAAGTAGGCCTTTTGCGGCCTATCGCCAGATTTACGGAGGCTGTTGTTACCATGGCACAGGCCAACCTTTCTGAAATTCTTTTCAAGCCTAAATTCAAACACCCTGAAACCTCGACGCTGGTGCTGCGCGCGCGCAACAAAGTGAGCGCCGCCATGCATTCCGCGTTGGAAGGCGACACCACCGGCAACTGGTACCGCATGCTGAATCCGCTGCTGTGGGCCTGGCGCGGCGTCAGCCCGATCGAAATCCACGAAGTGCTGGCGCGCATCGCCGCCTCGGACGCCGAGCGCAGCAATCCGCAGCGGCTGGATACCGTGGTGGGCTACCGCAACGGCAACTGGATCTACGAGTGGATCCATCAGGGCATGCAGTGGCAGCAGCGGGCGACGGAGCAGCAGGATCCGCTGCTCGGCGGCGAATACTGGCTGAAGGCCGCGAGCCTGTACAGCATCGCCGGTTACCCGCACCTGAAGGGCGACGAGCTGGCCGAACAGGCGGAGATGCTCGCCAACCGCGCTTACGAAGAGGCGGCGCTGCTGCTGCCGTATCAGCTGAAAGAGCTGGAGTTTCGCATCGAGGGCGGCGGCAGCGTCACCGGTTTCCTGCACATGCCGGAGAAGGGCGAAGCGCCGTTCCCGACGGTGCTGATGTGCGGCAGCCTCGACACGCTGCAGACCGACTACCACCGCCTGTTCCGCGACTACCTGGCGCCGCACGGCATCGCCATGCTGACGCTCGACATGCCGTCGATCGGTTCCTCCTGCAAATGGAAGCTGACGCAGGACTCCAGCTACCTGCACCAACAGGTGCTGATACAGCTGGCCTCGGTGCCGTGGGTGGACCATCAGCGGGTGAGCGCCTTCGGCTTCCGCTTCGGCGCCAACGTGGCGGTGCGGCTGGCCTATCTGGAGCCGCAGCGGCTGCGCGGCGTGGCCTGCCTGGGGCCGGTGGTGCATCGCCTGCTGTGTGACAGCAGCACCCAGCTGAACGTGCCGGACATGTATATGGACGTGCTGGCCAGCCGCATGGGCATGGCCAACGCTTCCGACAACGTGCTGAAGGTGGAGCTGAACAGCTACTCGCTGAAAATGCAGGGGCTGCTGGGGCGCCGCTGCCCAACGCCGATGATCTCCGGATACTGGGAGCGCGATACGCTCAGCCCGAAAGAGGAGTCGCAGCTGATCGTCACCTCCTCGGTGAGCGGCAAGCTGGTCGCCATCCCGCGCACCCCGGTCTACGACAGCTTCCATCGGGCGCTGCTGCAGATGTCCGGCTGGCTGAAGGACAAAATGCGTTAATTAGTTGCTAAATTTTAACAGTTTGTTAAAAAGAGTGGTCTACATTGAGGAGGTTAGAGAATGACGTTACCGAGTGGTCACCCTAAAAGCCGACTAATGAAACGTTTTGCCAGCTTGGGGCCGTACCTGCGTGAAGGGCAATGTGAAAACGACCGTTTTTTCTTTGATTGTTTGGCTGTCTGCGTCAATGTAAAGCCCGCTCCGGAGAAGCGCGAGTTCTGGGGCTGGTGGATGGAGCTGCAGGCGGAAGAGGCGCGCTTCACCTATTCTTACCAATTCGGCCTGTTCGACAAAGAAGGCGACTGGACGGCGCAAAACATTAAGGATGATGAAGTGAACGCCAAGCTGGAAGACACCCTGCGCGACTTCCATCGCCGCCTGGGTGAGCTGCTGGCGACCATGGAACTGGGGCTGGAACCCGCCGACGATTTCAAAGAAAAACTGATCAAACTCTCCGCCTAACCCCGTTTGACCACGTATTGTGCTGATTTCGCGTTGTGCCTGTTGGCATAACGCGTCTCTCCTGTTACAAAGACCTTTGCACTCTTCTTCTCATCATTACACACGGCAGAAATACTATGAACGGCAGCCAGACATTGGTTGTGAAATTGGGCACCAGCGTGTTGACCGGCGGATCGCTGCGTCTGAACCGCGCCCACATCGTCGAATTGGTGCGCCAGTGCGCGCAGCAACACGCCGCGGGCCACCGCATCGTTATCGTCACCTCCGGCGCCATCGCCGCCGGGCGCGAACACCTGGGCTACCCCGAGCTGCCCGCCACCATCGCCTCCAAGCAGCTGCTGGCGGCGGTGGGGCAGAGCCGGCTGATCCAGCTGTGGGAACAGCTGTTCTCCATTTACGGCATCCACGTCGGGCAGATGCTGCTGACGCGCGCCGATCTGGAAGACCGCGAGCGCTTCCTCAATGCGCGCGACACCATGACGGCGCTGCTGGACAACCGCATCGTGCCGGTAATCAATGAGAACGACGCCGTCGCCACCGCCGAAATCAAGGTGGGCGATAACGATAACCTGTCGGCGCTGGCGGCCATTCTGGCCGGGGCCGACAAACTGCTGCTGCTGACCGATCAGCAGGGCCTCTACACCGCCGATCCGCGCAACAACCCGCAGGCCGAACTGATCCGTGAAGTGCACGGCATCGACGACGCGCTGCGCGCCATCGCCGGCGACAGCGTCTCCGGCCTGGGCACCGGCGGCATGGGCACCAAGCTGCAGGCGGCCGACGTGGCCTGCCGCGCCGGCATCGACGTGGTGATCGCCGCCGGCAGCAAGCCGGGCGTGGTGGCGGACGTGATCGAAGGCAAGCCGGTGGGCACCCGTTTCCACGCGCTGGAAACCCCGCTGGAAAACCGCAAGCGCTGGATCTTCGGCGCGCCGCCGGCCGGTGAGATCACCGTCGACGACGGCGCGGTGGAAGCCATGATGGCGCGCGGCAGCTCGCTGCTGCCGAAAGGCATCCGCGAAGTGAAGGGTGACTTCTCGCGCGGCGAAGTGATCCGCATCCGCAACCTGGCGGGGCGCGATCTGGCGCACGGCGTCAGCCGCTACAACAGCGACGCGATGCGCATGATCGCCGGTCACCACTCGCAGGAAATCAGCGAAATCCTCGGTTATGAATACGGTCCGGTGGCAGTGCACCGCGACGATATGATTGTCAGTTAAGGAGTGAGCATGCTGGAGCAGATGGGGAAGGCCGCCAAGCAGGCCTCCTGGCAGCTGGCGGTGCTGAGCACGGCGAAGAAGAATCAGGTGCTGTCGGTGATGGCCGACAGGCTGGAAGCCTGCAGCGAAGCGATCCTGCTGGCGAACGAACAAGACATGGCACAGGCGCGCGCCACCGGCATGAGCGAAGCGCTGCTCGATCGCCTGCTGCTGACCCCGGCGCGGCTGGCGGCGATCGCCAATGACGTGCGCCAGGTGTGCCGCCTGAACGATCCGGTCGGCCACGTGCTGGACGGCAACCTGCTGGACAGCGGGCTGAAGCTGGAGCGCCGCCGGGTGCCGCTCGGCGTGATCGGCGTGATTTACGAGGCGCGGCCGAACGTCACCATCGACGTCGCTAGCCTGTGCCTGAAAACCGGCAACGCAGTGATCCTGCGCGGCGGTAAAGAGACGCATAACACCAACCAGGCGACGGTAAAAGTGATCCAGCAGGCGCTGGAACAGTGCGGCCTGCCGGCGGCGGCGGTGCAGGCGATCGACAGCCCGGATCGCGCGCTGGTGAACGAACTGCTGCGTCTGGATCGTTATGTTGACATGCTGATCCCGCGCGGCGGCGCCGGCCTGCACAAGCTGTGCCGCGAGCAATCGACCATCCCGGTGATCACCGGCGGCATCGGCGTGTGCCACACCTACGTGGATGCCGACGTCGACTTCGACAAGGCGCTGACGGTGATTGAAAACGCCAAGATCCAGCGCCCGAGCGCCTGTAACTCGCTGGAGACGCTGCTGGTGAACCGCAGCATCGCCGCCGAGTTCCTGCCGGCGCTGAGCGCCAAAATGGCGGCGGCGGGCGTGACGCTGCACGCGGCGGAAAACGCGTTGCCGCTGCTGCAGGGCGGCCCGGCGACGGTGGTGCCGGTGAACGCGGAAGATTACGACGACGAATGGCTGTCGCTGGATCTGAACGTGCTGCTGGTGGACGATATCGATCAGGCCATCGACCACATCCGCACCCACGGCACCAACCACTCCGACGCGATCCTCACCCGCTCGCTGAGCAGCGCCGAGCACTTCGTGCGCGCGGTGGACTCCTCGGCGGTGTACGTCAACGCCAGCACCCGTTTCACCGACGGCGGCCAGTTCGGCCTGGGCGCGGAAGTGGCGGTAAGCACCCAGAAACTGCACGCCCGCGGCCCGATGGGCCTGGACGCGCTGACCACCTACAAGTGGATCGGCTACGGCGACGATCTGGTGCGCAGCTAAGGCCGCATTGCGATCATAAAGAGGTCAGGGCGCAGCGGGCTGCGCCCTAATTTTTTTGGAAGGGCCAACGCGCGGCAGTGTGGCTGCTTGTAAAACGACCAAACGCCCCGGTGGCTATTGACTCATTTCGTGCACGGGTCTACCTTGTTCAACGCACTTCCGGCTTGCCCCGTAGGCCCGGCTCGATGCCGATATAGCTCAGTTGGTAGAGCAGCGCATTCGTAATGCGAAGGTCGTAGGTTCGACTCCTATTATCGGCACCATCCTTTCTTCCTATGACGTCCGTATTCATCCATAACCACTCTGTTTTATAAAGATATTTTTGATTTTTTAATCCGTATTAGTCCGTAATGTTCCAGTGGAATCCGGTATCTAATATGTATAGGATTGCGTATATGTTCCTGTTCGGTCTTGGATTCCTATACACATGCCTTTAAACGATATGCAGATTCGCCGCGCTAAGCCTGAAGCTAAAACCTATACACTTGGAGATGGGCAAGGGCTGTCATTGCTTATAGAACCTAATGGAAGCAAGAGCTGGCGGTTCCGCTATCGTTATGCCGGTAAACCCAAAATGATCTCGCTTGGCGTGTACCCAACGATCACACTTGCTGATGCTCGAGCCCGTCGTGACGATGCCCGCAAACTGGTCGCGGAGGGAAAAAACCCCAGTGAGGTTCGCAAACAACAAAAACTTGCTTTGCAAATTGAGTCTGAAAACGCCTTCGAAAAGATAGCCAGAGAATGGCATCAGCTTAAGTCTACTAAATGGTCGTCGGGATATGCCTCAGATATCATCGAAGCGTTTCAGAACGATATTTTCCCTTACATGGGGGCGAGACCAGTAGGCGAAATTAAACCCTTAGAGCTGCTGAATGTGCTGCGTAAAATTGAGAATCGTGGTGCTTTAGAGAAAATGCGCAAAGTGCGACAGCGCTGCTCGGAAGTTTTTCGCTATGCCATTGCTACGGGGAGAGCTGAGTTTAATCCCGCCGCAGATCTCTCAAGCGCCCTAGAAGTACATAAATCTAATCACTTCCCGTTCTTAAAAGCTGAGGAGATACCTGATTTTCTGCGTGCTTTAGACAGTTACACAGGGAGTCGGGTTGTCCAGATTGCTACTAAATTACTGATGATTACGGGGGTAAGAACCATTGAACTGCGTGCTGCATTATGGTCGGAATTTGATCTAGATAACGCTATTTGGGAAATTCCTGCAGAAAGGATGAAAATGCGGAGGCCACATATTGTGCCTTTATCAAGACAGGCGCTAAATTTACTGAAAGAGCTCCATGTGATGACTGGGAACTACCGTTTTGCCTTCCCTGGAAGGAACAACCCTAACAAAACCATGAGTGAAGGTAGCATCAATCGTCTTATACAGCGAGTTGGATATGGAGGAAGAGTGACTGGACATGGCTTTAGACATACTATGTCGACTATACTTCATGACCTAAACTTTGATAGTTCTTGGATTGAAGCGCAACTAGCTCATATTGATAAGAACCATATCAGGGGAACTTATAATCATGCAATTTATCTTTCTCAAAGGAAAGATATGATGCAATCATACACGGATATAGTGTTAAATTTTGAAAAGGAAAAAGTATGATTGAATTTTTTGGTATAGAGTCTGGGAATATTGCCCTTGTCAGAATGTTTGAGGCTGCATTGGCTGCAAAACCTGATGTTTCTGGTCAGTATTTCAGAGGGTTTCCTGTTGTTTATCTCTCTGACAGCAACCTAAAACTCAACGGATTACTCTGTTCTCCTGAACTGGGTGTGGTTATCTGTCATGTTACAGAAGAAACTCAGTTAAACGATGATTATTTGGATTCTTTAGATCAAATACATATGAAGTTCAAAAGTAAATTGGCCGAGGTGAAATCACTGAGGAACAATCGGAAACTTCATGTTCCAATTAATACTATCGTTTTTTGCCCTAATGTGCAGAATACTGAAGGGCTTTCTGGTGAGGATATACAATTCACTTCTAGAGTAGATGATGTAACAAATTCATTTGTGGACGTTCAGTGGAAATATCCAGAATGTTTAAGTGCACTTCTATCTAACATTCAGTCTTTGTCAAAGCTCAAAGCGACTAAAAAAAGATTCTCTGTGGAAAATGATGAGTCAAAAGGAAGTGTTTTAAAGAAACTTGACAATATGCTTTCTGTTCTTGATCCATGTCAGTTAAGAGCTGTTCTAGAAAATATTGATGGTGTTCAGAGAATTAGGGGGCTTGCGGGTTCTGGGAAAACTATAGTTTTAGCGAGAAAAGTTGCACATATTCACTCGCAAAAACCTGATTGGAAGATTGCTGTTACATTTAATAGTAGATCTTTGAAAGAACAATTTAAAAATCTTATAGAAGCTTTTTCTGATGAAGATGGAATTGATTGGAAGAAGATTGATATTATTCATGCTTGGGGAGGGACTTCGACCAAAGGTCTATATTATGAAGCATGTTTGGCTCATAACATCCCTTATCATGATTTAACTGGCTCGAAATCTATCAGAAAACCTGATGAGGAATCTTTCCAAGCAGTTTGCCGAGATTTTTTAGAAAATAAAACTAAAGATATTAAATTATATGATTTTATCTTAGTTGATGAAGCACAAGATTTTTCATCTGAGTTTCTTCAGATTTGTTATTCTTTACTTGATGAAAATAAAAGACTTGTTTATGCCTACGATGAGTTGCAAAGTTTAAGTGATAGGTCAATGCCTTCTCCAGAAGATATCTGGGGTGCGGATGAAAACGGCAAGCCAATCGTTACATTCCAGTCAAAAGAACAGGATGTAACTTTGGATATTTGTTATAGAAATCCTGGCGTCATATTGTCTTCAGCTCATGCATTAGGCTTTGGAATTTATCATAATCCAATGATTCAAATGTTTGATTATGAGGGACTCTGGGAGGAGATTGGGTATGAGGTTCTTGATGGTAAGTTAGCAGAGGGATCAAGGGTAGTACTTAGCAGAACACAAAAATCAAGCCCATCTTTATTAAGTGGGCACAACAGTATCGACGAGATTATCAATTTCGTAAGTTTCGAGAATAAAAAAACTCAATCGGAATGGATTGCTCAACAGATAATTAAAAATATTAAAGAGGAAGAGCTTCTCTTAAGTGATATTTTGGTTATACATCCCGATACTGCAAAAATGCGTTCTGAAGTCGGCTATGTCCGAGGCATGCTTTTTGATGCTGGAATTAATTCATCCATTGCAGGTGTCACTAGTTCACCTGATGAATTTTTCTCGGATGATAGTGTAACTTTTACTTCAATATTCCGGGCTAAAGGTAATGAGGCTGCCATGGTGTATATAATGGACAGCCAGTTCTGTAATTTGAGTAACCGTAAGGCGTGGCGAAGAAATATATTGTTCACGGCCATGACTCGTACTAAAGCTTGGTTGAGAGTTTGTGGGGTAGGGCAACTTTTTCAAGATTTGAAAAATGAGTTTGAGGCTGTTAAACAAAATGGCTTTCGATTGGATTTTGTATATCCTACCGCTGCGGAAAGAGAAACAATGCGTGTTGTCAACCGAGATATGACTTCGGCGGAGCGCAGGCGTGTTAACGAGGCTAAACGTTCCGCTGCGAACTTGAATGCATTACTTGATAATGGCACTGTTAATATTGAAGACATACCTCTTGATGTTAGAGAACAACTCATTAGAAAATTGATGGGTAGATGAAATGACACCTGAAGATACTTGTGAAGCAATCAATAAAATTACTCGTCATTTAATGACGGCTGGATTCGCTGACTCTCAGAACTTCTCACGTGTAGAGAATAAAGGGAATCATGTTAATGTAGTCTATAAGGGGTATAATGATGTTTCAAAGGCGCTTAGGGATGTGCCATACAAAGAAATGTACGATTATTTAGATGGTAATAATCAATTTTCCATTAAGATGCTGGATGGTGGGTTGATTCATTATAAATATCGTTTCGTAGGGCGGGGAGAACTTGATAAACATACTTTGGTTTATTTTCCTGCTCCTCACTTTGAATGTTTTCAGAATGATCCTGAACTATTTTTAGATGAAAGTCATTTTTATTCTGAGGTTATTAGTAAGAATATTTTGCCCGTACCTCTGAGATTTGATTACGTTCCTGGTGATGCAGTAAATATTGAACATCCAGCATCTCATTTGACGTTAGGACAATACAAGAATTGTCGTATCCCTTTATCGGCTCCACTTTGTCCGGTTAGTTTTACTAATTTCATATTGCGATCATTTTATAATACTGCTTTTGTTTCTATTGAGCATACGCAACGTAACTTTCTATATCAGCGTACAATTTCAGCTGAGGAGGAAAAAATTCTTCATTTTAATATTTCATAAGTCGATGGCGCGCAATACTTCCCCCGCCTCGCCTGCGCACTTCATGTGTCGCTTTTCATGCAGTTGCATGAACGGCCGCAGGCCGCGCCAGTACTGGTGCGGCAGGGGATGAAAAGTGCATTTTCTTGCATGCAAAATCATGCACCCTATGCATGCACGCGTAATTTGAGGCTGGCTAGCCAGGAAAAAGGCTGTTTTGGGCGAGGCGGAAGGAGAATGCCCCGCGATGCTGTCAAGAGCGGCGGGGCGGAGTGTGATTAGTGCAGGGGATGATTGCTGTTGTAGCGGCGATAGCGGTTCAACGTCCGTTTCTCCGGTGGTGGCAAGGTGTTCTCATCGACCGGTTGCGCCTGTATCGGCTGGCACAGGATTTTATCGACGCTTTCCACCGTCTTGAATGTGCAAGAACAGGTCAGGCTCTGACATTGGTAATACGCCTCTTTTGTCCGTTCCGTGATATAGCGACTGGTGCGAGTATAGGACGCATGGGTGCACAGCGGGCAGCGCATCATGATTTGGCCCCTTTCTGCTGCAAGCGTTGACGTTTTTCCGCCAGTTCTCTTGCCACTTGCGTCCGGCGAATTGGGCTGCTTTGCAGTTCCGGCAATACGCCGGTTTCTTGCGGTATCGTCAGGCCAATCTCATTCAGCACCGGGTGGTCGATATTTTGCGTAGCCATGGTAGCGCGAATGCGGCCTTGTAGTGCGCCCTGTACCTGTAGCTCAATCATCCTCATCGGATTGTCCGCATAGACGCCGTAAGCCCGTGAAGCCAATGCGCACGCCTTGATAACGTCAGGGCTGATAAGCGCTTTGCTCAGCGCATCTACTGCCTGATGCATCGCATGAGCAGCAAAGGTCGTGAGGGCGTCTTTGTGTGCGGCCACCACCTTCGGGGCTGTGCCGCCGCAGTTGAGGTGAAGCTGCATTTTGTCCAGCTCCATCTCCTCAATCAGTCCGTCGAACTCTTTCGCCAGCTCCCGCTTGGAAATCCGACTGTGGTGCTGCGCTTGCAGTTCCGGCGTCATTTCTCCGCGCAGTTTGCGAAACAGGGTGCGCCACTGGCTTTCTGCCTCCTGGCTCTGCACTTCGGTGTCTTTCTTCTGTTGGTGGCAGCGGGCAATGCCGGTTACGACGTCGGTCAACGCCTGGTAGTTTTTGTCGTGGGCGGCGCGAGCGTCACGCAGGGCTTGCAGTTTATCGGTGATGTATTTCGGTAAGGCTGTGGTGCTCATGATCGTGTCTCCGGTGTCAGTCAATGTGAGGCTATTCTGCTGACCGCCGTACAACATCGCCATTCATCCCGGTTGGACTGTCCCCAGGACAACAGCCTTGAGCACTGATGAGAAAACCATCAAGCCGTTTTTAGTTTTACCTAAAACTATTCACTACTGTTCACCTAAATAAAAAGTATAGATAAATCAGTAAATAAGTGGGTGAACAGTTTTTTACAAACTCTTCACCCGGTGTTCACCACTGTTCACCCGGCCCAAAACGACCTTTTCCCTGGCTAGCGGTGGTTAGTCTGTTTATACCTATTTATTAGCAATGAATTCATTGTTGAAAACTATGGGGTAATGTTGAGGAAGGGTGAGGAGTAGTGAGGATTGCTGAGCTATTATAATTTGTTGTTTTTATGATCATTTCTTAATGGGCCACCCAACAACGTCTTGTTGCCACCCCGATAAATATTCACATAATAGGGCGCTACCGAAGTTCACACAGTCCCGGCCAGCGTTGGCCGGACACCAAGAGGTAGCGTTTTTATGTTGACCGTTTCCACCCCCGCCCCATCCACTCTGTTGCCGGTGCTTCCTGGTGGTTACACCCCGCGCGAGCGCTTTATCCGCCTGCCGGAAGTGCTCTACACCACCGGCCTGTCCCGCTCCACCGTGTACGAGATGATGAGCCGCAAGCAGTTCCCGGCTCAGGTCTCCCTCGGCGGTAAAAACGTCGCCTGGCTGGCCTCCGAGGTCGAGCAGTGGATGGACGAACGTATCGCTAACCGTCACCAGGGAGCCGCCGCATGATGCAGCTAACCTTTGGTCGCCAGCATTTCACCCTTGATGAGCGCGACGCGCTGTTTGTGGCGGAAGCTATTCTGTTGCAGCGTAAAGAGCCTGGCGTCGTCTTGCCGGAGCACCGCAGTGAAAAACACGGCGTTATTCGTCTGGCGAGTCGCCAGGCCGAGCCGCGCCTGTTCCGTGCCGGGCCGGTGCCGCTGACCTGCGCGGCGGCCGATACCCGCAACGACCAATTGACCGACTGTTGATCACTATGCGATCGATTGAACGTCCGGGGGCGTCTTACGGCTTGCCCCCACGTCCGGCCCTGCGCTATAGTCCTCCCGCTGCCGCACAATCGGCAGCCGGGCGTGAGAACCCGAGTTACTTATTGGCGACACAACACGCGCCAGGCGTGTTTTTTTATGTCGTGGCCTTAGTGCGCTCATTTTTTGCGCGGTGGATGTTATGCTATCGCAGCAGTCAATCAATGGTGGCTCAGGCGGGGCAGCCTTCGGGCTGGCCGGTTTCCAATAAGGCCGGTTTCTCACCCCCGTCTGGGCTACCACCCTTGCGTGAGAACTTCGGTGGTAGCAATAACCAATACTTATTGGAGGCTGCCACCATGGCTACGACCCTCACCCCGACTCACCCTACATTCTGCTTTTTGTTTGCGGCCGTGCGCCGGTCTGCGCTGACCGCTTCGCCACTTATGGTGCGCACCGTGGCGGATAGCGAACGCAACGCCCGCCGCGTGCTGGCCCGTGATTATGTGTTGTCCTTTGCCGGTCGTCTGCCGGTTAAGGTGGCGGCATGAACACCCTGGCCGACCGCTATTACCGCGACACCCATTACCCTATCCCGCACGCCGATTTTCTGCGTCTCCAGCATGCGCACGCCACCGGCGTGCTGTTCCTCGACCTGCTGGACACCCTCGACCTCGGCGGGCAGCGCCCCGATGCCACGCAACAGGCATCGTTTGCCTCGGTCATTGCCTTGCTGACCGACCAGCTCGGCCACGTCGTCAACACCTGTGAATCCCAAATCCTTGCCCGCATGGAGGCCACCGCCGCATGAACACCTCATCCTATTTACCGATTGAAGTCCGTACCGCCGTTTTCCGCCGCGCCGTGGCGCAGGCCTATCTGGATACCTGCGCCTTTTACCGGGTGAGCCTCGGGTACACGCTGGACGAGCTGCAGATGACGATTGCCCTGCGCCTGGAGGGGCATTTTGTGCGTCAGTATGGCGCAGAGGACGGCATGGACATGGCGTGCACCATGCTGAGCGACATGGTGCAGCCAGACGTTCTGGTGGCCGCACCGCGCCTGACCGCGCTGGGGCAAAAGATGATGGACGAGCTGTGCTGCGAGCGCCTGTCGGCGGCACAGAACGCGACCGTACACTGAGGAGAGAAAGGATGAGCGCCCACTTCGTTTCCCAGACCGTACGCACCGCCACCGGCCAGTGGCCGGTGATACTCCCGGCCCTCGGCATCGCCTTGCAGCCGAACGGCAAGCCGCAGCCGTGTCCAACCTGCGGCGGCAAAGACCGCTTCCGTTTCGACAACCAGGACGGGCGCGGCACCTGGTTCTGCAATCAGTGCGGGGCCGGTGACGGCCTCAACCTGGTGGAAAAGGCACTGTCGCTGTCAGCAAAGGCCGCCGCCGAACAGGTGGCCGCCGTGATGGGGAATAACGCCAGCGCCTTGCCTCCGGCCGCTGAGGCCCGCCATGCCTCACAGAAGGACGGCGGGCAAGACAAGGCCGAGGCCCAGCGCAAGGCCGCGCGACAGGCACAGGCTCTGCTGGCTGCCGCGCAGTCCCAGACCGGCAACGCCTATCTGAGCGCCAAAGGCTGGCCGGAGGCAGCAACCCTGACCCTGCACGGCCAGCCGCTGCGCGTCGGTGGTATCACCTTCCAGCCCGGCGACCTCTTGCTTCCGCTGCATAACGCCGGAGGCGAGGTGGTCAACATGCAGTTGATTAACGCCGCCGGTGACAAGCGCATGCTGGCAGGCGGGCAGGTGAAAGCCGCCTGCCACATCCTCAGTGGGCCGGACAACGCGGTTATCTGGCTCACTGAAGGCTACGCCACCGGCCTCACCGTGCACCGCCTGACCGGTGAAACGGTGTGCGTGGCACTCAGCGCCAACAACCTGGCGGCCGTGGCGCAGCAGCTGCGCAGCCACTACCCGGATGCACGGCTGCTGCTGGCGGCTGATAATGACCGCAGCGGCACCGGGCAGACCCGCGCCGCCGAGGCGGCCACACTCACCGGCGGTATCCCGGCACTGCCGCCCACGGAAGGCGACTGGAACGACGTTTACTGTCAGCAGGGCGCTGAGGCCACACGTACGCAACTCCAGGCGCTCAGCCAGCCGCCGCAGCCGAGCCCGTTCGACACGCTGAGCGATGCTGACCTCAAAGCCATGAGCGCCAGCGAGAAAGCCGAGCTGTTGGCCGAGCACTACGGCAACACCCTGGCGGTGCCGCCGGTGGGGGAAGAGCTGTGCCGCTATACGCGCGGCGCCTGGCAGGTGCTGCCGCACCGGCAGCTGAGCCGGGAGATTGCTGCGTTGTTCCAGAAGGTACGAGCACCGTTCTCCGCCGCCGGTATCAACAGCATCCTGGACACCCTTAAGCTGATGGTGCCGCAGATGGGCGACCCGGCCCGCCGGTTGATTGGTTTTCGTAACGGGGTGTTTGATACCGTCAGCGGGCAGTTTAGCGCCCACCGCCAGGAACACTGGTTGCGCACCGTCAACAGCGTGGACTACACGCCACCGCGTGCCGGGGAGAACCTGGCCGACCATGCGCCGCACTTCTGGCAGTGGCTGGCGCGGGCCGCCGGGGGCAACCACGACAAGCAAGAGCGCATCCTCGCGGCGCTCTTTATGGTGCTGGCCAACCGCTACGACTGGCAGCTGTTCCTTGAAGTGACCGGCCCGGGCGGCAGCGGCAAGAGCGTGATGGCGGCCATCGCCCGGCTGCTGGCTGGAGCCGACAACACCACCTCGGCCACCATCGATAACCTGGAGTCGGCGCGCGAGCGGGCCAGCGTGGTCGGCTACTCGCTGATTATCCTGCCTGACCAGGAGAAGTGGAGCGGCGACGGAGCAGGCATCAAGGCCATCACCGGCGGCGATGCGGTCGCCATCGACCCCAAATACCGCGACGCCTACGCCGCCTACATCCCGGCGGTGATACTGGCGGTCAATAACAACCCGATGCAGTTCAGCGACCGCAGCGGTGGAGTATCCCGTCGGCGGGTGATTATCACCTTCCCGGACGCGATACCGCTGGCCGAGCGCGACCCGCAGTTGCTGGACAAAATCACCCAGGAACTGGCCGTCATCGTGCGCCACCTGATGCAGCGATTTGCCAACCCGAATGACGCCCGCACACTACTTCAGGCGCAGCAAAGCTCGGACGAAGCGCTGACCATCAAGCGCCAGGCCGACCCGCTGGTTGATTTTTGTGGCTACCTGACGGTATTGGGTGCGCCGGAAGGCATGATGATCGGCAATGCCAACATCACTCCGGCCAATCCGCGCCGCTACCTGTATCACGCCTACCTGTCGTTTATGGCGGCACGCGGCTATCAGCATGTCATGAACCTGACGGCCTTCGGCCTGGCGGTGCCGCAAACGCTGAAAGAGTACGAGCATACGTTGCTCAAACGCCGTACCAAACTGGGTATCCAGACCAACCTGCGGCTGAGCGACGATTGTGACATGGACTGGTTACCGAAGTGCGAGGCGTAGCCGTGCGCTGATGACGATCGGCTATGCCGATCAATACAGGGTTATCGATCTACCAAACCCATTGGACGGTCAGTTGCTCTGCGGCCTATAGTGACGATGAATATAATACGCAACAACACCAGGGTATTATCATTCTGTAGCCCAAAACGTCGACACATAACAACCATGTTTTCCAAACCGGCTCCGGCCGGTTTTTTCATCCCAATTCATGCCCGCAGAAAACAGCCCCGCGGCTTGTTCAGGACAATGGATGCCGTTAACAATGCAGTGCAATAGGTTTATCCCTAATGGGATGACGTTTTTATTGTAAAACCGGAAAGATAAGGGCAGGAAAAGAGACGAAACATCCTTTGTCAAACTTGGCTGTAAGATGGCATCGATGAGTCGTAGAGGTAGCCGGGATTAAAATAAAGATGCAGAGCTGTATTTCAGCCCTGCATTGATTAAACATACGACAAACGATTAAGGACTCATCTGCACGTCTGGTGAAACATCACGCATGGGTTAAATACGACGGCAATCAAAAACAGCCACAGTATCACCCGGATTCTGCGACTGAATTTTCCGTTTGGCCTGGGCTGCGGCTTCCTGAGCGCTGCTGGCCGTGAAAACGCCATCCCAGTAACCCGAGTCGGCATCACTTGCACTGCCAGCAGTGCGGTGATTACCAGAGCAAAGGTATTGGGATGAGGTGGCATGCGATGGCAGGGAGAATAAGGTGACCAGCACTCCTGCGGCTACTATCATGCTTTTTTTGTAAACCATTTCTTTCTCCTGTGTTTATTGATTATCCATAAAACAACGTTTGCTAGCACTGTCGACAATAACAATAAAACATCAATGAATATGAAACGTAAGGCATAATAATGTCGTGATTAATGCGGAGCATGAGTTGAATTACGAAAAAATTAAAGTGTCATTAAATGATATTCATGGTGTGTATTTTATTATTGATAATGCTCTTTGAGTTAATGGGATTAATCGCGGCTTTTTCGCTATTATCTGAGTGGGCTAAAAATGAAAAAGTTATTGCCGATTTTTGTGTCAGGCCGCTGTTTCCCTGAGGGCAGTTTTATATAAAACTGCCTCCGTACAAGACTGACCGAAGCCAGGTGGGTAAATGCGGTTAAAATCAGGTTTACGGTCATCCCTTGGCTTTCGAATTGTTTCGCCAGCGGCGAAAGGCACGTTGGTACCAGGGAGCAGGCAGTGAGTCAACAACGCTTCGCAGTGCGCGGGCATAATCCATGACCAGACCGGGTGTCCAGGCCATTGACAGGGCGCGTTTACGGACCTGCGCGGCTATCCAAAGCTCCGGCATGACCAGCGTGCGTAATGTTGTCAGCCAGCTTTTGCTCCGCGCTGAAAGAACACCATCCAGTGAGGCTTCCAGGGCATAGGCCACACTGCTGGAGCAGTTGCGATAGGTCAGGTTATAAGTGGTGGTAAGCCGATAGGTCTGCCAATAGCGCCATACAGCCTTGCCGTTGTACTGATGAAAACGTATTTTTCGGTCCGACTCGCACCAGTTGGCCGCTTCAGTGGCATAGTCAGGCTGGAACATCCCCGGCACATCGTTATCCTGGGTTGCCTTGAGAACATTGAGAAACTCGGACGGTGAGCGATCGATATCTGCCGCGGGGTAAAGGCTGATATATATGCTGGGCGGTATTTCCAGCGCGGCATGGCCGGTAGAGATAACCCCCTTTGTGTCTACTGCCGCAATATAACGGTTGATGACGGGGCGAGGGACCGGTGCGGTATTGACCGTGGCTTCCGGTGTCCAGACGTGAACCGTCAGCGGCTCGACGAAGCCGCCTGGTGCGATGATGTCGTCATCTTGCTGTTGCTGACGATGATTGGCCTTCAGGCCGTGGAGCCTCTGGGACGGCGCCAGCAGTGTAAAAATCTCCCCCCCTTCATGTACGTTACTCACTCTGCGTGCCAGGCGTACCGTGTTGATACCGCTTAATACCATCAGGGTGCCAAGAAATATCGATACAGTGGCCTGGTAATGCGTCGGATAAGGGCTGAACATAAATACGGCAAACAGGAGCTGAGCCATGCCCGCCACGAGCGCATTTTTCCAGCGCGGGAATCGGACTATCCAGGCCGACGCTATTACAAACAGGCCGAGTACAAAGTAGGCAAAGCCGAAAATGAGAGCGAGAAGCAGGTTGCTGTAGGGTTTATTGGCAAGGATGAGCAGGGCAACAAAGCAAAACAAGCCGCCTTTAAAATAGAGGACGGCCTTTTGTGCCCCAACGCCGCTGGAGGCGATGCTCAACGTCACCAGGCTTTCCAGCAGCAACAGGAAACCAAAAAAGCGCACTGGGAAGTAAGTCACTCCATCCAGACCATCAACAAAAATGGCTGCGCCGAGCATGAACCAGAAAATACCGCTTAGCATCAGGTATTTGGCCTTGCTGCGAACAAAATCGGCGCCAAACAACAACAGGATAATCTGGATCACAGCCAAAAGCCTCCTACATTAGCGACAGCATTTTCATTCAGAGCGCCAGATGATAATGGCTTGCCTGCCAGTTACCCACGATCGCGTCTTCTTCGTTTTGTGTGATATGGATACCCCCGCTATCGACCAGGGTCACCCATTCACCCTCGGGCACCTGAATGCGAAAAAGCAGCGGCACGCGTTTGGCTCGAGGCGATGCAAACCAGTGGGCGTACAGCGGGTCCCTGTCCTGGGGATGAACGCGCTGCAGCACCTGTTCTGCGCGCTTCCATAGTTCTGGTTCGACGGGGCCGAGCAATGTCGAAAGCTCGCCATCCCAATGCAGCGCACCCGACGTCGGATCGAGACGATAGAAAACTCCCTGACCGGCGAGCCGGCCGGTATCCGGATCAAAGCTGCTGGTCGAGCGCCTAATGACCCGAATAAACACCACCAACAGCGCGGTGGCAGACAGATAGCTGAGAGCAAGCAACAAGGACTCGGCGGATCCAAACGCGTGAATAAAGAATGGCCCCTGATGCCGGTCAGTATGATAAATCACGATGCCGCCCAGCGTCAGTAAGGCAACTGAGCCGCCACGGTTGCCCCAGAGCATGGCGAGTATCATCACAAGAGCAACGGGCAGGCAGGCCAGGCCGAAATAGAGCGCGGCAGTGTCTGCCGTTAACCCGGATGGGGGCAGGCCAAAGATAAATGCGGTGATCGCGCAGAGCATCAGCCAGAGCGCCAGACCCGATATTCGCGCCATGCGGTGCGTTGCGAGACGGGGGCCGCGTTTATTGATAAACCCCATGACAATGGTGGTCGCAAAGACGATGCCGGTCACATCAGCAATAAATCCGCGCCAGACGGTGCTCAGAAGAGGCTGGCCGTGCAGCAGTGCATACCCTCCGCCCACCACCAACGCATCCAGTGCGCTGATAATCAGCGTGGCCACTATCCAGAGCAGGATGACGTGCAGGTCATCATTCAGGCGTGCAAAGCGGCGTACAATCCACGCAATAATGACGCTGGCCGGCATGGACAAAAACGCGTAGCCCACGGACAGCGCAAGGCCTTCGGGGGAATGCCATTGCGCATCCAGCAAGACGGTAGTCAGCGTAAAAAGGACGAGCAGGGCGGGATAATCACGCCATCGGGCACTCAGGAAGGCGGCTACGGCAACGCCGGCGGGGAACCACATGAGGGCAATTGATGAATCCGGATCGTCAAATTTCAGGGAGGCTAGTCCTGCAAGATAGAACGTCAGTCCCCACAACAGCAGGGTCGTCACTTTTTGAAGCCATGGAGGGAGTGTATTTGTTATCAAGCCGTCTCTCTCAGAACTGAAGGGGCGTGATGTTGCATGTTGAATGCGATATCCGCAGGCACTGGGGAAGGATTAAGCCTGCCTGATGGCTAAGAAAAGGGGGCTGAAATCCAACACGGTGATAATAGCGCTCACCGTCAGCGTCTGCAAATCACTGCGCCGTGTTCAGCGCGGACAGTTGCCGAACACGGCGGTGAAACCGCCTGAGTGAATAGTCTGAAAGGCGGTCTGTAAGGTCGTATTGCGGCTTTACTTGCAGTCGTCAGAGATTTTCACCAGAGCAGCCTGATAGACGGCATCAGTTTCAGAAGCAAACACGGCAATGCCTTTAACGGGCTTGCCTGCTTTCAATACGCCTCTGCTTAATTTCTCATCGACCGTATCCAGCTTGAAGACTTTATTGTCCGGGGAATAAGCTTTGAGGCAAAACTTCGATAAATCAACCGTGTCACCGGGTAATTTGGCGACGGAGACATCGAAGGTTTTTGTGTAAATATCTTTGCCGCCTACGGACACGGAACCTTGTGATTTGGCGGTCGCATACACGGCAATATCATCAGAGGCGGCCGCGTTGGCAGCGGTGCATAGGACAGTCAAGGAGAGGGCGCCAGCGATAGTGAAAAATTTCATGTTAAGTCCTTTTGTCAATTAAACAATATTGATACGTGTTGGAACTATTAAATAATAGCCTGGCTAGGCTAAACAAAGATTAAAGGGATATATAGTATGTATCCTAGTAAGTTTCCGAGAACGCCGAGCATTCACGTTTAAAGGTCGCCAGCCCAATTGTTATCGTCTATGGCTGTCAGAGTCCATATTCCAAAAACATGGTATAAAGCACATGAGTTACCAAGACAGCCGATCCTAGCAGACGTAATTGTATAGATGGCGCAGTTATTGGTATAGCGCCCGCTACGTTTGCGGCACGAGGAGCACGGCCCTGGTCACACTTGGGTTCACCGACACTCGATGTAGAGCGCGGGACCGCGGTTCGTGTGAACATACTCTGTATAGCACGTACCTATTACCCCGGCCGACTAGAATGATTGTAGCCGGGCTATGCCTCGTACGTGCAGTTGAGTTATTTCACGTTACCAATGATCTTTATCACGGCCGTATACGAGCATACGCGCATTCCGGTTATCGTCACGGACAAGGGCTTAGTACCGTCTATAGGGTCAACTGCCACGGACGCGCAATTAGGCGAAACAGACACGCTATAACTGTAATCGAACATACGTAAAGATTCCTTTCGGGTGATCGGGACGGTCACTCTCACGGTTTCGTTGGGCGAGATCGGAGGCAGCACTCGGGTGGCGTCCCATCTAGCGTGGATGGCCGGTCGGCCGTCACGCTGAGCATAGCGAACAAAATCGACGGTGTAACCCGTTCCAGACCCGATCCACATGTAATCAACCTTGCCAGTTGCTGAAAAACGCCCGTATCGAGTGAACCTGTGGTTTCTGCAGACGACATCGGTGTCAACACCCACGAACATCTGCCACCCGCTGTTAACAACGGTTGGGGCCGGCTGGTCCTTTACGCGACCGTTATAGGTGTCTACAACTTTTCCCTCGTCGAGGCAGGTACCTGACACCATCCACATTCGGCTGCCGGACGGCCCAAAATCCACAGCAGCGGCAGGGGCGGCGAGGGCAAGGAGGGATATAAACAGTTTTTTCATAGACTTTTACCAATTAGGTCATCATCCGGGAAGCCGCTTGTAACAGCCGGTTTCCCTATGTCATCCATCGAGATACGTAAGCCTGCACACGAGCATCAGTCTCTTCCGGAGAAGCACCTCTGCTGCGCATCTGCTCATAAAGCCGCAGGCGCCGTTCACGATGGTTTTTTATTGCCCGTGGCGACAGGGAGGGGCCCTTGGGGCCGAACCATATCCCCAGCCAGTCAAAACCCTTTTCCACCCTTCCGGTTTGCGTTTTCTCGGGATGACGTGCGAACCCGCCGGTGTCAAAATCTGCGGACAAGGTTGCAATCCCTCTGCGCAACTGCCAGCGGGTGCGTGCAAGTAATAAAAAATCATCCATGTATCTGACATAACAGTAATTCTCTCCAGGCCGGGCAGGCCAGTGGCTGTCAATGTGGCGCAACAGGCTGCCACCGATAAGCGGACTCAACGAACATCCACGGGGAATGCCGTTCTGCGGTGTATGGATTTCACCTCCCCGCTCCACGCTGTAATACACATATTGTTCCATCAGTCCCTGCAGTACCGGGTCTGTTACCCATTGCCTCACCTGTGCCATAACCTGTGGCTTGCGGATATGGGCGTAATAGCCCCGGATATCCGTTCTGTGAACAAACTGGTATTCCCCGCAGCCCAGTGCGTCTGCCACCTTGCCGACGCTTTTCATTACACCGCCACCGGTAAGGTGCATGCAGGCTGGATGCTGCGGGAGGATGTTCTGCACGCGCAGTGCCACCCATTTCAACACCAGTGCGTCAGAGGCTGACCATATCGCGCGGGCATCTTGTCCTCTCCCGGTAATCAGCATCGGGGAGAGCCGGTAACGGCCATCCATCACCCGCTGATAGAGCGACTTTTCCTCTGTGGGCCAGTGCCACCGCAGATGCCAGATGTCAGCATTCGCCGGGTGCCTTCGTCGGCTGTGGCACAGCCACTGGCACGCCTGCTGCCACAGCAACCACAATGCCGGGTCTGCCTCTGCCGGTTCCGCATCAGTGATATCGACAGGAAGCACCTCATTGCGGTTCGACGGTCACCGTCACACTCGTGCTGTGCTCGCCGGCGACGGCGGCTTTGCTGCCCCTCGCCGGCATCACGGTCAGTGTTTCTTCTGCCTGCCGGGTGGTGCCGATAATGTTCCCGCCGTCGGCACCGTTGAGAGTCATCTGCTCACCGTCGTGGTAGAGGCAGAACGCCATTGCGCCAGAGTCTGCTTCCGCACAACCGCCGGGTGTTACCCTGTCCGACTTCACGTTCAATCGATACTTGTCTGTCCCCGCCACACAGGTGGTCGTCACCGTGAATGCAGTGGCATACAGCCGCACACCACGGTCGCTGCCTTGCACGATGTCCCTCCGGTTCATCGGACCCAGGTTAACGATGGGAGGGACCTTGACCGTACAGCTTGCAATGATGCGCCCCTTGATTTCAGTCTGTGCGGTTGAGGCGGCATCCACATACGGCGTTATGATGATTAACGCCAGGATTAACGGCAGAGACGTCTGGGCGACTATCCTCTTTCTTCTGGCCATTCATTGTTCCTCTTGTTTGTCACGTCATCCCCCGAATGGCTCAGAGTGGCTCTATCTTTACCGACAGCACGGCCGAGTAGGCCTCGACTTTCGGTTTGCTGCCAAACGCCGGCGTAATGGAGAGCTTCAGTTCACCGCCGCTGAGTCCCGTAATAACCGGCTGCTTGCCGCCGGAGAAGTCCAGTTTCTGGCTGCCGGCAGAGAGGCACAGCTGCACAATCCCCTTGGGGGAGGGGGCGATGCAGTTGCCCTCGTAATCAGAGGCGGAGAAGACATATCTGAACTTTGCGTTTCCCGAGCACTTGCCCGTTATGGGAATATCTGCCCCACTGCCCCCGGGAATGGCATTTCCGACATTGTTTCCGTCGTTCATGGCCGACACGTAAGTGATATCCGGCATCGTGATGGTGGCCGGCATACTCACGTCGCATACCGCCACGACGGTACCTTTAATCGTGACCGTCCCGGCATCAATGGCCGCAGAGGGGAGTGCGACGGGCAGCAGGCTTAATGCAGCTATCCGGAAAACGTCTCTGAGGCTTGCCTCATGGTCATTCTTCATTCTCGGTCCGCTTAATCTCTTCATTTACAGTTCTCCGTCACCTGTATCAGTGCGCCACTTTTGTCCTGTTCCGGGAGTTGGTAGTGCGCCGTGCACTGTTCGTCACGGCCTTGTCCCCACTGCGCCTTTATCGTGCCCTTTGGCGACAAGCCGGAGAGGAACACCTGTCCTTCGTCACCGACGATACTGCCGTTGTCACCCGAGGAGACGGAGGTGCCGAAGGGCAGCGGTTTTCCCTGGTGCATCAGCGTTATCAGTGCCCGCAAGCCGTTGCGGGCCTTGAATTCGGCCCTGACGATGGCGCCACGGGTTGGCACTACCCTGCTGACGGGGTTGTCGATTTCCGTACGGTCATCAAGCTTGGTCGTATCCAGCGCAATGCGGTTTTCCCGATACACCGAGGCATACGGCATCACCGTGTATCCGCGCCAGTCTGTTTTCACCCCTCCGCCACTGCCCACCGGGACGTTTGCCGCGCCAGGGGCAGCCACCAGGACGCTGGTATCCCCCAGGGGCTGGCTCAGCGTCAGTCCGTTGCGATGCAGTACCATCCCGCCCGAGACGCCATAACTGGTCTGGCTGTAGCTGTCGCTGTGGCTGTAACCGAGGTTGGCATTGCCGTATCCACCGAGATAATAAAGGCTGGCGCTGCTGCTGTTGCCGCCGTCACGGGAGTGGCCCTGGCTGACGTTCCAGCTCAGGTTGTTCTGCTCCAGCGCCGAGCCGCTCAGACCCAACTGCTGAGTGGTGTTGCCGCGCCCGTCACGTCCGCCGCTCAGCGTCGCGTAGACCGGTGGGCTGCCTGACGGCAGCCAGCGCTCCAGCGGCACCGAGAGCGACAGATAGAGTGCCCGGTCTGTTTGGCCCAACCCGGCATTACGGGTCTGGTTGTAAGAGATACTGTAATTGGTCGTGCCCAGCATGCCGCTGAAGCCTGCCTGCAGAGACTCGCTGGCCCCTTGCCGGTTCCAGTAGGTCTGCCGACTGCCGGTCAGGTAGAGGGAGCCGATGTCGCCCAGCCGCTGGGAGATATTGGCCTGTATCCGCTGGCGCTTGCTGTCATAAAGGTTGTAATAGTCGGTGACCGGCCGGCGTACCGCACGGCCGTCCGCGTCCACTTCTTTTGGGTCATACAGCCAGCCCGACATGCCCTTTAGCGCGGTTTCGTCCAGGGTGTGGAAGCCCTGAGTCGAATAGCGATAGCCGGTCAGTTGGAAAGTGGTTCCCAGTTCATTGAGCGAACGAGCGTACAAGAAGCGCAGGGACTGGCCTTCATGATGACTGCCGTCGGCCAACTGGCTGTTGGCATGGGTGACGTCAGCTGAAATAGCCCCCCACAGACCCATGTTGAAGCCCGCCCCCAGCGTGCCGGCACGGTAGTGGTCGGCAACCTGCAAGCCGCCGTAAGCGGTGAGATTGTGCGGCAGGCCCCATGCCAGCGTGGACTGCATGAACGTCGGCTTTTCATATCGGTCACTGTTGCTGCGCAGCTGTCCCGCCGTGACCGCATAGGTCACGCGGCCCTGGCGGAGCATCAGCGGAACCGAGGAATAGGGTACGGTAAAGACTCGTCGGGTACCGTCGGCCTCGGCGACCGTCACTTCCAGGTCACCGCTGGCGTACATGGGATAAAGGTCGTCAATCACAAACGGCCCCGGCGCCACGTTCATTCGGTACATCTCGTACCCGTTTTGCCGTACCGTCACCCGGGCATTGCCGACAGCGGTACCGCGGATTATCGGGGCATAGCCTCGCTGGCTGTCCGGGAACATGCTGTCATCGGTCATCAGACGCGCGCCGCGAAATCCCACGGAATCAAAGATGTCACCGTCGGTGGTGGCATCACCGACGGTAAGCCGGCTGCGCAGGGGGATGATGTCACGTTCGACATAGGCACTTCCGTGTTGCCAGGTGTTGTCGCTGTAGTGGTCGCTGTGAGATCCGTTCCAGGTCATGTCATCCCGCAGGCGCCAGGCACCAAGGTTGACGCCGCCACTGAGGCGCAGATAATGACTGCGACTGTTGCCGTACCGCCCGCGGTTGTCGCTGCCACTAGCATTGTAATTGAGCAGTATCGCGGGTATGCCCTCATCCCATTGTTCGGGCGGTATCCAGCCATGGGGTCTTTTTAGCAAGGAGGCCTGGGGAATGCTCAGCGCTAAACGCATGCGCTGAAAGTCAAAGTAAGTGGTTGCCTCCGGCACCAGCGTGGCCACATTCAGGCACGCGCTGTCCGAGTCCGGCGTGGCCGGGTCGGCATGCTGTTTGTCCAGACGCGTCAGTATTTCCGGACGCAGGCTGAGCAACCTGACATCAGCCGCACTGAGGCAGGCCATCAATCCAGTCTTGTCGGTAATGCCGGGCTGTTGGCCGGCGTGTGAAAGTGTGATAAAGGACAGCGTGCGGTTGGCAACGGTGTTCTCATTGACCACAATGTCCACCTGGTAGCGGCCGGGCATCTGGCCCCCCTGCTGAAACTGCGATAGGTCTGCCACTGATTGCACATCACCAAGTAATGACGGCGGAAACCAAAGCTCTTCTGCGACGGCAATACCCGGTACATGAAGAAGCATCACTGACAGGGCGAGCGGTGACAGGATGAAGCAGCGACGCCACCGCTGTATAGCCTTACTGGGGGGTAGGGGGCAACAGCCTCTTTTCTCATTCATCGTGCAATATCCCTATCTAATCGCTCTTTCCTTAACCCTTGTCGTCAGGTCATTAGTGCATCACGCCTTTTTGTGCCGGTGTAATACCGCCATAGTCGTTGATGGTGCTGAAGGTAATGTCGCCGCCTGCTCCGCCCGGCAAGGCAACGGAAGAATGACTTTTGGGCGCCACCATGACGTCCGACAGGGCAGTGGTACCTGATTTGAGATTGGTAATTGTGAGGTAATACGGTGTCGGGTTGCTGATGCTGAGGCTTTTGCCCTCGACCCGAAAACGCAGCGCCGCCGGTGCGGCATCGGGTTGCATTTTGAGCCCGTCGGGGCGTACGAACAGCTTGATGCGGGTGACGGTCGCCAGCATCAGGGCGTTCTTGCCTTCAAGGGCTTTCTTGTCTATTGAGGGGATTGCCTTGGCATTAAAGAAATAGAGACTTTCCCGGTCGCGGGGCAGTTCTCCGCCGGTATAGACCAGGCGCAGCATGTTTTCGTTATTGGGCCCGGAGGCAAACAGAGGCGGTGTGACGACAAAGTCCTTGCTTTTGCGACCGTCACTGTCTTCAACCCAGGATTGCACCAGGAAAGTCAATTTTTTGTCTGTATTGTGCACGGACACCGACTGCTGACGGCTGTCTTGAGGATAAATGATACGGGTTCCACCCAACACAATGCCGCCGGCGTGTGCGCACAGCGATAACATGCCGAAAAAAGAGAGCAGCAGTACGCCCGCTTTTTGCTGAAAAAAGCGTGTGAGGTTCATGTTTTTTTCCTGATAAAACCTGCCCCCCCTGCTGGCGGGGCAGGAAAGCATTAAATGAATTAGAGGTAGGTCAAGTAGAAGTCCACGCTGCCGTTGGCGGCACCTGGCTTCACGTCTTTACTCAGAGAGATGAACTGAGCCTGGAAGGCCAGATTGTTTTCGCCTTTTTCAAGCGCAATGCTTGCGGTCTTGCCCGAGCCATCCACGACGACCGGCTCGCCGTTTCTCAGGATTTGGATCCCCACGTTTTGAGCCGCGTTTGAACCCCCGTCCAGAGCCAGGGTGGTGTTAGAGCCTTTGGCGGGACTGCCACTGAATTTCACCTGGACATTTTTCATGGTGTCCACCGAGCAGTCGACAAGCTTGATGTTGAAGTTTTTCCCCACGGAAGTGGCGCCGGGTTCTTTGCTGAGCGAAGCCACGCGATACTGACCCAGGTCGGTGATTTGGCCATCTGCAGGCATATCAACCGCACAAGGGGCATCGACCATTTTACCCGCGAACTTGATGGTGCCGCCCTTGACCGTGACAGACACCGGAGGCGTACCTTCGGCCGCCAGGGCAGTGAAGGAGCTCAGGGAGGACATCAGCACTAGGGGAGTGGCAACGGCCAATAGCGTTTTTCGCATGTTCATAGTAACTATCCTTAATTAAATATAATGATTTGCAGGTATTTAATTCAGCGTCCGTGCGTTAAATAGTGCCGAAAAAAATCAAGCCATCAAAGCTGAATTGATTCAGTTTTGGTGGTTTTTGAATAATAATTCGATTGCTAGACGCTGATTCTTTGATTAACCATTCATTGATTTTGAGAATGTATTCTCGGTTGAGTCTCTCCTTTTTGTTAATTAATTTCCGCCAGAAATGATGAAGCTAAAAACTTAAATGGTCAATAAACGAAAAAAAATTAAATACAAAACGATCATTTATTCTGAAATCAGTAAAAAACACCAGCAAAAATAGATCTAAATATCGTGAATGATCACAAAAAACAGGATAATCATCTTTATTTTATTTTTATTCAACATAAAAGATCGACAAGTTATGTGTTTTTGGTGTATTGATCTATTTTGTTGCTCGTTAAGGGTGTGTGAATGGAAGGGGGAGGCATGTTAGCTCTAGACAATGGATATATTTAACTACCAGATTTTGATTGTGAATATCGATGATTGTTATAGCGTCACCTTCGTTTTAATTTATTATTTAAAGACTGAGTGTATACACTAACCATCAAAATCTCTTATGCAATTTAATGAAGAGGTATGCCTCTGTTTTTCAAACAAGGGGCGGCGCCAACTTAAGGTTTTTGTTTGATGAAAGATGCTTTCACAATGGAAGAAGGTAAGGAAAAAGGATATGTGTCAACATCAGGGAAAAATCAGCGTTCGGAAAAAAAAGACTATACACAGTACATTCAGCCAGACAGGGCCCTCAATATTGCGTCTATTAAATCCTCTTTGCTGGCACGCTCCGGGGAGACTGGCTGTTTGCGCACTGCTTGGGGTCATGCTTGCAGGATGTTCGAGCAAACCGCCGTCTGCCCCTATTTCCACTGACAACCGGGGATATGCTATTGATAGCACCCATCCGTCAGCGGCGCAGAACGAGCGAGTACGCTTTCTCATCCTGCATTACACCGCGCTCAATGATGATGAATCTCTGAAAACGCTCACCGGTGAGCAGGTCAGTGCACATTATCTGGTGCCGCAGTATCCAATGCTCAAAGAAGCGCGCCCGGTGGTATATCAGTTGGTTGACGAGAACAAGCGTGCCTGGCATGCCGGCCTCAGTAACTGGCATGGCCGGGTTAATCTGAATGATTCCTCTATCGGTATAGAGATTGTAAACCGAGGATTTACTGACGACATGCTCGGAAGAAGAACCTGGTATTCCTGGCCTTCAGCCCAGATAGACGCTGTTGCAGCGCTTGCCAGGGATATCATTCAACGTTATCAAATTGCCCCTTATAACGTATTGGGACACAGCGACGTTGCACCAACACGCAAACAGGATCCCGGCATGCTTTTTCCCTGGAAGTCACTGGCAGCACAGGGGATCGGTGCATGGCCTGATGCAAGATTAGTGAAAAAGTACCTGCGTGGCCGAAATCCACACTCCCCGGCGGATATCAAGGTAGTACAGACGTTGCTGAAAAAGTATGGCTATGACGCCATTCCGCAGGAAGGCGTACTTGATGACAACACATGGAAAACGGTGAGCGCCTTCCAGATGCATTTCAGGCCGGAGAATATCAGCGGCATCCCGGATGCAGAAACAGAAGCCATCGCTTCTGCCCTGAACGAGCAATACAGGGACAGGAAAAAATAATCTTCGGATCGAGCCGGTGACGTTCTCTCAACGACTGCTAAGACAGTTTAAGGAATGGTAAATGCAGCACAGACAGAGATTATCTCTGATCATTGTCGTCGGGGCCATGATGACCTTTACGTCTTTGATTGCCGGGGCCGCGCATGACGTGTTGCCTCAATGGCTTCCTGGCGAGCCAGGGAAAGCGGAAACAGAGCCGCCACGCGATGGATATCTACACGGTGGTGTGCTTGAG
Source organism: Serratia sp. CY84636 (assembly GCF_052166245.1). Taxonomy (NCBI): domain Bacteria; kingdom Pseudomonadati; phylum Pseudomonadota; class Gammaproteobacteria; order Enterobacterales; family Yersiniaceae; genus Serratia; species Serratia sp. CY84636. The sequence continues at coordinate 75,369 of NZ_JBJNOX010000001.1, forward strand.
CCCGGCCTATCCGGTGACTCACCAGATGTCTGGCATCTCGGCACTGAGAAAGTGTCGCCATCGATAGAGAAAAATGATGAAAACAATGAGAGGAAAAGTTTGCGCAATAAAAAACTGCAATGGGTCGAAAAAGGTGGTCCACGCATCAGCCATTATTCCGACGTAAAACGAGATCCGATGACCGAAGACATTGTCAGGCAAAGGCAGGGAGTGACCATAACGTGGGGCGAATAAATGTGGTCGGAATGAATGCTTGTGCAGTAGATGCTGTTCTGAGCCTGGTGGATGAATTCAAACAGTCGGGTAATTATTATGGCAACAGTGCTGTCGGTGTGCTGGATGTTGTCATTCTTGACTATGGCGATCTGTTTGATGTCGGTATCATGTTGCAGAAAATAAGGGTAAATAAACCGACTGTCGTTATCAGTCGCGGAATATTATGGAATATGTTGCAGAAGGTAATGGGCTGCGAGCGGGCTTTCTTTATCCATCTGGCATTGCCTATCGAGGCTCTGCGTTACGAACTGAATGTTGCACTGCGTTTATGGGCTCATGGCCACAAGCCTTTTCAGCCCGTTGCGCGGAGTGATAATGACGTGCGGTATCTGATATTGGGAAAACTGCTGGCCGGGGAAAGCCCGTATGCCATTGCCGCCAGGTTAAAGGTTAATGTGAAATATATTAGTCATCATAAATTAAAGGCACTGAATGCATTGGGAGTCCGAAACTGTCAGGAACTGGCCCCCCTGCTGGTACGTCCACCCTATGAAGTTCAATAGAGTTCACTGCGGAAATTGTACGGAGGAGCTCTTATCTAATATATACATAATACAATTGCTTGTGAGAAAGCTGAGGTGAGTATGGTAAGTAGAGAGGAACTGAATGATATAGCAGAAACTATCAGATACCATTATCGTTATTGTCCGTTGTGTAAAAACATCATTCATGTGAATGATGGTCATTGTCGATGGTGTGGGGGGGGAAAGAGTTTTTATCTGTGAGCGCAGGGCTATTTTCTGGTTTTCACTCATCCCGCTCTTCTTTTTTTTGGGACTTATTTTCGGGAGGATACCGAACGGTTATCTTGCGGGTATTCCGATTATCGTGATTTCTTGGCTTTTAGCCATCAGAAAAAAGAAGGAAACCTGAGTAAGACGAACTCTTCATAATCCGGAGCACAGATGATGATCTTGATTGCGGATGATTGCCAGTTCACAGCCCTGGGGATGGATGATTTTTTTAGCGACACAATGTCCCATCATACCATCGTGCATGCTGAAACCTTGTCGCAGAGTGTTACGCTGGTACAGCTGTTTTCTGTCGGATATGTGTTTCTTGGTGAAAGAAAGATGTTAAGTGGAGGCTGCATACCCCCTGCGCTGAAGCGTTACCTCCACGTTAATCATCTTACTCTGTTCTTTGTTATCACAACCATCCGGGGAGGTGCCGAGTTTGAAAAGATACCGCTCAGGGAAAACCTGTACATCCTGAATCGCAGAGGTTTGGCGTCTGTTCTGATGAAAATTGAACGGTATGGTAATGCGTTGCCCAGTTCACTCTTCACACAGAACTATGACAAGCTTTTATACCTTACCCATCAGGAACGGCAGGGTATTAATGTTTATTTTCAGTGCAAGACTGTCAGAGCGACCTATAACGCACTGGGCATCAAGAAGAAAACATTATCATCACATCTGGCTAATGTCAGGCGAAAAACAAAGTTAAGGGGCACTGTGGCTTTTTGGCACGTCTATACCATTCATCGAACGCTGATCGGTAAATTTTGATAACGCACAGTAAGAATAGAATATAAAAATGGCGAAGGTGAAATTTCTGATCATTGGTGCGACAATTATTGTGGCTATAATTATTGTCATTCTTATTTTAATTAGGGTTGATGTGATGTTCTATTTGCAGCGCCTTAAGCTTCTTGCGAAAATAATGGTTGGTTTAATGTAAGTGCTTAGTGCTAAATTCGAGTGAATGTATAAAGATAACTCAGATGATCTGGTGAGAGGAGTTTATAGTGTCTAAAAATGGATTTTTGAAAAGTAAATGAACTGCAGCGACCTGTACTAGAATTGAAAAAACTTTTAGTTAGTAATGTCGGATTGTGACCTTGGCCCCGAATATGATCCAGCCATAGTCAGGAATAACCGGTTTCACGTTGGCCGCATATTCTGGCAACCAGCAGACTTCTTAGCGAATTCGGATGGCGTCATCCAGTCCAGTGCCAAATGGGGACGCCTTTGATTATAGTGTATGCGCCACGACTCGATTTTGCACCGTGCATCCTCCAGCGGCATGGACCAGTTCTCGTTCAGGCACTTCTGGGGTAACTTGCCGTTGAATGATTCCACTGTGGCATTATCCGTTGGTGTTCCCGGCCGGTAAAAATCAATACGGACCACACGCTCGTACACCCACTTATCTTGCATTTTCCCTGCAAATTCAGAGATATTGTCCGTTTACAGCAACCGAGGAAGCGGGCGACTGAGCGCGATGCTATCCAGCATTTCCGCGACTTCCGTTGAGCGCAGACTCTACCCGACACAGACCCCAGACATTCGCGGGTGTACAGATCAATCATCGTCAACAGACACAACCGGCGGCTGTAAACAGAGCATCAGAGACAAAATCCATGCCCCAGACATGGTTCGGATAAAGCCCCTGAGGCTGTGGTGGCGTTGTGTTGATTTGTTGCGATGCGGTCTTTTGAGACGCAGGGACAGTCTCTGTTCACGGTAAATACTGTAAATGCGTTTATGATTATCCTGCCAGCCCTCCTGCTTGAGCAGGATGTGAGCCCGCCGGTATCCGTAATGCACGCAGGTTTCTGTGATCTCACGGATACGAAGGCGCAGCACACTGTCATCGGCTGCCACGGAGCGATAGCGAAACGAGCTGCGACTAACCCGCAGCGCAAAACAGATCTGTCTTTCGCTGGCCCCGTAACGCGCCTGCAGGTCCTGGCCCCATTCGCGCAGCCGTGCCAGCGTCAGGTCTTTTTTGCCTGCACGTCCTGCAGCATCGCCTTATCGAGGCTCAGATCAGCCACCAGTTTCTTCAGCAGCTCCAGTTGGCGCATGTGATTCAATTCAGAGGGCGAAATACCACCGTATTTCTTGCGTCACACATAGAACGTGGCATCAGAAATGCCCAGCTTACGTCAGACCTCAAGCACCGACGTACCCAGTTCGTCCTGCTTCAGAGCAAAGACAATCGGCTCTTTGGTGAATCGTGATTTTTTCATCGGTACCACCTTCGTTTAGGGAGTGTAGATCATGCCGGAATTCTGTTTCTGAATGGCTCAGAATTTTGGGGCAGGGACAAAATGGTCGTCTGCTTGAGACTAGGGGGAGCTGTCACAGGCGATGGGCTTTGTGCTAAGAGAGGCGTGCCTTTCGACTGGCTTTTGAGTGTCATGAACCTATTCGTGTCTGAAAGTGAAGTAGGGTGAAGGGGGGGGCTAAGTGTATTAATACATTAATGCCATGAATATAAAGAAGAAATTAATCTAGTGAAGAGAGTGGACAGTTTCATGATAAATCTTTTTGGTATGGCACGTTATCTGCAGGGAGTTGTACTGAAGGAGGATTAGTGGGCTATGCTATATGCCTAGTTAGTGTATATATATGTGTGTAGCTTTGCTTTTTTACATATTTTTTTGTTTTATATCAAACTATTATGGTGTAAGTTCTTATCCTATTATCGGCACCACCTCTCCTTCAGATTCCCTTTGCTTACCTTTTCGCCGGTTAAACAACCGTTTAATCATCCGCTGTTATAATTACCCCTGTTGAGTCTTGATGGATGAATGTTTTTCTCCTCAAGCATTGTGATGCGGCGCTCTGTGGAGCGGCATCCGTTTTTTGGACATGCCGGTGGTTCGGTGAGAAGTTAGGAGAAGTGCACTATATGAGCAGAAAAGACAAGCTCGCGGCGGCCCTGCTGGCCATCTTCCTGGGTGGGTTGGGCATTCACAAGTTTTACTTAGGCATGAAGTGGTGGGGGCTGTTCTACCTGCTGTTCTGCTGGACGGGGATCCCGGCGATTGTCGGCTTTATCGAAGGCATTATTTATTTGTTCCAATCGGAAGAGAAGTTCAACCAGAAATACAACCCTGGTCTGATTTAACGCGTTTTCTGGCGGCGCTTCCTGTTAAGGGGAGCGCCGCTTTTCATTCCGCTACTGTTTTTTCATCATCATCTTGCCGCGCATCTCTTTGCTCATCATTTTATTCGAGCTGGAGATTACGCAGTTATATTGCTTGCCTTGGTTGATGATCATAAAGGTGCTGACCGGATTTGCCACAGGGGCAGTGGATTGAAGAGCAGGACTTATCGGACATTATCTGTTCAGAATCCTGAGTGAAGCATAGGAAATCATAGCGCGCTCGCTGACGGAATACATTAGAGAGCGGCCACAACAGGTTACTTCGGAACAAGTCTAAGCGGTCATTTTAAGTGGGCAAAAATAGACTGGCCAATGTATATCTCAGGTTGCCATTTTTAGCGGTATTGTTATTGTCATTTTAAAAATTGATACAGTTTGCATGATGTCTTCCTGATTTCATGGCCTATAAGGCATAGGTCTAGTATGCAGATGTGTGGCATATGGAGTATATAACCGCTATGCCATTTTCGTTCTTTTTCTCATCAGATGCGAAAACAGACATACTCGGATCAAATATCCTATGCATAAAGGGTGTACTGGATAACGTCAGTATTGCTACCCTGTCATTTTTAACCGGGCGTCGCCGGAGTGCAGTCAGCCCTGCGAATGATGATCTAGTAATGAAAAACTTAAACTTTTCTAACAATTTCTCCTTGAAACCTCACGTTGTGTGGGTTAATAATTAGTCGCTTTACATAACTTTACACACTGTTGTTTCATCATCAAAAGGAGTTGTTTATGAAAGTTATTGATCCTTCTATGCTGGGTTTTGTCTCTGGCGGTCGCGGTAACAACGGCGGCGATCGTACTGATAATGGTGGCGGCTCTCGCGGCCATGATTCTGGGCGTGATGCCGCGGCAGCGGCAGCGGCAGCTGCCGGAGGTGTTATCGGAGGGATGCTCACTGGGCCAGGTGCACCATTAGGTGCGATTGCAGGTACCGCTCTCGGTGGTGTTATTGGCGCGGCCAGTTTTGATGCTGCATGGAATGCCACTCACAGTAACAACGGCGGTAACGACCGTGGTGCCTTTGGCGGGGACAGCAACAAAAACAGTGTTAATGGACAATGCCACTGGTAATTCAGTGCTGGCCGGGAATACCTCCCGGCCACTCTAAAGGAGAAGCTCATTTCGCCATGAAGAAATTTATCCGTGTTTTTTTTCTTTTTCTATTTTGTTTTACCGTAGTGGATGTTGTTCAAGGGGCTGAATTTAAATCAATTTTAGTCATAAAAACCCTATGCTATTCTGCCGTTATCGCATTAGTCTATGCCTTTGTTACCAGCGCATGGTGGAAAAAAAATGTGCTGAGACTCAGGAAAAAGTGATGGGTGGAGGCCTTGTTTTCGATGCTAACGCTATGAAAAGTAATAGCTAGTCGCCATGATGAAGCCATTCATCAGCATATGCAGCAGTACCGGCATGGCCACTCCTCTCGATACAATGCGTGCAGCAATCAAAAGCAGCGATACCAGTGCCAGGATCATGAACGTGCGGATATCCGAGTACTGGGTATGCAGGATGGCAAAGACAGCTGACGTCGTGAGTGCAGACCAATAGATATTGCCTTTGAATATCTGCAACAACCCACTGAAAAGACACCCTCTGAATACCATTTCTTCGTAAATGGGAACGAGAAAGACCAACAGGAGCGTGTTCACCCAAAATACGCAGCCCCTTACCGCTTCTTGTTCGGTCATCCAGCTTTCTGCTTTCCTAATCCCCAAAATATAGGCGCCTAGGTATTGGAGCAGCAGAATGAATACCGTGAACGCAATCATTAACCGCCCGTTAATTTTTCCCACGCCCATACCGTGCTCTTTGCTAAAAAAGGCCAAATATAACGGGACGATGAGCCCGAACTCGAGGAGATACAGCACGGGTAGCATCAGACCGGTTTGCACAAACGCGGCGTTATCGCTCAGAAACCAGGGGTAAAAGGACAGGCCCACCATGAGAAGAACCAGCGCAAAACAGGCCAGCGTAAATGCAAAGCGTGATTTGTTCATTGATCCGCCTTGTGGGTCAGAACGATGACGCGATCGGCCGAGGCAATGGTGGTTTCGCGGTGGGCAATAATCACCCGTGTAATGCTGAGTGCCTTAATCGCCTGATTCACCTTCGCTTCACTGTCCTTGTCCAGCGCACTGGTCGCCTCGTCCAGGAACAAAATCGCCGGTTTCTTGTAAATGGCCCGGGCAATGAACAGGCGTTGCTTCTGTCCGCCGGATAATCCTTCCCCCAGTTCGCCGATCAGGGTTTCATACCCCATAGGCATTCTCATGATCACTTCATGCAGATAGCTGGCTCGGGCGCAGGTTTCCATCCATGCGTTATCTACCTCGTCCACGAACCCGCAAATATTTTCCCGGATTGAGCCGGAGAACAGTTTGTCGTCCTGCATCACGCAGGCGATCATCTTGTGGTAGTTGTTGATGCCGAGCTGCCGGATATCGACGCCGTTCACCTCGACCTTCCCTGAATCCGGAGGAAACAGCCCGCACAACACCTTCATCAGCGTGGTCTTGCCTGCCCCGGACGGGCCCACGATGGCTACGCTTTCTCCCGGTGCAACGTTGATGTCCAAGGCATCAAAGACCGCCGGTGACTGGCTGTCGTATCGGTAGCTCAGAGCGTGGGTGGACAACCTCATCGGTTGCATTCCCGAGATATATGGGAGGTCGGGCTTGCGATCTTCCCGTGGATGCAGGGCAATATCGGCAATGCGTTCGTTATGCAGGCTCATCATGCGAAGCTGCAGTAGAAACGCCGTCAGAGACCCGATACGATCGGAGAACTGGCCCCGAAAAGCACCGAACGCGACGAACATGCCGATAGTCATTTGATTATCAATAACTAGACTGGTTCCCAACCACAGAATAACAACCTGGTCACAGGCCGCCACGAAGGTGTTGATCCCGCCAAACAGCATGTCCATTCGGGTGATCCGGATACCGGTATTGATGCTGTCGATTTCAAGATTTAGCCAGTGGGCGATGCGGCGTTCCGCCATGCCCTGCATCTTGACGGTGGCGATACCGTACAGCGTCTCCATAAAATAGGAACCGGCGCGGGCATTTCTCACCAGCGCCTCTTCGGACAGCTGGCGATAATACCCGTAGGTCAGCAGGCGTATCAGCACATAAAGCGCGGTGAACGCGATCACCACCCAGGTCAACCAGCCACCATACAGCACCATCATCACCAGCACGCCAATCACCATGATGCCGTCCATGATGGCGCCGATAATACTGGTGGTGAAAGTGCTGCGCAGCGTATCCAGTGAACTGAAGCGTGACTGAATGTCACCCAGCTTACGCCGTTCAAAGTAACCGAGCGGCAGGCGCAACAGGTGGGTAAACAGACCGGATTGCCACTGCACGTTGATGAGCGTCGACATGACCAGTCCGGACCAGGCACGCACCATGCCAATGGCGGCCCGCAGCAGGATGAACAGCATCAGCCCAACGCAGATGAGCGTCAGTAACCCGCGATCCCCGGCAGGAATAGCGTGATCCATCACCAACTGCGTGCCGATGGGCATCACCAGGTTGATGGTTTCGAACACCAGAGACAGGCAAAAGATTTTGCCGAGCGCCCCCTTGAGCCCGTGTACGCTGCCAATCAGCGTGCGCAGGTGAATGCGGTGGCGAATGCTGTCGGCGGTGAATTCGCTGCCAGGCCAGGCCTCAAGCGCTACGCCGGTGAAACTGTGCGACAGTTCCGTCAGGCTTATGACCCGGCGTCCGCGCGCCGGATCATGCAGCACCGCGCGGTGACCGTTGACGCTGACCAGCACCACGAAATGGTTGAATTCCCAGTGTAGAATGCAGGGCAGTTTCAGCGCGTTGAGTTCGTCCAGATCCAGAGACAGGGGACGGGTGCTCAACCCTAGTTGCTCGGCGATACCGGTCAGTCCAACCAGTGTTGCACCGCGGGTTGACAGGTTGAACTGCTGGCGCAGCGCGATCAGGTCGATGTTTTTTCCGTAGTAACCGCATATCATCGCCAGACAGGCCAGCCCGCATTCCGACGACTCGGTCTGGTGCACCATGGGAACCCGGTGACGTAGCCGCAGATCCAGTTGGCTGACCAGCTGTTTGAATGCAGGCTTACTCATTGACCGGCCCCGTCGCGCTGTGTTTCATGTCGTAGAACGGCGACAGCATCCACTGATAAATCCTCCTTTTTTCCAGAAACAGGGTGCTTTGCGCTTTCATGCCGTTTTCCAGGCTCAGACGTTTACCGTCATAGGCAATGGCCTGTTTTTCCGGAATGACAATCACCTTGTAGTACGGCACGGCGGCGGTCAGCGCCGCTTTGGGTGCCCCCTGATAGGTCAGCATTTCCTGCGGTGAGGCCGGGGCTTTGGAGATGACGGACACCGTACCGGCAAACTGGCCGAATTTTTCCGCCGGGAAGGCGTCATAACGTACATTGACCTTGTCACCGGCAGCAATGTAGGGGATGGCATCGTTAGGTACCCACAGCACCAGGGCGTAGTGATCGATGTCGTGGGGGATCACTTGCAGCAGACTGTCACCCACGTTGACCATCTGGCCAACCGTGACGCTCAGAGAATCGATGCGGCCATCGGCCAGCGCACGAACGATGATCGCTCCACCGGCATCGATGTTGAGCCGCTCCTTCTGCAGCTCGTAGCGCTGCAGCTCCATCTGGTAGATCTGGTTGTCGAAGTTGGCGGCCTGGGTATGGATCTGGCTTTCCAGCGCGGTGATCTGCAGTGCATTCTGTTCGTTCTGGCCGGATAGGCCCAGCAAGTTGTTCTGCTGCTGGTAATACAGCGCCACCTGGTTGGTGAGCTGATCCTTGTTGATCAGTCCCTTGGTCTGATAGTGTCGGTAGTTCTCCATGTTCTCCTTCATGATGCGTATCCCTTCCTGAGCACGCCGAAGGATGTCGGTTGAGCGTGAGAACGCGGCGGTATATTGCGCCTTCTGTTTTTCCAGCATAGTGAGCGTGGCCTGCTTACTGCTTTCCAGTCGGCTGATGATTTGCGCAATGCGTGCCAACTGGCCATCGATATCCCGTTGCTGGTTATCGCTGACTACACCGCTACGTGTGCTTTTGCTGACGTCAATCTGGTAAATGGGCGCTCCGACGGTGATCACCTGCCCTTCGGTGACAAATTGTTTGACCACTACCCCTTGAACCGTGGAGTAAACGTTGGCCGCGCGGGGATAGGTGCTGATCTCGCCGGTCACATTGATCCGCCGGGTATAGGTACCGGCGATCACGAAGGTGAGAAAAGCAATGAGAAAAAACAGGCAGAGCCCTGCCGTGAGCCAAAAGGGAATGCCAGGAAGTAGGAGCGCCCGGCCACGCCATTTCATTTTCTGATTATCGATCGCTTCCTGGCGAAACACCTTGTTACTTCCTTATAAAGAGAGGGGGAATTTAGTCCTGCCCTATTATGCCGTCAACAATTCGTTAAACACCAGCATTGCGGTGAGCTGGTGTCACTAGATTATTGAGCAATATACGGGATAAAACTCTATCGTGGAGTGTTCGGCATTCAAGCTATGTTCAGCCAGCGTCTCCTGCAGCTCACTTTAACTGAGTGCCACATTTGCAGTGCCAGTGTACCTCTCACAGGACGATGTTATGCAGAAAAATAGCCTTAGAGGGATTCATACGCTGCTCCCTCTGTTCAACGAAGGCATTACCCTATCTCTGCATGATATTTTCAACATTGCCTCTTGAACCCGATTTGTTTATAGTGCTAAGGTAATGAATAAAGGGAACTCGAGGGTAATGGAACTTACTATGCGAATTTTAAAACTTCTTATTCCATTCTTGATATTACACTCTTCTTTTCTGAAGGCAGCTGAAAACACAGAGTATGAAATACTGAAAAAGACATCTTTTTTTTCGCTTGGAATGAATGGCTTTGCTGGTAAAATAAGTGACGGTGAAATGGCATATAACGCCATTCTGAATAAGAATAACTCAAAAGACATTTTTATTAGGTTGGCAAAAGATGAAAAAGCCACTCCAGAAGCCAAGCTATATGCTGCTTGCGGCCTAATCAAGCTATCTTATCGCGAAATGGACCCTCTTTTTCTGCCATACAAGAAAAACAAAATTACCTTACTCAAAGGTGATGTGTTAAGACGTGTTTCATTTTACGATGAATACACGTCAGTATTGAAGCATGGATGTGAGTAATAAAATATTTTTTATAAGGAAATTATTAATGAAAGAGTTAACAGGTAACATGTTAGCATCAGTAAGCGGCGGATTTGTAACTGATGGTCACCGTGAATCCACAAATGTAGTCGATCAACGCGGTGTTGATAACGGGACTTATATCGATGCAAACGGGACATGTTGGGCCCCCGGAACGCCATCAAGTGTAATGTATCCTAATGGCGGTGGGCCTTCTTGGGGGAGTATGGTTGATTTTTGCCTAAATAAAGGCTTGTCAGCAGATTGCAATGGTCATTTCTGATAGTTAATCATTCCCTGAATATCACAGCCGCCTTGCCCAGGCGGCTATTCCCACTGCCTTTAGCTTTTTCAGTCAGCGCATCAACGGCCGGTTTGTATTTTATTTTCGACACAACCCCACTGTAATTAGACACTCTGCATTGTGCAAAATCACTGCGTTATCATGTTTGTGCTCAGTCCGATTCCGAACGACGGCCGCACACGTTGTTTGCGGAGAAGATCAGTATAAGGAGAAGGATACATAACTGTGAGAATGAGGACTCTATTGGTGTGTTCGAAAACAAGGGGAGATACGCCGACAAGATCTTTGTTATCCCCTCCCCAACCGGAGAGAGGACAACGATTAATTTATCTCTTTGCGGGAGGGGGATATTTCTCGTAGGTGTCTTCCAGCGCCTTGCGGAGATACAAGTACTCTTGTGTTTCCTGATTGTCTCCCCACACCTTTACTTCCCAGATGTGATTATTATTTGCGTCGCTTTTTTTATAAATGATTTCGATGGATTGCCGCAGTAAGTATCGATGTACTGGCGGAACTTCTTGTTGCTGTATCCTGACACGTTCTCTTTGGTATGTGCGTCGTGATACCCGTCCCACAGTTTGGAAAGCTCATTGTTTACCTGGGCATGAAGTGGTGGGGGCTGTTCTACCTGCTGTTCTGCTGGACGGGGATCCCGGCGATTGTCGGCTTTATCGAAGGCATTATTTATCTGTTCCAGTCGGAAGAGAAATTCAACCAGAAATACAATCCTGGTCTGATTTAACGCGTTTTCTGGCGGCGCTTCCTGTTAAGGGGAGCGCCGCTTTTCATTCCGCTACTGTTTTTTCATCATCATCTTGCCGCGCATCTCTTTGCTCATCATTTTATTCGAGCTGGAGATTACGCAGTTATATTGCTTGCCTTGGTTGATGATCATAAAGGTACTGACCGGATTTTTAAAATCCTTGTCGATGGTGAAATAAATATAGGCCTGCGGCAGTGCGGCCGGTTTAAAGGCGCCGAAGGCATACACATCCGCCAGGCCCAACGCGGAGAGATCGACCGTCAGCTCCATGGGCTTCATGGAATCCGGCGATGGGAACATCGATTTGGCCGACATCATCATGGTGCTGCTGTTGATGGTGTAATCGGTTTTAACCTTCATGCCCATATATTTCGATTCCGGCATGGAAAGTTCTTTTTTGCAGGCGGCGTCGTGCTGCGGCGCCGGGCTGCCGTTTTCCATCACGGCGTGCACGTGTTCCAGCGTCACCGCCGCGCTGCCGGTGGTAGGCTGCGCATCGGCCGCGTAAGCCGCGCCGCTGAAGGCGGCTACAGAGGTAAGGATAATGCCTGTAACGATTTTCATTGTCGCTCTCCGGAATACTATTAATGTTATTAATTGCGGTGTGTAGCCTATTGGCTTGATAAAACGCAAGGTTACCCATTCCGTGGAAATTAAACCCCCTCGGAATATTGCTATAAAATAGTTTTTACCCTCGTGATTGGCGGGGTTGATTTAACTTCGCTAAACGCCTTTCTCTTTTTTATTCAGCGTTTTTATCTGCATATAAATAGTATGTCTAAACATAGTCAATGTTTAGAATATACACAAATTATTGCGGTTTTTTTCTGCATTCATCTTTCATTTTTTAATCTGGTTGTAAGTATTTCATTGATATGCAGAGAGTTATTTCTTTACGTTGGAATCACTCTGTGAAGCGTTATTTATGTGATCCGTGCAGTTACATAAATAACGTCAGGTGCATTCCGGATATATTGCCAGGCTTATTATTGACTTTGTTTGGAATAATCATCTTTACCTGCGGTTAGCGGTCGTCCAGCAGCGGCGGTATTTCCTGGCAAAAGAATTCGATCAGCGCTTTTACCGCCGGTGGCACACCACGCCGTGATGGGTAAAGCAGCACCAGCTCGCCATTTTGTGGATGCCACCCGCTGAGCACCTCTTGTAAATCCCCGCGCGCGAGCGCCTGGCGGCAGGCGTAGTAGGGGATACCGCAAATGCCTTGTCCATCAAGGGCGGCATGCAGGATGACCTGCAAATTATCGCTGCTTAACCGGGGCGAGAAGGGCACGTTAATCACGGCGTTTTCCGGCCCGTAGAGCCGCCAGCCCGGCGCGCCTTGCTGTGGCGGGTAAAGCAGGCAGGGCATATCGCTCAGCTGCTGTGGCGTTGCGGGGGCGCCGTGTCGCGCCAGCCATGCCGGGCTGGCGGCCAGCAGCCATTTGGCGGTGCCGAGCCGCCGTTGAATGAGCCCTGCGGCCTCGTTGGCGATGCCAAGTCCGCGGAGGGTGAAGTCCAGCCCTTCTTCCAACAGATCTACCCGTCGGGCAGTGACGTGCGTTTCCACGTTCACTCGGGGGAAGCGCGCCATGAACGTCGGCAAAATAGATGCGATCACTTCGTCCGCCAGCAGCGGTGACACGCTGAAGCGTACGGTACCGTTCGGTTCCGCCAGCGTGCGCAAGGCCGCCTGCTGGGCCTGATGCGCTTGCTGCATCATTGCGACGCAGTGCTGATAGACCTCGTGGCCGACGTCGGTGAGTTGGAGACGCCGCGAGGTTCTTTGCAGCAACCGCAGGTTGAGTTGGCGTTCCAATTGCGCCACCTGGCGACTCAGGCGAGAGGTGGGGATACCCAGCGCTTTGCCGGCAGCGGTAAATCCTTTGTGCTCAACGACCTGGGTGAAAAAATACATGGCGTTGAGATCGAGCGGAAAAACAGACATCGCGCACCTCATTGTGATCATTTTTGCAATGATAGCTTCTATTGTCGCCTATTTAACCCTCATTGATGCGGTTTTATCCTGCAGGCACACCATTGTTGAAATGAGGATAAGCATCATGAAAACCCTTTACCGCACGTTGGCCTTGGCCATTGCTATGGCTGGGGCGGCGCAGCCGGCCTTCGCCGCGCCGGCTGCGTCGCAGCCACATACTCAGACGCAGCAGGCGTCTGGCCCTTTGCAGCTGTTGGATCGCAACAACTCGGTACTGTTGTTGGTTGACCATCAGATCGGCCTGATCACCGGCGTGCGTGATATGGACAGCGCGACGCTGAAGCATAACGTCGTGGCGCTCGCCAAAGCGGCCCAGGTGATGGGGATCCCGGTGGTCGTGACGTCGACCGGTGCCAACGGCCCGTTCGGGCCGATCATTCCGGAGCTCAAGGCTGCGTTGCCGGGTGTGAAAATTATCGATCGCCACAGCGTCAACGCCTGGGACGATGCAAACGTGCGCAAAGCGGTCGAGGCCACCGGCCGCAAAAAGATCGTGATCGCCGGCGTATCGCTGGAAGTGTGTGCCGGGTTCCCGGCGATCACTGCCAAAGTGGCGGGGTACGACACCTATGTGGTGATCGATGCCTCCGGCACTTTCAACCAGTCCAAGCATGAAGCGGGGATGGCTCGGCTGATTCAGGCCGGAGTGATCCCGACGGATTACGGTACGGTGGGAGTAGAGTGGCTGGGGGATAATGGCGATGCCAAAGCCGGTGAACTGTACGGGGCGCTGGATATGCCGGCGACGACCTTGGTGAACCAGCTGTTCCAGGCCAAGGGCAAATAGCGCCTGGCCTGATGGCGATATTTTTCAACCCTGCTAACCGCCTGAGCTAGAATCAGGCGGTTTTCTCGTGGAAAAGGATATCGCCATGGCCGCCTGGGCCCTTTTGATCGTCGGTTGGTTGTTGATTTGGCAGGATCACCCGGTTTTCGGCGTGCTGTGCATCGCGCTGTTTGCCGTGCTGCAATGGGCGAAGTACGCCGCTAAAAGCGCGCAAGACCCCGCAGAGGCGGCAGAATGGCGCAAGACCGACTGGCGCTCGCAGCCGATTGAGATGCCGCACGCCGGCGACAGCGATCGGCAGATTGGCGGCGTGGGGGAGCTGGGCATGGGCGGCCCCAATTTTTGGACGCTGCTGCTGCGTGACGGGGCGATTGTGCATAGCGCCTGTGCCGCGCCGCAGGACGTGGACGGCGGCAAGCTGCGCCTGATCCCGACCCGCAGCCGCGAGGGTGAGGGGTTGGCGGTGTACGAGCCTGCCGCCCGAGTGATGTACGCGCTGCCTGCGCTGACCGATCGCGAGCAGGCGGCATTGGCCGCCGGTTCCGCTGAGGCGCTGGCGCGGCTGCGGGCGAGGTGTCGGCAGGCGGAGGCTACGCCGCTGCGTCAGGTGCGCGGTCTGTGGGTGCCCCAGTGGACTGAGGAGCCGGCGGATCGTCTGGCGATCGCTTTACCCAGCGGGCGGGCGCTGGCGGCGCGCTCGATGTTGCCGACGGATCTGCGCCAGGCGGACGATCCGGCCGCGCTGCTGCACGCGCCCCCTTATGAGCTGTTGCTGGATAACCGGCCGACGGATCGTTTTGTGCGCGATCTCGAACGCGTGGCGGGATCCCCGTCGGGTGACGGCTTGAGCGTCGGCGGCTGCCAGTTCCACGGCGAGCATATCGTCGATGGTCTGTACCATCTGCACTTTGCCGGCGAGTGGTTCAGCCTGCTCGCTTACGCGCATAAACCGGCGGGCGGGCGCGGTTCGGACACCACTTTTTTCGTCGAGCGGGTCGAGCCGCAAGACGGCGGGGTGTTTGTGATTGAATGGGATGCCTACGGCGTGGGGCCCGACGGGCGTGGGGCGCGTGTCGCGGCGCCGCCGGTCTTGGTTATCGCGGTGAGCTGGCAGGAAGCGCCGCTGCCGCTGCCCACGGCCAATAACCGCGTGACCGTGCGCTTGCCCAACGCCACGGCGTAAGGCTTAAGGCAGCACCCTGACTTCGCCGTTGTGCAAGGTCAGTACGGCGATCGGGCTGCCGGAGAAGCACTCCCTAAAGATCCAGTCGCTGGGCCGAAACGCCGCCGCAGGCAGCCCGGCCTGCCACTCCTCCCACTGCGGGGCCGGCCGATCCGGCGGCAACAAGAAGGTGACCAGCCAACCGGCTTCGCAGTGCACCCTTTGGCCGCTCGGGCGGGTAAAGGTGTGCGCGCTCGCCAGCTCCATCACCGGCGGTAAAACCTCGAAGGCGATGATCGGCACGCCGGCCACGCTCTGTGGCTGAGGAAAACGTACGGCGGTCACGCCGTTCATCGTGATGGGGCTGTCTTCGGTGCCGGGCAGGCGTGGCTCCTGCCGATTTACCCAGCTTCCCTTCGGCAGCGTGATTTCACCGAACGGCTTTGCCTCGTCGAGCGTCAGGTAGCTGCGTTGATTCCAACGATCTTCCGCCCGCTGGCTCTTGATGTCCTGGATGGCGATGCCGATAAGCATCAGCGCGCACGCCACCGGGTAGACCGCCAGCGCCGAGGCCAACAGATAGCCGCCCCAGGAGAGCGGCGGTCGCGGGCGGCCGCAGCGGGCAGAAGCGTAGCGCCAGCCCCACCAGGTGAGCAGGATACCGGTGAGCAGCAGGGCCAACAACAGCGCCAGCAATCCTGCGGCGCCGGCGCCATAACCTAGCAGCATGGCAGGTTCCTTATGTTCATGGCGTGGTGGAACGATAGCGAACGAAGTAGGGCAGTGGCGGGGTCTCCCCGTCATCGCCATAGTGGCTTTCCGGTTCGATCACGGTCTGACGTGCGTCGTCGCGCCCGTTGTATCTATACTCCAACGGCTGCCGGTAGCGCACGTCGGATGAGCGCAGATCGAAAATCAGCGAAAGGCGCGCATCGCCGTTATCCGTTTGGGCGACCAGCGTTTTGTTGCCGGCCCACAGCTGATACAGCGACTTGTAACCGGTCTCCAGCATCACCTGTAGCCGGCCGTCGGACTGATAGCGCAGGATCTGATACAGCCCTCTGTCCAGCGTTTGCGCGATCAGGTAGATGCCGCCATCCGGGGCCTGGGCGCTTTCCTTCACGCGCACCGTTAGCCAATGCAGTTCGGCCACCTCGCCGGTTTTGCCGTTAACGGCGATGTGCAGGGCGCCGGAACCGAGCACCGGGTTCATCCAGAACAGCACGCGTTCGCCATCAACGGCGGTAAAGATCTCGGGCATGGATTTGCGCTTTCCGGCGGCGTTAACCGTCGGTGAGTCCTCCTCGCCGCGCTCAAAGCCCAGCAGCTGCCGCGCGTCCAGCTGCGCCGGCAGATCCAGCGTTTGCCGCCAATGGGCGCCAAAGTCCGGGCTGTAGAATACGCCTTCGGTGCTGATGAAATACAGCGCGCGTTGCCCCGGCAGCGCCACCAGTTTGCCGCCGATAAAGGAAGGCAGGTTGTCGTCACCCTCCGGCCAGGGGATCAGTGGCCCGATGGTGCCCCGTTGCACATCGACCAGCCTGCGCCCCTTGGATAGAAAAAGCACGCACTCCTGCTCGACGCAAACCGCATCGTAGATCAACTCGTCGAGTTGCCCCAGCATCTGCAGCCCCTTCGGGCCGGTGAATAACACCTGGCTCAGGTAGTTGGCCGCCCAGCCGTAAAAGCTATTGTAAGCCCCGCGTTCGCTCCTTTTGCTGATGAGCAGCAGAGCGCCGTCCTGCGCCGGGTAGCTGTGGATGAGATCGTAACGGGCTATCGTCGGCAAGGCCTCGTCGCTCTGGGTCCATTGCCACTGTGCATAGCGTTGCTCAGGGGCGAGAAAATAGACGCCCAGCGCGCTGGCCAAAAACAGCGTCAGGATAATAAGGGGTCTTTTATAAAGCGCTAACGTCATCATTTCAGCTCCGTCACCTGCTCCTGCCGCCATAGCCTGCGGCGCAGATTGCGCAGGTATTTGAACGTCTTAAACGTGCGGTGCTGCTCAAAAGCGTAGAGGCGACAGATCTGGGCGAAGCCCTCGATCAGCAGCGCCAGGCCGCTGATCATCAGCATCAGCAGCAGCAGAATCGGCGGCAATTCACTGCCGAGGCGCTTCAGGGTCCAGGCATCCAGGTAAACGCCCGCTGGGGTATCGGCGTTATCCCACACGATCAGGCCGAGCATCAAACACATCATGATCGCGCCGAGGATGAAGACGACGCGCGTGCTCAGGTTAAGGCCGGCTTCGGTGAAGTAGCGGCTGCCGCCGATGAGATAGGTCTGGCGATCGCGGTGATTGATGATCCCACGCACCGTAGGCAGCTCGGGGACGGTGTCGTTCTCGCAATACAACACCTGCAGCGAATCGCCTTTGGCGATGAAAAGCGGATGTTGCCGACGAAATACCGGATGCAGTTTGGTATTGGGGACGTTGAGCGCGCGGGTCGTCAACGCGAAGTGCGTCTCCTTCTGGCGCCACGCATAAGTGTCCAAATACTGCACCTGCCGCGGGATCTCATAGTGGAGGAGTTCGTAGCTCAGGGCGTTGACCGTCTCGATGCCGGAGGCCTCGACGCCGTCAGGGAGGGGGAACTCGGTTTGTTGCGTTGTGGGCACTGGCGTTGCGTCTGCACGGATGGCCCGGTATCTGATGCCGGGGATTTTCAGGCTGAGCGAGCCGGGCGGCGTGACGTCTTGCCCCTGCAGCACGCGATCCAGCGCCCTGAGCAGGCGCCTGCGGCCGCGGTGCGCTATCAGCAGGAGCTCCGAACCGACGAACAGTAGCAGGCCGATGCCGATAAGGCCGGCGATAATGGCGATAAAGAACAGGGCGATGGTCAGCCAGGAATCTTCCCGGTCCATGATGAAAAAGCCCGCCGGGAAACCGCCGGTGAGCGCCGCGCCCAGCAGCAGCAGGTCGAAGTATTTCAGCTTGTATTTCAGCGTTCTGTCGGGCTCCAGGCGGCCTTTCGTGCCGTGCAGCAGCCAGTGCAGCCAGTAGCTGCCGTCCCGCAGGCGGTGGGCGCCGATCTTCACCCGATCGCCGGCGGCGAGCCTGGCCAGCAGATTTTCGCTGTCGCTGAAGTCGTCACGGTAAAAAAAGAACGTCTGGCCGGAAGCGATGATCCTCACCAGGTTGTCGGGCGCCGTCTGTTGGCTAGCGCATTGCTCGACGGTCACATGAAAAAATTGGGTTTGCATGTCATTCCCTGTCAGCGGGCGTGGCCCGAAAATTCATCCCTGGCGCCGGGTGGTCAGCGCTTTTTCATCAACGGCAGCATGCGCACCAGCGCATTGTCCTTGACGATGTAGTGGTGGAACAGCGCGGCGGCGGCATGCAGGCCGATCAGCCAGTAGCCGAATGACGCCAGCGTTTTGTGCCAGCCGATAATCATCCGCGCCTGCGGCCGATCGGCCACCTCGGCGAACGGCATCGGCAGGCCGAACAGGTACCACTCCTTGCCGCCCAGATAGCGCGAATACACTCCCAGCACCGGTAGCGTCAACAGCAGCAGGTAAATCAGGGTATGCGTCAGATGCGCCAGGCCGGTTTGCCACTTGGGCGGTTTGGGCGTGATAGCGGGAGAGGCGTGACGCCAGCGCAGGAACAGGCGGGCGATCATCAGCGCAAACACCGTCACGCCGCAGCTGAAGTGGGTGACGACCAGCACGTACCAAGGCGCGCTGCCCGGCTCGGCAAAGCCCCGCAGCTCGATGGCGGCGCAGGTGATGACCAGCAGGATCGCCACCAGCCAGTGCAGGCGGATTTGCCACGGCATGTAGGTGTTTGGCACCGGGTTACCTTCTGATGTTAAAGGGTCTGTGCGCCGATGGTAACGAAATGTTACAGGCGAGGAAAGCGCCTGCATGCAGTTTAAGCAAAATGCCAGGGGGATAGGCTTATTAAGCTATGAATTTAGTGGGTTAAGTGCCTGGCGTCAGGGGAGGCAGTTAGCATCGTAAGTTGTGAAGTTAATGCGCGGTAGGTTCAGAGGCTGGCAGCTTATTAAGCGATGAGGCGGGTGGCGCCGCAGCCCCGCTGCGGCGCCCTGGGGTCAGTTTAATTTGGCCTTGGCGAAGTCGCTGCCGTTCACGTCCACCACATAGCCGCTCAGGTTGCTGCGGGTGGCGTAGAACACCTTGCCGGTGGCCAGCGGCAGCCACGGTGCCTGTTTGGCGAAGATCACCTGCGCCTGTTGATACAGCTTGGCGCGCGCCTGCGGTTGGTTCTCCTGGATCGCCTGCTGGATCAGGCTGTCGTAATCCTTATCGCACCAGCGCGCCACGTTGGCGCCGCTCTGCACGCCGGCGCAGCCGAGCAGGGTGGCGAAGTTATCCGGATCGCCGTTGTCCGACACCCAGCCGTAAAGCGCGCTCTGCTGTTCACCTTTGCGCAGCCCGGCCAGATACTGGCCCCACTCCCAGGTGACGATCTTGGCTTTCACGCCCACCTTCGCCCAGTCGCTCTGGATCATCTCGGCGATGCGCTTCGAGTTCGGGTTGTAGGGGCGCTGTACCGGCATCGACCAGATGTCGGTCTCAAAGCCCTGCTCCAGCCCGGCCTGCTTCAGCAGCTCGCGCGCCTTCTGCGGATCGTAGGCGTACTCCGGCAGTGTATCGTTGTAGCCCAGCATGCCCGGCGGCAGCAGCGAGTTGGCCGGGGTGCCGCTGTCTTTGAACACTGCGGCGACGATCGCTTTCTTGTCCACCGCGTAGCTCAGCGCCTGGCGCACCAGCAGGTTGTCGAACGGTTTTTTCTGGGTGTTGAACGCCAGATAGCCGACGTTCAGCCCGGTAATGTCGTGCAGCTGCAGGTTGCCGTCGGCCTTGATGGCGGCGAACTGTTCCGGCAGCGGTGCCGGGATAATCTGGCACTCGTTGGTCTTCAGCTTGGCCAGCCGGGTTTGCGGATCCGGCGTAATCGAGAAGATCAGATGCTTGCTGGCCACTTCGCCCTGCCAGTAGTGCGGGTTGGCGATGTAGCGGATCAGCGAATCCTGCTTGTACTGCTGCAGCGCGAACGGCCCGGTGCCGATCGGCCAGTTGTCGACGTATTCCGGCGTGCCCTTTTTCAGCATGGCGTCAGCGTATTCGGCGGACAGGATCGAGGCGAAATCCATCGCCCAGTCGGCGACGAAGGCGGCGTTGGGCTGGCTCAGCGTGAAGCGTACGTGATGCTCGTCCACCGCTTCCACCTTGGCGATCAGTTTATCCAGGCCCATGTCGGTGAAGTATTCATAGTTGCCGCCGGAGACCTTGTGATACGGGTTAGCGGGATCCTTCTGCCGCATCACGGTGAACACCACGTCTTCGGCGTTGAAGTCGCGCGTTGGGGTGAAATATTTGTTGCTGTTGAATTTCACGCCCTGGCGCAGGGTAAAGGTGTAGGTCTTGCCGTCCGGGCTGACGCTCCACTCGGTGGCCAGCGAAGGGGCAGGGGTTTTATCGCTTTCGCGCAGCGTTACCAAGCGGTTGTACAGCACCTGCGAGGTGGCGATAAAGGTCGGCCCGGAGCTGGAGAGCTGCGGGTTGAACGATTCCGGCGAGGCGACGGTGCAGTACACCAGCGCATCGGAAGCGGCCAGTGCGCTGCCCGCCGACAGCAGGCCGGCGCTTGCCAGCGCCAGCGCGGCGATAGGGTGTTTTGAAAACGTCAAGGCAAGATCCTCAGGTGGGGGGAGCCGTTAGCGGCGAATTGATTTAACTATAGATAACGGATGGCGCGACGGGGAACAAGCGCCTCAGCTGCGCATTCTGTGCGCCTTGCGTTGCCTGCCGCCACAGCGCAGATCTACACTGCTGGGCAATCACTCACTCGCAAGGATTTCCCGATGAGCCACTTTCGCCCTGTCGCCCTCGAACACGCCAGCCGCCTGCTGAACCACGGCCCGACGGTATTGATCACCAGCCGCAGCCGCGACGGCGCCAAACGCAACGTGATGGCCGCCGCCTGGTCGATGCCGGTGGAGTTCAGCCCGCCGCGCATCGCCATCGTGGTGGACAAAGGGGCGCACAGCCGGCAAATGATCGAGGAGAGCGGCGTATTCGGCATTTGCGTGCCGGCGGCCATGTTCATCGACGCCACCTACGCGGTCGGCAGCGTGTCCGGGCTGGATGACGACAAGTTCGCCCGCTTCCACATCGCCGCGGCGCCGAGCGCCACCCTACAGGTGCCGCTGATCGAACAGGGTTGCGTGGCGTGGCTGGAGTGCCGCTTATTGCCGGAAAGCGGCGCGCAGGAAAAATACGACACCTGCTTCGGCGAGGTGCTGAGCGCGGCGGCGGACGAGCGGGTGTTCCAGCAGGGGCGCTGGAACTTCACCGCCGCCAATGCGGATCTGCATACGATTCATCATCTGGGGGCGGGCAACTTCGTGCGCAGCGGCGAGACGCTGCGGGCCAAACCGCTTTAATCGGCCGCGCGCTTGCGGTCGGCATCATAGCGCTCGCGGGCGGCGTCCAACTCGGGGAAATGGTATTCCGCCCATCGGTCCAGCGCCGTCAGCGTCTCGACCAGCGAGCAGGCGACGGCGCTGAGCCGGTATTCCACATGCGCCTGATTCTTTTCACTTAAATCCAGCCGTTCGAGCAGCCCGTTGCGTTCCAGCTGGCGCAGCGTTTGCGTCAGCACCTTCTGTGAAATGCCGTCGATGCGGCGCAGCAGCTCGCCGTTGCGCATCGGCCGCTGCGCCAGCGCGGGCAGGATCAGCATCACCCACTTGCCGGAAATCAGCGCCAGCGCATCGCGCGCGGAGCATTTACTCGAATAGACGTCGCCGGGATAGGCCATGGGGGGTTACCTTCAGGTGCGTAATTGCCAAGGATGCGATAAAGCCACAGCATAGCAGCACCACCTTACCGCGGGAGAAACAGGATGAACGTGCTGATTGTGCTGGCTCACCCCGAGCCACATTCTTTCAATGCCCATTTGGCCGAACAGGCGCGGCAGGCCTGGCTGGCGCAGGGGCACCAGGTGAAGACGGTCGATCTGTATCAGGAGGGGTTTGATCCGCGCGAAGGCGCCGGCCATTACCCCAGCAGAAAGCAGGCGGACAGGTTCGATGCGATGCAGGAGCAGCGCCATCACTGGACGATCCAGGCGCTGCCGGCGGAGATCCGGCGGCATATCGAGCTGCTGCGCTGGGCGGATACGCTGGTGCTGCAGTTCCCTTTCTGGTGGTTCGGCGCGCCGGCCATCCTCAAAGGCTGGATGGATCGGGTGTTCGTTTACGGCGGGGTGTACGACAGCCGCCACCGCCATGAGAACGGCGTGATGAGCGGCAAACGGGCGCTGCTGACCGTTACCGCCGGCGCTTCCGCTCAGGCCTGCGCGCCGGACGGGCGCGACGGCGATATGCGGCTGATGCTGTGGCCGATCATGCATGCGCTGCACTATATCGGCTTTAGCGTGCTGGAGCCGTTCCTGGTCTATGGCGTGCGCGGCGGATTGGCGGGCGAGGAGCTGCGGGCGCAGAACGCCGCTTTGGCGCAGGTGACGCAGGCGTATCGGGAAGGCTTAAGCGATCTTGCCGCCTGGCCGGCGGTACCGTTCAACCGCAATGACGATTTTGACGCCGATCTGGCGCTGAAGCCCGGCGCGCCGGTCTACAGCCCGTTCGTGCGGCACCGCGATCCGATTTAGAACCCGGCCTTCAGCAGTTCCTCGCGCAAGTCGTCGATAATCGCCGGTTCGATGTCGGGGAACTGTTGCTGGATATCGGCGATGGCGTCGGCCACGCTCGGGCCGGCGAAGGTGCCGGAGAAGGGCACCAGCGGCAGGTTGGCGTCGCTGTCCGGCAGTTCACCGCGGATAGTGCCGGTGATCATGCCCGCTTTTTTTTCCGCTGTGAGGTCGTACTCCCCCACGTTTTTGTCGATCGGTTTCATTGGCCGCCTCGCTGTCGGTGAGTGTTTACCCTGTCTGTTAAAGCATAGTGTTTCAGGCAATGAATACCAATCAATGTATATAATATTAATATAAAACAAAGTGATGCGCGATTTGTCGTTTGACGTTCACCGGGGGCCGGCGCTATGCTCGTGGCGCTAAAGGAACCTTCCTCACTGACAGGGACAGACGACATGAAAAGACTGAAAAGCGCGGCGCTGTTGTTGCCGCTGTTGGCGCTCAGCGCCTGCACTCATCACCTCAGCAGCGCCGAGCAGCATGCCAAACACTACGTTTATCAAACCCGCGACGACTTCGATCCGCAATTCCGCACCGATGTGAACGGCAGCATTAAAAACGCCGTGCCGATGTTCGAACAGTTCTACCAGCAGGGGAAAAAGGATCGCGCGGCGGGCGTGGCGCGCAGCGAGGCGCAGAAAAAGGCCGACTATCTGGCCAGCCCGGAATTCCAACAGAACATGGAACACAAAACCATTTTCATCAATCGCGCCTACAGCGGCTCCGACAATCCTAAGCGTCGCCAGGTGCTGTCGCAGGAAGCGGTGGGCGCCTATTGGGACGGCTACGAAGGGCGCTGACTGAATCCCACATAAACAGAAGGTAATAAAAACTGGCCTTCTGCCGGTTATTTGATTATAAAAACCGCCGCTAAGGACGATGTTCATAATCGAAACCAGGAGTGTTTATGTTGGCAAAAGTTAAGCGTTCGTTCGCCGCCGCCGTCGTATTGATGTTGGCGTTGCCCGCGGTTCAGGCCGCGGATTACCGTGCGGGCGAGCAATACACCCGGCTGGATAAGCCGGTGGCCGCCGCGCCGGCGGTGGTGGAGTTCTTCTCCTTCTACTGCGGCCCTTGCTATCAGTTTGCCGATACCTACCGCGTAGGCAGTACCGTTGCTCAGGCGTTGCCCGCCGGTGAGAAAGTCACCAAATATCACGTCAGCCTGATGGGTAAACTGGGCAATGAGCTGACCGAAGCCTGGGCGGTGGCGACGGTGCTGGGCGTGGAAGACAAGATTGAAGGGGCGATGTTCGACGCGGTGCAGAAACAGCGCGCCGTCAACGGCGCCGAAGATATTCAGCGGGTGTTCACGGCGGCCGGCATCGATGCCGCTACCTATGAAAACGCGCGTCACAGCCTGCTGGTCAAAGGATTGATCGCCAAGCAGAACGAAGCGGTGAAAGCGTTCGAGGTGCGCGGCACCCCATCGTTCTACGTGGCAGGCAAATACAAGATAGACAATGCCGGCATGGCCAGCACCAGCGTCGAAGGCTACGCCAAAGAGTACGCGGCGGTGGTGCGTTACCTGTTGGACAAGCAGCCGTAAACCGGGCCGTCAGGGCCCGGTGTTAGCCGCCGGGTCTATTTTTCCGCAGGCAAATCCAGCGCCAGGCGCAGCTCGTCGCGCGCTTGCCGGTACTGCTGCTGGAAATCCTGCTGCTGTGAAAGCTGCTGGCTGATCACGCTGCCGGCGATGCGGCCCATCTCGATATCGGAAGGGTAGTGGATCCCCGCCACCACTCGGTTGTCACCGTATTGCCAGGCGCGCGTCATGATGGCGGCGCGCTTTTCCGGCACCATGTTGGCCAGGGTGATGCCCATCAGCGTGCCCAGCGTGGTGTGGCCGGAAGGCCAGGAGCCGGAGCTGGAGCGCTTGACGATCGGCTCGATGCGGCTGTCGAGCATATGCGGGCGCGGGCGCTTCCAGAAATCTTTCGCCGGATCGACCACCGCCGCTTCGGTGGCGACGATGCGATCGAAGAAGGCGCTCACGGCCGGCAACGCTTTGGCGTTGAACTTCGGCCCCATCACGTTGCTGTACACCCAGACGTTCTCTTCCGCATCCGCCTTGGCCTGGCTGGCCATTTCCGGCGTGCGTTTCTGCTGCATGTCGAGCACTTCCCGCAGTTCGCGCTGGGTCTGCGCCGAGTCGTTGACCGGCGGTGGCGGCAGGATGTGGGTCAGATCCACCTGCTGCGCGGTGGTGAACGGTTGGGCTTCCTCTGCCGCCTGCGCGTGGAACGCGGTCAGGGCGCTGGTGGTAAACAAACACAGCGCTAAAACGGATTTCTGCAACGATTTCATCGGGTCATGTCCAGGGTGTCAAAGTGAAAGGGGAGCAGTCTGTATCTTTGGTGAGGCCTGTGACGATGAGATGACGGTTTCGTGGCGGATTGATGACGGGCGCCGGGTGAACTGTGATCGCGGCGCCAAATCCCCCGCTCGCCATTGATTGTGTGTTAACGGATTGTTATGGTGTTTTTCTGTTCAACGGCGCAGCACCGCTGCTGTTTGAAGGGAGAGATCATGACGGCATTGGCAACGCTCCGGGACGTCGGCTTCGAAGAGTGGCTGGGGAAAATCAACACCGCCTGCGGCCGATTCTGCGCGAAAACGCTGGGGCCGGGCTTCAGCGGGGCGATGCAGGAATTCCGCGCCCATGCGCTGCGCCTGAGCGTGGTCGACGTGTCTCAGGCCCGGCTGTACCGCACGCCGAGCGAGATCGCCCGCAGCGACGGCGCGCACTTTTTTACCGTCTTCCAGCTGCGCGGCAGCGCGTTGATGGAACAGGGCGAGAGCCAGACGGTGCTCTCTCCCGGCGACATCACGCTGATCGACGCCTCACGGCCCAGCAGCTTCACCTTCCAGCGCGATTCACGCCAAATCTCACTGCTGTTGCCGCGCGGCTGCCTGCCGGTGCCGCCGCCTTGTGCCCAGCGTCTCGGAGCAGAGCTCAGCGCGGTGCGCCTCAGCCGCCAGCTGGTGCTGAGCAGCATGCAGGATCCTCAGCTCGCCGCGGCGGAAAGCGAAGCGGTGCTGAATGCGCTGGCGGCGCTGCTACGCCCGGCGCTGGCGCTCGAACAGGCGCGCCCGGAGGGGCAACAGCCGGTTTTCGACAAGGCGCTGGCGTTGATTGACAGGCATATTCAGTCGGCGCAGCTGCGCCCGGAATGGGTGGCGGCCGAGTTGGGGGTGTCGCTGCGCAGCCTGTATCGGCTGTTCGCCCGCCAGGGGCTGGTGGTGGCGCAGTACATCAGAAATCGCCGGCTGGATCTGTGCGCGCAGGCGCTGCGCAGTGCCGCCGGGCAGGAAAAGCTGGCCGGAGTCGGCCTCGACTGGGGGTTTGCCGATCACAGCCATTTCTCGACCGCTTTCAAGCAGCGTTTCGGCATGTCGCCGAGCGAGTACCGCCGGCAATATCAATAAGTCAGGGCGCGGGCCAGGCCCGCGCCGCCTCACTCAATAGCGGATGCAGACCGATTTGGTTTCGGTGTAGGCATCCAGCCAATCCGGGCCGAAGTCACGGCCGCTGCCCGACTGTTTGAACCCGCCGAACGGCATGTTCGGGTCGATCAGCGTATGGGTGTTGACCCACACGGTGCCGGCCTGGATGCGCGGCGTCAGCGCCATCGCTTTCTGCAGGCTGGTGGTCCACAGGCTGGCGGTCAGCCCGAAGTCGGTGTCGTTGGCCTTGCTCAATGCCTCTTCGGCGCTCGCTACCCGAATCAGGTTAACCACCGGGCCGAACACTTCCTCACGCGTCAGGTTCAGCCTGTCGTCCGGGTTGATCACCAGCGTTGGCGGGATGTAGAAGCCGTTGGCATCCGGCCCGGCCGCGCCGCCGATAAGCTCGGCGTTTTTTGCCCGGGCATCGTCCAGGTAGGCCGCCACCTTGTTGCGGTGCGCGAGCGACACCAGCGGGTTGATTTGCGCGCCGGTGTCCATGCCAGGCCCGACCGACAGCGATTTCACCGCCTGTTCGAAACCGGCCACCAGTTGGTCATAGATCGGCGCTTCGATATAAATCCGCGAACTGGCGGCGCACACCTGCCCCTGGTTGAGGAAGCTGCCGAGCATCAGGCCTTCGATCACCTGCTGCGGATCGGCGTCTTTCAGCACGATGGCTGGGTTTTTGCCGCCCAGCTCCAGCGTCACCCGGGTCAGGCGATCCGCCGCCGCGCGCGCGATGCTTTTGCCCACCGGCGTGGAGCCGGTAAAGCTGACTTTGGCGATCAGCGGATGTTCGGTCAGCGCCTTGCCGCACACGGTGCCGCGGCCAGTGACCACGTTGAACACGCCCGGCGGCACGCCGGCTTCGCTCGCCAGTTCGGCCATGCGCAGCAGGGTGAGCGGGGTGGTTTCCGACGGCTTGATGACGATGGAGCAGCCTGCCGCCAGCGCCGGCATCACTTTCCACATGCCGATCATCAGCGGGAAGTTCCAGGGCACGATGCCGGCGACCACGCCAATCGGCTCTTTACGGGTATAAACCTGATATTTGGCGCCCGGCGGCATCGGAATGGAGACGTCCAGCGTCTGGCCGGTGATTTTGGTCGCCAGACCGGCGGTGTAGCGCATCCAGTTCAGGGTGCTGCCGACTTCGAAAGCGCGGGCGATGTTGATGGACTTGCCCTGCTCCAGGGTTTCCAGCTGCGCCAGCTCCTCGGCGTGTTGCTCCACCAAATCGGCGTAGCGCAGCAGGATGCGTTCGCGCTCTACCGGCAGACGCTGCGCCCAGACGCCTTCGCTGAAGGCTTTGTGGGCGGACTGCACCGCCAGCGCGACGTCTTGCTCGTTGGCGTCGGCGGTGGTGGCGATCTGCTGCCCATTGGCGGGGTTATACACCGCCAGGCGGCCTTCCGCGGCGGACGCGCGCCACTGGCCGTCGATATACAGCCCATGCTGACGATCGAGAAAACGCGACACGCTATCCAGCACGGCTACGGTATTGTCAGACATACATCCTCCGATCAGGCTCATCAGGTTATCGTTAACCCTGCAAGTCTAGATCAGCGGGAAAGCGGCGGCTTTGGTCTGCCTGACATTCGGTTTGCCCTGCGTGTCATTTTGCCGTGACGAACGAGTAAACCGCGGCCGGCGGGCGCCGGCCGGGAGGGATCACGAGCTCAGGGTCGCCAGACGGGTGGCGAAGCCGAGGAACAGCAGGCCGATCAGGCCGTTGCCGAGCTTCGCCAGGCCTTTCTTGTGATTGAAGAAATGCGCCAGCATCGCGCCGGAGAAGATCAGCGTGCTCATGTAGATAAAGCTGACGGCTTCGAGGATCAGCGCCAGAATGGTGAACGACAGCCCGGTGTGCGCGTAGTTGAAATCGATGAACTGCACGAAGAACGACACGTAAAACAGGATAGCTTTCGGGTTGGTCAGGCTCAGCGTCAGCGACTTGCGCAGAATGCTGTGGCCGCCTTCAATCTGCTGCTGTTGCGCCTGCGCCTTCTGCACGAAGGTGGCGTAGAGGATTTTTGCGCCGAGGAACAGCAGGTAAATCGCGCCGAGAAAACGCACCAGGGTAAACAGGAACGGCGTGGTGCGGATCAGCGAAGCCACGCCGATATAGGCGCAGAAGATCAGGATCGCATCGCCGATGAACACGCCGAGCGCTGCGGTGTAGCCGGCGCGCACGCCGCGCGATACGCCGGTTTTCAGCACGTACAGCGTATTCGGCCCCGGCAGAATGATAATGAAGACCACCCCGGCCAAATAGGTCCATAAATTCAGGACGCCAAAACTCTCTAACACAATAACCTCTCCATGCGCGCAACTAACAGGCAAAAACACTGGCCACGCCCGTGGCCGGCCGCGATCCTAACGCTGTGCAACCGGGTTGGCAACGTAATAAACTTCATGTTGTTGGTTAAAAATTGTCGAAACATTGTCGAAAACGTCGGCGCCGAATTAAAAAGCAAGAGTCGGCGTGTTTCGCCAACGGCCCGTCACTATGCTGGTTAACATCGAAACCGCAGTGAGGAACGGATGATGAAAAACGTAATCGACAGCGCCGATCCGCGCTGGCTGGCGATCGTCAGCCGCGACAAGCACGCCGACGGCCGCTTTATCTACGCGGTGAAAACCACCGGCGTGTATTGCTCACCTTCTTGCCCGTCACGCCAGCCGAACCGGCAAAACGTGGAGCTGTTCGACGACGCCGAACAGGCGGAGGCAGCGGGTTATCGGCCCTGCAAACGCTGCCGCCAGGGGCTGACGCCGTTGACGGAGCAGCATGCGCGGCAGATAGCTGAGGCCTGCCGCTATATCGAACGGGCGGAGAAAGCGCCGTCGCTGCAGACGCTGGCGCGCCACGTCGGGTTGAGCCAATACCATTTCCACCGGTTGTTCAAAGCGATCACCGGCCTGACGCCGAAAGGCTATGCCGACGCGCAGCGCAGCCAACGGCTGCGCACCGGTCTTACGCAGCAGGAGACGGTGACCGACGCGATCTTCGACGCCGGCTATGGCGCCAACGGCCGCTTCTACCAGCAAGCCAACGCCGCGCTGGGCATGACGCCGAAGGCTTACCGGGCGGGCGGCAAAGGCATGCGCATCCATTTCGCCGTCGGGCGCTGTTCGCTGGGCGAGATCCTGGCGGCACAGAGCGAGGTGGGCATCTGCGCCATTTTGCTGGGGGACGATGCGCAGCGGTTGGTGCAGGATCTGCAGGACAAGTTCCCTAATGCCGAGCTGATCGGCGGCGACGCGCAGTATGAAGCGCTGATGGCGCAGGTGGTGGGGTTGATTGAAGCGCCGGAGAACGGGTTGGCGCTGCCGCTGGATATTCGCGGCACCGCGTTTCAACAGCGGGTTTGGCAGGCGCTGCGGACGATACCGGTCGGCGAGACCGTCAGCTATGCCGATATCGCCCGGCGCATCGGCGCGCCCAAAGCGGTGCGCGCGGTGGCCGGCGCCTGCGCCGCCAACGTGCTGGCGGTGGCGATCCCCTGTCACCGGGTGGTGCGCAACGACGGCGCTGTGTCCGGCTATCGCTGGGGCGTCGAGCGCAAGCAAGCCTTGCTGGAAAAAGAGGCGCAGCGATGAGCGGCCCGCTGGCGGCGCGGCTGGCCGAATTGGACTGGGCGGCGATTGAACGCGAACTCGATGCGCAGGGCTGCGCGCGGTTGCCAGGCGTGCTCAGCCAAGACCTGTGCCGCGAGCTGGCGGCGTTCTACCCGCACGATGCGCACTTCCGCAGCCGCATCGTGATGGCGAAGCACGGTTTTGGCCGCGGCGAGTACCGCTATTTCGCCTATCCGCTGCCGCTTCCGGTGGCCGAGATGCGCAGCCTGATGTATGCACGGCTGGCGCCGGTGGCCAACCGGTGGAATACCTTATTGGGTTTGACGGCGCGCTATCCCGCCGAACACGAGGCCTACCTGGCCGAATGCCACCGGGCCGGCCAACGGCGGCCGACGCCGCTGCTGTTGCGTTACGAAGCGGGGGATTACAACTGCCTGCATCAGGATCTGTACGGCGAGCGGGTGTTTCCGCTGCAGGTGGCGTTTTTACTTTCCGCCCCTGAACGGGACTTCACCGGCGGCGAATTCGTGCTGACCGAACAGCGGCCGCGGATGCAGAGTCGGCCTGAGGTGGTGCCGCTGCAGCAGGGCGACGCGGTAGTGTTCGCCGTGCATCACCGGCCGGTGGCGGGAGTGAAAGGCTACTATCGGGTCAATCTGCGCCACGGCGTCAGCCGGATACGCGCCGGCCAACGCCACACGCTGGGGGTTATCTTTCACGACGCGCTATAGCTTGCGCGCCAGCAGAGTGGCGAAGCGCAGCGAGATGCGGTTGCCGGCGGCGTCGGTCTTGTGCAGTTGGCCGACGTCTTCGTTGTATTTGAGGATCTCCCAGTTGCGATAATAATGCTTCAGCTCACCCGGGCTGAAGGTGAACGGGAACGGCAGCGGGCAGGGATAATCCTCGGTATCCATCGCCGCCACGATCAGGTTATGGCCGCCGCGCACGGTGCTGTCCTGCATGTTTTGCACGATAGACGGAATTTGCTGGCGTTCGAGGAACATCATCACCACGGTGGACAGGATGAAGTCGTATTCGCCGCTGAAGCGGTGGGTATTGAGATCCTGCACGCTGGCGCTCAGGCGGGTCAGCTGCTCGGCGTCGATGATCTGATTGAGGCGGTCTATCGACGGCGCGTGCTTGTCCCAGGCGGTGACGTCGAAACCTTTCAGATTGAGATAGAGCGAATTGCGGCCGCCGCCGCAGCCCAGATCCAGCGCCTTGCCCGGCGCGATGCGCGCCGCCGCCTCGATCACTTCAGAGTGGGGGCGCGTCAGTTCGTATTTCTTGTGGTAGTAATCTTCCGGCGTGCAGTAAAACGCCAGCCGGCAGGTCATGTCGTCCGAGAAGGAAACGATGCGATGCCACTGCTGCGGTGCGATAAACGGCGGCTGGCTTTCGGGGCTGAACTGCCAGGTCTCGGTGGTGGCGCCGTCTTCGGTCATCATGGCGAACGTCAGGCTGCCGCTCAGGACGGTGAGCTTCGCCCAGGTGCCGCTCTGGGTGTTGTGGCGCTGGCGGAAGGCTTCCGGCAGCGTGTCGCTGTTCCATTCCGGCAGGGTTTTATAGCAAAGCAGCTGCTGCTCCATAAGGGGCTCCTCTGGCTGGGCAAGCAAAGTGATTTATATGATGTATATAAAATACATCTTTGTGAGGCGTTTGAACATAGCGGCCTGACGGGAAGGCGCGGCGATATCTTTATACTGGATTGTGCGCGGCGGCTGGGCTAATTTCAGTGCTGTTCATGTCATCACGTTCAGGGAAAAGATGCCGATACCTCGTTTATTTCACCCGACGCCCTTCCGTTGGCTGAGCCTGGCCGCGCTGCTGGCGCTGGCGGGCTGTACCAGTAAAACCCCCACCACGGCGCCGGCGGCGCGCCCCGCCGACGTCAAAGCCCGACTGATGACGTTGATCCCGGCCAACGCCGGCGATCGTCAGGGCTGGGCTACCGATATTACCGCCGCCTTTGCCGCGCAGGGCATCGAGCCGAGCGATGAGAACCTGTGTTCGGTGCTGGCGGTGACCGAACAGGAATCGACGTTCCAGGCCAACCCGCAGGTGCCGGGGCTGCCGAAGATCGCCTGGAAGGAGATCGATCGCCGTGCCGATCAGATGCACATCCCGAACTTTTTGGTGCACACCGCGTTGAAGATCTCGTCGTCGAACGGGAAGAGCTACAGCGAGCGGTTGGATAAGGTGCGTACCGAGAAGGATCTGAGCGATATCTTCGATGACATGATCGACCGCGTGCCGATGGGGCAGAAGCTGTTCGGGCATTTAAACCCGGTACATACCGGCGGCCCGATGCAGGTGAGCGTCGCCTTCGCCGAGGCGCACGCCAAAGGGTACCCTTATCCGATCGACGGCTCGATTCGCCGCGAAGTCTTCAGCCGGCGCGGTGGCATGTACTTCGGCATTATGCATTTGCTGGGGTATCCGGTCGATTACAGCCGGCCGATTTATCGCTTTGCCGACTTCAACGCCGGCTGGTACGCCAGCCGCAACGCGGCGTTCCAAAACGCGGTCAGCCGGGCGAGCGCGATTCCGCTGGCGCTGGACGGCGACCTGATCGATTTCGGCAGCGACAAGCCCGGCTCGACCGAGCTGGCGGTGCGCACGCTCGGCAAGCGCCTGAACATGAGCGACAGCGCCATTCGCCGGGCGCTCGAGAAAGGCGACACGGCCGGCTTTGCCGACACCGACCTGTATAAGAAGGTCTACGCGCTGGCGGGCGGCAAGCTGCCGCGTGAGATGCTGCCGGGTATCCAGCTGGAGAGCCCGAAAATCACCCGCAAGCTGACCACCGCCTGGTTCGCCAAGCGGGTGGACGAACGCCGCCAGCGTTGCATGGCGCGCGCCGGCGGGTAACGACATAAAAAAATGCCGCCGGTGGCCTGAACCACCGGCGGCGCGGTAGCGCCTCAGGCGCTGCGGCGTGGGTTGGTCAGGCCGAAGTTAAAGCTGTTGCAGCGGTTGCAGAACTCTTTCATCACCGGCGGCGTGTCCATCATCGGCACTTTCACCTCGATAAACGCCAGCCGATCCTGCCGCGAGGCGCGTTCCAGGGCCATTTCCAGCTGCTGCGTGGTCTCCACCACCACGCTGAACGGCTGCGCCTGAGTATTCAGCACCGCCGGCAGTTTGGCGTAGTCCCACGGGCCGATGTCGTTGTAGGACGAGTTTTCGCCGAGGATATAACGCTCGATGGTGTAGCCGTCGTTGTTGATCAGGAAGATGATCGGCTTTTGCTCGCAGCGCAGCAGGGTAGACACTTCCTGCGCGGTGAGCTGGAAGGAGCCGTCACCGATGAACAGCAGATGCCGGCGCTCCGGCGCCGCCATCAGGGTGCCGAGCAGCGCCGGCAGGGTATAGCCGATCGAACCCCAGATCGGTTGGTTGACCACCTTGACGCCGCCGGGCATGCGCATGCCGCCGATGGCGGCGCCCGAGGTGCCGTTTTCCACCACCACCACGTCATCTGCCCGGATAAATCGCTGGATCCGTTGCCACAGATAGGCCTGGTCGATGGGGGTATCGCTCGGCGTCGCCAGCTTCTCTCGTGGATCGGGCAGCGGCGCCAGGGGCTGTACCGGCGCGTCTTCACTCAGATCCAGCAGCGCCTGCAGCAGATCCGCCGCCGCCACCGCCGGGTAGGAGGTGTTGTCCAGCTTCAGCGAGAACGGCTGGATATCCACCTGAGCGGCGGCGGGAATTTGCTGCGAGAAATAGCCGGTGGTGGAGTCCACCAGACGCACGCCGAAGCTCAGCACGCAGTCCGAGTGGGCCATGCGTTCATACAGTTCGGGGCGCGACAGGTTGCCGCTGTAGCCGCCCATCCAACCGGCGGTATCTTCCGGAATAATGCATTTGGCGGTCGGCATATTGGTCAGCGGAATGGCAAAGCGATGAGCGACCTCGATAACCCGCTGCTGCAGCTGATAGCGATCCACCATTTGGTCGATCAACATGATCGGGCGCTGTGCGCGTTTTATTTTGGTTAACAGCGCCATCGCCGCTAATTGCACATTGTATTTATCGCTGGCCGGCAACTGCGGCGCCGCTGCGGCTGCGGTGATTTCAATTTCGACGTCGCAAATATCGGAAGGCAGCTGTAAATAGACCGGTTTCTTCTCTATCCAGGCGCGGGAAATAACGCGCGGAATTTCCTGCGCGGCATTTTCCGGCGTAATCAAGGCTTGAGCAACGGTGAATTGTTTAAAACAGTTCATGACGTTGTCGAAATTGCCGTCGCCCAGGGTATGGTGCAATAGCTGATGATTCTTCATCGCGTGCAGCGGCGGCGTGCCGGCAATGCAGATCACCGGCGAAGATTCGGCATAGGCACCGGCGATGCCGGACAGCGCGGCCAGATCGCCAACGCCGTAGGTGACGATCAGCGCGCCGGCGCCTTTCATTCGGGCGTAGCCGTCGGCGGCGTAGGAGGCGTTCAATTCATTGCAGTTGCCGATAAACGCCAATCGGTCGTCGCTTTCCAGCAGCTCCAGCAGGCTGAGGTTATAGTCGCCGGGCACGCCGTAAATACGATCGACGTTCAGGGCGTGAAGCTGTTGCAGAATGAATGACCCGATAGTTATTTTCATTGATTGCTCCGGATTATTTATCTTTATTTTGTCAGGCGAAAATCAGCAAAAATAAATTGCTGGCGATGTTGTGTCGTTAGCTTTAACAGTTATTTAAAGCGTCGACTTGTTCAAGATAGGGTTGGCAGCCGAAAAATGGGCGGTTTGTATTCGGCGCTTTACGCGATTGAGTAATACATAAAAAGTAGGGGTATTGCGTATTGGCGTGCGGCGGTATTTTTCCTTGATGGAATATCAGCAGAGAAACGGCGCCGCGTTGGCATTTATCATGACGCAGGGGGAGTTTACCGGTACTTTTGATGCCGCGTTAAATCCTGTCTGGCGGTACCCGGCAGTTAGCCTGGAAAAGAAAAGCCGACGCTGACGTAAAGGGAGATTTTGGTGATCCGCCGCACGCTTATTTCAAGAAACCATTCTGTAACCAATTAAAAACAAAAAATTAACAGCGATCGTTTTTTATTCGTCGGTTTCCGTCAGCTTTGCTTTACGGGGGCGGCGGTGCGCGCCACGTCGGGCCGGCGTTAAAATGCGCCGCCACGGTCGCTAAGATAACGTGGTGGCCATCACATTCCGTGGGAAGTGATACGTAAACTTTTCTCTACGTGCGCGCAGATGGCGTATACCTACCAAAGAGGGCGGTGCCCCAGTGGCACTGACTGACGGGGGAAAGAGCGATGAAAAGCTATCGACACATTCTGGTACTGATTCACGATGAGCGCGATGGGCTGCCGTTACTGCGTCAAACGCTAGCGATGGTGGGCGGGCTGCCGATCGCCATCACCGTCGGCCACCTCAACGCCGACTATGCGGAGCTGGAGTACGGCAGCGATGCGCTGGTCAAAGATCGCCAGGCGCAGGAGGTGATCGCCGCCAAGGCGATGCTGAGCCGGCTGGTGAGCGCCGTCGAGGCGCCGGTTGCGGTCAAGGAAATCGTCACTATCCGGCGCTTTAAGGACGTCAACGATTTCATTCATCAGGCCGGTATCGATCTGGTGGTGGTCGGGCACCAGAATCGCCTGTTCGGTCTCTATTCTTCTTATTCCCTGGAGTTTGTGAACCGTCTCGATGTCGATGTGTTGGTCAAGCACCTTGCCCGCGAGTCGTGTGCGACAAAGCGGACTTTTCCCACGGCTTTGCCGCCCGAAAGGCGATAGCATACGCAGGCCGGCACAACCTGTTAAAAGTTATCGGGAATTTTCCGGTGCTAAACTTAACCAAAGCACAACGGGCGTTGGATAAATTAGATACAGCTTGATCTTGCCTGGGCTATCGGTAAGAATCTTCGGCCGTATTTTTACAGGAGCTTTACGATGTTTCTCAAACGGACTCTTTTGGCATGTTCTCTGGCGTTGATATTTCCTGCACTGCCTTCTTACGCTGAGGTTGGTACAGAAAGTGGCAATACCGCGCAGGCTGAAAAACCGGGTCTATGGCAGCGTTTTACCGATAACGTGGCGGAGACCTGGAACAACTCGCCTAACCACGATCTCTATATTCCGGCCATCACCTGGCACAACCGTTGGACTTACGATGATGAACATATCGATAAGTACAACGAGCGCCCGTGGGGGGCCGGTTACGGTATCTCCCGCTACGACAGCGACGGTGACTGGCACGGCATCTACATCATGGCGTTCAAGGATTCCTTCAACAAGTGGGAGCCGATCGGCGGCTACGCCTACGAGAAGATCTGGCGCCCGCTGGATGACAAGGATTTCCGCCTGGGGCTGGGCTTCACCGCCAGCGTCACCGCGCGTGACAACTGGAAATACATTCCTATCCCGGCACCGCTGCCGCTGGCCTCTATCGGCTATCAGCGGCTGACGTTCCAGGCGACCTACATTCCCGGCACCTATAACAACGGCAACGTGTTCTTCGCCTGGCTGCGCTGGCAGTTCTAAATTTCCTGAATTCCGAAAAACGGCGCGGCGGCGAGATAAAAGGAACTTGTCGCCGCCGGCGGCGTCGGAAGGGTATCCCGGCGCGCTGCGCCGATCGCATGCCGTTATTACAGGAGTTTTACCACTATGATCACCAAACATCGTTTACTGCTGGCCTTGGCGCTGTCCGCTACCCTGGCTAGCGGCGCCACTCAGGCTGCCGGGCTGATGGATTCCCTCAGCAGCGCGGCGGGCGAACTGAGCAAGTCGGGCGGCGACAGCAGCGGCGGCATGTCGCTCTCCTCGCTGACCGGCCTGTTGAACGGTGGCGACAAGGCGTTGAGCTCCAGCAGCATGACCAATGCCGCCGGTATCCTGCAGTACTGTGTGAAAAACAACGTGCTGTCGGCTAACGGTGCCGAAGGGGTGAAAGATCAGCTGCTCAGCAAGCTGGGCATCACCAGCACCGAAAACGCCAAGAGCCAGGATTATCAGCAGGGCCTGGGCGGCTTGCTGCAGACCGGCGAAGGCAAGAGCCTGGATCTGAACAGCCTGGGCACCTCGCAGATCACCGAGAAGGTGAAGCAAAAAGCCTGCGATCTGGTGCTGAAACAGGGCAAATCCTTTATTTCATGATGAACGAACGGCGGAGCGCTCCGCCGTTCTTTTTTGCATAAGCTGGAAAAATGAAAAAAACGTTGATGCTTTCCCTGTTGGCGGGGATGACGATGTTGCAGGGGTGTTCCGTGAAATCCAACGATGCGCCGCCACCGCCGCAGCAGGTGAAACCGATCGGCATGGCGAACCCGGCCGACGTGTATTGCACCCAAATCGGCGGCAAGCTGAATGCCAAAGAGAACGCGGCAGGCCAGTATTCCACCTGCACCTTGCCGAGTGGGCAGGAAATTGAAAGCTGGGAACTGTTCCGCCGCGATCACCCGGTGAAAAAGTAACCCTCGCGGCGCCGGCGCTTCCGCCCGGCGCCCGATCAGAATTGGCGATCCCCTATCGACTGCAGCTGCAGGCTGCCGTCTTTTTGTAGCGTCAGCGGCATGCGCCAATCGCTCTGTTTATCCAGGTTGAACGGCCGGGAGCGGAACATGCAGCCGGTCTTGATGTTCTTGATTTTCATGACGTGTTCCGCGTCCGCATTGATTTTCACCTCGAAGCTGCCGGCGGGCGGAATAAAGACTTCCGCCAGCTGCTGCGGTGCCGTCGGCGTTTCCAGCTTGACCAGCACCGCGAAATCGTTGCCCTGATTATCCAGCGTCAGCCGATGCAGACCGGTCGCGGGCAGCCGCGTCGGCTGGTGCAGATAACCGGCTGAGGCGGGCCACGGCTGCCCGGCATTGTCGTGCAGCGGCCCGCCGCACTGTTCACGCGCCTCGCGCAGCGGCATTTCGCGCTTTATCGCGCGGTTGTAATCGGTGGGGGCGGCGAGGCTGAACTCGTCGTCATATTGATGAGCGCGCAGATAGCGCTTGGCGCCGAGCACCGCGATGGCGACCAGCATAAAGAACAAAAATATCCTCAGGCGATTTTTAAAAATCAGCCCGAACAGCTTCCCGGGGAGTTGAAACAGCCACCTTGCGATCGTCAATAACATCGTTTT
The DNA here is from genome assembly GCF_052166245.1 of Serratia sp. CY84636. Taxonomy (NCBI): domain Bacteria; kingdom Pseudomonadati; phylum Pseudomonadota; class Gammaproteobacteria; order Enterobacterales; family Yersiniaceae; genus Serratia; species Serratia sp. CY84636. Next base: position 113,561 of record NZ_JBJNOX010000001.1, read on the forward strand.
CCCTTTACGCCCAAGCCGTTACGTCTACGGTAACTTCGCCTGCCTCAGTATAGCCAAAGCGTTGCCTCCGGGCGGCATGCGCCATGAAATTCCTGTTTTTTTACCCCAAACCTTCCTCTAACAGCAACAGCAGCAGGAAGCCGGCAAAGAACATCGCGGTGGCGAACGGTGTCTCTTTTCCGCCTTCATGCGCTTCGACCAGCAGCTCCTCGGTGACCAGGTAGAGCAGGGCGATCAGGCCAAAGGCCAAAAAGGCGGTCAGCCAAAATGCGCCCAGCATGGCCACCGGCGCCCCCAGCAGGCCACCGATGGGCAGCAGCAGCGCCAGGCCGACTATCGCCGCCATGGCCCGCAGCCGCCTGCCGAGAAAGTCTTTCAAATCGCCGACGATCGACAACCCCAGGAACAGCACTTCCAGCGTCAACGCCAGCGTCAACAGCAGACCGGCCTTGGCACCGGCCGCGAAGGCAATACCCAGCACCAGCCCATCGATAAAGATATCGACGCCGACCGCGGCGATAAAACCGACCGGCCCCTGCGCTTTTTCACCCAGTTGCCTAACCAGCAGCATTAACAGCACCCCCGCAGCGCCGCCCAGCAACACGGCCAAAGGCGACTGCTGCTTGAGATCGGGCAGGATTTCGGTGGCGGCGGCGGCAAAAACGATGCCGGCGGTAAAGTGATGGATGACGCGCATCGTGGCGGCACCGGGGCGGCGATAGAGTGCCACCGCAGCGCCGATGACGGTGGCTGCGGCGGGAAACAGCGTATAAAGCACGGCGGAGGTCATCGCGTCATAATCCCTTATCGGTGATGTCACTCTCAGTCTAGACGAGCGCAGCCGCTTCAGCGTGGCGAAAAAAATGATTGTTCGGTTGTGTACGTTTATGTACATTTATGATCACTTTAGCGTCACCGGATTTACGCGATGTCCAAACTGTTACCGAATGAACGCCACCAGGCCATTCTCGACGCGCTTCGCCAACAGGGGCGGGTGCTGGCCCTGGAGATGGCGCAGCGGTTGAATACCACCGAAGCCACCATCCGCCGCGATCTGCGCCAGCTGGCGGCGCAGAACCTGTGTAAACGTATCTATGGCGGCGCGCTGGCGCCGACGCCGGCCGAAGGCCCCGTTGCGGCGCGCATGGCGCTCAGCGGCGATGAGAAGCTGACGCTGGCGCAGACCGCGCTGGGGTTGATCGGTGAAGAGCAGCTGATCTTCCTCGATGCCGGCAGCACCCACCTGTATCTGGCGGATCTGTTGCCGCGCGATCGGCGTTTGACGGTGGTGACCAATGCATTGAGCATCGCCGGCAAAATGCTGGAACGGCCGGGGATCCGCACCATCCTGATCGGCGGTGAGCTGGATGCGCAGGTTGGCGGCTGCGTGGACGCCAAGGCGGCGGAAGAGATAGACGGTTTCCATTTCGATCTGGTGTTCACCGGCATCTGCGCCTACGACCCGGACGGCGGCTTCTCCGCGCTGAGCTACCAGGACGCCACCTTCAAAAAGCGGCTGCTGACGCGCGCCGGCAGCGTGGCGGTGCTGTGTACCCGTGACAAGCTCAATACCTACGCCCCTTACCCCTTCCTGCCCGCCGGGCGGGTGGATCATCTGGTGACGGCGCGCGGCGCGCACCCGCAGCTCGAGCTGCAGGTGGCGCAGGGCGGCGGCCAGGTTTGGCACAGCGATTTACCGACCGGAGAATGATGATGAAAATAGCCCATGTTGCCCTGTGGACCCGTGATATCGACGCGCAGCTGGCGTTTTGGCAGCGGTATTTCAACGGTGAGGCGGGTGAGGAGTACGTCAGCCGCAACCGGCCGGGGTTTGTTTCCCGTTTCGTCAGCCTGGCGGCCGGGCCGACGCTGGAGATCATGCGCGTGCCGACGCTGTTGCCGGCGCAGGCCCTGGAAGAACGGGTGGGCTGGGCGCACATCGCGCTGTCGCTGGGGGATGAACGGCAGGTCGATCGATTGGCGCAGCGCGCGCAGCAGGAGGGCATTTTGCTGTCCGCGCCGCGCTGGACCGGCGACGGCTTCTATGAAGCCGTCATCCGCGATCCGGACGGCAACGCGATCGAAATTACCGCCTAATCACTCCTCTTCGATGCTGGCGAACTGCTCGCCCAGATAATCGAGCAGCAGCCGCACCGCCGGCAATAAACCGCGGCGCGACGGGTAGACCGCATGCACCACGCCGCCCTGCGGCTGCCAGCCGGGCAGCAGCTGGACCAGTTCGCCGCGCAGCATGTCGTCACGCATCATCATCGCCGGCAGCTGAACGATGCCGGCGCCGGCGATGGCGGCGGTGCGCAGCATCAGCATGTCGTCGGTGACCAGCCGCGGCGTGTGTTCCCACTCGACCCGTTCACCCTGCGGGCCGGTCAGCCGCCATTGGTGCTGAGCGCGCGCCGGGCCGAGATCGAGCGTCGGGTATTTACGCAGGTCTTCCGGCGTTTGCGCCGGCCCGAGAGTGCGCACCAGCGCCGGGCTGGCGGCGACGCACCAGGTGCGTTGCGCCAGGATCTTCAGCACCAGATCGCTGTCCTCCAGCGGTGGCGGCCGCACGCGGATCGCCAGATCGAGCCCTTCACCTACCACGTCCACCCGGCGGTTAGTGGCCTCCAGATGTACCGTCACCTTAGGGTAATCGGCCATAAAGGCCGCCACCATGCTGCCGACGCGGGTGTGCAGGATCGCCACCGGGCACGACATGCGCACCGTGCCGCAGGGTTCGGCGCGCGTCTGTTCGATCGCCTGCTGTGCCGCTTCCGCTTCCACCAGCATCGCCTTGCAGTGCGCATAATAGGTTTGGCCGATCTCGGTCACCGAGAAACGCCGCGTCGAGCGCTGGATCAGGCGCACGCCCAGTCGCTCTTCCAGCAGCGCCACGCGGCGGCTGAGTTTGGATTTGGGAATGCCCAACGCCCGGCCGGCGGGGGCGAATCCCTGGTGATCGACCACGCTGGCGAAGAAAAACAGGTCGTTCAGATCGGTCTGCATCATAGCCCTTATCGTTCCACCAGTAGAACGCTGAGTGTACATCTTGCCTACTACTGCAGCAAACCCCGGCAGATTAAACTTCTGGCATCAACTTAAGGCCGTGAGGTCTGAAACGGGAGTTCAAGATGAAAAAAATCCTCGGTATTCACAACAGCCCGGAAGCGCACTGGGTCGGTAACGGTTTCCTGGTGAATTCGCTGTTCTCTTATAACGATTTGGGGGCGGAAATGAGCCCGTTCCTGTTGCTGGATCACGCGGCGCCCACCAAATTCCGCTCTGCCTCCGGCACCCGCGGCGTGGGTCAGCATCCGCATCGCGGGTTTGAAACGGTGACCATCGTCTATCAGGGCGAAGTGGAACACCGCGACTCGACCGGCAGCGGCGGGGTGATTGGCCCCGGCGACGTCCAGTGGATGACCGCCGCCTCCGGCATTCTGCACGAAGAGTTCCATTCGCGGGACTTCTCGCGCAAGGGCGGCACCATGGAAATGGTGCAGCTGTGGGTCAACCTGCCGGCCAAGGACAAAATGGCCGAGCCCGGTTACCAGACGCTGCTGAACGCCGATATTCCGGTGGTTCCGCTGGCGGACGGCGCAGGGCAGGTGCGGGTGATCGCCGGTGACTTTGGCGGCCACGCCGGCCCGGCACGCACTTTCAGCCCGCTCAACGTGTGGGATATGAAGCTGAATGCCGGCCACACCACCACGCTGACGGTGAAAGAAGGCCATACGCTTGCGCTGGTGATGCTGCATGGCGCGATCCTGGTCAACGGCGAAGAGGTGGTGCGCGAAACCCAAATGGTGCGTTTCGACCGGGCGGGGGATTCGATCACGATTGAAGCCAACAACGACGTCGCGCTGCTGGTGCTGAGCGGCGAACCGATCGATGAGCCTATCGTCGGCTACGGCCCGTTCGTCATGAACAGCGACGCGGAAATCCAGCAGGCGTTCCGCGACTTCAACAGCGGCAAGTTCGGTAGCATGAACGCCGAAGCGAGCGCCGGCTGACCTTGGTGCCTGGGGCGGGACGTGTTCCCCGGCCCAGGCGCTACACTTAAACCTCAACGCCCCGTCCCAGCGGCGGGGCGTTTCATCCGCAACATCAACCCCCACAGGAGTAAAACCATGACTGCAAATTACAAACGCCTCGACAAGGACCAGGCCGCCGTATTGCTGGTGGATCATCAGGCAGGGCTGCTTTCGCTGGTGCGCGATATCGATCCCGATCGGTTTAAAAACAACGTGCTGGCGCTGGGTGATTTAGCGAAGTACTTCAATCTGCCGACCATTCTGACCACCAGTTTCGAAAACGGCCCCAACGGCCCGCTGGTGCCGGAGCTGAAGGCCCAATTCCCCGATGCCCCTTTTATTCCTCGCCCCGGCCAAATCAACGCCTGGGACAACGACGACTTCGTCAAGGCGGTAAAAGCCACCGGCCGTAAACAGCTGATCATCGCCGGTGTAGTGACCGAAGTGTGCGTGGCATTCCCGGCGCTGTCGGCGCTCAATGAAGGCTTTGAGGTCTTTGTGGTGACCGACGCCTCCGGCACCTTCAATGAGCTGACGCGTCAGTCGGCCTGGAGCCGCATGGAAGCCGCCGGCGCGCAGCTGATGACCTGGTTCGGCGTCGCCTGCGAGCTGCACCGCGACTGGCGCAACGACATCGAAGGCCTGGGCACGCTGTTCTCCAACCATATCCCGGACTACCGCAATTTGATGACCAGCTATAACACGCTGACGAACGGTAAGTAATGCGACGGCCCTTTACCCCACCTTTCGCCTTTCATCACGTTAGATGCGGGATGTAAGCAAAACGTAGCGGGGCGAAAAGGTAGCGAAAAGCGGCTTTCTCATGGGCCGGGGGCGGGGTAGCGTAATCCCGAACCCGGCAAATGAGGCTAATTCAATGAAACAAGCAATCAAGATCCTGGCGCTGCCCTGCATGGGCATGGCGCTGTTGTTCAGCGCGAGCGCGATGTCGGCCCCCGAGGCGCCTGCGGCCAAAGCGTTGCCGCCTGTGGTGGATGAAGCGATGCGCATGCCGCCTTTCCCGGGCGGGCACCCGCCCAAGCCGGGGTTCTGCCACGGCGGCGAACTGTTCTGCGCCACCTCGGCCAGCGACAATCCGGTGGAAACCATCAACAAACTGACGGCGGTGATCCCGGCGGGCAGCGCCAAGCATTACGAGGTGCGCGTCGCGGTGGTGGCCGTGCCTGACGCCCCGCCTGCGCCTTAACGGGCTCTGTCATCCCGCTCTGGTTCGCACGCTCAAGGCGCGTTAGGCTAAGGCGAGCGTTTATCGGGAGGCGGGATGACCCTTTTAGCACAACTGCCCTGTCTCCAGCCCGGCGAGTGCGCGCTGTTGTTCGACGGCGAATGCAATCTGTGTCACGGGCTGGTGAGGTATCTTATTCGCGCCGATCGGCAGCGGCGCATTCTGTTGGCGACGGTGCAATCCGTCGAAGGGCAGGCGATCCTGCAGGCGCTGGGATTGCCGACCGATTGTTTCGATTCCGTGGTCTATGTTGAGCAGGGGCGTTATTGGCTGCGTTCGGCGGCGTTGTTTCAGGCGCTGCGCCAATTGGGATGGCCGTATCGCGCGCTGGCGCTGGCGCGTTACCTGCCGCCGCGGCTGGCGGACAAGGTCTACGATGCGGTTGCTGGCAATCGCTACCGGCTGTTTGGCCGCAACGACGGCACCGGTTTGCCGGGCGCCGACCAGCCCGGGCGCTATCTGCCCCGGCGGCGGGAACCGCCGGCCTGAGCTTTACGCTTCTTTACCATCCAACCGCTTGAAATATCAGCACTCCAGCTCCATATAATGGAACGTTCAGCCAACAAGGAGCGCGTATGGGAATCAGTGAAGAAGAGCACATCCGCCGTTTGACCCAGGAGAAGAACGACATGGGCAATACGGCGAAATGGGTGGCGATCGTTTCCGCCGTGTACTTTGCCTTGATGATGTTTTACGGCCACCCGACCGGCGTATTGGCGATGTCGGGCGCGGTGTTCATCGTTTCTACCGCCACCTGGCTGAAAAAGCGTCAGAAGGTCAAATCTTACCGCATGGCGTTGGCCAAAATCAGCGACGATCAGCCCTGATAGTCGCCGCGCTTTAGCGTATACACCAGGCTCGGCGCTGCGCCGGGCACGTCATCCAGCGTATCCACCCGCTGCATGCCAATCTTTTCCAGCACCCGCCACGAAGCCTGATTCTCCGCGCGCACAATGGCAGAAATCTCACCCACCTCCAGGCCGACAAACCCGTATTGCAGTGAAGCCCGCGCCATCTCGGTGGCCAGCCCCATGCCCCACACCCGGGTGTCGAAGCGATAGCCGAGGTTAACGGTGCGCTGCGCGCCGAGCGGTTTCCAGGACAAGCCGCCAAAACCGATAACCCAATCCGGCCGTTCGCGCAGGGCGAGCGCCCAGGAGCCGTAACCGTGTTGCCGCCAGACGGCGAGCCGCTCCTGCAGCGCCAAAGCGGCCTGCGCTTCGCTGGTGAGCGGGCCGGCGGGGTTGAAGCGTTGGGTTTGCGGATCGCCAAAGATGGCGTAGAAACGTTCGAGGTCCGCCATCACCGGCGGCCGCATCTGCAGGCGCTCGCTGAAGTACGGGGCTGAAGGATTAAAGCTCGGCATCGTTTCTCCCGGCCGGATCAATGAACAGCGTTCACTGTAGTCCAGATCGGCGAAACGGGAAATCCCCCTCTGCGGGTGAGAGGGGGAGAGGAGTATTACAGGAAGGAATCGTCGTCGTCGTTGTAATCGTCGTCGGCGTAGTCCGTGTCATCCTGATAGTTGGCGTTCTGGAAGCCGTTGTCCTGATTCAGGAAGCTGCCGCCGTCGCCGTTGTTGAAGGTATCAAGGTTGTTGGAGGCGTCGAAATTGCGCATCGCGCTGTCGTCCAGCGGCGCCGGGTTTTCTTCGATAATATTCACGATTTCCTGCGGCTGCGAATGGCGGAACATGCCGGTCAGCATGTCGGCCAATACCACGCCGCCGGCGACGCCCGCCGCGGTTTGCAAAGCCCCACCCAGGAAGCCGCCGGCGCGCGAAGACGCTGCCTGCTGCGGTTGGGCATAGGCTGGCTGCTGCGGCTGTGAGTAGCCCCCTTGCTGCGCGTTGTTCCAGGCCGCCGTATTTTGCTGCTGCGCCTGATACTGTTCACGCGGGCTTGGCGTACTGCGGCTGCCGCCGCCGAACAGGCCGGCCAGGAAGCCGCCGCTGCTCTGTTGTCCGTTGGCGGTTTGTTGCAGCTGCGCCACTTGGGCTTCCAACTCTTTGACCCGCTGGTCCATCTGCTTGAGCGCCGCTTCTTGAATGATCATCGCCTGCGCCATGTAATAAGGGGCGGAAGGCTGTTCACGAATATGCTGATTGATTTGCTGCTCTGCCTGGATATCCCGTGGGCCCGTCTTGGTCTCGGCTTCTTTCAGGCGGCCAAACAGACCATCGATAAGGCGTTGTTCTTCGGATTGCATAGGCGTACCTCGGGAGATAAATAACGGTGCTGGATGATCGTTGTCATCGGTAACAATCACCCTAGCGCGTTTGCATGAACCAATAAATAAATGGCGGGTAAACCTGTCTATGAATTTGTTACCAATTACGGCAGCGGGATCAGCATTACCAGCTTCAGACCGCCGTGCTCCGCCGGATGGAAGGTGAGCTGGCGATAGCGCAGCGCACCTTGCTGAGGGTGCTCGAACGCGCGCTCGCCGCCTTCGCGCGCCATCACGTCATGCTGTTTCCACCAGTGATTAAAGTCCGCGCTGTTGTGCGTCATGTTGCGCACGAAGGCGCGCATCTCTTCGGTGTTTTGGTGATGGCTGGTCTCGGCGCGAAACTCGGCCACCACGCGGCGGGCACGTTCTTCCCAATCGCTGACCAGCGTTTTCGCCAATGGGTGGAAGAACATGAAGTGCAGCAGGTTGGGGCTGTTGGCCACATCCAGCCAGCCGCTGAACAGCGCCGCCGCCTGCGGGTTCCAGGCGACGACGTTCCAGGTCACGTCCAGCAGGTAGCAGGGCACCGTCATCTGGTGCACGCTTTGCAGCACCGCGTCGTTGGCGGTTTCGCGGTGCGTTTCCTGCTCGGGATCGGCGACGCGCGCCAGGGTAAACAGGTAGTGGCGTTCGGCGGGGCCCAGCCGCAGCGCCTTGGCGATGCGTGCCAGCGTATAGGGGGAAATGGACACCTCGCGCCCCTGTTCGATCCAGGTATACCAGGTGGCGCTGATGCCGCTGATTTGCGCCAGCTCTTCGCGCCGTAGGCCGCTGGTGCGGCGGCGCGAGGAGCTGGGCAGGCCGAGCATTTCCGGCGTGATGCGCTCGCGGTGCGCGCGCAGGAATGCGCCGAGGGCCTTTGGCCCGGATAAGGCTTCTGATGACATAGCGTGGTACCTATTTATACCAGGATAACTGCTCATATTGTACCCGTATAGTAGCCTGATTATAGTAGCCGAAAGCCTTCAGGCACAGGCGCAAGCCGGATAATAACGGGAGCAAACATGAGCATCAGCAACAGCCATAAAAACGCGGTAGACCGGCAGTTCGGCGAGCAGGCCAACGCCTACTTAACCAGCGCGGTGCACGCGCAGGGCAAGGATTTGCAACGCCTTGCACAGTTACTGGAACCGCACGCCGGCGCGCGCCTGCTCGATCTGGGCTGCGGCGCTGGGCACGCCAGCTTCACGGCGGCGGCCAGGGTGGCGCAGGTGGTGGCCTACGATCTGTCGGCGCAAATGCTGGCGGTGGTGGAGCAGGCGGCGGCGGAAAAAGGCTTGAGTAACATTCAGCTGCAGCAGGGCGTGGCGGAGTCTTTACCGTTTGAGGACGCCAGCTTCGATCTGGTCATCAGCCGCTATTCGGCGCACCACTGGCACGACGTCGGCCAGGCGCTGCGTGAGGTCAAGCGGGTACTCAAGCCGGGCGGCAGGGCGATCTTCATGGACGTGGTCTCGCCGGGGCATCCGCTGCTGGATACCTACCTGCAAACCGTGGAAGTGCTGCGCGACACCTCACACGTGCGCAACTATGCGCCGGGTGAGTGGCTGGCGTTATTGACCGAGGCTGGGTTGGTGATGCGCGAGGTAACGTCGGATCGGTTGATGCTGGAGTTCGGCAGCTGGGTGGCGCGCATGCGCACGCCGGCGCATTTCGTTACCGCGATCCGCGCGCTGCAGCAAAGTGTGTCGCAGGAGGTGGCGACGCACTTCGCCATTCAGCCGGACGGCTCCTTTACCAGCGATATCATGATGTTTGACGTGACGAAGGGCTGAAAGCAACGGGGCAGCCGATGAAGGCTGCCCCGTGAAACGCTATCGGCTGCGATGCGCTTATTTTTTGTCTTCCAGCAGGCAGCGGTAGATCAGGCCGCCGATAATGCCGCCGACCAGCGGCACCAGCCAGAAGACCCACAGCTGCTGCAGCGCCCAGGTGCCCTGGAAGATCGCTACGCCGGTGCTGCGCGCCGGGTTGACGGAGGTGTTGGTCACCGGGATGCTGATCAGGTGGATCAGGGTCAGCGTCAGGCCGATCGCCAGCGGGGCAAAGCCTGCCGGCGCGCGTTTGTCGGTCACGCCATGAATAACGATCAGGAAGAAGGCCGTCAGCACCAGTTCAATCACGATGGCTGATTGCAGAGAATAACCGCCCGGAGAGTGTTCGCCGTAACCGTTGGAGGCGAAACCGCCTGCGGTGGCGTCGAAACCGGCTTTGCCGCTGGCGATCAAATACAGCACCGCCGCTGCGGCGATACCGCCGATCACCTGTGCGATAACGTAAGGAATCACGTCTTTCGCCGCGAAACGGCCGCCGGCGAATAAGCCAACGGTGATTGCCGGGTTAAAGTGCCCGCCGGAAATATGGCCGACGGCATAGGCCATCGTCACCACGGTCAGGCCGAAAGCGAGCGCGACGCCGAGGAAACCAATACCCAGCTGTGGGAATGCCGCGGCTAATACTGCGCTACCACAACCACCAAACACCAACCAAAATGTGCCAAAAAATTCGGCAAAAAGTCGCTTTGACATAGATTCCATCCTGCGGAATAGACTAACGGGTGTTAGCACTAAAAACTATAGAACAGCTTTTTCAGTTCATGCAGATATTCTATAGAATTTTCTTAATGCACCTTGAATAACGGCGGTATTAAATCCCCGGTATTTTATTTTGTCTATGAGAAAAACGCCGTTTTTCGCCGTGCCGGCGCGCGTTTGCCGATTTTTTTATCTTTGATATAAGAATTTACCCTAAGCGAAATGACGGGTTATTTTCAGGCGCTTTTTTCCAGCGGTTTTCTCCATTCAATATCCCCAGGTTAATTGCTAATTTCTATTTGCCAGTCAACCTTGTTGCCTATTGCACATTTGACGAAACGCCTGTTGTCATCTCAGTGTCATGCTAAATTAATATCTTCTTCTGCCTGATAACGCTTCGTTCAACCTCGGGTAAAAACCATGAAAATAAAATCGCTCTCCCTGCTGTTGGCTTCACTGTTTCCTGTATTCACCTACGCTGCAGATATTGAGGTAGCGCGTTATGTGGTCGGCTTCCCCGGCGGGGAACGCGTCGCCTATCAGGGGGCGTTCGCCAAGAATTTCCCGCAGGGGCTGCCGGTGGGGATCGGCTCCGGGCTGACGTTCAATCGCAAGCAGGGCGACGATCTGGTGCTGACGACGCTGACCGATCGCGGCCCGAATGCCGATGCCCCGGCGGTGGGCAAGCAAGAAGCCAAAATTTTCGCCAACCCGCAATTCGTGCCTCTGTTGATGGACATTCGTATCGGTGGCGGCAAGGCCGTGGCCGAGAATGCACGGCCCTTGCATGACGAAAAAGGGCCGATTAGCGGGCTGCCGCTGCCGAGCGAGCTGATTGGTTCCACGAACGAAGTGGCGTTGAACGACGCGTTGCAGCCGCTGCCCGGCGATCGCCGCGGGTTGGATACCGAAGGCATCATCGGTGACGGCAACGGCGGCTATTGGCTGTGCGATGAGTACGGTCCGTTTCTGATCCATATCGACGGCAACGGTAAAATTCTCGCCAAATACGGCCCAACGCCGCAGGCCGGCGAGCAGGCGGTGGCGAGTGGTTTGCCGAACATCCTGAAGTGGCGCCAGCCCAACCGCGGTTTTGAGGGGCTGACCCGGATGCCGGATGGGCGCATTCTGGCGGCGGTGCAGAGCACGCTGGATGTCGATGGCAAAAGCAAGAACAAGGCGCAGTTTACCCGGCTGGTGAGCTTCGATCCGCGCAGTGGCAAAACCGCCATGTACGGCTATCCCATCGATATCGACAGCTATAAAAAAGCCAAAGACGCCAAGATTGGCGATGTGGTGGCGTTGGACAACCAGCGCATCCTGTTGATTGAACAAGGAACCGGTAAAGATAAGACGATGATCAACAAGATCTATCTGGTGGATCTCGCGCAGGCCAGCGATCTGAGCGCGTTTGACGGCCAGGGGAAAGCGCTGGAGTTCGACGATGCGAAAGATCTCGCCAAACGCGGCGTGAAGCTGGCGCAGAAACAGGAAGTGGCGGACCTGCGCCAGTTGGGCTGGCGCCAGGAGAAAGCGGAAGGGTTGGCGCTGATCGACGATCGCACGCTGGCGGTGATTAATGACAACGATTTCGGCCTGCAGGCCAAGCTGGTGGACGCATCGCCAAAGAGCAAGAAAATCGGCGATTATCAGCTGGAGAAAGAAGGGCGGCTGAGCCTCGACGGCGACAAGACCGACGCCCGTATCGAATTGCGCCCGCTGGAGCAGCCGGAGTCGCTGAGCGAGCTCTGGGTGCTCACCTTGCCGCATCCCTTGAAGTGAGACAGCGGGGCGATAGCGCCCCCGTCAGACCGTTGACAAAGGAGGAAAAAACGTGGTTTTTCCTCCTTTGTGGCCATCAGCCGAAAATCAATAAATTGATTTTCCTTGTTTTTTTATCCGCTGCTCTCTGCAAACCCGGCAATGGCATGAGGTTTGTCATCAATCTCACAGCGGGGGCGGTGACGCCCCCGTTTGCTTCAGGCTTCCGCGTGCCGCTGCGGCGCTCTGCCGCGCGAGATGCTCTCCCACACCGCCACCACCACCATGATCAGCGTCGTCAGGCCATTGACCATCAGCAGATCCGTGAAATAGGCGACGGGGGCCAATACCGCCAGCGCCAGCAGCCCCACCAGGTGCGACAGCGGGAAGCGATGATACACCAGCCGTTTATACAGCGCGTTGGCGAACAGATAGAGTGCCGGACCGAGCAGCAACACCGCCGCCGTGGCGTTTTGGATGTGGCCGTCGGGATGGGCGATCACCAGCTCGTTGGCCACGGCGCAGACGATGATCGCCCCCACCAGCGCGACGTGCACGTAATGGAAGTAAGCGCCCAGCTGGCCGGGGTTTTCCGCCTGGCTGATGGCGTGGCTGCCGGCTTTGCTGCTGGTGTCGAAGTAGACCCACCACATAGCCAGGCTGCCGAGAAAGGCCACCAGCGAGGCGATAAGCACCGGCAGGCTCCAGCTTTCCATCTCGCTCAGGGTGGCGCCGGTGATCAGAATGGTCTCCCCCAGCGCCACGATCACGAATAGCTGGCAGCGCTCCGCCAGATGGTGGCCTTCGATGGTCCATTCGCTGCTGCTGTCCGAGCGCCCCAGCACCGGCAGACGGAAACCGAACATCGGCGAGACGTATTCGCACAGTACGGCGATCGCCCACAGCGCCGGGCGCGCGCTGCCATCCGCCAGCCCGCCGGCGATCCAGAAGACGGCGGAGATGCACAGCCAGCCGAGGATGCGGCGAAAGTTTTGCTTTAACGGATGACCGGGCGCCAGCAGGCGCAGCACGGTAATGGAACGCCCGACCTGGATGGCGACGTAGAACAGGGCGAAGATCAGGCCGCGTTCGCCAAACGCCTGCGGCAACGCGGCGGCGGCGAACAGCCCCAGCAGCATGATAGCGAACAGCAGCAGGCGGATCTGACGGGTATCCGGGTTAAACCAGTTGGTGACCCAGGCGGTGTATTGCCAGGCCAACCAGACGGCGAACCACAGCAGCAGGGTTTCCAGCGCCCCGGTCAGCGTCAGGTGATGCAGCAGATAGTGGGAAAGTTGGGTCACGGCGAAAACGTAGATCAGATCGAACAGCAGCTCGGAGAATGAGACCGAAGCGCCATGACCGTCACGCACGCGCAGCAGGTTTTGCGACATAAGCGTTCTTCCTTAAAAGGGTAAGCCACAAAATCAGCGTAGCTCAGCGCGCTCCGGCGGGTAAAAAATCTTAAATAGCGGCGGCGCGCGTTCTTTCTTTCGCCCCGTCTTTAATTGTTCATCAAATAGGGGTAAGGTGAACTCTATAAAGTCATTTCCGCCTTAAAATACACACTCGCTCTCACTTCCTCCTTATTCTCCTCACAATGATTGATGTTCTTTACGTTGCATGACGTCCGTTTTCATTGGCTAGCGGATAATTAACATCACTGACAACGAGCTAATAAACAAGAACACCTGGAGTCAATCATGAAACTTATCCCAAGCATCGCAGCAGTATTGATCGCCGCCGCTTCCTTCTCCACTTTCGCCGCGCCGCTGTCGTCGGTGAAACAGGTCAACAGCGAACAGGCCGCCAATCTGCAAAGCCTCGGCGTGGTGTCGGTTTCCGGCATTAGCGGCTCACCGCATGACGCCATTCACGCCCTGAAAGAAAAAGCCGCGGCGGACGGCGCCAGCCATTACCGCATTATCGGCCTGGACACCCCCGGGGATTCCAGCAACTGGCGCGGCAATGCGGAAATTTATCGCTAAGCGTTGGTTTTTTACCCTCTGGCCACGGCAACGTGGCCAATAAAATAAACGGTCGTAATAATTATCTGATAGGGCGCGCGTGGGCGGCTTATTTTCAGGTCATTATTACGACCGTTTTTCATTTTTCCGCTGCGGCTGAGGTTGCATTTTATTACAACTGTGTCCGCTGCTTTCGGAATCATGTTAATGAATACTTAAGAAATTCGGCTCACATTGAGGGCTTAACCCAAGGAGGCCTCAATGTTAAATGCGACCCGGCTGCAACTGATGAATCACTTCGCTTACCTGCAGCAATTTATGGCTTCACCGCGCACCGTCGGTACGCTGGCGCCTTCTTCCCCGTGGCTGTGCCAGGCGATGCTGAACCAGGTTGAATGGACCCGGGCGCTGTCGATCGCGGAGCTGGGGGCGGCGGACGGCGTATTGACCAAACGCATTCTGGGGCGGATGCGCGCCGATGCGGCGCTGGAGGCTTTCGAGATCCAACCGCATTTCGTGCATCGGCTGCGGGGGATAGACGATCGGCGGTTGCAGGTGATGGCCCATTCGGCGACCCAAATGGCCACGGATTATGACGTGGTGTTTTCCTGCCTACCGCTGCTGTCGATCCCGGTCAGGATCAGCGTGCGCATCCTTCAGCAGGCCCGGCAGCGGCTGCTGGCGCGCAACGGCACGCTGGTGCTGTTCCAATACAGCCACCTGTCGGAAAAATTGCTGTCCCGCTATTTTCACTGGAAGCGCCTGCGGGTGGTGCGCAATTTCCCGCCGGCGCTGGTGTATGTCTGTACGCCGCGTTAACTACAGCGTTTTCACCATCACCACCACGTCTTCGTCATACTGCCGCCGGCGCTCCAGAGGTTGCCAACCCCAGCCGGCGTACAGCGCTTCCGATTTGTCGGTGATGAGATGCAAAATCGAATGATGGCGCTGCCGCGCCGCTTCGACGATCGCCATCTCCAGGCGGTGGGCAATGCCCTTGCGGCGGTGATCGGGATGCACGAAGACGCCGGCCAGCCACGGGGTGAGATCCTGGCGCTGATGATCGTCGCTCGGCCACAGGCTGGCCATGCCCACCGGGCGATCGCCGTCGATCATCATCAGCGTCAGGTGATCGTCGCTCGGCCGGCTGCATTGGGCGAAGCGCAGCTGGGTGCGCTCCAGCGAGCCGCCGCGCTGTGAGCCCCACTGGCCGAAGGCCCAGGCGGCGCACACATCGGCAAACTGCGGGCAATCCGACAGCGGAATGATGCGTTGAGTCATGGATGTCTCCCGATTCTTTTCTGGGTTCCCACCCCATTTAACCCATTTTTCGGCCATTTTTTTAACTTTTTAAAGCCGTTCTTTTAGCGGTTTCGCGGTGTTTCGCCCCGCGCCCGGCGCCGTTTCCCGGATTTCTTTTGGCAATCACGGTGCGGGATTGCAAGTGCTAATGAGAGTGATTATCATGCGCACACTATTTCCCCGTGTCGGCTCAATCATGCGCAATTCCCTCATTTTACTGCTGCTTTCCCTGTGGTTCGGCCTGTTCCCCGCCCAGGCGAAAACGGTCACCGACATCACCGGCCGTCAGGTCGTGGTGCCGGATAACCCGCAGCGTATCGTGCTGGGAGAGAGCCGCATGCTGTATACGCTGGCGCTGCTGGAGCCGGGCAACCCGGCGCAGCGCATCGTCGGCTGGCCGGCGGATCTGGCGCGCTTCGATGCGCAAAGCTGGCAGCTTTATACGCAGAAGTTTCCGCAGATCGCCGCGATCCCCGTTATCAGCGGCAACAATTTTCGCCAGGTCAATATCGAAAGCCTGCTGCAGCTGAAGCCGGATCTGGTGATCCTGGCGCGCTACGCGCGTGAAGACGGCGACAACGATCTGCTGGTTTCCGCGTTGAACAAGGCCGGCGTGGCGGTGATCTATGTCGATCTGCGCATCGATCTGCTGAACAACACCGTGCCGAGCGTGCGGCTGCTGGGCGACGTGCTCAATCGCCAGCAGCGCGCCGAGCAGTTCATCGAATTTTATCAGCAGCATATGGCGGTGATTCAGCAACGGCTGGCGGGCTATCAGGGGGCGAAACCCAAAGTGATGCTGCACCTGCATCTGGGGCGACGCGACACCTGCTGCACCACCGCCGCGCACGGTAATCTCGGCGATCTGCTGACCTTCGCCGGCGGTGACAACATCGCCAACGCCAGCGTCAAAGGCGTGTATGGCGAACTGAACCCGGAAACCATTCTGAGCGCCAATCCCGACGTTTACCTCGCCACCGGCATGGCTGGGCCGCAGGGCAAACGGCTGTCCGACTTGCGCCTCGGGCCGCAGGTCAGCCCACAGGAGGCTGCCGCCAGCTTCCACCAGTTGATCGCCAAACAGCCGATGCTGGCCAGCCTGCAGGCGGTGAAAAACCACCGCGCCTGGAGCGTCTGGCACAATTTTTACCTCAGCCCGTACCACGTGGTGCTGGTCGAGATGTTCGCCAAAGCGTTTTACCCGGATCTGTTCGCCGACATTAACCCGCAACAGACCTTCCAACAGCTGTATCAGCAGTTTTTGCCGTTACCTTTTTCAGGGACCTATTGGAGTCAGTTAGATAATGAATAACAACAAGCGCGGCTGGTGGTGCGCATTGCCTTTGGCGGCCTGCGCGACATCGCCGACGTGGGCGGCGGAGAAAGCCGCGCCGCAGGAAGAGAGCCTGGTCGTGGTCGGCCGCAAAGATGCCGACGGCGTGCAGAGCTATCAGCCGTTGACCAGCGTCACCGGCACCCGCAGCGAAACCAACCTGCTGAACGTGCCGCAGGCGATCGACGTGGTGCCGCAGCAGGTGATTACCGATCAGGCGGTCAGCAGCCTCGACGAAGCGCTGTACAACGTCAGCGGCATTACCCAGGCCAACACGCTGGGCGGCACCCAGGACGCGGTCATGAAACGCGGCTTCGGCGACAACCGCGACGGCTCCATTCTGCGCGACGGCGTGCGCTCGGTGCAGGCGCGCAACTTTACGCCGACCACCGAGCGGGTGGAGGTGCTCAAGGGGCCGGCCTCGATGCTGTACGGCATGGGCGAGCCGGGCGGGATGATCAACATGATCACCAAAAAGCCCCAGCTGCAGCAGCATACCCACGTGGAAGGCTGGGGCAGCAGCTTCAACGGCGGCGGCGGCCAGCTCGACGTTACCGGGCCGCTCGGCACGTCGGGGTTTGCCTATCGCATGATCGTCGATCACGATGAAACCGATTACTGGCGCAACTTTGGCCGCAATCGCCAGACGGTGATCGCGCCGTCGTTGATGTGGTACGGCGAGAACACCACCGTGCGCTTGGCCTATGAACATATGGAATATCTGGTGCCGTTCGATCGCGGCACCATTATCGATTCGCGCACCGGCAAACCGGTGAATACGCCGCGCGATCGCCGTTTTGACGAGGCCTATAATGCCACCCGCGGCGATCAGGACAGCATTACCCTGCAGATCGATCAGACGCTCAACGAGCGCTGGAAAAGCTCGCTGACCTACGCCTACAGCCGCAACAGCTACAGCGACAACCAGGCGCGCGCCACGGCGTTGAACCCGGTGACCGGCGTGTTGAGCCGCCAGGCCGACTCGACCGCCAACGCCGTCAGCCACGCCAACGCGGTGCAGCTGACGCTCAATGGCGACGTGGACTGGGGCAGCATCAACCATCAGATGCTGTTCGGCTTCGATTTTGAAGATAACCGCACCTTCCGCGGCGACATGATCCGCGGCAAAAAGAACAGCGATTTCAATATCTATCATCCGGTATACGGCCTGATGCCGCCGTCGACGGCGGTCAGCGCCAAAGACAGCGACCAGCGGGAAAACCTCACCAGCTACGGTTGGTTTATGCAGGATTCCATCCAGCTAACCGATAAATGGCTGGTGATGGGCGGCCTGCGTTACGACGCTTTCGACGTCTATGCCGGCAAGGGGCGGCCGTTCCAGGCCAATACCGACAGCTCGGACAGCAAGCTGGTGCCGCGCGCCGGGGTGGTGTACAAGCTGACGCCTTATGTGTCGCTGTACAGCAGCTATACCGAGTCGTTCAAGCCGAACTCTTCCATCGCCACCCAAATTGGTTCGCTGCCGCCGGAGCAGGGCAAGTCGTGGGAAGTCGGCGGCAAGCTGGCGTTGCCGAACGGCGTCACCGGCACGCTGGCGCTGTTCGACATCACCAAGCGCAACGTGATGGTCAATGAGCTGGTGGAGGGCGAAACCGTGACGCGCACCGCCGGGCGCGTGCGTTCGCAGGGCGTGGAGCTGGACGTAGCCGGTAACCTCACCGATTCGCTGAGCCTGATCGGCTCCTATGCGTATACCGACGCGCGGGTGGTGGACGATCCGGACAACAAGGGGAAAGAGATGACCAACGTGGCGCGCCACACCGCCTCGCTGTTCCTGACCCAGAACCTGGGCAGCCCGGGCTTCTACAGCGGCGATGAGGTGCGCATTGGCGCCGGTGCGCGCTACGTAGGACGCCGCCCGGGTGACGCTGCCAACAGCTTCTCCCTGGATAATTACACCGTTGCCGATGCGTTCGCCGCTTACACCATGCCGATCAACGGCTATCGGGTGAAATGGCAGCTGAACGTGAAGAACCTGTTCGATAAAACTTACTACCCGTCCAGCGGCGGTAATTTGCGCGTGGCGGTGGGGGAACCGCGTGAGGTGGTGCTGCGCGGCAGTATCGATTTCTAAGCTACGGGCGGTGAAATTTGCTTAAATAACCGCCCCAACGTTAAGGAGAACCCATGAGCCTGCAGATTCGTTTGGCGCAGCAGCGGGATATCGTGCATCTGATGGCGGTTGAACGTTCGGCGGCGCAGCTGTTTCGCCAGCAGCCGGAATGGCGCTTTATCGCCGAAGGCGAGGTGATGGCCCCGCAGCAGCATGCCGCGTTTATTGCCGAACGCCGTGAATGGCTGGCGGAAAGCGACAACGGCGAGTGCGCCGGTTTTATCGCCGTGCAGGTTCAGGGGGGCGATTGGCACATCGCCGAATTGTCGGTCGCCGGCACCTGGCAGCGGCAGGGCGTCGGCCGTCGCCTGATCGGCGCGGTGGCGGAAGAGGCCAAACGGCAGGGGGCCGCCCGCCTGACGCTCACCACCTTCATCGAGGTGCCGTGGAATGCGCCTTACTACCGGCGGCTGGGATTCCGGCCGCTCGACGACGCGCGGCTCACGGCTGCCCTGCGGCGGCATCTGGATGAGGATCTGGCGCACGGCTTTGCCGCAGGCAGTCGCTGTGCCATGGAATTTACACTATCGTAAATATTGAAATACAGAGCGGGCAGGGTATGATGCTGCCACCACGCCATCGCACCCGCTCGGTATTTTGGTATGCAATGCACTCAAGTCACCGCATAAGGGACAACCCGTAATGACACAAACCCTGTTCATGATAGGCGCTCGCGGAGCCGGCAAGACGACGGTAGGCAGCGCATTGGCGCTGGCGTTGGGCTATCAGTTCGTCGATACCGATCTGTTTATGCAGCAGGCGGCGCAGATGAGCGTGGCGGAAATGGTCGAGCGCGAGGGCTGGCTGGGGTTCCGCCGCCGCGAGACCATCGCGTTGCAAACCGTGACCAAGCCGTCAACTATAGTTGCCACCGGCGGCGGGGCGATCCTGGCGGAGGAGAACCGTCAGTTTATGCGTCAGCATGGCACCGTTATCTACCTGCGCGCGCCGGCCAGCGTGTTGGCGCAGCGGTTGGAAGAGTACCCGGAAGATGCGCAGCGCCCGACGCTCACCGGCAGGCCGATCGCCGAAGAGATGCTCGAGGTGCTGGCGGCGCGCGAAGCGCTGTATCAGGACGCCGCGCATTACGTGATAGACGGCGCCGCCGATCCGCAGCGGGTGGTGGAACAAATCCTCGCGGTGCTGCCGCGTGAGACGGTGAAGTAACCCTTTCTTCTCTTCGGGCGCTGGGCGCCCGTTTTCTTATTCCGTTTGCCGAGCCGGCGCAAAGTACGCCCCGGGCGTGACGCCGAAGCGGCGGCGAAAGGCGGCGATATAGGCGCTGACGTTGTCATAGCCACAGGCGTCGGCCACCTCGCTGACCGCTTCGCCGCGTGATAATCCCTCCAGTGAACGCAATACCCGCGCCTGCTGGCGCCACAGCGCGAAGCTGATGCCGGTTTCCTGCAGAAAACGGCGGCTCAGGGTGCGCGGGCTGAGCCCGGCCCAGGTGGCCCAGTCGCACTGGCTGCGCAGGCTGGCGGGATCGTTCAGCAGCGCCCGGGCGATGTTCAGCAACCGGGCGTCCTGCGGCAGCGGCAATTGCAAAGGGGCGCGGCTTGCCGCGTGCATTTCGTCCAGCAGCACCTGCAGCAGCCGCCGTTGCGGCGCACTCAGCGGGCCGGCGGGGAACTGCGCGATGCGCTCTACCAGGGCCTGCAACAGCGCAGAGGCCGTGAACAGCTGCGGCAGCGGCGGCATCTTCGGCACGCTTTCCACCGGCAGATACAGACTCCAGCCCGCCACGTCGCCGCAGGCCAGCGCCTGATGGGCGCATCCCGGCGGCAGCCAGCCCAGCGTACCGCCGGCGATCGCCCATTGCCGGCCCGGGAGTTCCATGGCCAGCATGCCGCGCGTCAAGAGATAGATCTGGCCGCCTTCGTGCCGGTGCCAGGGCGTCAGGTGTTTTTTTTCATGCTGAAGGCGTTGGCTGCGGATCTGCGTCATGTTGGCCGTTTAACGTTATTAAAAGTCTTGATGTGGTTATTATGCCATCGCTTGAGCGGGATAGGATCGTCGTTCACCCTATTTCGGAGAAACGTGATGACTCAACTTACCCCACTGGATCTGGTACTCGATACGCTGCAGCAGGTCGTCGCCAGCCCGGAGCACCGGCCGACGCAGCTCGCCGCCCGTTTCAGCGCAGACTACCGCCAGCAGGTGGATGGCAAGGTGCTGAACTTCGAGCAGTTTGAGCAACACAT
Organism: Serratia sp. CY84636; assembly: GCF_052166245.1. Taxonomy (NCBI): domain Bacteria; kingdom Pseudomonadati; phylum Pseudomonadota; class Gammaproteobacteria; order Enterobacterales; family Yersiniaceae; genus Serratia; species Serratia sp. CY84636. The sequence goes on from NZ_JBJNOX010000001.1 coordinate 134,308, forward strand.
GGCGCTGCTGAAGCGGCAAACCCGCCGCATGACGCTGAGCGTGATCGCGGCGGCGGAGCAGGGCGAGGCGGTGCTGACCCACCATCTGGTCGAGCTGGAAAAGTGCGATGGTTCCTGCAGCCGCGTGCGGGTGCTGGCGCACTTCACCGTGCGTGAGGGCCGCATTTGCGCCTGTGACGAACTGACCGAGCTGTTGGCGGGCTCCCCCGGCGATCGCGATCTTGGCTCGCGCGTGTCGGAATGAGGGCGGCTGCTATACTTGCTACTGTGTGAAACACACGGGAGAACGGCATGCGCGAAAATGATCAACCTGCTTATCCACGGAGCGCCCGCGTCGTAGAGGTGTTTCGGGGCGACCCGAGCCTGCATCTGCGCCGTTTTGAAGTGCGCACCGACGACATTGAGCCGAATACGCTGCTCAGTGAACATGAAACCGAGCAGGAAGCGCTCGACGCCAAGCATCGCTATGAGGACGAGGCGTTAGAGCTCTGACCTGCAGCCCAGCGGAAACCGGCGTCAGGCCGGTTTCCTGTTTATCCCCGCCTTAGCACATATTTCCCAGAACAATATTGATAATGATAATCATTTATGTGATTTTTATCGCCCCTATTGGGTATTTCACTTCTGGGAAAAGAGATGTCCAATTCCGAGTTGCAGGCGCTGTTTCTGCGCCACATGCGGCCGCTGCAGACTTATTTGAACGCCAAACTGCGCGACCCTCAGCTGGCCGCGGATTTGGCGCAGGAAAGTTTTACCCGCCTTACCGAGCAATACCCGCAGGGTAACATTCTCGATATTGAGGCCTACCTGTATAAAACCGCCAAAAACCTGATGCTCGACCATCTGCGCCAGCAGCAGCGGCGGCAGACCGAAGCGGTAGAAGACGACATTCTGGCGCAGTATCCCTCCGGCGAACCGGCGCTTGAACAACTGGCGATCGATAGCCAACTGCTGCAGCTGTTGCAACAGGCGTTGGCGGGCATGCCGTCGCGCACGCAGCAGATTTTCCGCCTTAACCGGCTCGATGGCCTGACCCAGGCGCAGGTGGCGGCGCAGCTGGGCGTGTCGCTCAGCACGGTAGAAAAACACCTGGCCAGCGCGCTCGAGCGGCTGATGGCGCGTATGGAAGAACAATAATGGCAATTTTTTTACGGGTTTATCCGCCCTCAGACGTCTTAACCTATAACCAGAAAAAACAGGGGTCTACGTCATCATGAAACCGCTAACCGCGCAGGCGCGACAGCAGGCGGCCGCCTGGGCCGTACGCCTGGCCGAAGGGGCGCTGCCCGCCGAACGGCGGCAAGCGCTGGACGCCTGGCTGGCCGATGATCCGCAGCATCCGGCGGCGCTGCGTCAGGCTCGCCAGCTTTGGACGACGCTGGGGCAGCTGCCGCCAGAGCAGCGGCAGGCGTTACAGCCGCAGGTGGCGGCGCTGAAAACGCCCTCTCACCATCGATGGCCCCGCTGGGCGGTGGCGGCGGCGGTGGCGATCGCCGTTTCCTTCGGCGTTTATCGCGGGCCGGATCTGTGGATCGGCATGCAGGCGGATTATCAAACCGTTCGCGGCGAGGTGCGCGAAGTTGCGTTGCCGGACGGCAGCCGGGTGGCGCTGGACAGCGGCAGCGCGATCGCGCTGGCGTATTCTGCAGACGAGCGCAAGGTGCGATTGCTGCGCGGCACCGCCTATTTTATCGTCGCGCCGCTGGGCGGGGCGGAACGTCGCCCGTTCAGGGTGGAGGCGGAAAACGGCGTCACGCAGGCGCTGGGCACCGAATTCAGCGTAGCGCGCACCGAGCAGGGCGTGGACGTCAGCGTGCATCAGCACAGCGTGCGGGTGACGCTCGAGCGCGGCGAGCGCTCGCTGGTGGTCGCGCAACGTCAGGCGGCGCATTACCGCAGCGGCCTGCTGTGGCTGACGCGGCAAGCGGCTGGTGATGACGCCTGGCGGCGCGGCTGGCTAGTGATCGACCGCCAACCGCTGGCGCAGGCGCTCGCGCAGCTCAATCGCTATCGCGAAACCCGCATCGTGGCGGTCAACCCCGCGCTAAGAGCGCGCACGGTGAGCGGCGTGTTTGCGCTCAATAAACTCGACGACGGCGTCGGCGCCATTCGTCAGGAACTCTCCGCCCGCCAACTGAATCTCCCCGGCATCACGCTGCTGTACTGAGCGGCAAAGGCGGGCCAGGATGCCCGTTTCGCCGCTATTTTCACTTTCTGTAAAAAATCTTTACGGGTTTTTGCCTCCCGGAACGTCCTTATGTTTAAACGAGATTGATTTCCATTATCACTTGGTTTGGCATTCTTTCGGGTGGAACACACACGCATGTTTATTCACAAGGGAACCACGCCGGCCGGCCGATTGGCCACGGCGGTACGCGCCGCGCTGGCGGCGATGATGCTGACTCAGCCGGCGGTGGCGCTCGCCGCCCAGGCTGACGCGAGCAGCGCGCAGGCCGCACAGCAAAAGCATTTCAACATTGCGGCGCAGCCGCTGCAGAGCGCCATGTTGCGCTTCGCCGAGCAGGCCGATATGCAGGTATTTTTCGACGAGGTGAAGCTCGACGGCATGCAGGCGGCGGCGCTGAACGGCAGCATGAGCGTTGAACAGGGCCTGCGGCGCTTGATTGGCGACAATCCGGTGGCTTTCCGCCTGCAGCCGCAGGGGCAGATCGTATTGAGCCGGTTGCCAGCGGCAAACGGCGACGGCGGCGCGCTGGCGCTGGACAGCCTGACGGTGCTGGGCGCCGGCGGCATCAACGCCAACGATTGGGTTTACGACGAACCGCGCTCGGTCAGCGTCATCAGCCGCGAACAGATGGATAACCGCCCGGCGCGGCACGCGGCCGATATTCTGGAGCAGACGACGGGGGCTTATTCCAGCGTCAGCCAGCAAGATCCGGCGCTGTCGGTCAACATCCGCGGCATACAAGACTATGGCCGGGTGAACATGAACATCGACGGCATGCGGCAGAATTTTCAAAAGAGCGGCCACGGCCAGCGTAACGGCACCATGTACATCGATTCCGAGCTGCTGTCCGGCGTGACCATCGACAAGGGCACCTCCGGCGGCATGGGCAGCGCCGGCACGCTCGGCGGCATAGCCACCTTCAATACCGTCAGCGCGAGCGATTTCCTGGCGCCGGGCAAAGAGCTGGGCGGCAAGCTGCACGCCAGCACCGGCGATAACGGCACCCACTTCATCGGCAGCGGCATACTGGCATTGGGCAACGAAACCGGCGATATCCTGCTGGCCGCCAGCGAACGCCACCTCGGCGACTATTGGCCCGGCAACAAGGGCGACATCGGCAACATTCGCATCAATAACGACACCGGCAATTACGATCGCTACGCCGAGAGCATCAAGAACAACAAAATCCCCGACACAAACTACCGCATGCACTCGCGGCTGGCCAAGGTGGGCTGGAATCTGCCCGCCAACCAGCGCCTGCAGCTGAGCTATCTGCAGACCCAGACCGCGTCGCCGATCGCCGGCACCTTGACCAACCTGGGCAGCCGGCCGCCCTATGAACTGGGCTGGAAGCGCACCGGTTACAGCGACGTGATGGCGCGCAACGCGGCGTTTGACTACAGCCTGGCGCCGGAAGGCGTCGACTGGCTCGATTTTCAGGCCAAGCTGTATTACGTCGATACTCAGGACGACAGCGACACCTACAGCACCAGCTCGCTGCTGGACAACGGCTACGCGACGCGCACTCGTCTGCGTACCTATGGCGCGCAGGCGCAAAACACCTCGCGCTTCAGCCTGGCGCCGGGGCATGACTTCCGCGCCAACTACGGGCTGGAGTTCTATTACGACAAAGCGACCAGCGACTCTTCCCGTCAGGGCATGGAAGGGGTGACGCCGGCCGGCAACCGTTCGGTAGCCAGCCTGTTCGCCAACCTGACCTACGACTACGACGGCTGGCTGACGCTGGAGGGCGGGCTGCGTTACGACCGCTATCGCCTGCGCGGCCAGACCGGCCTGAGCTATCCGGATTTGGCTAAGGATGGGCAACGCTACACGATTGACAATCCTTGCAAAGCGCTGCGTCTGACCGGTTGTTCAACCACCACCCGCGAGGATTGGGCGGTTGACCGCGATCAGGGCAAACTGTCGCCGACGCTGGCGGTGGCGGTGCGCCCCGGCGTGGAGTGGCTGGAGCTGTATTCCACCTACGGCAAATCCTGGCGGCCGCCGGCGATCACCGAAACGCTGACCAACGGCAGCGCGCACAGTTCTTCCACGCAATACCCTAACCCGTTCCTGCAGCCCGAGCGCTCGCGCGCCTGGGAAGTCGGGTTCAACGTGCAGCAGCCGGATCTGTGGTTTGAGGGCGATCGGCTGGTGGCCAAGGTGGCCTACTTCGACACCAAAGTGGATAACTACATCAACCTGGCGATAGACCGCAATAAACCGGGGCTGGTGCAGCCGAGCATCGGCAATGCCGCTTACGTCAACAACCTGTCGAAAACCCGCTTCCGCGGGCTGGAGTACCAGCTCAACTATGACGCCGGGGTGTTCTACGCCGACCTGACCTACACCCACATGATCGGCAAAAACGAGTTCTGCTCGAACAAAGCCTGGCTGGGAGGGCGTCTGCGCTACGGCGACGGTTCGCGCCGCGGCAACTTCTATGTTGAACCGGATGCCGCGTCCAATGATGCCGTCACGTGCGACGGCGGCTCGCAGTTCGGCACTGCAGCCTATCTGCCGGGCGATCGCGGCTCGGTCACGCTGGGCGGCCGCGCTTTCGATCGCAAGCTGGACGCCGGGGTGATCGTGCGCTTCGCGCCGGGCTATCAGGACAGCTCGGTGCCGTCCAACTACCCGTACCTGGCCGACTGGCCGAAGTATACCCTGTTCGATCTGTACGCCAGCTACAAGCTGACCGACAGCCTGACGCTGCGCGGCTCGGTGGAGAACCTGACCAACCGCGCCTACGTCGTCAGCTACGGCGAGACGCTGGCCAACACGCTGGGGCGTGGCCGCACCGTGCAGGGCGGGGTGGAATACCGTTTTTAAGCAGTAAAAGGGCGTTGCTCATTCTTGAGCACAAGGGCGGCCTCGCAAGGGGCGCCATTCATCAATGGAGATAGAGAAATGGCATTTTCAGTCAACTATGACAGCAGCTTCGGCAGCTACAGCATCCATAACTATCTGAACGAGTGGGCGTCGTCATTTGGCGATATCAACCACACCAACGGTAACGTCACCGACTCCAACAGCGGCGGCTTCTATGGCGGCAGCCTGTCCGGCAGCCAATACGCCGTGACCAGCACCGCCAACAACGTTACCTCGTTCGTGGCGGGCGGCAACCTGACCTACACCTTGTTCAATGCCCCGGCGCACACCCTGTACGGCCAGCTGGATTCGCTGTCGTTCGGCGACGGCCTGAACGGCGGCGGCTCCACGCCGTACAACATCCAGGTGCCTGACGTCAGCTTCGGCGGCCTGAACCTCAGCAGCCTGCAGGCGCAGGGCCACGATGGCGTGGTGCACCAGGTGGTGTACGGCCTGATGTCCGGCGATACCGGCGCGCTGGAAACCGCGCTGAACGGCATCCTCGACGACTACGGCCTGAGCGTCAATTCCACCTTCGATCAGGTGGCGGCGGCGACGGCGGTGGGCGTGCAGCATGCCGACAGCCCGGAACTGCTGGCGGCCTGATCGCGGCCGTTTGCCCGCCGGCGCCGCGCGCCCCGGCGGGCATTTTCTCGTTTTTAGCCGATGGAAAACGCCATGAAAAACGCCGTCAGGCGCGGAGAAGTGATGAGCGTGCTGGCCGCATACCGGCGCGGATTTTGGGGCATCGCGCTGTTTACCGCGGTGATCAACCTGCTGATGCTGGCCCCGGCGCTGTACATGCTGCAGGTCTACGATCGCGTGTTGCCGTCGGGCAACCGCATGACGCTGGCGATGCTGACCCTGATGGTGGTCGGCCTTTACCTGTTTATGGGGCTGCTGGAGTGGGTGCGCAGCCAGGTGGTGATCCGCCTCGGCGCCCAGATGGATATGCGCCTGAATCAGCGGGTCTACGACGCCGCCTTCGAAACCAACCTGAAAACCGGCAACCCGCTGGCGGGGCAGGCGCTGAACGATCTGACCAACCTGCGCCAGTTCGCCACCGGCAATGCGCTGTTCGCCTTTTTCGATGCCCCCTGGTTCCCGGTTTATCTGCTGGTGGTTTTTCTGCTCCACCCCTGGCTTGGCGCGTTGGCCAGCGCCGGAGTGATCGTGCTGGTGCTGCTGGCCTGGCTCAACCAGCGGGTGTCGCAGGTGCCGCTCGCGGAGGCCGGCCGGGTCGCGCTGAGCGCCACGCAGCAGGCCAACGGTAACCTGCGCAATGCGGAGGCCATCGCCGCCATGGGGATGCTGACCGACTTGCGCCTGCGCTGGCTGCGGCAGCATCAGCAGTTCCTGCTGTTGCAGAACCGCGCCAGCGAGAAAATCGCCGCCGTCACCGCCTGGTCGAAAACCGTGCGGCTGGCGCTGCAGTCGCTGATGTTGGGCTGCGGCGCGCTGCTGGCGGTCAACGGCGACATTACGCCGGGCATGATGATCGCCGGATCGATCCTGATTGGTAGGGTGCTGGGGCCGATCGATCAGCTGATCGGCGCCTGGAAGCAGTGGTCGTCGGCGCGCCAGTCCCTGCAGCGGCTGGAGGTGATGCTGGCCGCCAACCCGCCGCAGGCGGCGAGCCTGCCGCTGCCGGCGCCCAGCGGCGCATTGGCCGTGAATCAGCTGACCGCCGCTGCGCCCGGGGGGAGCGTACCGGTGTTGCACGGCGTCAGTTTTCGTCTGGAGGCCGGCGAGGTGCTGGGCGTCATTGGCGCATCCGGCTCCGGCAAAACGCTGCTGATGCGCCAACTGGTCGGCGCGCTGACGCCGCTCAGCGGCGACGTGCGGCTGGACGGCGCGGATCTCCGGCAGTGGGACAAACAGCAGCTGGGGCCGCATATCGGCTATCTGCCGCAGGATATCCAGCTGTTCGCCGGTACGCTGACGGAAAACATCGCCCGCTTTGGCCAGGTTGACGCCGAGAAGGTGGTGGCCGCCGCCGCGCTGGCCGGCGTGCACCAATTGATCCTGCATTTGCCCAAAGGGTATGAAACCGAGCTGGGCGAGGGCGGCAGCGGCCTGTCCGGCGGCCAGCGTCAGCGGGTGGCGCTGGCGCGCGCGCTGTATGGCTCTCCGGCGTTGGTGGTGCTGGATGAACCGAATGCCAACCTCGATCGTGAAGGGGAAGAGGCGCTGCAACGGGCGATCGAAGCGCTGAAGGCGCGCGGCACCACCATCGTGTTGGTGACCCACAAACCGGCGATCCTGGCGACGACCGACAAACTGCTGGTGCTGGCCGCCGGCCAGGTGCAGCACTTCGGCCCCAGCGACGCCATCCTGAAGAAACTGCCTGGTTTTGCGCCCGCTGCCGTACCGGCCAATGCCGGCCGCAGCAGCGGCGGTTTCAACGTCAACTACGCCAACTTTGCCAAAACGGCCAGCGGTGAACGAAAAGTATGAGCAATCAGAGTGTGATCCCCGGCGATATCGACGCCCTTTCCCGACAGTTCGACGAAGGGCGTCATCTGCGGCTCGGCGGCTGGCTGGTGCTGCTGGGATTTGGCGGCTTCCTGCTGTGGGGGCTGTTGGCACCGTTGGATAAGGGCGTGCCGGTTTCCGGCAGCGTGGTGGTGGCCGGTAACCGCAAGGCGGTACAGCACCCGAGCGGCGGCGTGGTGTCGCAAATTCAGGTGCATGAGGGGGATCGGGTCCGCGCCGGGCAGGTGCTGTTGCTGATGGATACCGTCGACAGCCGCACCCAGCGCGATGCGCTGCGCAGCCAGCAGTTGAGCAACGCCGCGCAGCGGGCGCGGCTGCAGGCCGAGCGCGACGGCCTGCAGGCGATCGTGTTCCCCGCGTTGTTGCAAGCGCGGCGGGAGGAGCCGGAGGTGATGTCGTTGATGCTGTTGCAACAGCAGCTGTTCACCAGCCGCCGTGCGGCGTTGCAGAGCGAGCTGGCGGCGATCGCGGAGAGCATCGCCGGATCGCAGGCGATGCTGGAGGGGATCCGGCAGTCTTACGCCAGCAAACAGCGGCAAAAGGCCATGTTGCAGGAGCAGCTGGGCGGCATGCGCAAGCTGGCGGCACAGGGGTATGTGGCGCGCAACCGGCTGCTGGATCTGGAAGGGCAGTATGCGCAGATCGACGGCCAGGCGTCCGAGGACACGGGCAATATCGGCCGCCTGGGGCGCCAGATCCTGGAGCTAAAGCTGCGGGCGATCCAGCGGCGGGAAGAGTATCAGAAAGAGGTCAGCAGCCAGCTGGCCGAGGTACGGATGAAGCTGGACGAACTGGATAACCGCCTGGCCAAGGCGGAGGCCGATCTGGGCCATACGCAGGTGAAAGCGCCGGTGGCAGGCACCGTGGTGGGGCTGAGCGTGTTCACCGAAGGCGGCGTGATCGGCGCCGGTCAGCAGCTGATGGAGATCGTGCCCAGCGATCGGGGGCTGCAGGTGGAGGCGCGTATCCCGGTCGAGCTGATCGACAAGGTGCAGGTGGGCTTGCCGGTCGAGCTGTTGTTCTCGGCGTTTAACCAAAGCACCACGCCGCGCGTTGAGGGCGAAGTGACGCTGGTCGGGGCCGATCGCCTGACCGACGAGAAAAGCGGTGCGCCCTATTACAGCGTGCGCGCCAAGGTCAGCGAAGCGGGCCTGCAGCGCTTGAACGGGTTGGAGATCCGCCCGGGGATGCCGGTCGAAGGCTTCATCCGCACCGGCGAGCGTTCGATGATGAACTACCTGTTCAAACCGCTGACCGATCGCCTTCATCTGGCGCTGACGGAAGAGTGAGCATGTCGGTTTCTCCACTGCCTTTCGCCGCGCCCGGCGCCGCTATGCCCTGGCGCCGTTGCCTGGTGCTGGTGCTGGCGCTGCACCTGCTGGCCGCGGCGCTGCTCTGGCCCTGGCGAGACAAGGCCGCGCCGCCGTGGGTGCCGCCGCCGGCGGTCATGGTGGTGATGGCCGCCGCACCGCAGGCCCCGGCCGAGGTAAAACAACCGCCGGGAGAAAGGACGCCCCCGCCTCAGGTTGAGCCGCCGGCGCCGCCGGAACCCTTGCCGACGGTGAAGGTGCCTGAAGCCGTACGGCCGAACATCGCCGTAGCGCCGAAGCAGAAAAAACCGCCCAAGCCGGTGAAGAAAACCCTCCCGCCGCGCACGCCGCCGCAGGAGAAAACGATCGCGCCGCCGAAGGTTCAGGAGCAAAGCGTCGGCGCGCCGCCGCCGGGCCGGGCAGATAAAACGGCCGCGCCGCAAACCCGCCTGATGCCCTATGCGCAGGCGGGGGAGGATAGCTGGCGCAGCCGCATCAACAGCCGCCTTAATCGCTTTAAGCGTTACCCCAAAGACGCATTGCGGCTGAAGCGCCAGGGCGTTGGGCAGGTGCGTTTCACGTTGGACAGGCAGGGCCATGTGCTGGCGGTGACGCTGGTCAGCAGCGCCGGGCTGCCGTCGCTGGATCGCGAAATCCAGGCGCTGGTCAAGCGCGCTTCGCCGTTGCCTACGCCGCCGGCGGATGCTTACGTCAACGGCACGGTGGAATTGACGTTGCCGATCGATTTCAGTTTGCGCGGCGCGGGTTTTTGAGCCGCGACAATATCTCCTCCTGATAAACTCATTTTTCAGCAGCTTGTCCTGCCATTCATTATTTTCTAAGCGTATCGTTATTTTATTTGGCGCGGATAAGTTGGCGTTCTGCGCGATATTTTCATTTAAAAAGCACGAATGCCTTTTATTTCGCGGCTGACAAAAAATAAACAGCTTGACGCTGAGGAGTTCGGGTTCTAGTTTTTAATTATAAAACAGGAACTGAGTTCCATATAATGGAACAAGGCGGAGCATGACAACGCTGGAAAATGCCGCTGCGGTATTAAAACTCTTTTCTCAACAACGCGTGATGCATGGCCAGCCGGGCATTGCATTCAGCGACGTGGTGGGCCAACTGGCGTTGCCGAAAAGCACGGTATCGCGCCTGCTGCAGACCATGGAAAATCAGGGCATGCTGGAGCGCGATCCTGATAGCCGGCGTTACCGCATCGGCGCGCTGTTGCTGGCGGCATCCAGCCACTACCTGTCGATGCCGCTGGTGGACAGCCTGGCGGCCAGTATGGCGCAGCTGTGCCGCCAGACGGCCTGTACCGGCTACCTTTCGATATTGGAAGGGCAGGAAATCATGGTGATGCGCATGTTCCCCGGCCGCCACTTTTTGCAGGTGGTGACTCCGGCGGGTTACCGTTCACCGGCGGCGGAAACCTCGGTCGGCCGGGCGATATTGGCGCGTGAAAGCGACGAGCAGGTTCGGGCGCGTTACGCCGGCGGTTACCGGGCGACTTCGCCCAATGCGCCGCAAACGTTGGATGCGCTGTTGCAGAAGTTGCAGCAGGTGAGGCGTGAGGGATGGTCGCTGGCGCGCAATGAAACCCTGAACAGCATCAGTTCGCTGGCGACCGCGCTGGTGAACAAGCACGGCAGCGAGACGGTGGGGCTGTGCCTGTCCTTTCCCTCGCAGGGCGAGGAGCAGCCGTTTGTACCGGAAGTCCTGGCTGAATTAATCGCAGTCAGCCGCCAACTGGCGGAAAAATATGGCGATGATTATTGGCAGCAGATCAAATAACGCGCCTGAGCTATCGTGTTGCATCATAATTAACGAGCGCCGACACCAGGGAACTCATTAATTATATTTCACCGTATTTTATTGGTGATAAATAGATAGGGTAAATAAGAAAATAATCACGTTATGACGCCGGCAGTTCCAAATAATGGAACTGCCGCGGCGAGCTATCGCCTGGCGTTATTTCCGCCACGCGGCAGGGAATATTCAGGGAAACCAAGCATGAAATCAAATAATCCGCTAAAAGAGGCCGGCACGCTGTTGGTCATGGCGCTGCTTTCGGTGGTGGGAGCGATCATCGGCGTTCAGCTGATCACCACGCTGGGCGTGACGCCCAACACCTCGATCATCGGTGCGCTGATCGCCATGCTGTTGGCACGTATTCCGCTGCAAATGTTCCAACGCTACCGCTCGGTGCACACCCAGAACCTGGCGCAGACGGTGATCTCCTCCGCCACCTTCGGCGCGGCCAATTGCCTGCTGATGCCGATTGCGGTGCCTTACGTGATGGGGCAACCGCAGCTTATTTTACCGATGTTCTGCGGCGTGGCGGCGGCGATGCTGCTCGACGCCTATCTGCTTTATCGCCTGTTCGATACCAAAGTGTTTCCCGCCGCCAATGCCTGGCCGCCCGGCGTCGCCGCCGCGGAGGCGATTAAAGCCGGCGATCGCGGCGGCAAGCAGGCCTGGCTTTTGGTGGTGGGCGTAGGGGTGGGCATCGCCGGATCAATGCTCAAGATCCCCATGGCGGCCTTCGGCACCGCCTTTATCGGCAATATCTGGGCGCTGAGCATGTTCGGCGTCGGGCTATTGCTGCGGGCTTACGCCGAGCCGGTGGCCGGTTTCGATATCAATGCCCATTTTATTCCGCACGGCGTGATGGTCGGCGCCGGCCTGGTGGCGCTGATCCAGGTTGCGCAGGTGATCCGTAGCCGCCGCGCCGATAGCGCCGGTTATACCCAGCCGGACAGTGCGGTAAGCAAAGCGCTCGGCCTGGGCGCAGTCGGCTACATCGCCATCGCCGCGTTTTTGGCTCTGGTCGGCGGGCTGTTTAGCGAGATGTCGCTGCCGATGTTGGCGCTGTTCGTGATTTACGCGGCGTTCGCCGCTTTCGTTCATGAGCTGATCGTCGGTATCGCCGCCATGCACTCCGGCTGGTTTCCGGCGTTCGCGGTGGCGTTGATCACCCTGATCGTCGGTATCCTGATCGGTTTCCCACCGCTGGCGCTGTGCATCCTGACCGGTTTTACCGCCGCCACCGGGCCGGCTTTCGCCGACATGGGCTTTGATTTGAAAGCCGGCTTCATCCTGCGCGGCTACGGCGAGGATCTGCGGCAGGAGCTGCTGGGGCGCCGCATTCAGCTGTTTGCGGCGCTGATCGCCTTCCTCATCGCCATTCCGGTGGTTTACCTCTCTTATCACAGCTATTTCCTGCAGGACCTGATCCCGCCGGTCGCGCGCGTTTACGCGAAGACCATCGAAGCCGGTGCGCAGCCGGGCATCGCCTGGAGCCTTTTGATCTGGGCGATCCCCGGCGCCGTGGTACAGCTGATCGGCGGCCCTAAGCGCCAGCTCGGCGTGCTGCTGGCGACCGGCCTGCTGATCAACAACGCCTTGGCCGGGTGGGCGGTGCTGGTGGGCATCGCGCTGCGCGTGGCGATCCTGCGCCGTTGGGGCGATCGCGGCCGCACGCCGATGGAGATCATGGCGGCCGGGTTTATCGCCGGCGACGCGCTCTACAACTTCTTCAGCTCGATTTTTTCCAGCAAGGGCAAATAGCCCCTGCCGATGACATTGGTGAGGTAAAACGACCATGAGTTTGCAACAAACGCTGCAGGTTTTTGAATTGATGGATAGCGCATTCGTCAGCGGCCAGGACGTCGTCGATCTGTTTGCGCCTTACCCGGCGATCCGGGCCAGCACCTTGCGCGCCGACGGGCCGAAGGGTGGCACCGATTTCGTGCGCATCGAGATCCCCGGTAGCGCAGGCAAATTCGCTGGCGGTGTGGCGTCGACGCTGGGCATTATCGGCCGCCTGGGCGGCATCGGCGCGCGGCCGACGCGTATCGGGCTGGTGTCCGACGGCGACGGCGCGATCGCTGCCATTGCCGCCGCGCTGAAGCTGGCGGAGATGCAGCGTAAGGGCGATACGCTGCCGGGCGATGTGATCGTCACCACCCATATTTGCCCGAACGCGCCGACCCGGCCGCACGATCCGGTCGATTTTATGGATTCGCCGATCGATGACGTGACGATGAACGATAATGAAGTGGTGCCGGAGGCGGACGCCATCTTGTCGATCGATACCACCAAAGGCAACCGCATCATCAATCACAAAGGCTATGCGCTGTCGCCGACGGTGAAAGAGGGCTACATCCTGCGGGTGGCGGAAGATCTGCTGCGCATCATGGAGATGACCAGCGGCCGCCCGGCGGTGACCTTCCCGATCACCACGCAGGACATCACCCCTTACGGCAACGGCGTGCATCACCTCAACAGCATCCTGCAGCCCTCGACCGCTACTGCGGCGCCGGTGGTCGGCGTGGCGATTTGCAGCGAATCGGTGGTGCCGGGCTGCGGCACCGGCGCCAGCCACGAAACGGACATCGCGCTGGCGGCCAAATTCGCGGTGGAAGTCGCCAAAGAATTCGGCCGTGGCACCTGCCGGTTTTACGATGCCGCCGAATACGGCCAGCTGCTGGCGCTGTACGGCAGCCTGAGCCACCTGCAAAAAAGGAGATAGACCCATGACGGCTTCATTCGCCACGCTGACCCTCGGTCAGGCGCCGCGCAGCGATATCATGCCGCTGCTGTCTGCTTATCTGCCGGCGGAGCGGGTGAGGCACGTCGGTTTGCTGGACGGCCTGGATGCCGGGCAGATCGCCGAGCGTTATGCGCCGCAACAGGGCGATAAGCTGCTGGTGTCGCGCCTGTTGGACGGCACGCAGGTGACGCTCGGTGCCGCTCGCGTCGAAAGCGGGTTGCAGCAGAAGATCCGCGAGCTGGAGGCGGCGGGGTGCCAGGTGATCCTGTTGCTGTGCACCGGCGAATTCGGCCGCTTGCAGGCGGAACAGGCGCTGTTGCTGGAGCCGGATCGCATTATTCCGCCGTTGATCTCCGCGATCGTCGGCGCACACCGCGTCGGCATCGTGGTGCCGATGGCGGAACAGGTTGGGCAGCAGGCGGGTAAATGGCGGCAGCTGGCGACGCCGCCGAGCTATGCCGTCGCCAGCCCCTATCTGGCAGATGAGGCCGCGCTGGAGCAGGCGGCTTGCGCACTGCTGCGGCAGGGAGCAGAGGTGGTGGTGCTCGATTGCATCGGTTATCACCAGCGCCATCGCGCCTTTTTGCAGGCGCGTCTGTCGGTGCCGGTGCTGCTGTCGAACGTACTGGTCGCCAAGCTGGCCGCAGAGTTAATCGACTGATTCAAATAGCGATAAGTCACCGCTCGACGCGGCCTCAGGCGCTTTGCGCCCAGGGATCGCCCAGGGCTTCAGCAGCCCTGGCTGCCGGTGAGAGGCCCTGCAGCGTTTTCCTCTGCGCCGCGATCGCATTTCGCGCGAAAAACCAGTGACAGATCAACCGCAATCCCCCAATATGGATTTTCCATCAAGATGATTACGCGGGTGCCAGTCTATGCTGAAAGTGAATGAGTATTTTGCCGGAAAAGTGAAGTCTATCGGTTTTGACAGTAGCAGCATCGGTCTTACCAGCGTGGGCGTGATGGAAGAGGGGGAATACACCTTCTCCACCGCGCAACCGGAAGAAATGACGGTGATCACCGGGGCGCTGAAAGTGCTGCTGCCGGGGGCGCCGGACTGGCAGGTGTTTACGCCGGGCGAGAAGTTCTTCGTGCCGGGGCACAGCGAGTTCAACCTGCAGGTGGCCGATGCGACCGCCTATCTGTGCCGCTACCTGAGCAAATAAATTTTGTTCGTTAGGGGAACGCAGGGCTCAGCGGATGCTGGGCCCTGGTCGTTTCTGCGGCGGGATTAACGCTGGGCTTCGCCGCCGAGCGCTTCGATGGTGTTTTTGATCAACGCCGCCAGCTCGCTGGTCATCAGGATAAAGTCGGCGTCAAAGCGCTGAGCGAAGTCATCGCGATCGATATCGTCGTTCTGCTCGCGCAGCGTGTCGGCGAACTTCAGGCGCTTGAGCGAGCCGTCGTCCGACAGCATCAGCTGAATGCGCTCCTGCCAGTCCACCGCCAGTTTGGTCACCAGCTTGCCGGCTTCGATATGCACCGCGATTTCGTCGCTGATCAGATTCTGTTTCTTGCAGCGGATCACGCCGCCTTCTTCCAGAATCGCTTTCAGTTCTGCTTCATCCTGAATGGCGAAGCCGGCCGGCATCTCGCCGGAACGCACCCATTCGGTCAGCGTCAGTTCGATCGGGCTTTCCATGGTCAGCGGCACCACCGGCAGCGAGCCGAGGCTCTTGCGCAGCAGCGCCAGCGTATCTTCGGCGCGTTTGGCGCTGGCGGCATCGACCATGATCAGATCGTTGACGGTGTCTATCCACATGAAGGTCTGATTGAAGCGGCTGAACGCGCGCGGCAGCAGGCTGTGCAGCACTTCGTCCTTCAGCGCGTCTTTCTCGGTTTTCTTCAGTTTGCGGTGTTGTTCCGCCTCCAGGCGCTCAATCTTGGCCTGCAGCTCTTGCTTGATGACCGGCGACGGCAGGATTTTCTCTTCCTTGCGCGCGCAGATGACGATCTGGCCGTTGACCGCGTGCGTCAGCGCATCGCTGTGCGAGCCCATCGGGGAGACCCAGCCGGTCTTCGCCATGTCCTGGCTGCCGCACGGCGTGAAGGCGAACGCGCTGAGTTGTTTTTCCATTTCATCCGCGTTTAACGCCACTTCGCGGCTCAAACGGTAAACCATCAAATTCTTAAACCACAGCATAATGTTATCCCTGGCTGGGCGTGCGTTCGGCACGCTGATTCGTCAAAAGCAGGGCGGCATGATAACGAATTGACGCTGAAAAATCGCCCCATTCTCTCCGAATTGCGTCGCCGTACGCAGCGGAAAAGGCCTGGCCGGGGAGAGGGAAACAGGTGATTCATCCGCGCGCTTACATTAGGCTGTGGCAACGCTGCGCTGCATCGAGGAGAAAAAACGTGCGCATTGGCATCGATTTGGGCGGGACAAAAATTGAAGTGATTGTGTTGGCGGACGACGGGCGGAAGTTGTTTCGCCATCGTATCGCCACGCCGCGCCATGACTACGGGCAAACCCTGGCGGCGATCGCCGGGCTGGTGAAACTGGCGGAAGATCATACCGGCGAACAGGGATCGGTCGGGATCGGCATTCCCGGCACGCTGTCGCCGTTTACCGGGCGGGTGAAAAACGCCAACTCGGTATGGCTCAACGGCCAACCGTTGGACAAGGATCTGTCGGCGCTGTTGGCGCGCGAGGTGCGTATCGCCAACGACGCCAACTGCCTGGCGGTGTCGGAAGCTACCGACGGCGCAGGCGCCGGCGCGCAAACCGTGTTTGCGGTCATTATCGGCACCGGCTGCGGCGCCGGCGTGGCGCTGAACGGCCAGGCGCATTCCGGCGGCAACGGCATCGCCGGCGAATGGGGCCACAATCCGCTGCCGTGGCAGGATGACGATGAGCTGCGTTACGCCCGCGAAGTGCCGTGCTACTGCGGCAAGCCGGGCTGCATCGAAACCTTTATTTCCGGCACCGGTTTCGCCACCGACTATGCGCGCCTGAGCGGCAACGCGCTGCAAGGGCACGAGATCATGGCGCTGAGCGAGCGGGGCGATGCGCTGGCGGAGCAGGCGATCGTTCGCTACGAAATGCGGCTGGCGAAAGCGTTGGCGCACGTGATCAACATTCTGGATCCGGACGTGGTGGTGCTCGGCGGCGGCATGAGCAACGTGGATCGCCTGTACCGCTCGGTGCCTGAAAGGGTGAAAGGTTGGGTATTTGGCGGCGAGTGTGAAACGCCGATCCGCAAGGCGGTGCACGGCGACTCCAGCGGCGTACGCGGTGCGGCCTGGCTGTGGCCGCAACAGCAGCGCTAAGCGTTGCAACAAAGCGCGAGACTGCTCGCGCTTTAAACGACTCCCTGTACAAAAACTGGACGGCGCTTTATGCTTTAGCTAACTTAGCTAAGGAGGACGCGTATGGCAATTCAGGCCAATATGCACGAAGCCAAATCCAATCTGAGCCAGCTGGCGGACAGAGCCGCGGAGGGAGAAACCGTGATTATTGCAAAAGCAGGGAAGCCGTACGTACAGCTGGTCGCCATCCAGGGCGAAGCGCGCCGCCCCGGTGCCGCCAAGGGCAAGTTCACCGTACCGGCGGATTTCAACGCGGGGGATGCGGCCATTGCGGCGCTGTTTGAGGGCGATGAATGAAGCGTCTGCTGCTGGATACCCACACATTGCTGTGGTGGCTGATTGATGACGCCTGCCTGGGCGCGAACGCCAAAAGGCAGATCGCCGATCCGGGCAATGCGGTGTACGTCAGCGCGGCCAGCATTTGGGAGATCTCGATCAAACAGGCGCTGGGCAAGCTGGCGCTGCCGGAAGACATCTTTGCGATCATCGAGGCCGAAGATTTTCTGGCGCTGCCGATGGACGCCTTTCACTGCCAACAGGCCGGGCAACTGCCGCCCTATCATCAGGATCCTTTCGATCGCATGCTGATCGCACAGGCGCAGGCCGAAGGGCTGACGCTGATCTCCGCCGACGCGGTGTTTCCGCAGTACGGCGTACGGGTGGCGGACGCCCGCCGTTAAGCCGGTTTTTCCTCGCTTTCGCTGCGCACTCGTTCGATATGAATGGTCAGGAACATCATCTCTTCCGTGGTGAGCTGATGCTGATAGTGCTTTTCGATGTGGCGGTTGATCTTGCCGGCGCAGGCGAATGACTCACGGTATTTCTCTTTCACCACCTGATACAGCGAGTCGTCGTCGCTGTCGACGTAGTTTTTCCCCAGCAGGCGCTGGGCGAAGAATTTCAAATGGGTGACGAAACGGTGGTAGCTCAGGGCTTCCTCGTTGTAATCAAAGCGGAAGTGGTATTTGACCAGGTTGAGGATCTCTTGCATCACGCGGGTGATGTGCAGCGTATTGTGCATCTCGTCGTTAAGCTGGGCGTTGACCAGGTGCAGGGCGATAAATCCGGCTTCGTCTTCCGGCAACGCGGTATCCAGCCGTTGGGCGATCAGGGCCAGCGCCTCCAGGCCGACGGCGAACTCGGCCGGATAGAGCTTTTTAATCTCCCACAGCAACGCATTTTTGATATCCAACCCTTCCGCATGGCGCTGCAGAGCGAAATGGATGTGGTCGGTCAGCGTGATGTAGACGATGTTATGCAACTTGCCCGGCAGCCGTTCGCGGGCGAGGGTAATAATCTTGTCGGCGGTGGTGACGCAGGCCAGCGGGATCTCGGAGAGCAGCTCTTTATAGCGCTCGGCGATTTCGCCGCCGTTATGGGTGAACACCTTTTCGATCAGGCTTTCGTCCAGCGTGTCGCCGGGCTTCTTTTTAAAGCCGATTCCTTTTCCCATTACCACCGTCTCTTCCTGACGGTCGTCCAGCGTAATCACCACGTTATTATTGAGTATTTTAGCGATTTTCATGGTCTTTCCCGGTGT
Source organism: Serratia sp. CY84636 (assembly GCF_052166245.1). Taxonomy (NCBI): domain Bacteria; kingdom Pseudomonadati; phylum Pseudomonadota; class Gammaproteobacteria; order Enterobacterales; family Yersiniaceae; genus Serratia; species Serratia sp. CY84636. Next base: position 152,586 of record NZ_JBJNOX010000001.1, read on the forward strand.
TTCAGCATCCTGAAAACGAAAAAACCTGACGCCCGGAAGCGATCCCGGGCGTCAGGTTTTGCCTGTATTTTATGTTTCTGTCCTGCGGCCTGAGCGGCGGAGGGGATACAGTAACAATCCTGTTATGCCTGCATAATAACCCGTGCTCGCCGCGGCTCAACGCTTTTCACCGCGGAGTGCCGCCGCGGTCACACTTCTGTGCCGCGCACGGCGGGATCATTCCAGCCTGAAGTGCGCCTCCAGCCGGCTGACGCCGAGCCCGTTGACCTTTTTCACTTTGATCTGCACCGGAATGCGCTCTTTCATCGCCTCGACGTGGCTGATCACGCCAATGGTTTTACCGGAAGCATTCAGGCTGTCCAGCGCATCCAGCGCGGTATCGAGGGTTTCGGCGTCCAGCGTGCCGAAGCCTTCGTCGAGGAACAGCGAGTCGATGCTGGTTTTGTGGCTGACCAGATCGGACAACGCCAGCGCCAGCGCCAGGCTGACCAGGAAGCTCTCGCCGCCGGACAGGGTACGGGTATCGCGCAGCGCGTCGGCCTGCCAGGTGTCCACCACCTGCAGCTCCAGCGCGTCGCTGGTTTTGCGCTGCAGCAGGTAGCGCCCGTGCAGCCGGCCGAGCTGAAGGTTGGCCAGATAAACCAGATGATCGAGCGTCAGCCCCTGCGCGAAGCGGCGGAACTTGTCGCCTTCTTTCGAGCCGATCAGCTGGTTGAGGTAGCTCCAGTCGTCGTAGTCTTGCTGGCTGCGGGCGATTTGCTCGAACAGCGCCTGTTGATTGAGACGGCGGGCGGCGTCGCTTTCCAGCTGGTTGCGCAGCTCGCCCTGGCTCAGCTGCAGTGCCTTCAACTGCTGTGCCAGCTCGGCCAGCGATTGGGTGAGCGCGTCGAGATCCGCGTTGGCCTCATCCACCCCTTCCGGGCGGTTCTGCCGATGCTGCTCCAGCGTTTGCGTTGCCTGAGCCAGCAGGGCCGCAGCCTCTACCTGCCGCTGCTGCAGCTGCTCTTTGCGCTGCTGCAATTCGCGGCGCAGGGCGTCGTCCAGCAGCGCGGCGGCGAAGGCAGTTTCATCGGCGAATTCGCTGTCGGCCAGCGCCTGCTGCCATTGCTGCTCCGCCTGCTGCAGCCGTTCCTGCATTTGGGTGTGCTGTTGTTGCAACCCGGCCTGCTGGCCGGCCAGGCGCTCGCGCAGTTCCTGCGCCTTTTGCCACTGCTCGGCGGCCTGCGAGCTGGCCTGTTCACAGGCGGTTTGTTTGGCGCGCAGCTGTTCCCGCACCTCGGCGACTCGCTGTTCGCCGAACAGCGCCAGCCGCTGCGCGCGCCGCTCGGCGAGGGTCTTCTCGCCTTCCTGCCAGCGTTGAAGCAGGTCTTGCTGCTGTTGCAGGCTGTCGGCGTGGGTTTTCTGCAGCAGCGTAAAGCGCTCTTCGAGCAGCGCCAGCTGTTGCTGCGCCTGCTGCTGCTGCGTTTGCAGAGCGGCGAGCGCGTCTTTTGCCTGTTGTACCGCCTGCGCCGCCTGTTCATGCTGCTGCAGCGCGTGCTGCCCGCGCCGCTCTTCGTCGTCGCAGCCGCTCAGCCAGGCGCTGAGTTGCTCGCCCTCCGCCAGGGTAAAGTCGAATGCCAGCGGCGCGCTGAGCTGCTGCCATTGCTGCTGTTGGGCAGCCAACTGCTGCTCATCCTGAGCGATAGCCTGCTGCTGGCGTTGCTGCTGCTCTTGCAGGCCTTCACAGCGGGTGCGCAGCTCGGTGCCCTGGGTTTGCAGTTTCTCGGCGAGGGTGCGCATCTCAACCAAGCGTTGTTCCGTCGCCGAAGGCTGCACCGCCTGATATTGCTCCACCGCCGGATGGCTGGTGGAGCCGCACAGCGGGCAGGGTGCGCCGCTCTGCAACAGGGCGCGCTCCGCTTCCAGGCTGACGATACGTTTTTCCAGCTCGTGGATCCGCTCCACTTCCTGCAGCTGCGCCTTGTGCTGTTTGAATTGCTGACGCGCGTTCTCCAACTGGTGTTGCAGCCCGGCGAGCTGCGTTTGCCGCTCGGCGTGCTCCGCCTGTTGCCGGGCCAGACGCTCGCGGGTCTGACGGTAAAGGGAAGCGAGCGAGAATAACTGCTGGCGCGTCGGGCGCAGATCTGCCAGGGCGCTCAGGCGCTGGCGCAGCGGGGCCAGCGGGGTTTGCGCCTCCAGCGCCTGCTGCCGTTGCCGTTGAGCGGCCAGCGCTTCGGTCAGCGCGTTCAGTTGCTGCTGATGCTGTGCGGCCTGCGCCGTCAGCTGGCTGCGCTGGGCTGTGAGCTGCTCCAGTGCGGTCTGCTGCTGGGCGCACTGCTGCGCGGCGGCATCGCCGGCCTGTCGCCGCTCGGCCTGCGTCGACTGCAGTTGGGCGATCTGATGGTCGAGCGGGGCGACCTGGTCATCGATCAGCTGTTGCTGCTGCCGCATATGCTCGGCATGGGCTTGCTGCGCCAGACGGGCCTTTTCCACCGCCTGCTGCAGCGGCGCCAGCTGCGCCGAGTGTTGCTCCTGTTGCTGCGTCAGCTGGGCTGCCTGCTGTTGTATCGTCTGCAGCTCGGCGCGGCAGCGATCGCGTTCGCCGCGCAGCGGCCGCAATTTCTCGGCCGGTTCGCTCAGCGCCAGCCGCTGCAGCTGCGGGGCGGCCTCGGCCTGCTCGCGCTGGGCGGTTTCCAGCCGCCGTTGCCCCTCATTTTGCTGTTGCTGGAGGCGCTGCCATTGCTGCAGCCAGCTCAGCGCCTGTTGCTGTTGCTGGGTTTGCTTGCCGAGAGCGCTTTCCTGCGCGCTCAGCGCCGTCAGCCGTTCAGTCAGGGAGTGGCGCTGTTCATCGCTCAGCAGCTCGATGCCGCTGGCGCGCTGGTGCAACGCATCCAGGTCGGTTTTGGCCTGCTTGTGGGATTCGAACACCTGTTCGGACAGCCGCCCGTAGATTTCGGTGCCGGTCAGCTCTTCCAACAGCTCGGCGCGATCGTTGGCGTCGGCGTTGAGGAACGCGGCGAACTGCCCCTGAGACAGCATCATCGATTTGGTGAAGCGGCCGAAGTCCAGCCCGGTGATGGCGGCGGTGATCTCCAGCTTATCGCGCACTTTATCTGCCAGGATCTTGCCGTCCTCGCGCCGCGCCAGTTCGACCTTCGGCGCCTGCAGATTGCCGTCCGGCGCGTTTTTGGCGCGGCGCTGGCTCCAGAAGGCGCGATAGCCGACGCCCTTGACCTCGAATTCGACCTCCGCCAGCGATTCGGCGGTGTGGCGGGTCATCAGTTCATTCTGGCTCGGCGTGACGTTGAGACGCGGCGTCTGGTGGTACAGCGCCAGGCAGATGGCGTCCAGCAGGGTGGTTTTGCCCGCGCCGGTCGGGCCGGTAATGGCGAACAGGCCGTTGCTGGCGAACGGCTCGGCGGTGAAGTCAATTTTCCACTCGCCCTGCAGCGAGTTGAGGTTTTTTAACCGCAGGCTGAGGATCTTCATGGGTGGGTCTCCTCAGGATTGTGCTGCACCGCATCGACCACCTGGCGGAACAGTTGATGCATCCGCCGTTGGCGCGCTTCGGGCATGTCGGCCTCCTGCGCCAGGCGCCGTTCGAACACCTCGTTGACGCTCAGCTCGTTCAGCGTTTCCTTGTCCTGCTGCGCGATCGCCTGGCGGCGTTGCTCTTTGCTGCGCCGCAGCAGCACCACTTCCACCGGCAGCTCATCCGCCATCAGCTGGATACGGCGCTGGATATCGCTGAGGTAGTCCTGCGTCGCCACTTCGATATCCAGCCACACCGGCAGCTCGCCGGCATAGTCGGCAAATTGCTGCAGCTGCCGTTCGATCTCGGCCAGATCGCCTTTGATCAGCTGCATGGGCTGGAACTGCGGGATCGTTAACGCTTCTACCTGCTGCAGGGCACCGTCGGTGAAATCCACCAGGAAGACGCTTTTGGCTTTGCCCAGTTCATCGAAGCTGAGCGGAATCGGTGAGCCGCTATAGCGAATATGTTCCGACTTGGCGACGTTCTGCGCGCGGTGAATGTGGCCCAGCGCGATGTAATCGGCAGGGGGGAAGGCCTGCGCCGGGAAGGCGTCCAGGGTGCCGATATAGATGTCGCGCACCGAGTCGGAGGTGGTGACGCCGACGGTGGTCAGGTGGCCGGTGGCGACGATCGGCAGCGGCAGGCCCAACTGCTCGCGGCGTTCGCAGGCCGCCTGATACAGCGCTTGGTAATGTTCGGCAATGGCTTCCTGCAGCGCCTGCTGTTTCTGCGCGCCGGATTCGCCGGCGCGGCTGGTGAGCAGATCGCGCGGCCGCAGAAAAGGAATGGCGCACAGCACGGCGCCCGGCTGGCCGTCGCGCCGGTTAAGCACCACGATCTGCTGCTCAAGGGAGCCCTGCGCACTCGCGATCACCGTGGTGTTCAGGCAAGAGAGCAGTTCCCGCGATTCGTTCAGCGTCGCTACCGAGTCGTGGTTGCCGCCCAACACCACCAGTTGGCAGCCGGTGCGCTGCAGTTCCACCACGAAGCGGTTGTACAGCTCGCGGGCGTAGCTGGGCGGCGAGCCGGTATCGAACAGGTCCCCGGCGACGATCAGCGCATCCACCTGCTGCTGCTCGATCTGTTCGATCAGCCAGTTCAGAAAAGCCTGGTGCTCGGCGGCGCGGCTTTTGGTGAAAAAGTACTGGCCAAGATGCCAGTCAGAGGTGTGGATCAGGCGCATGACACTCCCGGATGCAAAGGTAATGGCGATGATTATAAAGGCCGCGGCGGCGCCTGTCCCGGCGCAATGGCGACGACTACGGAATGATTTTTCTTTGCACCGGGAAATAATCGCTATGCTTACTGCCTATAACAGCCGCTTTTTTTCATAAAAGTGTCACAAAACTGACGCATAATGGCGCCCGCAAAGTCGCTAACACATTGGCAGGATTGACGATGGCAAGACGCATACTGGTGGTGGAAGACGAAGCGCCGATCCGTGAGATGGTGTGCTTTGTGTTGGAACAGAATGGTTACCAACCGTTGGAAGCCGAGGATTATGACAGCGCCGTGACGCGCCTGTCTGAGCCGTTCCCTGATTTGGTGTTGCTCGACTGGATGTTGCCCGGCGGTTCCGGCATTCAGTTTATCAAACATATGAAGCGCGAAGCGCTGACCCGCGATATTCCGGTCATGATGCTGACCGCGCGCGGCGAAGAGGAAGACCGCGTGCGCGGCCTGGAAGTGGGGGCGGATGATTATATCACCAAGCCGTTCTCGCCCAAGGAGCTGGTGGCGCGCATCAAGGCGGTCATGCGCCGCATTTCACCGATGGCGGTGGAAGAAGTGATTGAAATGCAAGGGCTGAGCCTGGATCCGTCCTCCCACCGCGTGATGGCTAACGATCAGGCGTTGGACATGGGGCCGACCGAGTTCAAGCTGCTGCACTTCTTTATGACCCACCCAGAGCGGGTTTATAGCCGTGAGCAGTTGCTTAATCACGTCTGGGGCACTAACGTTTATGTGGAAGACCGTACCGTTGACGTGCATATCCGTCGGCTCCGCAAGGCGTTAGAAACCAGTGGGCATGATAAAATGGTTCAAACCGTTCGGGGCACCGGCTACCGGTTCTCAACGCGCTACTGATCGCGCCGCGCTGGAGAATATGCCGTGTTAGAACGTCTGTCGTGGAAGAGGCTGGCTCTGGAGCTGGCTCTTTTTTGTCTGCCCGCCTTACTGCTGGGGCTGATTTTCGGTTATCTGCCCTGGTTCCTGCTGGCCTCCGCGCTGGCTGCGCTGGTGTGGAATTTCTACAACCAGCTCAAACTCTCCCATTGGCTGTGGATCGACCGCAGCATGACGCCGCCGCCCGGCCGCTGGAGCTGGGAGCCGCTGTTCTATGGCCTGTATCAGATGCAGCAGCGCAATCGCCGCCGCCGGCGCGAGCTGGCGCTGCTGATCAAGCGCTTTCGCAGCGGGGCCGAATCGCTGCCTGATGCGGTGGTGATGACCACCGTCGAAGGCAATATCTTCTGGTGTAATGGGCTGGCGCAGCATCTGCTCGGCTTCCGCTGGCCGGAAGACAACGGCCAGCACATCCTCAACCTGCTGCGCTATCCGGAATTCAGCCACTACCTGCAGCAGCAGGAGTTCTCGCGCCCGCTGACGCTGCAGCTGAACAACGAACACTACGTCGAATTCCGCGTAATGCCTTACTCCGAAGGGCAGCTGCTGATGGTGGCGCGCGACGTCACCCAGATGCGCCAGCTGGAGGGCGCGCGGCGCAACTTCTTCGCCAACGTCAGCCATGAGCTGCGCACGCCGCTGACGGTGCTGCAGGGCTACCTGGAGATGATGGGCGATGAAGAGCAGGACGGCTCGCTGCGCAGCAAGGCACTGAGCACCATGCAAGAGCAGACTCGCCGGATGGACGGGCTGGTCAAGCAGCTGCTGACGCTGTCGCGCATCGAGGCGGCGCCCAATGTCGACATGAACGAGCGGGTAGATATCCCGCTGATGCTGCGGGTGTTGCAGCGCGAGGCGCAGTCGCTGAGTGGCGGCAATCACGAGATCACCTTCCGGGTGAACGAACAGCTCAACGTGTTCGGTAATGAAGACCAGTTGCGCAGCGCGGTGTCTAACCTGGTGTACAACGCGGTCAACCACACGCCGAAGGGCACCCATATCGAAGTGAGCTGGCAGCAGACGGCGCACGGCGCGCAGTTCCAGGTCAGCGACAACGGGCCGGGCATCGCCGCCGAACACCTTCCGCGCCTGACCGAGCGTTTTTACCGCGTCGACAAGGCCCGTTCGCGCCAAACCGGCGGCAGCGGGCTGGGGCTGGCGATCGTCAAACACGCGCTCAGCCATCACGACGCGCGGCTGGAGATCCTCAGCGAGCCGGGGATCGGCACGCGCTTTATCTTTACCTTACCCAACCGGTTGATTGTTCCCGCCGCTTTATCAGAGAATGCGGTGAAAAATTAACGCGAGACACCGGTATGACCCGAATAACCCGAGGGCTGTTGCTTTGCCTGGCGCTGCTGGCCGGACGCGGCGCGCTGGCGCAGCCCGATGGCATGTTGGCGGGCAACCTGTCCAGCGTCGGCTCCGACACCCTGGCGAATCTGATGGCGTTATGGGCGCAGGATTTCAGCCGGCATTACCCCAACGTTAACCTGCAGATCCAGGCCGCCGGCTCGTCGACCGCGCCGACCGCGTTGGCGGCGGGCGCCGCGCAGCTGGGCCCGATGAGCCGGCCGATGAAGGCGGCTGAGGTTTCGGCGTTCGAACACCGTTACGGCTATGCGCCGCTGGCGGTGCCGGTGGCGGTGGATGCGCTGGTGGTGTTGGTGCATCAGGACAACCCGCTGCGCGGCCTCAATCTGCAGCAGCTCGATCGCATTTTCTCCGCCACCCGGCGCTGCGGTGAAAGCAAACCGCTGACGCGCTGGGGCGAGCTGGGGCTCAGCGGCGATTGGGCGACGCGCTCGCTGCAGCGCTTCGGCCGCAACTCGGCTTCGGGCACCTACGGCTATTTCAAACTGCGCGCGCTGTGCGGCGGCGATTTTATGCCGCGCGTCAATGAGCTGCCCGGCTCGGCCTCGGTGGTGCAGGCGGTGGCCGGTTCGCTCAACGGCATCGGCTATGCCAGCATCGGCTTTCGCGCCAGCGGCGTGCGGCTGCTGCCGTTGGCGGAGTCGGGAGAGGACTATGTCGCACCTACCGCCGCCAACGTGCGCAACGATCGCTACCCGCTGTCGCGCTATCTCTATATCTACATCAACAAAGCCCCCAATCAACCGCTCGAGCCGCTGACCGCCGCGTTCCTCGACCGCGTGCTGTCGACCGCAGGGCAGAGCCTGGTCAATCACGACGGCTATCTGCCGCTGCCGCCGGCCGCCCTGCAGAAGACCCGCCAGGCGCTCGGCTTGCAGCCGCTCGCGTCGGCTACGGTGCAATAAGCGGCAAAAAGCGGCGTAATTTTCGCCTTTTTTTACGGCCAAACGGAGCTTATGCCACGCGAAAACCGGGCATTTATTGGCGTTTTCGCGCGGTAAAGTGATATATGCTTCACGTTTCGTGAATCTGTTGTTCAAAAATGATACAAATCATGTAGTGTATATTTATTGATAGCCAATATGATCGACTGGTGGCAAAAGTTTATATGGTCGATAGCTCTGCTTTTCGCCGTGCGCCTTGCCTTGAAGCGCTATAAACGTTTACCTTAGCCTTCGTTGTCGGATTAAACCTCCATTTTTATAACTCCTAAAATTTTGCCCATCTTCATGAGCGGCCACTTTCGAATAGGGACATAAACGCCGGATCTATTGCGTTTAGGGTGCTTATTTGGCGCTGCAACGATCGGGCATGCCGGCAACCGGGTGGGGCGTCACGCCACCACGCTATCGGACACTATTTTTCATTTGAACAGGCAACACGACATCGTATGAGTCATCGTTTAACGTCAAAAGATATCCTGGCACTGGGCTTTATGACCTTTGCCTTATTCGTCGGGGCCGGGAACATCATCTTCCCGCCGATGGTCGGCTTGCAGTCCGGTGAACACGTCTGGACCGCGGCGCTGGGCTTCCTGATCACCGCCGTCGGTCTGCCGGTCATCACCGTCATCGCGCTGGCGCGCGTCGGCGGCGGCATCGACGCCCTCAGCTCACCGATCGGCCGTGGCGCCGGCCTGCTGCTGGCGACCGTCTGCTACCTGGCCGTCGGCCCGCTGTTCGCCACGCCGCGTACCGCCACCGTGTCCTTTGAAGTGGGTATCGCCCCGCTGACCGGCGACGGCGCCATGCCGCTGTTCATCTACAGCCTGGTGTACTTCGCGCTGGTGATCGGCATCTCCCTGTATCCGGGCCGCTTGCTCGACACCGTCGGCCACGTGCTGGCACCGCTGAAGATTGTGGCGCTGGCCGTATTGGGCATCGCCGCGCTGCTGTGGCCTGCCGGCGCGCCGATTCCGGCGACGGCGGCTTACCAGAGCGTGCCTTTCTCCTCCGGCTTCGTTAACGGCTATCTGACCATGGATACGCTGGGTGCGCTGGTATTCGGCATCGTTATCGTCAACGCGGCGCGCTCGCGCGGCGTGAAAGACGCCGGTCTGTTGACCCGTTACACCATTCTGGCCGGTTTGATCGCCGGCGTGGGCCTGACGCTGGTTTACCTGAGCCTGTTCAAGCTGGGCTCCGGCAGCGGCGCGCTGGTGCCTGACGCCACCAACGGTGCGGTGATCCTGCACGCTTACGTTCAGAACACCTTCGGCGGCCTGGGCAGCTTCTTCCTGGCGGCGCTGATCTTCATCGCCTGTATGGTGACCGCAGTCGGCCTGACCTGCGCCTGCGCCGAGTTCTTCGCGCAATACCTGCCGTTCTCGTACAAGACGCTGGTATTTATCCTGGGCCTGTTCTCGATGGTGGTGTCCAACCTCGGCCTGAGCCACCTGATCCAGATCTCCATTCCGGTGCTGACCGCGATTTATCCGCCGTGCATCGTGCTGGTGGTGCTGAGCTTCACCCTGCGTTGGTGGCACAGCGCGCCACGCATCATCGCGCCGGTGATGCTTGTCAGCCTGTTGTTTGGTATCCTTGACGCGGTGAAAGCCTCCAGTTTCCAGCAGCTGCTGCCGGCCTGGACCACTCACCTGCCGCTGGCAGAGCAGGGGTTGGCATGGTTGCCGCCTTCGCTGCTGATGCTGGTGCTGGTCGCGATTTATGATCGGGTGTGCACGCGTTCCCAAGTGACCGCGCACTGATAATTCCCCGGCTTAATCCAGGGCCACGGACATGTCCGTGGCTTTTTTACGTTTAAAACTATGGGTCATCTTCATGCAACAACAGTCACCCACCACGGCCCCCGACAATAAGCTGAAACGCGGCCTCAGTACGCGTCATATCCGCTTTATGGCGCTGGGATCGGCCATCGGCACCGGGTTGTTCTACGGCTCGGCGGACGCCATCAAAATGGCCGGCCCGAGCGTGCTGCTGGCTTACCTGATCGGCGGCATCGTGGCCTTTATCATCATGCGCGCACTGGGGGAGATGTCGGTCAACAACCCGCAGGCCAGCTCGTTTTCCCGCTACGCGCAGGACTACCTCGGCCCGATGGCGGGTTACATCACCGGCTGGACCTACTGCTTTGAAATCCTGATCGTCGCCATCGCCGACGTGACCGCCTTCGGCATCTATATGGGGGTCTGGTTCCCGGAAGTGCCGCACTGGATCTGGGTGCTGAGCGTGGTGCTGATCATTGGCGCCATCAACCTGATGAGCGTCAAGGTATTCGGCGAGCTGGAGTTCTGGTTCTCGTTCTTCAAGGTCGCCACCATCATCATCATGATCGCGGCCGGCATCGGCATCATCATCTGGGGCATCGGCAACGGCGGGCAACCGACCGGCATTCATAACCTGTGGTCGAACGGCGGCTTCTTCAGCAACGGCTTTATCGGCATGATCCTGTCGCTGCAGCTGGTGATGTTCGCTTACGGCGGCATTGAAATCATCGGCATCACCGCCGGCGAAGCCAAAGATCCGAAAAAATCGATTCCCAAAGCCATCAACTCGGTGCCGTGGCGCATTCTGGTGTTCTACGTCGGCACGCTGTTCGTCATTATGTCTATCTACCCGTGGAACCAGGTGGGCACCAACGGCAGCCCGTTCGTGCTGACCTTCCAGCATATGGGTATCACCGTGGCGGCGGGCATTCTCAACTTCGTGGTGATCACCGCTTCGCTGTCGGCGATCAACAGCGACGTGTTCGGCGTTGGCCGCATGCTGCACGGCATGGCCGAGCAGGGCCACGCGCCGAAGATGTTCAGCAAGGTGTCGAAACGCGGCATTCCTTGGGTGACGGTGGTGGTGATGATGCTGGCGCTGCTGCTGGCGGTATACCTCAACTACATCATGCCGGAGAGCGTGTTCCTGGTGATCGCGTCCCTGGCGACCTTCGCCACCGTGTGGGTGTGGATCATGATCCTGTTCTCCCAAATCGCCTTCCGCCGCAGCCTGAGCAAAGAGCAGGTGAAGCAGCTGGCGTTCCCGCTGCGCGGTGGGGTGTTCACCTCGGTGGTGGCGATCGTGTTCCTGGTGTTCATCATCGGCCTGATCGGCTACTTCCCGACCACGCGCGTCTCGCTGTACGCCGGCCTGGTCTGGGTGGTATTGCTGCTGGCGGGATACTGGTTCAAGGTCAACCATCAGAAAAAACGCGCGCCGCTGGCGACGCAGCAAGACTAAATGGAAAAACACCGGCTAAGGCCGGTGTTTTTTTAGGGGCTGGCGTCAAGCGAAGTCCAGCTTGCGCAGTTTCGAAACGTCGATGGACTGCCTGGCCTGCCACAGATCGTAAGCATCCTGCATGCCCATCCAAACCTGTTCGGAACTGCCTATCACGATGGACAGGCGGATGGCCATTTCCGGCGAGATATCGGACTTTCCGCTGATCAGGCGTTGAACCGTGGAGGGCGCAACGTCCAGCGCTTTAGCCAGCGCGCGCGCGCTGAGATTCAGCGTTTCCATGGTTTCTTTGATCAACTCGCCAGGATGAGGGGGGTTATGCATGCGGTTCATTAGTGATAGTCCTCATAATTCACGATATAAACATCACCCTCGACCAGTTCAAACGTGATACGCCAGTTGCCAGTTGCCAGTTGCCGGTTACGGTGACGGACCATTGTCCGCTGCGAGCGCCCGTTAGCGGGTGCAAGAAGAAGCCGGGTAGATCTACGTCATCAATCACTTTCGCCAGATCCAGCACGCTCAGCCGCAGCGCGATTTTCTTCGCCTGCTTGGCGTCGATACCCGCCGTTGAACCGGTTTCGAAAAACTTTTTGAGTCCCTTATGCTTGAAGCTTCTTATCATCCTGACGGCTCCATGAGTGTTGCGCTATACGCATCATAGCCAGGTGTTGCGTATGGCGCAACAAAATGGGGCTTTTTTTAACCTATTATGCCAGGCGTTTGTCTTCCACTTCATCCTCCCCGGCGGCGCGCGCTTCGATACGCATGTCGCCGCCGTTAAGGCGTTCTTCCTCTTCCTCGCCGGCGCAGCGCGCCAGCACTTCGCGAATGTCCTGCATATTGCTGCTGAGGGCGCTCAGCGAAGGTTGCAGATTGCGGGGCATGCGGCTTTCGTCCAGCGAAGCGCTGTGCAGGCAGCCGATAAACAGCAGGGTGGCCATCAGGGTAAACAGCCGATGACGTAACCGTTTCAGCAAGGGCTTTCCCTCTCGGTGGTGAAGGTGATGGCGCATTAACGCCGTTTTCGCCGGGGAAAAGAAGGGGATGGAGATATCTGCTGGCAATTGAAAGAACATCATTACCAGCAGACACAGTTACGTCAGCCGACGTCAGGAAGCGTTCGCGTTTTGTAGCAGCATGCCGCGCAGGTCATTGCCGGTTGGCGTTTGATGCACGCGCAGGCCGAACTCGTCGATCACCGCCAGAATATGGTCGAAAATATCCGCCTGAATGCTTTCATACTCCGCCCAGACCGTGGTGTTGGTGAAGGCGTAGATTTCCAGCGGCAGGCCTTCCGGCGTCGGCGCCAGCTGGCGCACCATCAGCGTCATGTTCTGGTGAATGCGCGGGTGAGCGCGCAGATAGGCTTCCAGATAGGCGCGCAGCGTGCCGAGGTTGGTCAGGCGGCGGCCGTTGAGCGGCGAGGCTAGATCGACGGCGATCTCCTGGTTATGCTGGCTCAGCTCCTGGGTCTTGACGTTCAGGTAGCTGTGCAGCAGCGGGTTGCGCTGCAGGCGGCGCTGTTCCTCTTCCGACAGGAAGTGCACGCTGCCGGTGTCGATATTCAGGCTGCGCTTGATGCGCCGCCCGCCGGATTCCGACATCGACCGCCAGTTTTTGAACGAGTCGGAGATCAGCGCGTAGGTGGGAATGGTGGTGACGGTGTTGTCCCAGTTACGCACTTTGACCGTGGTCAGGCCGATATCGGTGACCGCGCCGTCGGCGCCATATTTCGGCATTTCCAGCCAGTCGCCGATCTTCAGCATATCGTTGGCGGAGAGCTGAATGCCGGCCACCAGCCCGAGGATCGGATCCTTGAACACCAACATCAAGACCGCGGTCATGGCGCCCAGGCCGCTGAGCAGCAGCAGCGGCGATTTGCCCATCAGCAGCGAGACGATCATGATGCCGATCAGGATCGCCGCCACCAGTTTCAGGCCCTGGAAAATGCCGCGCAGCGGCAGCTGATTGGAGATCGGGCTTTGGCGCAGCAGCGCCAGCAGCGTATCCAGCAGCGAGAACAGCGACAGCAGAGTGAAGGCGAGTATCCACACCTGCGCGGCGGTGACGATCACCGCCTGGGTCTGGCTGCCGCTCTGCAGCCACAGCGTCGCCTGGATGCTGATGATCACCCCTTGCAGCAGCAGCGCCACGCGCTGGAACAGTTTGTATTGGGTGATGGCCTGTTGCCAGACGCGCTGCGATTGCTGGCCACGGCGCTGAAGGGCGGCCAGCACCACCCGGTGCAGCACCAGGTGGATCGCGACCGAGATCAGGACAATCAACCCCAATACCATCAACAGCGACATCACTCCGCCGAATTCCAACCCAAACTGTTCCAGCCAGCGCGTTATCTGTTGTTGCATTACCGCTCCTTAAAAAATGCGCAAAAAATATCCTGTAAACTTAAAACGCGTTAGCCTAAGGGGTAACGTGCAGGATTTGTGCCTGTTTACCTTTTTTTACATCGGGTTAGCGTTATTTTTCGGTCTCCGCCCCCCGGCTCATCCCCGGGTTTTGCGGCCAGAGAGGAGGGGGAGTTGCACTTAACGTGGCATTGTTCGCTTCTTGAAGAACGCCGTCGATTTCGTTTGGTACAGCAGGAGAAACAGTATGCTTAACGCCTGGCATCAACCGGTCCCGCCTTTTGTGGTGAAGCAAGGGCAACGTTTGGATATCACGCTGTGGTTACAGGGGGATGAACTGCCGGAACGGGTGTTTTTGCGCGCCGAACCGGACAACGAAGAGTGGCTGCTGGTGATGAAAGCGCAGCGCCACGAGGGAATGCGGCGCTACCAGGCCAGCCTGACGCTGAATGAGGGCGAGCCGACGCGGCGTTACTGCTTCAAGCTGCTGTGGGCCGATCGCCAGCAGTGGTTCGGCCCGCAGGGCTGGTCGCCAACGCCGCCGGGCCAGCTGGCGCAGTTCGCCGTCGACGAGCCCGACCATGGCCCCGAGTGGGTGGCGGATCAGCTGTTCTACCAGATTTTCCCCGATCGCTTCGCCAGCAGCGGCGGCGAGCACGGCATCCAAAGCGGCAGCTACCGCCATCACGCGGCCGGCGCCGAGGTGATTCGGCGTGACTGGCAGCACCCGTTGGAGGATCGCCACGCCGCCTCGACCTTTTACGGCGGCGATCTGGACGGCATCAGCGCCAAACTGCCGTATTTGCAGCAGCTGGGCGTGACGGCGCTGTATCTGAACCCGATTTTTACCGCGCCGAGCGTGCATAAGTACGATACCGAGGACTATTACCAGGTCGATCCGCACTTTGGCGGCAACGCGGCGCTGCAGCGTTTGCGAGTGAGCACTCACAAGGTGGGCATGAAACTGGTGCTGGACGGGGTATTCAACCACACCGGCGACTCGCATCCGTGGTTCGACCGCCATCGCCAGGGCGAAAACGGCGCCTGTCACCACCCTGATTCACCGTATCGCGGCTGGTTCAACTTTTACCCGGACGGCCGTGCGCTCGACTGGAAGGGCAACGCCAGCCTGCCGAAGCTCAACTTCGCCGAGCCGCAAGTGGTGGAAGCGATCTATCGCGGAGAAGGCAGCGTGGTGCGCCACTGGCTGCGCCCGCCGTACAGCATCGACGGTTGGCGGCTGGACGTGGTGCACATGCTGGGGGAGAACGGCGGCGCCACCGGCAACCTGCATCACCTGGCTGGCATCTATCAGGCGGTGAAGCAGGAGAACCCTCAGGCCTACGTCTTGGGCGAGCACTTCGGCGACGCGCGCCGCTGGTTGCACGCCGGCGTGGAGGATGCGGCGATGAACTACATGGGGTTCGCGCTGCCGGTGCGGGCATTTTTGGCGGGGCTGGACGTGGCCTATCACCCGGTGCGGCTGGACGCCGCCGGGTGCGCGCAGTGGATGGACGGTTACCGCGCCGGGCTGCCGCACGGCCGCCAGCTGATCCAGTTCAACCAGTTGGACAGCCACGATACCGCGCGTTTTCTCACGTTGTTGCAGGGGAACGCGGCGCGCATGCAAATGGCAGCGGTGTGGTTGCTGAGCTGGATTGGCGTGCCTTGTCTCTACTACGGCGATGAGATTGGTTTGGACGGCGGCAACGATCCGTTCTGCCGCAAGCCGTTCCCGTGGGACGTCGGCGACTGGGACCGGCCGCTGTTGGCGCTGTTCCAGCGCATGGCGGCGCTGCGTAAACAGAGCGTGGCATTGCGTCGCGGCGGCTGTCAGGTGCTGTATGCCAGCGGAGAAACGCTGGTGTTTGTGCGCCTGTATCAGCAGGAGCAGGTGCTGGTGGCGCTGCAGCGCGACGGCAGCGGCCAGGCGCAGCTGCCGCACAACCCGCTGTTGGCGCGCGGCCCGTGGCGGCGTGTGGAAGGGCAGGGAGAGTTGAGCGAAACGGCAGGCGGGCTGCGCCTGCAGCTGGCGGAAGAGTCGGCCACCGTGTGGCGCTGCGAAGGCTAAAGCAACTGCGGGGGCCAAAGGGCCCCCGCGATAAAAGTGAGTAGGCGTTTACATCAGTAACCGACCGCAGAACCTGCCGGGCGACGCACGTCGTTGGCGCCGTACAGATAGCCTTCGCGCACCTTGCCGGAAACCGCCGAGTCGTTGCCGGAGTTGGCCGGGCTGACGCCCGCCGCGCCCGGCAAGCCGACCAGAATCAGTTCGGCGGCGCCCCACGGCGTTTGCTCGACCATCTTATAGCCCATGCCGCTCAGCAGCTTCAGCGTATCGGCGGAAACGCCGCGCTGTTCGTAGTACACCTCATCCGGCAACCATTGGTGATGGATGCGCGGTGCGTCCACCGCTTCCTGCGGCGCCATGCCGTGGTCGATCACGTTCAACGCGGTCTGCAGGGTGATGGTGATGATGCGCGAACCGCCCGGCGAGCCCAGTACCATAAAGATCTTGTTGTCCTTGGTCACCAGCGTCGGGCTCATCGACGATAGTGGGCGCTTACCGGGGGCAATGCTGTTGGCGGTGCCCTGCACCAGTCCGTACAGGTTTTTCTCGCCCACTTTGACCGTAAAGTCGTCCATCTCGTCGTTGAGGAAGAAGCCGGTGCCCGGTGCGATCACCACGGCGCCGAAGCGGCCGTTGACGGTATAGGTGGTGGAGACCGCGTTGCCGTCGTGATCGACGATCGAATAGTGGGTGGTTTCCGGTTTCTCATGCGGTTCCATGCCGGGCTGCACGTTTTCCGACGGCGTGGCCTTGTCTGCGACGATTTTCTTGCGGATCTGCTCGGCGTAGCTCTTGCTCACCAGCCGGTCGATCGGGTTCTTGATGAATTCCGGGTCGCCGAGGTAGGTGTTGCGGTCCATATAGGCATGGCGCATCGCTTCGGTCATGGTGTGAATGGCCGCCGCCGAGTTGAAGCCCATGCTTTTCAGGTCGTAGCCTTCCACCACGTTGAGGATTTCGCACAGCGTCACGCCGCCGGAGCTGGGAGGCGGTGCCGACACGAACTTGTAGCCGCGATAGCTGCAGGTAATCGGCGGGGTTTCGGTGACCTTGTAATTGGCGAAGTCGGCCGCAGTCAAGATGCCGCCGCCCTGTTTGGCCGCCGCCTCCACCGCCTGCGGGATCTTGCCTTTATAGAAGGCGTCGGTTCCCCCTTTGGCGATGGCTTCCAGCGTATTGGCCAGATCGGTTTGCACCAGCTTGTCCCCCGGCTGCAGCGGACTGCCGTCCGGGCGCAGGAAGATTTTGGCCGACTCGGGATCCTGTTTGAAGCGTGCGACGGTGGTGTCGAGGATATCGGTATCGGCGCGGGTCAGCACAAAGCCTTCGCGCGCCAGCCTGATAGCCGGCGCCAGCACCTGTTCGCGGCTCAGCTTGCCGTACTTCTCACGCGCGGTTTCCATCCCCAGCACGGTGCCCGGCACGCCCGCCGCCAGATAGCCGTACAGGCTGGCGTCTTTCTTTACCTTGCCGTCGGCGTCCAGATACATGTTGGCGCTGGCCGCCGCCGGCGCGGTTTCACGGAAGTTGATGAAGGTGTCGGTGCCGTCCGCCAGGTGGACGGTCATAAAGCCGCCGCCGCCGATGTTGCCGCAGCAGGGGTTAACCACCGCCTGCGCATAGCCCACCGCCACGGCGGCGTCGATGGCGTTGCCGCCCATCTTCAGGATATCCACGCCGACCTGCGAGGCCAGGTGTTGCGAGGTGACCACCATGCCGTTTTTGGCTTCCACCGCCGGGTTGGATGCCGCATGCAGGCTGCCGCTGACCAGCAGCGCCGCCATGGTCAGGGGTTTGCTCCATTTCTGTAAAAACATAGTTATTCCTACCCTGTCAGTTTTTTATTGTGTTGTGTTTGCTTGCCGCTGTTCACTTGCAAAGCGTGAGCCAGCGTTATTGATAGTAGCCGCAGATGGGCGTGCGCGCGGCGAGCAGGGTGGGAAATGTGAGCGGAAACAGGGAAATAAAGCACTGAAGGTGGGCGATCTGCCCCATAAAGGGGCATAAAAAAACCGGCCGCGTGGGCCGGTTGATTCACTATCAGGCTGAAATTACAGCTTGGCAGCGTTTTCAGACAGGTATTTTGCAACGCCGTCTGGGGAAGCGCCCATACCTGCTTTGCCTTTTTCCCACTGAGCCGGGCACACTTCACCGTGCTCTTCGTGGAATTGCAGCGCGTCAACGGTACGGATCATTTCGTCGATGTTACGGCCGATTGGCAGGTCGTTAACAACCTGAGCACGCACGATGCCGTCTTTGTCGATCAGGAAGGAGCCGCGCAGCGCAACGCCGGCTTCCGGGTGTTCGATGCCGTAAGCTTTCTGGATTTCACGCTTGATGTCAGCAACCATTGCGTATTTCACTTCACCGATGCCGCCTTTGTCGACAGGGGTTTTACGCCATGCGTTGTGGACGAACTCTGAGTCGAAGGAAACGCCAACCACTTCAACGCCACGCTTCTGGAACTCTTCATAGCGGTGATCGAAAGCGATCAGCTCGGAAGGGCATACGAAGGTGAAGTCCATTGGCCAGAAGAACAGCACGGCCGGTTTGCCGTTCAGGTGCTTCTTCAGGTTGAAGTTTTCAACGATTTCGCCGCTACCCAGTACGGCAGCTGCAGTGAAGTCAGGGGCTTGACGAGTTACCAGGACCATAATTACTCCTGTAATAGGTGTTAAAGGGTGGATGTAAAAACAAGGGCCAGTATAGGGGCCGCGACTTGGTGAATAAAGGGTAAAAGACCAATCGATGAGATAGCTTTCACCTATCAAAGTCGTTGATATAATTTAGCGAGCTTTAAAAATAACCTTTTCCCACAAAAGGGCAAGCGGCAAAACGTAAATTCTTGCAAGGCGTTGCAATTTCAATGGCTTGGGCTTGACCTCAGAGCGCTTTGTCCTTCGCCTGCCGCATCATTTGCGGGTAAAACTGCCAGAACTGTGTTTCAAGCTGATGATAATGTTGCTCGACGTCGGCGAACGAGCCGGCCAGCGCATCGAGGCGCGGGCGGCGGCTGGCCATGCCCTGCAGCACCCGGGCGATGAATGGCAATTCGGCGTAGCGCTCCAGCCAGCGTTCCGGCCACAGGTAGCCGTTCAGGTTTTGAAAGCGCGGCGGCGTGAGCGGCAGAAAAGGTTCGATCTGGCTGCGGGCTTCCTGGGTAAACTGGTGCAGGTCGCGCGAAGGCTCCAGCTGCTGCCAGTGGCGCGCCAGAAAATGGTCCCACACCACGTCGAGGGTGATCGGCGCTACGCGGCGGTAGGGGGCGCTGAAATAGTCGCGGCTGGCTTTGACCTGCGGCAGGCTGTCGGTCAGCACGTCGACGCGGCGGTGCATCATGATGCCGGCCACCACGTCGGGCTGGTAGTCGGCGGCGGGGTTGCCGCGCACGAAATCGGCCAGCAGGTTGCCCAGCAGCGAGCTGTCCGCCAGCATGGCCAGGTGAAGATGAGCGAGAAAATTCATCCCTCAACTATACCCGAAGTCAGGCAAATCCTCCTTATTTCTTGCCGCTGACCGCCCCCGGCTTTAGACTAGGCCGCCTGTTTTTTACCAACCAGCCCTAAATTGAAGAAGTGAATACCCATGCGCGTCGCTGATTTTTCGTTTGAACTTCCCGAATCCCTGATTGCCCACTATCCCCAGGCCGAACGCAGCGCATGCCGCCTGCTGCAGCTGGACGGGCCGAGCGGGGCGCTGACGCACGGCGTATTCACCGATCTGCTGGATAAGCTGGAAGCCGGCGACCTGCTGGTGTTCAACAATACCCGCGTGATCCCGGCGCGCATGTTCGGCCGCAAGGTCAGCGGCGGCAAGATTGAAGTGCTGGTGGAGCGCGTACTGGACGACCATCGCGTGCTGGCGCACGTGCGTGCGTCGAAAGCGCCGAAGCCGGGCGCCGAGCTGCTGTTGGGGGATGACGAGAGCATCGCCGCCACCATGGTAGCGCGCCACGAGACGCTGTTCGAACTGCGCTTCAACGACGAGCGCGACGTGTTCACTATCCTCAACGCCGCCGGCCATATGCCGCTGCCGCCTTATATCGCCCGCCCGGATGAAGACGCGGACCGCGAGCTGTATCAGACGGTCTACAGCGAGAAACCCGGCGCGGTCGCCGCGCCGACCGCCGGCCTGCACTTCGACGAACCGCTGCTGGCGGCGCTGCGCGCCAAGGGCGTGGAAATGGCGTTCGTGACGCTGCACGTCGGCGCCGGCACCTTCCAGCCGGTGCGCGTGGAAACCATCGAAGATCACGTGATGCACGCCGAATACGCCGAAGTGCCGCAGGACGTGGTTGATGCGGTGCTGGCCTGCAAGGCGCGCGGCAAACGCGTCGTGGCGGTGGGCACCACCTCGGTGCGCTCGCTGGAAAGCGCCGCGGCGGCCAGCAAAGAGGCGCTGATTGCGCCGTTCTTCGGCGATACCAGCATCTTTATCTATCCGGGCTATCACTATCAGGTGATCGACGCGCTGGTGACCAATTTCCACCTGCCGGAGTCGACCCTGATCATGCTGGTGTCGGCCTTCGCCGGCTATAAAAATACCATGAACGCCTATCAGCAGGCGGTGGCCGAGCAGTATCGCTTTTTCAGCTACGGCGATGCGATGTTCATCAGCCGTAACCCGCAGGCGGAAAACGAGTCCGTCGGCGGTTAATTTCCCGGGCTGCGCCCACGGCGCGGCCCCGTTTCAACGACATCAGACTGTTTCTCTGATGCTGGAGGCTTTGTGAAGTACGAACTACAAACTACCGATGGCCGCGCGCGTCGCGGCCGCCTGATCTTCGACCGCGGCGTGGTGGAAACCCCGGCCTTTATGCCGGTCGGTACCTACGGCACGGTCAAGGGCATGACGCCGGAAGAAGTGAAAGAGACCGGCGCACAGATCCTGCTGGGCAACACCTTCCACCTGTGGCTGCGCCCGGGCCAGGAGATCATGAAACTGCACGGCGATCTGCACGACTTCATGCAGTGGCATGGGCCGATCCTCACCGACTCCGGCGGTTTCCAGGTATTCAGCCTGGGGGCGATGCGCAAGATCAAAGAGGAAGGCGTGTACTTCCGCAACCCGATCAACGGCGACAAGGTGTTCCTGAGCCCGGAAAAATCGATGGAAATCCAGTATGACCTGGGTTCCGACATCGTGATGATCTTCGACGAATGTACGCCGTATCCGGCCGACTGGGACTACGCCAAGCGTTCGATGGAAATGTCGCTGCGCTGGGCGGAGCGCAGCCGCAAGCGTTTCGACGAGCTGGAAAATAAAAATGCGCTGTTCGGCATCATTCAGGGCGGTGTTTACGAAGATTTACGTGATGTTTCCGTCAAAGGGCTGGTGGATATCGGCTTTGACGGGTACGCTGTGGGCGGCTTGGCTGTAGGCGAGCCGAAAGAGGATATGCATCGCATTCTTGAACACGTTTGCCCGCAAATTCCGGAAGATAAGCCACGCTATTTGATGGGCGTCGGCAAGCCGGAAGATTTGGTGGAAGGCGTGCGTCGCGGCATCGACATGTTCGACTGCGTCATGCCGACCCGCAACGCCCGCAACGGCCATCTGTTCGTGACTGACGGTGTGGTAAAAATCCGTAATGCCAAGCACAAGGATGATACTTCTCCGCTGGATAAGGGCTGTGATTGCTACACGTGTCGCCATTACAGCCGCGCCTACTTGCACCATCTCGACCGTTGCAACGAAATATTGGGTGCTCGACTGAACACGATTCATAACCTGCGTCACTACCAGCGCCTCATGGCGGGTTTACGCCAGGCTATCGAAGAGGGTAAATTAGAGCAGTTTGTTGCGGATTTCTATGGTCGGATCGGCAAGCCGATTCCGCCTTTAAACGCTTGATCTAATAATTGATAACTTAATGAGGGAATTTCAATGAGCTTTTTCATTTCTGACGCCGTCGCATCCGCAGGGGCCCCGGCTCAGGGAAGCCCGTACTCTCTGATCATTATGCTGGTGGTGTTCGGCCTGATCTTCTACTTCATGATCCTGCGCCCACAGCAGAAGCGCGCTAAAGATCACAAGAAGCTGATGGACTCCATCGGTAAAGGCGACGAAGTGCTGACCACCGGCGGCCTGATCGGTCGCGTGACCAAAGTGGCCGACACTGGCATCATCGCCATCGCGCTGAACGACACCACGGAAGTGATGATCAAGCGTGACTTCGTGGCGGCCGTTCTGCCGAAAGGTACCATGAAGGCCCTGTAATCTTTTTTCCCGAAGGGAATTGCCGTGCTAAACCGTTATCCTTTGTGGAAGTATCTGATGTTGATCGTCGTGATCCTCGTCGGTCTGCTTTATGCGCTTCCCAACATCTACGGTGAGGATCCGGCCGTACAAATCACTGGCGCGCGCGGCGTCGCCGCCAGTGAAACTACGCTGGACCAGGTCCGTACCGTATTAGAAAAAGACAACATTGCGAGCAAATCGATTGCGCTGGAAAATGGCGCCATCCTGGCTCGCTTTAAAGATCCTGACGTTCAGCTGCGCGCCCGCGAAGCGCTGGTGACCGAGCTGGGTGACAAATTCGTCGTGGCGCTGAACCTGGCGCCGGCCACGCCAACCTGGCTGGCCATGCTGGGCGCAGAGCCGATGAAACTCGGCCTGGACCTGCGCGGCGGCGTGCACTTCCTGATGGAAGTGGACATGGACACCGCGCTGAGCAAGCTGCAGGAACAGACCATGGATACCCTGCGCAGCGAGCTGCGCGAGAAGGGCATTCCTTATGCGTCTATCCGCAAGCTGGACAACAACGGCGTGGAAGTTCGCTTCCGTGACGATGCGGCCCGCGATCAGGCCATCAGCTACATCGGCCCGCGTCAGCGCGATCTGGTGCTGTCCGCCAACGGCGCCAACACCATGAAAGCCAGCCTGACGGACGCCCGTCTGAGCGAAGCGCGCGAATACGCCGTCCAGCAGAACATCACTATCCTGCGTAACCGCGTCAACCAGCTCGGCGTCGCCGAACCGCTGGTGCAGCGCCAGGGCGCCGACCGCATCGTGGTCGAGCTGCCGGGCATTCAGGACACCGCGCGCGCCAAAGAAATTCTGGGCGCCACCGCGACCCTGGAATTCCGTCTGGTGAACACCAATGCGGACGCCACTGCGGCGGCCAACGGCCGCGTGCCGGGCGACTCCGAGGTGAAATACACCCGTGACGGCCAGCCGATCGTGCTGTACAAGCGCGTGATCCTGACCGGTGATCACATCACCGATTCCACCTCGAGCACCGACGAATACAACCAGCCGCAGGTTAACATCTCGCTGGACAGCGCTGGCGGCACGTCCATGTCCAACTTCACCAAGGACAACATCGGCAAGCCGATGGCGACCCTGTTCGTGGAGTATAAGGACAGCGGCAAGAAAGACGCCAACGGCCGTGCGGTGCTGGTGAAACAGGAAGAAGTGATCAACGTGGCGAACATTCAGTCGCGTCTGGGCAACAGCTTCCGCATCACCGGTATCGGCAACCCGAACGAAGCGCGTCAGCTTTCGCTGCTGCTGCGTGCGGGCGCGCTGATCGCGCCGATTCAGATCGTCGAAGAGCGCACCATCGGTCCAACCCTGGGTCAGCAGAACATCACCCAAGGTCTGGAAGCCTGTCTGTGGGGCCTGGTGGCGTCCATCGTCTTCATGGTGGTCTGGTACCGTAAGTTCGGCGTGATCGCCACCACGGCGCTGGTCGCCAACCTGGTGCTGATCGTCGGCGTGATGTCCCTGTTGCCAGGGGCGACGCTGACCATGCCAGGCATTGCCGGGATCGTGTTGACGCTGGCGGTGGCGGTTGACGCCAACGTACTGATTAACGAACGTATCAAGGAAGAGCTGAAGAACGGCAGGTCCGTTCAGCAGGCGATCCATGAAGGCTATAAAGGCGCGTTCTCCAGTATCGTCGACGCCAACATCACCACGCTGATCACCGCGGTCATCCTGTACGCAGTCGGCACCGGTTCGATCAAAGGCTTTGCGATCACCACCGCTATCGGTGTGGCGACGTCCATGTTCACCGCGATTGTCGGTACCCGTGCCATCGTCAACCTGCTTTACGGCGGCAAACGCATTAACAAGCTGTCTATCTGAGGAGTGCGTTGTGGCACAGGATTATACTGTTGAGCAACTCAACTACGGCCGTAAAGTCTACGACTTTATGCGCTGGGACTACGTGGCCTTCGGCATCTCGTTGCTGCTGTTGGTCGCGTCGATCGTCACCATGTCGGTGCGCGGGTTTAACTGGGGTCTGGATTTCACCGGCGGTACGGTGATTGAAATCAACCTGGAGAAGCCGGCCAATCTCGACCTGATGCGCGATACGCTGGAGAAGGCCGGGTTCCAGGATCCGATCATCCAGAACTTCGGCAGCAGCCGCGACGTGATGGTGCGCATGCCACCGGCGACCGGCACCGCAGGCCAGGAACTGGGCAACAAGGTGATCGGCGTGATCAACGACTCGGTGGACAAAAACGCCACCGTGAAGCGCATTGAGTTCGTCGGCCCGAGCGTGGGCAGCGAGCTGGCGCAAACCGGCGGCATGGCGCTGCTGGTGGCGTTGATCTGTATTCTGATCTACGTCGGTTTCCGCTTCGAATGGCGCCTGGCGCTGGGGGCGGTTATCGCGCTGGCGCACGACGTGATCATCACGCTGGGCGTGCTGTCGCTGTTCCACATCGAGATTGACCTGACCATCGTCGCATCCCTGATGTCGGTTATCGGTTACTCGCTGAACGACAGCATCGTGGTTTCCGACCGTATTCGTGAGAACTTCCGCAAGATCCGCCGCGGTACGCCTTACGAGATCATGAACGTGTCGTTGACCCAGACGCTGAGCCGTACGCTGATGACTTCCGGGACCACCCTGATGGTGGTGCTGATGCTGTACATCTTCGGTGGCGCGATGCTGCAAGGCTTCTCGCTGGCGATGCTGATCGGCGTGTCGATCGGTACCGTTTCCTCCATCTACGTCGCGTCCGCGCTGGCGTTGAAGCTGGGGATGAAACGCGAACACATGCTGCAGCAAAAAGTGGAAAAAGAGGGCGCAGATCAGCCTTCGATTCTGCCTTAACCGTCGCAGTATTCAGCGAAATGAGAAGGAGCGCCGATGGCGCTCCTTTTTTTTGCTTCGGGTTTCAGTGCGGCTGCACCACCGCCGGTTGGGCGGTCGAAACCAGACTGTGCAGGCGGATATAGCCTAGCTGTTCCGGCGTCAGGCCGCTGAAGCGCAGTTCGAAGTCCTGGCCGGGCTTCGGCAGCAGCGAATCGGCGCTGGCGATCGGTTGCGACAGCGCCTCGGCGGTCAACGGCCGGCCGGTGGCTTCATCCAGTGGGCCCCATTCTACCACTGCGTTGAACGGCGGCAGCGTGGCCTGCGAGAGGATGCGCACATGCAGCTGCGCCTGCGTGCCGTTGGCTTCGCTCTTGATGTGGCTCAGCGAAACGCTCAGTTCGCCGAGGCTGCTCTGCAAACGGGCGGCGCTCCGGGCTGCCGGCAGCAGGTAGACGCCGTTGTCGGAGTGCTGATTGAGCAGATTCTGTCGCTCCAGCGCGGTGGTTTGATCGGTCAGCACGCTCACTTTCTGGTTCAGTGCGGCGACCTGATGGCGCAGCTGAGGCACGGCGGCGTTGTGCGCGCAGCCCGTCAACAACAGGGCGGCGGCGAGCAGGGCGATTTTGGGGTAACAGGTTGTCATGACGGCGATTTCCTATGCTGAATCTCCTGCTATCAGCTTAGTCCGCCCGGAGGGGAAAGTCATATCGGCGCCGCTTCCTGGCCGCGTGTCGCAACAAATGGCCGCCGCCCTTTGTTGTGGCTGCACTTCGGGGTAAACTGCATTTATCTATAAAAAACGTTTATCAGGACGTGTTATGCATTGCCCTTTCTGCGCCGCCGTTGATACCAAAGTCATTGATTCCCGCCTGGTGGGGGACGGTTCGCAAGTGCGCCGTCGCCGCCAGTGTCTGGTGTGCAATGAACGCTTCACCACCTTTGAGGTGGCCGAGCTGGTGATGCCGCGAGTGATTAAAAGCGATGAGGTGCGCGAGCCGTTCAACGAAGACAAACTGCGCCGCGGCATGCTGAAAGCGCTGGAAAAGCGCCCGGTCAGCTCGGACGACGTGGAAAACGCCCTTAACCATATCAAATCCCAACTGCGCGCCACCGGCGAACGCGAAGTGCCGACCAAGTTGGTGGGCAATCTGGTGATGGACGCGCTGAAAAAGCTGGATAAGGTCGCCTATATTCGCTTCGCGTCGGTGTACCGCAGCTTCGAAGACGTGCGCGAGTTTGGCGAAGAGATTGCCCGCCTGCAAGACTAAAGGATCTTTCATGCATCACGACGAATTTTACATGGCGCGCGCCTTCGAACTGGCGCGGCTGGGGCGTTTTACCACCGCGCCCAATCCGAACGTCGGCTGCGTTATCGTGCGCGACGGCGAAATTGTCGGTGAAGGCTATCATCTGCGCGCCGGCGAGCCGCACGCGGAAGTGCACGCGCTGCGCATGGCGGGCGACAAGGCGCGCGGCGCTACCGCCTATGTCACGCTCGAGCCGTGCAGCCATCACGGCCGCACGCCGCCATGCGCCGATGCGCTGGTGGCCGCCGGCGTGACGCGGGTGGTCGCGGCGATGCAAGATCCTAACCCGCAGGTGGCGGGGCGCGGGCTGTACAAGCTGCAGCAGGCCGGCCTCGAGGTGCGGCACGGCCTGATGCTGGCCGAGGCCGAAGCGGTCAACCTGGGCTTCCTCAAGCGCATGCGCACCGGCTTCCCTTACGTGCAGCTGAAGCTGGGCGCGTCGCTGGACGGCCGCACGGCGATGGCCTCCGGCGAGAGCCAGTGGATCACCTCACCCGAAGCGCGTCAGGACGTGCAGCGCCTGCGCGCGCAGAGCGCCGCTATCCTCAGCACCAGCGCCACCGTGCTGGCGGACGATCCGTCGCTGACGGTGCGTTGGGATGAATTGGACGCCGAGACGCAGCGCCTCTATCCGCGCGACAATCTGCGCCAGCCGCTGCGCATCCTGCTCGACAGCCAAAACCGCATTACCCCGCAGCACCGCGTGGTGCAGCAGCCCGGCGCCACCTGGCTGGCGCGCCTGCAGGCGGATGAACAGACCTGGCCGCAAGACGTTGAACAGTTTATCTGCCCGGCGCACGGCGGCGGCGTCGATCTGGTAGTGATGATGATGCTGTTGGCCAAGCGCCAGGTGAATTCAATCTGGGTGGAGGCGGGCGCATCGCTGGCCGGCGCGCTGCTGCAGGCCGGCCTGGTGGATGAGCTCATTTTGTACATCGCGCCGAAACTGTTGGGCGATAATGGCCGTGGCCTGTGCCACCTGCCGGGCCTGGAGCGATTGGCCGACGCGCCGGAATTCGTCTTTAGCGACGTGCGTCAGGTCGGCCCCGATCTGCGTTTGCGCCTGCGGGCGAAACACTGAATCTCGCGCCCGCGCGCCGGTTTTACAAAAGCGCCGCGCAGGCGATGAAAGAATATGATAGAATCCGCCCCCCTGCGGGGTATTGAACCCATTTTTAAGGAAAGCCCATGAAAGTTATCGAAGGTGTTGTTGCTACTCCAAATGCCCGTGTGGCGATCGCAATTGCACGTTTTAACAATTTCATCAACGACAGCCTGCTGGAAGGCGCCATCGACGCGCTGAAACGCATTGGTCAGGTTGCTGACGACAACATCACCGTTGTCTGGGTCCCGGGCGCTTACGAGCTGCCGCTGACGGCGAGCGTATTGGCCAAAACCGGCAAATACGACGCGGTTATCGCGCTGGGCACCGTTATCCGTGGGGGCACCGCGCACTTCGAATATGTGGCGGGCGAAGCCAGCTCCGGCATCGGCAACGTTGCGATGAATGCCGAAATCCCGGTTGCTTTTGGCGTGCTGACCACCGAAAGCATCGAGCAGGCGATCGAACGCGCCGGCACCAAAGCGGGCAACAAGGGCGCTGAAGCCGCGCTGACCGCACTTGAAATGATTAATGTTATCAAAGCTATTAAAGCCTGAATTTAGTTAAGGGGAATTCCGTGAAACCTGCTGCTCGTCGCCGCGCTCGTGAGTGCGCTGTTCAAGCGCTTTACTCTTGGCAGTTGTCTAAAAACGACCTTGCCGATGTTGAACACCAGTTCCTGACGGAGCAGGATGTCAAAGATGTTGACGTCGCCTATTTTCGCGAGTTGCTGTCCGGCGCGGCAGTGAATGCAGGTATGCTGGACGAACTGATGGCGCCTTACCTGTCGCGTCAGCTCGAAGAGCTGGGCCAGGTGGAGCGCGCGGTGCTGCGCGTCGCGCTGTTTGAACTGAAAATGCGCGAGGATGTCCCTTACAAGGTGGCAATCAACGAAGCGATCGAACTGGCGAAAACCTTCGGCGCGGAAGACAGCCACAAGTTTGTGAACGGGGTGCTGGATAAAGTGGCGCCAACCCTTCGCAAGAAAAAGTAAAACTTTAAGGCCGGCATTCCCGGCCTTAATTTCTTCTAGTGGAATATCGATATGGCATGCGGCGAATTTGACCTCATTGCCCGCTATTTTGACCGGTTTAAGCGCGTGCGCCGGGATGTACAGTTGGGCATTGGAGATGACTGCGCACTGCTGGCAGTGCCGGAAAAACAGCTGGTGGCCGTCAGTACCGATACGTTGGTCGCGGGCATTCACTTCCTGCCGGACATCGATCCGGCCGATCTCGGCTATAAGGCGCTGGCGGTCAATCTGAGCGATCTGGCGGCGATGGGCGCCGATCCGGCCTGGCTTTCGCTGGCGCTGACCCTGCCGGAGGTGGACGAGCCCTGGCTGAAGGCCTTCAGCGACAGCCTGTTCGATCAGCTCAACTATTATGGCATGCAGCTGATCGGCGGCGATACCACGCGTGGCCCGCTGAGCATGACGTTGACTATTCAGGGGCTGATCCCGGCCGGCCGGGCGCTGACGCGCAGCGGTGCGCGCATCGGCGACTGGATCTATGTGACCGGCACGCTGGGCGACAGCGCCGCCGGTCTGGCGATCCTGCAGGATCGCCTGGCGGTGAAGGATGCGGCGGCGCGCGATTATCTGGTCGCCCGCCATCTGCGGCCGCAGCCGCGGGTGCTGCAGGGGCAGGCGCTGCGGGATCTGGCCAGCTCGGCGATCGACATCTCTGACGGCCTGATTTCCGATCTGAAGCATATCCTGAAGGCCAGCGACTGTGGCGCGCGCATCGTGCTGGACGAGCTGCCGATGTCGCAGGCGCTGAGCAGCCACGCCGATGCCGAGCAGGCGCTGCGCTGGGCGCTGGCGGGCGGTGAAGATTACGAACTGTGCTTCACCGTGCCGGAGATCAACCGCGGCGCGCTGGAAGTGGCGCTGAGCCACCTCGGGGCCGACTACACCTGCATCGGCCAAATTGGCCCGCTGTCTGAAGGCATCCGCTATTATCGCAACGACGAAGCGGTAGAGCTGGATTGGATTGGGTTCGATCATTTCAACGCGGAGCCGGGCACCCATGGATGAAGCCAAGCGTCGGTTGCGGATGAGCAATCCGTGGCACCTGCTGGCCACCGGGTTTGGCAGCGGTTTGTCGCCGGTGATGCCGGGCACCATGGGATCGCTGGCGGCGATCCCGTTTTGGCTGCTGCTGATCCAGCTACCGTGGCAGCTTTACTCGCTGGCGGTGATGTTCAGCATCTGCATCGGCGTCTATATTTGCCACCGCACGGCAAAAGACATGAAGGTGCACGATCACGGCAGCATCGTCTGGGACGAGTTCGTCGGCATGTGGATCACGCTGATGGCGCTGCCGGTCAACGACTGGCGCTGGGTTGCCGCCGGTTTCGTCATCTTCCGCATTCTGGATATGTGGAAACCGTGGCCGATCCGCTGGTTCGACCGCAACGTGCATGGCGGCATGGGCATCATGGTCGACGATATCATCGCCGGCGTGCTGTCCGCCGGCATCATCTACCTGATTGGGCACCACTGGCCGATCGGGCTGTTCTGACAGACGGGCGCGCTGTTTCGCGCCCGCTTCTCTTTATTCAAATCCCGTCACCCGATGCGGCACGTAAGCCGTCTCCAGCTCCGCGACTTCTTGCGGCGACAAACTCAAATCGACCGCGGCGATGGCGTCGTCCAGCTGTTCGCTGCGCGAAGCGCCGACGATCGGCGCGCTGACCGCCGGCTTGTTCAGCAGCCAGGCCAGCGCGATCTGCGCGCGTGAAACGCCGCGTTCCTCGGCGAGGCTGGCGACGCGTTCGGCGATAATGGCGTCGATGCCTTCAGTGTCTTCGTACAGGCTCTTGCCGAACTGGTCGGAAACCAGCCGCGCGGTGGTTTCGCCCCAGGGGCGGGTCAGGCGGCCACGCGCCAGCGGGCTCCACGGCAGCACGGCGATGCCTTCGGCGGCGCACAGCGGATGCATTTCGCGCTCTTCTTCGCGCTGAATCAGGTTGTATTGATCCTGCATGCTGACGAAGCGCGTCCAGCCGTGCAGATCGGCGGTATACAGCGCCTTGGCGAACTGCCAGGCGTACATCGAGGAGGCGCCGATGTAACGCGCCTTACCGGCTTTCACCACGTCGTGCAGCGCTTCCAGCGTCTCTTCCAGCGGCGTTTCGTAATCCCAGCGGTGGATCTGCAGCAAATCGACATAGTCGGTGCCCAAGCGCCGCAGGCTGTCGTCGATGGACTGCATGATGTTGGCGCGCGATAAACCGCGCTTCAGGTTACTCAGCGGGAAATACACCTTGGTGGCGACCACCACGTCTTCGCGGCGCGCATAGTCGTGCAGCGCCCGGCCGAGGATTTCCTCGCTGCTGCCGTCGGAATAGCTGTTGGCGGTGTCGAAAAAGTTGATGCCGGCTTCCAGCGCCTGTTTCAGCAGCGGACGGCTGCTCTCTTCCGGCAGCGTCCAGGCGTGATTGCCGCGGTTCGGTTCGCCGTAGGTCATGCAACCCAGGCAGATGCGCGAGACGTTCAGATCGGTGTTGCCCAGTTTCAGGTACTTCATGCTTGCCTCCCATTCACAACTCAGACAGTAACTGTAGCGCGGATCTCGGGGAGAGGGGGCGGAAACAAAAACGCCCCCGAAGGCGGAGGCGTTTTGTCAGGCGCGAGTGGCGATTACTGCGCCAGCCAGGTTTCGATTTGGCGCTGAATGCCCGCGGCATCCAACCCCAGATCGGCGCGCAGTTCTTCCTGGGTGCCCTGCGAGACGAAGCTGTCCGGCAGGCCGAGGTTCAGCACCGGCACCGGACGGCGTTTGGCCATCAGCAGTTCGTTGACGCCGCTGCCGGCGCCGCCCATGATCGCGTTCTCTTCCAGCGTGACCAGCGTTTCATGGCTGGCGGCCAGTTCGAGCACCAGCTGTTCGTCCAGCGGTTTGACGAAGCGCATGTCGACCAGCGTGGCGTTGAGCGCTTCCGCCGCTTGCGCGGCCTCCGGCAGCAGGGTGCCGAAGTTGAGAATAGCGATCTTTTCCCCCTGGCGGCGCACCACGCCTTTGCCGATCGGCAGCAGGTTGAGCGGCTCCAGCGCCGCGCCGGTGCCGGTGCCACGCGGATAGCGCACGGCGCTCGGGCCGGCATTGTAGTGATAGCCGGTATACAGCATCTGGCGGCATTCGTTCTCGTCGCTCGGCGTCATGATCACCATGGTCGGGATGCAGCGCATGAACGACAGATCGAACGCCCCCTGGTGAGTCTGGCCGTCGGCGCCGACGATGCCGCCGCGATCGATGGCGAACATCACCGGCAGGTTCTGGATTGCCACGTCATGGATCAGCTGGTCGTAGGCGCGCTGCAGGAAGGTGGAATAGATCGCCACCACCGGCTTGTAGCCGCCGATCGCCAGCCCGGCGGCGAAGGTGACCGCGTGCTGCTCGGCGATCGCCACGTCGAAATATTGCTGCGGGTAGTCGCGGGAGAACTGCACCATGCCGGAACCTTCGCGCATGGCCGGCGTGATTGCCATCAGCGAGCTGTCTTTGGCGGCGGTTTCACACAGCCAGTCGCCGAAGATTTTCGAATAGGTCGGCAGACCGCCGGCGCTTTTCGGCAGCGTGCCGCTGGCAGGATCGAACTTCGGTACGGCGTGGAAGCTGATCGGATCTTTCTCCGCCGGTGCGTAACCGCGGCCTTTCTTGGTCATGATGTGCAACAGCTGCGGGCCTTTCAGATCGCGCATGTTTTTCAACGTGGCAACCAGCCCCTGCACGTCGTGCCCGTCTACCGGACCGATGTAGTTAAAGCCCAGCTCTTCGAACAGCGTGCCCGGCACCACCATACCTTTCAGGTGCTCTTCGGTGCGTTTCACCAGCTCCTTGATCGGCGGCACGCCGGCCAGCACTTTCTTGCCGCCTTCGCGCAGGGTGGAGTAAAGCTTGCCGGACAGCAGCTGCGCCAGGTGATTGTTCAGCGCGCCGACGTTTTCCGAGATCGACATCTCATTGTCGTTCAGCACCACCAGCATGTCCGGGTTGATGTCGCCGGCGTGGTTCATCGCTTCGAACGCCATGCCGGCGGTGATGGCGCCGTCGCCGATCACGCACACCGTGCGGCGGCCTTTGCCTTCACGCTCCGCCGCCACCGCCATGCCGAGGCCGGCGCTGATCGAGGTCGACGAGTGGCCGACCGACAGCACGTCGTATTCGCTTTCGGCGCGCCACGGGAACGGATGCAGGCCGTTTTTTTGCCGAATGGTGGCGATACGGTCGCGGCGGCCGGTCAGAATTTTGTGCGGGTAGGCCTGGTGGCCGACGTCCCACACCAGGTGATCGAACGGCGTGTTGTAGACGAAGTGCAACGCCACCGTCAGTTCGACGGTACCCAGCCCGGAGGCAAAGTGGCCGCTGGAGCGACTGACGCTGTTCAGCAGGTATTGCCGCAGCTCATCGCACAGCTTCGGTAAGCTCTCTTTGGGCAGTGAGCGGAGTTCCTCGGGGTTTTCCGCTAGCGCCAGGGTTGGGTATTTGGCTATATCAAGACTCATTCGATACTCATATCAGAGGAGTTAACGTCACACGTTAATTGTCGCGTTCAATAATGAAGCTGGCTAACGCTCGCAATGGCGCTGTGTTATAAGATTGCGCTGCCAAAGTGTCCAATGCAGCTAATGCTTCCTGATAGAGATCCCACGCTTTTGCTTTCGCGCTGTCAAGCCCGAGTAACGCCGGGTAGGTACTCTTTCCGTGTTGTTGGTCCGCTCCCTGGCGCTTGCCGATTTTTTCAGTCTCGCCGACAACGTCCAAAATGTCATCCTGTACCTGGAACGCCAGGCCAACCGCGGCGGCATAACGATCCAGCTGCGGCAGCGCCGCACGTCCGGCTTCGCCGGCGCTCAGCGCGCCCAGGCGCACCGCAGCACGGATCAGCGCGCCGGTTTTGTGGCGGTGGATCTGCTCCAGCGCCTTCAGATCAACGCGCTTGCCTTCGGCTTCCAGATCCAGCGATTGGCCGCCGCACATGCCGGCTACGCCGCTGGCGGTCGCCAGTTCAGAGACCATCGCCAGCCGATCGCGCAGGGCCACGTCAGGCATTTCGGCATCGGCCAGGATCGAAAACGCCAGCGTTTGCAGCGCATCGCCGGCCAGTATCGCGTTGGCTTCGCCGAATTTAATGTGGCAGGTCGGCTGGCCGCGGCGCAGATCGTCGTCGTCCATCGCCGGCAGATCGTCGTGGATCAGCGAGTAGGCGTGAATGCATTCCACCGCCGCCGCCGGCGCGTCCAGGTTAGCCAGCGACACGCCGAACATCTGGCCGGTGGTGTACACCAGGAACGGGCGCAGGCGCTTGCCGCCCAGTAAGGCGCCGTGACGCATCGCCGCCACCATGTTGCCGTCGTTGAACGGCAGCGGGGCGATGAAGTCCAGCAGCGCGCGATCGGCGCGCTGGCGGAAAATCTGCAGTTGATCGGCAAAAGCGGCCGATGGGGCGATCTCAGACATGTCGGTTACTCGGCATCCGGTGTGAAAGGCGCCAGCGCCGCATCGTCAGCGCTGTCGTTAAGAAGTATCTGCACACGCTGTTCCGCCTGTTGCAGTTTCTGCTGGCCCTGACGCGCCAGCTGTACGCCGCGTTCGAACTCGTTCAGCGCGTCTTCCAGCGGCAGTTCGCCCGACTCCAGACGCGTCACGATGCTTTCCAGCTCGCCGAGGGCGCTTTCAAAGCTGGCAGTTTGCTCTGTACTGGCTGATTGTGCTGGTTTTTTCGGCATAATTTTCTTTTTACGTCATCATGTGAACCGTGGCGCCAGAGCCTATCCTAGCGGATCTTGATTAGCAAATCATGGCGCTCATGTGTGGTTTTGTGCGCAGAGCACGGCGATATGGTGATATACTCCGCGCCGTAATTCTTATCTGACAACAAAGACCGCCATGAAGTTTATCATTAAATTGTTCCCGGAAATCACCATCAAGAGCCAATCTGTGCGCTTGCGCTTTATCAAGATTCTCTCGACCAATATTCGCAACGTCCTGAAGCAGTATGATGAAACGCTGGCGGTCGTCCGTCACTGGGATCATATCGAAGTTCGCGCCAAAGATGAAAACCAGCGGCCGATCATTGCCGACGCCCTGACGCGCATTCCCGGTATTCACCATATTCTGGAGGTGGAAGATCGCGCTTATACCGATATCCACCACATCTTCGAGCAGACGCTGGAAGCCTACCGCGCCCAGCTGGAAGGCAAAACCTTCTGCGTGCGCGTCAAGCGCCGCGGCAAGCAGGCGTTCAACTCGCAGGACGTGGAGCGTTACGTCGGCGGCGGCCTGAACCAGCATATCGAGAGCGCGCGCGTTAACCTGACCCGCCCGCAGGTCACGGTAAACCTGGAGATTGAAGACGACAAGCTGATGCTGGTCAAACGCCGCCTCGAAGGCATCGGCGGTTACCCGGTCGGCACTCAGGAAGACGTAATGTCGCTGATTTCCGGCGGTTTTGACTCGGGGGTGTCCAGCTACATGCTGATGCGCCGCGGCTGCCGCGTGCACTTCTGCTTCTTCAACCTGGGTGGCGCCGCGCACGAGATCGGCGTGAAGCAGGTGGCGCACTACCTGTGGAATCGCTTCGCCAGCTCGCACAAGGTGCGCTTCGTCGCCATCGACTTCGAGCCGGTGGTGGGTGAGATCCTGGAGAAGGTCGACGACGGCCAGATGGGCGTGGTGCTCAAGCGCATGATGGTGCGAGCCGCTTCGCAAGTGGCCGAACGCTACGGCGTGCAGGCGCTGGTGACCGGCGAGGCGCTGGGGCAGGTCTCCAGCCAGACGCTGACCAACCTGCGTTTGATCGACAATGCGTCCGATACCCTGATCCTGCGTCCGCTGATCTCGCACGATAAAGAGCACATCATCAAACTGGCGCGCGAAATCGGCACCGAAGACTTCGCCAAAACCATGCCGGAATACTGCGGTGTGATTTCGAAGAGCCCGACGGTGAAAGCGATCAAGGCCAAGATCGAAGAGGAAGAGAGCCACTTCGATTTCAGCATTCTCGACCGGGTGGTGAGCGAAGCGAAGAACGTCGATATTCGCTCTATCGCCGAGCAGGCGCAGGAGCAGGTAACCGAGGTGGAAACCGTCGCGGCCTTCGGCGCCGACGAGGTGATCCTGGATATCCGCTCCAACGACGAGCAGGAAGAGAAGCCGCTGCAGCTGGAACAGGTTGAAGTGAAAGCGCTGCCGTTCTACAAGCTGAGCACCCAGTTCGGCGATCTGGATCAGAGCAAAACCTATCTGCTGTATTGCGAGCGCGGCGTGATGAGCCGCCTGCAGGCGCTGTACCTGCTGGAGCAAGGCTTCAGCAACGTGAAGGTTTATCGCCCGTAACGCACGGAGCGGCATAAACGACAAGGGCTGAACCGGTGTTCAGCCCTTTTTTTATCGGCAAGCCGCTCAGTCGCGAAAATCGTACATCCCCGGGATCAGCACCAGCTGCGCGGCGATCTCCGCCGCTTTGGCCTTGCCGAGCAGCAGGTCTATCAGCTTCAGCGCGAACTCCATCGCGGTGCCCGGCCCCTGGCTGGTGAGCAGGTTGACGCGGGCGTCGTACACCACGCGGCGCTCCATCCATTTATCCGCCGGGATCTGGTCTTTCAGGCCAGGGAAGCCGGTCATGTTGCCGACCGGGAACAGATCGTGGTGCTGCAGCACCAGCGCCGGTGCCGCGCAGATGGCGGCGACGATGTTGCCCTGCAGATGCATCTGCCGCACCTTTTCCACCAGCAGCGGGCTGTCGCGGAAGCATTCTGCGCCTTTCAGGCCGCCGGGCAGCACGATAGCGTCGAACGGCTCATCGACGATCGCCACCAGCGGCGCGTCGGCCAGCAGTTTGACGCCGCGCGAACAGACGATAGTCAGCTCGCCGTCGCCGGCAACGCTGGCGGTAGTGACTTTTACGCCCGCCCGCACCAGCAGATCGATGGTGGTGACGGCTTCGGTTTCTTCGCTACCAGGTGCCAGGCAGACCAGCGCCGATACGCTCATATTCATTTTCCTTTCGTTTAATCAGTTCAAACAGCCGCGCATTCTCCGGCAGCGCGAGGCCGTGGCTGCGCGCGCGGCGCAGCAGATAGCCGGTGATGTAGTCGATCTCGGTGTGCCGCTGGTTGCGGATGTCCTGCAGCATCGACGAAACGTTGTCGGCGGTGCTGTGGATCACGTCCATCACGTATTGCATCAAACCTTCGCATGAGGTGTGGTAGCCCTCCATCGCCATCACGCTGGCGACTTCACGGCACAGCGTTTCGATCTGTTCCGGGTAGCGCTGCAGATCGCCGTTACGGCAGCCGTACAGCGCCGTCAGCGGGTTGATCACGCAGTTGACCGCCAGCTTGCGCCAGTTGGCCGAGGCGATGTTGTTGTGCCAGGCAACGTCGGGCAGCGCCTGATGCAGCACTTCCGCCAGGTGGCTGAGGTGCTGGGCGGCCGGCGAGGTCGGGCCGATGTGGGTGATGCCGGTGGCGACGTGGATAATGGTGCTGCCTTCGTGGCGCGCGGCGTGGGTGGTGGTGCCCTGCAGGATCGGCTGGCCGTTCGGCGGCAGCTCCTCTTGGGTGCCCATGCCGTTGTGCAGCAGCAAAATGGCGCACTGGGGGTTCAGCTTCGGCAGCAGCGCGCTGACCGCGCTGGACACCTGCCAGGCTTTCAGCGTCACCAGCAGCAGCTCGCTTTGCGCAAGGTGCTGCGGATCGTTAGTGGGCAAGTTGCGATTAAACGAGACGCCTTCCGGCTCTATCACGTTCACCGCGCAAAAAGGCTGCGGCACTCTTAGCCATCCCTGTACATCGTGGCCCTGCTGATACAGCCGGGAGAGCCACAGTTGTCCGAGCGCGCCGCAACCAAGAATGGTTATTTTCATTCAGTCTCCTTGGAAACACGGGAATACCGCTCAATTACCGTGAATTAACTATAGGCTTTATGGCAGCCCGAAGCGCTATCCCTGCGTGCGTTCAGCAGATTTTGTCTGAGGCGGCAAAGCGGTTATCATGCTCGGCATCAAAATCGCCTAAGCTATTAGGCACTCATTCAGGAGGAAGAAGTATGCCATCTTTCGACATCGTTTCCGAAATTGATATGCAGGAAGTGCGTAACGCCGTTGAGAACGCCACCCGCGATCTCGGCACCCGCTGGGATTTTCGCAACGTGCCGGCCAGCTTTGAGCTAAACGAGAAAGATCAAAGCATCAAGGTTGCCACCGAGTCTGATTTCCAGGTGCAGCAGCTGCTCGATATTCTGCGCGAAAAGCTGAGCAAGCGCAGCATCGACGGCGCCGCGCTGGAGATCCCGGAAGAGTTTACCCACAGCGGTAAAACCTACAGCGTGGAAGCCAAGCTGAAGCAGGGGATTGAAACCTCTGTGGCGAAGAAAATCGTCAAGCTGATCAAAGACAGCAAGCTGAAGGTGCAGGCGCAGATCCAGGGCGAAGAAGTGCGGGTGACCGGTAAGTCACGCGACGATTTGCAGAGCGTGATGGCGCTGGTGCGCGGCGGCGATCTGGGGCAGCCGTTCCAGTTCAAGAACTTCCGCGATTAATCTCTACGGGGCCGGCATTGCCGGCCCTGATTCTTTACAGCGAATTGACCAGCGCTTCCAGCTGACCGCGATTGGTCTGCTTGGTATCCACCTTGACGTAGGCGCTGCGCTCTTCCGGCACTACGATCGCCTCGGCCACGCCGGGCTGCGCCTTCAGGCGGCTTTCCAGCGCCGAATCTTTCACCGCCAGTTCCGACAGCGTAATGCGCAGGCTGCTGACATACGGCGGTTCTTTCATGGTGCTGCTGACCAGGAACCAGAGAGCGGCCAGCACGGCGCCGGCGATAAACACCAAGCCCGCCCCCTGCAAACCGTACAGCCAGCCGCCGAGGCTGCCGCCGATCGCCACGCCGATAAACTGGCTGGTGGAGTAGACCCCCATCGCGGTGCCCTTGTAGCCGGCCGGTGACTCTTTGCTGATCAGCGAAGGCAGAATGGCTTCCATCATGTTGAAGGCCATGAAGAACAGCTGCACGCCGGCGATGATGCCCCACAGGTGCGCGCCGGAGAGCCACAGCAGCACTTCGGCGCAGAACAGCACTGCCACGCAGCCCATAAAGACCTGCTTCATGCGGCGATATTTTTCGGCATAGATGATGAAAGGCACCACGGCGGCGAACGATACCAGCATGGTGACCAGGTAGACGATCCAGTGCTCGCTGGCCGCCAGCCCGGCTTTTTCCATCGCCAGCGGCAGCGCCACGAAGCTCGACATCAGCAGGATATGCAGGCACATGATGCCGAAGTTGAGCTTCAGCAGGCGCGAGTTGCTCAGCACTTTGCGGAAGCTGCCGCGCACGATGCTGGACTCGCGGTTCAGCAGGTGAGTGTCGGCGGAAGGCACTACCGCCAGGGTGATGACAATGCCGGCCAGCGCCAGTACGGCGATCATCCAGAACAGCGCATGCAGGCCGAAGGCGTGGGTGATGATAGGGCCCAATACCATGGCGATGGCAAAGGTGATGCCGAAGCTGACGCCGATAAACGCCATCGCCTTGGTGCGGTTCTGCTCGCGGGTCAGATCGGAGAGCAGCGCCATGACCGCGGCGGCGATCGCGCCGGAGCCTTGCAGCGCGCGGCCGAGGATCACGCCCCAGATCGAATCGGTCGCGGCGGCGATCACGCTGCCGAGGGCAAAGATCAGCAGGCCGCCGACGATCAGCGGCTTGCGGCCGATGCGATCGGACACCAGGCCGAACGGGATTTGAAACACCGCCTGCGCCAGGCCGTAGATGCCGATGGCGATGCCGATCAGCGCTTCGCTGGCGCCGTTGAGCGCCATGCCGTAGGTGGTCAGCACCGGCAGTACCATAAACATGCCGAGCATGCGCAGGGAGAATACGGTGCCCAATCCCCAGGTGGCGCGGCGCTCCTGCGGGGTCATTGAATTATCGTTCACATCAAACCTCGGTAAAAACCATGCCATCAGACGTTGAAACAGCGCCTGATGGCATGACTTCTGTAAAGCTGCGTCATTTTAGTGTGCAGGGCAGGGGGGGTAAATCGAATGTTGTTTAACAGATATTACAGTTCGGCCGCTTTTCGGCGTGACAAATAAAATGGGCCGCAAAAGCGGCCCATTCACAGATGATTTGGCTTACCAAACGTAGGTCACCAGCGCTTCAGGCGCCGCCGTGGCGCTGAAGTCGATCGACATCATCACGCTCAGCGAGGTGATGGCGACGATGGAGAACACGAACAGTTTACGCGCCCAGACGCTGTCGTTTTCGGTCTTGTAACCGCGCAGCGCCATGCCGAGCCACCATACGCTCACCGCCGCAGCGACGATCAGGTACTTGTAGCCGGCATAACCTACCAAGGTCAGCATCAGCGTGGCGATCATAAACGCCAGGATGTAGACCGTGATGTGGTTCTTGGCGACGGAAATGCCTTTCACCACCGGCAGGACCGGAATGTTGGCCGCCTGGTAATCTTTAAAGCGGAAGATAGCGATCGCATAAGAATGCGGCATCTGCCACAGGCTAAAGATAGCCAGCAGGATCAACGCGCCGGCGTCGAACTCGTTGGTCACCGCGCAATAGCCGATAACCGGCGGCGCGGCGCCCGACAGGCTGCCGATCAGCGTGCCGTAGACCGAGTGGCGTTTCATGTACAGGCTGTAAACGCCGACATAAACCACGAAGCCCATCACCGCCAGCCACATGGCCAGCGGGTTGGCCGCGATATACAGCAACGCGAAGCCCGCAATACCCAACACGGTCGCATAAACCAGGGTGACACTCGGCGCGATCAGGCCTTTTACCAGCACCCGATTCTTCGTTCTCTCCATTTTCTTGTCGATGTCGCGGTCGATGTAGTTGTTAAACACACAGCCCGACGCGACCACCAACGAGACACCCACCAGGGTGGCGAGAAACAGGGGATAGTCGATGCTCCCTTTGGAAGCGAGCAGGAATCCCCCAACGACAGAAATTAAATTGCCGAAAATAATTCCTGGTTTAGTGACTTGCAGGTATTGCTTAATCATCACGTGCAGCTCAGCTCTTAATCGACCATCATATTGATGTTGAGGTTGTACATAATCCAGAGTGAACCTACAACAACGATACCGATGATCATAGCGGTGAACAGCAATGCCACCAGGTTCCAGCGCTCTTCCGATGAGGTGTTCATGTGCAGGAAGTAAACCAGGTGAACAATCACCTGGATAACCGCCATACCGATAACAACCGCCAGGATGGTGGAATGAGAGGCAGTGCCGTTCATTACCATCGCAAATGGAATTACCGTCAGGATGATCGACAGGATAAAGCCGATCAGGTATGACTTCACGCTGCCGTGGCTTGCGCCGCCGTGAGAGGTTTCATGGGATGAATGGCTCATTACATAACCCCCAGCAGGTAGACAACGGTAAATACGCAGATCCAGACCACGTCCAGGAAGTGCCAGAACAGGCTCAGGCACATCAGGCGGGTTTTGTTGGTCGCGGTCAGGCCGAACTTGCTCACCTGAATCATCATCACGATGATCCAAATCAGGCCGGAAGTTACGTGCAGACCGTGGGTGCCGACCAGCGCGAAGAAGCTGGACAGGAACGCGCTGCGATCCGGACCGAAGCCTTCGGCGATCAGGTGATGGAATTCATAGATTTCCATCGCCACAAAGCCCAGACCAAACAGGAAGGTCAGGAACAGCCAGGTGTTTACACCGCCAACTTTACCCTTGTTCATGGCGATCATCGCCATGCCGTAGGTGATGGAGCTGAACAACAGCAGGAAAGTTTCGACCAGGACAAACTTCAGGTCGAAGATGTCTTTGCCTGAGGGACCGCCCGCGGTCCCGTTCACCAGGACTGCATAAGTCGCGAACAAGCTCGCAAACAAAATACAGTCGCTCATCAGGTAGATCCAGAATCCGAAGACCTTGGTTCCACCCGCGTCGTGGTGCCCATGCTCTGCATGGGCTGCGTTATGATTGGTCAGAGTTTCAGTTGACATGGTTCACGCCTGCTTTACGGATTTGTTCGTAGTGTTGGTTCTCAATGCGCTCGATTTCATCAACCTGCACATAGTAGTCAACATCGTGATCGAAGCTCTTGCCGATCCAGACAACGATCATACCGATGAAGCCGGCCAGAGCCATCCACCAGATTTCCCAAATCATTGCGAAACCGAAGACCAGGCTGAAGAAGGCGATGATCACGCCGGCGCCGGTGTTCTTAGGCATATGAATCGGTTCGTATTTAGCCGGTTTCTTATACGCTTCGCCTTTTTCTTTCATGTCCCAGAATTCATCACGGTCATGAATCTGCGGCACTACGGCAAAGTTATAGAACGGCGGTGGAGACGAGGTTGACCACTCCAGAGTACGAGCGCCCCATGGGTCACCGGTCAGATCGCGGTTCTGTTCGCGGTCACGGATACTGACGAAGATCTGGATCAGCTGGCACAGAATGCCGCAGGCGATCAGCGCCGCACCGCCGGCTGCAACCAGCAGCAGAGGGTGGAACTCAGGGTTGATGTTCTGGCTGATACGACGGGTCATGCCCATAAAGCCCAATGCGTACAGCGGCATGAAGGCGGTGAAGAAGCCGATGATCCAGAACCAGAACGCGCGGATGCCCCATTTTTCGTTCAGCGTGAAGCCGAAGGATTTCGGGAACCAGTAAGTCAGGCCCGCGAAGCAACCGAACACCACGCCGCCGATGATGACGTTGTGGAAGTGAGCGATCAGGAACAGGCTGTTGTGCAGCACGAAGTTCGCGCCCGGCACGGCCAGCAGAACGCCGGTCATACCACCTACGGAGAAGGTGATGATGAAGCCAACGGTCCACAGCATCGCGGAGTTGAGCTTGATACGGCCCTGATACATGGTGAACAGCCAGTTGAAGATTTTCACCCCGGTAGGGATGGAAATGATCATGGTGGCGATACCGAAGAAGGCGTTAACGTTCGCGCCGGACCCCATGGTGAAGAAGTGGTGCAGCCAGACGATGAACGACAGAACGGTGATCGCGATGGTTGCCCATACCAGTGAGGTATAGCCGAACAGGCGTTTTCTGGAGAAGGTCGCGGTGACTTCGGAGAACACGCCGAACACCGGCAGAACCAGGATATACACCTCTGGGTGACCCCAGGCCCAAATCAGGTTGATGTACATCATCATGTTGCCGCCCATATCATTGGTGAAGAAATGGGTGCCCAGATAGCGATCCAGGGTCAGCAGCGCGATGGTGA
The DNA here is from genome assembly GCF_052166245.1 of Serratia sp. CY84636. Lineage (NCBI taxonomy): Bacteria > Pseudomonadati > Pseudomonadota > Gammaproteobacteria > Enterobacterales > Yersiniaceae > Serratia > Serratia sp. CY84636. The sequence goes on from NZ_JBJNOX010000001.1 coordinate 194,936, forward strand.
CGGTCAGAATTGGGAAAGAAACGATGATCAGGACGTTAGTACACAGGGCCGCCCAGGTGAACACCGGCATCTTCATCATAGGCATGCCAGGGGCACGCATCTTCAGAATGGTGGCGAAGAAGTTCACGCCGGTCAGCAGTGTACCCAGACCGGAAATCTGCAGACTCCAGATCCAGTAATCGACCCCGACGCCAGGACTGTACTCTTTACCGGACAGCGGCGGATACGCCAGCCAACCGGTCTGAGCGAACTCACCGACCCCCAGGGAGATGTTGATCAGCACAACGCCCACCACGAAGAACCAGAAGCTCAGGGAGTTCAGGAACGGGAAGGCGACGTCGCGCGCACCGATTTGCAGCGGCACCACGACGTTCATCAGGCCGACTACGAAAGGCATCGCCATGAAGAAGATCATGATAACGCCGTGCGCGGTGAAGATCTGGTCGTAGTGGTGCGGCGGCAGGAACCCGGCTTCGCCGGCGGACGCCAACGCCTGCTGGCTACGCATCATGATGGCGTCGGCGAAGCCGCGCAGCAGCATGACCATCGCCACGATGATGTACATGATACCAATTTTTTTATGGTCGACTGAAGTCAGCCATTCGCTCCACAGCCACTTCCATTTGCCGAAATATGTCAGCAGCGCCAGCACTGCCAGGCCCCCGACAATAATTGCGGCTACGGTGACCATGATGATCGGTTCGTGGTACGGAACCGCATCAAGTGTTAATTTTCCCAACATCAGTTATTCCTCGGCTCCGGCGTGAGCAGCATGTTCACCCATGTCCATACCTTGGCTCATGTCCATGCCTTCGTGCGCGCCAGCGCCCTTGTGCATATCCATGTCGCCCATGAATTTGGCAATTGTTTCTTTGAACAAATTCGGTTTGACAGCGGCAAAGTACTCAACCGGGTTGTTTTCACTCGGCTCTGCCAGTTTGTTAAAGTCGTCGGTGGTGTTCAGGTTTTTAGACGATGCCTTCACCTTGGCCACCCACTGATCGAAGTCGCCTTCGGTCGGGGTAACGATCGCGGTGAATTTCATACCGGAGAAGCCTGCGCCGCTGTAGCTGCTGGAGATGCCCTTGTAGGCACCGGCTTCGTTGCCGATCAGGTGCAGTTTGGTCTGCATGCCGGCCATCGCATAAATCTGTCCACCCAACTGCGGGATAAAGAACGAGTTCATTACCGAGTTAGAGGTGATCTTGAATTCGACTGGAACATCTTTCGGGAAAGCCAGCTCATTAACGGTCGCAATGCCTTGTTCCGGGTAGATGAACAGCCATTTCCAGTCGAGCGACACCACTTCGATCGTCATCGGCTTCTTGTCGGTGACAATCGGCTTGAACGGGTCGAGTTCGTGGGTAGTCTTCCAAGTAATGGTGCCAAGGATGGCGATGATAATGATAGGAATGGTCCAGACGACCGCTTCGATCTTGTTGGAGTGGGCCCAGTTCGGACTGTACTTGGCGTCTTTGTTGGAAGAACGATACTTCCAGGCAAAGGCGAACGCCATGAAGATAACTGGCACCACCACGATCAACATCAACGCGATTGCAGTGATAATCAGTGTCCGTTGCTCAACACCAATTGCTCCTTTGGGATTCATCAAAACCATATCGCAGCCACTGAGCAATACAGTGCCTGCGATTAATGACAGCATCCCAATACTTTTATTGTATTTCTTAAGTCTCATCTAACGACCTCAATAACAAAGGCTCAATTGTCGTTTCATGTGTGCGGGCATTTTACGGGAAGGTTGCAGTACTGTAAACATGCTTAAGGGAGTGTCAGCGGCTTGTTGACACTTTCTGTTAAGGGGGTCACAGATGTAACCCTGCGTGACAATTTACCAATGACAACAACGCGTTGGCACGCTGAATCGTGACGAGCAGCCCGTATGTTAAGGAAAACTAAAGGTATGATGAATTTGGCGAAGAAATGCGCGGCGGGGAAATACGCAGAAAAGGTTTATTTAATGTAAAATAATTGTGTCTTAAAGGTGAATTTAATTTTATTTCCGAGTGCGGCAGTCGGATAAAAAAATAATTTCCGCGTCGATTATCTTTTTTTACCAAAATAAATATACCCGCGGATCGCTTTTTTTTCGGCCGGCGAAATCGCCGGCCGGTCAGATCATGCCAAACGGGTGCGGCGCAGTGCCAGGTAATCCAGCGCGCTGCCCATCGCGACGCCGAGCAGGCTCAGTGCGGCGCCGACCTGCAGCAGCCGATCGGCCAACAGCGGTGCCTGCGTCCAGTCCAGCGCATTGGCGATCAGCAACAGCAACCACAGGCCCAACAGCGAACAGCCCAGCGTCAGCAGGCGCAGCGCCCAGCGGTAAGATCCGGAAAACTCGGTGCGCGGCATAAAGTCGCCATGTTGCTGGGTGTGTTCCAGCGTCTGGCGGCAGATGCCGAGCAGCAGCAAGCCGGGCAGGGCGGCGGCGATCGAGAACAGGTAGAACAACGGCCAGCCGTGGGCTTCGACGAACCAGCCGGCGATCGGGCCGACATAGACGCGCCCCACGGCGGACAGCGCCGACAGCAGCGCGAACTGGGTGGCGGAGAACGAACGGTTGCACAGCGTCATCAGCAGCGCCACGAAGGCCGCGGTGCCCATGCCGCCGCACAGGTTTTCGAGGAAGATGGCGCTGCCCATGGTGAGCAGGCTCTTGTCGGTCACCGCCAGGATCCAATACCCGAGGTTGGAGACCGCCTGCAGGACGCCGAACAGCATCAGCGCGCGGAACAGGGTGAGACGCTGCATCAGCACGCCGCCGAACAGGGCGCCGACGATGGTGGCGAACAGGCCGAGCGTTTTGTTGACCAGCCCGACTTCACCGGCGTCGAACCCCACGCCGCGGATCAGGAACGTGGTGCTCAGGCTGCCGGCGAAGGCGTCGCCCATTTTGTACATCACGATCAGCAGCAGGATCAGCCAGGCGTTGTTGCGGCCGAAGAAATCACGCAGCGGCGCGACGACCGCCTGTTCCATGGTGCGCGGCGCCGGGATGCTTTCATCCGGCTCCGGCGCCATCAGCGTGGCGGCCACGCCGATCAGCATCAATCCGGCCATCAGCCAGTAGGTGGCCTGCCAGCCGAAATAGCGATCCGCCAGCCACAGCGCCAGGCCGCCGGAAACCAGCATTGCCAGCCGGTAGCCCAGCACCGAGATCGCCGCACCCGCCCCGCGCTCTTCGGCTTTCAGCAGGTCGGTTTTATAAGCGTCGAACACGATATCTTGCGAGGCGGAGCAGAACGCCACCAGCACCGCCAACGCCGCCAGCCACCACAGGTGCTGCGCGGGCTGCATGAAGCCCATCGCCACGATCGCCGCCACCAGCAGCAGCTGGCTGATCAGCAGCCAACCGCGCCGCCGCCCGAGAAACGGCGGGGTATAGCGGTCCATGAACGGCGACCAGAGGAATTTGAATACGTAGGCCTGGCCCACCAGCGAGAAAATGCCGATGGTTTTCAGATCGATGTTTTCGACGGTCATCCAGGCTTGCAGCGTGCCGGAGGTCAATGCCAGCGGCAGACCCGACGCGAAGCCCAGCAGCAGCAGAATGGCGGAGTTACGCTGGGTGAAGATGTTCAGATAGTGTTTCGACATGAGTTCCCTGTCTGCGCCGCCCGATCCGCCGGGCGGCGCAAGGCGCGTCGATTAGCGCGCGTTTTGCTTGATAAAGTCGTTGACGCTGGTGTCCTGCGCCATGTCGGCGATCACGTCGCCCAGCACGGAGTTGACGGCGTCGGTGATCTTCTCGTTGGTGGCCGTGAAGGCGCCCTGCACGTTATACGTCGAGCGGTAATTTTTCACCTGCTTGTTGCCGTTCTTCGCCTGGGCGATGATCGAGATGTCGGCTTTGGTGGTGATGTTGTAGCGCAGGTTACCTTCGGAAACGTCCGCGTACAGGTTATTGACGACGATCTGCAGCGCCACCGGGCCGTCGGCGCCGATCATGTAGCCGCGAGCGCCCATCTGTTTCTCCAGCACTTCCTGCAGCAGGAAACGCAGATCGCGCGATGGCGTCAGCGTGACCAGTTGGCCGTCGCGATTCACCTTGGCCAGCGCCTGATCGGTGCGCTGATCCGCGCCGTTGATGCTGATGGTGATGCCCTGCAGGGTAGGATCCTGCTGCGGCAGAACGATTTTCGGCGTGACGTTCAGGGTGTTGCTGCTGGTCGCGCAACCGGCCAGCAGCAGGGCGGCCAGCAAAGGAAGACAAAGTTTCTTTAACATGTTTTCTGTCTCATTCTCGATGGATTTAGCAATAATCAGAGCGGGATAGCCGACAACAAATTGCCGACATCATAGCATCGCCGCCGTGCGGTGGAAGCGCGGAAGGCGCCTGAGTGACAAATTTTTACCTGCCGTTGATAAAAACACGCTTTTTTGGCCCGCTCAATCGGATAATCCCCCAAGCGGCGGGGATGACGCTCATCATCTGACCGCAGAAAAGAGAAATTTGTCCCGGTGATGGTCTAAACGGGGGAAAACCGGCTAATATTGAACTAGATGGGCACGGTCCTCTGCCGGTGTTGTAAGGAGATCCTATGATTCGCGAGCAAATAGAAGCAAAGTTAAGGGCGGCGTTTGAGCCCGCGTATCTGGAAGTCGTTGATGAAAGCTATCGTCATAACGTTCCGGCGGGTTCAGAAAGTCATTTCAAAGTGGTATTGGTCAGCGATCGCTTCGTCGGCGAACGGTTTTTGACGCGTCACCGCTCTATCTACGGCGTACTGTCGGAAGAACTGGCCGATGGCGTACACGCGCTGGCGCTGCACACCTATACGCTCAAAGAGTGGGAAGGATTGCAGGATACCGTGCCGGCCTCGCCGCCGTGCCGCGGCGCCGGGACGCTGGCCTGAGGGGGAAATTTTCAGGTATCAGTGGAACTTTGCCCTCGAATTAGGGTATTACTACTGACGAATTTTGAAACGGCCTGCGGGCCGTTTCTGTTTTTGACGACGACACGGCCGACGCGCAATATGGCCAACGTTCGGTCTGTTTTGGCGGCCTTTTGGCGATTGAATCGGCAAAAGTGTGAGTTTTAGCGCGCCTGCGCCGCCTAGCTTTCCTCGACTCGCCATGCATGCGCCGCTATAATGTCGCGTCTTATTTTTCCGGAATGGTTTCGGGACGCTTCTGTCATCAGGGAACTCGGTTCTTATTTGTAGCCGTCCTGGTTCTTGGAACGGAGTTGACCGAGCACTGTGATTTTTTTGAGGTAACAAGATGCAAGTTTCAGTAGAAACCACTCAAGGCCTTGGGCGCCGTCTCTCTATTACTGTACCGGCTGATACTATCAAGCAGGCGGTGAAGAAAGAGCTGATCAACGCAGCGAAAAGCGTGCGTATCGACGGCTTCCGCAAAGGCAAAGTGCCGATGAACATCGTGGAACAGCGTTACGGCGCCTCTGTTCGTCAGGACGTGCTGGGCGAAGCGATGCAGCGCAGCTTCGTTGACGCGATCATCAAAGAAAAGATTAATCCGGCCGGCGCACCAAACTACGTGCCGGGCGAGTACAAAGAAGGTGAAGACTTCACTTTCGCCGTTGAATTCGAAGTGTATCCAGAAGTTGAGCTGAAAGGCCTGGAAAACATCGAAGTTGAAAAACCAGTGGTTGAAGTGAACGACGAAGACGTCGACGCGATGCTGGACACTCTGCGCAAGCAGCAGGCGACCTGGAAAGAAACCGATCGCGCAGCGGAAGCTGAAGATCGCGTGACCGTTGACTTCACCGGTTCTATCGACGGTGAAGAGTTCGAAGGCGGCAAAGCGTCCGACTTCGTACTGGCAATGGGCCAGGGCCGCATGATCCCAGGCTTCGAAGAAGGCCTGGTCGGTCACAAAGCGGGCGAAGAGTTCTCCATCGACGTGAACTTCCCAGAAGATTACCACGCGGAAAACCTGAAGGGCAAAGCGGCCAAATTCGCTATCGTGCTGAAGAAAGTTGAAGAGCGCGAGCTGCCGGAACTGACCGAAGAGTTCATCAAGCGTTTCGGCGTGGCGGACGGTTCCGTTGCCGGCCTGCGCACCGAAGTTCGCAAGAACATGGAGCGCGAGCTGAAAGGCGCCGTGCGTAACCGCATCAAGTCTCAGGCGATCGACGGTCTGGTGAGCGCGAACGAAATCGACGTGCCTGCTGCCCTGATCGACGGCGAAATCGACGTACTGCGTCGTCAGGCTGCACAGCGTTTCGGCGGCAACGAGAAGCAAGCGCTGGAACTGCCACGCGAGCTGTTCGAAGAGCAAGCGAAACGCCGCGTAGTGGTTGGCCTGCTGCTGGGCGAAGTGATCAGCACCAACGATCTGAAAGCTGACGAAGACCGCGTGAAGACGCTGATCGAAGAAATGGCTTCTGCCTACGAAGATCCGAGCGAAGTCATCGAGTTCTACAGCAAAAACAAAGAGCTGATGAACAACATGCGCAACGTGGCTCTGGAAGAGCAAGCGGTTGAAGCCCTGCTGGCAAAAGCGAAAGTGACTGAAAAAGCCACTACCTTCAGCGAGCTGATGAACCAGACTCAACAGGCGTAATGCCGGCGTGCCGGGCGCGATGAACGGCGCCCCCGGTTTCGCCTGGCGAACCGGCGCACGATGAAAAAGCCCGCAACCTCAGGTTGCGGGCTTTTCTTTTTGCCACGTTGCTGATTAATCTCAGGTTAAGCGGGGCAATATGCACTATATTTACCCTGTTGCCTGGGGAACTGGCTGGCATGATAACGGTCAGAATAACGGCATCGTTTTCGGCGCGCGGAGAAAATCGGCCTCTGGGCTTGAAATCGCGCCGGGATCCCCCAATCTGTTAAGAATAATTCTGGGGCTGTTTGCCAAAGTGCGCGGGATGAAATAACCGTCGGGTACGTGTGGCGCGGGTCGAATGCTTGAGCATAGTCATCATGGCCGTTCTCAAGTAGAATCGGCGTATTAGGGTGACACCCTGGCCGCCAAGGCAATTTCTATTAGGAGACGGTAATGTCATACAGTGGCGAACGAGATCAATTTGCACCGAACATGGCGCTGGTGCCGATGGTGGTAGAGCAGACTTCACGCGGGGAGCGTTCTTACGACATCTATTCCCGCCTGCTGAAAGAGCGCATCATTTTCCTGACCGGCCAGGTGGAAGATCACATGGCCAACCTGATCGTGGCGCAAATGCTGTTCCTCGAAGCGGAAAGCCCGGAAAAAGACATTTACCTCTACATCAACTCGCCGGGTGGGGTAATTACCGCGGGCATGTCGATTTACGACACCATGAAGTTCATCAAGCCGGACGTCAGCACCATCTGTATGGGCCAGGCGTGCTCGATGGGCTCCTTCCTGCTGACCGCGGGTGCCAAAGGCAAACGTTTCTGCCTGCCTAACTCGCGCGTGATGATTCACCAGCCGCTGGGCGGCTACCAGGGCCAGGCGACGGACATCGAAATCCATGCGCGTGAAATCCTTAAGGTGAAAGCGCGCATGAACGAACTGATGGCCGAGCATACCGGCCAGCCGCTGGAGCAGATCGAGCGCGACACCGAGCGCGATCGCTTTATGACCGCGGAAGAAGCCGTGGAATACGGCCTGGTTGACGGCATTCTGACACACCGCAGCTAGAACCACGCGGCGCCGATGGACTATAGTAATCAGAGTGGGCAGGGGCTCGCTCTGTTGTGGCCCCTCGGCGTTCCCGATATGAGTTTGGGCGCACTGCCGCCGTGATTTTCCTGCGGGACAAGACTAAAGAAGAGGTTTGACTGATGACAGATAAGCGCAAAGACGGTTCAGGAAAGCTGCTGTACTGCTCTTTTTGCGGCAAAAGCCAGCATGAAGTGCGTAAGCTGATTGCCGGGCCGTCAGTGTATATCTGCGATGAATGTGTCGATCTGTGTAACGACATTATTCGCGAAGAGATTAAAGAAGTTGCCCCGCATCGTGAGCGCAGTGCGCTGCCGACGCCGCACGAGATCCGCCACCACCTGGATGACTACGTCATCGGCCAGGAGCAGGCGAAGAAAGTGCTGGCGGTTGCGGTGTACAACCACTACAAACGCCTGCGCAACGGCGATACCAGCAACGGTATCGAGTTGGGCAAGAGCAACATCTTGCTGATTGGCCCGACCGGCAGCGGTAAAACCCTGCTGGCGGAAACGCTGGCGCGCTTCCTGGACGTGCCGTTCACCATGGCCGACGCCACCACGCTGACCGAAGCCGGTTACGTGGGCGAGGACGTGGAAAATATTATCCAGAAGCTGTTGCAAAAATGTGACTATGACGTGCAGAAAGCGCAGCGCGGCATCGTTTATATCGATGAAATCGATAAGATTTCCCGCAAGTCCGATAACCCGTCGATCACGCGTGACGTCTCGGGTGAAGGCGTGCAGCAGGCGCTGCTGAAGCTGATTGAAGGCACCATCGCCGCGGTTCCGCCGCAGGGTGGGCGCAAGCATCCGCAACAGGAGTTCCTGCAGGTTGATACCTCCAAGATCCTGTTTATCTGCGGCGGCGCTTTCGCCGGCCTGGATAAGGTGATCGGTCAGCGCGTCAACACCGGCTCCGGCATCGGCTTCGGCGCGACCGTCAAGGGCGAGTCCGAGAAGGCGACCGAGGGCGAACTGCTGCTGCAGGCCGAACCGGAAGATTTGATCAAGTTCGGTCTGATCCCAGAGTTCATCGGCCGTCTGCCGGTGGTGGCGACCCTGAGCGAGCTGAGCGAAGATGCGCTGATTCAGATCCTGAAAGAGCCGAAGAACGCCCTGACCAAGCAGTATCAGGCGCTGTTCAATCTGGAAGGCGTGGAGCTGGAGTTCCGCGACGAAGCGCTGAACGCCATCGCCAAGAAAGCCATGGCGCGCAAAACCGGCGCCCGCGGCCTGCGTTCCATCGTGGAAGGCGCGCTGCTCGACACCATGTACGATCTGCCGTCGATGGACAGCGTAGACAAAGTGGTGATCGACGAGTCGGTCATCGCCGGCCAATCCAAGCCGCTGTTGATCTACGGCAAGCCGGAAGCCCAGGCATCTGGCGAATAATTAGCCAGTTAAACCAGAGCGTTATCAGCAAAATGGGGGATTTCATCCCCCATTTCTTTTTCCTGCATTCTTGCCGTTGAATGTAAGAGATTCATCCCCATATACTCATTAACCAGATTTTATGAAACGTTAGATGCTTGCGTCTCATGAGATTCCCCCTCAACCTGGCGGAAATTAAACTAAGAGAGAGCTCTATGAACCCTGAGCGTTCCGAACGCATTGAAATCCCCGTCCTGCCATTGCGCGACGTGGTGGTTTATCCGCACATGGTGATCCCGTTATTTGTTGGCCGGGAAAAATCGATTCGGTGCCTCGAAGCCGCAATGGATCACGATAAGAAGATCATGCTGGTGGCACAGAAAGAGGCCTCAACGGATGAACCTGGCATTAACGACTTGTTCTCGGTTGGCACCGTAGCGTCGATCCTGCAGATGTTGAAGCTGCCGGACGGCACGGTAAAAGTGCTGGTCGAGGGGCTGCAGCGCGCACGCATCACTACGCTGTCCGACAGCGGTGAGCATTTTGCCGCGCAGGCGGAATACCTTGAGTCGCCTGCGATCGACGAGCGCGAGCAGGAAGTGCTGGTGCGCACCGCGATCAATCAGTTTGAAGGCTATATCAAGCTGAACAAAAAAATCCCGCCGGAGGTGCTGACTTCACTGAACAGCATCGACGACGCCGCGCGCCTGGCGGACACCATCGCTGCCCATATGCCGCTGAAACTCAGCGACAAGCAGTCGGTGCTCGAGATGTCCGACATCACCGAGCGTCTGGAATACCTGATGGCGATGATGGAGTCGGAGATCGACCTGCTGCAGGTCGAGAAACGCATCCGCAACCGCGTCAAGAAGCAGATGGAGAAGAGCCAGCGCGAGTACTATCTGAATGAGCAGATGAAGGCGATTCAGAAAGAGCTGGGCGAGATGGACGACGCGCCGGACGAGCACGAAGCGCTGAAGCGCAAGATCGATGCGGCGAAGATGCCGAAAGAGGCGCGCGAGAAAACCGAAGCGGAACTGCAGAAGCTGAAGATGATGTCGCCGATGTCAGCGGAAGCGACCGTGGTGCGCGGCTACATCGACTGGATGCTGCAGGTGCCGTGGAATGCGCGCAGCAAGGTGAAAAAAGACCTGGTCAAGGCGCAGGAAGTGCTCGATACCGATCACTACGGCCTGGAGCGCGTCAAGGATCGCATCCTCGAGTACCTCGCGGTACAGAGCCGCGTCAGCAAAATCAAGGGGCCGATCCTGTGTCTGGTAGGGCCGCCGGGCGTGGGTAAAACCTCGCTGGGGCAGTCGATCGCCAAAGCGACCGGCCGCCAGTACGTGCGCATGGCGCTGGGCGGCGTGCGTGACGAAGCGGAAATCCGCGGTCACCGCCGCACCTACATCGGTTCGATGCCGGGCAAACTGATCCAGAAGATGGCCAAGGTTGGGGTGAAGAACCCGCTGTTCCTGCTGGATGAGATCGACAAGATGTCTTCCGACATGCGTGGCGATCCGGCCTCCGCTCTGCTGGAGGTGCTGGATCCGGAACAGAACGTGGCGTTCAACGACCACTACCTGGAAGTGGATTACGATCTGTCCGACGTGATGTTCGTCGCCACCTCGAACTCGATGAACATTCCTGCGCCGCTGCTGGACCGTATGGAAGTGATCCGCCTGTCGGGTTACACCGAGGACGAGAAGCTCAACATTGCCAAGCAGCACCTGCTGCCGAAGCAGCTTGAGCGCAACGCGCTGAAAAAAGGCGAGCTGACGGTCGACGACAGCGCCATCATCGGTATCATTCGCTTCTACACCCGCGAAGCCGGGGTGCGTAGCCTGGAGCGTGAAATCTCCAAGCTGTGCCGTAAAGCGGTGAAAACGCTGCTGATGGACAAGAAGCGCAAGCATATCGAGATCAACGGCGACAACCTGAAGGATTACCTGGGCGTGCAGCGCGTCGATTACGGCCGTGCGGATACCGAAAACCGCGTGGGCGAAGTCACCGGGCTGGCGTGGACGGAAGTGGGCGGCGATCTGCTGACCATCGAAACCGCCTGCGTGCCGGGCAAAGGCAAGCTGACCTACACCGGTTCTCTGGGTGAAGTGATGCAGGAATCGATTCAGGCGGCGCTGACCGTGGTGCGCGCGCGCGCGGAGAAATTGGGCATCAACGCCGATTTCTACGAGAAACGCGACATCCACGTGCACGTGCCGGAAGGGGCGACGCCGAAAGACGGCCCGAGCGCCGGTATCGCGATGTGCACCGCGCTGGTCTCCTGTCTGACCGGCAACCCGGTACGCGCCGATGTGGCGATGACCGGCGAGATCACGCTGCGCGGCCAGGTATTGCCGATCGGCGGCCTGAAAGAGAAGCTGTTGGCGGCGCATCGCGGCGGCATCAAAACCGTGCTGATCCCTTACGAGAACAAGCGCGATCTGGAAGAGATCCCGGACAATGTTATCGCCGATCTGGAGATTCATCCGGTGCAGCGAATCGATGAAGTTTTGAACATTGCGTTGCAAAACCCGGCCTTCGGCGCACTGCCGGTAGCGGCAAAATAGTGACGAATCGCAAAAACCATTGATAAAACTTATACTGGCAAGCCATTTCGGACTTGCCAGTATTTTTTTGTACCGCTAAGTTAGATCTCTGTCGGCCCGCGTTTTGCCACCCAGTCGGTGGCTTGCTAAGGTTCGATGGGATTGATATAACAGCTGCGCTGTCGCAACCGTAGGGATTTTTCGGTGCGACGATAGAATTCTAGAGGGGATGATAGAGTGAATAAGTCACAACTGATCGACAAGATTGCCGCAGGTGCTGATATTTCCAAAGCGGCAGCGGGACGTGCTTTAGACGCAGTAATCGCTTCCGTTACCGACTCTCTGAAAGCAGGGGATGACGTGGCTCTGGTAGGTTTCGGTTCCTTCACCGTGCGTGAACGTTCGGCTCGTACCGGCCGCAACCCGCAGACCGGTAAAGAGATCAAAATCGCGGCAGCCAAAGTACCGGCCTTCCGTGCAGGGAAAGCGCTGAAAGACGCTGTAAACTGATTTAGCGTCTAACCGTTTAGCGTAACAGGGTTTTGTAATAAACAATCACCTGACGCAGCGGTGCTGGTAAGGTAAGATACAAGGCGCATCGGACTGATGCGCTTTTTTTATTTTTGTCGCAGGGAACGCGCCTGCACAAGGGTTGTTAATCCACATCACAGCGGAGTGTTGTCACACTATGATGGACAATTTACGCGCGGCTGCTAATCACGTCGTGCTCAAAATCATCCTGGCCCTGATCATCCTGTCATTCGTTCTGACCGGGGTGGGTAACTACCTGATCGGCGGCTCCGGCGATTATGCTGCGAAAGTAAATGGTCAGACGATCGAACGCGCTCAGCTGGAACAGGCTTTCCAAAGCGAGCGTAGCCGCATGCAGCAGCAGCTGGGTGACCAGTTCTCCGCGCTGGCCGGCAACGAAGGCTACATGCAGCAGATGCGCCGTCAGGTGTTGTCCCAGTTGATCGACAACATGCTGCTCGACCAGTACGCCAAGAAGCTGGGCCTGGCGGTCAGCGACGATCAGATCAAGGACGCCATCCGCAAGGCGCCTTACTTCCAGACCAACGGCCAGTTCGATAACGCCAAATATCTCGACCTGATCGGCCGCATGGGCTACACCGCCGACAACTTCGCGCAGTCGATGCGCCAGCAGCTGGTCAATCAGCAGCTGATTCAGGCCTTCGGCGAGTCCGGCTTCGTGCTGCCGTCCGAATCGCAAGCCATGGCGGCGCTGGTGCTGCAGGAGCGCGACGTGCGCCTGGCGACCATCGATCTGAAGGCGCTGCAGGCGAAACAGAGCGCCGGTGACGACGAACTGAAGGCGTATTACGATCAGAACAAAAACAGCTTCATCGCACCAGAGCAGGTGAAGGTGAGCTATATCCCGCTGGACGCCGCGTCCATGCAGGACAAGGTGAAAGTGAGCGAAGAGGACATCAGCGCTTACTACGACCAGCACAAGAGCAGCTACGGCCAGCCGGAGCGTAAGAACTACAGCGTGATCCAGCTGAAAACCGAGGCGGAAGCCAACGCCGTGCTGGACGAGCTGAAGAAGGGCGCCGATTTCGCCACCCTGGCGAAAGAGAAATCCACCGATATCATCTCACGCCGTACCGGCGGCGAGCTGGGCTGGTTGGAGCCGGAAACCACCGCCGACGAGCTGAAGCAGGCTAACCTGACCGAGAAAGGGCAGCTGTCCGGCGTGGTGAAATCTTCCGTCGGCTTCCTGATCGTGCGTTTGAATGATATCGAACCTGAGAAAGTGAAGCCGCTGAGCGAAGTGCATGACGCCATCGCCAAGCAGGTGCAGCAGGAGAAAGCGGTAGACGCGTATTACGCGCTGCAGCAGAAGGTGAGCGAAGCGGCGACCAGCGACAACGAATCTCTGGCCTCGGCTGAAGAAGCGGCCGGCGTGAAAGCGGCGCAAAGCGACTGGTTCACCCGTGACAACATTCCTGCCGCGCTGAACTTCAAGCCGGTCGTGCAGGCGATCTTCGACGGCTCGCTGATCGGCGAGAACGGCGCGCCGGGCAGCAACTCCGACGTGATCACCGTAGATGGCGACCGCGCCTTCGTGGTGCGCGTGAGCGGCCATAAGCCGGAAGGTATCGAACCATTCGACCAGGTGAAAGACCGCGTGGCCGAGCTGGTGAAGCGCAACAAAGCGGTGCAGGAAGCGAAACTGCAGGGCGAGAAGCTGCTGGTTGAGCTGAAGCAGGGCAAGGGCGACGAGGCGATGAAAGCCGCCGGCCTGAGCTTTGGCGCCGTGCAGAAGATGGCGCGCGCGCCGGAAGACAGCCAGCTGGTGGAGAGCGTGTTCGCGCTGCCGCACCCGCAGGACGGCAAACCGGTGTACGGCATGTCGCAGGATCGCCAGGACAACGTGGTGCTGATCGCGCTCGATGCGGTGAAGCCAGGCACGCTGCCGGAAGACGAAATGAAAACCTTCGTCGGCAAGATGGAAGAGGGCGCGACCGGCGTTTCCTTCGATTCGCTGCTGGCGAGCCTGCGTAAAGAAGCCAAGATCAAAATGGGCGCCGCTGAGCAACAGCCTCAGTAATCGCCGCATTTTTCTGCAACGCAGTGCAACAAACAAAGGCCGCTTTCGCGGCCTTTTCCACATCTGATATCCGCCGATTGCTGAATATTCGCCGCCGCGGCAAGGTAGCCGTGCTGTCACACACAAGGAGGATACAGCATGCAACATACAGAGAAAAAAGCGTTATCAGGTTACCGTCATCACGTCAAAGCTGCGCTCACCGCGCTGCTTTTGTGCCTGGCGGGGCCGGCCGCCGCGGTGGATAAAGCCGAGGCGCCGGCACCCATGCTCTCAGCACCGGCGAGCAATGGCGGGCAATCGGTGATGACCAAGACAGCCGAGGAGGCGGCGGTCAGCATCAATCAGGCCACCGCCGAACAGCTGGCCGCCGCCTTGAGCGGCGTCGGTTTGAAGAAGGCGGAAGGCATCGTGCGCTACCGCGAGCAGAACGGGCCGTTCACCCAGGTTGAGCAGTTGCAGGAGGTGCCGGGCATCGGGCCGGCGCTGTTTGAGAAGAACCGCACCCGGCTGAAAATGTGATCCCGGTCGCGGCTGCGTGGCAAAATGCCGCTGAGGCCGTCACTCCTCTGCTACATTTTACAGGTCTTACCAGTTTGGCGCGTTGACCAAACGGGCGAGGGAGCCGCTGCGGCTCCCTCTTTCTGTAATCACCAGGCAGGAGCGATCGTTCCCTATGCAAACCTTTATCAAAGTTCGCGGTTATCACCTTGATGTTTACCAGCACGTTAACAACGCCCGCTATCTGGAGTTTCTGGAAGAGGCGCGCTGGGAATGGCTGGAGAACGAGGCCGGGTTCCGCTGGATGACGGAAAACAACATCGCTTTCATCGTGGTGAACATCAATATCAATTACCGCAGCCCGGCGGTATTGGGGGATAAGCTGCGTATCGACAGCCAGATGGTGCAGCTCAATGGCAAGAGCGGGGTGCTGAGCCAAAAGGTGACGCAGGATCCGGCGGGGACGCCGGTGGCTGACGCGCTGCTGACTTTCGTGTGCGTCGATCTGAAAACGCAGCGTGCGCTGCCGATCGAAGGAGAATTGCGCGAGCACCTGGAGGCGCTCACGCCGAAGGATAATCTGCAGTAAGCTCACGGGCGGCAGAGGCTGCCGCCGTCACTGCCTCAGGCCAGAGCGGCCTTCTGTTTCAACGCCGCCATCACTTCCGCCTGGTTGGCGCGGTACTGCGTCAGGCCATTGGCGCGCAGGTTGCAGGCGGCACATTCGCCGCAGCCGTCACCCTTGATGCCGTTGTAGCAGGTCAGCGTATCCTGGCGCACGCGATCCAGCTGGTGGTAATAATCCGCCAGCGCCCAGGTCTCGGCCTTGTTCAGCCACATCAGCGGCGTTTCGAAGCGGATATCGCGGGCGATGCCCAGCGTCACCGCCTTGTTCAACGCTTTAACAAACTCGTCGCGGCAATCCGGATAGCCGGAGAAATCGGTTTCACACACGCCGGTGATCACCGCTTCCGCTTCCACCTGGTAGGCGTAGATCGCCGCCAGCGTCAGGAACAGGATGTTGCGGCCCGGCACGAAGGTGCTCGGCAGCGCATTTTTCTGATTGGGATCGTAGGCGGGAACCGGAATATTGTCGCGCGTCAGGCTGCTGACGGCCAGCTCATTGAGCAGCGTTACGTCGAGCACCTTGTGTGCCTTGGCGCCGAGGGCTACCGACAGCTCTTGAGCCACTTCAATCTCGGCGCGATGGCGCTGGCCGTAATCGAACGTGACGCAGTGAACTTCATCATACTGTTGCAATGCCTGGATCAAGCAGGTCGTGGAGTCTTGTCCACCGCTGAAAACGACAACCGCGCGCTTCATAAAATCACCTTTTTGGGCTTTGGCCTCTCCCGATACACATTCGGGCGGCAGGATAAAATTGCGTTGCGGCGACAATAGTAGCAGAAAGGGCCGCCAGGCGCAGGGCGGTTCGGCTCAGGCCGGTGCGTTGTCCACCGGCGGCGGCAGCCACGCCTGGCAAAAATCGAACCAGCCGTGGGCGGTTAGCGTGACGCCATGCATGCGCGGCGGCGCGCTGATCTGATACTGGTAGTGAAACAGCGGCGTGATGATAGCGGCGGCCATCAGCCGTTGATAATAAGCCTGCAGCTGTGCGAAGCGCGGTTGCTGCGCCTGCAGCTGCTGGATCTGTCGCAGCGTGTCCTGCTGCTGCTGCCAGCGGCTTTCCGTCAGGATACCGCGCCACAGCGTATCCTGCCGCAGCCAGCTCTCCAGCGTCGCCTCCGGCGCTTCACCGATCAGGTTGTCTGCCAGCAGCAGGTCGGCCTGGGCGATCTGCGCCTCGCTTTGCCAGCGTTTACCGGCGTAGTAACGCACTTCCAGCTCGCAGCCGTGCTGCGCCAGCAGCCGCTGCAGCGCGACCGTCACCGTTTCCAGCTCGACCGGCGGCCGATACAGCAGCGTCAGCCGGGCGGGCAGGGTGACATCTTCCTCAATCCGTTGGCTGGGAATACGCCAGCCGGGCAGCATTTCATGGCTGGGGGTGATCACGCTGTTGGGAATAGGTAGACGGCTCAGCAGGCCGGACTGCTGGATCAGCATCAGCAGCTTTTGCCCCTGGGCTTCGCTCAGCACGCCGTGGCGCAGGTTCAGCGCCAGATAACACCAGCCCAGGCTCATGCTGCGCTGCACCGGCCTGGCCTGCGCCAAATCGTCTTGCTGACCGATGGTGATGCGCACCGGATGCTGGCAACTGGTGTCGGCGCCGGCGGTGGGCAGGTCGGGGGTGATCCAGTACTCGATGGTGTCCAGATACGGATGCTGCAGATGGTAACCGGCGTGCTGTTCCAGCCGCACTAGCTGCGGTTCATTCAGCGCCAGCTTGAACGGGCCGGCGCCGATGGTCGGCAGTTCCGGGTGGGTCATCAGGCAAGGCAGCTCCGCCAGCCGGTGAGCCAGCCAATAGTCCGCCAGGTGCAGATCGAACTGGATGCACAGCGGATGCGGCAGGCTGATGTGTGCGACGTTGGTCAGGCTGGGTTGGCTGCGCGGGTGGCGCTGCAGCTTTTCCAGCGTTTGCAGCAGCTGTTGGCCGGTCAGCGGTTCACCGTTGTGCCAGCGCAGCTGACTGCGCAGAAAGAAGCGCCAGCGCAGGCCGTGCTCGCCAATCTGCCAGTGGTGCGCCAGATCGGGCTGCGGTTCCGGGTTACCGGTCATCAGGCGCGTCAGCCCGGCGTGCAGGGTCGATACCAGATGTTGCTCGGCGCGGCCGGTCAGCGTGAGTGGGTCGAGCGCTTCCAGCGTGCGGTAATAGGGAATGCGCAGCGTCGGGCTGCCGGCCTGCCATTGCCCGCCGAGGTGCGGGCTGAGCAGATCCTGCAGGTGCTGCGGATCGAGCTGCGCCATCTCCAGCGCCCCCTGATGGTTGCCCTGTTGCAGCAGCTGTTGCAGCAGCTGCGCGCGCAGTTCATCCGGGGTTTTCAGGCAATGCAGGCGGGCGCGTTTGCCGCGGCCGGGCTGCGAATGCCAGCTCAGCCAGCCCTGATCCTGCAGCTGTTGCACCAGCGTGCGGGCGTGCCGTTCGCTGCAGTAGAACATCGCCGCCAGCTCGCCGATGGTCACGGCGACCGGCGCGCTGCCGAGCTGTTGGTACAGGCGTTGATATTGGCTGAGACGGTGAACCAGGCGCATGGGCAGAAATCCGGAACAGTTTTCTCAAATTGTTCACTATTACTTCCGCAAATACCATCCCATACTGCACGGATTGTAATCGCGTTCACATTCAAGAGGTCTTTATGTATCGCCTGGCTGCTTTCGATATGGACGGCACGCTGTTGATGCCGGATCACCGGGTTGGCCCGGAAACGCTGGCGGTGCTGAACCAGCTGGTAGAGCGGGAAATGGTGGTGACGTTCGCCACCGGGCGGCACTACCTCGACGCGCAGCCGATCATGGCGCAGCTGGGGCTGCAGGGTTACCTGATCACCGGCAACGGCACGCGAGTGTATGACAACCGCGGCCAACAGCTGCACGCCACCGATTTGCCGGCGGCGGTCGCCGAAGAGGTGCTGCATCATCATTGGCGCACCCGCGCCAGCATGCATGTGTTCCGCGATGAAGGTTGGCTGACCGAGTTTCCCGTGCCGGAAGAGATGCTGCGGGCGCACCACCTGAGCGGCTTTCGTTTTCAGCTGGCTGACGTGCGCCGCCTGCCGGCGTTCGGCAACAGCAAGGTGTGCTTTGTCGCGCCGCACGAGGAGCTGCTGGCGTTGCAGGTGCAGCTGCGGGCACAGCTGGGCGACGAGGCAGACCTGTGCTTTTCCGCTTACGACTGTCTGGAAGTGCTGCCGCTCGGTTGCAACAAAGGCACGGCGCTGGACCGGCTGAGCCGCCATCTGGGGCTGACGATGGCCGACTGCATGGCGTTCGGCGACGCGATGAACGACAAAGAGATGCTGGGGGCGGTGGGGCACGGCGTGGTGATGGGCAACGCCCTGCCGCAGCTGAAATCCCTGCTGCCGCAGCTACCGGTTATCGGCCATTGCCAGCAACAGGCGGTGGCCCACTATTTACAACATTGGCTGCGTTCACCTTGCCTCACCTATTCCCCCGAAGAATGAGGTTCTCCTTACAGCCGGCCGGGTATGACTACCCGGCTTTTTTTTATCCGGAGCCTGGCGTTACAAATCCGCCAGCTGCGCCAGATACGGCTGCAGATCGCCGATGTTGTTGCTGACCCATTCCGGGTTGTAATAGGTATCCAGATAACGCTCGCCGCTGTCGCACAGCAGGGTGACGATCGACCCTTGCTCGCCGTTTTCCCGCATCTGTTTCGCCAGCTGCAGCGCACCCCAGACGTTGGTGCCGGTGGAGGCGCCAACCTTGCGGCCTAACACGCCTTCCAGCCAGTGAATGGTGGCGACGCTGGCGGCATCCGGCACCTGCAGCATGTTGTCGACCACCGACGGGATGAACGACGGCTCGGCGCGCGGGCGGCCGATGCCTTCGATACGGCTGCCGCAGCTGCCGATCAGGGTGCGATCGCCGTGGTGGAAGCAGTCATAGAACACCGAATTTTCCGGATCGACCACCGTCAATTGGGTGTCGTGCCCCTGATAGCGGATGTAGCGCCCCAGCGTAGCGGAGGTGCCGCCGGTGCCGGCGCTCATCACGATGTGTTTCGGCACCGGGAAAGGTTCGCGTGCCATCTGGCGGAAGATGCTGTCGGCGATGTTGTTGTTGCCGCGCCAGTCGGTGGCGCGTTCGGCATAGGTGAACTGATCCATATAGTGGCCGTTCAGCTCTTTCGCCAGCTGTTCGGAGGCGGCGTAGATCTGGGCGGCGTGATCGACGAAGTGACAGCGGCCGCCGTAAAAGGCGATCTGCTCCACCTTGCGGCGCGCGGTGCAGGATGGCATCACCGCGATGAACGGCAGGCCGATCAGACGAGCGAAGTAGGCTTCGGACACCGCGGTGCTGCCGGAAGAGGCCTCGATGATGGTGGTGTTCTCGGTGATCCAGCCGTTGCACAGGCCATAAAGGAACAGCGAGCGCGCCAGGCGGTGTTTCAGGCTGCCGGTCGGGTGGGTGCTCTCGTCCTTCAAATACAGGCAGATGCCTGGAAACGCCGGCAGGTTCAGGCGAATCAGGTGCGTATCGGCGGAGCGCTGAAAATCCGCTTCTATTTCACCGATAGCATATTTTACCCAAGAGTTTGTCATGATTTGGCCTCAAAATAGGGGGCTGGTTTATGGCGTAGCATAGCCTGTCGGCAGGAAAAAAGGATTGCCATTTTCCCTGTTTAATCGCCTAATGAGAGAAAATTTTTCTCCTGGTGGCCGCTATGTTAGATAAAACAGACCGTAAGCTGCTGTGCATGCTGCAGCAAGATTGCACCCAGTCGCTGCAGGCGCTGGCCGATGCGGTCAATTTGACCTCGACGCCGTGCTGGAAACGGCTGAAGCGCCTGGAAGACGAGGGCTATATCCGCGGCCGGGTGGCGCTGCTGGATAACGAAAAGCTCGGCCTGGGGCTGACGGCGTTCGTGCTGATCAAGACCCAGCAGCACAGCAGCGAGTGGTATCAGGCGTTTGTGCAACTGACCAGCCAGATGCCCGAGGTGCTGGCGTTCTACCGCATGGCGGGGGAGTACGACTATCTGATGCAGGTCGAAGTGGCGGACATGAAAAGCTATGACGGCTTTTATAAGCGTCTGGTGAACGGCGTACCGGGCCTCATCGATGTCACCTCAAGCTTTGCCATGGAAAAAATCAAATACACCACCGCGCTGCCGGTGCCGGAGTGAAAAGTTCACCGGACGGGCGGCTCAACGGTGGTATCCTGCTCTGCTGAAGCAGAAAAAGAGACAAATCCCATAAAACCCTGGAATCAAACTGCGTGAGATTATTTGCTCAAATCGGCTGGTACTTCCGCCGGGAGTGGCGCCGCTACCTCGGGGCGGTGGTGCTGCTGATCGTCATCGCCATCCTGCAACTGCTGCCGCCTAAGCTGGTCGGCATCATCGTGGACGGCGTCACCGAAAAACAAATGTCTACCGGCGTGCTGATGGCTTGGCTCGGGCTGATGATCGGCACCGCGATCGTCGTTTACCTGCTGCGCTATGTGTGGCGGGTGTTGTTGTTCGGCGCCTCCTACCAACTGGCGGTTGAGCTGCGCGAAAACTTTTACCGCCAACTCAGCCGGCAAAACCCGGCGTTCTACCTGCGCCACCGCACCGGCGATCTGATGGCGCGCGCTACCAACGACGTGGACCGCGTGGTGTTCGCCGCCGGCGAAGGCGTGCTGACGCTGGTGGACTCGCTGGTGATGGGACTGGTGGTGCTGGTGGTGATGAGCACCCAAATCAGCTGGCAGCTGACGGTGCTGGCGTTGATCCCGATGCCGCTGATGGCGATCGCCATCAAATATTACGGCGACCAGCTGCACCAGCGCTTTAAATCGGCGCAGGCGGCGTTTTCCAGCCTGAACGATCAGGCGCAGGAAAGCATGACCAGCATCCGCATGATCAAGGCCTTTGGGCTGGAAGATCACCAATCCAACCGCTTCGCCGAGGTGGCGGCGCAGACCGGCGCCAAGAACATGCACGTGGCGCGGGTGGATGCGCGCTTCGATCCGACCATTTATATCGCCATCGGCGCCTCTAACCTGCTGGCCATCGGCGGCGGCAGCTGGATGGTGGTGAACGGGTCGCTGACGCTCGGGCAGCTGACCAGCTTTGTGATGTATCTCGGCTTGATGATCTGGCCGATGCTGGCGCTGGCCTGGATGTTCAACATCGTCGAACGCGGGAGCGCGGCCTACAGCCGCATCCGCAGCCTGCTCGACGAGGCGCCGGCGGTGCAGGACGGCCCGCAGGCGTTGCCGGCCGGCCGCGGCGTGCTGGACGTGGATATCCGCGCGTTCCACTACCCGGAAAACCCGCATCCGGCGCTGCATGACGTGGCGCTGACGCTGAAGCCGGGGCAGATGCTGGGGCTGTGCGGGCCGACCGGTGCCGGCAAGTCGACGCTGTTGTCGCTGATCCAGCGCCAGTTCGACGTCGACCAAGGGCAGATCCGCTATCACGGCCTGCCGTTGCCGCAGGTCAAACTCGACGACTGGCGTTCGCGGCTGTCGGTGGTGAGCCAGACGCCGTTCCTGTTCTCCGATACCGTGGCGAACAACATTGCGCTGGGCCATCCGGGGGCGACGCAGGCGCAGATCGAACAGGCGGCGCGGTTGGCCAGCGTCCATGAGGACATTCTGCGGCTGCCGCAGGGCTATGACACCGAAGTGGGCGAACGCGGCGTGATGCTGTCGGGCGGGCAGAAACAGCGTATCTCCATTGCGCGTGCGCTGCTGCTGGATGCGGAGATCCTGATCCTCGACGACGCGCTGTCGGCGGTGGACGGCCGTACCGAACACCAGATCCTGCACAACCTGCGCAGCTGGGGGCAAGATCGCACGGTGATCATCAGCGCGCACCGGCTGTCGGCCTTGACCGAAGCCAGCGAGATCCTGGTGATGCAGCACGGCGGCGTTGCGCAGCGCGGCGATCCGGCGGCGCTGGCGGCGCAGCCGGGCTGGTATCGCGATATGTACCGTTATCAGCAGCTGGAAGCGGCGCTGGATGAAGCGCCGGAAAACGGCGAGGAGGCGTTGGCCGATGAATAAAGTGCAAAAGCTGTGGCCGACGCTGAAGCGGCTGCTGGCCTATGGCTCGCCGTACCGCAAACCGCTGGGGCTGGCGGTGCTGATGCTGTGGATAGCGGCGGCGGCGGAAGTCGCCGGGCCGATCCTGGTGAGCTATTTTATCGATAATTACGTCGCCAAAGGGCAACTGCCGCTGACGATCGTCGGCGGGCTGGCGGCGGCTTACATTCTGCTGGAGCTGCTGGCGGCGGCGCTGCACTACTTCCAGGCGCTGCTGTTCAACCAGGCGGCGGTGGGGGTGGTCCAGCGGCTGCGCACCGACGTGATGGACGCCGCGCTGCGCCAGCCGCTCAGCGCCTTCGACACGCAACCGGTCGGGCAATTGATCTCGCGCGTCACCAACGACACCGAGGTGATCAAGGATCTGTACGTGATGGTGGTCTCCACGGTGCTGAAAAGCGCCGCGCTGATCGGCGCCATGCTGGTGGCGATGTTCAGCCTCGACTGGCGCATGGCGCTGGTGGCGGTCTGCATCTTCCCGGCGGTGTTCGTGGTGATGGGCATCTATCAATACTACAGCACGCCGATTGTGCGCCGGGTGCGCAGTTATCTGGCGGACATCAACGACGGTTTCAACGAAGTGATCAACGGCATGGGCGTGATTCAGCAGTTCCGCCAGCAGGTGCGCTTCGGCGAGCGCATGAGCGCCGCCAGCCAGTCGCATTATCTTGCGCGCATGCAGACCCTGCGGCTCGACGGTTTCCTGTTGCGGCCGCTGCTCAGCCTGTTTTCGGCGCTGGTGCTGTGCGGCTTGCTGATGTTGTTCGGCTTCAGCGGTGAAGGCGTGATTGGCGTCGGCGTACTCTACGCTTTCATCAACTACCTGGGGCGCCTGAACGAACCGCTGATCGAGCTCACGTCGCAGCAGTCGATCCTGCAGCAGGCGGTGGTGGCCGGTGAACGCATTTTCGAGCTGATGGATCGCAGCCAGCAGAGTTACGGCGCCGACGATCGTCCGCTGGCCGGTGGCCGCATCGACATCACCGATCTGAGCTTCGCTTACCGCGCGGACAAAAAGGTGCTGCAGCACATTTCGCTGGCGGTGCCTTCGCGCGGCTTCGTGGCGCTGGTCGGGCATACCGGCAGCGGCAAGAGCACCTTGGCCAACCTGCTGATGGGCTATTACCCGGTCAGCGAGGGGGAAGTGCGTCTCGATGGCCGCCCGATCTCCAGCCTGTCGCACCGCACGCTGCGCCAGGGCGTGGCGATGGTGCAGCAGGATCCGGTGGTGATCGCCGATTCGGTGCTGGCCAACGTTACGTTGGGGCGCAACATCGAGGAAGACGCCGTGTGGCAGGCGCTGGAAACGGTGCAGCTGGCGAGTCTGGTGCGCGGCTTCCCGCAGGGTATTCACACCCGGCTGGGAGAGCAGGGCAATAACCTGTCCGTCGGGCAGAAACAGCTGCTGGCGATGGCGCGGGTCTTGGTGCAGGCGCCGCAGATCCTGATCCTCGACGAGGCGACCGCCAATATCGACTCGGGCACCGAACAGGCGATCCAGCGCGCGCTGCGTGCGATCCGCGAGCACACCACGCTGGTGGTGATCGCCCACCGGCTGTCGACCATCGTCGATGCCGATTCCATCCTGGTGCTGCATCGCGGCCAGGCGGTAGAGCAGGGCAACCATCAGCAGCTGCTGGCGCAGCAGGGGCGCTACTACCAGATGTATCAGCTGCAGCTGGCGGGCGAGCAGCTGGCGGAAGCGGTGCGCGAAGAGAGCCAACCCGCCTGAGCATGGGCCGCGATCGCGGCCCTTCTTTTTTTCCCACGCACCACAAGCAGGCAACCCGCCTGCGCCATGCCCCCTTTCTGCACTTTTTCGACGCGATGTGCACCAAATCAGTGCGCGATATTTAATCAATTCAGGGTATCGGTATGGCGCCGCGGCCTGATGGTGCCCGCGTTCCCGCTAATCCGCTGAATCGTCATGCAAAATCAAATCTGGCACAGGCCTTGCTACATATGACGCGTACCAGGGGTGAGTTTGGGTTTAATTCGTGGAGGGGCAATATGAAGCTGGTGACCGTGGTAATCAAACCGTTCAAGCTGGAGGACGTGCGCGAGGCTCTGTCCTCCGTGGGCATTCAGGGGTTGACCGTAACCGAAGTGAAGGGCTTTGGCCGCCAGAAGGGGCACGCCGAGCTGTATCGCGGCGCCGAATATAACGTCAACTTCCTGCCCAAGGTCAAAATCGACATCGCCATCGCTGACGATCAGTTGGATGAGGTGGTTGATGTGATTAGCAAAGCCGCCTACACCGGCAAAATCGGCGACGGCAAAATTTTCGTTGCCGAGTTGCAACGCGTGATCCGCATTCGCACCGGCGAAACCGACGAATCGGCACTGTAACCGCGAACTCAGCTAAGTGATGGGGATGGATTGATAATGAAAAGACTGTTATCCATGTTGGGCCTGAGTTCGGTAACCCTGGTTCCTTCTTTGGCCCTGGCCGCCCCGGCGGTCGCCGATAAGGCCGACAACGCCTTTATGATGATCTGCACCGCGTTGGTGCTGTTCATGACGCTGCCGGGCATCGCGCTGTTTTACGGCGGCCTGCTGCGCGGCAAAAACGTGCTGTCGATGCTGACGCAGGTCACCGTCACCTTCGCGCTGGTCTGCGTGCTGTGGGTGCTGTATGGCTACAGCCTGGCGTTCAGCGAGGGCAATGCGGTATTTGGCGGGTTCGAAACGGCGATGCTGAAAGGCATCGGCATCGACAGCGTCACCGGCAGCATCAGCCAGATGATCCACGTCGCCTTCCAGGCGTCCTTCGCCTGTATCACCGTCGCGCTGGTGGTGGGCGGCTTCGCCGAACGCATTCGCTTCTCGGCGGTGCTGATCTTCGCGATTGTGTGGTTCACGCTGTCTTATCTGCCGATCGCGCACATGGTGTGGGGCGGCGGCTACCTGGCCACCGATGGCGCATTGGACTTCGCCGGCGGTACCGTAGTGCACATCAACGCCGCCAGCGCCGGGCTGATTGGTGCCTACCTGATCGGCAAGCGCGCCGGCTTCGGTAAAGAGGCCTTCAAACCGCACAACCTGCCGATGGTGTTTACCGGAGCGTCCATCCTGTATATCGGCTGGTTCGGCTTTAACGCCGGCTCCGCCAGCGCGGCCAACGGCATTGCGGCCCTGGCATTCCTCAATACCGTGGTCGCCACCGCGGGCGCCATTCTCTCCTGGACCTTCGCCGAATGGGTGCTGCGCGGCAAGCCTTCGCTGCTGGGCGCCTGCTCCGGCATGATCGCCGGGTTGGTTGCGGTGACGCCGGCGGCGGGCACCGTGGGCGTGGGCGGGGCGTTGATCATCGGCCTGGTGGGCGGCGTCGCCGGCCTGTGGGGCGTAGTGACGCTGAAGAAATGGCTGAAGGTGGACGACACCTGCGACGTGTTCGGCGTGCACGGGGTGTGCGGCATCGTCGGCTGCCTGCTGACCGGCGTGTTCACCGCCTCTTCACTGGGCGGCACCGGCTACGCCGAAGGGGTGACGATGGGCCATCAGGCCTGGATCCAGCTGGTGAGCGTGCTGATCACGCTGGTGTGGTCGAGCGTCGTCGCCTTTATCGCTTTCAAGATTGCGGGCGCGATGGTGGGCCTGAGAGTACCGGAAGAGCAGGAACGCGAGGGGCTGGACGTCAACAGCCACGGCGAGAGCGCCTACAACCAATAAGACTCGAAGCAGGGCAGTGCGCTAAAGACTAAAATAATGATGAAGCCGACAGGGGCGATGGAAACATCGCCCCTTTCTTTATGCTGCAGATCAGGCGTCGCGCTGGCGAATCACCCCTTCCTGCACGGTGGTGGCGACCAGTACGCCGTCGCGGGTGTAGATTTGGCCGCGTACAAAGCCGCGTGCGCCGGAGGCGGAGGAGCTCTCCACCGCGTACAGCAGCCAGTCATCCATGCGGAACGGGCGATGGAACCACATGGAGTGGTCAATGGTGGCCACCTGCATGCCCGGCTCGAGGAAGCCGACGCCGTGCGGCTGCAGCGCGGTCGGCAGGAAGTTAAAGTCCGACGCGTAGCCCAGCAGGTATTGGTGGATGCGTTGATCGTCCGGCATGCTGCCGTTGGCGCGGAACCAGACGTAGCGATGCGGTTCTTCCACGCTGCCTTTCAGCGGGTTGTGGAATTTCACCGGGCGCATTTCGATCGGCTTTTGGCCGATAAATTTTTCGCGCACTTTTTCCGGCAGCATATGCGCCAGCTTCTGGGCGATCTCTGATTCGGACAGAAGCCCTTCCGGCGGCGGCACGTCCGGCATCAGGTTCTGGTGCTCGAAACCCGCCTCCGGGCTCTGGAAGGAGGCGGTCATATAGAAGATAGGTTTACCGTGCTGGATGGCGCTGACGCGGCGCGCGCTGAAGCTGTTGCCGTCGCGCAGGGTTTCCACGTCGTAAACGATAGGCTTGCTGCTGTCGCCCGGGCGCAGGAAGTAGCTGTGGAACGAATGCACGCTGCGTTCGTCCGGCACCGTCTGCTTGGCGGCGTACAGCGCCTGGCCGACCACCTGCCCGCCGAACACCTGGCGCAGCCCCAAATCTTCACTCTGGCCGCGGAACAGCCCTTCTTCGATTTTCTCCAGATCCAGCAGATCGAGGAGGTTTTGCAATGCCTGGCTCATAAAGTTGTTACCTTTCTAATAATCATTTTGCGCAGTGTGCGGAATATCACGGCGCGGCGTCAACATCTTGCGTTATGGAGCCGATGAGAATGCTCTTAATAGTGGGCGCTTTGGACAGGCTAAGTGATTAATAGGTGGAGCAAAGTGGATTTGTCAGTGTTTTGTGCTAAGTTTAATAGGTGCGGTGGTGAAAGCCACCAACATGTTGATAATAAAAAAGGAGACCGATCCATGAAACTCTGGCAAATCGTAGGCGGTGCCGCGGCACTGACGATCACGCTGGCAGGATGCGCGCAAAAGAGTGCTGATGTGCCTACACAGGCGGCCGGTAACCCGGCGGCTGCGCAAACGCAGATTCAGGGCCCGGCGGTGACAGGTTCGGTTAATATACGTCAGCGCATTGCGCTGCCGCCGGACGCCGTACTGACGGTCACCCTCTCTGACGCCTCGCTGGCGGATGCGCCGTCTAAAGTGATTGCACAGCGCGCGGTACGCACTGAAGGGCAACAGGCGCCGTTCAGCTTTACGCTGCCGTATAACCCGTCCGACATCCAACCGAATGCGCGTATCATTCTGAGCGCGGCGGTGACGGTCAACGGGCGACTGATGTTTATTACCGACACCATCCAGGAAGTGGTCAACCGCAACGGCACCCGTGCCGATCTGCTGCTGGTTCCGGTTCAGGGTGTGCCGATTCAGGCTGCGCCAACCGCCATGCAGTAATCTTACTGCGGTACAGCAAGATGAAATCAACAGCCTTTGCGCTTCGGCCAAAGGCTGTTTTGTTTTACCAGCGCCAGCCGTAGCGATCGAAATCGACCGTGCTGTGCGGGCCGAAAATAATCCCCTCCGCCAGCAATGCCTGCCGCTGCCGTTGAAAATCCTCCCCCTGCTGCGATATCTGCCCGTGGCGGTTGATCACCCGGTGCCAGGGCAGCGTGCTGCCTTCCGGCAAACGCCGCAGCACGCCGCCGACCTGACGTGCGGCGCGCGGTGAACCGGCCAGCCGGGCAACTTCGCCGTAGGTGGTGACTTTGCCGTAAGGAATGGCGGCCACGATGTGGAATACCCGCTGGCTGAAAGAGGCGTCTTCTGGTTGCATGTTGCTGTTCCTGCGCGAGTCAAAACCCAGGCGGAGAGTGTGCCACAGCGCAGGTGGGTAAGAAAACAGCGGTTGGTCCCGGTTGGCTTGCTATTTGATAGGGCATCGCCGATAATGCCCACCGCTTCGGAGTACAGAAGCCGTCAATGGGGGCCCTGTTGGTTCTCCCGCAACACTAACTTGTGAACTCGGTCAGGTCCGGAAGGAAGCAGCCGCAGCAGGTGACGTGTGTGCCGGGATGTAGCTGGCAGGGTCCCCACCCATTTGCGGCCCGCAAAAACGCTTTTCCCCGTTATTCTTCCTGTCGACAAGCTGCACAAGCGTCATTTCGCACGTCGCGAGCGAGCGTCTTTTCCTCTGCGCCGTTTTTGCCCTTCTCCCCCTATAGGGTTGCCAACAGATCCGATGACGGCGAAAAAAATAGCGTTTATATCGTTATTTGTGGGGCAAATAATGGCGCAGGCATAGGGAAAATTCTTAAAGTTGCACGCCTGTTGGGATGGCGTTAGTATTGTTTATTCTCTGTGCGAAAAAACTATCCGCGCTTCGCGGCGGTCGTCGAACTCGCTGAATAAGTTTAAATAATAACCCGTGTGCGCTGTCAGGCTGAACATGATTTATATCATTGATAAAGATATTACATTTAACACTGAAAACGGTTCATTGAAGAGTATAAAGAAGGGACGGGAAGTTTTCTTATCCAGCGTTAATTCTAGAGTATTCAAATGTTTGCTTGAGCATGGCCACGAGGCGGTGAGCCGGGATACGCTGTTGCAGCAGGTGTGGACCGATCACGGCCTGAGCGCCTCTTCGGCGACGTTGAATCAATATATCAGCCTGACGCGGCGGGCATTGACGTCTGTCGGTTTCAATGAACGCCTGATCGTTACCCTCTCTAAAAAGGGGTATAGACTCAATAGAATAATACCGATCGACCGACTGCGGATTGATTTACCCGATCCCCCGCCGCTTGCCGATGCCCCGGTTCCCTTGGCTGCGCCGACCGCAACGTCAAAAAACACCCACCACTATTTTTTTATTCTGCTGCGCAGCTTATCGATCGTCGTGCCATTATCTTTTCTGGCGCTGTGCTTTATCTATTACAAACATCATCGCGACAGTGAAAAGAAGCAGGTATTGTCTTACGTGGGGACGGTAAACGGCTGCCCGATCTACTATGCCGGCCATTTTTTGGAGAATCATCAGGACGACTATTTGCAGTTCTTGGTCAGGAAGGATCTTTATGGCCAGCGTTGCCGCCCCGGTGAGATTGTCATTACCAAGGTTAACCGTTCTCATAATGCCAATGAAGACAGCGGACGCCAGTTTATCGCCAAATGCACGAAGGACAGTGCGGCCGTTTTGCATAATTGTGAGAGCGAGTACATCCGGGCATGGAAAAAAAGTTAAATATTTTGTCAGCCACGCTGGTCGGCCTGTGCGTGTTGACTGGCAGCGTGGTGTATTCCCTGGTTCGCAGCCATCATGAGTTCGGTGATTTTTCCTGCGAAGCGAACGCCACGTTCAATTATTTCAATTCGCTGGACGCGCAGGCGGCACACGATGACATCCAGCTGTCGCTAAAAATAAACTACATCTTTTTGTCGGGCGATAAGGGCGTGATGATCTTGTCGGGCCTGGCCAACGACGGTGAAGAAAAGTATTTCGTCAACCGACGGGTTAATTTCAGCTATGTCTCGCAAAGCAGTTTCTATCGTTTCCACTATGGTGAGGTGAATTATTCAC
This sequence comes from Serratia sp. CY84636, assembly GCF_052166245.1. Lineage (NCBI taxonomy): Bacteria > Pseudomonadati > Pseudomonadota > Gammaproteobacteria > Enterobacterales > Yersiniaceae > Serratia > Serratia sp. CY84636. The sequence continues at coordinate 224,705 of NZ_JBJNOX010000001.1, forward strand.
CGCGCGATACCTTGCCGGAAGAGGTGTATACTTACTTTTTCAGCAATGAATCGACGTTTTATCATATTCGCAGCGTAGACAAGAATACGTTGATGTTCAGCAATGCCTACTCGCCGATGTTTTTATGTAATATCGAATCCTGATTTTTATCTCGTTTTTTATGTGAGCTTAAGGTGTATTTCTGTTACCCTTTACATCCTCGCCTCCTGCCTTTTTAGCACGCAACTAATAACATGGGTTATTATGCGTGAATGTCTATTTTCTTTATCATTAATCAAATTTAATGGTGGTTTAGCTATTTTATAAAACCTGCTATCGTCATGTTTTTAAATGATTTAATGAATCTAAGGCAATATGATGTGACCATATTAATTTTATATTGTTTATTTTAAAGAAATAAGTTGCATGAATGTTTTTCGCATGATTAATTGAGGCCGCTCTTGAAACGGCGAACCATTAATTTTCATTGAAAATGCATCTCGCCGCATGCGTGCAAAGGTGATGGCACAGAGGGCCTTTGAACTTCATTAAACTGATAGGCGAGAGATGGACATACATAACATTGCCCTGAACGAGACTCTGTTGGAAAATGAGTTGGTAATATTAAACAACAATGAAAAAACGCTGTTGTTTAAAAAAGAGAATGTGCTCATTGAAATGACCGAATTACAGCGGCGCTTCATGCTGTGCCTGTTGAGCGGTATTTATAAGAAGAACGACATTATTCGTGCGGTTTGGTTTTGCAACCATGAGACCATCAGCGACAATAACTATTATCAGATGATATTCCAATGCCGCTCTTTGCTCTCCCGCCACGGTATTCCTGGCGAGGTGATCAAGACCATTCCCCGATTTGGCGTGATGTTGAGCTTTCAAGCCTGCGAGCGTGCGGCCGCTAATTTGCAGGGGGAATGCCCGTCATCATCGGCTAATAAGCGCCGGCGAACGTGGCTGGACGCCGTGAATTATAAAGTGGCTCTGGTCATCACGCTGCTGTTTTCCGTCGCGATGGTGGTCGGTATTTCCGCTTAGCGTTGGCGCCGTTGAATAACCGGGGGTGCCGTGAGCAAACGGTTGATAGACTTTTTTATGCTTCTTTTTTTTCTGACGAATCTGGCGTTCATGCTCCAGCTGGGATGGCGAATGATGGCCGGGGATGGCGCGCCCGTTGAGCCGAGCCGTGAAAACGCGCCCGGGCCGGGGCGCCATATTGTCTTTCCTCAGGAAGAGGACATCGGAAAAATTAATGACGCGCACTGGTTTGGCCGCTATCAAGCGGCGAAAGACGGCGAAAAGGCGCACGGGTATAAAGTCGGCGAATGGGCGATCGGTGCCGAGCTGCTGGCTAACGCACCGGAAGCCGCTGCGCTTGGCAAGATAGCGGGTTTGCTGTTCAGCGATAACGCCAAAAAAAGCCTGGTCATCGTCGAGCATGGCGGCAAGCAAACCGGTTATGGCGTTGGCGACCGTCTGGCCGGCAGCAATGCCGTCATCGTGCGGATAGTGAAAAATAAAATACTGCTCGATGAAAACGGCTATTACGCCACGCTGACGTTTAAAGAGTAGCCGGCGCGCCGTTTCGGCGCGGGGTGTTTTATAGCATAAGGCGACATTGTGATTACGCATTTTATTTATCGTTCCGGCCCAGGCTGGAGCGCCGGCTTATGGCGCGCGTTAGCGGCGGTGGCCGTCATGATTGTGCTGGCTGGCGCGGCGCGCGCGGAGCAATTCTCCGCCAATTTCAAAGGCACGGACATTCAGGAATTTATCAATACGGTCAGTAAAAACCTGGGCAAAACCATCATTATCGATCCGGCGGTGAAAGGTAAGGTCACGGTGCGCAGCTATGAACAGCTCGACGAGAAGCAGTATTACCAGTTCTTTCTCAACGTGCTGGATGTCTATGGCTATACGGTCATCGGCATGCCCAATAACGTCTTGAAGGTGATCGCCGCCAAAGAGGGAAAAAGAGCCGCGCTGGCACAAAACGGCGGCGAGGCGATCGCCGAAGGGGATGAAGTGGTGATGCGCGTGGTACCGCTGCGCAATATCGCGGCCAAAGACGTTTCGCCGATATTGCGCCAGCTCAACGACAGCATCGGCGTGGGCAGCGTGGCGCATTACGAGCAGGGAAACGCGTTGTTGATCACCGGCCGGGCCAGCGTGGTCAATGGCCTGCTCGAGCTCGTCAGGGAGATGGATCAGGACGATGGCAATCGGGTCGAAACTCTCGCGCTGAAGCATGCGGCGGCGCCGGAGATCGCGCGCATGGTGAACGAACTGTTTCGCGAAGAGGGCAAACGGCGCACGGCCGGCGCGAGCTCGCTGCGGCTGGTGGCGGATGAGCGGACCAACAGCGTGATGATCGCCGGGGATGATCGGAGCCGCGAACACGCCAAAGAACTGATTGACCAGCTGGATAACAAGAGCGTCACCCAGGGCAATACCCAGGTTATCCCTCTCAAATACGCCAAGGCGCAGAGCCTGGTCGAGGTGCTGACCGGCGTGAGTGCGGGCCTGCAAAATGAGAAGGAGAGCGCCGCCGCCAACGTGGCGCTGCTGAAAAATGTGGTGATCAAGGCCGATGAGCAGACCAATGCGCTGATCATCACCGCCGCGCCGGATGTGATGCGCGATCTGGAGGCGGTGGTCGCCAAGCTCGATGTGCGCCGCGCGCAGGTGCTGGTCGAAGCGGTGATCGTCGAAGTGCAGGATGGGCAGGGGCTGAACATCGGCGTGCAGTGGGCCAACAAATACGGTGGTGGCACGCAGTTCGCCGGCCAGATACCCGGGGTGTCGGCGGGGTTCGAAAACGGCATGAGCGACGTGTTCGGCAAGGCCAACGGCCTGATGACCGGTTTCTACAGCGGTAACTGGGGCGTATTGCTGACCGCCATCGCCAGCAACAACCAAAATAATATCCTGGCCACGCCGAGCATCGTCACGCTGGATAACGCCGAGGCGGAATTCAGCGTCGGGCAGGATGTGCCGATCCTGACCGGTTCGCAAACCACCAATAGCGATAACGTCTTCAATACCGTGTCGCGCAAGACGGTGGGGATCAAACTCAAGGTCAAACCGCAGATCAACCAGGGCCAGTCCGTGCTGATGCAGATCGAACAGGAGGTCTCCAGCGTTGCCGACAGCGCCGGCGCTACGCCGGATTCGCTGGGGGCGACCTTCAATATCCGCACGGTTAACAACACGGTGCTGGTGGACAGCGGCGAAACCGTAGTGGTGGGCGGCCTGTTGGACAAGTCCAACTCGGAGCTGGAGAGCAGCGTGCCGATCCTGGGCAAGATCCCGCTGGTGGGGGCGCTGTTTCGCTCGACCGCCACCAAAGCGAGCAAGCGTAATTTGATGCTGTTTATCCGCCCGACCATCATTCGCAGCACCGAGGGATATGCCCGGCAGAGCCAACGCAAGTTAGGCAATTTCGACGCCGAACAGCAGGACGATCGTGAGCTGAATGACGCACTGCGCGGCGAGATCGCCGGCGATAAGAAGGCGCTCGACAATCGGGCGTTTCTCGCCACCGTTGCAAGTATCGACGCGTTTTATTCGCGGGGAGCACGCCCGTGAAGCCCCGTTCTGCGGGGCCGCTGCTGCCTTTTTCCTGGGCGCGCCAGCATGGCGTGCTGGCCGTTGACGGGCAGCACGGTATCCAGATTTATTGTCACCCTGACACAAGCCACGCCGCATTGATGGAGGCCTACCGCTGCCTGCCCGGCGAGCCGGCGCTGGCCCGGCTGGAGGCGGAGGCTTTTGATCAACGGCTGGTGGCGCACTACCAGCAGGAAAGCGGCCAGGCGCAGAAAATGATCGACGACCTGGGCGGCGAACTGGATTTTTACGCGCTGGCCGAGGAGCTGCCGCAGCAGCAAGACCTGTTGGACGAACAGGACGATGCGCCGATTATCCGCCTGATCAACGCCTTGCTGAGCGAGGCGATCAAAGAGCGCGCCTCCGATATCCACATCGAAACCTACGAGAGCGAGCTGGTGATCCGCTTTCGCATCGACGGCGCGCTGCGGCGGATTTTGGCGCCGCAGCGCAAGCTGGCGGCGCTGCTGGTGTCGCGCATCAAGGTGATGTCGAAGCTGGATATCGCCGAGAAGCGCGTGCCGCAGGATGGGCGCATGGCGCTGAAGGTCGGCGGGCGGGCGATTGACGTGCGGGTGTCGGTGATGCCGGCTAGCCACGGCGAACGCGTGGTCATGCGCCTGTTGGACAAACAGGGCGTGCGGCTCGAACTGCCCAGCCTGGGCATGGCGCCGGCGCACCAGCAGGCGTTGCTGCGCCTGATCCGCCAGCCGCACGGCATCATTTTGGTCACCGGGCCGACCGGCTCCGGCAAGAGCACCACGCTCTATACCTTGCTGAGCCAGATCAACGATGAACAGCGCAACATCATGACGATCGAAGATCCCGTCGAGTATGAGTTGGCCGGCATTGCGCAGACGCAGGTGAATCCCAAGGTGGACATGACCTTCGCGCGCGGGCTGCGCGCGCTGCTGCGTCAGGATCCCGACGTGGTGCTGATCGGTGAGATCCGCGACGGCGAAACGGCGCAGATCGCGGTGCAGGCCTCATTGACCGGGCATTTGGTGCTGTCGACCCTGCATACCAACACGGCGATCGGCGCCGTGACCCGGCTGCGGGACATGGGGGTCGAACCGTTTCTGCTTTCGAGTTCGCTCAGCGGCGTGTTGGCGCAGCGCCTGGTGCGCCGGCTGTGCCCGCAGTGCCGCGAGCCTTATGCGTTATCTGACGCGCAGCGGCGCCTGCTGGGGCTGCCACCGACGCCGGCGGTGACCTGCTGGCGCCCGTTGGGGTGCGAGGCCTGCGGCGGGCAGGGATATCACGGCCGAATCGGCTTGCACGAACTGTTGGTGCTGGATGAACCGATGCGCATGGCGATCCATCGCGGTGACGGCGAGCTGGACATCGCGAAACTGGCCGCCGAACGCTATCTGCCGCTGCGCCAGGATGGGATCGCCAAAATGCGCGCCGGGGAGACCAGCCTGGAGGAAGTGCTGCGAGTGACGCGCGAAGGGGACGGCGATGAAGTTTGATTATCGCGCCTGCGATCGTGAGGGGCGCGCCCAGCGCGGCGTGTTGGAGGCGGATTCTCTGCGCCACGCCCGCGATCGCCTGCGTGAAAAGGGGTGGCAGGTGCTGGCGGTGCAAGCACGCAGGCGGCCCGCTTTCGCCGGCATGTTTGCCGGCCACTGGATGAGCGGCGTGAGCAGCGGCGATGTGGCGCTGTTGACCCGGCAGCTGGCGACGCTGCTGTCCGCTGCGCTGCCGCTGGAGGAAGCGCTGATGGCGGTGGCGCGGCAAACGGAGAAAAAAGGTCTGCAGGCGGCGTTGGCTCAGGTGCGGCAGCGCATTCTGGAGGGCTTTCCGCTGGCGCAGGCGCTGGGTCAGCATCCGCAGATTTTTGACCGCCTCTATTGCGCCATGGTGGCCGCCGGTGAGATTTCCGGCCATCTGGCGCCGGTGCTGGAACGGCTGGCCGACTACGTCGAACAGCGCCAGCAAATGAAGAACAAAATCGTGCAGGCGCTGGTGTACCCGATGGTGCTGACGACGGTGGCAATCGGCGTGGTGGCGATCCTGTTGACGGCGGTGGTGCCGAAGGTGATCGAACAGTTTGTGCATATGAAGCAGACCTTGCCGCTGTCGACCCGGATGCTGCTCGGCGCCAGCGACGGGCTGCGCCGATGGGGGGCGTTGGCGCTGATATCGGTGCTGACGGGCCTTGGCGCGTTCCGCTATCGCCTGCGGGATCCGGCGCGGCGCGTGCGCTGGCATGCGTTCATCCTGCGGTTGCCGGTGGTCGGCAAGCTGTCGCTGGCGGTGAACACGGCGCGCTACGCCAAAACGCTGAGCATTTTGAACGCCAGCGCGGTGCCGTTGCTGGAGGCGATGCGCATCAGCGCCGGCGTGTTGGGCAACGATGCCGCCCGCGAACGGCTGCTGGCGGCGATGGAGCGGGTGCGGGAGGGCGAAGGATTGTCGCCGTCGCTTGAGGGCACCGCGCTGTTCTCACCGATGATGCGGCACATGATCATGTCCGGCGAGCGCAGCGGTGAGCTGGACATGATGCTCGAACGGGCGGCGACGATGCAGCAGGAGGCCTTCGGCCGGCAAGTCACGCTGGCGCTGGGGCTGTTTGAGCCTTTATTGGTGATCGCGATGGCCGGTTCGGTGCTGTTTATCATTTTGGCCATCCTGCAGCCGATATTGCAGCTCAATAATATGGTCGGCTAATCATGCCGTTAATGGAGAGTAAAGTGAGTCATATCAGCAAGATGCGCAGGTCGCGGCAGCGAGGGTTTACGCTGCTGGAAATCATGGTGGTGATCGTCATTCTGGGGCTGTTGGCCAGCCTGACTATTCCAAGCCTGATGGGAAACAAGGAGAAGGCCGATCGGCAAAAGGCCGCCAGCGATATCGTCGCGTTGGAGAACGCGTTGGATATGTACAAGCTGGACAACGGGCGTTATCCCAGCGCGGAACAGGGGCTGGCGGCGCTGGTGACCCGGCCGGCGCTGGCGCCGATCCCGAGAAATTATCCCGAAGACGGTTATATCCGCCGGTTGCCGCAAGATCCCTGGGGGCAGGAGTATCGTCTGCGTAATCCGGGGCGTCACGGCAAGCTGGACGTGTTTTCTCTGGGGCCGGACGGCATCGCCGACACCGATGACGATATCGGCAACTGGGTGGCCGACGCCGACGCGCCATGAGGCGCATACGCGGCTTTACGCTGCTGGAGATCATGCTGGTATTGCTGCTGCTGGGGGTGACCAGCGGCCTGGTGATGCTGAGTTTTCCGGCGGATGAGAAAGCGTTGGCACGGCAGGGGGAGCGGCTGAACCATTGGTTGAATGCCCTCGCCGAGCGGGCCGAGCGCGAAGGGGTGAGTTATGGCGTGGCGTTCGGCAGCGGCGGTTGGCGCAGCGTTGCCGCTGCGGGGCAGGCGAGCCGGGAGGCATACGCCCTGCCGGACGGCATCGCGCTGTGGCTGAGCGTTGAAGGGCAAACCGTCGCGCTCGATGACGCGGCGGCGCGGCCGCCGCAGGTGTGGCTGTATCCGGGGGGCGAAACCACGGCGTTCAGCGTAGTGCTGTCGCAAGGGCGGTGCCTGTGGCGATTGCAGGCGCCCGGTTACTTTGTATTTGAAACGACGGACATTCGTTGCGATGACGCGGAAAATGAGACGCCAGCAGGGCATGACGCTGCTGGAAGTGATGGTGGCCTTGATGATCTTCGCCATCGGTTGCCTGGCGCTGATCAACAGCACCGGCGGCCAGGTGCGTAGCCTGAGCGAGATCGAAGCCAAGACCGTTGCGCTGTGGGTAGCGGACAACCAGCTGACGCTGCTGCAGCTCGATCCGCAGCCGCCGACGCTGGCCTGGCATTCGGGCACCACGGTGATGGCCGGTGAGACCTGGCACTGGCGTTATCGTGGGCAGGAGACCAGCGACGCCGGAATGCGGGCGATCGCGATCGAAGTCAGGCGCGATCCGCAGGATCGCAACGTGCTGGCGGAGTTACAGGCTTACCGGGGGTTGCCATGAAGCGCGCTTTGCAACGCGGTTTTACGCTGGTGGAAATGCTGCTGGCCATCGCCCTGTTCGCCATGCTGTCGCTCACCGCCCTGGCGGTCTTCAGGGGCGTGCTGAAAAACGACGAAATTACCCAGCGCAAATCGACGCAGCTGACCCAGCTGCAACGGGCGCTGGCGATCGTCGAGCGCGATTTTGCTCATGCACAGGCGCGTGCGCCGATCGGTGATAAACGCAGGCCGGCGGCGCCGGAATTCGCGGTGCTGCAGACGGCGGAGGGGGAAGACGTGGATTTTCAGCTGTTGCTGATCCGAAGCGGCTGGTCGAATCCGCAGGCCCGGCTGCCGCGTGCCACGCAGGAGCGGGTGGCCTATCGCCACCGGCAGGGGCGGCTGGAGCGCCTCAGCTACCCGAATTTGAGCAGCCCGCAGGCGACGGCGCGCAGCGTGCTGTTGCTGCCGGAGGTGACGCGGTTCCGCCTGCGTTTTTACCGGCAAGGCGAATGGTTGACGGCCTGGCGCGCCGGCGGGCTGCTGCCGCAGGCGGTGGAGATCACCGTCGAGACCCCCGCGTTGGGAGAAATACGGCGCATCATCGCGCTGCCCTCGGCGAGGCCATGATGAAAAAACAACGCGGTATGGCGCTGTTGATGGTGCTGCTGATGATGTCGCTGATGGCGATCGTGGCGGTCAATATCAATGACCACTGGCAGCGTTCGCTGGCGCGCACCCAGTCTCAGCAGGATCGGCTGAGGGCGAAATGGCTGCTGTTGGGCGGGGAGATCTACGCCCAACAGCGGTGGCGGCAGGCAGGAGAGCAGCGCAAGGCCTGGGGAGCCTCTGGGGCGGCGTTCAGTATGCGTACCGAAGAGGGGGAAGTGGCGATACGCCTGCGCCGGGTCGATGCCTGTTTCAACGTAAACGCCCTGATCCGCGCCGCCGGCCCAACGGAGGTCGGAGATAGCGAGGGGGTTCCCCCCAATAAAGAGAGGCGGATATTCATGCTGTTACTGAACAACCTGGGCATCGCCGACGCGCAGGCAGGCGCGATTGCCGATGCGATCGTCGCCCGGGCTTATGGCGAAGGGTACCTGATGGGGGATATCAGCGAACTGCGGGAGCTGGCCGGTATCGATCGTGAGCTATACCTGCGCCTCGCGCCGCAGCTTTGTGCGGCGCCGGATGCTGAATTGCAGATCAACCCGGACGCCGTGGATGAGGCCCGGTTGCCGCTGCTGCGGGCGATGCTGATGAACGCCCTGGGCGGAGAACGGCTGCGGACGTTGCTGGCGGCCCGCTCGCCGCAGGGGTGGCAGACGCTGACGTTTTTGTCGCAGGAAAAAGCGCTGCAAGCCTTGGATGACGACGCTCTCGACGAGCGATTGAAGTTCGACGACAGCCGCTGGATTGCGCAGCTGCAGCTGACGCTGAATGACGGGCGCTATCGGCTCGTCAGCGCGTGGCAACCGGGCCAGTCAGGCATCACGGTCAGCGGACGCCAGTTCGACAGTGGGGAGGGGTAAAGGGTGGCGAACACAATCCTGCTTATCGCGCTGAGCGAGGACTCGATGGCCGATGTGCGCTGGGGCCACGTCGGCGAGACGCGCTGCCGCTTTGGCGCCCGCCTCGATCTGACCGACGGCGGCGGCGAGTTGGCAGCCATGGCGCAGGGCAGCCGAGTCGTGGTACTGGTGCCTGCCCGTCATGTGGTGCTGAGACAAACGACATTCCAGGGCAAGGCCCGGCAGGCGACGCCACTGGCGCTGGCCTACGCCCACGAGGCCGGGCTGTTGACCGATACCGAGCAGATGCACTGGGCGGTGCTGGGCAAGGCGCAGCGTGATTTCACCCTCGCCGGCGTCGCGCTGGCGCAGATGCAGGGCTGGGTCGAGCGCCTGAGCGCCTGCGGCATTCGCGCCGATAAAATGCTGCCCGACGTGCTGGCATTGCCGCTGCCGGGCCAATGCAGCGCGCTGCGCTGGCGCGATCGCTGGCTGATCCGAACGGGGAATGGGCAGAGCTTGTCGCTGCCCGATGCCTGGCGGGATTGCACTCCGCTGCCGACGCCGGATTGGTGTTTGCACTGCGGCGGGGAGATTCCGGCGGGCTGGGAAGCGGCGCGCATTGACGAGGATCCGCTCTGGCAACTGGCGCAAGAGGCCTGGAGCAGCCCCGCCACGCTGCTGCAGGGGCGTTTCAAACCGAGTGTACGCTGGCCGCGTCGCCTGCCCGATAAGACCGTCTGCGCGCTGCTGTTGCTCAGTGGTTCGCTGCTGGTGGGCGGTTTGCATCACCAACAGATGGCCCGGCAGAACGAGAGCCGGATAGCGGTACTGTCTCAGCGCCTGCTGCCTGGCCAGACCGCGCCGGCGTTTGCGGAACAGGCGGCGAAAGCGCAGGTGCGGCGTATGCAAGACGCCCTGAATGCGCCGCAGCTGTTCAGGCTGCTGCCCTACGCGGCCGGGGCACTCGCTTTATGGGCGCCCCCGCAGCTGCAGGCGCTGGCTTTCGACGCTGCCGACGATCGTCTGGTGGTGACGGTGAACAGAAACGACGTGCCGCTGCCGGCACCGGTTAACGATGGCGAGGTCAGTATGACGTTCAGCGAAGGCGGCGCACCCAACCAGGCGGTCCTGACGGTGAGAGGTGAGCGATGAATATCGGGTGGCACGATAAGGCGTTGCGGCGGGCGGTGTTGTTAAGCCTGTTGTTGTTGGTAGCCTGCGGCTACTGCCTGTATCAGTTTTCACAGGCGCAGAAAAGCGCACAACGGCTGGCGGCGCTGCAGGGTCAGGCACGTGTCATCCAGCAACTGCAGGCTCGCTTGCCGCCGGGCGCCGCTGCGCGCGAGCAACTGCCGGAGCGGCTGCGGCAGAGCGCGCAAGCGTACCGCATTCCCCTCGCCGACCTGACGGAAAGTGACGCGGAGATGCGGGTGAGGCTGCCGCCCGTGCCGTTCGAAAGCCTGCTGTCGTGGTTGGCTGCCCTGCAGCGCGAGCACGGTATCCGCGTGCTCGCGCTCACCGTGGAGCGCGCGGGGCAGGCGCCGGGCGTAGTGCAGGTCAGTCGGCTACAGGTAACGACGCAGCCGCCGATGTAACCCACGCTAACGAATCATCAGGAATCAGAAAAATCATGCTATTCGCCCTAAACGCGGCGGCGGATGAACACTGGCTGTTATTTAGCGCCGTGTTGAGTCTGTGCGTCGGCAGTTTTATTAACGTGGTCGTTTATCGGCTGCCTATCATGCTTGAGCGTGAAATAGAAACGACGCAGGCCGAGCGATTTGATCTCGTTTGGCCGCGTTCATTTTGCCCGTCATGCATAAAACAATTATCGGCGTTCGATAATATTCCGCTATTAAGTTGGCTGCTGTTGCGTGGCCGCTGTCGTTATTGCCGCAGCCCTATTCCCGTGCGTTATCCACTGGTGGAGTTATTTCTGATGCTGATGGGAATCATGCTGGCCTGGCGTCTCGGCATCGGGGTTGATTGGTTTTTCATGCTGGCGTTTGTTGCGTTGTTGCTGGCGCTGGCGGCGATTGACAGCGAGCGCCAACTCCTGCCGGATTGCCTGACGCTGTCGCTGTTGTGGGGCGGGTTGCTGTGGCATTGCCTGGCGCACCCGGCCTTTTTGCCGGCGGCGGTGGTCGGCGCGATGGCGGGCTATCTGACGCTGTGGCTGCTGTATTGGGCATTTCGTCTGGCGACCGGCCGCGAGGGGCTGGGATACGGCGATTTTAAACTGTTGGCGGCGCTTGGCGCCTGGGGCGGGTATGCCGCTTTGCCGTCGATCCTGCTGTTTGCTTCCGCCGGCAGCCTGCTGTGGCTGTTGTTGCGCGTATGGCGCGGCGGTGATGGAACTCAGCCCCTGCCTTTCGGGCCGGGGCTGGCGACGGCGGGCGCAGGCGCGGTGGCCTGCCAATGGTTTGCGCTGCCGCTGGGGGGCTAACGGAGCTGGGCTAGAAAGGGCGCCAGTGACCGATTGAATTCGCTGCACTTCTCCTGCAGCGGCGTGGCGTCGGCCGCCAGCTGTGCGGCGACGCGTTGACCTGCAGCAAGCAACTGGGCGCGATTGAGCGCCGGCGACCACCCTTTTTTCTCTGCTTCCTGCAGCGCCGCCGCCGTGAGCTTATCGTCGGCCGGGATGTCGGCGCGATTGCAACGCTCTCTCAAAAACAAGCCGGCGCCGACCAGCGACGACAGCTGGTCGCGTTGGGCGGCGGCGTCAGGGGCCGATTTGGCGGCGTGCTGGCAGCCGGAGAGCAGCAGGGAGGCCAAGACCGCTGCGGCGATATTTTTCAATGTCACGTTATTCTCTCTGTGGAATAGGAACGGTGCGCTTATTTCTTTCGCCGCAAGGCGGCGCTTCGCGATTTCCGGATTATTTTAAACGTTTGTCATGCCATTTAATATCTTGGCCGTATTAGGTTTTATTATTTTAATGCATTCTAAGTGCCGGGCGTTCAGGGCTTCTACTTATTATTCCTCTCGCGGTATCGCCGCATCTCTTTGAGTTTCTTCTCACTCAGTTGGAATCCAATAAATTTAACTGGAGTCGTAATGAAATTATCCAAAATCGCCCTGATGATGGCAACGCTTGCTGCCTCGTCGGCCGCCTGGTCGCATGGGTATATCGAAGTTCCCGAAAGCCGCGCCTACAAGTGCAAGCTGGGCAGCAACACCGACTGCGGCCGGGCGCAGTGGGAACCGCAGAGCGTTGAGCAGATTTCCGGCTTCCCTGGCGGCGCTACGCCGCTCGACGGCCAGCTGGCCAGCGGCGGGGTTAATGGCTTCGAACCGCTGGATCGCCAGGGCGTCAACGTCTGGGCGTTGAACACCATGAAGCCGGGGCCGCAGACGTTCACCTGGTACCACACCGCCAAGCACAAAACCAATAACTGGCGTTACTACATCACCAAACAAGACTGGGACGTGAACAAGCCGCTGTCGCGTGAGGCTTTCGAAAAAGAGCCGTTCTGCGAGGTTGATGGCCATGCTCAGGCGCCAAAAGATCGCGAAGTGCACCAGTGCGTGGTGCCGGAGAGAACCGGCTATCAGGTGATTTACGGCGTGTGGGAAATCAATGACACGGTGAACAGTTTCTATCAGGTGGTTGACGTCAACTTCGAGGACGACGGCGTCGTATCCGAATGGCGCAAGCAGCTGCAGGGATCCCTCACCGGTAAAAACCTGCAGGTTGGCGATAAAGTGATCGCTCGCTTCTTCGACGCGAGCGGCGAAGTGCTGGCGATGAAAACCGAGCTGGCGATCGACAGCGAGGCGCTGACCGACAAAAACCGCTGGAGCCACGCACTGGCAACCAAGATCAACGTCGAGCAGAAAACGGTGCGCGCCGGAGTGAAAGACGGCAAAGGCAACGTCAACCCGGTATTCGGCAATAACGCGGTCTTCGCCAAGCAGGGTAGCCCGATGAAGAGCGTAGTGATCTCCTATGAGGAAGAAACGCCGGCCATTACCGAGGAGATCCGCATCGGCAATCTGTCCAGCACCAAGATCAAGGACGGTAAAGCCCAGCTGACCTTCAATGCCGAGGTCAAAGGCAAGCTGACGGTTGAAGCGCGCGTTTACGATCACGGCCAGACGGAGAAAGGCTATGTGAAAGAGACGCTGGAAGACGCCAGCCAGCCGCTGACCATCGCGCTGACCAACGTCAGCGAAGGCCACCACATGCTGAAAGTGATCGCCAGCAACGACAACGGGCAGAGCATTCAGCCTGATATCGAAAACTTCAACCTGGAAGCAGACTCCACCGGCGGTGGCGGCAACGGCGACTACAACTTCGTCTTCCCGAACGAGCTGAGTAAATACACCGCCGGCACCACGGTGCTGCAGCCGAAGAACGGTAAGGTGTATCAGTGCAAACCTTTCCCTTACAGCGGTTACTGCATGCAGTGGAACAGCGGCGCGACTCATTATGAGCCGGGCGTGGGATCCAACTGGCAGGATGCCTGGATCCTGAAAAAGTAAGCGTAAATCGGATAGCCAAGCGGCCAGCGATGGCCGCTTTTCAAGGAGTTTTATGTCACACGAACCTGCCCGTTACGATCTTTTCAGTCGGTTACTGCATTGGGGCATTGCCGCGGTCATGATCTACGTAATGATCGTTGGTTATTCGCTGCATTTTATGACGGATGCGCGCATCTTCGCTTTTTTCTCCGTGACCAATATGTCGTTGGCCTTGGTGCTGACACCGCTGATGGCGGCGCGCTTTATCTGGCGCTTTTTCCGGCCGAAGGTGCCCTATGGCGATATGTTGCAAGGGCACCAGAAGGGATTGGTGCATTTGCTGCACGAAATATTCTACCTGCTGATTTTCGTGGTGCTGCTCAGCGGATTCCTCATGCTGGAGCACGGCTTTGCCGTTTTCGGCGCGATTGACTTCCCACGCCCGATTGCAAATCTCGACGTTAACCGCTTCTTTTTCGCCGTGCACCGTTATGCGTGTATCGCGCTGTCGGCCATGATCGTGCTGCACGTCGCGGCGGTGATTAAACACCACTGTTTTGCCCGGCAGGCGATTTTGCGCCGCATGCTCTGATTTTACGGGGCGATCACGCCGCCCGGAGGCAGTGCGGCGGCGTGGCCGCGAGGAGCATAGGGGAGTTGGCGGCATGGCCGTTACGCTGGTGGCCGTAAAGCAGGGGCGAGAGTCATCACGCGTTAATCGCGTTATACCCCGAACAGGAACAGAGAAGTGTGTCTATTTATTATTAACGATAAAGATGAACGTAATTAACATTTCATTGTCAATAGGAAAAATACGTATTCAACGTGGACATTGAAGCCGATAAAAGCATCGGCTCAACGCGTTGGGGTCTGATTACCTGACATATTTCCAAACGGAGGTGGGGATTTTGTCATACAGTTTGTTCATGGTGAGCTCCGCCAGACGGTGATCGGCCGCTGAGTAAAACAGCTCCAGTTCATCATCGGAAAGCTCGTACTTATTTTTCTCAATAACACGTTCGAGAGTATCAATCGTGGTGCATTTACGTAAACGCATCAGATAGTCGGTTTTAGTCATGGTGGCCTTTTAGTTTAATAACCGTAAAATAGCTCGGGAATAATTATCCCCTAAGTTTTCATTGTCGTACAGATGTCCTCTCCTGAGAACATTCTGAATAATCTCGCCTTGGTCTTTTGCCAGCGGCGCAGGTCGGAATCATTGATACCGTAGCTGCTGAACAGCGTATAAGTATCGTCGAGATATTCTTCGACTAACTCCGACAGGTCTGATTCGTCCATGTATTTAATTTTATAACTCATCACAAACGAAGCGATATGTTCGATCAACTCATTAAGCTGCAGGTTGACGGAGGATGTCGGATCGTTGACCCACCCGTGGTGGCTGTCTCCCAGGGTCGCGATGCCTTCATCATACAAATTTTCGCACAAGAATTTGAGCTGAGCAATGTCGTGTCGCTTAGGCGAATACTCATCCATATCATCCCCTCCGTAAGTCTTAATTGCGGTGTGATAACACTATGTGAGTAAGCTGATTTACATCATGAACGGAGGCAGCTTAACGGTGGTTAAATAAACTTCCCGTAAAATGAATATAAATCATTTTTTCGCGTTTGGCCTGCAGTTATTACGTAAACTTACAATTCATCCGCAGTTGATGGACGTGAGTTATCAATGATGTCGAAGATTAAACCCCGCGCCGTCACTCGAAACCGGACGCTGTCGTTGATGATATCTTCGCTATTGATATCCAGACAGGCATTAAAAATGCCCCACTTATAGCGATAACTCATTGAATAACCGCCGTCACCTTGTGGCACTATATCAAGTATTTCTAATGAATCCTCGGCATAGCGTGCGCTTTCAGAATAAAAACTGAGTCCGCTGGTCAGCGCCGGCACTAACTCCGCTATATTGTCATTAATCACTTTCTTTAATTTTTTAACAGAAAGTGCGTTCACTTCCAGGCTACAGGCAAGGGTAACAAGCATTAATCTCGGCCAACAGCAATGTTATCTGCTTATCTTACTCCTTTTCCGGCCTCGTCGGTAAATTTTTCGATTTACCGCAGTTCTTTACCCTATGCCAACATTTCTGTCGAACGGGAATATCCCTGAGGTTGATAAGGGGGAACGTGGCGGGGGAGAGCGCGCTGCGCGGGGCTGTTACGTTCCGTTGCATTAATTGGCACGGCAGAGCTTGAGACGTCGCAGTGAGTGTGATGTTATATTATAACCATTAATTCATCGCGTTGATCACGACATTGACTCCCTCTTCACAACATGACGCCGCGTCGTCACTGAATTCGCTGTTTACCACCTCCGCTGCCGTGCGCTGTGCGGGGGCCGTTGCGCTGCTGGCCCTGCTGTGGCTCGGCATTTTCTGGGCGGTGTCGCTGCCATGATTACCTTGCGTCAGCTGGCGATTGGCTATGGGGCCACGCCGCTTTTCCCGCCGCTGAGCGGGCAGTTTACCGCCGGATCGCTCACTGCGGTGGTGGGCGTCAACGGGGCAGGTAAGTCGACGCTGCTGAAAACCTTCGCCGGATTGTTGCCGCCGTTGGGAGGCAGCCTGAGTTTTAGCGGCGGAAAGCCACCGCGCAGAGCGTATTTACCGCAGCAGGCGGAGCTGGACCGGCAGTTCCCCATCGCGGTGAGCGATCTGGTGGCGATGGGCTGTTGGCCGCAAAGCGGCATGTTCGGCGGCATGAACAAGCGTGCGGCGAGCCAGGTCAATGAGGCGCTGGCGAACGTTGGCATGAGTGCGCTGGCGCACAGCCCGGTGGGCGAGCTGTCTGGCGGCCAGCTGCAGCGAGTGCTGTTTGCACGCCTGCTGGTCCAACAGGCGCCGCTGATCCTGCTGGATGAGCCTTTTACCGGCATCGACAGCGCCACCACGCAAATTTTGCTGCAGGTGATTGCGCAGCTGCACCGGCAGGGGAGAACGGTGATCGCCGTGCTGCACGATATGTCGATGGTTGCCGAGCATTTTCCGCAGGCGCTGTTGCTGACGCCGCAGGCTTGCCACTGGGGCGCGGCCGAGCGAGTGCTGGAGCAGGTGCCGAGGTATCACGCCACTGAACGGCAGCCGGATCTGCGGGCGGTGTCGCCATGATGCTGTGGCATGCGCTTATCGATCCTTTCCTCTCTTTCGGTTTTATGCGCCGCGCGCTCATGGCGTGCCTGGCGTTGTCGCTCAGCGCCGCCCCGCTGGGCGTGTTTCTGCTGCTGCGCCGCATGAGCCTGGTAGGGGATGCCTTGTCACACGCGGTGTTGCCGGGCGCGGCGATCGGCTATCTGATCTCCGGCATGTCGCTGGTGGCGATGGGCGTGGGCGGCTTTATTGCCGGGCTGGCAGTAGCGATGCTGTCCGGTCTGGTGAGCCGCCGCACGCCGCTGAAAGAGGATGCCAGCTTTGCCGGGTTCTATCTGGGGTCGTTGGCGCTGGGGGTCACGCTGGTCTCGCTGCGCGGTTCCAGCGTGGATCTGCTGCACGTGCTGTTCGGTTCGATTCTGGCGGTGGATGCACAGGCCATGGTGATGGTCGGTGCGATCGCCTCGGTTTCGCTGCTGGCGCTGGCGGCGCTGTATCGTGCGTTGGTGATCGAATCCTTCGACGTGACTTTTCTGCGCGTCAACGCGCCGCGCCGCTTGGCGCTGATCCACGGCCTGTTTCTGGCGCTGGTGGTGGTCAATCTGGTGGCGGGATTCCAGATCCTTGGCACCTTAATGTCGGTGGGGCTGATGATGTTGCCCGCCGCCAGCGCGCGCTTCTGGGCGCGCAATCTGCCGCAGACGCTGGCGACGGCGATGGGCATCGGCGCGCTTTCCAGCGTGATTGGGCTGGTGTGGTCCTATTACGCTTCGCTGCCTGCCGGCCCGGCGATCGTGCTCAGCGCCAGCGTCATCTTTTTCGTTTCGATCCTGTTTGGAACGCGCGGAGGCATTTGCGCCTTCGCGCGCCGTTGAGAAGTGCCATTTGCAAGGAGAAAGTATGAAACGTTTACCTATATCGCTGGCGGTCGCTGCTCTGCTGGCCAGCCCATGGGCGATGGCGAAGACCGTTGACGCCGTCGCCAGCTTTTCCATTCTGGGCGATATCGTCAAACAGGTGGGCGGCGATCACGTCAAGGTCAGCACGCTGGTGGGGCCGGATGGCGATCCGCACAGCTTCGAGCCCTCACCGCAGGACGGCAAGAAGCTGGCTCAGGCTGATGTGGTGTTCGTCAGCGGCCTGGGGCTGGAAGGGTGGATCGATCGCCTGGTCAGCGCCTCGGGTTATAAAGGGCAGGTGATCACCGCTTCACAGGGGATCAGTACCCGCCAGATGGAAGAGGACGGGAAACCGATTACCGATCCTCACGCCTGGAACAGCATGAAAAACGGCGTACAGTACGCTACCAACGTGATGAATGCCCTGATTGCCGCCGATCCCGAGGATGCCAACTATTTTCGTCAGCGCGGAGCCGACTATATTCAGCAACTGCAAAAGCTGGATCTGTGGGCCAAAACCCAGTTCGCGGCAGTACCGCCACAGAAACGTAAGGTGCTGACTAGCCATGATGCTTTTGGCTACTTTGGGCAAGAGTATGGCGTCACCTTCCTTGCCCCGGTCGGATTTTCCACCGAGGCAGAAGCCAGCGCCAGCGACGTGGCGGGCCTGATCAAGCAGATCAAACAGGAAAAGGTTAACGCTTACTTTATCGAAAATCAGACCGATCCGCGGCTGGTGAAACAGATTGCCGCCGCCACCGGCGCCAAGGCGGGCGGCGAGCTGTACCCTGAAGCGCTCTCCCGCGCGGGCGGCCCGGCGGCCACCTATGAGCAGGCGTTCAAGCACAATGTCGACGCGCTGCTGAGCAGCATGAAGTAATCTCCGCCCCCGCCTGCCGGCGGGGGACGGCCTACAGGCACTTTCTCGCCATAAAAAAAGCCCCGTTGAGCAGCAACGGGGCTTTGCGACAGATGACACTTTGGAGTTAACGCTTTTTCTTACGTCCCTGTACCGCTTTGAATCGCGGATTGCTTTTACAGATCACATAGATGCGGCCACGACGACGCACGACTTTGCAATCCGGGTGGCGATTTTTCGCCGAACGCAATGAACTCAATACCTGCATGGGGGTTCCTTGTTACTTATTGCCGATAAAGCGGCCAAAGCGCTGCTGGAAGCGCGCCGTGCTGCCTTCTTTGGAATAGTCTTTCTGCTTGCCGGTGTAATACGGGTGCGAAGCGGAAGAGACGTCGAGGGTGACATACGGCCAGCTTTCGCCGTCCAGTTCGATGGTGCGATCGGTTTTGATGGTCGATCCCACTTTGAAGTAGGCATTGGCGCTGACGTCGTGGAACACCACTGTGCGGTAATCGGGGTGGATGCCGGGTTTCATAATGGCTCTCTCGTGTAATGTTATACTATAACAATAATTATGCGCCGACCTGGCATTGCGATCAAGCGCAAATTGCACACAAGAGTGAATTAATGAGAACGGTTTGCATTAAGCAACTGAAGCAAAAGAAAAAGGCCGCATGCGCGGCCTTTTCGATTATCGGGTGGAGCTTACATCACTGAGCGATCAGTGGTGCTCTACCGGATGGCTGTGTTCCAGGTCCTCGCTCTTCTTGCTGAAGCGGCGGCGAACCACCACGAAGAACACCGGTACGAAGAAGATCGCCAAGACGGTGGCGGTGATCATCCCGCCCATTACGCCGGTACCTACCGCGTTCTGTGCGCCGGAGCCTGCACCGCTGCTGATAACCAGCGGCAGAACCCCGAGGATGAAGGCCAGAGACGTCATCAGGATTGGACGCAGACGCATACGCACCGCTTCCAACGTCGCTTCGATCAGGCCTTTGCCTTCTTTCTCCATCAGGTCTTTGGCGAATTCCACGATCAGGATGGCGTTCTTCGCCGACAGGCCTATGGTGGTCAGCAGCCCCACCTGGAAGTACACGTCGTTGTTCATGCCGCGCATCGTGGCGGCCAGCAACGCACCGATAACCCCCAGCGGCAATACCAGCATGACCGAGAACGGCACGGACCAGCTTTCATACAGCGCCGCCAGACACAGGAACACCACCAGAATCGAGATGGCGTACAGCGCCGGCGCCTGGTTGCCCGACAGACGTTCCTGATAGGACATGCCGGTCCAGTCGTAACCGATGCCGCTTGGCAGTTTGGACGCCAGCTGTTCCATCAGGTTCATCGCTTCACCGGTACTCTTGCCCGGTGCGGCCTGGCCCAGAATTTCCATCGACGGCAAGCCGTTATAGCGTTCCAGACGCGGTGAGCCGTATTCCCATTTCGCCGAAGAGAAGGCGGAGAATGGCACCATCTGGCCGCTCGTACC
Source organism: Serratia sp. CY84636 (assembly GCF_052166245.1). NCBI lineage: Bacteria > Pseudomonadati > Pseudomonadota > Gammaproteobacteria > Enterobacterales > Yersiniaceae > Serratia > Serratia sp. CY84636. The sequence continues at coordinate 244,611 of NZ_JBJNOX010000001.1, forward strand.
GCGCACGTACCATTTGTTGATGTCTTCCGGCAGCATACGGAACGGCGCCTCGGCCTGTACGTACACTTTCTTCACACGACCGCGGTCGATGAAGTCGTTGACGTACGAACCACCCAGGGCGGTGCTCAGCGTGCTGTTGATGGTGGTGATGCTGACGCCCAGCGCCTTGGCTTTCTCCTGATCGACGATCAGTTTGAACTGCGGCGTATCTTCCAGGCCGTTCGGGCGCACGCCAACCAGCACGTCCGGATGTTGAGCAACCATGCCCAACAGCTGGTTACGCGCTTCGGTCAGTTTCTCGTGCCCCAGGCCGCCCTGGTCAATCAGCTCGAAGTCGAAGCCGGTTGCGGTACCGAGTTCGATAATCGCCGGCAGGTTGAACGGGAACACCAGGCCTTCTTTAATCTGCGAGAACGCGCCCATGGCACGGCCCGCGATCGCTTCGACCTTGTTCCCGGCCCCTGGACGCTCGCCCCAGTCTTTCAGGCTGACGAATGCCAGGCCGTTGTTCTGGCCGTTACCGTTGAAGCCGAAGCCCGCGACGGTAAACACCGAAACCACGTTGTCCTTTTCCTTGTTCAGGAAGTAGTCGGAGACTTCTTCCAGCACTTTGTTGGTGCGGGACTCGGTGGCGCCGGCAGGCAGCTGCACCATGGTCAACAGGATGCCCTGATCTTCGTCCGGCAGGAACGAGGAAGGCAGGCGCAGGAACAGCAGGCCCATGCCAACCACGATCAGCAGGTAGATGATCAGATAGCGGCCGGTGCTGCGCAGGATGTTGCCCACGCTGTCGGTATAGTGATGCGTGCTCTTCTCGAACATGCGGTTAAACCAGCCGAAGAAGCCTGTTTTAACCCCGTGATCGCCTTTCGGGATCGGTTTGAGCATGGTGGCGCACAGCGCCGGCGTCAGGATCAAGGCCACCAGCACCGACAGCGCCATCGCGGACACGATGGTGATCGAGAACTGGCGATAGATGGCGCCGGTTGAACCGCCGAAGAACGCCATCGGCACGAATACTGCCGACAGCACCATGGCGATACCCACCAGCGCGCCCTGGATCTGGCCCATCGATTTACGGGTCGCTTCTTTCGGCGGCAACCCCTCTTCGGACATGACGCGCTCGACGTTTTCCACCACCACGATGGCGTCATCCACCAGCAGGCCGATCGCCAACACCATGCCGAACATCGTCAGGGTGTTTATCGAGAAGCCGAACGCCGCAAGGATCGCAAAGGTCCCCAGCAGTACCACCGGCACCGCGATGGTTGGGATCAGCGTCGCGCGGAAGTTCTGCAGGAACAGATACATCACCAGGAATACCAGGATGATGGCTTCGATCAGCGTTTTCACCACTTCGTTGATGGAGATTTTAACGAACGGGGTGGTGTCGTACGGATAAACCACTTTCATCCCTTGCGGGAAGAATGGCGCCATCTTGGCCAACTCGTCTTTCACACCTTTGGCGGTGTTCAGGGCGTTGGCACCGGTAGCCAGTTTGATACCCAGACCGGCGGCAGGCTTGCCGTTATAGCGAGCGGTAACCGCGTAGCTTTCCGCGCCGCGCTCGATGTGAGCGACGTCGCGCAGGCGCACCTGGGAACCGTCGGTATTCACCTTCAGCAGGATCTTGCCGAACTCTTCCGGTGAAGTCAGACGGGTCTGCGCGATGATCGAGGCGTTCAACTGCTGCCCCGGCACCGGCGGCAGGCCGCCCAGCTGGCCAGCGGCGATCTGGTTGTTCTGCTCGGTGATGGCGGAGGTTACGTCCGTGGTCGTCAGTTGGTAGTTGTTCAGCTTGTTCGGATCCAGCCAGATACGCATCGCGTACTGGGCACCGAACAGCTGCACTTCACCTACGCCGGACGAACGGCTGATCGGGTCCTTGATGTTGGACGCCACATAGTCCGCAATATCGTCCTGAGTCATGTTCGGATCGTCGGAAACGAAGCCGGCCACCATCAGGAAGCTGCTGCTGGATTTTTCTACTTTCAGGCCCTGTTGCTGAACTTCTTGCGGCAGCAACGGGGTGGCCAACGACAGTTTGTTCTGGACCTGAACCTGCGCGATGTCAGGATCGGTGCCGGAATCAAACGTCAGGGTAATGGTGACGCTACCAGAGGAATCACTGGTGGAGGACATGTACATCAGGTTATCGATACCGTTCATGTTCTGTTCGATAATCTGCGTGACGGTATCCTGCACCGTTTTGGCATCTGCGCCCGGGTAGTTGGCGGAAATGCTCACCGCCGGCGGTGCAATAGTGGGATACTGCGCGATAGGCAGTTTCATTATTGCAAGCACCCCCGCCAACATGACGATGATGGCGATTACCCAGGCGAAAATTGGGCGATCTATAAAGAACTTAGCCATGTATTACAGGCTCCTTTTTATGACTTCTGCGCTTCAGACTGCGGCTGTTTTTGCGCCTGAGTGTCAACTTCCTGCACTTTTACCTGCGCGCCCGGATGCACTTTCATCAGGCCGGAGACGATCACGCGATCGCCGGCTTTCAGGCCATCGGTAACCAGCCATTTGTCGCCAATCGCCTGGTCTGCCTTCAGCGTACGCAGCTCAACTTTGTCGTCTGCCCCGACCACCAACGCCGTCGCGTCGCCGCGCGGGTTGCGGGTAACGCCTTGCTGAGGCACCAGCAGCGCATCGCTGCGCACGCCTTCGTCCAGACGGGCGCGCACGAACATGCCCGGCAACAGCGTATCGTTCGGGTTAGGGAACAGGGCGCGAATGGTGATGGAGCCGGTGGTCTCATCGACGGTGACGTCAGAGAATTCCAGCGTGCCTTCCTGCGCGTATTCAGCGCCGTTTTCCAGCATCAGTTTCACCTTGGCCTTGCCGTTTTCCTGCTTCAGCGCGCCGCTGGCCAGTTCTTGCTTCAGGCGCAGGAAGTCGGTGCTCGACTGGGTGACGTCGACATACATCGGATCCAACTGTTGCACGGTAGACAGGGCGGTCGCCTGGCCGTTGCTGACCAGCGCGCCTTCGGTCACGGCGGATTTGCCGATGCGGCCGGAGATCGGGGAGGTCACCTTGGTGTACGCCAGGTTGATGCGCGCGGTTTCCACGGCGGCCTTGGCGGCCACCACGGCGGCATCCGCCTGCTGCAGCGTGGAGACGGCGTTGTCGTAGTCCTGCTTACTGATGTAGCTGGTACCCAGCAATGGCTTGTAGCGGTTTACCGTCACGCGCGCGATGGAAGCGCTGGCCTGTGCTTTGGCCAAATCGCCTTTTGCGCTGTCGTAGCTGGCCTGATAGGTGGCGGGATCGATTTGGTACAGGGACGTCCCGGCCTTGATATCGCTGCCTTCAACGAAATTGCGCTTCAGGATGATGCCGCTGACCTGAGGGCGAACTTCGGCGATACGATACGCAGCGGTACGGCCAGGAAGATCGGTAGTGATGTTGAGAGGCTCGGCCTTCAAGGTCACCACGCCCACTTCAGGAGCCTGCTGGTGGGCGCCTTGCTGTTGGGTTTCTTTATCGTTACATCCTGTTAGCACTAAGCTGCCTGAAAGCATCAGAACGGCCGCCAGAGGCGTTAACCCTCTGTTTTTGTTCATAGAAAAACCTCAAGTGTCCGATTTCAAAATGATCAATGGATCACAAGCTTTAAAACCCATTGCTGCGTTAATTATATGTGCGTGCTATGGTACATACATTCGCGAATGTATGTAAATCACACTCCCCCTAAATAACAATGCCATGGCACGAAAAACCAAACAGCAGGCGCAAGAAACCCGACAGCAAATCCTTGATGCTGCGGTGAGAGAGTTCTCTGAACGTGGCGTTGCTGCAACGTCACTGACAGATATTGCCACCGCTGCCGGGGTTACGCGTGGAGCCATCTACTGGCACTTCAAGAATAAGGTAGACCTGTTTAATGAAGTTTGGGAATCTACCGAGCCGAAAATTGACCAGCTCGAAACAGAGTATCAGGCAAAGTTTCCCGATAATCCACTGCGGGTTATCCGAGAAATTCTGATTTACATTCTGACGTCTACGGTTGAAGACGGCCGTAGACGGGCGTTGATGGAAATTATATTCCACAAATGCGAGTTTGTCGGTGAAATGATGCCGCTGCTGGATTCGCGCAAGGTGCTGTACCTCGCCGGCTACGAACGCATTGAAGCGGTGCTGTATAACTGCATTCACCACGAGCAATTGCCCGCCGATTTACATACCCGCCGTGCGGCGATCATCCTGCGCGGTTATATCACCGGCCTGATGGAAAACTGGCTGTTTATGCCGGAAAGTTTCGATCTGCGGGCCGAAGCCGAAGCGCTGGTGGACGCGTTTCTGGAGATGCTGCAGTTTTGCCCCACCTTGCGCCTCAAACCCGATGCGGCGACGCCTGACGCCGACCGCCTTCCTTTATAAGGAGAGATTTCATGTCATCCATCGTTCTCATCGCCAATGGCGCCGCCTATGGCCATGAATCCTTGTTCAATGCGCTGCGGTTGGCCATCGCCATGAAAGAGCAGCAGAGCAGCCTCGACCTGCGGCTGTTTCTGATGTCCGACGCGGTGGTGGCCGGGCTGGCCGGGCAGCAGCCGCACGAAGGGTATCACCTGCAGCAGATGCTGGAGATCCTTACCGCGCAGCAGGTGCCGGTCAAGCTGTGCAAGACCTGCGCCGACGCGCGCGGCGTCAGCCGCTTGCCGCTGGCGGACGGCGTGGCGATCGGCACGCTGGTCGAGCTGGCGCAGTGGACGCTGGCGGCGGAGAAAGTGCTGACTTTCTGATTTCGCGACAACGGGACATCACCGGCAACGCTTTTGTTGTTCGTTGCCCGCCGGCGATCGTGATAATCTTCAGGCTTCTTTACCGATCCGAAGCCAAATCATGCATCGCTGGTTGACTCTGCCTTCTCTGGCGCCGCTCACGTTTGTCGGCGCATGCCGGCGGCGCATCGCCGCCGCGACACTCCTTTTCCTGATTTTTGCGTGCTGCTTGCCGGCACAGGCGGCGCTGAACGGCGATCTGCCGCAGCGCAGCGAAGTGCAAAGCCAGCTGGAAACGCTGAACAAGCAAAAAGCCCTGACGCCGGTCGAAAAGCTCTCCCAACAGGATTTAACCCGTACGCTGGAGCTGCTGGACGCCATCGAGCGCAACCGGCAGGACGCCGCACAGCTTAAACAGCAGGTGCAGCAGGCGCCGGCGAAGCTCAATCAGGTCACCGCCGAACTGGATGCGCTGAAGCGGCCGACGGACAACGCGGCCGCGCGCGCCGCGCTGTTGCCGCTGTCGCTGCGCCAGCTGGAAAGCCGGCTGTATCAAACGCTCGACGAGCTGCAAAGCGCGCAGGAGAGCCTCTCCACCTACAACAGCCAACTGGTGTCGCTGCAAACCCAGCCTGAACGGGTGCAGAGCACCATGTACGCCGCTTCGCAGCGCCTGCAGGAGATCCGCAGCCAGCTCAGCGGCCAGACGCCGGGGCAAGATTCGCTGCGCAACAGCCAGCAGGTGATGCTGAACACCGAACAGGCGCTGCTCAACGCGCAGCTGGAGCTGCAGCGCAAGAGCCTGGAAGCCAACACCACGCTACAAGATCTGCTGCAAAAACAGCGCGATTACACCACGGCGCATATCGACGCGCTGGATAGGTCGGTGCAGTTGCTGCAGGAGCTCGTCAACAGCAAGCGCCTGACGCTGTCTGAAAAAACCGCCAAAGAGGCGCAGAACCCGGAAGACGCCACCGATATCCAGCACGATCAGTTGGTCAGCAAGCAGCTGGACGTCAACCGCCAGCTGAGCCAGCAGCTGATCGCCGCCACCGAAGAGAGCAACACCCTGTTCCAGCAGAATATTCGGGTCAAAAACTGGCTCGATCGCGGGCTGCAGGCGGAACGTAACCTGAAAGAGCAGATTCAGGTGCTGAAGGGCAGCCTGGTGCTGTCGCGCATTCTGTATCAGCAGCAGCAGAGCCTGCCGCAGGGCACGCTGCTGGCGGATATAGACACGCGCATCGCCGATCTGCGGCTGGAGCAGTTCGATATCAATCAGCAACGCGACGATCTGTTCAAGGGGGAGGATTACATCAATCAGCTGGTGGCCGAAAGCAAGGAAAAGGCCGGCCCGGAAGTGATCGATGCGCTGAACGAAATTGTCGACATGCGCCGCGAGCTGCTGGATCAGCTGAACAAGCAGCTCAGCAACCAGCTGTCGTTATCGATCAACCTGCAGATCAACCAGCAGCAGCTGACCAGCGTCTACGGTTCGTTGCAGGATACGCTGACCCAGCAGATTTTCTGGGTCAACAGCAACAAGCCGGTCGATCTGGCGTGGCTGAAGGCGATGCCGGAGGCGGTGCGCGATCAGCTCGCCGGGCTCGATATCAAATTCGATGGCGGCAAGTTATTGCAGGGCGGTTTGAATGCGCTGGTGTTCCTGATCCCGATGCTGCTGGCGATCGGGCTATTGCGCTGGCGCTACCGGCTGATCGACGGCCATCTGCAAAAGCTGGCCAACGACGTGGGGCAGCTTAAACGCGATGGCCAGCTGCATACGCCGAAGGCCATCGCGCTGACCTTGCTGAAGGTGTTGCCCGGCGCCGCGCTGCTGCTCGGCGTCGGTTTCTGGATGTATCGCGCGGACTTAGGCATCAGCGACTTTATCTGGGCGCTGTCGCAGCAGCTAGCGCTGTCATGGATGGTGTTCGGCTTCAGCTACCGCATGCTGAAACCGGGCGGCATCGCCGAGCGGCATTTCAACTTCGGCGCCAACCTGTGCGCACATTACCGCCGCCAGACGCTGCGGCTGGGGCTGGCGCTGCAGCCGCTGATCTTCTGGTCGGTCTTGGGCGAAAAAGCGCCGCTGCGCCTGGTGGAGGACGTCATCGGCCAGATCGTGGTGATGTTGACGCTGGCGCTGCTCACGGTGCTGGTGTTCCCGCTGTGCCGCGACAGCTGGCGTGAAAAGGGCTCGCACGCCGTGCGGCTGGTGGTGGTCACCGCGCTCGCCGCCACGCCGCTGATCCTGCTGGGGCTGATGTTCGCCGGCTACTTCTATACCACGCTGCGGCTGGCCAGCCGTTGGATAGACAGCCTGTATCTGTTCTTCCTGTGGAATATCGTGTACCTGACCGCGCTGCGTGGCCTGAGCGTGGCGGCGCGGCGTCTGGCCTACCGGCGCGCGTTGGCGCGGCGGCAAAACGTGGCGAAGGAGGGGGCCGAAGGCGGCGAGCCGGTGGTGGAGGAGCCGCCGTTGGCGCTCGATCAGATCAACCAGCAGTCGCTGCGCCTGACCACCCTGGTGCTGTTTGCTATCTTCGCCAGCGCCTTCTACGCCATTTGGTCGGATCTGGTGACGGTCATCGCTTACCTGGACAGCATCACGCTGTGGCATTACACCAGCACCGTGGCGGGCAGCAGCGTGTCGCAGGCGGTGACGCTGGGCAACATGATGGTGGCGATCGCCGCGGTGATCGTCGCCTACGTGCTCACCCGCAACCTGCCCGGTTTGCTGGAGGTGGTGGTGCTGTCGCGGCTGCAGCTGCGGCAGGGGGCATCCTATGCCATCACCACCGTGCTCACTTACCTGATCACCGCCGTGGGCGCCGTGGTTGCGCTGGGATCGCTGGGCGTCTCCTGGGACAAACTGCAATGGCTGGCCGCCGGTCTGACGGTCGGGCTGGGCTTCGGCCTGCAGGAAATCTTCGCCAACTTCGTCTCCGGCCTGATCATTCTGTTCGAACGCCCGATCCGCATCGGCGATACTATCACCATCGGCACCTTCTCCGGTTCGGTCAGCAAGATCCGCATTCGCGCCACCACCATTACCGACTTCGATCGCAAAGAGGTGATCATTCCGAACAAGGCGTTCGTCACCGAGCGGTTGATCAACTGGTCACTGTCCGACACCATCACCCGCGTGCTGATCAAGGTGGGCGTGGCTTACGGTTCCGATCTCGACAAGGTGAAAAAGGTGCTGCTGCAGGCGGCGCATGACAACCCGCGGGTGATGACCGATCCCGAACCGCAGGTGTTCTTCCTCAACTTCGGCGCCAGCACGCTGGATCACGAGCTGCGGCTGTATGTGCGCGAACTGCGCGATCGCAGCTACACGGTGGACGAGCTGAACCGCTCAATCGATCGTTTGTGTCGGGAAAACGACATCGACATCGCTTTCAACCAGCTGGAGGTCTATCTGCATAACCAGCAGGGCAACGAAGTGCAGGAAGTGAAAAGAACGCTGTCGCCGGATGACGGCGGCCAGACGGCGGGCTGATAAGCGTTGAAAAACGATAGGGACAGCGGTGCTGTCCCGGGTTACTGCCCGGCAGGCAGATAGGGAGAGGTGACGCCGGCGCGCTGCAGCTTTTCCTGATAGTCCCGTTTGACGATATCCAGCGCCGCCAGCGCGGTAGCCGGATCGATCTCGTTGCACTCCAGCAGGTAAATCAAGTCTACTGCCAGCTGCAGTTCGGGTGACGCGTTTTCCAGAGACATAGCACCTGCGCTTTTATTAATTAATGGGATGAATAACTCGTGTACCGGCAGAGTATAGTGAACCCGGCGCGCAACCGGGAATAATCATTAAAATATTGTGATAAATCTTCAAAAACCGTTTTCTTTGCGCTCGATATTGCGTTCGATGCGCGCCAGCGCCTGGCGGCAGCGCATCAGTCTCCCCTCCAGCGCCGCCAGCTCGTGCTGCAGCTTTTGCTGCGCCGCCAGCGTGGTCTGGCGCCCCAGCAGGCTTTCCCGATCCTGAATCATGCCGATCAGCCGGCGTTCGTAGTCCTGATGCTCTGCCAGCTTGTGGTACAGATCGGCCTCGGGGGCTTCTTTCGGCTGGTTCTTGCGCCGCAGCGCCTGGGTTGCCAGCTCGCGCTGCAGGGCGGCGATCTGAGCCACCAGTTTTTCGGCCAGAAAGGCTACCTGGCTGGTGCGGCTGTCGTTGGCGGCGCTTTGCAGCTGGGCGAAATTCTTCTCCACCTCGGCCAGGTAGTCGCGCAGCCGCGTGCCGCGATTGGCAAACAGGGCGGCGTCGAAGCGCGCCTGCGGGATTGGCACATCGCCGCGCGGGGTCACTTCGGCCGCCAGCGCCGCGATCTGCTGTGCCAACACCTGTAATAGACGCTGAGTGCTCACATAAGCTCCCTCTTGATTTCAACAGGCGTAAGCTTGCCCGCGATCCTGCCGTGAAACAAGCGCCGCACGCATATTCCGCCGGCGCGGCGCCGATGCTACAGTAGGCGGCAACCGATTGAGGAGCGAAGAGCCGCATGACGCGTGGGTTATTGATCATTTTAGGCTGGCTGGCGGTGGTGCTGGCGACGTTGGGCGTGGTGCTGCCGCTGCTGCCGACCACGCCGTTCCTGCTGTTGGCCGCCTGGTGCTTCGCCCGCTCTTCGCCGCGCTTTCATCACTGGCTGCTGCACCGCTCCTGGTTCGGTCCCTACCTGCGCCACTGGCAGCAGCATCGCGCGCTGCCGCCGGGGGCGAAATGGAAGGCGGTGCTGGTGATCGTGCTCACCTTCGCCTGTTCGCTGTGGCTGGTGAAAATCTGGTGGGTGCGCGGGCTGTTGCTGCTGATGCTGGCCATTTTGCTGACCTTTATGCTGCGCCTGCCGGTTATTGAACTGTCGCAACAAAAACAGCGCTGATTGTGCCTTAAACTCCCCAATAGCTTTCAAGCCGCAGCCAGGCGACAAACGCAGGCATCCCCGGGAGCTTACTTAGGTAAGTGACCGGGGGGAATGCGCGCAGTCAACAACGCTGCGGGTTGAAAGATGCAGGGGAGAGTTGCATTTGTCCGCCAGTTTGCATAGATTTGGGCGTTTTCGTGCGCGGATCGCCTGCCATTTCTTCTCCGGTGTGTTTCACCCGGGGGCGGTGGGTGAGCGGCGCGCCGGTTTTCAGGCAGTTTTATCAGGCAACAATTATGACCGCTACTGCGCAGCAGCTTCAGTTTATTAAAGACAGTATCAAAACCATCCCGGATTATCCGAAGCCGGGCATCCTGTTCCGCGACGTGACCAGTCTGCTGGAAAACCCGTTGGCCTACGCCGCCAGCATCGAGCTGCTGGTTGAGCGCTATCGCGAAGCGGGCGTGACCAAGGTGGTGGGTACCGAAGCGCGTGGTTTCCTGTTCGGCGCGCCCGTCGCGCTGGCATTGGGCGTCGGTTTCGTGCCGGTACGCAAACCGGGCAAACTGCCGCGCGCCACGCTCAGCGAAAGCTATGAGCTGGAGTACGGCACCGACAAGCTGGAGATCCACACCGACGCCATCACCGCGGGTGACAAAGTGCTGGTGGTGGACGATCTGCTGGCGACCGGCGGCACCATCGAAGCGACCACCAAACTGATCCGCCGCCTGGGCGGTGAAGTGAAAGACGCCGCGTTCATCATCAACCTGCCGGATCTGGGCGGGGAAGCGCGTCTGAACAAGCTGGGCATCGACTGCTACTGCCTGGTGGACTTCGCCGGCCATTGAGGCGGCATCGCCCCTTGGGCACAACGGCCTCGCGGATCGCCGCGGGGCTGTGTTAGCATGACCCTCCAGATTCCTCGACTTCTCCGGTATTAATGAGCTATCAGGTTCTCGCCCGTAAGTGGCGCCCTCAAACGTTCGCAGACGTGGTCGGCCAGGAACATGTCCTGACCGCGCTGGCCAACGGCCTCTCGCTGGGGCGGATCCATCACGCCTATCTGTTCTCGGGCACCCGCGGCGTGGGGAAAACCACCATCGCGCGCCTGCTGGCCAAAGGCCTGAACTGTGAAACCGGCATCACCGCCACGCCGTGCGGCCAATGCGACAACTGCCGCGAGATCGAGCAGGGGCGCTTCGTCGATCTGATCGAGATCGATGCCGCTTCCCGAACCAAGGTGGAAGATACCCGCGATCTGCTGGACAACGTCCAGTACGCGCCGGCGCGCGGCCGCTTCAAGGTCTACCTGATCGACGAAGTGCACATGCTCTCGCGCCACAGCTTCAACGCGTTGCTGAAGACGCTGGAAGAGCCGCCGCCGCACGTCAAATTCCTGTTGGCCACCACCGATCCGCAAAAGCTGCCGGTGACCATTCTCTCGCGCTGCCTGCAGTTCCACCTCAAGGCGCTGGACGTCGATCAGATCCGCCAGCAGCTGGAAACGGTGCTGACGGCGGAGCAGATCACCAGCGACGCCCGTGCGCTGCAGCTGCTGGCGCGCGCCGCCGACGGCAGCATGCGCGATGCGCTGAGCCTGACCGATCAGGCGATCGCCATGGGGCAGGGGCAGGTGACCGCCGCCACCGTCAGCCAGATGCTCGGCACGCTCGATGACGAGCAGCCGCTGGCGATCCTCGAAGCGCTGGTCAGCGCCGACGGCGAAAAGGTGATGGCGCAGGTCGCGCAGGCTGCTTCGCGCGGCGTGGACTGGGAAAACCTGCTGGTGGAGACGCTGGCGCTGCTGCACCGCATTGCGATGGTGCAGCTGCTGCCTTCGATGCTCGACAACCACTACGCGGCCGTGGAACAACGGCTGCGCGAGCTGGCGCGCACTTTGCCGCCGGCCGATGTGCAACTTTACTACCAGACGCTGCTGGTGGGCCGCAAAGAGCTGGCCTATGCGCCGGATCGCCGCATGGGGGTTGAGATGACCCTGCTGCGCGCGCTGGCGTTTCACCCGAAAGCGGTGATCCCGGAGCCGGTGGCGTTGGTGCAGACCGCGCCGGCGCCGATGGCGCAGCCGCAGGCCGCCGCACCGCAACAGCCGCCGCAGTTTCAGGACGCGCCGCCGCTAGGGCAGCCGGCCGCGCCACCGCGACAATCATCGACCCCATTACCGGATGCCACCGCCCAGCTGTTGAAAGCGCGGTCCCAGCTGCAGCGGCAGCAGGGAGCATCCACACCAAAAAAGAATGAGCCGGCGGCGCCAGGAATAGCGCGGCCGGCAAACTCGGCGCTGGGGCGTTTGGCTTCCGTGACCGAGCGTAGCCAGCAGCGTCTGGCAGAGAAGAAGGTGCCGGAAAAACCGGCCAAGCCGGAAGCCTATCGCTGGCGCGCGCAGACCGAGCCGGAAGCGGCGCCGGAACCGCTGGCGACGCCGAAAGCGCTGCGCACGGCGTTGGAGCACGAGAAAACGCCGGAGCTGGCCGCCAAGCTGGTGGTGGAGTCGCTGGAGCGCGACGCCTGGGCGGCGGAAATCGACAGGCTGAAGATCCCGAAACTGGTGCAGCAGCTGGCGTTGAACGCCTTCAAGCAGCAGCCGGAAGCGGGCAAAGTTTGCCTCCATCTGCGGTCTTCGCAGCGTCATCTGAATTCGCCTTCGGCGCAGAAGACGTTGGCCGAAGCGCTCGGTGAGCTGTACGGCAGCCCGATCGAGCTGACCGTGATAGAGGACGATAATCCGGCGGAGCGCACCCCGCTGGAGTGGCGACAAGCCATCTATGAAGAAAAGCTGGCGCAGGCGCGCCAGTCCATCGTTGCGGATACCCATATTCAGACGCTGTGCCGGTTCTTCGACGCGGATCTGGATGAAGAGAGTATCCGCCCCCTTTAAACGCCGCGCGAGGTGCGCGGCCCTAGCGACGAGAGACGACTATGTTTGGTAAAGGCGGTCTGGGCAACCTGATGAAGCAAGCCCAGCAAATGCAAGAAAAAATGCAGCAGATGCAGGAAGAAGTCGCCAAATTGGAAGTGACCGGCGAGTCTGGCGCGGGCCTGGTGAAAGTCACCATCAACGGCGCGCACAACTGCCGCCGCGTGGAGATCGATCCTAGCCTGATGGAAGACGACAAAGACATGCTGGAAGATCTGATCGCCGCCGCGTTTAACGACGCCGCGCGCCGCATCGAAGAAACCCAGAAAGAGAAAATGGCTTCCGTCTCCAGCGGCATGCAGTTGCCGCCTGGCTTCAAGATGCCGTTCTGATGCAAACCAGCCCGCTCCTTGAATCCCTGATGGAGGCGCTGCGCTGCCTGCCGGGCGTCGGCCCGAAATCGGCGCAGCGCATGGCATTTCAGCTGCTGCAGCGCGATCGCAGCGGCGGCATGCGCCTGGCGCAGGCGTTGACGCGCGCGATGTCGGAGATCGGCCACTGTGCCGATTGCCGCACCTTCACCGAGCAGGACGTTTGCACTATCTGCGCCAATCCGCGCCGTCAGCAAAACGGCCAGATTTGCGTGGTGGAAAGCCCGGCGGATATCCACGCCATCGAGCAGACCGGCCAGTTCGCCGGGCGCTACTTTGTGCTGATGGGCCATCTGTCGCCGCTGGACGGCATCGGGCCGGGCGATATCGGTCTGGATCGCCTGGAGCAACGGCTGGAAAAGGAAAGCATCACCGAAGTGATCCTCGCCACCAACCCGACGGTGGAAGGGGAAGCGACCGCCAACTACATCGCCGAAATGTGCGGCCAGTATGGCGTGCTCGCCAGCCGTATCGCCCACGGCGTGCCGGTGGGCGGCGAGCTGGAAATGGTCGACGGCACCACGCTGTCGCATTCGCTGGCCGGGCGTCACGCCATCAAGTTCTGATGTTTTCCCGGACGGGGCCATTCGGCCCCGTCTTTTTTTTTGCCAAAAATCTCCCGCCGTCCGCTTGAAAAACAAGACCCTGACCCTCATCTGATCCTCATTGTTCGATTTTGGTAGCCATTGTCTTTTGAGGTAATCAATGAGTATGAAAGGTCAAGAAACCCGCGGGTTCCAGTCTGAAGTAAAACAGCTGCTTCATTTGATGATCCATTCGCTGTACTCCAACAAAGAAATTTTCCTGCGCGAGCTGATTTCCAACGCCTCTGACGCCGCCGACAAGCTGCGCTTCCGCGCCCTGTCCGCGCCAGAGCTGTACGCCGGCGACGGCGAGCTGCGCGTACGCTTGTCCTTCGATAAAGAGCAGCGCACCCTGACCATCGCCGACAACGGCATCGGCATGCGCCGCGAAGAAGTGATCGAAAACCTCGGCACCATCGCCAAGTCCGGCACCAAAGCGTTCCTGGAATCCATTGGTTCCGACCAGGCGAAAGACAGCCAGCTGATCGGTCAGTTCGGCGTCGGTTTCTACTCGGCGTTCATCGTGGCGGACAAAGTGACCGTGCGCACCCGCGCCGCCGGCGCCGCCGATGACGAAGGCGTGTTCTGGGAGTCCGCCGGCGAAGGCGACTACACCATCGCCGATATCACCAAAGAGATCCGCGGCACCGAAATCACCCTGCATCTGCGCGAAGGCGAAGATGAGTACCTCGACGCCTGGCGCCTGCGCTCGGTGATCGGCAAATATTCCGATCACATCGCCTTGCCGGTAGAGATCGAAAGCAAAAACGAAGAAGACGATACCGTCACCTGGGAGAAGATCAACAAGGCGCAGGCCCTGTGGACCCGCAGCAAGGCGGACGTGACCGACGAAGAGTACAAAGAGTTCTACAAGCACATCGCCCACGATTTCACCGATCCGCTGAGCTGGAGCCACAACCGGGTGGAAGGCAAGCAGGAGTACACCAGCCTGCTGTATATCCCGGCGCAGGCGCCGTGGGACATGTGGAACCGCGATCACAAGCACGGCCTGAAGCTGTACGTGCAGCGCGTGTTCATCATGGACGACGCCGAGCAGTTCATGCCGAACTACCTGCGCTTCGTGCGCGGCCTGATCGACTCCAACGATCTGCCGCTGAACGTGTCGCGCGAGATCTTGCAAGACAGCCGCGTGACGCAAAACCTGCGCGGCGCGCTGACCAAGCGCGTGCTGCAGATGCTGGATAAGCTGGCCAAAGACGACGCCGAAGGCTACCAGAAATTCTGGCAGCAGTTCGGTCTGGTGCTGAAAGAGGGCCCGGCGGAAGACAACGGCAACCAGGAAGCGATCGCCAAGCTGCTGCGCTTTGCCTCCACCCACGGCGACAGCTCGGCGCAGACCGTGTCGCTGGAAGAGTACGTCGGCCGCATGGCGGAAGGGCAGGAGAAGATTTACTACATCACCGCCGACAGCTACGCCGCCGCCAAGAGCAGCCCGCACCTGGAGCTGTTCCGCAAGAAAGGCATCGAGGTGCTGTTGCTGTCCGATCGCATCGACGAGTGGATGATGAGCTACCTGACCGAGTTCGACGGCAAGCCGTTCCAGTCGGTCAGCAAAGCGGATGAAACGCTGGATAAACTGGCGGATGAAACCGAAGAGCAGAAGGCGGCCGAGAAGCAGCTGGAACCCTTCATCGAACGCGTGAAAACCCTGCTGGGCGAGCGCGTGAAGGATGTGCGCCTGACGCACCGCCTGACCGATACGCCGGCGATCGTGGTAACCGACGCCGACGAAATGAGCACCCAGATGGCCAAGCTGTTCGCCGCCGCCGGCCAGCAGGCACCGGAGGTGAAGTACATTTTCGAACTTAATCCGGAGCATGCGTTGGTCAAACGAGCATCCGACGTGGGCGATAACGAACATTTCGCCGAATGGATCGACCTGTTATTGGATCAGGCGCTGCTGGCTGAACGCGGCACGCTGGAGGATCCGAACCTGTTCATCCGTCGCATGAATAAGTTACTGTCCGCCTAAAGCTGAAGATATACGCCCTTAACGGCACCGTTAGGGGCGCATTGCCGATTTTTCCCCGCTTTTTCTCGCCTTTTGCTTGCCCGCTTTTTTGCACATTCCGCAATCGATTTCCTTCGCGCGCCTTGAGCCTGCCCCCCCTGAAATGGTATCGTTGAGCGTTTTCGCAATTTTATAAAAACTACATAGCAAGGGGATTTACGCAATGCGTATCATTCTGCTGGGCGCTCCGGGCGCTGGTAAAGGTACTCAGGCTCAATTCATCATGGAGAAATACGGCATTCCGCAAATCTCCACCGGTGATATGTTGCGCGCAGCCGTGAAGGCCGGCAGTGAACTGGGCAAGCAGGCGAAAGAGATCATGGACGCCGGCAAGCTGGTGACCGATGAGCTGGTGATCGCGCTGGTCAAAGAGCGCATCGCTCAGGAAGATTGCCGCAAGGGCTTCCTGCTGGACGGTTTCCCACGCACCATTCCGCAGGCTGACGCGATGAAAGAAGCCGGCATCAACGTGGACTTCGTGCTGGAGTTCGACGTGCCGGACGAGCTGATCGTTGACCGCATCGTTGGCCGCCGCGTGCACGCGCCGTCCGGCCGCGTATACCACGTGAAGTTCAATCCGCCGCAGGTGGAAGGCAAAGACGACGTGACCGGCGAAGAGCTGACCACGCGCAAGGACGATCAGGAAGAGACCGTGCGCAAGCGCCTGGTGGAATACCATCAGATGACCGCGCCGCTGATCTCTTACTACAGCAAAGAAGCGGCAGCGGGTAACACCCAATACCGCAAAATCGACGGCACCCGCAAGGTCGCCGAAGTGAGCGCAGAGCTGGCGACCATCCTCGGTTGATCGCAAGCGGATTGTGCATGACGCCGGGCCTGTGGCCCGGCGTTTTTTTTTGCCGTTTTCCCGCTAAATTGTGATCGCGGCGGCTTGTTGCGGCCGTGCCCATTAATCGCCCGCGCCAAATGGCGTATAACAAGCCTGCGTTTTCACCCTCAGCAGGGAGCCGGGCATGCTTAGACAAACCAATCTTCTGGCGGAAGCCACCGCGCGCCAGATCGTCCAGCGGGCGATGGGCATCATCAGCCATTCCGTCAACGTGATGGACAGCAACGGTGTGATCATCGCCTCCGGCAACCCGCAGCGCCTGTTCCAGCGCCATGAAGGCGCGGTGCTGGCGCTGGCGGAGAATCGGGTGGTGGAAATCGACCGCGCCACTGCCGAGCACCTGAAGGGCGTGCGGCCCGGCATCAATCTGCCGTTCAGCTTTCGCAACCAGCGGGTGGGGGTGATCGGCATCTCCGGCGAACCGGCCGAGGTGCGCGCCTACGCCGAGCTGGTGAAGATGGCGGCGGAGATGATGGTGGAGCAGGCGGCGCTGCTGGATCAGCACCAGTGGGAAAAGCGCTACCGGGAGGAGCTGGCGAACCAGCTGCTGCAGCCGCAGCCGAACACCGCGTCGCTGCAAGCGATGGCGGCGTATCTGGGATTGGATCTGCGCCAGGCGCGCATCGTGTGGATCGTCGAGCTGCAAGAGGCGCAGCCGCACCTGCTGCGCGAGCTGCTGGCGGAGCTGGAGGCCACCCAGCGCGATGCGTTGATCGCCATTACCGGCTTCAATGAAATGACCCTGCTGCGCCCGGCTTGCATGGCGCAGGGTGAATGGAGCCTGAAGCTGGAACGCCAACAGGCGCAGCGTCTGCAAAACCAACTCAAACACCGCTTTCGGGTGCGCTTGATCGTCGGCGGTTTTTATGACGATCCGCAAAGCGCCTACCGTTCCAGCCTGACGGCGCGCGCCACCCAGGCGATGGCGCAGCGCCTGAAACTGCGTCACGCCACGCTGTTCTACCACGACTACCCGCTGCCGTCGCTGTTGTGCGATCTGGGGGAGGACTGGCGCGCGCAGGAGCTGGGGCGCCCCTGGCGAACGCTGGGCGAACAGGACGAAAAAGGCGTGCTGCGCGGCACGCTGCGCCACTATTTTTCGCAGAATTGTGATCAGACGCAGACCGCCGCGCAGCTGCATATCCACGTCAATACCTTGCGCTATCGCCTGCAGCGCATCGAAGCGATAACCGGCATGAAAATCAATCAATTAACCGACGCTCTGCGGTTGTATATCGGCATGCTGATGCACGACTGAGTTGTGCCAACCCACAAATTCCACGCCGTTCACCCGGCGATTTTTTGTTGTTTCCCCTCAGGCCAACGCCGGGCGCGCGGGATATGTTGGCCTGCACATCAACCACGGAGAAAACAACAATGACAACCGTATCCACGCTGGGGGCGCTGGTGGCGTTAGCCGTCGCCATCGTCCTGATTCTACGCAAGGTGCCACCGGCTTACGGCATGATCGCCGGCGCGCTGGCGGGCGGGCTGTGCGGCGGCGCCGACCTGGTGCAGACCGTAACGCTGATGATCGGCGGGGCGCAGGGCATCACCAACGCCGTGATGCGCATTCTGGCGGCGGGGGTGCTGGCCGGAGTGCTGATCGAATCCGGCGCGGCGCACACCATCGCCGAAACCATCGTGCGCAAGGTGGGTGAAACCCGCGCGCTGCTGGCGCTGGCGGTGGCTACACTGATCCTGACGGCGGTGGGGGTATTTATCGACGTGGCGGTGATCACCGTCGCACCGATCGCGCTGTCGATCGCCCAGAAGGCCGGCATTTCGCGCGCGGCGATCCTGCTGGCGATGATCGGCGGTGGCAAGGCCGGCAACGTGATGTCGCCCAACCCGAACACCATTGCGGCGGCGGACAACTTCCACGTGCCGCTCACTTCGGTGATGATGGCCGGCATCGTGCCGGGGCTGTGTGGCCTGGTGGTGGCCTATCTGCTGGCGCGTCGCCTGAGCGATAAAGGCAGCAAAGTGATGGCCGAAGAGCTGACTCAGCATGCCGAAGGGGCGCGGCCGGGCTTCGCTGCGGCGATCAGCGCGCCGCTGGTCGCGATCCTGCTGCTGTCGCTGCGGCCGATCGCCGGTATCGCCGTCGATCCGCTGATCGCGCTGCCGGCCGGCGGGTTGGCGGGCGCGCTGCTGATGGGGCGTATCCGCCAGTGCAATCATTTTATGGTCTCCGGCCTGTCGCGCATGGCGCCGGTGGCGATCATGCTGCTCGGCACCGGCACGCTGGCGGGCATTATCGCCAACTCGGCGCTGAAGGATGTCTTGATTAACGGCTTAACGCACACCGGGCTGCCGGCCTGGCTGCTGGCGCCGCTGTCCGGCGCGCTGATGTCGATGGCGACCGCATCGACCACCGCCGGCACCGCCGTGGCTTCCGGGGTGTTCAGCTCTACGCTGCTCGAGCTGGGCGTGAGCGGGCTGGCCGGTGCGGCGATGATCCATGCGGGCGCCACGGTGCTGGATCACCTGCCGCACGGCAGCTTCTTCCACGCCACCGGCGGCAGCGTCAATATGGCGGTGCACGAGCGGCTGAAGCTGTTGCCGTATGAAACGCTGGTGGGATTCACCATCGCGGCAATCTCGGCGCTGATGTTTGGCGTGTTTAACCTGGCGGGATAAGGAACAGTGATGAAAACGCTGAAAAAAGTGGTTATTGCCCCGGATTCTTTCAAAGAGAGCCTGAGCGCGCTCGGCGTTGCCGACGCCATCGAGCGGGGATTCCGCCAAATTTATCCGCAGGCGCACTACGTGAAGCTGCCGATGGCGGACGGCGGCGAAGGCACGGTGGAGTCGATGGTGGCGGCCACCGGCGGTGAAATCGTCCAGGTGACGGTCACCGGGCCGCTGGGGGAGCCGGTGCAGGGGTTCTATGGCCTGCTGGGCGACGGCGAAACCGCAGTGATTGAAATGGCCGCCGCCTCCGGGCTGCATCTGGCGCCGCCCGGCCGGCGCGATCCGCGCGTCACCACCAGTTACGGCACCGGCGAACTGATGCTGGCGGCGCTGGAGCGCGGCGTGAAGGCGATCATTCTCGGCATCGGCGGTAGCGCCACCAACGACGGCGGCGCCGGGATGATGCAGGCGCTGGGCGTGAAGTTGCTGGATAAGGATCGCCGGCCGCTGCCGGTGGGCGGGGCGGCCCTGGCGCAGCTGGCACACCTCGATCTCACCGGGCTGGATGCACGTTGGCAACGGGTGAGCGTAACCGCCGCCTGCGACGTCGATAACCCGCTGTGCGGTGAAAAGGGCGCCTCGGCGGTGTTCGGGCCGCAGAAGGGGGCGACGCCGGAGATGGTGGCGCAGCTCGATGCGGCACTGCATCACTATGGCGAACTGCTGGAACGAGAAACCGGCCGCGCCGTGCTCACCCAGCCGGGCGCGGGAGCGGCGGGCGGCATGGGGGCGGCGCTGCTCGGCATGCTCAGCGCGCGCTTGCGGCCGGGCATCGAGATCGTCACCGAAACCCTGCGTCTGGATGAGGCGGTGCGCGATGCCGATTTGGTGATCACCGGCGAAGGGCGGCTGGACAGCCAGTCGATCCACGGCAAAACGCCGATCGGCGTGGCGCGGGTGGCCAAGCGCTACGGGGTGCCGGTGATCGCCATCGCCGGCAGCCTGACGCCGGATTACCAGGTGGTGCATCAGCACGGCATCGACGCGGCGTTTTCGGTGCTCGACCGCATCGTGACGCTGGAAGAAGCGCTGGCGGACGCCGATCGCAATCTGCAGGTGGCGGCGCGCAACGTGGCGGCGGTGTGGCAACTGGCGCAAAGGGAAGGCCCACAGGCATAGCCTGTTGCTGTTATCGGTTTCGACGCAGGACTTTTCCGTTACAATAGCCGGCATTAATGGCTGCTGACATCCCGACCCAGAACGGAATGCCGGCCGGAAAGGAAATGAGGGGAACTGAGATGAAGCAAGAGAAACACGGCGTATTGCTGGTGAACCTGGGCACACCAGATGCGCCGACCTCGTCGGCGGTCAAACGCTATCTGAAGGAATTCCTCAGTGACGATCGCGTGGTCGATACGGCGCCGCTGATCTGGTGGCCGATCCTCAACGGCGCGATCTTGCCGATCCGTTCGCCGCGCGTGGCGAAGCTGTATCAGTCGGTGTGGATGGAAGAGGGCTCGCCGCTGCTGGTGTACAGCCGCCGCCAACAGCGGGCGCTGGCGGCGCGCATGCCGAATACGCCGGTGGAGCTGGGCATGAGCTACGGCTCGCCGAGCCTGGCGGAAGCCATCGACAAGCTGCTGGCGCAGGGCGTGACCAACCTGGTGGTGCTGCCGCTCTATCCGCAATATTCCTGTTCCACCAGCGCGGCGGTATGGGATGGCGTGGCGCGGGTGCTGAAAGGCTATCGCCGTTTGCCTTCTGTGGCCTTCATCCGCGATTACGCCGAACACCCGGCCTATATCGCCGCGCTGCAGCAAAGCGTGGAGCGTTCATTCGCCGAACACGGCCAGCCGGATCGTTTGGTGCTGTCATTCCATGGCATCCCCAAACGCTATGCGCGTCTGGGCGACGACTACCCGCAGCGCTGCGAGGATACGCTGCGTGCGCTGAGCGCCACGCTGCCGCTGGCGCCGGAGCGAGTGATGATGACCTACCAGTCGCGCTTCGGCCGCGAGCCGTGGCTGACGCCGTACACCGATGAAACCCTGAAGGGGTTGCCGGCGCAGGGCGTGAAACACATTCAGCTGATCTGCCCCGGTTTTTCGGCGGACTGCCTGGAAACGCTGGAAGAGATCAAAGAGCAGAACCGCGAGATCTTCCTCAAGGCCGGCGGCGAGAAGTTTGAATATATCTCGGCGTTGAACGACGAGCCGGCGCATATCGATATGATGCAGCAGCTGGTGGCGCAGCGCCTGTAATCATCCATAATCTGTCTATTAGATGCATCGTGATCGGGCGGGGATGTGTTAACATTCTCCGCTTGTTAAACCGTCACCACCGCCAATCACATGAAATTTCCTGGTAAACGCAAGTCCAAACACTATTTCCCGGTGAGCGCCCGCGATCCGCTTCTGCAGCAGGCCCAGCCCGAAAGTGAAATCAGCACCTCGTATATCGTCGGCATCGATCAGACGCTGGTGGATATCGAGGCGAAAGTGGACGACGCTTTTGTCCAGCGCTACGGCCTGAGCCTGGGCCACTCTCTGGTGATCGAAGACGACGTCGCCGAGGCGCTGTATCAGGAACTGAATGACAACAACCTGGTTACCCATCAGTTCGCCGGCGGCACCATCGGCAATACCATGCACAACTATTCAGTGCTGGCGGACGATCGCTCGGTGCTGCTCGGCGTGATGTGCAGCAACGTGAAAATCGGCAGCTATGCCTACCGTTACCTGTGCAATACCTCCAGCCGTACCGATCTTAACTATCTGCAGGGCGTTGATGGCGCCATCGGCCGCTGTTTCACGCTGATCGGTGAAAGCGGCGAGCGCACCTTCGCCATCAACCCGGGCCAGATGAACCAGCTGCGCCCGGAAAGCATTCCTGAAGAGGTGATCGCCGGCGCGTCGGCGCTGGTGCTGAGCTCTTATCTGGTGCGCTGCAAGGAAGGGGAGCCGATGAAGGCCGCCACCCTGCAGGCGATCGAATACGCCAAAAAACACGACGTGCCGGTGGTATTGACGCTGGGCACCAAGTACGTGATCGCCGACAACCCGCAGTGGTGGCGCGACTTCCTGAAGGAAAACGTGACGATTCTGGCGATGAACGAAGACGAAGCGCTGGAGCTGACCGGGCTGAGCGATCCGTTGACCGCCTCGGACATGGCGCTGGAGTGGGTGGATCTGGTGCTGTGCACCGCCGGGCCGAACGGCCTGTATATGGCGGGCTACACCGAAGAGGCCAACAAGCGCCAGACCCAGCACCCGCTGCTACCGGGGCATATCGCCGAGTTCAACCGCTACGAATTCAGCCGCGCCATGCGCCGTGAACACTGTGAAAATCCGCTGCGCGTTTATTCGCACATCGCGCCGTATATGGGCGGGCCGGAGAGGATCATGAACACCAACGGCGCCGGCGACGGCGCGCTGTCGGCGTTGCTGCACGATATTGCCGCCAACGGCTATCACCGCCATAACGTGCCGAATTCCAGCAAGCACGTGCGCAGCTACCTGACTTATTCCTCCCTGGCGCAGGTGTGCAAATACGCCAACCGCGTCAGCTACCAGGTGTTGAACCAGCATTCGCCGCGCCTCACCCGTGGCCTGCCGGAGCGGGAAGACAGCCTGGAAGAGTCCTACTGGGAGCGTTAACCCGCTGAAAAAGAAAAGGTCCGGCAATGCCGGACCTTTTTTTGTGCGCCGTGGCGCTTCAGATCGGACAGCCGCCCATTTTTTCTTCTTCGCTCAGGGTGTCCAGCTGCAGGATGTTCAGCATGCTGTTGGCGATCTCCCGTTCGCCCATCACCACCTGATTAGCGCCGCGATCGGTGATGTAGGCCACTTCGTCGTCGTAGTGGGCGCGGGCGATGATCTCGATGTTCGGCCGCTTGGCGCGCGCCGAGGCGACGATCTCGCCGGCCTCATAGCCGTTGGGGATGGTCAGCAGCAGCCAGCGCGCGCAGTCGAGCCGCGCCAGATCCATCACTTCCGGATTGGCGGCGTTGCCCAGCACCGTCTTGATGCCCTGTTCGCGCAGCGCTTCCACCCGTGGGCGGGAGTTCTCGATCACCACCAGCGGAATGCCCGCCTCGGCCAGTTTGCCGCCCAGCAGGCTGCCGACACGGCCATAGCCGACCACCAGCGCGTGGTTGCACATGTCCACCGGGATCTGCTTCTCTTCTTCCACCGCCTCTTCGAGAATTTGCTCTTCGATGGTTTCGGTTTTGGCCAGATAGCGCTCCAGCAGGGTGAACAGCAGCGGGTTGAGCATGATGGACAGAATGGCGCCGGCCAGCACCAGATTGCGCCCGTGTTCCGACATCATGCCGAGCGCGATGCCGAGGCCCGCCAGAATAAAGGCGAACTCGCCGATCTGCGCCAGGCTGGCGGAAATGGTCAGCGCGGTGCGCTTGGAATGACCGAACATTTTCACCAGCAGGAACGCGGCGGCAGATTTGCCGAACACGATGATTGCCAGCGTCGCCAGCACCGCCAGCGGTTCGTTAATCACGATCATCGGATCGAACAGCATGCCGACCGAGACGAAGAACAGCACCGCGAACGCGTCGCGCAGCGGCAGGGTGTCGTGCGCCGCACGGTGGCTCAGTTCGGACTCGTTCAGCACCATGCCGGCGAAGAAGGCGCCCAGCGCGAAGGAGACGTCGAACAGCTTCACCGCGCCGTAGGCGATGCCGAGCGCCAGCGCCAATACCGCCAGGGTGAACAGCTCGCGCGAGCCGGTGCTGGCGGTTTTCGACAGGATCCACGGCACCAGGCGGCGGCCGACCACGATCATCAACGCGATGAAGGCGATGACCTTACCGATGGTCAGCGCCAGCTCCATCAGCAGCTGGCTGCTGCTGGCGTTGTCGTTGCCCAGCATATTGCCGAAGGCGGGCAGCAAGACCAGCGTCAGCACCATCGCCAAATCTTCGACGATCAGCCAGCCGATGGCGATTTGCCCGCGCTGGCTGTCGATCAGCTGCCGTTCCTCCAGGGCACGCAGCAGCACCACGGTGCTGGCGGTGGAGAGGCAGAGGCCGAACACCAGACCGGAGATCAGATCCCAGCCGAGCAGCTTGGACAGCCCCATACCGAGCAGGGTAGCGACGGCTATCTGCGCCACGGCGCCGGGAATGGCGATAGATTTTACTGCGAGGAGGTCTTTCAAAGAGAAGTGCAGGCCAACACCGAACATCAACAGGATAACGCCGATTTCCGCCAGTTCCGGCGCCAGTGAGGTATCGGCGACGAAACCGGGGGTGAACGGGCCGGCGAGCACCCCTGCGGCCAGATACCCCACCAGAGGAGAGATGCGCAGGCGGTTCGCCAGCATGCCGAGGAGGAAGGCGAGTACTAACCCTCCGACGATGGTGGTGATGAGCGGTGTTGAATTATGCATCCATACTCCTTCTGGCTATGCATCGCGGCACGGGAGAAACGCAACAAAGTTACGAAAAGATACATTTAGTTTATTGCATTTGTTCGCGGTTTGCTTGGCTAATTTGGCCTTTTTTGTAAAAAAGCAGAGGATTTCACTTAAGGCGCGGCAATGAGGAGATTTTGTGTCAGATAAGCCAAATAACATTGGTTTATCCGTGGGATAACCCGGATGAATAAATAATTTCATCCGGGTATTCAGCGGGGTTATTGCGCTTTATGCTCCATATTGGGCAGTAGCACCGTGATAATGCCGATCAGCGGCAGGAAAGCACAGATTTGGTAGACCAGCTCGATACTGGTCAAATCGGCGACATAACCAAGAACTGCCGCACCTAACCCACCCATACCGAAAGCAAAACCGAAGAATAAACCGGAAACCATGCCGACTTTTCCGGGGATCAGCTCCTGTGCGTAGACCAGAATGGCGGAGAACGCCGAGGCGAGAATAACCCCGATGATTACCGTCAAAATGCCGGTCCAGTACAGGGATGCATAGGGTAAAATAAGCGTGAAGGGTGCGGCGCCGAGGATGGAGCCCCAAATAACATATTTACGCCCTATTTTGTCGCCAAGAGGCCCGCCGATAATGGTGCCGGCCGCCACTGCGAACAGGAAGGCGAACAGGTGAATCTGCGCATTCTGCACCGAAACGCCGAACTTATGTATCAGATAAAAGGTGTAATAGCTGCTGATGCTGGCCAGATAGAAGTATTTGGAGAAAATCAGCACCAGCAGAATGCCCAGCGAGTAGGCTACGGTACGTTTTGGCAGCGGTTTCAACACCGAAGGGCTTTTCGGCAGCCCTTTAGTTGCCC
Source organism: Serratia sp. CY84636 (assembly GCF_052166245.1). Lineage (NCBI taxonomy): Bacteria > Pseudomonadati > Pseudomonadota > Gammaproteobacteria > Enterobacterales > Yersiniaceae > Serratia > Serratia sp. CY84636. The sequence goes on from NZ_JBJNOX010000001.1 coordinate 269,889, forward strand.
GATGCTGATGTTGATACCATTTGCTGACCTGCAGCAACACCACGATCGCCAGCAGCGCCGCCAGCGTGAACCAGGCGACGTTGCCCTTGCCGTAAGGCGCGATGATCAGCGCGGCCAGCAGCGGGCCGAGCGAGCTGCCGAAGTTGCCGCCGACCTGGAACAGCGACTGCGCCAGGCCGTGCCGCCCGCCGGAGGCCATGCGCGCCACGCGCGAGGATTCCGGGTGGAACACCGATGAGCCGGTGCCCACCAGCGCCGCCGCCAGCAGCACCAGCGGGAAGGTGTTCGCCACCGACAGCAGCAGCAGGCCGGACAGGGTAAAGCCCATGCCGATCGGCAGCGAGTAAGGCTGCGGATGTTTATCGGTGTAATAGCCAATCAGCGGCTGCAGCAGGGAGGCCGTCAGCTGATAGGTCAGGGTAATCATGCCGATCTGCACGAAGCTGAGGTGAAAATCGGCTTGCAGGATCGGGTAAATCGCCAGGATCAGCGATTGGATCATATCGTTGAGCAGGTGAGACACGCTGATGGCGCCGAGGATGGAGAAGGCGGTTCCCTTCACCGCGCTGCCCTTGGCGGGCGGCATCGCGCTTTGGCTACTGTCGGTCATATTATTATTAGCCTGATAAGTTGTTGAGCACAGAGATGACATCTTAGGCAGGGCGCGCAATTTTTACCATATCTGAAATAATCAGACTCACATCGCAAAAATTTGAAATCAGCTGTCATTAATTCGCGCTACAATTTCGCCCTCATCATAAAAGCCATTTAATACACGGAGATCCGCCATGCGTTTTTCGCTGAAAACCACCGCATGCGCGTTGGCCGTTTCCCTGACGTTGCTGTCGGGGGCCGCCAGTGCCTGGGAAAAGGATAAGACCTACGCCATCACCATTCTGCACACCAACGATCATCACGGTCACTTCTGGCAGAACGATCACGGCGAATACGGCCTGGGCGCGCAGAAAACGCTGGTGGACGGCATTCGCCAGGAAGTGGCGGCGCAGGGTGGCAGCCTGCTGCTGTTGTCCGGCGGCGATATCAACACCGGCGTGCCGGAATCGGATCTGCAGGATGCCGAGCCGGACTTCCGCGGCATGAACCTGGTGGGTTATGACGCGATGGCGATCGGCAACCACGAATTCGATAACCCGCTGAGCGTACTGCGTCAGCAGGAGAAATGGGCGACCTTCCCGCTGCTGTCCGCCAACATCTATCAGAAAAGCACTGGCCAGCGCCTGTTCAAGCCTTACGCCTTGTTCGACAAGCAGGGCATCAAGATTGCGGTGATCGGCCTGACGACCGACGACACCGCGAAAATGGGCAATCCGGAGTACTTTACCGACATTGAATTCCGCGTGCCGGCGCCGGAGGCGAAGCGGGTGGTGGAGCAATTGCGCAAGGACGAGAAGCCGGACGTGATCATCGCCGCTACCCACATGGGGCACTATGACAACGGCGAACACGGCTCCAACGCGCCGGGCGACGTGGAGATGGCGCGCAGCCTGCCGGCCGGGTATCTCGACATGATCGTCGGCGGCCACTCGCAGGACCCGGTGTGCATGGCCGGCGACAACCGTAAGCAGGTGGACTATGTGCCGGGCACGCCGTGTTCGCCGGATCGCCAGAACGGCACCTGGATCGTGCAGGCGCATGAGTGGGGCAAGTACGTGGGCCGCGCCGATTTCGAATTCCGCAATGGTGAGCTGAAGCTGGTGCATTATCAGCTGATCCCGGTGAACCTGAAGAAGAAGGTGGAGAAGGCGGACGGCACCAGCGAGCGAGTGTATTACACCCAGCAGATCGCGGAAGATCCGACCATGATGAAACTGCTGACGCCGTTCCAGGAGAAGGGCAAGGAGCAGCTGAGCGTGAAGATCGGCAGCGTTAACGGCAAGCTGGAGGGCGATCGCAGCAAGGTACGCTTCGTGCAGACCAACCTGGCGCGGGTGATGTTGGCCGCGCAGAGGGAGCGCGCCGATGCCGATTTTGCGGTGATGAGCGGCGGTGGGGTGCGTGACTCCATTGAAAGCGGCGATATCACCTACAAAAACGTGCTCAAGGTACAGCCGTTCGGCAACACCCTGGTGCATGTCGATATGAAAGGCAGCGAGGTTGAGCAGTACCTGGCGGTAGTGGCCAACATGAAGCCGGATTCCGGCGCCTACGCCCAGTTCGCCAACGTCAGCCTGGTGGCGGACGGCAAGGGCGTCAGCGAGGTGAAGATCAACGGCCAGCCGCTGCAGGCGGATAAAACCTACCGCATGGCGACGCTGAACTTCAATGCGCTGGGCGGCGACGGCTATCCGAAGCTGGACGGGCTGCCGAGCTACGTCAACACCGGCTTTATCGATGCCGAGGTGCTGAAGCAGTATATCGAGAAACACTCGCCGCTGGATGCGGCGGCTTACGAACCGAAGGGCGAGATCGTTTATCGCTAATCGCCACCGCAGCGGCCTGCTCCCCCATGGGCGGGCCGCCTGTTTTCCTGCCGAAAACCCTGCCTCAAACGCACGCAAAAGTCGCCGCCGCCGCCTTCCAATGATAGCCTGAGCAACAATTTGATTTTGATAACGCAAGCAGGGAGATGACATGTTGAAAACCGCAGGCTGGCTGCTGCCCGCCATCCTGGCGCTGGCGGGGTGTTCGTCATCCGGCCAACGCCATGAGCAAACGCTCAGCCAGGCGTTGACGGCCATCGGCCAAGACAAGGCGCTGGTTGGCGCGTCGAGCGGCGTGATGGTGCGCGATGCCGACAGCGGCACCGTGTTGTATCAGGCGCACGCGGAGCAGCGCCTGGCGCCGGCTTCCAACATGAAGATGTTCACTTCTCTGGCGGCGTTCGGCGTGCTGGGGGCGGATTACCGATTTGAAACCCGGCTGCTGACCACCGGCGAGCAGCGCGGCGACACCTTGCAGGGGGATCTCTATCTGCAGGGCAGCGGCGATCCGACGTTGCATCCTGACGATCTCGACACCTTCGCCGCCACGCTGGCGCAGCGCGGCATTCGCCAGATTCATGGGCGGCTGATCCTCGACGCCAACGCGTTCGATCAAACCCCCTTCGGCGCCGGCTGGAGCTGGGACGACGAACCCTTCGCCTTCGCCGCGCCGATCTCGGCGCTGAACTACGCCTTTACCCCCGGCGGCGATATCAACGTGGTGCGGGTGGACGTGCAGCCGGGCAACCGCGCCGGTGCGCAAGGGCGGGTGAGTGTCTATCCCGCCAATGATGCGGTGACGCTGGTCAACCGCACCACCACCGGCGGCGACACCGCACTGACGTTCGATCGCCAGCCGGGCAGCAACCGGATCGTGGTCAGCGGCACCATCGCCGCGCAGGCGGAGACCCGCTCGCGATTGATCACCGTCGATCAACCGGCTCGCGTGATCGGCGCCTTATTGCAAAATGCCCTGCGCGCGCAGGGCATCGCGCTGCGCGGCAACGCGGAAGAGGGCGTGACGCCTGCGGGCGCTCGTCTGCTGACCGAAAAAACCTCGCCGCCGCTCTCCCGCCTGGTTGTCACCTTCCTGAAAGTGTCCAATAACGGTTACGGCGAGGTACTGACCAAGGCGATGGGCCGCAAGACGCAGGGTAAGGGGGATTGGGCCGCCGGCCTGCAGGCGATCGGCCAGTTTGTGCAAAGCCAGGGCATCGAGGCCGGCGCGTACCGTCAGGTAGACGGTTCCGGGCTGTCGCGCATGAACCAAATCACGCCGCAGCAACTGACGACGCTGCTGTTGGCGGCCAGAAAACAACCGTGGTTTGCCGACTGGTATCGTGCCTTGCCCATCGCGGGCCAGCCGGGGTTGTTGGTGGGCGGTACGCTGCAGAGCCGCATGGTGAAGACTGCGGCAGCCGGGCGCGCCCACGCCAAGAGCGGCTCCATGACCGGGGTCTCGTCGCTCAGCGGCTATGTCGATTCGGCGACCGGACGGCCGCTGGCGTTCGCCATCATCAGCAACAACTATCTGGTGCCCGGCGCGGAGGTGAAGGCGCTGGAGGACCGCCTGGTGGAGACGCTGGCGGCCTGTGACGCCACGGTGGTGTGCCGCTGAGCGCGCGGCGTCAGTCGCGCTTGGCGATATCGGCGAAGCTGCCGGCCAGCAGGCGGCACAGATCGGCGGCGGCCAGCTCGATGTCCAGCCCGCGTTTGCCGCCGGAAACGTAGATGGTGGCGAACGCTTGCGCCGGGCTGTCGATCACCGTCGGCAGCCGTTTTTTCTGCCCCAGCGGGCTAATGCCGCCCACCAGATACCCGGTGACGCGCTGCGCCAGCTGCGGATCGGCCATCTCGGCCTTTTTGGCGCCGAGGGCGCGGGCGACCTTTTTCAGATCCAGCTGGGTGGCGACCGGCGTGACCGCCACCGCCAGGTGTTTGGCGTCGCCGTTCAGTGCCACCAGCAAGGTTTTGTAAACCCGATCGGCATCCAGCCCCAGCTTTCTCACCGCTTCGTCGCCGAAATTAGTTTCGTCGCTGTCGTGGTGATACGGATGAAGGGTAAAGGTGACCTTTTGTTTTTCGAGCAGAATGACTGCGGGCGTCATGATGTGTTGTCCAGAATGCCCCCTGCGGGGGAAGGGTGATAACCAGCTTTAAAAATACAAAAATCCGACCTGCCCGGCAACCTGAGCGGCTGTTACATAAAGCGGGTTGCCAAGATATTCACCGGGTTGCTACCCTGTTTACTGTAACCGTTAACACGGTTGCTATGCGTATAACTAGAATACAAGAAATTCCTCTTTGACTGGCCAATAGCGATATTGGCCTCTTTTTTAGCCCTGCGGCTGCAGCATCGCCGGCAGGTTATCCTCGCCGTACAGGTGCAATGCGCCAACCGCCACCACATAGTCCCCGGCCGGCAGCGCCTCCAACTGACGCCGCCAGTCGCGATTGCGCTGATGCATCAGCACGTCGTACAGCCCGGCGCTGAAGGTGGCGGGCAGGGTGTCCAGCGTGCCGCGCGGTTTGGCGTCCAGCCACCAGCTCACCATGGTTTGCAGCAGCCGCGCGTTGGTGTGCCAGTGCTCCAGCGTATCGCGCAGCAGCGCAATGCCACCTTCCGGCAGCTGTTCCAGCATCGCCAGCTGCTGCTGCGCCCCTTCCAGCTCGATCACCGGTTTGTCCTGCGCCCGGGCGGCCTGCAGCAGCTGATAGTCCACGCCGTACTCTGCCCGCAGCCCCAGACGCTGAGCCTGGCGCGCCTGCATCATCAGCGCGACCTGCCAGCCGGGCAGGGTGGCGAAGGCGTCTGGATCGGCGCCAAGCTCATGGCACAGCGCCAGCAGCCGTTGATATTCTTCGGCGGACAGGCGCTGTTCCAGCGCCGGCTGCAGCTCGGCGTGGTCGAAAGGCGAGGCGGAATCGGTGATATCGGCTTCGACGATCAGCGCGTCGGCCTGTTGCAGCCGGGCGGCCAGCCGGGGCGGCAACGGCGACATATCGACGGTGCCCATATGGATGCTGCCCACCAGATGCAGCCGACGATCGCCCGGCAGAGTGATGTCCAACGCCGGATAAGCGTAACGTTTGGGCGAGATCACGCCGAGAAAGGCGGCGAGGCGGCGTAACAGTTGACCCATACGGCGTGGCTCCTGAATAACGGGTGCGCGTTTCAGCATGAAAGGCGAGGGAAAATCGTCATTCATGCTAAACGCTATCCGCCGCGCAGGAAAGCCCGGAAAACAGCGGGGCGCCATGACGGCGCCCCGGCGATCACTTCCTGGGTTTAAAACGCAGCAGCCGGTTGGCGTTGCTGACTACGGTAATCGACGACAGCGCCATCGCCGCGCCCGCCACTACCGGGCTGAGCAGCGTGCCGGTCAGCGGATAGAGCACGCCGGCGGCGATCGGGATACCCAGCGTATTGTAGATAAAGGCGCCGAACAGGTTCTGCTTCATGTTGCGCAGCGTGGCCTTCGACAGCGCTACCGCATCCGCCACGCCGTGCAGGCTGTGGCGCATCAGGGTGATGGCGGCGGTCTCGATGGCGATGTCGCTGCCGCCGCCCATCGCGATGCCCACGTCGGCCTGCGCCAGCGCCGGGGCGTCGTTGATGCCGTCGCCGACCATCGCCACGCGCTGGCCTTGCGCCTGCAACTGCTTGATCGCCGCCGCTTTGCCGTCCGGCAGCACCCCGGCAATCACCCGATCGATGCCGGCCTCTTTGGCGATGGCGTTGGCGGTCACCGGGTTGTCGCCGGTCAGCATCACCAGCTGATAGCCCTGCTGGTGCAGGCGCTGCAGCGCCGCGACGCTGTCCTCGCGCAGCGGATCGCGAATGGCGAACAGTGCGGCCGGTTTACCGTTAACGGCCAGCAGCACCGGCGTCACGCCGCGTTCGGCCTGGGCGCGCATCGGCGCTTCCAGTTCGGCGGTCGCAACCTGATGCTGCTCCAGCATCGCGGCGTTGCCCAGCAGCACCGGCATGCCGTCGATCTCCCCGCTGACGCCGGCGCCGCGCAGGGTGCGGAACTGCGCGACCTGCGGCAGCGTTTGCCCGGCGGCGCGTTCCATGATGGCGCGCGCCAGCGGGTGGTTGGAGCCTTGCTCCAGCGCGGCGGCCCAGCCGATCGCCTGCTGCTCGCTGACCTGATTGAAGGTCAGGACCTCCACCACCTGCGGTTTCCCTTCGGTCAGGGTGCCGGTTTTGTCGAACACCAGGGTGTCCAGCTGGCTGGCCTGCTGCAGGGCGTCGGCGTCGCGTACCAGCACGCCGAACTCCGCCGCGCGGCCGACGCCGGAGATGATCGACATCGGCGTCGCCAATCCCAAGGCGCACGGACAGGCGATGATCAGCACCGTGGTGGCGATCACCAGCGTATAGACCAGCTGCGGCTGCGGGCCGAAGAAGTACCACATCGCCGCGCTGAACAGGGCGATCGCCACCACCGCCGGCACGAACACCGCCGAGACGCGGTCGGCCAGTTGGCCAATCGCCGGTTTACTGCTCTGCGCCTGACGCACCAGTTTGATGATGCGCGCCAGCGTGGTTTGGCTGCCGATGGCGGCGGCGCGGAACAGCACGCTGCCGTCGTCGACCACCGTCCCGGCATGCACCGTATCGCCGGGGCCTTTCTGCTGCGGCACCGCTTCGCCGGTCAGCATCGCTTCATCGAGCCAGACTTCACCCTGCACGATTTCACCGTCGACCGGCACGCGATCGCCGGTGGTCAGCCGCAGCGTCATGCCGAGCTGCACCTCCGCCAGCGGGATATCGCGCTCGCCGTCGTCGGTTACCAGCCGCGCGGTGGGCGGCGTCAGATCCAGCAACCGCTCCAGCGCCTGCGAAGAACGCTGACGGGCGCGCTGCTCCAGCGCATGGCCGAGGTTGATCAAACCGATGATCATCGCGCTGGCTTCGTAATAGAGGTGGCGCGCCTCCATCGGGAAGAAATCGGGCCAGATGTTGACGGCGATCGAGTAAAGCCAGGCTGCGCCGGTACCGAGCGCCACCAGGGTGTCCATGGTGGCGCTGCCGTTCATCAGCGCCCGCCAGGCGTTGCGGTAGAAGTGCCCACCGGCGAACACCATCACCGCCAGGGTGATGACGCCGACCAGCAGCCAGGGGCGCTGGGTTTCCGGCGTCAGCGTCATGCTGCCGCCGAACAGCCCCCAGGCCATCAGTGGGATACCCAACGCCAGACCCAGCGCCGCCTGCCAGCTAAAGCGCTTCATGTTGGCGCGTGCGGTCTGCTGCTGGCGCTCGCGGCGTTCGGTTTCATCCTGAATCATTTCGGCGCTGTAGCCGGCTTTTTCCACCGCCGCCACCAGCGCCTGCGCATCGGCGGCGCCGGTCACCAGCGCGCTGCGTTCCGCCAGGTTGACGCGCGCATGCTCTACGCCGGGAACGCTTTGCAGCGCCTGCTGCACTTTATTGACGCAGCTGGCGCAGGTCATGCCGCTGAGCAGCAGCTGTACGCTATCGTCCGCGCCGTCGGTTGCCGGAAGGGGAGATTGCGCCGCTGGCTGAACGTCCGGCAACGAAGGTGTTGCGTCAGTCAACGGCTCAGTTTTTGGGGCGACGGCGTCCGCTACGCTGGCGTGATAGCCGGCATCTTCCACCGCGGCGATCAGCGCCTGCGGATCGGCATCGCCGTACACTTTCGCGCCGTCGATAGCGACGTCGGCGGCGAACACGCCCGGCACCGCTTCCAGCGCCTTGCGGGTGGTGCCGACGCAGTGCATGCAGCTCAGGCCGCTCAGCTGCAGTTCGGTATCGGCGTGCGGCGCGACTTCGGCCTGATAACCGGCGGCGATCACGCTGTCGATCAGCGCGCTGTCCGGCGCGTCGCCGGTCACTTTGGCGTAATGCACGTTAACGTCCGCCTGTTCGACATCGCTGCGGCTTTCCAGGGCTTTTTTCACCCGCTGCGCGCAGTTCATGCAGGACAGCCCCTGCAATGCCAGCATAGTGGTGTGTGACATGATTGAACTCCTTGCTTAAAGGGCGGTGTTTAAAGGTTGACCGCCTGACCTGTTTTCACTAAGAATGGAGCTTAAACCTTCCAGCAAGGGTAAGGTCAAGGAGGGAAAATGAATATTAGCGACGTCGCGAAAAAAACCGGGCTAACCAGCAAGACGATTCGTTTTTACGAAGAGAAGGCGCTGATTACCGCCCCGATCCGCAGCGATAACGGTTACCGCCACTATTCCGCCAGGCACGTTGAAGAGCTGACGCTGCTGCGCCAGGCGCGGCAGGTGGGCTTCAACCTGGACGAGTGCCGCGAGCTGGTGGCGTTGTTCAACGATCCGGCCCGCCACAGCGCCGACGTGAAGGCGCGCACGCTGCAGAAGGTGGCGGAGATCGAAAGGCACATCAGCGAACTGGGCGAAATGCGCCAGCGCCTGCTGGCGCTGGCCGACCAATGCCCGGGCGACGAGGGGGCGGAGTGCCCCATCATCAACAACCTGGCGGGGTGTTGCCGTTCGAATTAACGGTTGATGGCGCGGATCACCAGCGTGACGCCTTCCACTGCCACCACTTCCACCTCGGTGCCGGCGGGCAGATCTTCCGCCGCCTGCGCGCGCCAGCTGCTGTCGCCGATATTGATGCGCCCCATGCCGTTGTGCATCGGCTCCGTCAGCGTGGCGCGGGTGCCGATCAACTGCCGGTTGCGCTGGTTGAGCACCGGCGAACCGCCGGATGCGGCCGCCGGGCGCCGGCGCAGCCAGTACCACCACAGGTAGGCGACGACGACGGTCAGGACGGCGAAGATCACGCCCTGCCATTCCCAGGCGAGCGCCGGCAGCAGCCAGATCAGGGCGCCGACCAACAGCGCCGCCACGCCGCTCCACAGCAGGTAGCCGCCGGCGCCGAGCATTTCCGCCGCCAGCAACACGCCCCCGAGGGAGAGCCAGAACCACAGCGGATTCGCCGCGATCAGTTCGAGCATGATTATTTGCCTTTGCTTTCTTTCAGCAGTTCGGTAATGCCGCCGATCGAGCCGAGCAGGCTGCTGGCGTCCAGCGGCATCATCACCACCTTGCTGTTGTTGGAGGAACCGATCTTCTGCAGTGCGTCGGTGTATTTCTGCGCCACGAAGTAGTTCACCGCCTGAATGTTGCCGCTGGCGATGGCGTCGGACACCAGCTGGGTAGCGCGCGCCTCGGCCTCGGCGGCGCGTTCACGCGCTTCCGCCTGCAGGAATGCCGATTGGCGCTCACCTTCGGCCTTTAGGATCTGCGATTGTTTCTCCCCTTCGGCGCGCAGAATGGCCGCCTGACGCACCCCTTCTGCCTCCAGGATGTCGGCGCGCTTGGTGCGCTCGGCCTTCATCTGGGCGTTCATCGAGGCGATCAGTTCCGCCGGTGGCCGCACGTCGCGGATCTCGATACGGGTGATTTTCACCCCCCACGGATTGGTCGCTTCATCGACGATGTGCAGCAGACGGCTGTTGATGCTGTCGCGCTGCGACAGCATTTCGTCCAGCTCCATCGAGCCGAGCACGGTGCGGAAGTTGGTCATGGTCAGGTTGACGATTGCCTGTTCGAGGTTGCTGACCTCGTAGGCGGCGCGCGCCGGGTCGACCACCTGGATAAAGCACACCGCATCGATGGCCACGTTGGCGTTATCGCGGGAAATCACTTCCTGCGAAGGGATGTCCAGCACCTGCTCCATCATATTGATTTTGCGGCCGATGCGGTCCATGAACGGCACCACCAGGTTCAGGCCCGGCATCAGCGTTTTGGTGTAGCGGCCGAAGCGTTCTACCGTCCATTGGAACCCCTGCGGCACAATTTTGACGCCGGCGAACACCACAATCAGTGCGACGACGATCACGATGGGAATAAAAGTAAGCATGCAAACCTCCTGTCAGACATATGTAAACAGATATTACGTCAGCGCCGGAAAAATGCCTACTGATACCGCGACTTAATCCAGGGCGCTGACCAAACCCGCGATCAGCGGATCCTGCGTCTGGAACAGGCTGATAAGGGTACGCACCGCTTCGCCGCCGCGAGCGTCGGACCAGGCCAGCGACAGGGGAGAGGGCTGGCGCGGATATTTGAGCTGCTTGGCCACCAACTCGCCGCTATCAAGATAAGTTTGGCACAGTTGGCGCGGAAGGAAACCGATCCCGAGACCGCGCAGATGGCACTCCAGCTTGGTGCGCAGGTCCGGCACTTTGATCTCCTGCTGGCCCGACAGCAGCCAGGCGGTGCGCTTGGCCAAATGGCGCGCGGTATCTTCGACGTTGATCGCGGCGTAAGGGCGCAGCTGCGTTTCGTTCAACGGATCGGCGGCAGCGGCCAGCGGATGCGTCGGCGAAATGGCGAACACCCAATCGATCTTGCCGAGCGGCAGCACCTTGATGCTGTTTTCCAGCGATTCATTGCCCGCCGCGCCGATCGCCAGATGACAATCCTCATTCAGCAGCGCATCCCACACCCCCATATACACCTGGCGGGAAATGTGAAATTGGGTGAACGGGTACTTGGCGTGCAGGTGGGCCAACAGCCCGGCCACGGCGGCGGCGTCATACAGCAGGTTGTTGACAACGATATTCACCTGGTGCTCTACGCCGTCGTTGATTTGCCGCAGTTCGCCCGGCATGGCGTCCAGCCAGGTGTGCCACTGGCGGCAGCGCTCCAGCAAATACTCTCCGGCCGGCGTCAGGTTGACGGTGCGGGTGGTGCGGATAAATAGCTGCGTGCCGATGCTCTCTTCCAGCGTTTTGATGCGGTAGCTGATGGTGGCGGTGGTTTTGTGCAGCAGCTCCGCCGCGCGGGAGAAACTTTGGCACTCGGCAACTTTGATAAACGAACGAATGGTTTCGTGATCCAGCATGAGGGGTCCTTGGCTGACACCGCCTTTTCGGTTATCGGTGAGAAGAATCTACTGATGTTGCGGCGCGATAGGCAGCGGCAAAGCCCAACCCCACGATCCCGGTCACAGAATCACCCGATAGCGATGAACGCGCGCCGCCCCATTTTGCTCGATGATGAATTGGGCGGTTTTTTAATTCATTGATTTAAAGCAACTAATATGGCTCTTCGATCGTAAAGTGTGCGGGTGATCTTGTTGTGGAAAAATTTTCCAAAAAAATGCTGTCAAATTCACCACGCGCTGTCTAGAGTGAAGGCGTTGGGTGAAATATCGCCGTTCAATCGCCGTCTGGGTCATGCGCTTGGGAGAATCACATGGATTTAGTCATCGAAGAATTAACGCCGGCGGCCTTTGCGCCTTACGGCGATGTATTGCAGATAGAGGGCTCGCGTTTCTTTCATATCAATGACGGAAAAACCGAGCGTTATCACGATCTCGCCAAGATAGAGGTGTCCGACGGCAACCGGGTGCTGGCCAGCATCAACCGGGCGGAACCCTGCGATCTGCCGATGACCTTTTCCCTGTTGGAAAAGCATCCGCTCTCGTCGCAGGCCTTTGTGCCGATGAACGGCGAACGCTTCGTGGTGATCGTCGCCGAACCGGGCGACACCATCCCCATCGGCACGCTGCGCGCCTTTATCACCAACGGCAAGCAGGGAATTAACTATCACCGCAATGTCTGGCACCATCCGCTGTTTGCCTATGCGAAGGTCACCGACTTTTTCACCATCGATCGCGCAGGTGCCGACAACTGCGTGGTCAGCCGCTTGCCGGAGCCGTATCGCATAGTTTTGGCATAGCGCTGGCCGCACGCCGCGCAGGGCGTTTATCATAGCGTCACCCATGCCGTTACTGACAAAGGAAGCTTGAATGACCGAATTACGCAGGAAAGGACGACCCGCCACCGAAGCCGGCGCCACCAAAGGGGCGCAGGCGTTGGATCGCGGGCTGGAGATCCTCCAGTACCTGGCCAACGCCGGGGGGAGTTCGTCGGTTTCCGTGCTGTCCGAAAAGCTGGAGTTGCCGCTATCAACTACTTTCAGGTTGTTGAAAGTGCTGGAGAAATCGGAATTCGTCTTTCAGGATCCACAGCTGGGCTGGTGGCATATCGGCATTCAGTCTTTCACCGTCGGTTCCGCTTACATGAACGATCGCGACGTGGTATCGGTGGCCGGGCCGTTCATGCGCCGGCTGATGCTGCTGTCCGGCGAGACCGCCAACCTGGCGATCCGCAACAATTTCGACGCGGTGCTGATTCGCCAATGCGAGTGCCAGGCGATGGTGCGCATGTGCGCGCCGCTGGGCAGCCGCTTGCCGCTGCACGCCTCGGGCGCCGGCAAAGCGCTGCTGTACCCGCTGGTGGAAGAGGAGATGCTGGATCTGATCGTGCGTTCGGGGCTGCAATCCTACACGCCCAAGACGCTGACCAGCGTGAACCTGCTGCGCAAGGATCTGCATCAGTCGCTGGCGCAGGGCTACACCATCGACGATGAAGAGCACGCGCTTGGCCTGAACTGCCTGGCTTCGGCGATTTTCGATCGCAACAACAACGTGATCGCCGCCATCTCCATCTCCGGGCCGAGTTCGCGGGTCGGCAAGGAGCGGTTCAAGGAGCTGGGCGAACTGGTGGGTGAAGTGGCCAGAGACATCAGCGCCGCGCTGGGCGAATCGCGCAGCAAGGCGTAAACGTCGCGCGCCGGGCTGAACCGGCGCGGAGCAAGACTCCCCGTTTGATGAGCAAACGGGTTTTTTTGACCGCAATTTTAAGTTGGAAAAATTTTCCAATAAATTAAGGAGAGCATCACATGGCAATTATGCGAGCGGTAGACGCGGCAATGCACGTGCTGGAAAAAGAAGGGATCACCACCGCGTTCGGCGTGCCCGGCGCGGCGATCAACCCGTTCTACGATGCGATGCGGCGGCACGGCGGCATCAAACACTACCTGGCGCGGCACGTGGAAGGGGCCTCGCACATGGCGGAAGGTTACACCCGCGCCGCCGCCGGCAACATCGGCGTGTGCATCGGCACCTCCGGCCCGGCGGGCACCGACATGATCACCGGCCTTTACTCCGCCTCCGCCGATTCGATCCCGATCCTGTGCATCACCGGCCAGGCGCCGCGTGCGCGTTTGCACAAAGAAGATTTTCAGGCGGTAGACATCGAATCGATCGCCAAGCCGGTGACCAAGATGGCGGTCACCGTGCAGGAACCGGCGCTGGTGCCACGCGTGCTGCAGCAGGCGTTCCACCTGATGCGCTCCGGCCGGCCGGGCCCGGTGCTGATCGACCTGCCTTTCGACGTGCAGATGGCGGAGATCGAGTTTGATCCGGACACCTACTCTTCACTGCCCGCCTATAAGCCGGCGGCCACCCAGGCGCAGATCGACAAAGCGCTGGATCTGCTGTGCGCGGCGAAAAAACCGCTGATCATCGCCGGAGGCGGCATTCACAACGCCGACGCGGCGGATCTGCTGCAGCAGCTGGCGGAGATCTGCAACGTGCCGGTGATCCCGACCTTGATGGGCTGGGGCGCCATTCCGGACGATCACCCGCTGATGGCGGGCATGGCGGGCCTGCAAACCTCGCACCGCTACGGCAACGCCAACCTGCTGGATTCGGATCTGGTGTTCGGCATCGGCAACCGCTGGGCCAACCGCCACACCGGCTCGGTAGACAAGTACACCGCCGGGCGCAAGGTGGTGCACATCGATATTGAGCCGACGCAGATTGGCCGGGTGATCTGCCCGGATCTGGGCATCGTCTCCGACGCGCGCATTGCGCTGCAAATGCTGGTGGATACGGCAAAGCGCCGCTTCGAGCGCGGCGAGTTGCCGAATCGCGACGCCTGGTGCGCTGCCTGTCTGCAGCGCAAGCAAACGCTGCTGCGCAAAACCCACTTCGACAACGTGCCGGTCAAGCCGCAGCGGGTGTATGAAGAGATGAACCGCGCCTTTGGCCGCGATGCCTGCTACGTCACCACCATCGGTCTGTCGCAGATCGCCGCCGCGCAAATGCTGCACGTTTTCGAACCGCGTCACTGGATCAACGCCGGCCAGGCCGGCCCGCTGGGCTGGACGCTGCCTGCGGCGCTGGGCGTATGCGCCGCCGATCCGCAGCGCAAGGTGGTCGCGCTGTCGGGCGACTATGATTTCCAATTTATGATTGAAGAGCTGGCGGTCGGAGCACAGTTCAAACTGCCCTATATCCACGTGCTGGTGAACAACGCCTATCTGGGGCTGATCCGCCAGGCGCAGCGTGGGTTCGACATGGATTACTGCGTTCAGCTGTCGTTTGAAAACATTAACAATGCGGAGATTGGCGAGTACGGCGTCGATCACGTCAAGGTGGCGGAAGGGCTGGGCTGCAAGGCGCTGCGGGTGTTCAAACCGGAAGAGATTGCGCCGGCGTTTCGTCAGGCCCAGGAGCTGATGCAGCAGCACCGGGTGCCGGTGGTGGTGGAAATCATCCTGGAGCGCGTCACCAATATTTCCATGGGCACCGAGCTGGATAACGTCAACGAGTTCGAACCGGTGGCGGCAACGCCGGAAGACGCGCCGACCTCGGTCAACTTCTTTGATTACCGTTGAGGAACCTTACCATGCCGAAATTTTCAGCCAACCTGTCCATGCTGTTCACCGAAGTCGATTTCATGCAGCGCTTCCGCCGGGCGAAGGAGCAGGGCTTCAGCGCGGTGGAATACATGTTCCCCTATGACTACCCGATCGCCGCGCTGCGCAGCGAACTGGAGGCGCATCGCCTGAGCCAGGTGCTGTTCAACCTGCCGGCCGGCGACTGGGCGGCGGGCGAACGGGGCATCGCCTGCTTGCCGGGGCGCGAAGCGGAGTTCCGCGACGGCGTCGGGCGCGCGATCGAGTATGCGCAGGCGCTGGGCTGCGATCGCATCAACTGCCTGATCGGCAATCCGGATCCCGCCGTCGGCCGCCACGCCACCGACGAACGGGTGAAGGAGAACCTGAGCTACGCCGCCGACGCTCTGGCGCGGCAGAATATCCGTCTGCTGATCGAACCGATCAACCGTTACGACATGCCGCAGTTCTACCTGCAAACCTCCCGGCAGGCGATCGAACTGATCGAGGCGATCGGCAGCCCCAACCTGTATCTGCAGTACGACCTTTACCACATGCAGCGCATGGAGGGAGAGCTGACGCAGACCCTTGAGCGCCTGCTGGCGAAGATCGACCACATTCAGGTCGCCGACAATCCGGGGCGGCACGAGCCGGGCACCGGTGAAATCAACTGCGAGTTTATCTTCGCGCAGCTGGATCGCATGGGTTATCGCGGCTGGATCGGCTGTGAATACAAACCGCTCACCACCACGGAAAGCGGCCTGTCATGGATTAAAAAATACCTGTCTTGAGGAGATGAAAATGAAAGTGGGATTTATCGGTCTGGGCATCATGGGCGCGCCGATGGCGGAAAAACTGCTGGCGGGTGGGCACACGCTTTACGCCCACACCCGGCATGAGGTGCCGGCGGCACTGTTGCAGCAAGGGGCCATCGCCTGCCGCGATCCGCAGCAGGTGGCGGATGAGGCGGACGTGATCTTTATCATGGTGCCGGATACGCCGCAGGTGGAAGAGGTGCTGTTCGGTGAACGCGGCTGCGCCGCCGGCAAGCTGAACGGCAAAGTGGTGGTGGACATGAGCTCCATTTCACCGCTGGAGACCAAGCGATTCGCGCAGCGTATCAACCAGCTGGGCGCCCAGTATCTGGACGCGCCGGTTTCCGGCGGCGAAGTGGGTGCCAAACAGGGCACGCTGACCATCATGGTGGGCGGCGAGGAAGCGACCTTCGAACGGGTGCAGCCGCTGCTGGCGCTGATGGGCAAGAACATCACGCTGATCGGCGGCAACGGCGACGGGCAAACCTGCAAGGTCGCCAACCAGATCATCGTGGCGTTGACCATCGAAGCGGTCTCCGAGGCGCTGGTCTTCGCCTCGCGCGCCGGCGCCGATCCGGCCCGGGTGCGCGAAGCCCTGATGGGCGGTTTCGCCTCGTCGCGCATTCTGGAGGTGCACGGTGAGCGGATGATCAAGCGGGCGTTCGCGCCGGGGTTCCGCATCTCGCTGCACCAGAAGGATCTCAACCTGGCGCTGCAGGGCGCGAAGGCGCTGGCGCTCAGCCTGCCGAATACCGCCACCTGCCAGGAGCTGTTCAACGTCTGCGCCGCCAATGGCGACGGCGAGCTGGATCACTCCGCGCTGGTGCGTGCGCTGGAAATCATGGGCAACCACCGGGTGGCCGGCTAAGAGCACCCCCGGCATTTGATTTGCCGGCTTATCGTTAGAATCAGAGATGTTCGACATTAATAACGCCCTCTTTATGATAAATAAAGAGGGTCCCCGCCAATCCAATAAAAAATGATTCAGCACAATAAAAAGTAAAAAGCAGGATGCCAACCGAGGAGACACTGAATATGGCAACCGATAATGCTGTTATTGATAAAGATATTCTTACCGCCCCTGACAAAAACCGTTTATATCGAAAAATCGCCTGGCGCATTATGCCCATTTTATTAGTGAGCTATATCGTCGGTTATCTCGATCGGGTTGGGATCTCATTTTCGAAATTCCAAATGATGCCCGATATTCTGAACGGCAATGTCTCGATGGCCGAAGCCGTTTACGGGCTGGGCGCCGGGGTGTTTTTCATCGGATATATCATCGCCGGGGTACCCAGTAACATTCTGCTGAGCCGCTACGGCGCCAGAAAGATCATCGCGCTGCTGATGGTGGTGTGGGGGGCGATTTCGATGCTGAGCATCTTTATCACCAACCCCTGGCAATTCTACCTGGCGCGTTTCCTGCTGGGGCTGGCGGAGGCCGGCTTCTACCCCGGCGTGATCCTCTATCTGACGCTGTGGTTCCCGTCCAGCCAGCGCGCCAAGATGACCGCGCTGTTCGTGTGCGGCATCCCGGTCAGCAACATCATCGGCGGCCCGCTGTGCGGGTGGATCATCGAGCACATGAACGGCCTGATGAACCTCTCCGGCTGGCAGTGGCTGTTCTTTATCAGCGGCCCGCGCGCGCTGCTGATCGCCGTCGTCATCTTCTGTTTCCTGGATAATACCTATCAGAGCGCCAAGTGGCTCAGCCCGCAGGAGAAGGCGCTGATCAAAGAGGATATGGCGCAGAGCGCGCCGCGCCAGGGCTGTGCCGGCGGGCAGGAATGGACGATGAAAAGCATGCTGAGATCGTCCGCGTTCACCAAAATGTGGCTGATTTGCTTCTGCACCGTGATGGGCCAGGGCGGGCTGGCGTTTTGGGTTCCGACCATCATTCGCGACACCGGCGTGACCTCGGTGATGGATATCGGGTTGCTGACCATGCTGCCGTACATGCTGGCGGTGGTGGCGATGCTGGTGGCCGCGCGCAGTTCGGACAAGCATCGCGAGCGGCGCTGGCACATCATCGTGCCGTTCTGCATCGCCGCGGTGTCGCTGATCTTTATCGGCCTGTTCCCGGACAACAAGCACGTGGTGATGGCGGCGCTGTGCGTGGCGGTGGCGTCGAGCCTGGTGCCGTCGCCGCTGTTCTGGAGCCTGCCGAACGCCATTTTTACCGGCACCTGCGCCGCGGCGGGCATTGCGCTCATCAATTCCATCGCCAATATCGGCGGTTTTATTTCGCCTTATATCATCGGCTATTTCAAACAGCTGACCCACAGCAATTTGGCGGCGATGTGCGTCTTGTCGACAATGATGATACTGGGGGCGATATTAACCTACAGCGTGCCGGCGAAATGGGTCAATAAATAACACTTCCCATTATCTTCATTAAATAGTCGGCAACAGTTTTATTTTATTTCGCCATGCATTTCTCATCTGATTATTTCAGCGGGGGAAGGCATGGCCATTTTTATTTCGTCTCGAATAAAGGAGGCATCATGAAAATTGTTATTGCACCGGATTCATTTAAAGAAAGCGTAAGCGCGGAGCGGGCGGCGCGGGCGATCGCGCGCGGCTTTCACGAGGTTTATCCCGATGCCGAGTGCGTGTGCCTGCCGATCGCCGACGGTGGCGAAGGCACGGTGGACGCGCTGGTGGCCGCCACCGGCGGGCGCAAAGTGAGCGTGACCGCCACGGGGCCGCTGGGGGAACGGGTGGCGGCGTTTTACGGCGTCAGCGGCGACGGCAAGACGGCGGTGATCGAAATGGCGGCGGCCAGCGGGTTAATGCTGACGCCGGCCGAGTGCCGTAACCCGCTGCTGGCGACCAGCTACGGCACCGGCGAATTGATCCTGCATGCGCTGGATCAGGGCATTCGCCACCTGATCCTCGGCATCGGCGGTAGCGCCACGGTGGATGGCGGCGTCGGCATGGTGCAGGCGCTGGGCGGGCGCTTCTACCGCCCGGACGGCAAGGCGCTGCCGTGGGGCGGCGGCGAGCTGGCGACGCTGAGCGGAATCGATCTCAGTACGCTGGATGCGCGCCTGCGGCAGTGCCGAATAGAGGTCGCCTGCGACGTAGACAATCCGCTGGTGGGGCCGCGCGGCGCAGCGGCGGTGTTCGGGCCGCAGAAGGGCGCGACGGCAGCGATGGTGGCGCAGTTGGAACAGGGCCTGACGCAGTATGCCGAGGTGATCCGCCAGAGTACCGGCCGCGACGTGCGGCACGTCGCCGGCGGCGGGGCGGCGGGCGGCATGGGGATCGCCTGCCAGGTGTTTCTCGGCGCAACGCTGAAGCCGGGCATCGAGATCGTGATGGCGGCGCTGGGCCTGGAGCAGGCGCTGGCGGAGGCCGATCTGCTGGTCACCGGCGAAGGGCGCATCGACAGCCAAACGCTGGGCGGCAAGGCGCTGTCCGGCATCGCTCGTCTGGCGCGCGCGCGCGGCCTGCCGGTCATCGCGCTGGCCGGCGTGGTGGAGGACGGGGCGGAGGCGCTGCACGCGCAGGGGATCGACGCGATGTTCAGTATTCTGCCGCGCCTGAGTACGCTGGCGGTCGCGCTGTCGCAAGGGGAACTCAACCTGCAGCGCAGCGCCGCCAACGTCGCCCGCGCGATGCGCATCGGCCGTCGACTGGGATAAAAAAGAAGGCCACGCTGCGCGAGCAGGTGGCCTTGGTTTTGGCGGCGAAGCGCTTACGGCTCGACGTCGCGGTTGCAGTCCTTGGAGTAGATGTAGCTGAAGGTTTCCTGGCCCACCGCATAGCCCGCCTGTTGCACATAGGCGCCCATGAAGATGTAGTCGCCTTGTTTCACCGGCATCCATTCATTGTCCAGGTTGTACACGCCGGCACCGCTGAGAATGTAGGCGCCATGCTCCTGCACGTGGGTCTCGATGTAGCCGTGGCTGGCGCCGGGGGCGAAGGAGAGGATGTGCATATTCATGTCGAAGCCCAGATCTTTCGGCAGCAGATCCTGCAGGATCACCTCGCTCATGCCCTCGTAGTGGATCTGCTCCAGGTTGGCGACGTTGTTGCTGACCACGTGCGCCTCGTAACCCTTGATGCGCTGATAGCGGCGCTTGTAGAGGAACAGGCGGCTGGATTGGCCGCCGTTGGCGTTTTCCAACCGCAGGGTGACGCCCGCCGGGCAGTAAAGGTAGCCGCCGGCGGTCAGCGGGTAGTCGGTGGCGTCGGCGGAAGCGGTGATGGCGCCGTCGATGACGTACACGAAGGTTTCGAGCTCTTCGCCGCCAAAGCCTTTGGTGTTGCGGCCGCAGTCGTGCAGCGTCACCAGATAATCGACGAAGGTGGCACCCAGTTTCGGCGTCGACAAGATGGTGACGTCGCAGTTTTCAAAACCGGGAATGACGTTGCGCACCAGACCGTTCGGCGGGATCAGCGCATAGTTGCCGCGTTTGATGATGGCGCGCGTTGACAGAATGTCGGTTGGATAACCGGTTTGATTGTTGAAGTAACCCACGTTGATTCTCCTGATCGTTGAAAGGGCGCCGCGGCGGCGCCCGGTAAAAAAGCGCCGTCAGGCCTCGGTGGCCGTTCGGGCTGCCGTAGTGCGTTTCATCAAGACGTTGACGGTGAAGAAAATGGCGGTGCCCACCAGCAGGATGGCGGCGGAGATGTAAAAGCCCATCACCTTGGAGCCGGTGCTGTCGGAGATCACGCCGGTGAGGAAGGGGGCGATCACCGACGAGGACATGCCGAAGAAGTTGAACACGCCGAAGCTGGTGCCATAGCCTTTCTTCGGCGCGTTGTCGGCGACGAAGGAGATCATGATTGGATCGACCGCCAGCTTACCCAGCAACCCGTACAGGATCAGGCTGATCAGCAGCATGGTTGAGTCCGGCGAAATGACGGTGCAAACCAGCATCACCGCCGCGCACAGCTCGAGAAAAATGATCAGCTGCACCTTCTTGTTGCGGAAACGGTCGGACATGCGGCTGAAGAACAGCGCGCCCGGCACCGACGCGAACGCCACCAGGGCGGAGGAGAAGCCGATGGCCACCCCTTCAAAGCCGCGCTCTTGCTGCAGGAACGAGGGCAGCCAGGTGACTATCATGTAGTAGCCGTAGCAGGTGGCGAAGTACATCGCGTAGGCGGAGATCATGCGCAGGCTGAACAGGCCGCTGGCCTGGCTGTCCTCTTCGGGTTCGGCAGCCGTCGGCGCAGCGGTCTGGCTGACGGCCGCCGCGGCTTGAGGCTGCGAGCCTTTGATGACCACGGCGAACACCAGCGTCATCACCACCAGCAGGCCGGTGATGATGAACAGCATGATCTGCCAGTTCATGTTGAAGCTTTTCACCAGCAGGCTGGAGGCGATCAGGCCGATGGCCATGCCGAGCGCCGAGCCGCTGTTGATCACCGCGGTCGCCAGGCCACGGCGTTCCAGCGGGATATTCTCCGACGACAGGGAGTAGGCCGAGCCGTAATAAGAGCCGCAGCCCATGCCCGCCAGCAGGCTGCCGGCATAGACCATGGTCAGGCTGGTGGCGTTGCCGATCAGCAGCGTGGCGATGATGAACAGGCAGAAGCCCGGGATCAGCACCACCTTCTTGCCGAATTTGTCCACCAGGATGCCCGCCGGGATCTGCATCCCGGTGTAGGCGAAGAAGTAGAAGCTGGCGATCAGCCCCATTTCCGCATTGGAGTGCGCGCCGATGGTTTGTTGGATCTCGGGGAAGATCGGCGTCAGGACGGTGCGATAGATCCAGATCACCGCCCAGCCCAGACAGAGCACGACGACGATCTTTTTCCAGTAGCGCGGGTCGATGTCGTTGCTCATGCCTCGGCCCCCTGTTCGGTGTAGGCCAGCTGATACAGCGTCTGCGCCAGGATTTTCACCCCTTCGTTCAGATCGGCGACGGCGGTTTTTTCCGCCGGATTATGGCTGATGCCGGCGATGCTCGGCACGAACATCATCACCGTCGGTACGCGCGGAGCGAAGATTTGCGAGTCGTGCCCGGCGCCGCTGTGCATCATGCGGTAATTCAGCTGCTGCGTTTCGCACAGGCGGCTGACGCAGGCCACCAGCTGTTCGTTCATCGGGATCGGCGCTTCGTCCATCCACAGATCGATCTCGGCCTCGATGCCCATCTCGGCGCAGATGCGCTGGATATCTTGCTCGATCTCCTGTGTGAAGCGCAGCAGCGCGGCCTGATCGGTGTGGCGGCAGTCGAGGGTGAAGTGGGTGAAGCCCGGCACCACGTTGACGGTGTTCGGCTTCGGCTCCACCTTGCCGAAGGTCAGCACCAGCGGATCGCCCTCGGCGCGCGCCTTGGCGATCGATTCGCAGCAGATGCGGCTGAAGGCATGCACGGTATCCCGGCGGTAACTCATCGGGGTGGTGCCGGCGTGGTTGGCTTCGCCCTGCAGCCGCACGTCATAACGCCGTTGGCCGACGATGCTGGTCACCACGCCGATGGTTTTGCCTTCGGTTTCCAGCACCTTGCCCTGCTCGATGTGGATCTCGACGAAGGCCGCGATGTCGCTGCGCAGCGGCTGATGCGGCGGAGGGAAATCGAAACCGGCGTCGCGCATGGCGTTGACGAAGCCGACGCCCTTGGCGTCCGTAATGTGCTGCACGTCTTCCCGCCGGGCCAGGCCGACGATGTTCTTGCTGCCCCAGAACACATAAGGGAAGCGGCTGCCTTCTTCTTCCGCCAGCGCGATGACTTCCAGGCTGCGCAGCGGCGGGCCGTAGGTGTCTTTGAGGTGTTTGATCGCCATGAAGGCGGCTTCGATACCGAACTGGCCGTCGAGGTTGCCGCCGTTGACCACCGTGTCGATGTGCGAACCGGAGAGAATCACCTGGTCGGGGTATTTGCTGCCCTCCAGTCGGCCGAACAGGTTGCCGACCGCATCAAAATGGGTGCTCAGCCCGGCGGCCTCGAAGGTATTTTTCAACGCGTGCTGCGCTTCGATCCATTCCGGGGTATAAAGCAGACGCGTCATGCCGCCGCTGGGATCGGCGCCGATTTTCGATAACCAGCCGGAAATATCACGGATTTCTTGTTGGAAGTCTTTCATGTTTACCTGCCCGCATGTTGTGTCTCAGCGGCGATGCGGCCAGGGCTGATGCTATTCGCCGCCGGCCGACCTATTGCGCTGAGCGCGCTGATGAAGGTTTTCTTTTTTCTCCCCGGCTCTGACATTTCAACCGCGAGCCGCGGCGTAAAAAGCCCACGATAATAAGAGTGCGTTAACTGGCGAAGGGATCTTTATGGTCGTAAGAACGCTGGTAAATAGCATTTGAAATTAAGTATTGATAAATATCGTCGACGATTTCGATGCCGTTTTTCTCGCTTTCCATTTCACGCGCATGGCTGTTCTGCCCTGGATAAAGTACTTTGCTGACGCCCGGCGCCGGCTTAACGGCATTCAATTCTTTCATGACCTGGCTGATATTTTTACGGAATGCGGATTCGTTGGTGAAATAACCCGGGTTCAGAACGATATGCAATTGGCCCAATTCCCGGCCGGCGCTGAGATCGTGATACATCGAGCTGACGTGTTTGCCGAACGGCAGGCCGAGCAAAATGCCCGACAGCACGTCGACCATCATCATCAGGCCGTAGCCTTTCGGCCCGGCGATCGGCAGCAGCCCGCTGACGGCGAACGGATCGGTGGTGTGCTTGCCCTCGGCGTCCACCGCCCAGGTATCCGGGATGGCGGCGTTGCGCGAGCGGGCGTCCAGCACTTTGCCCCAGGCCTGTACGGTGGTGGCCATATCGAAGGTGATCAGCTCGTCGCCTTCGCCCGGCGCGGAGAAGGCGATGGGGTTGGTGCCGTAGTAGACTTCGGCGCCGCCGTACGGCACCACCATCGGATCGGACTGGCACAGCGAAATGCCGACCATGCCGGCGCGCGCCGCCTGTTGCACGAAGTACGACAGCGCCCCGCTGTGGCCGATGCGGCGTACGCCCACCACCGCCACGCCGTTCTCTTTCGCCATCTCGATGGCGCGATCCATGCTCAGCTTGGCCGCCACGTGCCCGGCGCCGTTGTCGCCGTCGAAAATGGCGCTGCAGGGACCGGTTTTTTCAAAGGTGAAATGCGGGTGATTGTTGGTGCCGCCTTTGCTGATGCGTTCGGAATAGTATTCGACCCTGACCGCGCCGTGAGAATGAATGCCGCGCGCATCGGCATGAACCAGCACGTCGGCGACGATGCCGGCGTGTTCCTGGCTCAGGCCGGCGGCGTGAATTTTTTGCTGGATAAGCTGATGTAATTGTTGTTTAGAGACCTTCATATACAGTCCTTTTATCACTACGGTTTATTTAATTCGCCTCTGCGTTGTAATGTATAAATACCGGGGGGGAATAATGTGATCCAGATGCGTTTTATCCGATTGGATTAAAAATTCGTTGAATTAAATCGCCATTGTTAGAAGTTTTTTTATAAATGCTTTTTCCCGTCTGGATTAACTAATATTCAGGCGATTAAGTTATTTTTTCTAACAATAGATAAAGTGTGACCGTACTCACCTCTGGGCATGGTTTTAATTTGTAGCTTGATCATTAACCTTTTCGCTGGATTCAATGCATCACCGCGCCGCCGGTGCGGGAAATATTGCCGATATTATTAAATGCTGTCGTAAGGATATCACCATGATCCATGCTTTTATTAAAAAGGGGAGCTTTCAGGATTCCGTCAGCCTGATGTTGATCTCCCGCAAACTCAGTGAATCTCCCAAGGTCGAGGAAATATCCGTCATGATGGGGACACCGGCCAATAAATCCTTATTGGAGGTGACCGGTTTCTGGCACCCGCAGTTTAGCGAAGCGACGCCGAACGATATTTGCGTGGCGATCAAAGCGGAGTCCGCCGACGAGACGATCGCCGAGGAGATCGGCGCGGCGCTGGAGACGGCGCTCAAGGCGATTGCGCAGGGGAGCCAGGGCGGCAAAAAGCTGCTGCGGGCGCGCAGCTGGCGCACCGCCAGGCAGAAGCTGCCCGCCGCCAATCTGGCGCTGATCTCGATCGCCGGCGAATACGCGGCGGAGCTGGCGGATAGCGCGCTGGAAGACGGCTGCAACGTGATGATGTTCTCCGACAACGTCAGCGTGGCGCAGGAAGTGGCGCTGAAAACCAAGGCGCGCGAGCGCGGGCTGATCGTGATGGGGCCGGACTGCGGCACCGCCTGCATCGCCGGCGCGCCGCTGGCGTTCGCCAACGTGGCGCCCGCCGGCTCTATCGGCGTAGTGGGCGCCTCCGGCACCGGCATTCAGGAGCTTATTTCGCAAATTACCTTGGCAGGTCAGGGCATCTCGCACGCCATTGGCCTCGGCGGGCGGGATTTGACGGCGGAGATCGGCGGCATCAGCGCCATCAGCGCGCTGCGCATGCTGGCGGCGGATCCGCAGAGTCTTGTGCTGGCGTTCGTGTCCAAACCGCCGGCGCCCGAGGTGCGCCAACGGGTGATCGACGAGATGAAAGCGCTCGGCAAGCCGGTGGTGGCGCTGTTCCTCGGCGCGCAGTCCGCCGTGCGCCAGGAGGGCAACATCACGTTCGCCGCCACGCTGGATGAAGCGGCGCGGCTGGCGGCGATGCTGGGCTGCGTGCAGCAACAGGCGGCGCAGCAGCCTGCGGTGCCTGGCGGCAAAATCGCCGGGCTGTACGCCGGCGGCACGCTGGCGGCCGAATGCGCGATGCTGCTGGCGGAAAAACTGTCTCTGCCGGTGGATAGCGAACACCCGCGCGGCGCCATGCTGGTGGCCGACGGCCATCGCATCATCGACATGGGCGATGACTTTTATACCCAGGGGCGCCCGCACCCGATGATTGACCCGACCGCCCGCAATCAAGAGATCGCCCGCCTGGCGCAGCAGCTGCAGACCGGCGTGTTGCTGCTTGACGTGGTGATCGGCTTCGGCGCTCAGGACGATCCGGCGGCGTCGCTGGCGGCCGAGGTGGCCAACGTGCGCGCGGCGCGCGGCGCGGCCCACCCGCTGGCGGCGATCGCCACCGTCACCGGCACCGAACAGGATCCGCAGCAGCGCTCGCGGCAAATCGCCACCCTGCAGGAAGCCGGCATCGCGGTGATGCCGTCGCTGCCGGTGGCGGTCGCGCTGGCGCATCAGCTGATTACCCCCGTCTTACCCGCACCCGAACGCGAACGGCCGGCCTTGCTGGACGGCGTCGCGGTGATCAACGCCGGGCTGCGCAGCTTCGCCGATGACCTGCAAACCAGCGATATTCCGGTGGTGCATTACCAGTGGGCGCCGGTAGCCGGTGGCGATCAACGATTAGCCAACATCTTGAAAAAATTAAAGTAAGGAACCGCTATGTACGCAACGATTGAGCAAGCAAACGCCGCCGTTATCGCCCGTATCCGCGAGGCGCGCCCGCACTGGCAGGATGTGGATCTGGCGCACCGCTTGATCCCGCAGCTGGCCGAAGGGCGCAAGCTGCTGCATGCCGGCCCGCCGGTCACCTGGCAAGAGATGAGCGGCCCGGTGCGCGGCGCCTGCATCGGTGCCTGCCTGTTCGAAGGCTGGGCGCAGGATGAGCAGCAGGCGCTGGCGCTGCTGGCGCAGGGGGAAATCGAGTTTATCCCGTGCCACAGCGTGAGCGCGGTGGGGCCGATGGGCGGCATCACCTCGGCCCACATGCCGATGGTGGTGGTCAGGAACACCGTTCACGGCAATTACGCCTACTGCAACATGAACGAAGGTATCGGCAAAGTGATGCGCTTCGGCGCCTACGGCGAGGACGTGCAGCAGCGCCTGCGCTGGATGCGCGACTCGCTGGCCCCGGTGCTGAAAGCGGTGTTGGCGACGCTGGAGGAAGGGATCGATCTGACCGCGCTGATGGCGCAGGCGATCAGCATGGGGGACGAATTCCACCAGCGCAATATCGCGGCCTCGGCGCTGCTGATGCGCAGGCTGGCGCCGGAGATCAGCCTGCTGCCGCGCGATAAGGCGGAGCTGGCGCAGGTGATGCAGTTCCTCAGCATCACCGATCAGTTCTTCCTCAATCTGGCGATGGCCTACTGCAAGGCGGCGATGGACGCCGGGGCGGAGATTGAGCAGGGCACCATCGTCACGGTAATGACCCGTAACGGCAAGAATTTCGGCATCAAGATCAGCGGGATGGGCGATCGTTGGTTCACCGCGCCGGTGAACACGCCGGAAGGGCTGTTCTTCTCCGGCTTCAGCCAGGCGGACGCCAACCCGGACATCGGCGACAGCGCGATCACCGAAACCTTCGGCATTGGCGGCGCGGCGATGGTGGCTGCACCGGGCGTGACGCGCTTCGTCGGGGCTTCCGGCGGCATGAGCGCCGCCACCGACATCTCCGAGGAAATGGCGGAAATCTACCTCGAGCGCAACATGATGCTGCAGATCCCGACCTGGGACTTCCAGGGCGCCTGCCTGGGGCTGGATGCCCGGCGGGTGGTGGAAACCGGCATCACGCCGCTGATCAACACCGGCATCGCCCACCGCGAAGCCGGGGTCGGGCAAATTGGCGCCGGCACGGTGCGTGCACCGCTCGGCTGCTTCGAGAAAGCGATCGAAGCGCTGGCCGACAAGCTCGGCATTACGGCGTAAGCGAACGGAGGCGCATATGGACATTATCGCGTTGGCCGGCAGCCGCCATGCGACGCAGGATTACGGCGCGCTGCGCTGCGTCGGCAGCTTCAACAACGCGATCAATTTCCTGACGGAAAACGCACGGCTGCTGACGCTGCACCGCGCCGGCAGCGGCCTGAGCCCGATGGGGTGGCAGCTCGGCGCGCGGGATTTCGATCGCGTGCGGCGTGCGGTGCCGTCCGTACGACGCTGCGCTTTCTCCGCCGCAGGCATCACGTTGGGTGCGCTCCTGGTGCGGCCCGCCGCGGCGGCGCGGGATCTGGCGCTGGCGCCGCGTGCGGCCATTGCCGATCGGCCGCTGACGGCGGTATTGCAGCGCTGCACGGCGCAGTGCGGGTTGCACGGCGAGCTGGGCCGATTGGTGAGGCAGCCGTTAACGCCGGAGCCGGCCGCGCTGGTGCGGGATTTTTCCCGTTGGCTGCGGGGCGACATGGTCGACTGGCACCAGGCGCTGGGCAAGGGGCCGGGGCTGACGCCGAGCAACGACGACACCTTGCTCGGCCTGCTGCTGAGCGCCCACCTCGACAGCCGCATCCCGGTTAGCGGGCTGGCGCCGTTTTTCGCCCAGACGCCACCGCTGGACGCGCTGACCACGCTGGTGAGCGCGCACTACCTGCGTTACGCCGAGCAGGGCCTGTTCGCCACGCCGCTGCATGCGTTGGCGCAGGGGCTGCGGGCGCCTGAAGGCGTATCGGCGGCGGTGGCGGCGGTGCTGAGCCTGGGGCACTTCTCGGGAGCGGACACGCTGCTGGGCGTGTGGCTGGGGGTGACGACGATTAACGCACTGTGCGGCGCGCGGTGTGAACATGAGGGCCGGATCGCGGATCCGGCCGGGACGGTATGATTTCAACTACGGGTGCAAACCATGAAAACCTTGGTCATTGCGTTGGGCGGCAACGCCCTGTTGCAGCGCGGAGCCGTGCTCTCTGCGGAAAATCAGTATAAGAGCATCGCCCTCATCGCCGACGCCATCGGCAAGCTGGCGCAGAAATACCGCATTGCCATCGTACACGGCAACGGGCCGCAGGTGGGGCTGCTGGCGTTGCAGAACCTGGCGTACCGCGATGTGCCGCCCTATCCGCTGGATATTCTGGTGGCCGAAAGCCAGGGCATGATCGGCTATATGCTGGCGCAGCAGTTGAGCGCCAGCCATCCGCAGCAGCCGGTGTCCACGCTGCTGACGCGGGTGCTGGTGGATGCGCAGGATGCGGATTATCAGGCGCCGAGCAAGTTCATCGGGCCGGTGTATGCGCCGGAACAGCGGCAGGCGCTGGAGGCCAAATACGGCTGGACGCTGAAGGCGGACGGCAACTACATCCGCCGGGTGGTGCCTTCGCCGGCGCCGCAAAAGATCCTCGACATCGAGGCGATCACGCTGCTGCTGTCGCAGCGGCACATCGTGATCTGCAACGGCGGCGGCGGTATCCCGATGATCGCCGGCGAGCATGGGCTGACGGGCAGCGAAGCGGTGATCGACAAAGATCTGGCGGCGGCGCTGTTGGCGGAGCAGGTGGGGGCCGATCATCTGGTGATCCTCACCGATGCCGACGCGGTGTACCAGGAGTGGGGCACGCCGCGCCAGCGCGCTATCCGGCGCGCCACCACGCAGGAACTGGCGCCGATGGCGGTGGCGGACGGCGCCATGGGGCCGAAGATCATGGCGGTCAGCCGCTTCGTCGATCGCACCGGGCGGACGGCTCATATCGGTGGCCTGCAGGATATCGACGCGGTGCTGGCGGGCCAGGCCGGCACCTCTATTTTGCCTTAGCCGCCGTCGGTTTATCCGCGCCCGCGCTGGCGCGGATAAGTATGCCTAAATGGCATGATTTCAATAATTTTTATTCATTTCATGATGTTGCTCGCCTTGGCTAGAGTAAAAACACCCCCGTATTTACCGTCAAAAATTTGTCATTTTTATTTGCGACTATGCTTTTTGAAATGACATTTCGGCCAAGGATTGTTATGGATTCGCTCAGTGTTGATGAACTCGCCCAGAAGAAGGATCGCTGGTATCGCATTGTGGAGGAGATGTTGGCGGAAGCCGGCGTCGCCATCAACGGCCCTCGCGCCTGGGATATCCGGGTGCACAACCCGGCGCTGTTCAAACGCATTTTGCAGGAAGGCTCGCTCGGTTTTGGCGAAGGCTATATGGACGGCTGGTGGGAGTGCGAACGGCTGGACATGCTGTTCACCCGCATTCTGCAGGCCGGCGTCGATGAGCGGCTGCCGAAAAGCCTGAGCGACATCGCGCGCGTCGCCTATGCCCGGTTGTTCAACCGCCAATCGCGCAAGCGCGCCTGGCAGGTGGGCAAAGAGCACTACGACATCGGCAACGACCTGTTCCGGGCGATGCTCGATCCTTACATGCAATACTCTTGCGGCTACTGGAAAGAGGCGCAGACGCTCGAGCAGGCGCAGCAGGCCAAGCTGCGGATGATCTGCGAAAAACTGCAGCTGAAACCGGGCATGACGCTGCTGGATATCGGCTGCGGCTGGGGCGGGTTGGCGCAGTTTGCGGCGCAAAACTACGGCGTCTCGGTGCACGGCGTGACCATTTCCGCCGAGCAGCAGAAGCTGGCGCAGGCACGCTGCGCGGGGCTGGACGTCGAGATCTTGCTGCAGGACTACCGCGATCTGGATCGCCAGTTCGATCGCATCGTATCGGTCGGCATGTTCGAGCACGTCGGGCCGAAAAACTATGAGACCTATTTCAGCGTCGCGGCGCGCAACCTGAAGCCGGATGGCCTGTTCCTGCTGCACACCATCGGTTCCAATCAGACCGATCTCAACGTCGACGCCTGGATAGACAAGTACATCTTCCCCAACGGCTGCCTGCCTTCGGTGCGGCATATCGCCGAGGCCAGCGAAGGGCGTTTTGTGATGGAGGATTGGCACAACTTTGGCGCCGATTACGATCGCACGCTGATGGCCTGGCTGGAGAACTTCAAACGGGCGTGGCCAGAGTTGGCCGGCGGCTATTCCGAGCGCTTCGAACGCATGTTCACTTATTACCTGAACGCCTGCGCCGGCGCGTTCCGTTCGCGCAATATTCAGCTGTGGCAGGTGTTGTTCAGCCCGGCGGGCGTGGAAGGTGGGGTGCGGGTCTATCGCTGATATCCCCGTCATATTTCAAGCTGTATCTGTGTTGGCTGCGTTTGCGCGCCCCGCTCGCTTACTTGAGTAAGCTCCCGGGGACTTACAAACTTGCCGCCTTGATGCAACTCGAACTATTTAGGGGATACCCTTCAATATTTACTTTGGGACAACAGATATACCCAATGGATTTCCAGTTGCGTCCAGGCGACAAACGTGAGAAACCCCAGGAGCTTAGATAACTAAGTGACTGGGGTTCGAACGTGCAGCCAACAACGATGCGGCTGGAAAGACGAAGGGTATATCAGTACAGCAGGGAGTACAGCTGGCGGCGATACTTAGCGGCCAGCGCGTCGCCGGTGCCGAGCGCGGCCAGAATGTCCATCAGGGTCTTGCGCGCGTTGCCGTTGGCGGCGGCCAGATCTTTCTTCAGATGCCCCATCAGCAGCTCTAGCGCTTCTTCGTTACGCCCGACCTGATGCAGCTGCAGCGCCAGCTGCACTGCCAGCTCGACGTTGTCCGGCTGCTGCTGCACCTGCTGTTGCAGCTGTTGGATTTCCGGGGTGTCCGCCGCCTGCTTCAACAGTTCAATCTGCGCCACCAGGCCCTGATAGCGGGTATCGCGATCCTGCAGCGGGATGGTTGCCAGCACCGCTTCGGCGTCTTCACTGCGGCTGAGCGCGATCTGGGTTTCAGCCAGCGTCAGGCCGATGTCGCTGCGCTGTTGGCTGCTCTGCCAGGCGTCTTTCAGCAGCGGCAGCGCTTCGGCGGCGTTGCCGGCGGCCAGCAGTTCCTGCGCCTGCGCCAGTTTCAGATCTTCTTCCTTCGGCAGGAAACGCTGCAGCAGGTCGCGGATCGCTTCTTCCGGCTGCGGGCCCTGGAAGCCGTCGACCGGCTGGCCGTCTTTGAACAGATAAACCGTCGGGATAGAACGCAGCCCGAACTGGGAGGCGATCATCTGCTCGGCGTCGCAGTCCACCTTGGCCAGAATGAACTGACCGGCGTATTCCGCCGCCAGCTTGTCCAGCACCGGCGTGAGCTGCAGGCAGTGTTGGCTGCGCTCGGACCAGAAGTAGAACAGCACCGGAATGGACATCGATTGTTCCAGCGTCTGGTGCAGGTTAGTTTCGTTAATATCAACAACAGCTTGAGCTAGCATCTCTTTTTCTCTCTGATCGTGCGGAGCCATGGGGTGTAGATGGGGGCGCGCCGCCATTCTTCAACCCCGACGGGCGAATTAAGCGTTGCTGCGCAGCAGCCAATCCAGGCAGCGGCCCGGCAAAATGCGGCGCAGCACGCTCATGGCGTGCGCCAGCAGGGTCACCGGGTAGCGCAATTTGGCGCGCGGGCTTTCCAGCGCGTGGCGCAATTTGGGCAGAATGGCCTCCGGCGTCAACGTCAGGCGTTTGGCGATACCGGGGTTATGCACCGGCTTGTCGCTCTGCGCCTGGTTGACGTTCTGGCTAAAGTGGGTGGATATCGGCCCCGGCTCGATCAGGCTGACCTGAATGCCGCTGCCGTGCAGCTCCATGCGCAGCGCGTCCGACCAGGCTTCCAGCGCGAACTTGCTGGCGGCGTAGGCGCCGCGCCCGGCGCTGGAGACCAGCCCCATCACCGAGCTGGTCTGGATAATGCGCCCTTCGCCGTGCGGCAGCATTGCCGGCAACAGCAGCTGGGTCAGCTGGTGGGTGCCGAACAGGTTGGTGGCGAACTGTCGCTCCAGCTGGCTGCGCGAAATGCGGCTGAGCGGGCCGTAAACGCCGAAGCCGCCGTTGTTGAACAGGCCGTACAGGCGGCCGCCGGTCAGCGCGATCACCTCGGCGGCGGCGCGCTCGACGCTGGCGCTGTCGTCCAGATCCAGCTCGATGCCTTCCAGCCCGAGCTGGCGCATGTTTTCCACGTCCTGCGGTTTGCGGCAGGCGGCCAGCACCCGATAGCCGCGGTTGCGCAGATCCTGCGCCGCAATCAGTCCAATCCCGCTGGAGCAGCCGGTTATCAATACTGCTTTTTGCATAACTTTACCTAGTGTACGACCCTAATTTAGTTAGACTCATGTTTTACTAGCGGTTCCAGGCGCTCCGCCATCCAGGTGGCGATAAACGGCTGGGCGTCCCCATTGGGGTGCAATCCGTCATCCTGCATCCATTCCGGCTTCACCACCACCTGTTCCATATAGAACGGCAGCAGCGGAATGTTGAACTGCTTGGCCAGCGCCGGGTAAACGGCGCTGAACGCTTCGGTATAGCGGCGGCCGTAGTTCGGCGGGATGCGGATCTGCATCAGCAGCGGCTGTGCGCCGGCCTGCTGCACCTGTGTGATGATCTGGCCGAGATCGCGCTGTACGTCCTGCGCCGGGAAACCGCGCAGGCCGTCGTTGGCGCCCAGCTCGATCAGCACCCAGCGCGGCTGATGCTGTTTCAGCAGCGCGGGCAGACGCGCCAGCCCCTGTGCGGCGGTGTCGCCGCTGATGCTGGCGTTGACCAGCTGTGGCGCGCCCGGTTTTTTCTGCCACTGTTCGGCCAACAGCGTCGGCCAGGCCCGCTCGATCGGCAGGCGGTAGCCGGCGCTTAAACTGTCGCCCAAAATCAACAAGGTATCGGCGGCGACAGCGCGTAAACTGAATAATCCCAACAGCAAAAGGAAGGGAAGATGCCAGCGGAAAACGTTCTTGAAGTTCATCATCTTAGTAAACACGTTGGTCAGGGTGAGCATCAGCTCACCATCCTTACCGGAGTCGAGCTGCTTGTCAAACCCGCGCAGACGATCGCCCTGATCGGCGAATCCGGATCGGGGAAATCGACCCTGCTGGGCATTTTGGCCGGGCTGGATGACGGCAGCGAGGGCGAGGTGCGCCTGCTCGGCGAGTCGTTGACCGCGTTGGACGAAGAGGGCCGCGCCGCGCTGCGCGCCAGGAACGTCGGCTTCGTGTTTCAGTCGTTCATGCTGGTGCCGACGCTGAACGCGCTGGAAAACGTGCAGCTGCCGGCGCTGCTGCGCGGCGAGAGCGACAGGCAAAGCCGCGAGCAGGCGGTGCAGCTGCTGGAACAGCTGGGATTGGGCAAACGGCTCGATCACCTGCCGGCGCAGCTGTCCGGCGGCGAGCAGCAGCGCGTGGCGCTGGCGCGCGCCTTCAGCGGCCGGCCGCGGGTGCTGTTCGCCGATGAACCGACCGGCAACCTCGATCGCCAAACCGGCGATCGCATCGCCGATCTGTTGTTCTCTCTCAACCGCGATTTTGACACCACCCTGATCCTGGTGACCCATGATGAAACCCTGGCGGCGCGCTGCCAGCGGCGGCTGCGGCTGCGCGAAGGCAAGCTGTGGGAGGAAGCATGATCTGGCGCTGGTTCTGGCGCGAATGGCGCTCGCCGTCGCTGCTGATCGTTTGGCTGGCGCTGACGCTCTCCGTGGCCTGCGTGCTGGCGCTGGGCAGCATCAGCGATCGCATGGACAAAGGGCTCAGCCAACAGAGCCGCGACTTTATCGCCGGCGATCGGGTGCTGCGCAGCGCGCATCCGGTGCCGGAAGGCTGGCTGCTGGACGCGCAGCAGCAGGGGCTGAAACTTAGCCGTCAGCTGTCGTTCACCACCATGACCTATGCCGGCGATCGGCCGCAGCTGGCGGACGTGAAAGCCACCGATCTGGCCTATCCGCTGTACGGCAAGCTGGAAACGCGCCCGGCCAACATCAAGCCCGAACCGGGCAGCGTGCTGGTGGCACCGCGTCTGCTGGCGCTGCTGAACGTGAAAGTCGGGGATTCGCTCGAGGTGGGCGACACCACGTTGCGCATCGCCGGCGAAATCATTCAGGAGCCGGACGCCGGCTTCAACCCGTTCCAGACCGCGCCGCGCATCATGATCAACCTGGCGGACGTCGATAAGACCGGCGCGGTGCAGCCGGGCAGTCGCCTGACCTACCGCTACATGTTCACCGGCGCCGAGCCGGATATTCAACGTTACGAAGAACGGCTGACGCCGCAGTTGACGCCGGATCAGCGCTGGTTCGGGCTGCAGGAGTCCGGCAGCGCGCTCGGCAAGTCTCTGCAGCGATCCCAACAGTTCCTGCTGTTGTCGGCCCTGCTGACGCTGCTGTTGTCGATCGCCGCCGTGGCGGTGGCGATGAGCCACTATTGCCGCAGCCGCTACGATCTGATCGCGGTGCTGAAAACCCTCGGCGCCGGGCGCGGCGCGCTGCGTAAGCTGATCGTCGGCCAGTGGCTGGCGGTGATGGCGCTGGCGGCGGTGTGCGGCGGGGCGATCGGGCTGGCGTTCGAAGCGCTGTTGATTCGCCTGCTGAAACCGGTGTTACCGGCCGCATTGCCTGCCGCCGGCGCCTGGCCGTGGCTGTGGGCGCTCGGCGCGCTGGTGCTGATTTCACTGCTGGTCGGGCTGCGGCCGTACCGTCAGCTGCTGGCTACCCAACCGCTGCGGGTGCTGCGCCGCGATGTAGTGGCCAACGTCTGGCCGCTGCGCTACTTCCTGCCGGTGACGGCGGCGGTCGTGGTGGCGCTGCTGGTGACGCTGATGGGGGCCAGCACGCTGCTGTGGGCGATCCTGGCCGGTATGGCGGTGCTGGCGCTGCTGCTGGGCGGCATCGGCTGGGGCAGCCTGCTGTTGCTGCGCCGCATCACGCTCAAGAGCCTGGCGCTGCGGCTGGCGGTTAACCGCCTGCTGCATCAGCCGTGGGTGACCATCAGCCAGCTGGCGGCATTTTCGCTGTCGTTCATGCTGTTGGCGCTGCTGTTGGTGCTGCGCGGCGATCTGCTCGAACGCTGGCAGCAACAGCTGCCGCCGGACAGCCCGAACTATTTCCTGCTCAACATGACCGAGGCGCAGGTGCCGCAGGTGAAAACCTTCCTGCAGCAGCACCAGATCAAGCCGGAAACCTATTATCCGATCGTCCGGGTGCGCCTGACCGAGATAAACCAGCAGCTGGCGACCGAGCGGGTGCATGAAGACGATCCGGGCGGCGAGGCGGTGAACCGCGAGCTGAACCTGACCTGGCTGGCCGATCTGCCGGATCATAATCCGCTGGTGGCGGGCAGCTGGCCGCCGAAAAGCGGCGAAGTCTCGATGGATGAAGGCATTGCCGGGCGGCTGAAGATCAAGCTGGGCGACACGCTGACCTTCAGCGGCGATACCCAGGCGTTCAGCGCCAAGGTCACCAGCCTGCGCCAGGTGGATTGGGAGAGCCTGAAGCCGAACTTTTACTTTATCTTCCCGCCGGGCGCGCTGGACGGCCAGCCGCAGACCTGGCTCACCAGCTTCCGCTACGACGGCGACGGCCAGATGCTGACCCAACTCAACCGTCAGTTCCCGACGCTCAGTCTGCTGGACATCGGCGCGATCCTGAAACAGGTCGGCGGCGTGCTGCAGCAGGTCAGCCGCGCGCTGGAGGTGATGGTGGTGCTGGTGGTGCTGTGTGGCGGCCTATTGCTGCTGGCGCAGGTGCAGGTCGGCATGCGTCAACGCCGCCAGGAGCTGGTGGTGTACCGTACGCTGGGGGCCGGCAAACGGCTGCTGCGCCGCACGTTGTGGTGCGAGTTCGCCCTGCTGGGGCTGGTGGCGGGCATCGCGGCGGCGGTGGGCGCCGAGGCGGCGCTGTGGCTGTTGCAGAGCCGGGTGTTCGACTTCCCGTGGACGCCGACGCCGGTGCTGTGGTGGGCGTTGCCGCTGGCCAGCGCGCTGCTGCTGTCGCTGTGCGGCGGCTGGCTGGGCGTGCGCCTGCTGCGCGGCCGGGCGCTGTTCCGCAGTTATGAGGGCTAGTTGATATCGAGGCAGGTAGCGGCCGAAAAGGGTGAATCTCTTTGATCCGGGCAGGGGACTCAGTAAGCGGCGGGCATTTTCCCCGCCGCTTACCTTAATAGAGTTTTGAATGCTTATTAACTGTGAAATCTTCATTTATTAAGTAGTAGTAGTTAAAACAATCTTCGAATGAAAACCCTCCTGTTTTTTGACAGTATTTCGTTATTCTACCTTTTTTATTGCTGAGGGATTGGCTTGTCATTGTCATTAGTAATGTTATTACGTTTCGGTTGAATATATCGTTGTGGTTAGAGATAAAAGAATCAGGTACTGAAATGAAATCTATAGGATCGTTGTCGAAACAAGGGAGTCTATCATGGTGATATTGTTCTTTCTGGTGCAGGGTACGGGTACAATAAGAATTAAATTTCCATGGTCCGATAATGCCGGAATTGATAGCTTCCGGTATCAATTGCTCAATGTCTAACAGGTCTTCTTTTTTTGATATTTGCGCGGGAATATGGTACTGAGATGTCCTGGTGTCGCTCACGGTGTGTTCTTTATTATACATGTAACCCGTGGTAAACATTTTAAAGTTGCCTACCGTTATATCGTCAAGATCCTGCTCTTTTATTTTATATTTTACCCCGAAGTAATCTCTTTCTATCTCTACCTGTGACCATCTTATATTTTTGCCAAAAAACTGACCTACCGGGAATGCCACGTTGGTAGGGATATCAGCGCGAGAACTGATGACATACATCAGTGACGGCATGGGTTTTCCTTGAGCGCCCAGTCTCATGCTGCTCTCTTTTAAAAGGAGGGCTTGGTTTGCTTCTACCGCAGGGTTTAAAAGAATCAAGCCGTCGCCAAAGGATTTCAATGCATTATTATTTTCAGCTGTTCTCATTCTCTCCAGCAGGTTATCGTTCAAAGCGGAAAGTAAAATATCGGCACCAAAGCTGTGTCCCACTGTGAGCATAAAATTATTGTTATTTTTACCAACGATTGATTCCAGCTTGATGAGAAAATCTTTTACTCCATTGCGGCCCACCTCTTCTGCCACGGATTTACGATCCCAAAAAGTGAGATTTTCAAACTCTGCGCCATGAAAACTCATTCCGCGCCAGCCAATGTAGATCCCCAATAGCTTTCTTTTTCCTATTATCCTCGGGGCAGCAACGTAGGCGAGCGTTTTTTGGAAATTTTTTACATTTTTATCAAGTACGGATGCATTATGCTTCCAGCCATGGATAAACACGATGACACCAACGTCTTCTTTCTCCTCCATATGCGCTATATTTGATAAAAGCTGCGCTGTTTGCTGTGGAGAAAAATCATGGCCGCGCTCACTAAATTCGATAAACCCCAAATCATAGCCGGTGTGTCTCTCATAGTTACTGCCACACCCTCTCCAGTGGTCGCATTTTTTCCCATCGGAAGTACGAAATGGCGCATTGGCCACACATCCGCTTAGCATTAAAATGAGTATGAGGAATATAAGCTTCATTTTGTCACTCCGGAAGATATCAGTGGTTCAGTTGTTGCTCAGACCTTTTGGATGGTTATTTTTAGAATGAATGGGTGTGTATCTATTTGGATGTTTATAGTAATGACTGGTTTTTTATAATTTTCATTATGTTGCTTATTTTAGGCTTACAGAGTCCTCATGCTCTTATTTAATTCTCATGTGTAGAGTAAATTTAGCTCTTGATTTTATTTTTTCAAATTAGAATGATGCAGATTGATAATGCAATGATTAAATGTTGGCGTTCGTCTTATTTTTGATGTTTTATTCAATATCTCATGCCGATATTGCTCATTGTTTATATATATTATGCTGTTGATAAATGACGCTATCGGGCGGTTTTTTTGATTGTACCAGGCCTAAAAAAGGGTTCAGCCAAAGCTGAACCCTTTTACTTTTGGCGGCGGCGCTTTAGGCCAGCTTCTGCTGTGCCCAGGCCAGCCCGCTTTGGTATTCGCCCGGCAGCAGCGGCGCCAGCGCCTGCAGCGCCTGGCGCAGATCGGCGGCGCTCGGGTCGTTCAGATTGAGGTGGCCGACCTTGCGGCCCGGGCGCACCTCTTTCTCATACCAGTGCAGATGCACCAGCGGCAGCGACAGCCACTGTTCGTTGACGGCGGTGCCGATCAGGTTGACCATCACCGACGGCGTGCTCACCACCGGCTGCGGCAACGGCAGGCCAAGGATGGCGCGCAGATGTAACTCGAACTGACTGATGGACGCGCCGTTTTGCGTCCAGTGGCCGCTGTTGTGCACGCGCGGTGCCAGTTCGTTGATCAGCAGCCGATCGCCGACGATAAAGCACTCCATCGCCATCACGCCGACGTAGTTCAGCTCGTTCAGGATCGCCGCCAGCATCTGCTCGGCCTGTTGCTGCAGCGCCGGGTTGGGCTGCGGCAGCGCCACGCTAGTGCGCAGGATGCCGTCTTCATGCAGGTTGTGGGTCAGCGGGTAGAATACCGAACGGCCGTCGTGGCCGCGCGCGCCCACCAGCGACACTTCGCCGGAGAAATTGATGCCTTGCTCGACGATGCACTCGCCATAGGCGTCGGCCGGCAGTTCGGCTTCCTGGCCCGGGCGCAAGCGCCATTGGCCGCGGCCGTCATAGCCGCCGACCCGGCGTTTGACGATCGCCAGCTCGCCCAGCGAAGCGAATACCTGCGGCCATTCGGCGGCGCTCGCCAGCAGCTGCCACGGCGCGGTCGCCAGGCCGAGCTGGTCGAGCAGCTGTTTTTGCGTCAGGCGATCGGCCAGGCGCGGGAAGATGTCGCGGTTGACGAAGGCGCTGTGGGTCGCCAGCTCGCGCGTTAGCGCGGTTTCCGGCCAGCGTTCGATCTCGGCGGTAATGACGCTGTTCTGATACGGCACCGCCTCGGGCTCGGCATCGATGCCGACGGGGTAAACGGCGATGCCCAGCGGTTCGCCGGCCTGGCGCAGCATGCGCCCCAGCTGGCCGTTGCCCAGTACGCAAACTGGCTTCATGCGTCCTCCCGCGGATCGGGGTGGTTCAATACCTCTTCGGTCTGCGCCCGACGCCAGTCCGCCAAACGCTGCGCCAGCGCGGAGTCGTGCAGCGCCAGGATCTGCATCGCCAGCAGCCCGGCGTTGGCGGCGCCAGCTTTGCCGATCGCCAGCGTGCCCACCGGAATGCCGCGCGGCATCTGTACGATGGAGTACAGGCTGTCTACGCCGCTCAGCGCGGCGCTTTGCACCGGCACACCCAGCACCGGCACCAGGGTTTTCGCCGCCAGCATGCCCGGCAGGTGCGCCGCACCGCCGGCGCCGGCGATGATCACGTCAAAGCCGTTGGCGGTAGCCTGCTCGGCGAAGCTGAACAGCTTGTCCGGCGTACGGTGGGCGGAAACGACTTCGACATGGAAGGGGACTTCGAGCTGGGTCAGGACTTCGGCGGCGAACTGCATGGTGGCCCAGTCACTTTTCGATCCCATTACAATTGCGATTTTCGCCCCGGTAGTGGCGGCTGAAGCGGCGTTGGCTCCCATGGGTGTAAGGCTCCTGTGATTTGTCTGGCGTCGGCTGAGGGCCGAATGAGGGCGTAGAGCATACCATGAGCGCACGGCGAGGAAAACGGTTGCGTCGCCGGTTTTCACCGCCGAAAGCGCGAATTTTCACTCGCGCGCCAGTCCGGGGCTCAGAATGGGAATTGGATCAGCTCGACGGCGTCGGCGCTGACTTTGACCATCGATCCTTCGACGTGCCAGGCGCCCAGCACCGCGCGATGGGCTTCGCCGTTGCTCAACGCCAGCCGGTGCACCGCCGGGCGATGGGTATGGCCGTGGATCATCCAGTGCACGTCGTGGCGCAGCATCGTCTGTTCGACTGCCTGCGGGTTGACGTCCATGATGGCTTCCGACTTGTACTGGTTGGATTGCTGGCTGCGGGCGCGCATGTTGGCGGCGATCTTCAGTCGCCAGCGCAGCGGCAGCGCCAGGAACAATTTTTGAATCAGCGGGTTGTGCACTTTACGGCGGAATTGCTGATAGGCCTGATCGTCGGTGCACAGGGTGTCGCCGTGCAGGATCAGGATCCTGCGGCCGTACAGCTCCAGCACTTTCTCTTCCGGCAGCAGCTGCATGCCGCTGGCGCGGGCGAAGCGCTTGCCGAGCAGAAAATCGCGGTTGCCGTGGATGAAGTAGCAGGGCACGCCGGCCTGTTGCAGCGCTTTCAGCGCCGCGGCGATCTCCGCGTGCAGCGGCTCGGGATCGTCGTCGCCGATCCAGGCTTCAAACAGGTCGCCGAGGATGTACAGCGCGTCGGCGTGAACTGCTTCGCGCCGTAAAAAACGCAGAAAACCGGCAGTGATTGCCGGTTCCTGTGCGCACAAGTGCAGATCTGCGATGAACAGCGTACTCATGCAGCCGCGATTACTCGCTGACGGTCACGCTGTTGATCACGACGTCTTCTACCGGTACGTCCTGGTGCATGCCGCTGCGGCCGGTTTTCACGCCTTTGATTTTGTTGACCACGTCCATGCCTTCAACCACTTCAGCGAACACGCAGTAGCCCCAGCCCTGCACGTTTTCGCCGCGGAAGTTCAGGAAGTCGTTGTCAGCCACGTTGATGAAGAACTGTGCGGTGGCGGAGTGCGGATCGTTGGTGCGCGCCATTGCCAGGGTGCCGATGGTGTTTTTCAGACCGTTGTTGGCTTCGTTCTTGATGGTCGCGTTGGTCGCTTTCTGGTTCATGCCCGGCTCGAAACCGCCGCCCTGGATCATGAAGCCGTTGATCACACGGTGGAAGATGGTGTTGTCGTAGAAACCGGCGCGGCAGTAGTTCAGGAAGTTTTCAACGGTAACCGGCGCTTTGTCAGCAAAGGTCTTGATAACGATATCGCCGTGATTGGTGTGGAAAGTAACCATAGTTTTAATCCTAACAAGGTGAAGTGAGACGTCACGTAAAGCGAGTGAACATTCAGACCGCCCTTATAACATATCCGCCCCAGCGAGTCAGCAGCGGCTCAACCGTGCACTGTCTGTGGTAATTGTATTTATGTTATATTATAACAATTGCGCCAGCCGCCGAATTTCGCGCATTTTATTCGCGTGAAATCAGCAAAGCATGGCCTTAACCTTGCAATAGATCAGGCTTCAGGTTTCAATACGCTACCGGGCGGAAAACCTGAAGCCCGGTTATCTTTTTTGTTATCACGCACACCACGGAATCTCCCGATGCTAAAGATTTTTAATACCCTGAGTCGTCAAAAAGAGGAATTCAAACCCATTCATGCCGGGAAAGTGGGCATGTACGTGTGCGGGGTAACCATCTATGACCTGTGTCACATCGGCCACGGTCGTACCTTTGTCGCTTTCGACGTGGTGGCGCGTTACCTGCGCTACCTCGGCTATTCGCTGAACTACGTGCGCAACGTCACCGACGTGGACGACAAAATCATCCGCCGCGCGGCGGAAAATCATGAAACCTGCGACCAGCTGACCGAACGCATGCTGGCGGAAATGCACGCCGACTTCGACGCGCTGCTGATCGACCGCCCGGATCAAGAGCCGCGCGCGACCCAGCACATCGCCGAGATCATCGAGATCACCCAGCGCCTGATCGATCGCGATCACGCCTATGTGGCCAGCAACGGTGACGTGATGTTCTCCATCGACAGCGATCCGCAATACGGGCTGCTGTCGCGCCAGGATCTGGATCAGCTTCAGGCCGGCGCGCGCGTAGAGATCGACGATGTGAAGCGCAACCCGATGGACTTCGTGCTGTGGAAGATGTCCAAACCGGGCGAGCCAAGCTGGCAGTCGCCGTGGGGGCCGGGCCGTCCGGGCTGGCACATCGAATGCTCCGCCATGAACTGCAAGCAGCTGGGCACCCACTTCGATATCCACGGCGGCGGTTCCGATCTGATGTTCCCGCATCACGAGAACGAGATCGCACAGTCGAGCTGCGCCCACGACGGCCCGTACGTCAATTACTGGATGCACTCCGGCATGGTGATGATCGACAAAGAGAAAATGTCCAAATCGCTGGATAACTTCTTCACCATTCGCGACGTGCTCGGCCATTACGATGCGGAGACGGTGCGTTACTTCCTGATGTCCGGCCACTATCGCAGCCAGCTGAACTACAGCGAAGAGAACCTCAAACAGGCGCGCACCGCGCTGGAGCGCCTCTATACCGCGCTGCGCGGCACCGATGCCGACGCCGCGCCGGCCGGCGGCGAAGCGTTCGAAGCCCGCTTCCGCGAAGCGATGGACGACGACTTCAACACCCCGGAAGCCTATTCGGCGCTGTTCGATCTGGCGCGCGAGGTTAACCGCCTCAAGGGTGAAGACATGGCGGCGGCCAACGGCATGGCGGCGGAACTGCGTAAGCTGGCGAACGTGCTCGGCCTGCTGCAGCAGGAGCCGGAGCAGTTCCTGCAAGGGGGCGCTCAGGTTGACGACGGCGAAGTGGCGGAGATCGAAGCGCTGATCAAACAGCGTAACGAAGCGCGCGCCGCCAAGGACTGGGCGCTGGCGGATGCCGCTCGCGATCGGTTGAACGAGATGAACATCGTGCTGGAAGACGGCCCGCAGGGCACGACCTGGCGCCGCAAGTAATCCGGCCGCAGGGAAAAACAAAAAAGGCGCTGAATTCAGCGCCTTTTTCTATGGCTGCGGGTTAGGGTTTAACCGTGACCTTGCCGCCGTTGAATTCCACCACCTGATCGGCGACGATCTTGCAGCGTTTGCGGGTTTCGACCTTGCCGTCGACTTTCACCTGCCCTTCGGCGATGACTTCTTTGGCGGCGCCGCCGCTTTCACACCAGCCCTGGAACTTCAGCAGATCGCACAGTTCGACGTGGGGATGATTGTCCAGATTGAAAATTTCCATACTGCCTTACTTATTTAGGTTGAACGTCGTGATATTCCTCGCAGGCCTGCAAGGTATTTTGGATCAGTGTAGCAACGGTCATCGGGCCGACGCCACCCGGCACTGGGGTGATGTAGGCGGCGCGCTCGCTGGCGGCGTCGAAATCGACATCGCCCACCACTTTACCGCTTTCCAGACGGTTGATGCCGACGTCCACCACGATGGCGCCCGGTTTGATCCAGTCGCCCGGAATGAAGCCCGGCTTACCGACCGCCACCACCAGCAGATCGGCGTTCTCGACGTGATGACGCAGATTCTTGGTGAAGCGGTGGGTGACGGTGGTGGTGCAGCCGGCCAGCAGCAGCTCCATGCTCATCGGACGGCCGACGATGTTGGAAGCGCCGACCACCACGGCGTTCAGGCCGTAGGTATCGATGTTATAACGCTCCAGCAGGGTGACGATGCCGCGCGGCGTGCACGGGCGCAGTTTAGGCGCGCGTTGGCACAGGCGGCCGACGTTGTACGGGTGGAAGCCGTCGACGTCTTTGTCCGGGTGGATGCGTTCCAGCACCTTGACGTTATCGATGCCGGCCGGCAGCGGCAGCTGCACCAGAATACCGTCGATTTCCTCATCGGCGTTCAGCTGGTCGATCAACGCCAGCAGCTCGGCTTCACTGGTGGCAGCGGGCAGATCGTAGGAGCGGGAAAGGAAGCCGACTTCATCGCAGGCGCGGCGCTTGCTGGCGACGTAAATTTGCGAAGCCGGGTTCTCGCCGACCAGCACAACCGCCAGCCCTGGGGCGCGTTTGCCGGCCGCCAGACGTTGTTTCACTTGCTCAGCCACTTCGTTTCTAACCTGCTGCGCAATCGTTTTACCATCAATAATCTTTGCTGACATCAGTGTGGAAATCCATCAATTAAGAAAAGCGGGGATGCCGCTATTCTGGCAGAAGCTGAGCGCGCTGTCAGGCGCAGAATCACCCTCGTGGCCGTTGCCGACGCCGATTTACGCTTTTTTTATG
Organism: Serratia sp. CY84636; assembly: GCF_052166245.1. NCBI lineage: Bacteria > Pseudomonadati > Pseudomonadota > Gammaproteobacteria > Enterobacterales > Yersiniaceae > Serratia > Serratia sp. CY84636. The sequence continues at coordinate 313,946 of NZ_JBJNOX010000001.1, forward strand.
CCGGCCTCAGGATCCTCTACGTCATTTTTACCTGTATTTGGATACGCTGGGGCTGTTCACAGGGCGAAAGAGGGCAGGATCATGAGAGCGATAACCCGGCTTTACCCGTTGCATCATCAGCCTGACGAGCAACCGACGGAGCCTAAACAGGTGGGGGAAACGGTGTTCGATTCTTCACTGCATCCGGCGGATAGCGCGCAACTCACCGCGCTGCATCAGCTCGGCAAGCATGAGGCGGCGCCGTCGTGGCGGGCACGCCTGAATACGCTGTGGCGGAAGTTATGCGCATGAAGGGCTGCGCCTGGGCAGGCTGCACGCTGTTGCTGGTTTGGGCATCGGGGAGCCAGGCTTCTTTAAACAGCGCCCGCCCAGACGCCACACTGGGGGAAAGGGGGGCGGTGACCTGCAACGCGCGGGTGGTTGAGCACGCCGATTGGGGCGACATCGCCGCAGTCGTGCAGTCCGCTCGCCTTTGCCGGTGGAGGGAGGATGGGCGGCGGTGGTCTGAACGCGCGCCGATTTACGTAGGTGTCGGCCTGGTTCAGCATGGCGGCGCTCGGTTGACGGGAACCCTCGCCGCGCGGGCGCTGGCGGAAAAAACGCCATAAAGCACGGCCGCCGCCGTAACGTCATGAAAAGGCATTGACTCGCTAACCTCTGACCGTATAATCCCAACCCGCAGCCGCAGGTTGCCGCATCTCAATGCGCCCTTAGCTCAGTTGGATAGAGCAACGGCCTTCTAAGCCGTAGGTCATAGGTTCGAATCCTATAGGGCGTGCCATTACTCCCTTGATTTTCTTCCCCCTACTCGTTCCCTTGAAAACTCGACTGCGTAACCCGTACTCCCGTTGGCTCGCCGCTGAGCGTCGTGCTATGTTCATGCGCTAACTTTCAGTCAGTGGCAGAGTGAAAAATGCAAAGCTTATTCGTATACGGCACCCTGGGGCCGGGCAGACCCAACGCGCACATCATGGAAACCATCGGCGGCAGCTGGGAAGAAGGCAGCGTTGGCGGATCGCTGCTTAACGAAGGCTGGGGCGCCGAGATGGGCTATCCAGGCATCGTGTTGGATAACAGCGGCAATCGGGTGAAAGGTTTTCTGTTCCGTTCAGCGAATCTCGTCAACCACTGGCCGACTCTCGATGCGTTCGAAGGCGAGGGGTATGAACGGATAGCGGTGAGCGTCACCACCGCCGGCGGCGAAACCGTCGATTCGTTTATCTACATGTTGAAGAAATGATACGAGCCGCCTCGCCGAATGAGTGCGAGGCGCTCGACCCGCCGGCAATTGAACTTTCGTTTATTTTGCCGCGCTACAATAGGCGAAAATTTCCCCATGGAGCCTATCGTGCGCAAATCCAGATTCCTGCTCGTGACCTTGCTGTGCCTGTGCGCGGCCGCCGTGCTGTACGTGATGGCTTACCGAGCGCTGGGGCATTATCTCAGCGACGGCGAGAAGGCCTACCCGGATATCAGCGTTGAAATCCGCTGAGAGTCGTGCGGCGCCGCGGTGACTGTGCCGATTTTTTCGTACTGATTTACCCGCCATTTACCCGCCGTCGGCAATGATGACGCTGCGTCTCCACACTGTGTGGTTCTCTTGGGCGGAATGCGGTTATGTCACTGCAACAGGTTTCGAATGCCTCTTTGAGCAACAACGGCTTAAAGGGCATCAGTTACAAACATTACGCGTTGGCGATCGTGGCGTTTTCGGCGATCGTGCGGTTTATTTCCTTAACGGATCGGTACTTTTGGTGTGATGAAGCCTCCAGCGTGCTGACCAGTCGCTATGATGTGGGCGCTTTGCTGTACCACGCTTCCTTCGACGTTCACCCACCGCTTTATTATCTGTTGCTGCATGCCTGGATGGTACTGTTTGGCGACGGCATCATGGCCGCCCGCTCGCTGAGCCTGGTGTTTGGCGTGGCGACGGTAGCGCTGGCGATGCGCTTTACCCGTTGGTTGGCCAGCGAGCGGGCGGCGCTGATAGCGGGATGGTTGATGGCAATCATGCCGATGGCGGTGCGTTACAGCCAGGAGGCGCGCATGTACGCGCTGATGGGGATGCTGGCGATCGCCGCCGCCATGGTGCTGGCTAAGTGGCTGAAAACGCCGGATAACCGCCGCTATCTGGCGCTGTATGCGCTGTTGATGACGCTGAGCTTTTATACCCATTACTTCACCATTTTCACGCTGATCGCCCACTGGCTGGTGGTATTGGCGCTGTCATGCCGCCGAGAAGGCGTACGTTACATCAAGCAGCCGGCGTGGTGGCTGGCCAATGTGGCGATTGGGGGGGCCTACATTCCCTGGCTGCTGGTGTTGTTCAATCTTCTGGCGCATATCGCCGAACTGCGGGTCGGCGGCGACGTCGGTTGGATCCCTCAGGTTTCCTGGGGCGATCTGCCGGCAATGTATTGGCGTTTTCTCACCGGCCATGACGGCAGCAACTATCCCACGGCGATTCTCTGGCTGCTGCCGGCGATGTTTATCGCGTTGTGCGCGCTGCTGCTGAAACGGCGCGCGATGCCAAGGACATTCTCGCTGCTGCTGCTTGGTGGCATTTTGATCCCAGTGACGCTGGTATTCGCCATTTCCTGGCGCACGCCGCTGTTTGTCGATCGCTACCTCTATTCCGCCGCGCTCGGCATTCCGCTGGTGTTGGGCGTGCTGATCGCCGGAACGAAAAGCCGGGTGCGCGGGATCTCTTTGCTGTTGTTCTTCAGCCTGCTGTTCGGCTGCGGCGTGCGTAACGACTACCCGGTCGAGAAAGATGAGTTCAAGGTGATGGTGCACTATATCAACAGCCACTATCAGCCTAACGATGCGGTGGTGGTCAGCAACATGTTCAACTACCTGAGCTACGTGTATTACAACAAGAAGGGCTATCGCGCCCTGCTGTATACCCCGGCCAGGCCCAACGGCATTTCGGGCAAGCCCAATGCCTATGGCTTCGGCACCTTTTTCCACGATCGGGCGGCGCAGACCTATGTCGATAAGCTCAGCGTTTTATCGAAAGGCCATCGCCGGGTCTGGCTGGTCAGCGGCGGGGATTTCAATCAGGACTTCGGCCGTTCGCCGCCGGGGTGGGTCAATACCGGCACCTTCAAGAGCGGCGGCTTCGAATCGCGTCTGTTCGTGGTGCGTTGAGAAAAATGTCATATTTCCCATTCGGCGTTACATCTGGCCGAGCAAACTTACGCGGGGATGACAGTTCTATACATTGGGATTGGTACTGTAGCTCTACCCGATGATGTTGTGTGTTATCCATTCCCTGTAGTGTATTACCCCATCCCTGTTAAGTTTATCCCGCCTTGCGCGGGATTTTTTTTATCTGCGCCGGGCGAGATGCACGCCGCCGGTCATGATGTTGCGGGTGGCTGGCAGGGCGAGAAAATCGTGCGGGAATCCCAGCTCGATGGCGCTGAGATCGTCCAATCGTCGCCAATGATCTTCCGCCAGCGCCACCTTCAATGCGCCGAGGTTATCTTCCAATTGCGCCAGGGTTCGGGCGCCGACGATCGGCGCGGTGACCATCGGGTGACGCAGTGTCCAGGCCAGCGCGATTTGTGATGGGGAATATCCAGTCTCATCAGCTATCTGGTTGACGGCGTCGGCGATATCAAGATTGTGTGCGTTCAATGTCCCCTTGGCGCGCACGGCTTCACGCCGAGAGCCCGCTTCATCGGGCGACGGTTGCAGATCCTGCCGCCGGTATTTGCCGCTTAATACGCCGCCGGCCAGCGGCGACCAAGGGATCACGCCCATCCCCAATTCTTGCGCCATCGGCATCAGCTCGCGTTCGACGGTGCGCTCCAGCAGACTGTACTCGATTTGCAGAGCGATCAGCGGCGACCAGCCACGCAGGTCCGCCAGCATTTGCATTCTCGACGCCTGCCAGGCGGGAAGGTCCGATACTGCTACATACAGCACTTTTCCGGCGCGTACCAAATCGTCCATGGCGCGCATGATCTCTTCCACCGACGTGGTGAAATCCCAGGCGTGCAGATAGAGCAGGTCGATGTAATCGGTATTGAGCCGTTGCAGGCTTCCCTCCACCGATCGCAGCATGCTTTTGCGGTGATTGCCGCCGGAATTGGGATCGTCCGGCTGCATCGGCAGGGTGTATTTGGTGGCGATCACCAACCGATCGCGGCGCCCGGCGGCGAATTCCCCCACGAAACGTTCGGCGCTGCCCTCGGTATAGCGGTTGGCGGTATCGATAAAGTTGCCGCCGCGTTCGACATAAACGTCAAACAGACGGCGGGCTTCGGCCAGTTCGGCGCCCCAGCCCCAGTCGGCACCGAAGGTCATGGTGCCCAGCGCCAGCGGTGAAACGCGCAGGCCGGAACGGCCCAATAAACGATAGTGATCCAGCGATAGTGACGTGTTCATAGGCATTCTCCCGTATAGGTAGCGTCTACGGTAGCGCCCGCAGGTTGTTTAAGGAATGCGCTATAATCTTCATGAATTATTAAGGAGGGAGAGCATAATGAGGGGCAGTGATTTCGCCGAGTTGCGCGCCTTTGCCGCGATTGTTGAGCACGGCGGTTTCGCTCGCGCCGCTGCACATTTGGGCATGTCCGCTTCGGCGCTCAGCCAAACGCTGCGCAACCTGGAGGCGCGTTTGGGTGTGCGTTTACTGAATCGCACCACTCGCAGTGTGGCGCTGACTGAAGCCGGAAGACAGATGTTGGCGCGCCTGACGCCCGCGATGGCCGAGATTGACGCGGCGGTGGCGCAGGCGGTCGAGCAACGCCAGAACCCCTCGGGTCTTTTGCGGCTTAATGTAACCCGCGTGGCGGCGTTACATTTTCTGGCGCCTTTGATCGCGCCGTTTCATCATCAATATCCTGATATTACGCTCGATCTCAATGTTGAGGAGCGGTTGGTGGATATCGTTGCCGGCGGTTTTGACGCCGGCGTGCGGCTGCACGAGAAACTGGCGAAAGATATGGTGGCGGTCAAGCTGGGCGGGGAGGTGCGGATGCGCGTCGTTGCTTCACCGGCGTATTTGGCGCGTCACGGCCGGCCGTCAACACCAGGCGATCTGCATCGACATCGCTGCTTGAATTACCGCTGGCCGACCAACGGCAGTTTGTATCGCTGGGAGTTTGAGTGCGACGGTGAAAAGCAGGAGATCGCCGTGGAAGGGCCGGTGATAGTCGATGAGCCGGAAGTCTTGGTGCGGGCTGCGATGGATGGGGCAGGCATTGCCTACCTGTTTGAGCAACAAATTGCCGCCGGTTTGGCCGATGGCCGGTTGTTGCCGCTGCTCGATGCCTGGACGCCGCCGTTCCCCGGTTTCTATCTGTACTATCCGGCAAACCGCCAAATGCCGCGCCCGCTGCGTGCTTTTATCGACTTCGCCCGTCAACAGGCAGAGCAGGGCGCATAACGCGATTTTTTTGAATAACACCGTCAGTTTTATTCGGTATTCAGCCGCTGCGCGCTTGATTAGATTGAACGCGAGAGGGGCGCCGTCGGCGCCTTTGTGCAATGAGTGGAGAATTTCTATGGCGAAGACAGTAGTGGTGTTTCATTCCGGCTACGGCCATACCGAGCGTTTGGCGAAAGTGGTGGCGGAAGGCGCCGGGGCGGCACTGATCGCCATCGACCAGAACGGTGATATCAGCGACGAAGCCTGGCAGACGCTGGATGAGGCGGACGCCATCATCTTTGGTTCGCCGACCTATATGGGCGGCCCATCCTGGCAGTTCAAGAAATTCGCCGACGCCAGCTCCAAGGCCTGGTTCGGCCGCAAGTGGCAGGACAAAGTGTTTGGCGGCTTTACCAACAGCGCCAGCCTGAACGGCGACAAGCAGGTCACGTTGATCGCGCTGCAGACGCTGGCTTCGCAACATGGCGGCCTGTGGGTCAGCCTGGGGCTGCTGCCGGCCAACACCAAATCGGCGCAGCGCACCGACGTCAATAACCTGGGCGGTTCGGTGGGGCTGCTGGTGCAGACCCCGGCGGATGCCGGCGTGGATGAGATGCTGTCGGGCGATCTGGCGACCGCCAAGCTCTATGGCCAGCGCGTAGCGGGTTTTGCCGCCAAACTGGCGTAAGGTCTTCCGTGCGGAGAGGGCAGTGACGCGACTGAACGGACGCCGCGTTCATTTTCTCTGCACAATTGGCGTGTAAGCTGCGAAATGTTATTAGCCTGCTTGGGCTAACACTGCATTTCGTACAAATATTCCCGGTTCCTAGGCCGGGTTTTTTGTTGCTAAGGTCTGCTTAAGCTTTCACCGCTATACTGCGCGGCAGCACAGGCATGCAACGTATGGCTGTGTCGTAACTGTCGATTTGCTGTTGTTCAAGCAAGCCCGCGCTATGCGGGCTTTTTTTGGGTTGTTATTGCACGGGCGGCCCAGTTGCAGGAAAATAATCGCGTAGTTATTCAAACATCATTCAACGACCAATAACCACAAACTTATTAATGTAATTAACGCCGTCGGCGGCCTATTACGCTATGCGCTATGCTGACAGCAGAGTCGGCATTATTTGCTGACGCTATGCGGGTGAGCCCGCCGCGGTCGCATCAGGCTAAGAAAAGTCTGTTAATTAAATGTTAACGTTTTTTATTATTGATTTGTCTGGCTTTTTTGGTTGAAATCCGAGTTGACTATCCCTCACTGGCCGGGCGAGAGAGTATGCACATTATTATTCTGGTTATTAGCGAAATATGGGCGAGGCGATGAACGTCAGAATAAACGCCAGGCATGGCCTGCCTCTGACGGTTCAGCTGATCAATCTTTTCATGCTGGCCTTTTTACTTTCTCTGGTGGGTATTCTTAGCCGGCCAATTGGTTCGCTTTCTTTATTTTGGCCGGTGAATGCGATTCTGCTCGGCCTGCTGCTGCGCAAACCCGTTTACGCCACGCCGCTCGGCTGGCTTACCACCTATCTGGGCATGGTTGCCGCCGATCTCAGCACCGGCGAAGGCTGGTCCCTGGCGCTGTGGCTGAACGCCTGCAACATGTCGCTGATCGCCGTCGGTTACGGCATCATGCTGATGCTGCCCCAGTCGCAACGGCGCATGGGCAAACCCCAGGCGATACTCTATATGTTCAGCGCCAGTCTGGCCGGTGCGGCGGTGGCGTCGACGCTGTCGGTGCTGCGCAACGACAGCCTGTACAACAACACGGTGGTGGTCGCGTGGCTGGCCTGGTTCAGCGAGCAGTTCTCGACGACCTTGCTGCTGTTGCCGGTGCTGATGGCGGCACCGCGGCTGAAGCAGCTGTTGCGCATACAGGTGCGTTGGCGTTTGAAAGGCTGTCTGCCGCTGCTGGCGCTGCTGCTGTCGCTGATATTCAGCGTCTATATCGGCGGGCCGGGCGCTATCGCCTTCCCGATCCCGGCGCTGCTGTGGTGCGCGGTGCGTTATCAGCTGTTCCCCGTGACGTTGCTGACGTTGTTGACCGGCATGACCGAGATCAGCAGCATTTCCGCCAACCTGGTGCTGTACGAAACGCCGAACAACCACAACGCCTTCCTCGACACGCTGATGTCCGCCCGCTTGGGCATCGCCATGCTGGTGATGGGGCCGCTGATCCTCGCCAGCTCTATCGCCGCCAACCGCAAGCTGATGCGGCGTTTGGAGCACAGCGCCAACCACGATTTTCTGACCGGGGTGCTGGCGCGCAGCGCGATGACGCGCAAAGCGGGCGAGCTGCTGGAGCACAAGCACCGCTCCAAAGAGGCGGTGTCGCTTCTGCTGATCGACATCGACCATTTCAAGCAGATCAACGATACGCACGGCCACAGCGCCGGCGATCAGGTTTTGGCGTCGTTCGCGCACATCGTGCGGCGCGAGCTGCGCCACGATCAGCTGTTCGGCCGCTTGGGCGGGGAAGAGTTCGCCATCATGTTGCCGCGCGCGCTGGCGGCACAGGGCGTGGCGCTGGGGGAACATCTGCGCCGGCTGGTGGAGCAGGCGGAACTGCAGGCGGAAGGCAAACAAACGTTGAAAATTACCATCAGCGTCGGCGTAGCCAGCCTGGCGATGAACGAAGTGAAATCGCTGGAGCAGCTGATGAATATGGCGGATATCGCGCTGTATCGCGCCAAATCGCAGGGGCGTAATCGGGTGGAGTCGTTCAACGTGGTGAACGGCAACAGCGTCGAGCATATTCTGTTCCGCTAACCGTTTTCAGCCTTGCCTGGGCTCGAAGCGGGTTTCGCAATTAGGGCAAATCAGTATCACGTCTTGCAGCATTGCCGCGCATTTTTGCCGGGTAACATAGCCGCATTTAGGGCAGACGATTTGGGTGGAGCGGTTGATAAAACCTTTGACGCTGCTGGAATCGGACATATCAATAGCCTGTGTCAGGTGAAAACTCACGCTAACACAGGCGACGACAAATTTCGTTGGTTATTTTCTGTACGCAGAGGCTTACAGGCTTTTCAACGCCTTGATGGTTTCATCCATGTCGATCTCGTGCTCGGAGAAGGTATGGGTGGTGTTCTGGAAGGTGGTGATGGTCAGCATGCGCAGCGTTTGCATGGCCTGCGCCTGGTCTTCGGACTGCGGGCGAATGCGGTTCATCAGCAGGCCGACCGACAGCACGGTGTTCTCTTTATCCACATCGGCTTTGACCGGCACTTCCTTGGTGAAGGTATTGAAAGACTTGATGCTGGCGATCTTGATTCTTTCATTGGCGATGATGATGTATTTGCTGGGCGCCAACACTTTGACCGCATAAGCCGACGGGCCTTTGGTGTTGTTGGTCGGTTCGAAGGTCACCGCCGCGTTTTTCTTAATCAGCTCCGGATTCTGCACTTTAATCACGTGAAAATAACGATTTTCTCCGTTCTCGTCGGTAATAAAGCCGAAGCCTTTGTCTTCAAAAAAAGTCGTTATCTTGCCGTTCATCGTTATTCTCACAAAAGGGATCAATACAGCGCTTATGATAGCGCGGAATGCCTTGCAGCGACAGATTGCGCGGGCGGCATTTAGTCATGCGATAACGGCATTTAGCGGCTTTCCCCCCACATGCTATGTTCATGCTGACTTCATTCAATGCGAAAAAGGAATATCGATGGGTATCAAACGTCTCAATCACGCCGTGCTGTATGTCAGCGACGTGCGGCAGAGCGCCGACTTTTATCATCAGGTGTTGGGGTTCAAGCTCAAGCCGTCCGACAGCCCCGATCGGGCGGTGTTTACCCAGGCCGCCGATTCGGACAACGATCACGATTTGGCGCTGTTCAGCAAGAACCTGGGTCAGCAGCGCGCGGGGGTGTTTCGCGCCAACAGCGAGCCGCCGGCGGAGCATGAGCCACCGGCCGGGCTGTACCATCTGGCCTGGGAAGTGGACAGCCTGGAGGAGCTGGAGCGCATTCGTCACCAGCTGGCCGAGCGCGGCATTCTCGGGTTGGAAGAGGATCATGGCGTGCACAAAAGCATTTATGGCCACGATCCGGACGGGCTGCTGTTCGAGGTGACCTGGTTTATTCCGCCGGCGTTGCTGACCGAAGAGGACAAAAACCAGCAGGGGATCCGCCCGCTGGATTTCGCCGCCGAGAAACGGCGTTTCGCCGGCCGGTAAGCGGCTCGGGTACGGGGCGCCGCGGCGCCCCGACGCCCCGACGATCACAGCACTTTGTTGAGGAAATTGACGGTGCGCGGGTGCTGCGGCTGAGCCAGCACTTGCCTGGCGTCGCCCTGTTCGACGATCTGCCCGTCGACCATAAACACCACCCGATCCGCCGCTTCGCGCGCAAAGCCGATTTCATGCGTGACCACCACCAGCGTGACGCCCAGATCCGCCAACCCCTTAATTACGTCCAGCACTTCGCCGACCAGCTCGGGATCGAGCGCGGAGGTCGGTTCATCGAACAGGATCACCTTCGGGTTCAGCGCCAGCGCGCGCGCGATGGCGATGCGTTGCTGTTGGCCGCCGGAGAGGTGGCGCGGGTAGGCGTCCGCCTTGTGGCGCAGCCCGACGGTATCCAGCAGCTCATAGGCTACCGCCTTCGCCCGCTCGCGGGAGTGAATTTTGTGCACCACCGGCGCTTCGATGATGTTTTCCAGCACCGTCAGGTGCGGGAACAGGTTGAAATTTTGGAACACATAGCCGACGTTGATGCGTTGCCGGAGGATGGCCTTTTCCTTCAGCTCATACAGCCGGTTGCCCTTGCGGCGGTAGCCGACGTAGTCGCCGTCGATGCGGATAAAGCCTTCGTCCACGCGCTCCAGGTGGTTGATCGCCCGCAGCAGCGTCGATTTTCCGGAGCCGGAAGGGCCGAGGATCACGGTGACGGTGCCCGGCTGCAGCGTCAGGCTGACGTCGTCCAGCGCCTTGTGTTTGCCGAAGAACTTGCTGACGTTGCTGATTTCGATCAGGCCGCGTGCCGGCACCGGGGTGAGATTGCGTACCGGCTGCTCGGGCAAGGCGTAATAATCAATGGCTTCAGACATGCGGGTCTCCTAACGTTTTAGCCAGCCGGCCAGTTTCTGCCAGGGCGTCAGCGGCAGTTCGCGCACCGCGCCCCGGGCGAAATAGCGCTCGATGTAGTATTGGATCACCGACAGCGCGGTGGTGATGAACAGATACCAGACGGTGGCGACCATCAGCAGCGGTATCACCTGCTGGGTGCGGTTATAGATAACCTGAATGGTGTAAAACAGCTCCGGCAGCGCCAGCACGTAAACGATCGAGGTGCCTTTCGCCAGGCTGATGATCTCGTTGAAGCCGGTCGGAATGATGGAGCGCAGCGCCTGCGGCAGAATGATGCGGAAGGTGCGGCGATAGCCCGGCAGGCCCAGCGCCGCCGCCGCTTCGTGCTGGCCGTAATCCACGCCCAAAATGCCGCCGCGGATGATCTCGGCGGTGTAGGCGGACTGCACCAGCGTCAGGCCCAGCACCGCCACGGCGAATTGGCCGAGAATGTCGATGGTCGGATAGCTGGCGAACACCACCGAGGTGAAGGGAATGCCCAGCGAGATGGCGTCGTACAGGTAGGAAAAGTTGTACAGGATGATCAGCACCAGAATCAGCGGCAGCGAGCGAAACAGCCAGATATAACCCCAGGCCAGCGACGCCAACAGGTAAGAGCGCGACAGTCGCGCCAGCGCCAGCAAGGTGCCGAACAGGATGCTGAACAGCGTGCCGAGCAGCGTCAGCAGCAGGGTTTGCCCCAGCCCCGCCAGCACCGCCGGCGCGAAGAACCACTCGGCGAACACGCCCCATTCCCAGCGCGCGTTGCCCGCCACCGATTGCACGATGGCGGCCAGAATAAACAGCGAAAACAGCGCGCCGATCAGCCGCAGCGGATAGCGGGCGGGCACCACTTTCAAGACGTCTTGTTTGGACATGTCATGTCTCCTGATACAGATAAAGGGGCCTTAGGCGATTTTCCTTTCCGACGCGCAACAACATGCGTCCTCTGCAATCAGGCTTTTGCGAAACGGCAGGCGGCCATCGTAGGGTGGGCGGCTGTAAACCTCGCTGTCGACGGTGGGATCGAACTGCGGCTGATACCCGTTGCTCAGATACAGGCCCACCGCTTCGGGCTGGCGAAAGCCGGTGGTCAGATAGAGCCGGCGATATCCCTGTGCCAGCGCCAGCGTTTCGAGCTGCTGCAACACCCGCTGTGCCAGGCCCTGGCGCCGCAGATCGCCCCGCGTCCAGATGCGCTTCAGCTCGGCGGTTTGTGCGTCATAGCGTTTAAAGGCGCCCATGGCGATCGGCGTGCCGGCGCGCAGCAGCACGATGAAGGCCCCCTGCGGCGGCGCGTACAGATCCAGCGGTTCCGGTTCCTGGTCACCAAAATAGTCGCCGTAACGCTGGCGATATTCGCCGAACAGCCCCTCGATCACCGGGGCGATCAGCGGGTCGGTCGGCAGCATCTGGATGAAAGTGTCTTGCGTCATCGCGCGCTCCTAATCGCCCAGGCCGGGCGGGTTGATTTCCGACTGCGCAAGGCGTTCGACGCTCTCGCCCCAGCGATTGAGCACCCGATCGTACTGCCCGCCGCGGATCGCGCCGTTCAGCGCTTCGTTCACCGCCTGCACCAGGCCGTTGCCTTTACGGGTGGTGACGGCGATGTGCGCCGCCTTGGGCCAACCGCCTTCCACCGTGCCCGCCAGCCGGGTGCGGCCGTTCAGCGCCGCTTTATAGGCGCCCAGCACGTTCGGCCCGAAGTAGGCGTCGGCCCGGCCGGATTGGATCGCCAGCGTGGCGGCCGCATCGTCGGTCACGTAGATCGGCTGGAAGGGTTTAAGCCCCTGCTGCCGATTCTGCTTGTCCCATGCCAGCAAGATGGCTTCCTGATTGGTGCCGGAGCCGACGATAATTTTTAATCCGGCGATATCGGCAGGCTGTTTGATCGTCGCGATCTTGCCGCCGGTTTTGACATAAAAGCCGAGCGAGTCGATGCGGTAGGTGGCGAAGTCGAAGCGGGTTTTGCGCTCTTTGGTCACGGTGACGTTAGTGATGGCCGCGTCATACTTGCCGGAAACCACCCCCAGCGGCCAGTCTTCCCACGAGGTTTGCACCACGTTAAGCGTTAGGCCCAGGCTGTCGGCCACCAGCTGTGCGATATCCACTTCGCTGCCGATCAGTCGCCGGTTGTCGGCGGCGAACAGCGCTAGCGGCGGCGTGTTGAGTGCGGCGATCGCGACGGTGAATTGGCCCGGCTTCACGAAGTGGAAATCGGCCGGCAGTTTGGCGATCGCCTGCGGGTTTTTCGGCGCGTGGATCGGGGTTTCATTGGCCTGCAAATCGATGCCGGTGCCCGCCAGTGCGGCGCCGGTCAGGCTCAGCAAGGCCGCCACGAGGGCGGCGGTAACGGTTTTCTGCATAGCGGGTATCCCTGAAAGCGATCTTATTATTGGGTGAATCTGTTCAACGGGCGCTTCAGGCCCAGGTGCTCGCGCAGCGTGTCGCCGTGGTACGCCTGGCGGAACAGGCCACGTTGTTGCAGGACGGGCACCACCCGATCGACGAAGTGGCCGAAGGCGTTGGGCGTACCGCCGCTGATGATGAAACCGTCGGCGGCTTCGCCGTCGAACCAGCGCTGCAGACCGTCCGCCACCGCTTCCGGCGTGCCGCTGAACACCGGGCGCGGCGAGGCGGCTTCCTGCGCCACCTGGCGCAGCGTGAGGTTGCGCTCGCGGGCGCTGCGCTTGATGGCGTCGGTGGTGCTGCGGAAGCTGTTTTGCCCCAGATCGCCGATGTCCGGGAAGGGCGCGTCCAGCGGATGGCGGGCGAAGTCGTAATGCTCGAAGTAGCGGCCGAGGTAGTTGAGGGCATTCTCGATGCTGACCAGTCGGGCGGTTTCCTGGTACTGGCGCTCGACGTCCGCGTCGTCGTCGCCGACGATCACGCTGACGCCCTGGAAGATGCGCAGATCGTCCGGTTCGCGCCCCTGTTCCACCAGCTGCCGCTTCACGTCCTGATAGAAATCCTGCGCCTGTTCCAGCGTGTCGTGATGGGTGAAGATCGCATCGGCGTGTTGGGCCGCCAGCCGTTTGCCGTCTTCGGAGGCGCCGGCCTGGAACAGGATCGGGCGGCCCTGCGGCGTGCGGCCGATGTTCAGCGGCCCCTGCACCGAGAAGAACTCCCCCTGGTGATTGAGAGTGTGCAGTTTGCCGGTGCGGAAGAATTCGCCGCTGGCCTTATTACGCACGAAGGCATCGTCTTCCCAGGAGTCCCACAGCCCTTTGGCGACGTCGAGAAATTCGCCGGCGATGCGGTAACGCAGGCTGTGTTCCGGGTGTTCTGTGCGCGAGAAGTTTTTGGCCGAGCCTTCCAGCGGCGACGTCACCACGTTCCAGCCGGCGCGGCCTTTGCTCAGGTGATCGAGGCTGGCGAACTGGCGGGCGACGGTAAACGGATCGCTGTAGGAGGTGGAGAGGGTGCCCACCAGGCCGATTTTGTCGGTGGCGGCGGACAGCGCGGCCAGCAGGGTGAGCGGCTCGAAACGATTAAGAAAATGCGGAATGGATTTTTCGTTGATATATAACCCATCGGCGACGAAGACGAAATCGAATTTCCCCTGTTCGGCTTTTTTCGCCGAGGCGATATTAAATTCGAGGTTAATGCTGGCGTCGGCGGTGGCGTCCGGGTGGCGCCAGGCGGACATATTTCCCGATGCGCCATGCAGAATGGCGCCCAGGCGCAATTGCCGTTGATTATTCGCGTTGTCGCTCATCGTGATTATCCTGTCATGCGCCGCAGAGGCGCGCGGTGTCTGATGGGTTCACTATTGATGAGCGGCGGCGGGATGTAAAACAACAAAACAGCATATTCAAATGTTGAAAACTGCAAATATCACGGCGGGTAAAAATAATAGGGCCCGACGCGGCATGTGCGGCGTCGGGGAAATAATATGTTCCGTTATTCAGGCGTTGCTGAGGGCTTTTTCTGGCGCGGTGGTTAATTGTTGCAGCGTGCGTTCCGCCAGCAGCGTGAAATATTGCGCCGCCGGGAACAGGGCCCGTTCATCGGGATTGAAACGCGGATGATGCAGGCCGAACTCGCTGGCGGATCCGATGCTGACGAATACGCCCGGCACGTGATGCAGATACAGCGCGAAATCTTCACCGCCCATCTGCAACTCCGCCTCTTCGACCCGGTAGCCGGCCTCGGCGGCGACGGTTTTGCTGAACGCCGCCCAATGCGGGTCATTGATCACCGCCGGCGGCCCCGGCTGCCAGCGGAGTTCGGCCTGCGCACCCAGCGCGGCGGCTATGCCGTCGATCACCTGGCGAATCTTGTCCGGCACCTGGCGGCGCACCGCGTCGCTGTGGGTGCGCACCGTGCCTTCCAGCTCCACGGTTTGCGGTAGCACGTTCCAGGTATTGCCGCCTTCGATGCGCGTTACGCTTACCACCAGCGATTCCAGCGAGCTGAAGCTGCGGCTGGGCAGCGTCTGGAGCGCGCCGACGATCTGGCTGGCGGTGACGATGGTGTCGACGCCCTGTTCCGGTTTGGCGGCGTGCGCGCCCTTGCCGGTGATGAGGATCTGGAAGCGATCGACGTTGGCGTAGAACGGCCCGGCGCGGGTGGCGAAGGTGCCGGTGGGCAGCTCCGGCGCATTATGCAGGCCAAACACCGCGGCGACGTTATCCAGCGCGCCGGCGTCGATCAGGTGTCGGGCGCCGTTGAAGGTCTCTTCCGCCGGCTGGAAGAAGAGGCGTACCGTGCCGGGCAGGTCGGCCTCACGCGCTTTCAGCAGGTGTGCGGCGCCGAGCATCACCGAGGTATGAAAGTCGTGGCCGCAGGCGTGCATCACGCCGCGGTTTTGCGAGCTGAAGGGCACGTCGGCGATTTCGTCGATCGGGAGGGCGTCAATGTCGCCGCGCAGCGCGATGATCGGCCCCTTGCCGCTGCCGATCTCCGCCACGACGCCGGTTTTCAGCGCCAGCGGCAGCAGGCGAATGCCCGCTTCTTGCAGCCAGCGCGTCAGCCGGGCGGTGGTGGCGAATTCGTGATTGGAAAGCTCCGGGTTTTGGTGCAGCTCACGCCGATAGGCGATGATTTTGTCTGCCAACTGGCTGGTCATAGGCTTGGCTCACAGTGGGAAATAAACCCTAACCCTAGTGCAGCGGCCGCCGAAGCAAAAAGACCATCTGGTTATATTTCATAGCGATTGCGTCTGCGCGGGAGCGTCAACGCTGGGGGAAGCGGGCGAGTTTGGGCGTTCGCTCGTTGTTCGCCGGCGCGTGGAGAGAATTGACCTGGCACGGTAACTTATCGCAACCGGTGCAATCAATTTACACCGGACAACACGGATTTTTTCACTCTTTATCGGATTTCTGTGATCGCGGTGGTGGACAAAATCCTGCCTGCTTGCTGTACTGTAATAGACACAGGTTTTGTGTCTTTCATTCACGTTAAAGGTAAGTTTGATGTCTAAGATTAAAGGTAGCGTTAAGTGGTTTAATGAATCCAAAGGCTTCGGTTTCATTACTCCGGAAGATGGTAGCAAGGACGTTTTCGTTCACTTCTCTGCCATCGTTAGCAACGGTTTCAAAACGCTTGCTGAAGGCCAGCGTGTAGAATTTGAAATCACGAACGGTGCCAAAGGCCCATCTGCCGCTAACGTTACTGCTATCTAAGCTGCGTAGCTGAATTTCTTAAAACCCGCTCATTGAGCGGGTTTTTTATTGGGCGCGTTATGCCTCGCTGCGGCGGCCTAACAGGCTGAACAGCAGGATGGCGACGGCGTAGCAGCCGACGATGGTCAGCGCCATCGACAGGCTGGACGTGCCGCCCAGCCCGGTGAGCGGCACGGCGCAGGCACCGAGCGCGAACATGCACACGCCGATTAAGGCCGACGCGCTGCCCGCTTTGTCACCCTGGCTTTGCATGGCCAACGAAGAGGCGGTTGGGCCGACGATGCCGATCACCGCCACCGAAAAGAACAGCGGCACCAGCAACAACACCAGCGGCGCATGCAGCGCGGCGGCCAACAGCAGCAACAGCGATGCGACGGCCGCCAGCGTTAGCCCGCTCTTCAACACGCGACGCTCCCCCCAACGCGAACTGAGGCGGCTGGCCAGCTGCGCCGCAATGATCAGCCCGACGCCGTTAATGGCGAAGCACAGGCTGAACATCTGCGGGCTGAGGCCGTAGATCTGCTGCAGGACGAAAGGCGAGGCGCCGATATAGGCGAACATGCCGGCCATCACGAAGCCCTGCGTCAGACACAGGCCCATGAAATAGCGTTGGGTCAACAGACTGCCCAGCGACATCAGCATCGCCAGAATGCCGCCCTGGCTGCGGCGCTCGGCCGGCAGGGACTCGCGCAGCTTCAGCGCCGACAGACTGAACAGCAGCACGGCGATGGCCGCCAGCACGCCGAAGATGCCGCGCCAGTTCATCACCTGCAGCATAACGCCGCCCAGCACCGGCGCGACGATCGGCGCCAGACCGTTGACCAGCATCAGCAGGGCGAAGAAGCGGGTCAGCTCATGACCGGCATACAGATCGCGGGCAATGGCGCGGGAAATCACCGCGCCACCGGCGCCGGCGATGCCCTGCAGCAGGCGGGCGATCAGCAACTGGTCGATGGTGGGCGCCAGCGCGCACCACAGCGAAGCGCCCAGCAGCAGGATCAGCGACAGCAACAGCGGGCGCATGCGGCCCAGTTTGTCGCTGTAAGGACCGAAAATCAGCTGGCCGACGCCCAGGCCGAGCAGCCCGGCGGTCAGGCTGAGCTGCGCGGCGGCGGTAGAGGTATTCAGTTCGCCCGCCATTTCCGGCAGGGCGGGCAGATAGAGATCGGTGCACAGCGGCCCTAGCGCGGCCAACAGGCCAAGCACGACGGCGTACACCAGACGTTGTCTGGCTAAGTGTTTGGTCATGGGAGATTAGAGTTTCCTGAACAGGTGAGAAATGGCCTGCTGATACAGATCGCGCAGCAGGGACGCATCGGCTTTTTGCGTGGTAAGGATGCGGTAACCGGTGCCTTCGCTCATGACGGCGATAAACTCCACCCGCGCGGCGATCTCTTCCGCGCTGAAATGGGGATACAGCCGCTGCAGGTTGTGGCACACGTGGCGAAACAGCCGCGCTTCCGCATCGCTGAGCATTTTGGCCACCACCGGGTTGCGCGTGGCCTCGGCGGTCACTTCAAGCATCAGCATGTGATCGGTTTCGCTCTCGCCCGGCTGCTGAAACAGCGTGCGCGCCGCCAGCGTGCCGGCGATCAGGTTGATGTGATCGCCAAGGTTTTCCAGCCGCTGCATCTTGCTGGCGATGATGCGGTTGACGATTTCCTCGATAATCGCGTCTTTGTTGGCGAAATAGCGATAGATTTGCCCGACGCTGAGCTGCGAGCCTTGGGCGATTTCCGCCATGCTGGCGGCGTGGAAGCCGTGGCGGCGGAAGCTGGTTTTCGCTGCTTCGACGATCTGATCGCGGCGGGCCTGCACCTTGGCCTGTTTACTGTCGTTGAGGGGGAGCATTTGCCCGATCCTTTGCTACACGTGAGCCGGGTTCACATTTTTGGGTGTGAACGTTCATTCTCAATTGTAGTGCAATCGGCCGGAAAGGCGCAAGATGAACGCGTGCTGTGGGGAAAAGGCGCTTAAGCGAACAGGTAGGATTTGATAAAGGCGGCGACGATCAGCACGCACAGCGCAACGGCAATCGCTTCGGCGGCGGTTTTCGGCAGGCTAAACATAGCGGTTTCTCATCCAGTCAGGAGTACTGGATGAGATTATGCGCATGCAAGATTAAGGAAACATTAAGGGCTTAGCGCCCGTTGACCCACATCACCAGCATGAAAGCCAGCAGCGTCATCGCCAGCGAGCCGGCCAGGTTGAGCAGCATGTTGGCCAGCGCCCAGCCGAAGCGGCCATCCTGCATCAGGTACACCACCTCCAGCGAAAAGGTGGAGAAGGTGGTCAGGCCGCCGCAGAACCCGGTGGTGATCAGTAATTTCCAGGTGGGGTCCAGATGCGTCATGCGGGTGAAAATCGCCATCGCCAGGCCGATGATAAAACCGCCGATCAGATTGACCATCAG
The DNA here is from genome assembly GCF_052166245.1 of Serratia sp. CY84636. Taxonomy (NCBI): domain Bacteria; kingdom Pseudomonadati; phylum Pseudomonadota; class Gammaproteobacteria; order Enterobacterales; family Yersiniaceae; genus Serratia; species Serratia sp. CY84636. The sequence continues at coordinate 332,428 of NZ_JBJNOX010000001.1, forward strand.
CGTACCGAGCGGAATGTGGGCGTTCAGCGGATTCATTTTCATGCTTACCGCCCAGCGCAAAACGCTGCCGACGCCGCCGCCGATAAATACGGCCAGTAAAGAGCTCAACATGGGGCAACTACCTTTCAATCAGAGAAATTCACGGGACTCGGAAAGGGACAGGCGTAACGCTACGCGCCTCTCTCCGAGAGGTTACGTAGACATCATCAGCCTGTGAAGGCGGTTAGGGAGGAATGTCATCTCCAGCGTGCCGCACGGCCTTTTTTGCCGTACCCGGTGGATGTTACACCTAACGCCGCCTATTTTGTAGTATCGACAATCTGCGAGGTCACCCCATGGAAATCAGAACGGCGCGCCTGAGCGATCGCCAGGCTATCGCCGAATTAATGACGGCGTTGGATTATCCCGGCACCGAGGCGTTTCTGACGCAGCGAATGCGCCAGCTGCTGGCGCATCCGGACGAGGCGCTGCTGGTGGCCGTGGAGGGCGAGCGGGTGCTGGGCGTGCTGTCGCTGCATTTTCTGCCGCAGCTGGCGTTGGCCGGCGACATTGGCCGCATCAGCTATTTTTGCGTCGACGACCGAGCGCGCGGCGCGGGCGTAGGGCGGCGGCTGTTGACGGAGGGCGAGGCGCTGGCGCACCGTCGCGGCTGCGATCGGCTTGAAGTCCATTGCCACAGCCGCCGCGAGCGGGCGCATGCGTTTTACCGGCGTGAAGGCTTTGTCGAAGCGCCGAAGTATTTTGCCAAGTTATTAAACCAGTAAGTTAGTCGCCCGTCGGCGCCGCCGTTTCCAGGCGGTTGCGGCCATTTTGCTTCGCCCGGTAAAGCGCGCCGTCGGCCGCTTTCAGCCAGTCCAGATAACCGCCCAGCGCGGGGTGGTAGTTGGCGATACCGGCGCTGATCTGCAGCCGCAGCTGTGGCGCCTCTTTGAAGATAACGGCGTCCAGCCGCTGCTGAATGCGCCGCAGAACGGTTTCCGCCTGTTCGGCGCTGGTGTTCGGCAGCACCGCGCCAAACTCGTCGCCGCCGTAGCGCCCGACGATATCCACGTTGCGCAAGCCAATCAGCAGCTCTTCCGCCAGTGCCGCCAGGGCCTCATCCCCCAGCGCATGGCCGAAAGTATCGTTGATGGTTTTGAAACGATCGATATCCATCAGGATCAGCGTGGCGTTGTCCTGGTAGCGGCGGCAACTGTCGAACTGACGATGCAGCAGATGCTCCCAATGGCGGCGGTTGTACAAGCCGGTCAGCCCATCGCGGGTGCTGATGCGTTGCAGCTCCTGTTTTTTTTCCGCCAGCCGTTTGGCGGTGCGATAGGTCACCAGGCCGAGCAGCGTCGGGTAAAGGTAGATCATCGGCAGGCACAGATAGATTTGCAGCGGCGTGCTGTGCGGGTGGAACGGGAAACCGAGCAGCGCGCCGGTCAGCGCCGCTGCGGCCAATTGAATCGCCAACCCTTTGACAAACAGTGCCTTACCGGCCGAAGCGATGTTGTTCATGCTCATCATCGACAGGATGACGATCGCCGGCAGCGCGTTGAACGCCATCATCGCCGCCCAGAAGCCGCCGAAGGCGGAGTCGATCAGCAGGTTGCGGATCTCGGCTTTGAACGGATCTTTGGCGCGGCAGGCCAGGCGGTAGGCGAGATGCGGCCAGAGAAAACCGTGAAAGGCCAGTAACAGCCAGACCGCCGTGGGCGGAGCCAAGGGATAGAGTGCGGCGCAAACGCAGATAAAGCCGAGCCCCAGACCGGCGACGCGGGGCAGATAGGTGCGTTTGGCGAAGCTGAGGCCGGATTTTCGGGCATCGAAAATGGGTGGGGCAATATACATCCGGCATCTCCCTGATAAGTATCACGGCAGCGTATCATGCGGGTGATAAACTAAGAATAGTCTGGGATTCACGCCGTGAGGCGGCGTGGCATTCCTGCGACGGATCTCACTCTGTTACATGTTGCGGTTGTGCGAGCGGGGGGAAAGTCGCTAAATATTCGCAGGCAAGGTCAGTTTTTCTCGCTGTTCACGCAGCGCTCTATGATAAGAAGGTGAGTATGGAAGGTATCAGCATTACCAAACTTCTGGTGATTGCGGTGTTGGTGATTTTACTGTTCGGCACCAGCAAACTGCGTACGCTCGGCGCCGATCTCGGCGCGGCGCTGAAAGGCTTTAAAAAAGCCGTGGGCGACGACAGCACGCCGCCGGCCGCCGGCAACAACACCGCCGAGAGCCAGTCCGCTCAGCAGAGCGTCGAAAAGAAAGACGTTTAATTCCGTCTGACGGCGCGCAATAAAAAAACGGATGCCTTGCGGACATCCGTTTTTTGGCGTTTCCGCCGTCTTTAGCGTAACAAACTATTACGCGTTATTTCACTTCCATCCCTTTGGCCTGCAGATCGGCGTGGTAAGACGAACGCACGAACGGGCCGCAGGCGGCGTGGGTGAAGCCCATCGCCATCGCTTCTTCTTTCATCTCGTCGAACTCGGCCGGGCTGACGTAGCGCTGCACCGGCAGGTGGTGGCGGCTCGGCTGCAGGTACTGGCCCAGCGTCAGCATGGTCACGCCGTGGCGGCGCAGATCGCGCATCACTTCGACGATTTCCGCGTTGGTTTCGCCCAGGCCGACCATCAGGCCGGATTTGGTCGGGATATCCGGGTGCGCTTCTTTAAAGCGCTCCAGCAGCTTCAGCGACCACTCGTAGTTGGCGCCCGGGCGCACCTGGCGATAAACGCGCGGCACGTTTTCCAGGTTGTGGTTGAACACGTCCGGCGGCGTGGCGGTGAGGATTTCCAGCGCGCGGTCCATACGGCCGCGGAAGTCCGGCACCAGCGTTTCAATTTTGATGTTCGGGCTCTTGGCGCGGATGGCCGAGATGCAGTCGGCAAAGTGCTGAGCACCGCCGTCGCGCAGATCGTCGCGGTCAACCGAGGTGATCACCACGTAGCGCAGCGCCATGTCGGCGATGGTTTGCGCCAGCTTTTCCGGTTCGTTGGCGTCCGGCGCGATCGGGCGGCCGTGGGCCACGTCGCAGAACGGGCAGCGACGGGTGCAGATGGCGCCGAGGATCATAAAGGTGGCGGTGCCGTGGTTGAAACACTCGGACAGGTTAGGGCACGAGGCTTCCTCACAGACGGAGTGCAGGCCGTTTTTACGCATGGCGGCTTTGATGCCCTGAATGCGCGTTGAGTCGGCAGGCAGTTTGATCTTCATCCACTCGGGTTTACGCAACAGCTCCTGCCGTTCGGTGACCACCGTTTTGACCGGGATCAGCGCCATTTTGTCAGCATCGCGGTATTTGACGCCGCGTTCCATCTGAATTGGTTTACTCATAATCGTGCAGGTTCCAGTTACGAAGCTCGACCGTCTGGTAGCCGAGTAAATGAACAAATTCCTGTACCAGGATTGGGTGTATGTCTTCAATGCCAACGCCGGGCGCCAGCGCGCTGACCTGCGTCATTTGCATGCCGGCGTAACCGCAAGGGTTGATGCGTTGGAAGGGGCTGAGATCCATCGCCACATTCAGGGCCAGGCCGTGGAATGAGCTGCCTTTGCGGATCCGCAAACCCAACGAACAGATTTTCTGCTCCCCCACGTACACGCCGGGCGCATCCGGACGGGCGCGCGATTCGAGGCGGAAGTGGGCGAGGGTGTTGATAACCGTATCTTCTATCGCCGTAACCAATTGGCGTACGCCGACCTTGCTGCGTTTCAGATCGACCATCACGTACATCACCTGCTGGCCCGGCCCGTGGTAGGTCACCTGGCCGCCGCGATCGCTCTGGACCACCGGGATATCGCCGGGCATCAGCACGTGCTCGGCTTTGCCGGCCTGGCCCTGGGTGAAGACCGGGTGATGCTGCACCAGCCACAGCTCGTCCGGCGTAGTCTCGGTACGACTGTCGGTGAAGTTATGCATGGCTTGGGATACAGGCGCGTAGGGCTGCAACCCCAGCTGACGCAAAATGATCTTGTCTGGTTGCAAAAGAGTCATCGTCAGGTTACAGAAGTGGTAAAGCCATTATACCGGGCGCTCCGGCCTGCGACCAGCCTTTCGCTGACCAAAAATGCGCAACCCGGGAAGACGCTGCGCCATCCCGGGTTGATAAGCAGGGGTTTATGCTGGAATTACAGCACCATGCGAACAATTTCAATGTTGCCCAACTCTTCGTACAGGGTTTCGACCTGCTCAATGTGAGTAGCGTTAATGGTGATGGAAACGGAGTGGTAGTTGCCTTTGCTGCTTGGCTTAACCTGCGGGTTGTAATCGCCCGGTGCATGGCGCTGCACCACTTCAACTACCTGGTCAACCAGCTCAGGCTGCGCCAGGCCCATCACCTTGTAGGTAAACGAGCAAGGGAATTCGAGCAGTTCGTTCAGTTTAGTTTTTTGCATGTGCGTGCGCTCCAGAGTGCTAGCTAATCTATAAATTATAACTCCCGCCGGGGCGGGAGTTAATGTTATTCAGTATATGGGGGCAATTTCGCCCGATTCAACCGTTAACCGAACCAGTGGTGGAACATCAGTTTGATGTAGTCCACGATGCGGCTGAAGAAACCGCCTTCTTTCACTTCGTTCATCACCACCAGCGGACGCTGGTCGATGGTTTTGCCGTCCAGCTGGAAGTTGATGCTGCCGACCACCTGGTTTTTCGCCAGCGGCGCGTGAATTTCAGGGGTGTTCAGCACGTAGCTGGCCTTCAGATCTTTCATGCGGCCGCGCGGGATGGTCAGGTAGACGTCTTTGTCCACGCCCAGCTCAACGCGGTCGGCATCGCCGAACCAGACCGGCTCGGAGGCGAACTCTTTACCGACCTTCAGCGGCGCTACGGTTTCGAAGAAGCGGAAGCCCCAGGTCAGCAGTTTCTTGCTCTCGGCTTCGCGGCCTTTGTAGGTGCGGCCGCCCATCACGGCGGAAATCAGACGCATCTGGCCTTCGGTCGCCGAAGCCACCAGGTTGTAACCCGCCGCGTCGGTGTGGCCGGTTTTGATGCCGTCGACGTTCAGGCTGTTATCCCACAGCAGACCGTTGCGGTTCATCTGGCGGATATTGTTGAAGGTGAACTCTTTTTCTTTGTAAATCGCGTACTCTTCCGGCACGTCGCGGATCAGCGCCTGGCCGATCAGCGCCATGTCGCGCGCCGAGCTGTACTGGCCCTGGGCATCCAGGCCGTGTACCGTCTGGAAGTGGGTGTTCTGCAGGCCCAGCTTGCTGACGTAGGTGTTCATCAGGTTAACGAACGCGTCCTGGCTGCCGGCGACGTAGTCGGCCATCGCCACGCAGGCGTCGTTACCGGATTGCAGGTTGATGCCGCGGGTCAGTTTGGAGACCGGCACGCGATCGCCCGGCTTCAGGAACATCAGCGAGGAGCCTTTGAACACCGGGTTGCCGGTCGCCCAAGCGTCCTGACCGACGGTCACCAGATCGTCCTGGCCGATTTTGCCCGCTTTCAGCGCCTGGCCGATGACGTAGCTGGTCATCATTTTGGTCAGGCTGGCCGGATCGCGACGCGCGTCGGCGTTCATCTCGGCCAGCACCTTGCCGGAGTTGTAATCAATCAGGATGTACGCTTCCGCATCGATCTGCGGGACACCTGGGATCATGGTTTTGATGTTAACGTCATCGGCATGTGCAACGGAGGCTGCGCTCATTGCGATAACGGTGCCGAGTGCGATGCTTTTGATTAAGCGAAAAGAAGTTACTTGTTTCATGATCGGGACTACAACATCCGTGAAAGTAAAGTTAAAAAACGAGCCACACTATAGCAGATGCGATCCCGGCAGGCATTACCCATTCATCTGACTAATTGCGGTTAGAGAACTTTTAGCTGCAAGAAAATGTTTCAGCTAAATAACCGCTTATCAGCCGCGAATGCCCGCCGGGCTTAACGCTTAGGGTGCAGCAGTAACGAAAGACTGTTGTTGCGCTTCGCTGGCCAGGCGTTGCTGCAGCTGGGCCGCCTGCTGACGGCTGCTGAACGGGCCGAGCTGGACGCGATAAACGTTGCCGTTAGCCGCCACTTTGCCCGGCACGCCAAACTGCTGGCTCAGGCTTTGCTGCCAGCTCTGGGCGCGCTCGGCGCTGCTCAGCGCACCGACCTGCACCACATAGCCGCCGGAGGAAGACGCGGCAGCCATGCCGGCAGCCGCGGCGCCGGCCGCGACCGGTGCGGCCACGGCTTCAGGTTCTGATCCTTCCAGCACGCCGGCCGGTACAGCGCTTGGCGCGCCGAGGAAACCGCTGCGGCCGCCGGTTGCGTTGCCGCCGGCGGCTGGCGCGTTGTTGTCGTCGGTGCGCAGGGTGCTGTTATCGATCGGGCGCACCGCCGCGCCGCTGGCGACCGGCACGTCCTGTTGGATCGGGGTGCCCATGCCGCTGGAGCCGAGATCCGGGCGTGCCGGCAGGGCGTAGCTCTGTTTCGCCACGATGGTGCCGATGGTGCCCGGGCCGCTCAGCGTACCGTCCGGCGCCACGTTGATGAAATCGACTTTGACCTTGGTGTTGTTGGACAGGTTGAGGCGATCGGCGGCGGCTTTCGACAGATCGATGATGCGGCCCTTGGTGTAAGGCCCGCGATCGTTGACGCGCACCACCAACTGACGGCCGTTGGCCAGGTTGGTGACACGTACATAGCTAGGGATCGGCAAGGTCGGGTGCGCCGCGGTCAGGCCGTTCGGATCGAACTGCTCGCCCAGGGCGGTGGTATTGCCGTTGGCTTCTTCGCCATACCAGGCCGCCAGGCCGGTCTGCGAGAAGTTCTGCGGATCTTTTACGATGCGGTAAGTATCGCCATTAACCTTATAATCCTGCATGTTATTAGGGTTATAGGGTTCATATTGAGGCTCGACGCCACCGATTTCCACCACCGGGCCGTTGTACGGCTGCTGTGGCGCCTGCTGTTCCGTGGTCGGGGCGGTACAGGCGGAGAGCAACACCGCCGCGACGCCGATCCAAAGCCATTCCTTACGCATTACTCACCTCTTATAAACTTTTAGACAGCATTTTCCGATGCGTGTGGATCGACATGATGATGCCGAAACCGGCCATCAACACTATCAGCGCCGAACCCCCGTAACTGACCAGAGGCAAAGGTACGCCAACTACCGGCAAAATGCCACTGACCATACCGATGTTAACAAAGACATAAACGAACAAAATCAGCATCAAGCCGCCGACCATCACGCGGCCGAAGGTGGTTTGCGCCTTGGCGGCGATCATCAGCCCGCGAATGATCACCAGCAGGTAAAGCGCCAGCAGCACCAACACCCCGATCAGCCCCAGCTCTTCGGCCAACACGGCGAAGATAAAGTCGGTATGGCGTTCCGGCAGGAACTCCAGCTGCGACTGGGTGCCGTGCAGCCAGCCCTTGCCGGACAGGCCGCCGGAGCCGATGGCAATCTTCGACTGAATGATGTGGTAGCCGGCGCCGAGCGGGTCGCTTTCCGGATCGAGCAGCATCATCACGCGGTCGCGTTGATAACCGTGCATCAGGAAGAACCACAGCACCGGGATAAAGGCCGCCAGCGCGACGGCGGCGACGGCGATCAGTTTCCAGCTCATGCCCGAAAGGAACAGCACGAACAGGCCGGAGGCGGCGATCAGGATCGAGGTGCCCAGATCCGGCTGCGCGGCCACCAGCAGCGTCGGCAGGAAGATCAGCACCAGGGCGATGGCGGTGTTTTTCAGCGAAGGCGGGCAGACGTCGCGGTTCATAAAGCGCGCTACCATCAGCGGCACGGCGATCTTGGCGATTTCCGACGGCTGGAAGCGCACCACGCCGAGATCCAGCCAGCGCTGCGCGCCTTTACTGATCTGCCCGAAGGCGTCCACCAGGATCAGCAAAATCACGCAGAAGATATACAGATAGGGCGCCCAGCTTTCGTATACGCGCGGCGGGATTTGCGCCATGACGGCCATCACGATCAGCCCCATGACGATCTGCCCGATCTTGCGCTCCATCATGCCGATGTCCTGGCCGCTGGCGCTCCACATCACGAAGGCGCTGTAGACCAGCAGGGCCAGGATCAGCAGCAGGAACGTCGGGTCGATGTGGATTTTGGTCCAGATCGAGCCTTTTTGTTGGCTTTCAGTCATGTTCTACCTTAGTCACCTTCTACGCCAGGCGGCAGTGGGGCCTCGCTTGGCAATTGCGTATTGTTGTCGCCCAGCAGAATATGGTCGAGGATCTGGCGGGTGATGGTGCCCACCGCCGGACCGGCGCCGCCGTTTTCCAGAATGATGGCGACCGACACCGTCGGATTGTTGAACGGCGCGAAGGCGGTCATCAGCTTGTGATCGCGCAGGTGCTCCGCCAGTTTATGGGCGTTGTAAGTTTCGTAGCCGAATACCTGTGCGGTACCCGATTTCGCCGCGGCTTTGTAAGGGGCGTCCGCAAAGTATTTGCGCGCCGTCCCGTTCGGACGGTTGGCCACCCCGTACATGCCGTCTTTGGCGATTTCCCAGAAGCCGGAGTGAATATCGCCGATCTGCGCGTTTTCTTCCTGTTTGAACGGCATCAGCGCGCCGTTGACGCGGGTGCTCTGCAGCAGGTGCGGCGTTTTGACGGTGCCGTCGTTGATCAGGGTGTTCAGCGCCTTGGCCATCTGGATCGGCGTGGCGGTCCAGTAACCCTGGCCGATGCCCACCGGAATGGTGTCGCCCTGATACCACGGCTTTTTATAGCGCTTCAGCTTCCATTCGCGCGTCGGCATCAGGCCGGAGCGCTCTTCGGACAGATCGATGCCGGTGTACTGGCCGTAACCGAATTTGGTCAGCCAGGTCGACAGCCGATCGATCCCCATGTCATAGGCGACCTGATAGAAATAGGTATCTGCGGACTCTTCCAGCGCCTTGGTGACGTTCAGCCGGCCGTGGCCCCATTTTTTCCAGTCGCGGAAGCGTTTTTCCGAGCCGGGCAGCTGCCACCAGCCGGGATCGAACACCACGGTGTTTTTGGTGATCACCCCGGCGCTGAGCGCCGACACCGCGATGTAAGGCTTCACCGTCGACGCGGGCGGGTAAACCCCCTGCGTGGCGCGGTTGATCAGTGGGCGATTCGGATCGTTCAGCAGCCCCTGATAGTCCTTGCTGGAAATGCCGTCCACGAACAGGTTCGGATCGTAACTCGGGTTGGACACCATCGCCAGAATGGCGCCGGTGCGCGGATCGCTCACCACCACCGCGGCGCGGCTGCCTACCAGCAGCTGCTCGATATAGCGCTGCAGGTTGAGATCGAGCGTCAGGTAGACGTCCTGACCGGCGGAAGGCGGCTGCTCGTGCAATTGGCGGATCACCCGGCCGCGGTTGTTGACCTCGACCTCTTCGTAGCCGGTTTTGCCGTGCAGCGTGTCTTCGTAATAGCGTTCGATGCCCAGCTTGCCAATGTCGTGGGTCGCGGCGTAGTTGGCCAGCTTGCCGTCTTTGTCCAGGCGTTCGACGTCGCGGTCGTTGATCTTCGACACGTAGCCGGTGACGTGGGTGAGGGCGGAGCCGTAAGGGTAGTAGCGGCGCTGGTAGCCTTTCACTTCCACGCCGGGGAAGCGGAACTGATTAACCGCAAAGCGGGCGACCTGCACTTCGGTCAGCGCGGTTTTCACCGGAATGGAGACGAAACGGCGCGAACGCTTGCGCTCTTTTTCGAAATTGGTGATGTCGTCGTCGGTCAGGTCGACCACCGTGCGTAGCGCCTGCAGCGTGGCTTTGAGATCGTCAACCTTCTCCGGCATCAGCTCCAGCTGATAAATGGTGCGGTTGAGTGCCAGCGGGGTGCCGTTGCGATCGTAGATAATGCCGCGGCTGGGCGCGATAGGCACCAGCTTGATGCGGTTTTCGTTGGAGCGGGTGCGGTAATCCTCGACGCGGACCACTTGCAGATTATACAGGTTGGCGATCAGGATGCCGGACAGCACCAGGATGACCAAGAACGCCACCAGGGCGCGGCGTACAAACAGGGCGGATTCAGCCGTATAGTCGCGAAAAGGGTTACGTTCTATTTTCATCCCGCTGCTTTATTTCACTCTGTCACGGTCACCACCGGCTATTCCCGGTGGTAAGGATGATTTGTAGTAATACTCCAGGCGCGGTAGAGGCTTTCGGCCACCAGGACGCGCACCAAAGGATGCGGCAATGTCAACGGAGAAAGTGACCAGCTCTGCTCGGCAGCGGCTTTGCAGGCGGGCGCCAACCCTTCCGGGCCGCCGATCAGCAAGCTGACGTTACGGCCATCCTGCTTCCAGCGCTCAAGCTGCTGCGCCAGCTGCGGCGTTTCCCACGGCGTGCCTGGGATATCCAGCGTAACGATGCGGTTGCCTTTGCCCACCGCCGCCAGCATCTGTTCGCCTTCTTTGTCCAGAATGCGCTTGATGTCGGCGTTTTTGCCGCGTTTGCCCGCCGGGATCTCGGTCAGCTCAAACGGCATATCTTTGGGAAAGCGGTGCAGGTAATCCATAAAGCCGGTTTGCACCCAGTCTGGCATTTTGGTGCCGACCGCCACCAATTGCAGTTTCACCGCTTAGCTCCAGAGTTTTTCCAGCTCGTACAGGCGACGGCTCTCTTCCTGCATCACGTGCACGATCACTTCGCCCAGATCGACCACGATCCAGTCTGAGGCTTCCTGGCCTTTCATGCCGTACAGCTCCATGCCTGCGGCACGGGATTCCTGCACCACGTGGCTGGCGATCGACATCACGTGGCGAGTCGAGGTGCCGGTGCAGATGATCATGCAATCGGTGATGCTGGATTTGCCCTGGACGTCCAGAGCGATAATGTCTTGGCCTTTCAGGTCATCGATTTTATCGATGACGAAATCTTGGAGCGCTTTACCTTGCAAAGGTTCCCCCTCGGGTGTGTTCTGTTCAGTCGGCTGCGGCGGGCAAAATGTGCGCGCCGCGGCGTAACCGGATAATGGTTTCGGCAGGATGCCGCTGAAAGCCAGCTAACTGGTGACTGCCCGGCCAGCTAAGGTTTCCGGGGTTTTCAGCGGATACCTGAAAAATAGCGGCGCAGTATATCACGCACCTTTCGCTAGCGATATAAACCCTGCAACTCGATGTAGCGCTGCACCGGGCGTGGCAGCAGGTCGTCGCAGTTGAGGCCCTGATGGCGGCGCTGGCGGATCTCGGTGGCGGAAATTTCCAGCTCCGGCGTATCGGCCAAATAGATATGGCCGTGTGGGCGACGGCTGAGCAGCGCCGGGTCGGCGGTGCGATGGCGTTCCAGCCACTGCTGCAGCTCCGGTGTGTCCATGCGATCGTTATAGCCCGGGCGCGCCAGCACCAGCAGATGGCAGACGTCCAACAGCGCCTGCCAGCGATGCCACTTATGCAGCGTCAACAGCGAGTCCTGGCCAATAATAAACGCCAGCGGCTGGGCGGCGCCACGCTCTTTACGAATCGTTTCCAACGTCTCGATGGTGTAGGAGGGAGTGGTGCGGTGCAGTTCGCGATCGTCGACCGCAAACAGCGGATTGCCGGCGATCGCCAGCTCCACCATTTTCAGGCGCTGCTGCGCATTGGCCTCCGGCTGCGGGCGGTGCGGCGGCACGTGGTTAGGCAGCAGCGTGACGCGATTCAGGCCCACTTCGGCGGCCAACGCTTCGACCGGCCGCAGGTGGCCGTAGTGGATCGGGTCAAAGGTGCCGCCGAACAGCGCGTGCAAAACGGTGGGGTGTTCCGGATTAGTGGGCATCGCTAAAACTCGTGGCCAAGGGTTTGCCGCACAGCAGCATCGACAGGGTTTCCAGTTCCGGCCAGACCGACTGGCCATAGTCCTGCTTGAGGGTCAGCTCGATTTGCGTCAGCAGCTGTACCGCCTGCTGCAGCTGGGGGCCGGACAGGCGTTGCAACGCCTGGGTCACCAGCGGGCGGCGATTCTGCCAGACCTTGTGCTGATCGAACAGCGTGCGCAGCGGCGCGGAAGCCATGCGGCGCTGCAGCGTCAGCAGCAGCAGCAGTTCGCGTTGCAGAGTGCGCAGCAGGATCACCGGCTCCACGTCCTCTTGCTGCAGCTGCTGCAAGATATGCCAGGCGCGCTTGCTTTTGCCGGCCAGCAGGGCATCCAGCCAGTGGAACGGCGTGAAGTGGGCGGCGTCGTTCACCGCCTGTTCGACGCGCGGCAGCGTGAGCTTGCCGTCCGGGTGCAGCAGCGACAGCCGCTCCAGCGCCTGCGACAGCGCCAGCAGGTTGCCTTCGTAGCAGTAGCACAACAGCTGATTGGCGGCGTCGTCCAGCTCCAGCTTCATCGCCTTGGCGCGCGTGGCGACCCAGCGCGGCAGCTGTGCCTGTTCCGGCGTCTGGCAACTGACGAGGGCACCGTGCGGGCTGAGCGCCTTGAACCAGGCGCTGTTTTCCTGCGCTTTGGTGAGGCGCGGGCCGCGCAGGATCAGCAGAATATCCTCGTGCAGCAGCGTGGCGAGCTTGGTCAGCTGTTCGCCGATCGGCGCCGTCGGGCCGTTTTCCGGGAAGATCAGCAGCAGCGTCTGGCGGCTGGCGAACAGGCTCATCGCCTGGCAGATGCCGAAGATGGCGTCCCAGTCGGTATGGGCGTCAAGGGAAATGCTGTAGTGCTCACTGAACTGCTGCTGTTGCGCGGCCTGCCGGAGCAAATCCTGGCTTTCCTGCAGCAGCAGCGGTTCATTGCCGCTCAATAAATAACAAGCGCGCAGCCCCTCTCGGAGCTGCGCGGCAAGTTGTTCCGGATAAATGCGGATCATTGTGCGGTTTGGCTTGCCGCTCGTTCGCCGGCGGCAGCGGCTTTCTGCCGGTTCTCTTCTTCCGCCGCATGCACGGTCAGCAGTTTGCGCACCAGCTGTTGCGCCGCCTGCTCACGCATTTCCTGGCGAATGATCTCCTGTTCGGAGTCCTTGGCCAGCGCGGTCAGCGGGTTGTCGAAGAAGGAACGGAACACTTTCACCGACAGCGGATACAGGTCATGGCCCGGGATCAGCACCTGCGCCTGCACGGTCAGCACCAGCTGGTACTCGGCGGTTTTACCGTCCTGGAAGATAGAAGCGGTATCCTGGCTTTCCGTCGCGCCGAGAATGCGCAGGGAAGGCACGTCTTTACGCTTCGGATCGCTGACGATAGTCACATCGTTCAGACGCAGCTGCTCACGCACCGCGCGCGTCAACGGGCCGTAAGGGTCGGCGCTGTCCAGGATCAGCGTTTTCATTTCATTCGGCACCTGCGTGGTGCCACGCAGGTGAAAACCGCAGCCGGCGGTGACCAGCACCGCCAACCCCAGCAACAGCGTCAGAATACGTTGTCGCACAACTCCTCCTTGTGTTAACCCACAACCAGGTTAAGCAGTTTGCCCGGAACGTAGATCACTTTGCGAATCGTGACGCCGTCCAGATATTTAGCCACCAGATGCTCTTCGGCAGCGCGCGCGCGCACCTGCTCTTCGGTCGCATCGGCAGATACGGTGATTTTAGCGCGAACCTTGCCGTTCACCTGCACCACCACCAGCTTGGAGTCTTCGACCATCGCCTGTTCGTCGGCAACCGGCCATGGCGCGGTGTCCACGTCGCCTTCGCCGCCCAGCGCCTGCCACAGGGTGAAGCACACGTGCGGGGTGAACGGATACAGCATGCGAACCACGGCCAGCAGCGCTTCCTGCAGCAGCGCGCGATCCTGCTCGCTCTCCTGTGGCGCGCGGGCCAGCTTGTTCATCAGCTCCATCACGGCGGCGATCGCGGTGTTGAAGGTCTGACGGCGGCCGATATCGTCGGTTACCTTGGCGATGGTTTTGTGCAGATCGCGGCGCAGTGCTTTCTGATCTTCGTTCAGCGCCGCTACGTCGAGCGGCTGTACCGCGCCTTTTTCCACGTGATCGTAGGCCAGTTTCCACACGCGTTTCAGGAAGCGGTTAGCCCCTTCCACGCCGGATTCCTGCCACTCCAGCGTCATTTCTGCCGGTGAAGCGAACATCATGAACAGACGCACGGTGTCCGCGCCGTATTTTTCCACCATCTCCTGCGGGTCGATGCCGTTGTTCTTCGACTTCGACATTTTGCTCATGCCAGCATAGACCAGTTCACGGCCTTGCGGATCGGTGGCCTTGATGATGCGGCCCTTGTCGTCGCGCTCGACGGTGGCGTCAACCGGAGATACCCAGACGCGCTCGCCGCTGTTGCCGGTGTAGTAGAAGGCGTCAGCCAGCACCATGCCCTGACACAGCAGACGCTTGGCCGGCTCGTCGGAATCCACCAGGCCTGCATCGCGCATCAGCTTGTGGAAGAAGCGGAAGTACATCAGGTGCATGATGGCGTGTTCGATACCGCCGATATATTGATCGACCGGCAGCCAGTAGTTGGCGGCGGCCGGATCCAGCATACCCTGGTCATACTGCGGGCAGGTGTAGCGCGCGTAGTACCAGGAAGACTCCATAAAGGTGTCAAAGGTGTCGGTTTCACGCAGCGCCGGCTGGCCGTCGACGGTGGTCTTCGCCCACTCAGGATCGGCCTTGATCGGGCTGGTGATGCCGTCCATGACCACGTCTTCCGGCAGGATCACCGGCAGCTGATCTTCCGGCGTCGGCATCACGGTGCCGTCTTCCAGCGTCACCATCGGGATTGGCGCGCCCCAGTAACGCTGACGGGAGACGCCCCAATCGCGCAGACGGTAGTTGACCTTGCGCTGGCCTACGCCCTTGGCGACCAGTTTGTCGGCGATGGCATTGAAGCCCGCTTCATTGTCCAGGCCGTCAAATTCGCCGGAGTTGAACAGCGCGCCTTTGTCGGTCATCGCTTCGGCGCTCACGTCAGGCTGGCTGCCGTCGAGGTTCAGGATCACCGGTTTGATCGGCAAATCGTATTTGGTGGCGAATTCCCAGTCGCGCTGGTCGTGCGCCGGTACTGCCATCACGGCGCCGGTGCCGTATTCCATCAGTACGAAGTTGGCGACCCACACCGGCAGTTGCTCGCCGCTCAACGGGTGGACAACGAACAGGCCGGTCGGCATGCCTTTCTTCTCCATCGTCGCCATTTCGGCTTCGGCAACTTTGGTATTGCGGCATTCTTCGATGAAGTCGGTCAGCGCCGGGTTATTGCGCGCGCCCTGTTGCGCCAGCGGGTGGCCCGCGGCGACCGCCACGTAGGTAGCGCCCATGAAGGTGTCGGGACGGGTAGTGTAAACCGTCAGCTTCTCTTCGCTGTCCGCCACGTCGAAGGTGATTTCCACGCCTTCGGAGCGGCCAATCCAGTTGCGCTGCATGGTTTTCACCTGCTCTGGCCAGCTTTCAAGCGTGTCCAGATCGTTCAGCAGCTGATCGGCGTAGGCGGTGATTTTGATGAACCACTGCGGGATCTCTTTACGCTCGACCTTGGTGTCGCAGCGCCAGCAGCAGCCGTCGATAACCTGTTCGTTGGCCAGCACGGTCAGATCGTGCGGGCACCAGTTCACCGCCGAGGTCTTCTTGTAGACCAGGCCTTTTTCATACAGCTTGGTGAAGAACCACTGTTCCCAGCGGTAGTATTCCGGCTGGCAGGTGGCGATTTCGCGATCCCAGTCGTAGCCGAAGCCCAGCAGTTTCAGCTGGTTCTTCATGTATTCGATGTTGTCGTAGGTCCACGGGGCCGGTGCGGTGTTGTTTTTCACCGCCGCGCCTTCCGCCGGCAGGCCGAACGCATCCCAGCCGATCGGCTGCAGTACGTTTTTGCCCAGCATGCGCTGATAGCGCGAGATCACGTCGCCGATAGTGTAGTTACGAACGTGGCCCATGTGCAGTCGGCCGGACGGGTAAGGCAGCATGGATAGGCAGTAGTACTTTTCCTTGCTGTCGTCTTCGGTAACTTTGAAAGTCTGCTTCTCTTGCCAGTGAAGCTGTACGTTCGATTCTATGTCTTCTGGACGGTATTGCTCTTGCATGGCGGCCGGTGGTCCTGTAGGTGTAAACCGTTGCCCCGGTCAGAGGCAACGCAATGAACATTTAGTATTCGTAGATCCGCATAGCATAGCTGATAAGACCTCCCGGCAACAACTCCAAGCGCCTGACTCGGCGCATTTAAAAAAAACGCCGCCATGACGCGGCTCACAACCTGCGGATCCCGCGTCTTGCCAAGTGACATCAGTCATTTACGGCTAAAATAAGAACAAGTAGCTTAGGGGTATCCCTACAGCCAAGTCCGGCGCAGCGTTTATCGAGGAGAGTCTATGAACAAGGTTGCTCAGTATTACCGCGAATTGGTGGCATCGCTGACCGAACGCCTGAAAAACGGCGAACGCGATATCGACGAACTGGTGGCCAGCGCGGAGCGGCGGTTGAACGAGGCCGAAGATCTGACCCGCGACGAAGTGCGGCAGGTGACGCAGGCGGTGCGACGCGATCTGGAAGAGTTCGCCCGCAGCTATCAGGAAAGCCGGGATGAGTTTACCGACAGCGTGTTTATGCGGGTGATCAAAGAGAGCCTGTGGCAGGAACTGGCGGATATCACCGACAAAACCCAGCTGGAGTGGCGCGAAGTGTTCAAGGATGTCAGCCACCACGGCGTTTACCACAGCGGTGAAGTGGTGGGGCTGGGCAATCTGGTGTGCGAGCAGTGCCACTACCACCTGGCGTTCTATACGCCGGAGGTGTTGCCGCTCTGCCCGAAATGCGGTCACGACCAGTTCCAGCGCCGGCCGTTTGAACCTTGATGACGTTCCCCGCTGCGGCGGGGAACGTTAAGGCCGGCGTTTAACGGAACAGTTTCTTCAGCAGGTTGCTCAGGAAACCGCCGCTGACGGCTGCCGGGGCGGCTTGCGCCTGCGCTGGTGCGCTGGCCGCTACGGCGATGCCGGCCGGGATTTTCTGCGCGACCGCGATGCGGCTGTCCTGGGCGGCTTTCTCTGCCGCTTCCGGGCCGTAGGCGAAGCCTTCCGCCAGCACGAACTCAACGTCGGTGATGCCGATAAAGCCCAGGAACAGCTTCACGTACGGCGTGATCAGATCCGTCGGCGTGTCGGCGTGGATGCCGCCGCGGCTGGAGATGACGATCGCTTTCTTGCCCGTCACCAGCCCTTCGGCGCCGGCGGAGGTATAGCGGAACGTCTGGCCGGCGCGGGCGATCAGATCGAAGTAGATCTTCAGCTGTGTCGGGATGTTGAAGTTGTACATTGGGGCGCTGATGATCAGCGTGTCGTGCGACTTCAGTTCGGCAATCAGCTCATCGGACAGCGCCAGGGTGCTTTGCTGGTGCGGCGTCAGCGGCTTGTCGCCGGCGGTAAAACCGGCCATCACTTCGCCATCCAGCTCCGGCAGGGTCGGGTTGGCCAAATCGCGCACGGTGAATGTGTCTTCAGGGTGAGTTTCACGCCATTGTTCAACAAAAAAATCGACTAATTTTCCAGACTGGGAATATTCACCCAGAATGCTTGATTTCAGGACCAGTACGCGGCTCATTGGCTTATCTCCAGGCGAAGTCTAATCGGTAACGATGTCAGTCGGTGTAAACGCATGGTAGAGGCAAGCCAGGAACAGTGATAGCGCAAAAATTCGCTGAGTTAAATCAAAAAACTTGAATGAGGGGCGCGAGCGCGCCCCGATGGGATCAATAACGCGCTACGCGCTCGGCCAGCAGCTCGATAAAGCCTTCGCGGTTGATGCCGGTCAGCACTTCCACGTTGGCCGCGTTGCCGGTTTGCTGGAAATAGTCCACCACCGTCATGCCGACGGTGTATTCCCCTTTGGTTTCCACCCCCACCCAGCGCTCTACGCCGGTAAACAGCTGCGGCGCCAGCAGCCAGGCGATGGTGCAGGGATCGTGCATCGCCGCGCCGGGCAGGCCGCGCGGATGGCTGATGTACAGCGGCAGGTAAAAATCGAGCATCTCCGCGACCGCCTGCGCGACCGGATTGTCTATCTGACGAATGCGCTCGATATCCTGCGGCAACACCAGCGCCTGATGGGTGACGTTCAGCCCGGCCATGGTCAGCGGCACGCCGGATTTCAGCACCATTTCGGCGGCTTCGGGATCGACGAAGATGTTGAACTCCGCGACCGGCGTGGTATTGCCGGCGTTCATGCCGCCGCCCATAAATACGATGCGCTCGATGCGGTTTTTCAGCTCGGCATGCTGGGCCAACAGCAGAGCGATGTTGGTCATTGGGCCGGTCACCACCAGGGTTATCGGCTGCGGGCTGGCGCGCAGCAGGTCGGCGATCAGCTCAACGGCGCCGCGGGGATCGGGCTTGATTGTCGGCGTCGGCAGGTGGGTGTTGCCCATGCCGGTTTTGCCGTGGACATAGTCGGCGATCACCAGTTCGCGCATTAGCGGGCCGCCGGCACCGGCGGCGACCAGTATGTCCTCGCGCTGCATCAGGGTCAACAGACCCAGCGCGTTATGCAGGGTTTTCTCCGGCGTCTGGTTGCCGGCGGAGGTGGTGATGGCTTTGACGTCCAGCTCCGGCGAACGCAGCGCCATAGCCAGCGCGATGGCGTCGTCGAGGCCGGGATCGCAATCGATGATAATAGGGCGGGGCATGTTCTTTCTCCTCTGTTTGTTATCCAGCGAGCATCGGATCAAAACCGGGGAGAAACAAGCGCTTTTAGTGCCGGGGGAAAAGATGCGCCCCTGGCGGGGCGCATAGGCAGAGCGTTTAGTGCAGGATCTTGGCCAGGAAGTCCTTGGCGCGCTCGGACTCGGGGTTGTTGAAGAAATCGTCTTTGTTGCGGTCTTCGACGATTTTGCCTTCGTCCATAAAGATCACCCGATTCGCCACCTTACGGGCGAAGCCCATTTCGTGGGTCACCACCATCATGGTCATGCCTTCGTTCGCCAGTTCGACCATGACGTCCAGCACTTCGTTGATCATTTCCGGATCGAGCGCCGAGGTCGGTTCATCGAACAGCATGGCGATAGGATCCATGCACAGCGCGCGGGCGATGGCGACGCGCTGCTGCTGGCCGCCGGACAGCTGACCGGGGAACTTGTTGGCATGGGCGGAGAGGCCGACGCGCTCCAGCAGCTTCAGGCCCTTCTCGCGCGAGGCGGTCTTGTCGCGCTTGAGCACTTTCACCTGCGCCAGCGTCAGGTTGTCGATGATAGACAGGTGCGGGAACAGCTCGAAGTGTTGGAACACCATGCCGACCTTGGCACGCAACTGCGCCAGGTTGGTTTTCTTGTCGTTGACCGGCGTGCCGTTCACCAGGATGTCGCCCTGCTGGATCGGCTCGAGGCCGTTGACGGTTTTGATCAGGGTGGACTTGCCGGAACCTGAAGGACCGCAGACGACGACCACTTCGCCTTTTTTCACTTCGGTGGTACAATCGGTCAACACCTGAAAGTGACCGTACCACTTAGAAACATTTTTCAGGGATATCATCAAACAGTCCTTTTCTTCAAATAGCTTACCAGCGCCGAGGCGGCGAGGCTGATAACAAAATAGACAAAGCCGGCGAACAGGATCATTTCAACCTGGGTGCCGTCGCGTTCGCCGATGGTCGACGCGGTGCGGAAGAAGTCGGCCAGGCTCAGTACGTAAACCAGCGAGGTATCCTGGAACAGTACGATGCCCTGGGTCAGCAGCAGCGGCACCATGGCGCGAAACGCCTGCGGCAGGATCACCAGCCGCATGGATTGCCAATGGGTCATGCCCAGCGCCAGCGCGGCGGAGGATTGGCCGCGCGAGATGCTGATAATGCCGGCGCGGATGATTTCCGAGTAATAGGCCGCTTCAAACAGGGAAAAGGCTACCATAGCCGAGATCAGGCGAATATCGGTTTTCGGCGATAACCCTAGAACCTGTTGTAATAAGCTTGGAACCACCAGATAGAACCACAGCAGCACCATCACCAACGGCACCGAACGGAACAGATTGACGTACAGGGTGGCGAACCAGCTTATCGGCTTGAACGGCGACAGACGCATCACCGCCAGCACGGTGCCCCACAGGATGCCGACCACGATGGCGGTCACGGTGATCTTCAACGTGATCACCATGCCTTGCAGCAGATAAGGGAAGCTTGGGACGATCGACGCCCAGTCAAATTCGTACATTATTTACTCCCCAGGTTGCCAGGCAACTGCACTTTCTTTTCGACCAGACGCATAAACAGCATGATAACGGCGTTGATGCCGATATAAGCCAGCGTGATGGCGGTAAAGGATTCATAGGCGTGTGCGGAGTAATCCAACAGCTTGCCGGCCTGCGCGGCCATGTCCACCAGCCCGATGGTGGAGGCGATGGCGGAGTTTTTGACCAGGTTGAGCATTTCCGAGGTCATCGGCGGCACGATCACCCGGTAGGCGTTCGGCAGCAGCACGTAGCGGTAGGTTTGCGGCAGCGTCAGGCCCATCGCCAGCCCGGCGGCTTTCTGGCCGCGCGGCAGGGACTGAATGGCGGCGCGCACCTGCTCGCATACGCGGGCGGCGGTAAACAGCCCCAGGCAGAGCATGGAGGAGACGAAGAACTGCACGTTGGGATCCAGCTCGCTTTTAAACCAGGTGCCGATATTGGCCGGCAACAGCTCGGGGATCACCAGATACCAGGTAAAGAATTGCACGATCAGCGGCACGTTGCGGAACAGTTCGACGTAACAGGTGCCGAGGGCGGAAAGAAAGCGGTTGGGCACGGTACGCAAGATACCGAACAGCGAACCGACGAAGAAAGCGATAATCCATGCACAGACGGAGAGGGCCACCGTGACCTGAAAGCCGGACCAGATCCAGCCGAGGTAAGTGGTGTTCCCAAACGGGGCCTGCTGCAGGAAGATACCCCAGTTCCAATCTATTGACATAACAAACTCCGGTAAACGGGCGCAGGGCGCCGAAGATTGATGACTTGATGAGCGCCGATCGCCGTGCGGCCAGTCTGGCTGGCTTGTTGTGTGCGGAGATCGGTGATGCGCGTTGGGGAAAATGAGGGAGGAGAACGGCCCCCCTCATACCTGTCTGTCCCAGTCATCAACTGGGCCGGTTTGGCCTGCGGCCGCCCCGGCTCTTGTTCTATTTAGTTCAACGCTTTGTCGTTAGGCTCTTTGAACAGCTGCTTCATGTCGTCCGACAGTTCGAAGTTCATGTTGAGGTTTTTCGGTGGAATAGGCTGCTTGAACCATTTGTCAAACCACTTGGCCGCTTCACCGGAGGTTTGCGCCTGGGCGATGGTGTCATCGACCAGCTTTTTAAACTCAGGATCGTCTTTGCGCAGCATGCAGCCGTAGGCCTCTTTCGACTGCGGCGTGCCGATGATTTCCCACTGATCCGGTTTCTTGGCCTTGGCGCGCTCGCCCGCCAGCAGGGCATCATCCATCATGAAGGCCACGGCGCGGCCGCTTTCCAGAGTGCGGAAGGAATCGCCGTGGTCTTTGGCGCTGATGATGCGCATGTTCATCTTGTCGCTGTCGTTCAGCTTGTTCAGCAGCACTTCGGAGGTGGTGCCGGAGGTGACCACCACCGGTTTGCCGGCCAGGTCTTTAAAGTCTTTGATGTCGGAGCCCTTTTTCACCAGCAAGCGGGTGCCGACCACGAAAATGGTGTCGGAGAAGGCGGCCTGTTTCTGGCGCTCGAGGTTATTGGTGGTGGATCCGCACTCGAAATCATAGGTGCCGTTTTGCAGCAGCGGGATGCGGTTCTGCGAGGTAATCGGCAGCATTTTCACCTGCAGATTCGGCGCATTCAGCTTTTTCTTAACGGCTTCAACGATTTGGTTGGAGTAGTCCTGAGAGTAGCCCACAACTTTTTGTTGGTTGTCGTAGTAGGAGAACGGCACTGACGATTCGCGGTGGCCGACAACGATCACGCCATTGTCTTTGATTTTCTTCAGCGTACCGGTCAGGTCTTCCGCATGCGCCACGCTACCTGCCGCACCGAGCAGCAGTAACGATAACGCCAATTTACGCATTTGCATGGTCCAACTCCTTTGCTGTTGTGGTGGCTCTGACTAAAGAGCGTCAGGTTAAATCGACTATTTATTGCTCAAGTTATAAAGATAGTCTTAGAACGGATAGCCGTTAAAAAATAACCGATTGTGAATACCTTGAAACTAAAATGTTTCATTTTTTGAGACGCCGCGCGCACCAAATCAATGCAACGAAACCCTGACGCCCCCGCGTGGTGCGCTCAATGCACCCAAAATGTGCACAGGTGCGACAAAACGTCAGCAAAAGTAAATCGGCGCGCGATGTCACCATAGTTAAAGCAAGGAGTGTGCCAGCCGCGTTGATTTAACGGCGTTTTCTGACCAAGGAGGGGACAGTGACGAGAACGCGGGGCGCGGCGGGCGCGCCCCGGCGAGAAGGACTATTTGCGGCGCAGGCCCAACATCAGCGCCCAGCCGCCCAGCAGCAGGGTTATCACCCACAGCGGCGTGGCGCCGAAGCGTGCGTAAGGCGTGACGCCGGTGGTTGGCGTGACCTTCACTTCGAGCACCTGACGGGTAAACTGCGGGATCTCGGCGATCACCTCGCCGTTCGCATCCACCGCGGCGGTAACGCCGTTGTTGGTGCTGCGCAGCAGCGGCCGGCCGAGCTCCAGCGCCCGCATGCGCGCCATCTGGAAGTGCTGCCACGGGCCGATGGAGTGGCCGAACCAGGCGTCGTTGGAGATGGTCAGCAGGAAGTTGGTGTCCGGGCGGAAGTTATCGCGCACCTGCTGGCCCAGCACGATCTCGTAACAGATGGCCGCCGTCAGGTTGTAGCCGCGTACGCTGAGCTGCGGCTGCACGTAGTCGCCGCGGCTGAAACCGGACATCGGCAGATTGAAGAACGGCGCGATAGGGCGCAGCAGTTCACCCAGCGGCACGAACTCGCCGAACGGCACCAGGTGATGCTTGTTGTAGCGATCTTTGGCCGGGTAGCTGTAAGGCGTCGGTTCGCCGAGCACGATGGCGCTGTTGTAGATCTGCTGGCCCTGTGGCGTGGCGCGCGCATCGACGATGCCGGTGATCAGGCTGCTGTTCTTCGCCCGCATCAGGTCGTCCATCATGGTCAGGAAGCCGTTCTGGTTGGCTTCATAATCCGGGATGGCGGACTCTGGCCAGATGATGATCGGCGCCTTGCCCATGTAGGGGCGGGTTTCGTCCAGATAGGTTTGCAGCGTGCTGAGCAGAATGCTCGGATCCCACTTCATTGACTGGGGAATGTTGCCTTGCACCATGGCGACGTTCACCGCTTTCTCCGGCTGCGGTGTAAACCACTGCAGCTGGCGCAGCGGCCACGGCAACAGCAGCAGCGCGGCAGCGATGACCGCAGCCGACAGGCGGCGCTGATTGACGGCGTACACCAGTAGGCCGGCGATGGCCATCAGCACAAAGGTGATGGCGTCGACGCCCAGCAGCGGCGCGATGCCCTTCAGCGGGCCGTTGATCTGGCTATAGCCGAACTGCAGCCACGGGAAGCCGGTCAGCACCCAGCCGCGCAGGAATTCGGTCACCTGCCACAGCGCCGGCGCGGCGATGGCCAGCCGCCACCAGCGGGTGGCCGGCCACAGGCGCGTCAGCAGCCCGGCGAACAGCCCGGTATACAGCGACAGGTAAGCGGCGAGCAGCACCACCAGGAAGACGTTGACGGCGAAAGGCATGCCGCCGAAATCGGCGATGCTGACATACACCCAGTTGATGCCGCTGCCGAACAGCCCGAAGCCCCAGACAAAGCCGAGCAGGGCAGACTGTTTGGTGGTGCGATTGAGGGTAACGGCCAGCAGGCCGAACAGGGAGACGATGGCCGCGGGCCAGAAGTCGTAGGGCGAGAACGCCAGCGTCCCGCCGGCACCTGACAACAGCGCCAGCAGGGCGCGAACCCGCTGGCGTTCAAGTAATGAGGCTTTAGCCATGTTGGATTTAATCTTCCAGTTTCGGTGGTGGAGAATCGTCCGGAATTTTTACATGAACCTGGATAATACGTCGACTGTCGGCCATGGCAACTTTAAATAGGTAACCTTCGATTTCAATGGTTTCCCCGCGCGCCGGCAGGTGACCGAAGGCCTGCATCACCAGACCGCCGATGGTATCGACCTCGTCGTCGCTGAAATGGGTGCCGAAGGCGTCGTTGAAGTCTTCGATCGGGGCCAGCGCGCGCACGGTGTACATGTGGCGGCTGAGCTGGCGGATATCCAGATCGTCTTCGTCGTCGTATTCGTCTTCGATCTCGCCGACGATCAGTTCCAGAATGTCTTCGATGGTGACCAGGCCGGATACGCCGCCAAATTCGTCAATGACAATCGCCATGTGATAGCGCTGGGAGCGGAACTCTTTCAGCATCCGGTCGACGCGCTTGCTTTCCGGCACCACCACCGCGGTGCGCAGCACCTTGTCGATGCTGAACGGCTCGGAGTCTGCGCGCATGAACGGCAGAAGATCCTTGGCCATCAGGATGCCTTCGATGTGATCTTTGTCTTCGCTGATCACCGGGAAGCGCGAGTGGGCGGAGTCGATAATCACGTCCAGGCACTCTTCCAGCGTCTGGTTGCGCTTGAGCGTCACCATCTGGGAGCGGGGGATCATGATGTCGCGCACGCGCTGTTCGGCGATATCCATCACGCCTTCCAGCATGTCGCGGGTATCGGGATCGATCAGGTCGTTTTGTTCGGAATCACGGATCAGCTCGACCAGATCGCCACGGTTTTTGGGTTCGCCGTGGAACAGCTGGTTAAGGATAAGAGTAAAGAACCCCTTCTTGGGACTGGGGCTGTCATTGCTTTGTGAATGGTCGTCGCTCATGGCGTTTTCGTTACTGTCACTCATGTCAGAGTTAAGGGGCGTCAGCGACAGCCCCGTATGGGGGCTGTAGGGTAAACGGCTGACGTCAGACGGGGTCTTTTTCCGCCAAGTACGGATCAGGGTAACCCAGTCCGTGCATGATTTCGGTTTCCAAAGACTCCATTTCTTCGGCTTCATCGTCTTCGATGTGGTCATACCCTAGCAGATGAAGACTGCCATGGACAACCATATGCGCCCAGTGGGCCTCCAGCGCCTTGCCTTGCTCAATCGCTTCCTGTTCAACCACCTGGCGGCAGATAATCAGGTCGCCGAGCAGCGGCAGCTCGATGCCCGGCGGGGCCTCGAACGGGAAAGAGAGCACGTTGGTCGGCTTGTCTTTGCCGCGGTAGGTCAGGTTCAGCTCGTGGCTTTCCGCTTCGTCCACCAGACGCACGGTCACCTCGGCTTCTTCCTGAAATTGCGGCAGCACGCCTTCCAGCCAGCGCTGGAAGGTGGCCTCATCCGGCAGGCCGTCGCCGCTTTCACAGGCAATCTGCAGATCCAAAATCACCTGACTCATGGTGTCTCCTGCTCGGAGGCGGCGAGCGCCTCGCGCTTACGTTGTTCGGCAATCGCGTCTTTGCGTTTCTGTTCGGCCGCTTCCCAGGCCTCATAGGCGATGACTACGCGGGCCACCACCGGATGGCGCACCACGTCTTCGCTGTGGAAGAAGTTGAAGCTCAGTTCTTCCACGTCCGACAGCACTTCCACCGCGTGGCGCAGGCCGGATTTCTGGTTGCGCGGCAGGTCGATCTGGGTGACGTCGCCGGTGATGACCGCCTTCGAGTTGAAGCCGATGCGCGTCAGGAACATCTTCATCTGTTCGATGGTGGTGTTCTGGCTCTCATCCAGAATGATAAAGGCGTCGTTCAGCGTACGGCCGCGCATATAGGCCAGCGGCGCGACTTCGATCACGTTGCGCTCGATGAGCTTCTCCACGCGCTCGAAGCCCAGCATCTCGAACAGGGCGTCGTACAGCGGGCGCAGGTAAGGATCGACCTTCTGGCTCAGATCGCCGGGCAGGAAGCCCAGTTTTTCGCCGGCTTCGACCGCAGGGCGCGTCAGCAAAATGCGGCGAATTTCCTGGCGCTCCAGCGCATCCACCGCGGCGGCGACCGCCAGGTAGGTTTTGCCGGTGCCCGCCGGGCCGATGCCGAAGGTGATGTCGTGATCGAGAATGTTGGCGATGTACTGCGCCTGGTTAGGCGTACGCGGTTTCACCATGCCGCGCTTGGTTTTAATGGTGACCGCCTTGCCATAATCCGGCACGCTGTCGGCCACCTGTTCCAACACCCGGCTCTCTTTGATAGCCAGGTGGATTTGCTCTGGGTCGATATCCGGGATCACGCCGCGAATCGGCGCGGTATCCACGTACAGATGGCGCAGGATATCGGCGGCGGCAACCACGCACAGGTTTTTGCCGACCAGCTTGAAACGGTTGTCGCGGCGATTGATTTCAATGCCCAATCGGCGCTCGAGTTGCTTGATGTTGTCATCAAACGGGCCGCACAGGCTGAGCAAACGCTGGTTGTCTGCGGGCTCTAACAAAATTTCTTGTGTTGCGACGTTCAAACTATTCCTCTAGGTCACATCGGGCCTGGTTGATGTCACATAGCGCGTTCGGGACGCGCGCGTTCAGGACGAGCCTGAATACTCTCTTTCTTGAATTATTCATGGTGCGCCGCAACGGCGCAAGTTTACCGCTGATCTATCTGTGCGCCATCGGCGGAATTCAAGGGAAGATAAGGAAAAAACGCGGCGGGGCGCAAAGCCCGCCGCGTCATCACAGAACAAGGCCGCCGTGAATCAGTTCTTTTTCACGAACTCGGATTTCAGCTTCATCGGGCCGAAGCCGTCGATTTTGCAGTCGATGTTGTGATCGCCTTCGACCAGGCGAATGTTTTTCACCTTGGTGCCGATCTTCAGCATCGAGGAGCTGCCTTTGACCTTCAGGTCTTTGATCACGGTGACCGCATCGCCGTCCGCCAGCAGATTGCCGTTGGCGTCTTTGACGATCAGCGCGTCCTGATCTTCCGCCGGGGCGCTGTCGCTCCACTCGTGGGCGCACTCAGGGCAGATGAACAGGGCATTGTCCTGGTAGGTGTATTCGGAGTTGCACTTCGGGCAGTGTGGGAGTTGCATGTTATGTCGCCTCTTCAACAATAAAAAAATAAAAAAGAAAATCACCGGGCGCGGGCGCCCGGCGGAGAAACGGTAAGGAGTAGCGCGAATGGGCGGCGATAAGGCGGCCGCCGCGGCGTTAGGGCTGGTAAATGCCGACGCCCAGCGCGTTTTCTTTGCGGGTACGGGCGATCACCGACTGCGGGGATTCATGTACGCGCAGATCCATCTGCTGTTCGGTGCGCACCACTGCGCCACGCAGGGTGTTGGTCAGCACCTCGGTAATTTCCACGTCGACGAACTGGCCGATCATGTCGGGCGTGCCCTCGAAGTTTACCACACGGTTGCACTCCGTGCGCCCGGCCAGCTCCATCACGCTTTTGCGCGAGGTGCCCTCCACCAGAATGCGCTGGACGGTGCCGAGCATGCGGCGGCTGAACTGCAGCGCCTGCTGGTTGATGCGATCCTGCAGAATATACAGCCGCTGTTTTTTCTCTTCTTCGCTGACGTCGTCGACCATGTCCGCCGCCGGGGTGCCCGGGCGCGACGAATAGATGAAGCTGAAGCTGACGTCGAAATTGACGTCGGCGATCAGGTTCATGGTCTGTTCGAAGTCGGCCTGGCTTTCGCCCGGGAAACCGACGATGAAATCGGAGCTGAGCTGAATGGCCGGCCGCGCCTTGCGCAGCTTGCGGATAATCGCCTTGTACTCCAGCGCGGTGTGCGCGCGTTTCATCATGGTCAGGATGCGATCCGAACCGCTCTGCACCGGCAGATGCAGGAAGCTGACCAGCTCCGGCGTGTCTTCGTACACCGCGATGATGTCATCGGTGAACTCGATAGGGTGGCTGGTGGTGAAGCGAATGCGATCGATGCCGTCGATGGCTGCCACCAGGCGCAGCAGTTCGGCGAACGAACAGATCTCGCCGTCATGCGTGGCGCCGCGGTAAGCGTTGACGTTTTGGCCGAGCAGGTTGACCTCGCGCACGCCCTGCGCCGCCAGTTGGGCGATTTCGAACAGCACGTCGTCGCTCGGGCGGCTCACTTCTTCACCGCGGGTGTAAGGCACCACGCAGAAGGTGCAGTATTTGTTGCAGCCTTCCATGATCGACACGAATGCGGTCGGGCCTTCGGCGCGCGGTTCCGGCAGACGGTCGAACTTTTCGATCTCCGGGAAGCTGATGTCGACCACCGGGCTGCGGGTGCCCTGAACGTGATTGATCATTTCCGGCAGGCGGTGCAGGGTCTGCGGGCCGAAGACCACGTCGACGCAGGGCGCGCGGCTGCGGATCAGTTCGCCTTCTTGCGAGGCCACGCAACCGCCGACGCCGATGATGACAGACGGGTTCTTTTCTTTCAGCAAGCGCCAGCGCCCCAGCATGGCGAAAACTTTCTCCTGCGCTTTTTCACGGATCGAGCAGGTGTTCAGCAGCAGCACGTCCGCCTCTTCGGCGTTTTCGGTCCACTCGAAGCCGTGCGTGCTGTTCAACAGGTCGGCCATTTTCGATGAATCATACTCATTCATCTGGCAGCCCCAGGTTTTGATATGTAGTTTTTTCGTCATTGACTTGCCATTACTCAGTGCGGAGCGAAAGTTGCGTTACGCGACATGCAGGGCGCGTATTGTAATCATTTGCCGCCGTTGTGACCAGCGCGGGGGAAAATGGCACGCGACCTGAAGCCGGAGCGAAAATCCGGTACACTGCGCAAAACGCCATGCCGGGTGGGATGGCGAGCATTCACACAGAAAACATAGCCAATATGAAGACATCTCAAAATCGGTATGACGCGGTGGTGGTGGGCGGCGGCATGGTCGGCGCGGCGGCGGCCCTGGGGCTGGCACAGGCGGGCTGGTCGGTGGCGTTGCTGGAACATCAGGCGCCGCAGGCGTTCGAGGCGCAAAGCCTGCCGGATCTGCGCATTTCCGCGATCGGCTGCACCTCGGTGGGGCTGCTGAAACAGCTCGGCGCCTGGCAGGCCGTGACGGCGATGCGCACGGCGCCGTATCGCCGGCTGGAGACCTGGGAATGGGCGTCGTCGCGCGTGGCGTTCGACGCGGTGTCCCTGGGGCTGCCCGAGCTGGGCTTTATGGTGGAAAACCGCATTCTGCAGCTGGCGCTGTGGCAGCAGTTCGCGCAGTGCGCCAACCTGACGCTGCTGTGCCCCGCCAGGCTGCAATCGCTGCAGCGGGCGGACAATACCTGGCAGCTGACGCTGGACGGCGGCGAGACGCTGCAGGCGCGCCTGGTTGTCGGCGCCGACGGCGCCAACTCGCAGGTGCGCAAGCTGGCGGCGATCGGCACCAACGGCTGGCAGTATCGTCAGGCGTGCATGTTGATCACCGTCGATACCGGCGCGCCGCAGCAGGATGTGACCTGGCAGCGTTTCTTCCCGTCCGGGCCGCGCGCCTTCCTGCCGCTGTACGACAGCTGGGCGTCGCTGGTGTGGTATGACAGCCCGCAGCGCATTCGCCAGCTGCAGGCGATGCCGCCGGCGCAGCTGGAGCGTGAGATCGCCGCCGCTTTCCCGGCGCGACTGGGCCCGGTCAAGGTGCACGCCGCCGGTTCGTTCCCGCTGACGCGGCGTCATGCGCAGCGCTACGTGCTGCCGGGGCTGGCACTGCTGGGGGATGCGGCACATACCATCAACCCGCTGGCGGGGCAGGGCGTCAATCTGGGGTATCGCGACGTGGATGCCTTGCTGAACGTATTGAGCGATGCGCGGGAGCAGGGAGAGGACTGGAGCAGCGAGGCGGTACTGCTGCGTTATCAGCGCCGCCGCCGTACCGACAATCTGCTGATGCAGAGCGGGATGGATCTGTTCTATACGGCTTTCAGCAATAACCTGGCGCCGCTGAACGTGGCGCGCAATCTGGCGCTGATGGCCGCACAGCGGGCGGGCAAGCTGAAAGAGCATGCGTTGAAGTACGCGTTGGGATTGTAACCGACAGGGCTCAGCTGCGGCTGGGCCCGTTAGGATTGGCTGAACGCCAGACAGCAAAAAGCCCGCCGAAGCGGGCTTTTCTAAATATGGCTGGGGTGCCAGGATTCGAACCTGGGTATGCTGGTATCAGAAACCAGAGCCTTACCGCTTGGCGACACCCCAATTATGGTGGCTACGACGGGATTTGAACCTGTGACCCCATCATTATGAGTGATGTGCTCTAACCAGCTGAGCTACGTAGCCGATGTTACTTTTTACTTCTTTGATTTGCAAGCAGTTTGTTATGGCTGGGGTACCTGGATTCGAACCAGGGAATGCCGGTATCAAAAACCGGTGCCTTACCGCTTGGCGATACCCCACCTGCAAACAAATCTTATGTTGAAACCCCATTCTCGAAAGAATATGGCTGGGGTACCTGGATTCGAACCAGGGAATGCCGGTATCAAAAACCGGTGCCTTACCGCTTGGCGATACCCCATCAACATACTGCGCCGACGATGAAGAGAAATGGTGCGGGAGGCGAGACTTGAACTCGCACACCTTGCGGCGCCAGAACCTAAATCTGGTGCGTCTACCAATTTCGCCACTCCCGCAATGCAAAAAAGAGATGGTGGCTACGACGGGATTCGAACCTGTGACCCCATCATTATGAGTGATGTGCTCTAACCAGCTGAGCTACGTAGCCCTCTTTTTTTGCTTTGCCTTCATCGGCGTTGCGGGGCGCATTATGCGTATATGACCGATTTGCGTCAACAAGTTTTTTCCCGAAAAAGTGCCGGGAAGCGCCGTTTGTCTGGGTTGTGAACATTATGGCGATAAAATCGGCAATTCAGGCAGTTGGCAGGGGGGAAAGGCAACAAAAAGGCGGGCCAAAAGGCCCGCCTTGGGGAAAACGCCGCGCGATTATTTATAGGCGGCCTGGTGCACGCCGACGGCGCGGCCGGAAGGATCGTCCATCTTCTTGAACGATTCGTCCCATTCGATGGCCTTGGCGGACGAACAGGCGACGGACGGGCCGCCCGGCACGCATTCGGCGGCGCTCGGCAGCGGGAACAGCTCCTCGAAGATCTCGCGGTACAGGTAGCCTTCTTTCGAGGTCGGCGTGTTGTACGGGAAGCGGAAACGCGCGGTTTCGAGCTGTTGATCGCTGATTTGCTGCGCAGCGACCTCTTTTAGCGTGTCGATCCAGCTGTAGCCGACGCCGTCGGAGAACTGCTCTTTTTGGCGCCAGGCCACGCTGGCCGGCAAATAGGACTCGAAACATTCGCGGACGATGTGTTTTTCCATTTTGCCGTTGCCGCACATTTTATCTTTCGGGTTGATGCGCATCGCCACGTCGAGGAATTTCTTGTCCAGGAACGGCACGCGGGCCTCAACGCCCCAGGCGGACATCGCCTTGTTGGCGCGCGCGCAGTCGAACATATGCAGCGCCAGCAGCTTGCGCACGGTCTCTTCGTGGAATTCGCGGGCGTCCGGCGCCTTATGGAAGTAAAGGTAGCCGCCGAACACTTCGTCCGCGCCTTCGCCGGAAAGCACCATCTTGATGCCCATCGCCTTGATTTTGCGCGACATCAGGTACATTGGCGTCGAGGCGCGAATGGTGGTGACGTCATAGGTTTCGATGTGGTAAATCACGTCGCGGATGGCGTCCAGGCCTTCCTGCACGGTGAAGTGGATCTCATGGTGCACGGTGCCCAGATGGTTGGCGACCTCCTGCGCGGCGCGCAGATCCGGCGAGCCTTCCAGACCGACGGCGAAGGAGTGCAGCTGCGGCCACCAGGCTTCGCTGCGTTCCTGATCTTCCACGCGGCGCGCGGCGTACTTCTTGGTGATCGCCGAGATGACCGAGGAATCCAGCCCGCCCGACAGCAGCACGCCGTAAGGCACGTCGGACATCAGGTGGCTTTTCACCGACTCTTCCAGCGCGGTGCGCAAGGCGGCGGCGTCGGTCACGTTGTCTTTGACGCTGTCGTAATCGAACCAGTCGCGGCGATAGTATTCGCGGATCTCACCGTCCTGGCTCCACAGGTAGCTGCCGGCCGGGAATTCCTTGATGGTGCGGCACACCGGCACCAGCGCCTTCATTTCCGAGGCGACGTACAGGTTGCCGTGCTCGTCGTGGCCCATGTACAGCGGGATGATGCCCAGGTGATCGCGGCCGATCAGGTAAGCGTCTTTCTCGGTGTCATACAGGGCGAAGGCGAACATGCCTTGCAGATCGTCGAGGAAATCCGGGCCCTTCTCCTGGTACAGCGCCAGGATCACTTCACAGTCGGACCCGGTCTGGAACGCGTAGCGGTCGCTCAGCTGTTGGCGCAGCGCCTGATGGTTGTAAATTTCACCGTTGACCGCCAGAACGTGGGTGTGCGCAGCGTTGTACAGCGGTTGAGCGCCATTGTTGACGTCGACGATCGACAGGCGTTCGTGAGCCAGAATGGCTTTGTCGCTGGCGTAAACGCCGGACCAATCCGGGCCGCGGTGGCGCATCAGGCGCGACAGCTCCAGCGCTTTCTTACGCAGTTCAACGGGATCGGACTTCAGATCGAGCACACCGAAAATAGAACACATACAACTCTCCTAACGGGCTTTTATGACTGTGATGTTGTTTTTTACTGTTATGGGCAGCATTGCCGATTTATCAGCGATAACCCGGTTTTGCTGCGCTGTGGTTATGAAAATGCGCCAAAAGCTGCGGGAGATGCAAGCGTTTTAGCCATGCGTTGAGAAATAGTTGTTTGCCTAGGTGTGGTTTTTAACGGATGTTCAGTTATCGACGTGAAAAATTATCGATTATGCAATTTTTAGCGTGATGGCGGGATTGCCGGCCAGTTTGGCCGGCAATCGATTAGCGATTAGGCGATGAGCTGCCACAGGGTGAAGGCGGCGTCCGGCGTCCAGCCGGCGTTGGAGGTGTGCGCCTGGATACAGGTATATTTCTTGCCTTTATAGCTCACCACGTCGCCAGCCTTGTAACTGTGGTTGTTCTGCCACTCGGGCGCCCCCGGATCGGGTGGCGTGCCGTCGTTGGCGGTTTTAACCGCCAGCGCGCTGCTCGGCAGCGAGGTATTGCCCTGGCTGTCGGTGGCGGTAACGAAGTAGCTGTACTGGGTGGCCGGGGTCAGGCCGCTGTCGGCCAGCGACAGGCCGGCGGTCTGGCCGATCGGGGTGCCGTTGCGGTAGACGGTGTAGCTGGCGATCGGTAAGGCGCCGGTGGCGGCGGCCCAGCTCAGCTTCAGCGAGGTGGCGCCCAGCTCGGCGACCGTCAGCGCAGTCGGTGCATTAGGTTTTCCCGGCGGTGGGGTAACGCCGCCCTGAATCAGCGGCGCGTAGCGGGTTTTGAATTCCCAGTTGTAGGCCACGCCGGCTTTGCTCTTACCGTTGTCCCAGTTGATTGACCAGGTCATCAGGCCCTTGATCGACAGGTTCTTGGCGTCGAGACGCGAGAAAGTGTTATATACCGCCTGTTTATCGATCACGTAGCCGGTGGCGGCGGCGTCGTTGTTGCTCGGCAGACCGATGACGAATTTTGCGGCCGGGATCTTTGCATAGCCGCGGGTGCCGGTGACCAGGCTTTCCGTCAGGTAGTAGAGGAAGTCCTCTTTCATGGCGTCGTTATTCTGCGTGATCCAGGCGTTGAGTTCGTCCACCCAAATACCGTCGCCACCCTGGTTATAATATTGCGGCGCGATAAAGTCATAATAGCCTTCGAGGGCGTTGATATAATCCAGGTAGGTGCCGTTGGTGCGTAAATACGGGAATTCCGGCGCCATGCTGATAATAAAGTTTTTTCCCTGCGCGGCGTAATAGTCTTTTACTTTTTTCAATGCCGCAGGCAAGACGGTTTTATTATTGGCGGCGCCGATCGCCGCCTGTTCCAAATCGATATCCAGACCGTCGAAGCCATAGACTTCCACCAGGCGAATAATCTCGTCTTTCAGCTTATCTTCGTCGCCGGTTTTCAGCTCGATATGCGCGTCTGCGCCGCCGAGGGAGATCAGCACCGCGCGGCCTTGGCTGTTCAGCACGCCCACCTGGCGGCGGAACTCGGCGTCGGACAGGTTGTACGGTTTGAAGGTTGGGATGCCCTGGCCTTTCATAAAGGCGACGGCCACCACGTTGTATTCGGCGGGAATATCGGTCAGGTTCATATTGGCGAACTGGCCTTGCCGATAGCCGTCACTGGCACCGGCGGCCCAGTTGTGCCAAAAACCCATCAGGATTTTTTTATTGGCGATAGTCGGCATAATGGCTGCGTCATCGGCGGCGGCATTAATCATGTTATTTGTGCTCATGGTAGCCTCATTAATTAGGGGTAAAGGTTTTCCGCTGGCCGGCAATATCAGCTATTGGCGGGGCGTAAGGTTATAATGAGGATTTTTAGCGCAGGCAGGCTGAAACCTTTTGCGGCCATGAACGAATTAAATTCAAACTGCGGTCAGGAAGAGAGAAATAATGGCGGCCGGGTAGCCGCCATAAATGCATCAGAAGATGGTGATATCGGCAACGGAAGGGTAGACGTAGCTCGGGCGGAACGGCATGGTTTCAATGTCGCTCAGCGTGGAGACGCCGGACAGCACCAGCACGGTTTCCAGACCGGCCTGGAAGCCCGCCAGAATGTCGGTGCGCAGGTTGTCGCCGACGATCACCGTCTCTTCCGAGTGCGCCTGCATTTTGTTCAATGCGGCGCGAATGATCCACGGGCTGGGCTTGCCGACGTAAAACGGCTTGCGGCCGGTGATCTTCTCGATGGGGGCGCACAGCGCGCCGCAGGCCGGCGAGAAGCCGTGGCCGTGGCTATCCGGGTTGGTGGCGATAAAGCGTGCGCCGTTACTGACGAAGTAGGCGGCCTTGTGCATCATGTCCCAGTTGTAAGAGCGGGTTTCACCGACGATCACGAAATCCGGGTTGATGTCGGTGATGGTGAAACCGGCTTTGTACAGCTCATGGATCAGGGCGCCTTCGCCGACCACGTAGGCTTTTTTGCCTTCCTGGCGGCGCAGGAAATCGGCGGTGGCCATCGCCGAGGTATAGAACGCGCTCTCCGGCACTTCCAGCCCGGCGGCGGCGAAGCGGTTCGCCAGATCCTGCGCGGTTTGTGACGGGTAGTTGGTCAGCACCACCAGCGGCATGCCTTGTTCCTGGATGCGCGCCAGGAACAGATCGGCGCCGGGCACCGGCGTATTGTCATGCAGCAGCACGCCGTCGATATCGCATATAACGTTTTTGATTTTCATTTGTCGCTGTTTCTCATGATTACGGCAGGCAAGGGGTGACGATAACACACCTGCCAGAAGCGGCGGATCAGCTTTCCAGCAATCGCTGCAAGAGCACGCCGTTGAGCATCGCGCGTTTGGCCAGGGCGAAAGCGCCGATCGCCGAGCGATGATTGAGTTCGGAGGTCACCACCGGCAGATTTTTGCGGAAGTCCTTCAGCACCTGGGTATTGATGCAGCTCTGGATCGCCGGCAGCAGCACCTTGTCCGCTTCGGTGATCTCACCGGCGATCACCACCTTCTGCGGATTGAACAGGTTGATGGCGATGGCCACCGCCTTGCCCAGATAGCGGCCGACGTGTTCGATCACTTCGCTGGCCAGCAGATCGCCGCGGTTGGCGGCCTTGCAGATGGCGTTGATGCCGCAGTCTTCCAGCGTCAGTTTGCTCGGGTAGCCCTGGCTCAGCAGCTGGCGCACGCGCTGTTCGATCGCCGCGTTGGCGGCTACGGTTTCCAGGCAGCCGAAGTTGCCGCAGTGGCAGCGTTCACCCAGCGGATCGATCTGGATATGGCCGATTTCGCCGACGTTGCCGTTATTGCCGAGAAAAATCTGCCCGTTGACGATGATGCCGGCGCCGGTGCCGCGGTGCAGGCGCACCAGAATAGAGTCTTCGCAGTCGCGGGTAGCGCCGAAGTAGTGCTCCGCCAGCGCCAGGCTGCGGATGTCGTGGCCGACGAAGCTGGTGACGTTGAAGCGCTGCTGCAGGTTGTCGACCAGCGCCCAGTTGCTGACGCTGATGTGCGGCATGTAGCGCACCACGCCCAGCGCCGGATCCACCAGGCCGGGCAGGATCACCGCGATGGCGATCAGCTCGCGCAGGCGGCGCTGGTTTGCTTCGATGAATTGGGCGATGGCGGCGAACAGTGCATTTTCCAGCGTTTCCTGGGTGCGTTCCGGCAGCGGATAGTGTTCTTCGCTGAGCGATTTACCGCTCATGTCATACAGGGTGATGGTGGCGTCGTGGCGGCCGAGACGCACCGCGACGGTATGGAAATGACGGGTTTCAGACACGATGGAGATCGCGCGGCGGCCGCCGGTGGAGGCTTGCTGATCGACTTCTTTGATCAGCCCGCGCTCCAGCAGCTGGCGAGTAATTTTGGTGACGCTGGCGGGGGCAAGCTGGCTGAGTTCGGCAATTTGAATGCGCGAGATCGGGCCCTGCTGGTCGATCAGGCGGTAAACTGCCGCGCCGTTAAGCTGTTTGACTAAGTCAACGTTCCCTATTTGTGCTTGTCCGCCAGTGCTCATCAATAATGTTACTCGCTGTTCATTGAATTAAACCTCGTTACCGTTAACGAGCGTTTTGGTGATCTTGAAATCACGGGTGAAGGCGGTCAGGTTAGCCACCTTGCCGGCTTCGATGGTGCCCAGACGCTGCTCGACGCCGATGGCGCGCGCCGGATACAGCGTCGCCATGCGCAGCGCTTCGTCCAGCGCGATGCCGATATGCTCGACGCTGTTTTGCACCGCTTCGATCATGGTCAGTGCGGAACCGCTCAGGGTACCGTTCTCATCCACGCACAGCCCATCCCGATAGTATATTGTTTTACCGGCGAAAATAAATTGGTCAATATC
Organism: Serratia sp. CY84636; assembly: GCF_052166245.1. Taxonomy (NCBI): domain Bacteria; kingdom Pseudomonadati; phylum Pseudomonadota; class Gammaproteobacteria; order Enterobacterales; family Yersiniaceae; genus Serratia; species Serratia sp. CY84636. Next base: position 369,003 of record NZ_JBJNOX010000001.1, read on the forward strand.
TGCACCTGCCGGTGCGGTCGCGTCGGTGACCAATACCAATTTATCACCTTTCAGGCGTTTGGCGTTACGGATACTCGCCCAGGCCACGTGATGGCCGTCGGCGATGATGCCGGTATAGACCTCCGGCGTATCGAAGATCGCCCCCATCAGCCCAGGTTCGCGGCCGGTGATATACGGCATGGCGTTGTACAGGTGGGTGGCGAAGCTGATGCCGGCGGCGAAGCCGGTGCGCGCCTGATCGTAGGTGGCGTTCGAGTGGCCGGCGGAGACCACGATGCCGGCCTTGGTCAGCTGCTTGATAACGTGCGGCTCAACCATTTCCGGCGCCAGCGTCACCTTGGTGATCACGTCGGCGTTGGCGCACAGGTAATCGATCATGTCCTGAGTTGGCTTGCGAATGAACGCCGGGTTATGGGTGCCTTTTTTCACTGGGCTGAGGTACGGCCCTTCCAGGTGCAGGCCCAGCGCCTGGTTTTGGTGCTTTTTCAGATAAGCGCGCATCACGTCGACGCTGTGCTTCATGAATTCGTCGCTGCTGGTGATCAGCGTCGGCAGATAGCTGGTGCAGCCGGATTTCTCGTTGGCGCGCTGCATAATCTCCAGCGTTTCTTCCGAAATCGCTTCCAGCGAATCGTTGAACTGGACGCCGCCGCAGCCGTTCAGCTGCACGTCGATAAGCCCAGGGGCCAGGATGGCGCCACCCAGGTCGCGCGTTTCGATGCCGGCGGGCAATTCAGCCGCCGGGCAGACTCTCTCGATCAGCCCATCAGCGATAATGACTGCATGGTCATCAAGTACGTCGTGGCCGGTATAGATTCGGCCGTGGGTTAAAGCGAACATCGTAGCCCCCTGCAAAGATTAAAGACTTTTCACGCTTTCCGCTTCTAACTCGCGGAAATATTTAACGGTTTTGACTTTCAGCTCCATAGTGGCCGGCTCGTCGCACACCACCACCGCTTTGGCGTGCAGCTGCAGGCAGCTGATGGTCCACATGTGGTTGATGTTGCCTTCCACCGCGGCTTCCAGCGCCTGCGCCTTGGCGTGGCCGGTCACCAGGATCATCACTTCTTCCGCGTCCAGCAGCGTGCCCACGCCGACGGTCAGCGCATATTTCGGCACCAGGCTGACGTCGCCGCCGAAGAAGCGCGAGTTGGCGATGCGGGTGTCTTCGGTCAGCGTTTTGATGCGGGTGCGCGAAGCCAGAGATGAAGCCGGCTCGTTGAACGCGATATGGCCGTCGATGCCCACGCCGCCCATGAACAGGTTAATTTTGCCGTAAGACTTGATCTTCTCTTCGTACTGGCGGCACTCGGCGTCGACATCCGCGGCGTTGCCGTTCAGCAGGTTGATATTTTCACGAGGGATATCAACGTGGTCAAAGAAGTTGCGGTACATGAAGGTGTGGTAGCTTTCCGGGTGTTCCTGCGGCAGGCCAACGTACTCGTCCATGTTGAAAGTCACAACATGCTTAAAGCTTACTTCACCTGCTTTGTGCATCGCAATCAGATGTTTGTAGGCTTCCAGCGGCGTGCCGCCGGTGGGCAGGCCGAGGACAAACGGGCGCTCTGCGGTTGGCTTGAATGCGTTGATGCGTTGAACGATATGACGCGCGGCCCATTTGCCGACTTGTGCGGTATCTTTCAGTGGGATAAGTCTCATCTAACACCTCTTGGGATAAGTAAACTAAAGCTATACTGTACGGGCCTGCGGGAGTCCTAAGCGTAACCCAGCTTTATGATTCTCGCGTGAATCGTCCGTCCGGTTGATTTTTTGAATGATAAAATAAGTTTTGTGTGATGGCCAGCAATCTGGGAGGGAAAGACTACTTTTTGGTGATATTTATCACAAAAAGGGAGGTTTTAATTTGCGATACAAAATAAATTTTTTACACTCGGCATGAGTGATACGTGCCAAGCATTGTTTCTAAAAAGGTAGTGAGAGATCCAAATAAACTACTAATAGGGTCCGTCCGCGGACAACATAGGGGGAAAAGGTGAACATTCTTAGTTATTTGCAAAAGGTGGGACGGGCGCTGATGGTGCCGGTCGCCACGCTGCCTGCCGCCGCCATCTTGATGGGCGTCGGGTACTGGATTGACCCTGTTGGTTGGGGCGGCGACAACGCGCTTGCCGCATTATTTATCAAATCCGGTTCAGCCATTATCGATCATATGGCCGTGCTGTTCGCCATCGGTGTGGCCTACGGCATGTCCAAAGACAAGGACGGCTCTGCCGCACTGACCGGCTTCGTCGGTTTCCTGGTGCTGACCACCCTCTGTTCACCGGCCGCCGTGTCGATGATTCAGAAGATCCCCCTCGACCAGGTGCCTGCCGCGTTCGGCAAAATTGAAAACCAGTTCGTCGGTATTCTGGTGGGTATCATCTCCGCCGAAGTGTACAACCGCTTCAGCGGCGTCGAGCTGCCTAAGGCGCTGTCGTTCTTCAGCGGTCGCCGTCTGGTGCCGATCCTCATTTCCTTCTTGATGATCCTGGTCGCTTACATCCTGATGTATGTCTGGCCAGTGGTGTTCGGCGCTTTGGTGAGCTTCGGCGAACACATCCAGAAATTGGGCTCCGTCGGCGCGGGCATCTATGCCTTCTTCAACCGTCTGCTGATCCCGGTCGGCCTGCACCACGCGCTGAACTCGGTGTTCTGGTTCGACGTGGCCGGCATCAACGATATCCCTAACTTCCTTGGCGGCCAGCAGTCGATCGAAGCCGGTAAAGCGGTCGTCGGCATCACCGGCCGTTATCAGGCGGGCTTCTTCCCGATCATGATGTTTGGTCTGCCGGGCGCAGCGCTGGCTATCTATCACTGCGCGCGCCCTGAGAATAAGGCGAAAGTGCTGGGGATCATGATGGCGGGGGCATTCGCTGCCTTCTTTACCGGCATCACCGAACCGCTGGAATTCTCCTTCATGTTTGTGGCGCCGGTGCTGTATGTGCTTCACGCGATCTTGACCGGGATTTCCGTCTTCATCGCCGCCAGCATGCACTGGATTGCCGGTTTCGGCTTCAGCGCCGGTTTGGTGGATATGGTGCTGTCGTCGCGCAACCCGTTGGCGACCCACTGGTACATGCTGATCCCGCAAGGTCTGGTGTTCTTCGTTATCTACTATGTGGTGTTCCGCTTCACCATCAACAAGTTCAACCTGATGACCCCGGGTCGCGAGCTGGCGGTTGCCGGTGACGAAACCGACGGTTATGACGTCAACGTCAACAGCAACGCCGGTAAAGACGAGAACGAAACTACCACGCTGGCCCGTCGCTACGTCGGCGCGATCGGCGGTTCCGACAACCTGACCGGCATCGATGCCTGCATCACTCGCCTGCGTTTGAACGTGAAAGACTCCGCGCTGGTGAACGACGCATTGGCGAAACGCCTCGGCGCATCCGGCGTTATCCGTCTGAACAAGCAGAGCGTGCAAGTGATCGTCGGCACCCGTGCTGAACTTATCGCCAGCGCAATGCGCAACGTGATTGCCGCCGGCCCGGTAGCGGCAGCGGCGGCTCCGGCGGCGGCTCCTGCTGCGGAAGCCAAACCGCAGGCGGTACCGAACGCACCGAAAGTCGCGTTTGAAACGCTGGTGGCGCCGGTGACCGGTGAAGTCGTGGCGCTCGATCAGGTGCCGGACGAAGCTTTCGCCAGCAAGGCGGTGGGTGACGGCCTGGCGATTCGCCCGACCGACAACATCGTCGTGGCGCCGGCGGACGGCACCGTGGTGAAAATCTTCAATACCAACCACGCGTTCTGCCTGGAAACCGACAAGGGCGCCGAGATCGTGGTGCACATGGGGATCGACACCGTCGCGCTGGAAGGCCAGGGCTTCAAACGCCTGGTGGAAGAGGGCGCGGAAGTGAAAGCCGGTCAACCGATTCTGGAACTGGATCTGGATTATCTGAACGCCAACGCGCGTTCGATGATAAGCCCGGTGGTGGTCAGCAACTCTGACGACTACGCCGGCCTGGCGGCGCTGGCCAGCGGCTCTGTCGTCGCCGGTCAGACCAAGCTGTACGAGATCCAAAAGTAAGACCGTTTTTACCTGAGTAGTACCGGGGGCCGGCCACGCATCATGGCGGAGTTTACCCCGACTTGGCGGGAAGAGAGCGATCTCTTCCCGCTTTTTTTATTCCGTTTCGCCCCACGGCGGTGCGCTGCGCGCCGACGGTGCAACGCGCCGCATTTTTCGTGAAACAAACGGTTGTTTCCAGACGTGGCTTGTTGGATCATAGGCGGTTATGTGTAGCGCTTTGCATTGAGGAACAGTGAAATGAGTGAGGCTGAAGCCCGCCCAACCAATTTTATCCGTCAGATCGTCGATGAAGATCTGGCGTCGGGGAAACACACGTCGGTACATACCCGCTTCCCGCCGGAGCCTAACGGCTATCTGCATATCGGCCACGCCAAGTCCATCTGCCTGAACTTCGGCATCGCCAAGGACTATCAGGGCCAGTGCAACCTGCGTTTCGATGACACCAACCCGGTGAAAGAAGACATCGAGTTCGTGGAGTCAATCAAGCACGACGTGGAGTGGCTGGGCTTTGAGTGGAGCGGCAACGTTCGTTACTCCTCAGACTATTTCGATCAGCTGCACCAGTATGCGGTTGAGCTGATCACCAAGGGCCTGGCCTACGTCGATGAGCTGTCGCCGGAGCAGATCCGTGAATATCGCGGCACCCTGACCGCGCCGGGCAAAGACAGCCCGTACCGCGGCCGCAGCGTGGAAGAGAACCTGGCGCTGTTCGAGAAGATGCGCAACGGCGAGTTCGCCGAAGGCGCCGCCTGCCTGCGCGCCAAGATCGATATGGCTTCGCCGTTTATCGTGATGCGCGATCCGGTGCTGTACCGCATCAAGTTCGCCGAACACCACCAGACCGGCAATAAATGGTGCATCTATCCGATGTACGATTTCACCCACTGCATTTCCGATGCGCTGGAAGGGATCACCCATTCGCTGTGCACCCTGGAATTCCAGGATAACCGCCGTCTGTATGACTGGGTGCTGGATAACATCACCATTCCTTGCCACCCGCGTCAGTACGAGTTTTCGCGTCTCAACCTCGAATACGCCATCATGTCGAAGCGCAAGCTGCACCAGCTGGTGGCCGAGAAGATCGTCGAAGGCTGGGACGATCCGCGTATGCCGACCGTCTCCGGTCTGCGCCGTCGCGGTTATACCGCCGCCTCGATTCGTGAGTTCTGCCTGCGCATCGGCGTGACCAAGCAAGACAACAACGTCGAGATGGTGGCGCTGGAATCCTGCATCCGCGACGATCTGAACGAGAACGCGCCGCGCGCCATGGCGGTGCTGGATCCGGTGAAAATCGTCATCGAGAACATGGGCGATGCGGTGGAAATGGTCACCATGCCAAACCACCCGAACAAGCCGGAAATGGGCAGCCGCGAAGTGCCGTTCAGCCGCGAGATCTATATCGATCGCGCCGACTTCCGCGAAGAAGCCAACAAGCAGTACAAGCGTCTGGTGCTGGGCAAGGAAGTGCGTCTGCGCAATGCGTACGTGATCAAGGCCGAGCGCGTCGAGAAGGACGAAGCGGGCGAGATCACCACCATCTTCTGCAGCTACGATGCGGAAACGCTGAGCAAAGATCCTGCCGACGGCCGCAAGGTGAAGGGCGTGATCCACTGGGTGTCAGCGGCGCACGCGCTGCCGGCGGAAATTCGCCTGTACGATCGCCTGTTCAGCGTGCCTAATCCGGGCGCGGCGGAGGACTTCCTCTCCACCATCAACCCGGAATCGCTGGTCATCAAGCACGGCTTCGTCGAGCCGAGCCTGGCGGCTGCACAGCCGGAGAAAGCCTATCAGTTCGAGCGAGAAGGTTACTTCTGCGCCGACAACCGTCACTCGTCGGCCGAGCATCTGGTGTTTAACCGCACCGTCGGCCTGCGTGACACCTGGGCGAAAATCGAAGGCTAATCTTATTCGCCTCGAAAATTAATGAATCAGCGCGGCTTTAAGCCGCGCTTTTTTATGCCTGCGCTCAGCTCGCGATCTATTCCTCTCTCATTTATCCGGGGTGCGTTTAATTAATGGCGACGCATTAACCCATTAGTTCTCTTATATTGGTCCTATTAGTCTTCATTTTTTCTTATATATTCGTGATGCGAATTAATTTCATTTGGAGAGCGCTCTCAATTTTTATCGTCTGACTGACGAATTTAGTCAGGCTGAAACCATTAATCGTCTCTGGTTGACCTTGTATCTCAATTTATTCTGATTTAATTGAATTTTTTATTCGACACCCTCTATGATCACCAGCGTAACAAATTCTCACTGATATGTGCTCCTTGTCATACTTTGACAAATCTCCCTCATTTTTCATTTGATAATTCGCGTCGCGAAAAATAGTCTGTCTGTAGCAATTAGTGCTGTGGGAATAACATCTCGTCGGCAATATTTTTTACCCGTTCGGGTTTTTTATTGGCAGTCGTGCAGGGCAGTGGTGAACACAGGCGGCTGCAACTTTTAAGTTAAGTCAAAGAGGAATTTCAATATGGGTACGCACGGTGCTCAGCGTAAAACGCTGGCGCTCGCAGTCGCGGGCGCGCTGTTGGGAACAGGGTTTGCCATGGCGCCTGAGGCGAAAGCCGCAGGGTTTATCGATGATTCCACGCTGACCGGCGGCATTTATTACTGGCAACGTGAGCGCGACCGTAAAGATCTTAATCCGGACAGCAAGGATTACAACCAATACACCACCAACCTGTCGCACTCCACCGCCAACCTGAGCCTGGATTTCGCTTCGGGCTACGCCTGGGACATGTTCGGTCTGGACGTCGGTGCCTTTACCGCCATCGAGCTGGCGGAATCCAGCGCCAGCGGCCACCCGAACGAGATCGCGTTCTCCTCGAAAAACCGTACCTACGACGAAGACTATTCCGGTGACAAAGGCGGCGTCAGCCTGTACAAAGCCGCCGCCAAATTCAAATACGGCCCGGTTTGGGCGCGCGCCGGCTATATTCAGCCGAGCGGCCAAACCCTGCTGGCGCCGCACTGGAGCTTTATGCCGGGCACCTATCAGGGGGCCGAAGCCGGCGCCAAGTTCGACTACGGCGACGCCGGTGCGTTGAGCTTCTCCTACATGTGGACCGACAAATACAAGGCGCCGTGGCATATCGAGATGGACGACTTCCGCCAGAACGATAAGAAAACGCGCGTCTCCTACCTGCACTCGCTGGGCGCCAAGTACGATTTCAAAAACGATCTGGTGCTGGAAGCCGCCTTCGGCCAGGCGCAGGGTTATGTGAATCAATACTTCACCAAGGCGTCTTACAAATTCGATGTGCTCGGCAACCCGCTGACCACCAGTTACCAGTTCTACGGTGCGGAAGACCGCATCAGCGACAAGAACGATCCGAACAGCATCTACGACGGCCTGGCCTGGCTGCAGGCGCTGACCTTCGGTTACACCACCGGGCAGTTCAACTGGCGTCTGGAAGGCACCATGGTCAAGGCGGAAGGCAACCAGGGCTTCTTCCTGCAGCGCATGACCCCGACCTACGCCTCGTCCAACGGTCGTCTGGACGTGTGGTGGGATAACCGCTCCGACTTTAACGCCAACGGCGAGAAAGCGGTGTACGCCGGCGTGATGTATGACCTCAGCAACTGGAACCTGCCGGGCATGGCGGTCGGCGGCTCCTACGTTTACGCCTGGGACGCCAAGCCGAGCACCAACCCGATCTACGATCAGAGCCAGCGCCTGAAGGAAAGCGCCTGGAGCCTGGACGCGATGTACACCATCCAGGAAGGGCGCGCCAAGGGCACCCTGATCAAGCTGCACTACACCCAGTATGACAACCACACCAACATCCCGAGCTGGGGCGGCGGTTACGGCAACATCTTCCAGGACGAGAAAGACGTCAAGTTCATGGTCATCGCGCCATTCACCATCTTCTGATGCGTTCCCCGGCCTCGCCGCCGGGGGCAGTTAAGGGAATTCAACGATGAAAAAAATCATGCTGATGTTGGCGGCCGCCGCGGCCTTGAGCGCCTGTGCGCAACCCGCCGCACCGCCGGAAGACGCCAAATTGAAGCAGGCTTACAGCGCCTGCATCAACACCGCCGAAGGTTCGCCGGAGCGTCTGCAACCCTGTAAGGCGGTGCTGAACGTGCTGAAACAAGAGAAGCAGCACCAGCAGTTCGCCGCGCAGGAAACGGTGCGGGTGATGGATTATCAGAACTGCATTATGGCGGTGCACAGCGGTAACGGTCAGGCTTACGACGCCAAGTGCGGCAAGCTGTGGCAAGAAATTCGCGATAACAATAATTAAGAAGGACAAGAACATGAACGCATTCAAACTGAGCGCATTAGCCGCGTTGACGGCAACGATGGGATTTCTGGGCGGCATGGGAAACGCCATGGCCGATCAACAGCTGGTGGATCAGCTGAGCCAGCTGAAGCTGAACGTAAAAATGCTGGATAACCGCGCCGGCGAAAACGGCGTGGATTGCGCGGCGCTGGGCGCCGACTGGGCCTCATGCAACCGGGTGTTGTTCACCCTCAGCAACGACGGCCAGGCGATCGACGGTAAAGACTGGGTCATCTATTTCCACAGCCCGCGCCAGACCCTGCGGGTAGACAACGACCAGTTCAAGATTGCTCACCTCACCGGCGATCTGTACAAGCTGGAGCCGACCGCCAAATTCAGCGGCTTCCCGGCCGGTAAGGCGGTGGAAATCCCGGTGGTCGCCGAATATTGGCAGCTGTTCAGAAACGACTTCCTGCCGCGCTGGTATGCCACGTCCGGCGACGCCAAGCCGAAAATGCTGGCGAATACCGACACCGAAAACCTGGACCAGTTTGTGGCGCCGTTCACCGGCGACCAGTGGAAGCGCACCAAGGACGACAAAAACATTCTGATGACGCCGGCTTCGCGCTTTGTCAGCAATGCCGATCTGCAGACGCTGCCTGCCGGCGCGCTGCGCGGCCAGATCGTGCCGACGCCGATGCAGGTGAAGGTGCACGCGCAGGACGTCGATTTGCGCAAAGGGGTATCGCCGGATCTAAGCACACTGGTCAAGCCGGCGGCGGACGTCGTCAACCAGCGCTTCGCGCTGCTGGGCGTGCCGGTTCAGGCCAACGGCTATCCGATCAAGACCGACATCCAGCCGGGCAAGTTTAAAGGCGCGATGGCGGTGCCGGGCGCCTATGAGCTGAAAATCGGCAAGAAAGAGGCGCGGGTGATCGGCTTCGATCAGGCCGGGGTGTTCTACGGGCTGCAGTCGATCCTGTCGTTAGTGCCGAGCGACGGCAGCGGCAAGATCGCCACGCTGGACGCCAGCGATGCGCCACGCTTCCAGTATCGCGGCATTTTCCTCGACGTAGCGCGCAACTTCCATAAGAAGGACGCGGTGCTGCGCCTGCTGGATCAGATGGCGGCCTACAAGCTCAACAAATTCCACTTCCACCTGAGCGATGACGAAGGCTGGCGCATTGAGATCCCCGGTTTGCCTGAGCTGACGGAGGTCGGCGGCCAGCGCTGCCACGATCTGAGCGAAACCACCTGCCTGCTGCCGCAGTACGGCCAGGGGCCGGACGTCTACGGCGGCTTCTTCAGCCGTCAGGACTATATCGACATCATCAAATACGCCCAGGCGCGCCAGATTGAGGTGATCCCGGAGATCGACATGCCGGCACACGCCCGCGCCGCGGTGGTCTCGATGGAAGCGCGCTATAAAAAGCTGCATGCCGCCGGGAAAGAGCAGGAGGCCAACGAATTCCGCCTGGTGGATCCGACCGATACCTCCAACACCACCTCCGTGCAGTTCTTTAACCGCCAGAGCTACCTGAACCCGTGCCTGGATTCTTCCCAGCGTTTTGTCGACAAGGTGATCGGCGAGATCGCCCAGATGCATAAAGAGGCCGGCCAGCCGATCAAGACCTGGCACTTCGGCGGCGACGAAGCGAAAAACATTCGCCTGGGCGCCGGCTACACCGACAAGGCGAAACCGGAGCCGGGCAAAGGCATCATCGATCAGAGCAACGAAGACAAACCGTGGGCCAAGTCGCAGGTGTGCCAGACGATGATCAAAGAAGGCAAGGTGGCCGACATGGAGCACCTGCCGAGCTACTTCGGCCAAGAGGTCAGCAAGCTGGTGAAGGCGCACGGCATCGACAGAATGCAGGCCTGGCAGGATGGCCTGAAAGACGCCGAGAACGCGAAGGCGTTCGCCACCTCGCGCGTGGGCGTCAACTTCTGGGATACCCTGTACTGGGGCGGTTTCGATAGCGTCAACGACTGGGCCAACAAAGGGTATGAAGTGGTGGTTTCCAACCCGGACTACGTCTACATGGACTTCCCTTACGAGGTGAACCCGGACGAGCGCGGTTACTACTGGGGCACCCGCTTCAGCGACGAGCGCAAGGTGTTCAGCTTCGCGCCGGATAACATGCCGCAGAACGCGGAAACTTCAGTCGACCGCGACGGCAACCACTTCAACGCCAAGAGCGATAAGCCGTGGCCGGGCGCCTACGGGCTGTCCGCTCAGCTGTGGAGCGAAACCCAGCGCACCGATCCGCAGATGGAATACATGATTTTCCCACGCGCGCTGTCGGTGGCTGAACGCGCCTGGCACCGCGCCGGTTGGGAGCAGGACTACCGCGCCGGCCGCGAATACAAAGGCGGGGAAACCCACTTTGTCGATACCAAGACGCTGGAGAAAGACTGGCTGCGCTTCGCCAATATCCTGGGGCAGCGTGAACTGGCCAAGCTGGACAAAGGTGGCGTCGCTTACCGTCTGCCGGTGCCGGGCGCACGCGTAGCGGGCGGCAAGCTGGAGGCGAATATCGCGCTGCCGGGATTGGGCATCGAGTACTCCACCGACGGCGGCAAGCAGTGGCAGCGCTATGACGCCAAGGCCAAGCCTGCGGTGTCCGGTGAGGTGCAGGTGCGTTCGGTTAGCCCGGACGGCAAGCGCTACAGCCGCGCCGAGAAGGTCTAAGCCCGGTGCAACGGCCTGCTGCCCTGGCGGCGGCCGTATAACGAAGGGGGAATGCGTTCGCCCGCGCGTGTCGGCGTAGGGCGGACGTTGTAGTGAGAGTAGTACGTGGAGTAGCAGTGCCGCTGCAATTGTGATATTTCATGACATGATTTTCCCCCGGCTTGTCCGGGGATTTTTTTGCCCTTTGCACGGCAGGCATAAAAAAACCGCCTCGGTGTGAGGCGGTTTTTCATAGCCGGTCAGGCTTATTTCTTGTCGTGCAGCGTTTCGTCTTCGCGACAGTCACCGGTTTCACAGTGGCCGTACAGGTACAGGCTGTGGTTGGTGAGCTTGATGCCGTGCTGCTTGGCGATGTCACGCTGCCGCACTTCGATGGATTCGTCGCTGAATTCGATCACTTTGCCGCAGTCCAGGCAAATCAGGTGATCGTGGTGATGCTGTTGGGTCAGCTCGAACACGGACTTGCCGCCTTCGAAATTGTGACGTGTCACAATGCCCGCATCGTCAAACTGGTTCAGTACGCGATAAACCGTTGCCAGCCCGATCTCTTCGCCCATATCAATCAGTTTTTTGTACAAATCTTCCGCACTGACGTGATGGCATTCCGGATTTTGCAGTACTTCCAGGATTTTGAGTCGCGGAAGCGTGACTTTTAAGCCGGCCTTCTTCAATGCGATGTTGTTGTCGGTCATGCGAATTCAGTCCTGTTACTATGCTAATCAAGTTGAGGCGTACTCGCCTGTGGCATCGGTCGGCACAAAGAGTTAATGCGTCTCATTATAGAACCGGTTGTACTAAATGGAAACCGCCGGTTGTTAACAAAGATATAATTGCACTATTGCATGTTTTGCATGCAACGCCTTGATGGATGGGATAAACCGATATCTCAGTCTACCGTGACGGGGTGGGAAGTTACAAATCTGTAGCTTCTATCGCAGCAATCCCTGCTGCCGATGACGGCCCTGTGGGCACACTATGCACTTTACAGGGCCTTTGTTCAACCTTTCGCCAGTGCCGGGGCTTAGCCGACGATATCGGCCAGGCTCAGCTCTTCGACGATTTGTTTGACCCAGGCGTCCACGCGCTCGTTGGTCAGCTCAGGCTGACGGTCTTCGTCGATCGCCAGACCGATGAAGTGGTTGTCGTCCGCCAGGCCTTTGGAGGCCTCGAAGTGGTAGCCTTTGGTCGGCCAGTGGCCCACGATGGCCGCGCCACGCGGTTCGATGATGTCGCGGATGGTGCCCATCGCGTCACAGAAGTATTCCGCGTAGTCTTCCTGGTCGCCGCAGCCGAACAGCGCCACCAGTTTGCCGTTGAAGTCGACTTCTTCCAGCGTCGGGAAGAAATCATCCCAGTCACACTGCGCTTCACCGTAGTACCAGGTCGGGATACCCAGCAGCAGGATATCGAACCCTTCCAGGTCTTCTTTGCTGCTTTTAGCGATGTCATGCACTTCAGAGACGTCGTCGCCAAACTGTTTCTGGAGAATTTTCTGGATCATTTTGGCAATGTTTTCGGTATTGCCAGTGTCGCTGCCAAAGAAAATGCCTACAGTAGCCATATCGCGTATAACCTTTAAATTCAAGTAATTGCATTACTCGACGCCGGCACTGCCGCCGCTGACGCCGATTAAAATGATGCCATGGCAAGAGCCTTTCGCCTCCGGGGCGGGCGCCGACAGGCGCAGTCTCTTACCGGTAAATGCGTATCATGCCAGAAAGTGGCGCCGGGGTTTTATCGCATTTATGCGATGCCGGAGAATGAAGAAAAGCGTGGTCGATCCGGCGTTGTCCTTAACGCCGCGCCGCGCGTGCGGCCGAAGAGATCAATGTTCCGGCTGTTCTTCCGCCAGTTGTGCCAACAGCATCTGCTCGATGAGTTCGCTGCGGCTGATGTTGCGCTGTTCCGCCAGTTTGTTCAGGGCGTCCACCGCATCCGCGTTGATTTTCAGCTCTACGCGCCGCAATCCACGCACTTTATCGCGCCGTAACTGATTGCGCTTATTGATTCTAAGCTGTTCATCGCGGGAAAGCGGGTTGGTTTTCGGGCGCCCCGGACGGCGTTCATCTGCGAACAGATCCAGCGTCGTGCGATCCGTTTGTTCTTTTGCCATAGGTAGCGGTACTGCAAGGGAGTTTGCATCAAAAAGCGCTCGCACGCTTCCGGAGGCATCGGTTAACACACTTCGGGCCAATAAACCCTAACCCAAATTCACCCCCGAACCGGCGTTCGCGAACGCGCTGGCGCGGCGGCAAAATTATAGCGCGCCATATTACCCCAGCAGATGGAGCGACGACAATGCCTAACTGCGGGCTAAACGCGCTAAGCCGTTATCTTTAGCGCGTTTTTTCGCCAGGTGAGTGCGTTTTTCAGGCTTCGTCGAGGAAACGGTGAATGGCGCGCAGCACCGCTTCCGGTTTTTCGGCGTGCACCCAATGGCCGGTGCCGGCGACGACGTGCGCGCGGGCCTGCGGGAACTGGCGGGCGATGTCCGCACGGTAGCTGTCCTGCACGTACGGCGACAGGCCGCCGCGAATGAACAGGGTCGGATGCGGCCAGGCCGGGACTTCCTGCCAGCCGGTGATGTCTTCGTAGCGTTCGATCAGCACCGGCAGGTTGAAGCGCCATTCGCCGTTGTGGAAGGACTTCAGCAGGAACTGGATCACGCCTTCTTCCTGCAGGTAGTCGCGCATCAGCTGGGCAGCCGCCTGGCGCTGGGTGATGCCGGCGGCGCTGACGGCCTTCAGCGCGGCGAAGATCTCGTCGTGGCGGCGGGTCTGGTAATTCACCGGCGCGACGTCGATGACGATCAGCCTGGCGACGCGCTCGGGCGCGATGGCGGTCAGCGCCATCGCCGCTTTGCCGCCCATCGAATGGCCGATGACGATCGCTTTTTCCAGCTGCAGTTCGTCGAGCAGCGCCAGCAGATCCTGCGCCATGGCGGGGTAGTTCATGTCGTCGGCGCGCGGGGAGAGGCCGTGGTTGCGCAGATCGACCTTGATCACCGTGTGCTGTTTATGCAGATCGCGCGCCAGCACGCCCAGGTTGTCCAGATTGCCGAACAGCCCGTGGATCAGCAGCACCGGCAGCGCGTCTGACTCGGCGGCCAGCAGTTGATAATGTAATTTCATGGCGAAGTTCATACTGAGAGAGATTCAGATTAGGGTATCATGATTGAATCGCACGATGAATCATGCGGAATTTTCGCGGCGCGGGCTTGGCAGTGCCGGCTATAGGTATTAGTCTGCATTTTCCGTCCGGAGGCACATTGTTGTGTTCGCCCCAGCGCTTTTAACCTTATAATCCCATGGCTTGAATGCAGGATCTGGCTTCAGGTTCTAAGTAGAAAAAACAGTATTGGATAAAGATGAAAACTATTGAAGTCGACGAAGAGCTTTACCGTTATATTGCCAGCCACACGCAACACATCGGTGAAAGCGCGTCCGATATTTTACGCCGCATGTTGAAATTCACCGCCGGGCAACCGGTGCGCGCGTTGCCTGCCGCCAGTGCGCCGCAGTCCGTCGAGCTGGAAAAAACGGCGCCGGCGCAGCGTCCGCGCGATCGCGTGCGCGCCATGCGCGAGCTGCTGTTGTCGGATGAATATGCCGAGCAGAACAAAGCGGTCAACCGTTTCATGCTGGTGCTGTCCACCCTGTATACCCTCGATGCCGCCGGTTTCGCCGCCGCCACCGAGGCGTTGACCGGCCGTACCCGCACCTATTTCGCCGGCGATCAGCAGACCTTGCTGGCCAACGGCACGCATACCAAGCCGAAGCATGTACCGGGCACCCCTTACTGGGTGATCACCAATACCAATACCGGCCGCAAACGCAGCATGATTGAACACATCATGCAGGCCATGCAGTTCCCGGCGGAACTGATCGAGAAAGTTTGCGGTACCGTCTAATTTAGCGAACAGCCCGTCATGATGGCCGTGCGCGACGTATTTGCCCGGTCACCGACAGGGATGAGGGAGATATGTCGATGGCGAATAATCCACGTGCCGGGCAGCCCGCCCGCCAAAGCGATCTGATCAACGTAGCCCAGCTGACGTCGCAGTACTATGTGCTGCAACCGGAAGCCGGCAATCCCGCACATGCGGTGAAGTTTGGCACCTCCGGCCACCGCGGCAGCGCGCAGCGTCACAGCTTCAACGAAGCGCACATCCTCGCCATCGCTCAGGCGATCGCCGAAGTTCGTCATCAGCAGGGCACCACCGGCCCGTGCTACGTGGGCAAAGACACCCATGCGCTGTCCGAGCCGGCCTTCATTTCCGTGCTGGAAGTGCTGACCGCCAACGGCGTCGATGTGATCGTGCAGGAAAATAACGGTTTCACGCCAACGCCGGCGGTATCGCACGCCATTCTGTGCCACAACCGCCGCGGCGGCGCGCAGGCCGACGGCATCGTCATTACGCCGTCCCATAACCCACCGGAAGACGGCGGCATCAAGTACAACCCGCCGAACGGCGGCCCGGCCGACACCAACCTGACGTCGGTGATTGAAAAGCGCGCCAACGAACTGCTGGCGCAACAGTTGAAAGGCGTTCAGCGCCAGTCGCTGGACAAGGCCTGGAACAGCGGCCACCTGCATGCCAAAGACCTGGTGCAGCCTTATGTCGAAGGCCTGGTTGAGGTGGTCGACATGCCGGCCATCCAACGCGCCGGCCTGAAACTGGGCGTGGATCCGCTTGGCGGTTCCGGCATCGCCTATTGGCAGCGCGTGGCGGAGCACTACAAGCTGGATCTGACGCTGGTGAACGATTCCATCGATCAGACCTTCCGCTTTATGCACCTGGACCACGACGGCATCATCCGCATGGACTGTTCGTCCGAGTCGGCGATGGCCGGCCTGCTGGCGCTGCGCGACAAATTCGATCTGGCGTTCGCCAACGATCCGGATTACGACCGCCACGGCATCGTCACGCCGAAGGGCCTGATGAACCCGAACCATTATCTGGCGGTAGCCATCAACTACCTGTTCCAGCATCGCCCGCAGTGGGGCGCTGATGTCGCAGTCGGTAAAACGCTGGTGTCCAGCGCGATGATCGACCGCGTGGTGGCCGACCTGGGCCGCAAGCTGGTGGAAGTGCCGGTCGGCTTCAAGTGGTTCGTGGACGGCCTGTTCGACGGCAGCCTGGGCTTCGGCGGCGAAGAGAGCGCCGGGGCCTCGTTCCTGCGCTTCAACGGCAAACCGTGGTCGACGGACAAAGACGGTATCATCATGTGCCTGCTGGCGGCTGAAATCACCGCGGTAACCGGTGAAAACCCGCAGCATCACTATGACGATCTGGCCAAACGCTTCGGTGCGCCAAGCTACAACCGCATCCAGGCGCCAGCGACTGCGGCGCAAAAAGCGGCGCTGTCCAAGCTGTCGCCGGAGATGGTCAAGGCCAATACCCTGGCGGGCGACCCGATCACCGCCCGTCTGACTGCGGCACCGGGCAACGGCGCGTCGATTGGCGGCCTGAAAGTGATGACCGACAACGGCTGGTTCGCGGCCCGTCCTTCCGGTACCGAAGACGCATACAAGATCTACTGCGAGAGCTTCCTCGGGGCGGAACACCGCGAGAAGATCGAGCACGAAGCGGTCGAGATCGTCAGCGAAGTGCTGGCCTCCGCCAAGTAATCGCTTTTCTTGATTGATAAAAAGCGCTGTTTTTACAGCGCTTTTTTTATGCCTGCAATTTAGATATATCTTTTTACCGGCGCACGCTTGCGCATTTAGATATATCGATCTAGATTAGCGTCATCGACGCTGTTTAGATATATCTAAACAACCTCGTATTGATGTTCACTGTTAAAGCGAGGTATCACCCTATGTTTCATCGATTAGGTTTACACCGGCATCACCACCATCATGAATGCGAAGAGGGCCGCCGTCATCGCGGTGGACGCCATCACTTCGGCGGCGAAGGCGAAGAGCACGGCCGGGGTGGGCGCGGCGGCCGGGGCGGGCGTCACCGTCTGTTCGAGCACGGCGATCTGCGTCTGGTACTGCTGGCGCTGGTGGCGCGCAAGCCCAGCCACGGCTATGAGCTGATCAAGGCGATTGAGGAGGCGTCATCCGGCCTGTACGTGCCGAGCCCGGGGGTGATTTACCCCACGCTGACGCTGCTGGAAGAGCAGGATTTCCTTGAGCCGCTCACCACCGGCAACGGCCGCAAAAGCTACCGCATCACCGCCGCGGGCGAGGGCGAGCTGCAAAAGCATCAACAGGTGGTTGACGTCATTCTGGCGCGTCTGGCGGGCGCCGGCCGCGAGCATCATCGGCACGGCAATCTGGCGGAAGGCATCTACGACGCCATGAACCGCCTGCGCAGCCTGCTGCGCGGCAACGTGATGCGCGCCGATCTCACGCCGCAGCAGGTGGAGCGCATCAACGCCGCGTTGCTGACCGCCGTGGCGGCGATCGAAAGCGAAATGCATATTCAACCCACGCAGCAGGAGAAGAACTGATGCCCGGCCACCGTTTTACTATTACCGTTGAAGCCCTGAGCGATCGCCAGGGCAATCCCGTCGAGAAAGCGCCGCTGAGTTTTGAAGTGACCAACCACGACGATATTCTCGATATCGTCGAACGCATCCGGGCGCGTGACGATCTGAACTTCGGCCCCGAGCAGAGCGCGGCCTTCGCCGTAGGCTTGAAGCTGTTCTCCGAAGTGATGATCGAAAACCGCAAACACCCGGTGTTCGCTCCGCTGCGCGATGCGTTTAAAGAATTTATGGTCGGATTGAAGAAGGGGCCGGCGGCGTAAAGGCGCGGCAAACCGCGCCCGCCGGGGTTAAGGCATGAAGCGATAGCCGACGCCGGTTTCGGTCAGCAGGTGTTTGGGCCGGGCCGGATCGGCTTCGAGCTTCTGCCGCAGGTGGCCCATGTAGATGCGCAGATAGTGGCTGTGCTCCACGTAGTTCGGCCCCCAGACGTGGCTCAACAGTTGGCGTTGGGTGATCACTTTGCCGGCGTTGGCCAGCAGCTCCGCCAACAGGCGAAACTCGATCGGCGTCAGATGCAGATCTTCGTCGTTGCGCAGTACCCGGCGATTCACCAGATCGACGGTGATTTCCGAAAAGCTTATCAGCGGGCTTTCCTGTTGGCTGGCGGAGTGGCGACGCAGTGCGACCCGTACCCGCGCCAGCAGCTCGCCGATGCCGAACGGTTTGCTGAGGTAGTCGTCGGCGCCGGCGTCCAGCGCGGCGATTTTGTCCTCTTCGGCGTTGCGCGCCGACAGCACGATCACCGGAATGGCGCTCCACTGCCGCAGATCGCGGATGTAGCTCAGCCCGTCGCCGTCCGGCAAGCCCAAATCAAGAATGATCAGATCCGGTTTGCGCGTGCCGGCTTCAATCAACCCACGCTGCAGCGTTTCACTTTCAAATACCCGCAGGCCTTCGCTCTCCAGTGCGGTGCGCACGAAGCGGCGGATCTCTTTTTCATCTTCAACAATCAGAATGTTGGTTGGCGTTATGCTCACGTTTCCCCTGCGTTGATTACAGATCGAAGGCGTCGCCGTCGATCTCGGGCGGTTTTTCCAGCGGCAGCACGAAGCGGAAGCTGGCGCCGCCGTTGGCGCCGTTTTCCGCCCAGATGCGGCCATCATGCACTTCAATAATGGCACGGCAAATCGCTAACCCCAAGCCGACGCCGGGGATTGCCGACTCTTTATTGCCGCGTGAAAACTTGTCGAAAATCAGCTGCAGCTGATCGGCGGGGATGCCGGGGCCGTTATCCCAGACCTCGACTTCCAGCCACTCGGGCAGCGTGCGGGCGCGAATGCCGATGGTGGCCTCGGCGCCGGCGTATTTATTGGCGTTTTCCAACAGGTTGGTGAACACCCGCTCCAGCAGGCTGCCGTCGCAGTTGACCAGGATCTGTTCCGGCGGCAGTTCGACCACGATAGGATGCTGGCTGAGCAGCGGCTCCAGCATGTGCAGCGAGGCGCCGACGATCTCTTCCAGCGACTGCCACTCTTTGCGCAGGCTGAAACCGCCGGACTGGATGCGCGCCATATCCAGCAGGTTGTTCACCAGCCGGGTGGTGCTCAGCACCTGCTGGCGGATCTGGCTGGCCTGGGTGGCGTGATTGGAGCCTTCGGCCGCCAGGTCCAGCGTGAGAATTTCCGCCTGGCCGAACAGCACGGTCAGCGGCGTGCGCAGATCGTGCGACAGCGCCGCCAGCAGCGAGTTGCGCAGCTGTTCGCGCTCGGCGTCCAGCTTGGCTTCTTCGGCGCTGCGCGCCAGGTGCAGCCGCTCCAGCGCGCTGGCGATCAGCACCGCGAAGGTCTGCAGCAGCCGCTGCTGTTCCGGCACCATCAGCTGGCGCAGGTTGTTGGGTTCGATCGCCAGCAGGCCGAAGGTCTGCTTGGGGGTATTGAGCGGCAGCAGCTGGTAAGGCACGCCGGGCAGGGTGTCGGTGCCGGCGCCGGCCGGCAGGCCTTTGTCGAAGCTCCAGCGCGCGATGGCCTCGTCTACCGACAGCAGCCCGCCTTCCTCGCCGACCATCTGTTGCAGGCGGCCGTCTTCCTGCGGCAGCAGCAGCACGGTTTTCGCCTGGAAACTGCTGGAGAGGAAGTGGCGGCTGGTGTTGGCGATGTCGGCCACGGTCAGCGCGCGGCTCAGCCCGCGCGACATTTCGTACAGGTGGCGCGCCCGCTGCTCGCGGTAGCGCGCCACCCGGGCCTGATAGCGCACCCCGGCGGTCAGGTTGCCGATGATGATGCCGACGGCGAGCATCACGCCGAAGGTCAGCAGATACTGCATGTCGCTGACGGCGAACGACCATTCGGGCTGGACGAAGAACAGATCGAAACTGGCGACGTTGATCACCGCCGCCAGCACCGACGGCCAGCGGCCGAAGAACAGCGCGACGATCGCCACGCCGAGCAGATAGACCATCACCAGGTTGGCCTGATCGAAGCCCGGCAGCAGCCACTGCGAGAGCAGGGTAATCAGCGCGCACAGCGCCACCGCGACCACGCAACCGCGCAGCTGCATGCGCCATTTATCATTGAAGCTGCGGCCGTCGTGCTCCTTGCCCGGCGGCGGTTGTGCGGTGTCGCTCTCCAGCGCCACGATCACCAGATCGAGATCCGGGCCCAGCCGGCCGAGGCGATCGGCGAAGCTGCCGCGCAGCTTCCAGCGCTGCTCGCTGCGGCGGCCGATGATGATTTTGCCGAGGTTATGCTCGCGGGCATAGCGCAGCACCGCGCGCTCTTCGGACGGATCGGCCAGCGTGGCGGTTTCTGCCCCCAGTTCCTGCGCCAGCCGCAGCGCGCGCAGAATGGCGCGGCGCTGGTTTTCCGGCAGCCGGTGCAGCTTGGGGGTTTCCACATAGACCGCATGCCAGTGGCAGCCGAGCCGCGCCGCCAGCCGGGCGGCGATGCGCACCAGCTTTTCGTTGCCGCTGTTGTGGCCGACGCACAGCAGAATGCTGTCGCGGGTGTGCCACACTTTCTCGCGCCCCTGGGTGTCGCGAAACTCGCGCATCTGGTCATCGACCCGATCGGCGGTGCGGCGCAGCGCCAGCTCGCGCAGGGCGATCAGGTTGCCTTTGCGGAAGAAGTGCTCGATGGCGCGCTCGGCCTGGCCGGGAATATACACTTTGCCTTCGTGCAGCCGCCGGCGCAGATCGTCCGGTGGCAGATCGACCAGCACCACTTCGCTGGCCTCGTCAAACACGTGGTCGGGCACCGTTTCACGCACCCGCACGCCGGTCACGCCGCCCACTACGTCGTTCAGGCTTTCCAGATGCTGTACGTTGACGGTTGTCAGCACGTCGATGCCGGCATCCAGCAGCTCTTCCACATCCTGCCAGCGTTTGGGGTGGCGCGAACCGTGAGCGTTGCTGTGCGCCAGTTCATCCATCAGCACCAGCGCCGGGTGGCGCGCCAGCGCGGCGTCGAGATCGAATTCATGCACCAGCCGGCCGCGATGCTGGATGCGTTTTTGCGGCAGCAGCGTCAGGCCGTCGAGCAGGGCGGCGGTCTCGCTGCGGCCGTGGGTTTCCACCACGCCGACCAGCACGTCCAGCCCCTGAGCGCGCAAACGCTGGGCTTCCTGCAGCATGGCGTAGGTTTTGCCGACGCCGGCGCAGGCGCCGAAGAATACTTTCAATCGGCCGCGCGGTTTTTCATTGGCCATCGCCAGCAGGCTATCGGGATCGGGGCGCTGCTGCTCTTCTTCGACCATGACAATTCCTTGTGTTACCAAGCAAAAAGGGGTTCGGCATGCCGAACCCTATCACTATGCTGAATACGGCGCGTTACTTCAACGCATCCAGCGCCAGGTTCAGCTTCAGTACGTTCACCACCGATTCCCCCATGAAGTTGGGCGTGGCCCGATCGGTGTTGTCTTCGATCAGTTTGGCGATCTGTTCCGGCGGCAGATGCCGTGCCGCCGCGACTCGTGCCAGCTGATATTGTGCGGCGGCGATCGAGATTTGCGGATCCAACCCGCTGCCGGAGGCGGTCAGCAGATCGACCGGGATCGGGCCGCTCATCGCAGGGTTGGCCTGGCGCAGCTGCGCTGCGCGCTCGGCGATAGCCTTATCCAACGCCGGGTTGGTGGCCGCCAGGTTGCTGCCGGCAGAGGCCAGTGGATTATAGGCCGAATCGCCGGTGGCCGATGGGCGGCCCCAGAAATAGTCGGGGCGCGTGAAGTTCTGGCCGATCAGCGCGGAGCCGACCGCCTTGTCGCCCCGGTACAGCAGCGAACCGTTGGCCGCACCCGGAAACAGCAGCTGCGCCAGCCCGGTGGTCAGCAGAGGATAGGCGATGCCGGTGATCAGCGTCAGCAGGATCAGCATCACCAGCGCAGGTCGTAAATAAGTCATGTTCATTACCCTCAATGGTTAACCGGCAACGTGCAGCGCGACTAGGATCAGGTCGATCAGTTTGATGCCGACGAACGGCACCAGCAGGCCGCCGACCCCGTACAGCCACAGGTTGCGGCGCAGCAGGGCCGCGGCGCTCATCGGTTTGTAGCTCACCCCTTTCAGCGCCAGCGGGATCAGGAACACGATCACCAGGGCGTTGAAGATCACCGCCGACATGATGGCGGAGGCCGGGGAATGCAGATGCATCACGTTCAGTGCGTTCAGCTGTGGATAGGTGGCCGCGAAGGCCGCCGGAATGATGGCGAAGTATTTGGCCACGTCGTTGGCGATGCTGAAGGTGGTCAGCGAGCCGCGCGTCATCAACATCTGTTTGCCGATGTGCACCACTTCGATCAGCTTGGTCGGGTTGGAATCCAGATCGACCATGTTGCCCGCCTCTTTGGCGGCCTGGGTGCCGGAGTTCATCGCCACCGCCACATCGGCCTGCGCCAGCGCCGGGGCGTCGTTGGTGCCGTCGCCGGTCATCGCCACCAGGCGGCCTTCCGCCTGGTACTGGCGGATCAGCGCCAGCTTGGCTTCCGGCGTGGCTTCCGACAGGAAGTCGTCCACCCCGGCTTCGGCGGCGATCGCCGCCGCGGTCAGCGGGTTATCGCCGGTGATCATCACCGTTTTGATGCCCATCTTGCGCAGCTCATTGAAGCGTTCCTTGATGCCGCCCTTGACGATATCCTTCAGCGCCACCACGCCCAGCACTCGGGCGCCTTCCGCCACCACCAGCGGTGTACCGCCGGTGCGCGCCACGCTTTCCACCAGATCGTCCACCGCCCGCGGGAAGTGCCCCTGATTGGATTCGACGTGACGGCGAATGGCATCCACTGCGCCTTTGCGGATCATGCGCTCCTGCACGTTGACGCCGCTCATGCGGGTCTGGGCGGAGAAGGGCACGAAGGTGGCGTTCAGCGCCTGCAGATCGCGTTCGCGCAGGTTGAATCGCTGTTTGGCCAACACCACGATGCTGCGGCCTTCCGGCGTTTCGTCCGCCAGCGAGGCCAGCTGCGCGGCATCCGCCAGCTCTTGCTCTTTCACGCCCGGTGCCGGCAGGAACTCCGAAGCCTGGCGGTTGCCCAGCGTGATGGTGCCGGTTTTATCCAGCAGCAGCACGTCCACGTCGCCAGCGGCTTCCACCGCGCGGCCGCTGGTGGCGATCACGTTGGCGCCGAGCATGCGGCTCATCCCGGCCACGCCGATGGCGGACAGCAGGCCACCGATGGTGGTGGGGATCAGACAGACCAGCAGCGCGACCAGCACGGTGATGGTGACCACGCTGCCGCTGCCGGCCGCTTCCACGCTGTATTGCGAGAACGGGAACAGGGTGGCGGTGGCCAGGACGAACACGATGGTCAGCGCCACCAGCAGGATAGTCAGTGCGATCTCGTTCGGCGTTTTGCGGCGTTTGGCGCCTTCCACCATGGCGATCATGCGATCGAGGAAGGTTTCCCCCGGGTTGACGCTGCACTGCACCACCAGCCAGTCGGACAGCACGCGGGTGCCGCCGGTGACCGAGGAGAAGTCGCCGCCGGACTCGCGGATCACCGGCGCGGACTCACCGGTGATGGCGCTTTCATCTACCGAGGCGCCGCCTTCCAGCACTTCGCCGTCGCACGGGATGGTGTCGCCGGCTTCCACCAGCACGATATCGCCCTTGCGCAGGCTGTCGGCGGCCACTTTCTCCGTGGCGCCGTCGCGGCGCGGGCCGGCCAGTTTTTTCGCCCAGCTGGTTTTCTTGGTGCCCTTCAGGCTTTCCGCCTGGGCCTTGCTACGCCCTTCGGCCAGCGCTTCCGCGAAGTTGGCGAACAGCACGGTGAACCACAGCCACAGGGCGACGCTGCCGGTAAAGGCGGCGGCGCCGTCGGTTTGGCCGGTGAGGATCGCCAGCCAGATGGCGGTGGTCAGAATGCTGCCGATATACACCACGAACATCACCGGGTTGCGCCATTGAACGCGAGGGTCCAGTTTTTTCACCGCATCGATCAGCGCGGTGCGCACCAGGGCCGGTTCAAACAGCGCGCGTTGTTTGCGAGTCATCTCTTATTCTCTCTCTGTGACGTCGGTTAGTTTGCCAACCAAAGCTGCAAATGCTCGGCCACCGGTCCCAGCGCCAGCGCCGGCACGAAGGTCAGCGCGCCCACCAGCAACACGGTGCCGATCAGCAGGCCGATAAACAGTGGCCCATAGGTCGGCAGGGTGCCGTTGCCCGCCGGTTGGCGTTGTTTGGCGCTCAGCGAACCGGCGATCGCCAGCACCGGCAGGATCACCCCGAAGCGGCCGACAAACATGGCGAAGGCCAACAGCAGGTTGTAGAACGGCGTATTGACGCTCAACCCGGCGAAGGCGCTGCCGTTGTTGTTGGCGGCGGAGGACAGGGCGTACAGCACTTCGCTGAAGCCGTGGGCACCCGGGTTGAGGATGCCGGCGCGGCCCGCGTCGGTGCCGATGGCCAGCGCGCTGCCCAGCAACACCAGCGTCGGCGTGACCAGGATCGCCAGCGCGGTCATCTTCATGTCGTAAACGTCGACTTTCTTGCCCAGATATTCCGGGGTGCGGCCGATCATCAGACCGGCGATAAACACCGTCAGCAGCACGAACAGCAGCATGCCGTACAGGCCGGAGCCGACGCCGCCGAACACCACCTCACCGATCTGCATCAGCCACATCGGCACCATGCCACCCAGCGCGGTGAAGGAGTCGTGCATGGCGTTAACCGCCCCGCAGGACGCGGCGGTGGTCACCACCGAGAACAGGCTGGTGGCAAGAATGCCGAAGCGCGACTCTTTGCCTTCCATATTGATGTTGCTGTCGGCGCCCAGCGCGCTCAGGTGCGGGTTGCCTGCCAGTTCGGCGTACATCACCACCACCACAGCTACCACGAAGATCAGCGCCATTGCCCAGATCAGCGCATGGCCCTGGCGGTTTTCACCGGCCAACTGGCCGAAGGAGAAGCACAGCGCGCAGGGGATCAGGAAGATGGCCAGCATCTGGACGAAGTTGGTCAGCACGGTTGGGTTCTCGAACGGGTGCGCCGAGTTGGCGCCGAAGAAGCCGCCGCCGTTGGTGCCGAGCATCTTGATCGCTTCCTGCGAGGCCACCGGCCCCATCGGCAGCGTCTGCTGCGCGCCTTCGAGCGTGGTGACGTGCAGGTAAGGCAGGAGGTTTTGCAGCGTGCCCTGGCTGACGAAGAACAGGGCGATCAGCAGCGCGATCGGCAGCAGCACATACAGCGTGATGCGGAACAGATCGGCCCAGGCGTTGCCGACGGTCTTGCCGGCGCGGCGGGTAAAGGCACGGATCAGCGCAAAGGCCACGGCGATGCCGGTGGAGGCGGAGACGAAGTTCTGCACTGCCAGCCCGGCCATCTGGCTGAAATAGCTGAGGGCGCTTTCGCCGCTGTAGGCCTGCCAGTTGGTGTTGGTGACGAAGCTGACGGCGGTGTTAAGCGCCAGATCCCAGGAGAGGCCCGGGAAGCCTTGCGGGTTGAGCGGCAGCGAGCCCTGCGTCATCAGCAGGGCGAACAACAGCGCCAGGCCGAGCAGGTTGAACGCCAGGATCGCCAGCGCGTACTGCCACCAGTTCATCTCGGTGGCGCGGATGCCGCAGGCGCGCCAGACGCCGGCTTCTACCCCGCGCAGCGCAGGCAGCGGCTCACCTTCGATCAGGCGCGCCATAAAGCCGCCCAGCGGCCGGGCCAGCAGCAGAAGCACCAGCAGGAAGCTGGCGATCAGTAAAAAGGCTGAAGCCGCCATCAGAAATCCTCCGCGTTAAACAGGGCGTAGACCAAATAGGCCAACAGCAGCAGAACCAACAGCGCACCACCAATAACGCTGAAACTCACGGGACACCTCCAGAGGTGTTGTTTTTGATAGAGGCAGTGTAGGGAGAGGGGTAGAAAGAAGATGAAAAAATCGCGCGGGCGGGTGTAAAAAAAGTATAAAAATGGCTGAAATTTCAGCGGAAATTCAGCGCTTCAACCATCAGGCCGGTGGAGAGATTGCCCCTGATGGGGCAGGGCGAACGGGCGTAAGCGGGAAATAACCACCCGGATAATAACCACAATGTAACCCATGGTAAGTTAAAAATTAACTTGGCTGTAACAAAATTACGGATCGCTGCGGCGATTAGCGATTTTTTGTGCGATTTAGTGGTCGGATGAGTAGTAAACTTTCATCAAGTGCGCTAAAATTTTGCTCAGTTACCAAATTACCGATTGTTCATTTGATACGCCGACGCCGTTTTCCCTGACAAATCAACGGCAGGCGTTTTTAAGGAGGTTCGCATGTCTACTACCTATCACGCTTATTCATTGCATCGGATTCTCCTGCGCCGCAGCGCAGTGGTTATCGCGGGCATTTTGGCCCTGCCGGTGATGCTGTTCCGCAGCGATCGCGGGCGTTTTTACAGCTACCTGCACCGCGTCTGGTCAAAAACCAGCGATAAGCCGGTCTGGCTGCAGCAGGCGGAACTGGCGTCCTGCGATTTCTACTGAGTCGCTGCCGATTCACGAAAAAACCCTCGCCCTGCGGCGGGGGTTTTTTTATGCCTCTTGCCGCCCCTATCAAGCGCAAGGTCGTATTCGGCAAGCCATTCTTCTACACTTTCCTCATCGGCCAACAACACGGGAGAGCGGTATGAGTGACAAGATCCCTATCGGCATCAGCGCCTGTTTACTGGGCGAGACGGTGCGTTTCGACGGCGGCCACAAGCGGCTGGCCTTTGCGGTGGAACAGTTGGCGCCCTATGTGCGCTTTGAGCCCGTTTGCCCGGAAATGGCGATCGGGCTGCCTACGCCGCGCCCGGCGCTGCGCCTGGTGAAGCAGGCGCAGCCGTGGCCGGCGATGCGCTACAGCAACGACGCCAGCGTGGATCTGACCGAGGAGATGCGCAGCTTCTCCGCGCAGCGCGTGGCGGCCTTGCAGCATCTGTGCGGCTATATCGTCTGCGCCAAGTCACCGAGCTGCGGCCTGGAGCGGGTGCGAGTCTACAGCGAAAACGGCAAGGATTCGCGTAAAAACGGCGTCGGTCTGTTTACCGCCGAACTGCTGCGCCAGATGCCGTGGCTGCCGGTCGAAGAGGATGGACGATTGCAGGACGCGGCACTGCGGGAAAACTTCATTGAACGGGTGTATGCGCTGTACGAGCTGAACATGCTGTGGCGTCAGGGGCTGACCCGCGGCGGGCTGATCGCGTTTCACAGCCGCTATAAGCTGTCGCTGCTGGCGCATTCGCAGCCGGCGTATCGCGAGCTGGGGCGCTTCGTCGCCGATATTCACCGCTGGGACTCGCTGGAGGCCTTCGCCGTGGAATACCGCAGCCGCCTGATGGCGCTGTTGGCGCACAAGGCAACGCGCCGCAACCACACCAATGTGTTGATGCACGTGCAGGGCTATTTCCGCCGTCAGCTCAGTACGGCGCAGCGCCAGGAGCTGGCGCATCTGATCGATCGCTACCGGCAGGGCATGCAGCCGCTGTTGGCACCGATCGCGCTGCTCAAACATTACATGGCGGAATACCCCGATCGCTATCTGGCGGAACAACGCTATTTCGAACCTTATCCGGAGGCGCTGCGTTTGCGTTACGGCCATTGATTGACAAGGAGTTTTATGACCACGCATCTGGTCTGGTTGCGTAACGATCTACGTATCACCGACAACAACGCGCTGCACGCCGCCTGCAGCGATCCCGAAGCCCGGGTGCTGGCGGTGTTTATCGCCACGCCGCAGCAGTGGCGGCAACATGAGATGGCGCCGCGGCAGGCGGCGCTGATCCACGCCAGCCTGCAGGCGGTGCAGCAGGCGCTGGCGCACAAGGGCATTGCGCTGCATTGCCATGCCTGTGCGGACTTTGCCGCGTCGATTGACTGGCTGTCGGACTATTGCGAGCGGGAGCAGGTGGATGCGCTGTTTTACAATCGCCAGTACGAACTGAACGAACGGCGGCGCGATGCGCGGCTGGAACAGCGGTTGAGTGGCCGGGTGAGGTGCCACGGTTTCGATGACAGCCTGCTGTTGCCGCCGGGCAGCGTGCTCACCGGCGGCGGAGAGATGTACAAGGTCTATACGCCGTTTCGCAACGCCTTTCTTCAACGCCTGACCGAGTCCGACGTGAGTTGCCTGCCGGCGCCGAAGATCCGCGCCGGCGGTGCGTTACCCATGCCTGAGGCGCCGGCGGCGTTCGATTATCCCACGGCAGACATCGGGGATGGCTATCCCGTTGGTGAGGAGGCCGCGTTGCAGCGGCTGCGCGCCTTTTGCCGCGAGCAGGTGCAGGATTACCTCCGGCAGCGCGATCTGCCGGCCCTCGCCGGCACCAGTAGCCTGTCGCCCTATCTGGCGATCGGCGTGCTGTCGCCGCGCCAGTGCTTCAATCGCCTGCGCGCCGAATGCCCGCAGTTGCTGGAAGATCGCGAAAGCGGTGCCTTCGCCTGGCTCAACGAGCTGATTTGGCGCGAGTTCTATCGCCATCTGCTGGTGGCCTATCCCGATCTGTGCCGCCATCGGCCGTTTATCGCCTGGACGGACAAGGTGCGCTGGTGCGATGACGCGGCGAAGCTGCAGGCCTGGGAGCGGGGCGAGACCGGCTACCCGATCGTCGATGCCGCCATGCGCCAGTTGAACGCCACCGGCTGGATGCACAACCGGCTGCGCATGATCAGCGCCAGTTTTCTGGTGAAGGATCTGCTGATCGACTGGCGCGCCGGGGAGCGCTATTTCATGTCGCAACTGCTGGATGGGGATCTGGCGGCCAACAACGGCGGCTGGCAGTGGGCGGCCTCCACCGGCACCGACGCCGCGCCGTATTTCCGCATCTTCAACCCGACGACTCAGGGTGAACGTTTTGATCCACAAGGCACTTTTATCCGTAAATGGTTGCCGGAACTGGCGGATGTGCCCGACAATGACATCCATCACCCCCATCGCTGGGCGGAAAAGCAGCGATGCACGCTGAACTACCCGCTGCCGATCGTCGACCATAAGCAAGCCCGGCTGGAGACGCTGGCGGCGTTCGAGGCGGCAAAACGGGGAGAGTCTTGAGGCAACTGCAAGGAGCGACGCAATGATGAAAAAGGTGCTGGCCCTGTGCCTGAGCGGCTATTCGGCGCTGGCGATCGCCGGCTTTGACGTGGTGGCGCTCGGCGTCGACGGCGGCGTCAGCGACGGCAATCTGACCTCCTACCTGATCCGCAGCGACAATCAGCCGCGGTATGTGGCGCTGGACGCCGGTTCGCTGCTGCCGGGCATCGCCAAAGGGTTGGAGAAGGGCAGCTTCCCGCAGGTGACGCCCGAGCTGGCCGCGCCTTACACGCCACAGGGCTATGTGTTCCGGCAGTTGATCGGCAGCTACTTTATCAGCCACGGCCACCTGGACCACGTGGCGGGGCTGATCGTCGGCTCACCCGAGGACAATAAAAAAACCGTTTACGCCCAGGCGGACACCGTACTGACCCTGCGTAATCACTACTTCAACTGGAAGGCGTGGCCGAACTTTACCGACGCCGGCAACGGCTCGCGGCTGGGCACCTACCGGCTGCAAACGGTGCGGCCGCAGCAGCGGTTTACCCTCGGCCTGACCGGATTGACCGGCGTGATGTACCCGCTCAGCCACGATCGCTATCCGTCGTCGATGCTGCTGATTTCCAACGGCAGCGAGTTCTTCGCCTACTTCGGCGATACCGGGCCGGATAAGGTCGAGCAGTCGCGCGATCTCGATACCGTCTGGCGCGCGCTGGGGCCGCTTGTCGAGCAGAAGAAGCTCAAGGGCATGATTATCGAAACCTCTTACCCTAACGGGGTGGAGGATAAACATCTGTACGGCCATTTGACGCCGGCCTGGCTGCTGAAGGAGCTGAAGAACCTGACACAGTACAGCGGCGGCGATGGCTCGCTGAACGGTTTGCCGGTGGTGATCAGCCACATCAAGCCCAGCCTGAAGCAGGGCGAAGACACGCGCGCCGCCATTGCGCAACAGCTGGCGCAGGGCAACGATCTGGGCGTGAAATTTATCCTGATGGCGCAGGGCGACCGGCAGACATTTTGACTATGAAGAGAGAAGAGAATGCGTAACCTCGATCTGGAACAACTGATCAACACGGAACTGAACGCCGCGGCGTTTCAGGACTACGCCCCCAACGGATTGCAGGTAGAAGGCCGCCCGCACGTGCAGCGCATCGTGACCGGTGTCACCGCCTGTCAGGCGCTGCTGGACGCTGCGGTGGCGCATCAGGCCGACGCGATTATCGTGCACCACGGCTATTTCTGGAAAAACGAGGCGCCGGCGGTGCGCGGCATGAAGCGCAATCGCCTGAAAACGCTGCTGACCCACGACATCAACCTGTACGGCTACCATCTGCCGCTGGACGCGCATCCGGTGCTGGGCAACAACGCGCAGCTGGCGCAGGCGCTGGGCATTCGGGTGATTGGCGACGTCGAGCCGCTGGTGCCGCACGGCGAATTTGAACAGCCGCTGACCGGCGAAGCGCTGCAGCAGCGTATCGAAAGCCGGCTGGGGCGCGCGGTGCTGCACTGCGGCGATAACGCGCCTGAGCACATTCGCCGGGTAGCCTGGTGCACCGGCGGCGGCCAGGGCTTTATCGACAGCGCGGCGCGCTTCGGCGTCGATGCGTTCATCAGCGGTGAAGTGTCTGAGCAGACCATTCACAGCGCGCGCGAAATGGGCGTGCATTTCTTCGCCGCCGGCCACCACGCCACCGAGCGCGGCGGCGTGAAGGCGCTGGGCGACTGGCTGGCGCAGCACCACGGCTTTGATGTGACCTTTATCGATATCCCGAATCCCGCCTGATTTTTTTCTTCCCCGGATCCAGCCCGGCCTGTGCGCCGGCTGAATCCTTTTACCGCGCTATTTCCTTATTTTCCTTATGGTTGCGTTCTATTGACAGCCGGGGCCGCGTCACGCATAACTGGTGTGTTTTTCATCGCGATAATAATAAGGAGAATAAGGGTGCAACAAGCACGTTATTACCTGTTGGGTGAGAGAGCGGTAGTGCTTGAACTGTCGCCGCCGGTGACCTTACCGAGCCAGCAGCGCATCTGGGCGCTGGCGGAAAAGCTGAATCACCACCCCGACGTGCGGGAAGTGGTGCCGGGGATGAATAACCTGACGCTGTTGCTGCATACGCCGCAGGCCGACGCTGAAGCGATGCTCGCGCTGCTGCAGCAAGGTTGGGAAAGCAAAGAGAGCCTGACGCCGGAATCGCGCCAGGTGGATATTCCGGTGGTCTACGGCGGGGAGCAAGGCCCCGATCTGGATGAAGTGGCGCGCCATACCGGCATGACGCCGCGGCAGGTGGTGGAATGCCACGCGGCGGCGGCCTACGTGGTCTATTTCCTCGGCTTTCAGCCGGGTTTCTCCTATTTGGGCGGTATGCCGGAACAACTGGCGACGCCGCGCCGCGCTGAGCCGCGTCTGGCGGTGGCGGCCGGCTCCGTCGGCATCGGCGGCGGCCAGACCGGCATCTATCCGCTGGTGACGCCCGGCGGCTGGCAGCTGATTGGCCGCACGCCGCTGGCGCTGTTCAATCCGCATGAAATGCCGCCGACGCTGCTGCGCCCGGGCGATAACGTGCGCTTCGTGCCGCAGAAGGAGGGCGTATGCTGATTATTCTGCGTGCCGGCATCTATACCACGGTGCAGGATTTGGGCCGCGAGGGATTCCGCCGCCTGGGCATCAGCACCGGCGGGGCGCTGGATCAACCGGCGTTGAAGATCGCCAACCTGCTGGTGGGCAATGCGCCGGAGGCCGCCGGGCTGGAGATCACCCTCGGCCAGTTCAGCGCCGAGTTTACCCGCCCTGGCTGGATCGCCCTGACCGGCGCCGGCTGCGACGCGCAGCTGGACGGCAAGCCGCTGTGGACCGGCTGGCGCTACCCGGTGAAAAAGGGGCAGCGGCTGGCGCTGGGCACGCCGAAACGCGGCATGCGCAGCTACCTGGCGATCTCGGGCGGCATCGCCGTGCCGGAAATGCTGGGCTCGTGCAGCACCGACATGAAAGCCGCCTTTGGCGGCCACGAAGGCCGTAACCTGAAGGACGGCGATCGGCTGCCGCTGGGCAAATCCACCGCGCTGCCGCAACACCGCTGCGGCGTGAAACAGCTGCTGTTCACCAACCGCATCCGCGCGCTGCCGGGGCCGGAGTACGCTGAATTCAGCGAAGAGGCGCAGGACACGTTCTGGCGCACCGCCTGGCAGCTCAGCCCGCAGAGCAACCGCATGGGCTACCGCCTGCACGGCGGCACGCCGCTGGAGCGCACCACCGACCGCGAGATGCTTTCGCACGGCCTGCTGCCCGGCGTGGTGCAGGTGCCGCACAACGGCCAGCCGATCGTGCTGATGGCCGATGCGCAAACCACCGGCGGTTACCCGCGTATCGCCTGCGTGATCGAGGCCGATCTCTACCACTTGGCGCAGATCCGTCTCGGCGAACCGATCCACTTCGTTCTCTGCTCTCTGACGGAGGCGCAGCGCGCCAAGGCTGAGCAGGATCTCTTCCTTCGACAGATTGCCTGGGGGTTACATGATCGTTGATTTGAACGCCGATCTCGGCGAAGGCTGCGCCAACGACCAGGCGCTGTTGCAATTGGTGAGTTCGGCCAACATCGCCTGCGGCTTCCACGCCGGCGATGCGCAGACCATGCGTCAGTCGGTGCGCTGGGCATTGCAGTACGGCGTGGCGATCGGCGCTCACCCGAGTTTTCCCGATCGGGAGAACTTCGGCCGCACCCGCATGCAGCTGCCGCCGGAAACGGTGTACGCGCAGGTGGTATATCAGCTCGGGGCGCTGGCGGCCATCGCCCGCGCCGAGGGTGGGGTGATGGTGCACGTTAAGCCGCACGGCATGCTGTACAACCAGGCGGCGGTTGAGCCGGCGCTGGCGGAAGCGATCGCCCGGGCGGTGCAGGCGGTCGATCCGGCGCTGCGGCTGGTGGGGCTGGCCGGCAGCGAGCTGATCCGCGCCGGGGAACAACTCGGTCTGACCACCCGGCAGGAGGTATTCGCCGATCGCGGCTATCAGGCCGACGGCACGCTGGTGCCGCGCGGTTTGCCGGGGGCGTTGATCGACGATGACGAACAGGCGCTGGCGCAAACCCTGGAGATGGTGCGCCATCACCGGGTGCGCAGCGTGGATGGCGTCTGGACCGCCGTTCAGGCGGAAACCGTCTGCCTGCATGGGGACGGCGAGCATGCGCTGGCGTATGCGCGCAAGCTGCGGGACAGTTTTGTTCAGCAGGGCATCCGCGTCAGCGCGGAGCAGTAAAGCAATAAAGCAAGACACAACATCACAAGCAAAAAACTATTAGAAAATATCGAGGGAAGACTATGGAACAGGCCGTGAATCTCTGGCCACTGATTGGCATCGCCGCCATCGTGGTCGGGTTTGTATTGCGTTTCAACCCGGTGCTGGTGGTGATCGCCGCCGGCATCATCACCGGTTTGGCGGCGCTGATGCCGCTGGACGTCATTCTGGAAAAGCTCGGCGAGGGCTTTCTCAACACCCGTAACCTGCCGCTGATCCTGCTGCTGCCGCTGGCGGTGATCGGCCTGCTGGAGCGCCACGGGCTGAAAGAGCGTGCGCAGGCGTGGATCGCCAAGATCAAAAGCGCCACCGCCGGCCGTTTGCTGATCGTATACCTGTTCGTGCGCGAGATTACTGCAGCGATGGGGCTGACCAGCCTGGGCGGGCATCCGCAAATGGTGCGGCCGCTGTTGGCGCCGATGGCGGAAGGGGCGACGGAAAACCGCTACGGCGAGCTGCCGGAGCGCACCCGCCACCGTCTGCGCGCCATGTCGGCCGCGACCGACAACGTCGGGCTGTTCTTCGGCGAAGATATCTTCGTCGCCTTCGGCGCGATCATCTTCATGCACAACTTTATGCTGGAGTCCGGCGGTATTCAGACCGAGCCGTTGCATATCGCGCTGTGGGGCATTCCGACCGCGATTTTCGCTTTCCTGATCCACGCGTTCCGGCTGTATCGGATGGATAAGCAGCTGAGCGCCGAGCTGGCGCAGCTGAATCAGGCGGCGCTGCAGGCGAAGGGGGAGGCACGATGAACTTCCAGCAACAATATCTCTACTGGCTGGCCGGCGCGGTGCTGCTGATTGTGGCGGTGATGTCCTTCCGCGATCGCGCCAACCCGCGCCGCATCACCACCGGGCTGTTTTGGGGGCTGTACGGCCTGGTGTTCCTGGTCGGCGACTGGACTTACCGCCTGCTGGGCGACGTGCTGGGCGAAGGCAGCAACGAGAAACGCATGCTGCACATCATCGTTGGCGGGGTGGTGGTGGTGATGGCCCTGATTGCCGGCTTCGGCGGCGTGCGCCTCGGCAGCTATCACCAGCGAACGCCGCAGGAGCGCGAGGCCAGCGCCAAGCGCCTGGGCAATAAGCTGTTTATCCCCGCTCTGGCGATCCCGGTGGTGACGGTGATCGGCGTGCTGCTGTTCAACAACGTGCCGGCGTTGCAAACCGCGGTGTTCGGCAGCGGCAACCATGCGACGCTGATCACCCTGTTCTCGATGACCGTCGGCTGCCTGATTGGCCTGGCGATCGCGGTGAAAATGACCCACGAGAAGGCCCTGCAGCCGATACAGGAAGCGCGGCGCCTGCTGGATTCGATCGGCTGGGCGTTCATTCTGCCGCAGATCCTCGCCACGCTGGGGCTGCTGTTTACCGTCGCCGGCGTCGGCACCGCGATCTCGCATTTGACCCAGGAGTATCTGGCGGTCGATAACCGCTTTATCGCCGTGGCAGTCTACGCTATCGGTATGGCGGTGCTGACCATGGTGATGGGCAACGCCTTCGCCGCTTTCCCGATCGTTACCGCCGGCATCGGCATTCCGATCCTGGTGTTGCAGCACGGCGGCAACCCGGCGGTGATGGCGGCGATCGGCATGTTCTCCGGCTATTGCGGCACCCTGATGACGCCCATGGCGGCGAACTTCAACATTGTGCCGGCGGCGCTGCTGGAGCTGCCGGACAAGAATGCGGTGATCAAGGCGCAGGTGCCGACCGGCGTGCTGCTGCTGTTGGTTAACGTGTTCCTGCTGTATTTCCTGATGTTCCTGTAGGAGTAAGGATGCAAAAAGTATTGATTACCGGCTTTGAGCCGTTTGGCGGCGAGCGCCTCAACCCCTCCTGGGAAGTGGTGAAGCAGCTCAATGATATGGAGCTGGTCGGTGCGCGCATCGTGGCGCGCCAGCTGCCGTGCGTGTTCGGCGCGGCGCTGGACGCGCTCAATGCGGCGATCGACGAGGTGCAGCCGGTGATGGTGCTGGCTATCGGCCAGGCCGGCGGCCGCACCGACATCACGATTGAACGGGTGGCGATCAACGTCGACGACGCGCGTATCCCCGACAATCAGGAGCAGCAACCGGTGGACGAGCCGATCGTCGCCGGCGGTCCGGCGGCCTATTTCAGCACCTTGCCGATTAAAGCGATGGTCAGTTCGATGCGCGAGGCCGGCATTCCGGCCTCCGTTTCGCAGACCGCCGGCACCTACGTGTGCAACCATGTCATGTATGGGCTGCTGCACCGTTTGAGCGGCCAGCGCGAGGTCAAGGGCGGGTTTATCCATATCCCGTACCTGCCGGAACAGGCGGCGGCGCACCCCGGTGCGCCGAGCATGGCGGCCTCGACGGTGCTGTTTGCATTGGAGCTGGCCGTTTCCATCGCTTTGCAGGTGGAGCACGATCTGAAAGTGGTGGGCGGCGCGACGCATTAATCATGTCATCCCCGGCGCATCGGGCTGCGCCGGGTCTACGCAAGGAGTGGTCTATGCCGGAAGGACCGGAGATTCGCCGGGCGGCGGACAAACTGGCGGCGGCGGTGATCGATCAGCCGCTGACCGCCGTCGATTTCGCTTTTCCCCAGCTGAAACACTATCGCCAGCGTCTGCTCGGCGAGCGCATCGTCGCCATCGAGCCGCGCGGCAAGGCGCTGCTGACCCATTTCTCCAATGGGCTGACGATGTACAGCCATAACCAGCTGTACGGCGTGTGGAAAGTGGCGGCGGCCGGGGAGACGCCGGAGACCAAGCGCGATCTGCGGGTGCGGCTGGAAACCGCCCGCAGCGCGATATTGCTCTACAGCGCTTCCGACATTACCGTCGGGCCGCGCGAGGAAATAGAACAACACCCGTTTTTGCAACGCATCGGCCCTGACGTGTTGGACATGTCGCTGACGGTAGACGATGTGGCGGAGCGGTTGCTGACGCCGCGTTTTCGACGCAGGCAGCTGGGGGGCATGCTGCTCGACCAGGCGTTTCTTGCCGGATTGGGCAATTATCTGCGCGCCGAAATCCTGTGGCAGGCCGAACTGGCGCCGCCGCACAAACCGCAGGATCTGACGCCAGAGGCGCTGCGCCACCTGGCGGAGGCATTGCTGGCGGTGCCGCGCCTTTCCTACCAGACGCGCGGGCAGGCGGATGACAACCGGCATCACGGCGCGCTGTTTCGCTTCAAGGTGTTTCATCGCAGCGGCGAGCCCTGCGAACGCTGCGGTGGGATGATCGTGCGTACCGAACTGTCGTCGCGGCCGTTTTATTGGTGCCCGGGCTGCCAGAAATAACCAAAAAAAACGCCGCCCGAAGGGGCGGCGCTGTGCGGTTTCAGCCGGGAAAGCGGCTTACTTGTTTTTCAGCTGGGATTTGAAATCGCGTTCGGCATAGCCGGTGTACAGCTGACGCGGACGGGCAATTTTGATGCCTTCGTCGTGCATTTCGTTCCAGTGGGCGATCCAGCCGATGGTGCGCGCGATGGCGAAGATCACGGTGAACATGGAAGAAGGAATGCCCATCGCCTTCAGGATGATGCCGGAGTAGAAGTCGACGTTCGGGTACAGTTTCTTCTCGATGAAGTACGGGTCGTTCAGCGCGATGTGCTCCAGCTCCATCGCGACCTGAAGCAGGTTGTCGTCCTTCTTGTTCAGCTCTTTCAGCACTTCGTGACAGGTTTCGCGCATCACGGTAGCGCGCGGATCGTAGTTCTTGTACACGCGGTGGCCGAAGCCCATCAGGCGGAAGGAGTCGTTCTTGTCCTTGGCGCGCTTGATGAATTCCGGAATGTGCTCGACAGTCTTGATCTCTTCCAGCATTTTCAGCGCCGCTTCGTTGGCGCCGCCGTGCGCCGGTCCCCACAGGGAGGCGATACCGGCCGCGATGCAGGCGAACGGGTTGGCGCCGGAAGAGCCGGCGGTGCGCACGGTAGAGGTAGAGGCGTTCTGCTCATGGTCGGCGTGCAGGATCAGAATGCGGTCCATGGCGCGTTCCAGCACCGGGTTCACCACGTACTCTTCGCACGGGGTGGCGAACATCATGTGCAGGAAGTTGCCCGCATAGGACAGATCGTTGCGCGGGTAAACGAACGGCTGGCCCAGGGAATATTTGTAGCACATCGCGGCCACGGTCGGCATTTTGGACAGCAGACGGAACGCGGTGATTTCACGGTGACGCTCGTTGTTGACGTCCAGCGCATCGTGGTAGAACGCCGCCAGCGCGCCGGTCACGCCGCACAGCACCGCCATCGGGTGCGAGTCGCGACGGAAACCACGGAACAGATGGGTGATCTGGTCGTGGATCATGGTGTGGCGGGTGACGGTGGTCTTGAAGGTCTCGAACTCTTCCGGCGTTGGGGTCTCGCCGTACAGCAGGATGTAGCACACTTCCAGGTAGGAAGATTCTTTCGCCAGCTGCTCGATAGGGAAGCCGCGGTGCAGCAGCACGCCTTTGTCGCCGTCGATGAAGGTAATCTTGGATTCGCAAGAAGCGGTGGAGGTAAAGCCGGGATCAAATGTGAAATAACCTTTGGAACCCAGAGCGCGGACATCGAGGACATCAGGGCCCAGTGTCGGTGTCAATACGCCCAGTTCGATCGGAGCTTCGCTGTCGTTAATGGTTAGCGTCGCTTTCTTATCAGTCATTTACTGTCTCCTTAGCGCCTTATTTTAAAAACCACTAACAACTGAAATACCTTAAATCTCTGCAGGTTGCCCGCAAAAAAATGGTGCGGACGCTAACTCTGTGAGCGACTGCGCAACTGTGCGCGGGTAGGGTACAGAGTGCTGACCAGGCGAACGAGACAGGTGACCAGTTGTTAACGATTCATAGTAATTCGTTATAGTCTGTTAATCTTACCTATGAGCTGTTCGAAGAGATGTGAACCTATCCCAATAATCTGTTTTTATTTGCTTTATTTGCTTTTTGACGCCGGCAAAATCGAGCGGGAAACAACGGCTATTGGGATAGGTTCGTCAAATACACTGTTGCATAACTCGAACCCGGGGGGAAGTGTATCTGCTGACCCATAGCGCATCATAGGACCGTTTGTGCCCCTATATGTAATGGAAATGTTGATCTCTTGTCAAATCAGATAATTAATTTTGCACTAATTGTGAAATCCGTGATCTGAATCACTGTTCGGGGGAAATGTTATCAAAGCGGTTGTATGAGAATTGTAATCAGAATGTGATCCTCCTATACTGCCGCCAGGTCTCCGGATTACCCTGAAGTAGGAGCACCCAGCGTTATAAATGCGCGCCGTTTGAGCACAGAGGATGTTGATGTTTGAGCGCGTGACGTGTAAGGGTTTTAGGCTCTTAACGCTGTCTGATCCCCGCCCAGGCCCGGAGGAAGGAAAATAATAAGAGCTGTGTGGGCAAATACGTGAAAAAACAACGACCTGTCAACTTGGATCTGCAAACGATCCGGTTCCCCGTAACTGCGATAGCGTCTATCTTACACCGAGTCTCTGGCGTAATTACCTTCGTTGCCGTGGGTATCCTCCTCTGGCTGCTGGGCCTGTCACTCTCTTCCCAAGAGGGGTTCCTGCAGGCGGCCGCCATCATGAATAGCTTCATCGTCAAATTCATATTCTGGGGCATCCTCACGGCGCTGGCCTATCACATTTGCGGTGGCATCCGTCACTTGTTAATGGATTTTGGCTACATCGAAGAGAGTTTGGCCGCCGGTACCCGTTCCGCCCAGGTGGCGATCGGTCTGACCGTCGTGCTGTCAGTTCTGGCTGGAGTCCTCGTATGGTAAACAACGTTTCTGCATTAGGGCGCAACGGCGTGCACGATTGGCTGCTGCTGCGCGCTTCCGCTATCATCATCACCCTGTACGTCCTGTATATCCTGGGCTTCTTCGTCACGGCTCCGGAACTGACTTATGACATCTGGCGCGGTTTCTTCGCCACTTCCATTACGAAAGTGTTCACTCTGCTGACCTTGCTGTCGATTCTGGTGCACGCCTGGATCGGGCTGTGGCAGGTGCTGACGGACTACGTCAAGCCGCTGGCGGTTCGCCTGGTGTTGCAGCTGGCTGTCGTGGTCGCGTTGCTGGTCTATTTACTGTACGGAACAATCGTAGTGTGGGGTGCTTAAATGAAACTGCCAGTCAGAGAGTTTGATGCCGTCGTAATCGGCGCCGGCGGTGCGGGCATGCGTGCCGCGCTGCAAATTTCCCAAGCGGGCTCGACCTGTGCCCTGCTGTCCAAAGTTTTCCCGACCCGTTCCCATACCGTGTCCGCACAGGGCGGCATCACCGTCGCGCTGGGCAACAGCCACGAGGACAACTGGGAATGGCATATGTACGACACGGTGAAAGGTTCCGACTATATCGGTGACCAGGACGCCATCGAATATATGTGTAAAACCGGCCCGGAAGCGATTCTGGAACTGGAACACATGGGCCTGCCGTTCTCTCGTCTGGACGACGGCCGCATCTACCAGCGCCCGTTCGGCGGCCAGTCGCTGAACTTCGGCGGCGAGCAGGCGGCGCGTACCGCAGCCGCAGCCGACCGTACCGGCCACGCGCTGCTGCACACCCTGTACCAACAGAACCTGAAAAACCACACCACCATCTTCTCCGAGTGGTATGCGCTTGATCTGGTGAAAAACCAGGACGGCGCGGTGGTCGGCACCACGGCTATCTGCATCGAAACCGGTGAAGTGGTTTACTTCAAAGCCAAGGCCACCGTGCTGGCGACCGGCGGCGCAGGCCGTATTTATCAGTCCACCACCAACGCCCACATCAACACCGGCGACGGTGTCGGCATGGCGCTGCGCGCCGGCGTGCCGGTGCAGGACATGGAAATGTGGCAGTTCCACCCGACCGGCATCGCCGGCGCGGGCGTGCTGGTGACCGAAGGCTGCCGCGGCGAAGGCGGTTACCTGCTGAACAAACATGGCGAGCGCTTCATGGAGCGTTATGCGCCGAACGCCAAAGATCTGGCGGGCCGCGACGTGGTTGCCCGTTCGATCATGATCGAAATCCGCGAAGGCCGCGGCTGCGACGGCCCTTGGGGCCCGCACGCCAAGCTGAAGCTGGATCATCTGGGTAAAGACGTGCTGGAATCCCGTCTGCCGGGCATTCTGGAACTGTCCCGCACCTTTGCGCACGTCGATCCGGTGAAAGAGCCGATCCCGGTTATCCCAACCTGCCACTATATGATGGGCGGCATTCCGACCAAAGTGACCGGCCAGGCGCTGACCGTGAATGAGAAAGGCGAAGACGTGGTGATCCCGGGGCTGTTCGCCGTGGGCGAAATCGCCTGCGTATCGGTGCACGGTGCCAACCGCTTGGGCGGCAACTCGCTGCTCGACCTGGTGGTGTTCGGCCGTTCCGCCGGCATGCACCTGCAGGAATCGCTGGAAGAGCAGGGCGTGAGCCGTGACGCCAGCGACTCCGACGTGGAAGCCTCGCTGGATCGTCTGAACCGTTGGAACAACACCCGCTCCGGCGAAGACCCGGTCGAAATTCGCAAAGCGCTGCAGTCTTGCATGCAGCACAACTTCTCGGTATTCCGCGAAGGCGATGCGATGGCCAAGGGCCTGGAAGAACTGAAAGTGATCCGTGAACGTCTGAAGAACGCACGCCTGGACGATACCTCCAGCGAGTTCAACACCCAGCGCATCGAGTGCCTGGAGTTGGATAACCTGA
This sequence comes from Serratia sp. CY84636, assembly GCF_052166245.1. Lineage (NCBI taxonomy): Bacteria > Pseudomonadati > Pseudomonadota > Gammaproteobacteria > Enterobacterales > Yersiniaceae > Serratia > Serratia sp. CY84636. Next base: position 409,798 of record NZ_JBJNOX010000001.1, read on the forward strand.
TGGAGACCGCGTATTCCACCGCCGTGTCGGCCAACTTCCGTACCGAGAGCCGTGGCGCACACAGCCGCTTCGACTACCCGGAACGCGATGACGCCAACTGGCTGTGCCATTCGCTGTATCTGCCGCAATCGGAAAGCATGACGCGTCGTGAAGTGAACATGCAACCGAAGCTGCGCCCGGCATTCCCGCCGAAAGTGCGTTCTTACTAATTGCGGAGATCGACAGATGAAACTCGAATTTTCCATTTATCGCTACAACCCGGATGTCGATGACGCGCCGCACATGCAGGACTACACCCTGGAAGCGGAAGAAGGTCGCGACATGATGCTGCTGGATGCGTTGATCCAGCTGAAAGAAAAAGATCCGACCCTGTCGTTCCGTCGCTCATGCCGCGAAGGCGTGTGCGGTTCCGATGGCCTGAACATGAACGGTAAAAACGGCCTGGCGTGCATCACCCCGATTTCGTCGCTGCGCAAAGGCAACGGCAAGATCGTGATCCGTCCGCTGCCGGGCCTGCCGGTGGTGCGCGATCTGGTGGTGGATATGGGCCAGTTCTACACCCAGTATGAAAAGATCAAACCATACCTGCTGAACGACGGCAAGAACCCGCCGGCGCGCGAGCACCTGCAGTCGCCGGAGCAGCGCGCCAAGCTGGACGGTCTGTACGAGTGCATTCTGTGCGCCTGCTGCTCGACCTCTTGCCCATCGTTCTGGTGGAACCCGGACAAGTTCATCGGGCCTGCCGGTCTGTTGGCGGCGTATCGCTTCCTGATCGACAGCCGTGACACGGAAACGCAAGAACGTTTAGATGATCTGGACGACGCTTTTAGTGTTTTCCGCTGCCATAGCATTATGAATTGTGTCAGTGTATGTCCTAAAGGCTTGAACCCGACGCGTGCGATCGGGCATATCAAGTCCATGCTGCTGCAACGCGGCGCATAAACGGAATGAGATGCTGCGCCGGGCTCTTTTCCGGCGCACATCCCATAGGGGAGGGAACCTCTAAAAACTGACCCGCGGCTGCGGCGCTATGCAGCCTGGTTCTTCCGCCGGTTTTTAGAGGTTCCTTGTAAGGGACCGCAAGGTCCATAACAGAACGTATCGGGCCGTCATGGCCGCAAGTACGTCGAGTGAACCGTTTTACGGCAAACCGTATTCATCACGGTAATTATGTTAACCACGGCGAAAACTAAAGCTTCAAAGCTTAAGGGATCATGATGCAGAACGGCGCAATGAAGGCCTGGCTGGATTCCTCCTATCTGGCGGGCGCGAACCAGTCTTACATAGAGCAGCTCTATGAAGACTTCTTAACCGATCCGGGTTCCGTTGAAGATAGCTGGCGTTCCATTTTTCAACAGCTACCAACCGCGGGTGTCAAACCCGATCAGCTTCACTCTCAAACGCGCGATTACTTCCGCCGCCTGGCGAAAGACTCCGCGCGCTATAACACCACCATCACCGATCCGGAAACCGACGCCAAACAGGTCAAGGTACTGCAGCTGATCAACGCCTTCCGCTTCCGCGGGCATCAGCATGCCAACCTCGATCCGCTCGGCCTGTGGCAGCGCGAGCAAGTTCCTGACCTTGATCCCGCTTACCACAACCTGACCGAAGCCGATTTCCAGGAAACCTTCAACGTAGGCTCTTTCGCCATCGGCAAAGAAACCATGAAGCTGGGCGATCTGTACGCCGCGCTGAAGCAGACCTATTGCGGGTCGATCGGCGCTGAGTACATGCACATCACCAACACCGAAGAGAAACGCTGGATCCAACAGCGCATCGAGTCGGTGGTGGGGCGCGCCAGCTTTACCGCCGACGAAAAACGCCGTTTCCTGAACGAGCTGACCGCGGCGGAAGGCCTGGAACGTTACCTGGGCGCCAAATTCCCGGGCGCTAAACGCTTCTCGCTGGAAGGCGGCGACGCGCTGGTGCCGATGCTGAAAGAGATGGTGCGCCACGCCGGTAAGAACGGCACGCGCGAAGTGGTATTGGGCATGGCTCACCGCGGCCGTCTGAACGTGCTGATCAACGTGCTGGGCAAAAAGCCGGCCGATCTGTTCGACGAATTCGCCGGCAAGCATAAAGAACACCTCGGTACCGGTGACGTGAAATATCACCAGGGCTTCTCCTCCGACGTGGAAACCGAAGGCGGCATGGTTCACCTGGCGCTGGCGTTCAACCCGTCGCACCTGGAGATCGTCAGCCCGGTGGTCATGGGCTCGGTTCGCGCCCGTCGCGATCGTCTGGATGAAGCGCGCAGCAACATGGTGCTGCCGATCACCATCCACGGCGATGCCGCCATCACCGGCCAGGGCGTGGTTCAGGAAACCCTGAACATGTCTCAGGCTCGCGGCTACGAAGTGGGCGGCACCGTGCGTATCGTCATCAACAACCAGGTTGGTTTCACCACCTCCAACCCGCTGGATGCGCGCTCTACCGAATACTGCACCGACATCGCCAAAATGGTTCAGTCGCCGATCTTCCACGTTAACGCGGACGATCCGGAGGCCGTGGCCTTTGTCACCCGCCTGGCGTTGGATTTCCGTAACACCTTTAAGCGTGACGTGATGATCGATCTGGTCTGCTACCGTCGCCATGGGCACAACGAGGCCGACGAGCCGAGCGCCACCCAGCCGGTGATGTATCAGAAGATCAAGAAACACCCTACGCCGCGCAAAATCTACGCTGACGTTCTGACCGAGCAGAAAGTGGCCAGCCTGGAAGATGCCACGGAAATGGTCAACCTGTACCGCGACGCGCTCGACCGCGGCGATTGCGTGGTTGAAGAGTGGCGTCCGATGAACCTGCACTCTTTCACCTGGTCTCCGTACCTGAACCACGAGTGGGACGAAGAGTACCCGAGCAAGGTTGAGATGAAGCGCCTGCAGGAGCTGGGCCGCCGCATCAGCACCGTGCCGGAAGCGATCGAAATGCAGTCGCGCGTGGCGAAAATCTACGCGGACCGCGCCGAGATGGCGGCGGGCAACAAGCCGTTCGACTGGGGCGCCGCCGAAACGCTGGCCTACGCCACCATGGCGGATGAAGGCATTCCAATCCGCATCTCCGGCGAAGACGCCGGCCGCGGTACCTTCTTCCACCGCCACGCGGTGGTGCACAACCAGAAAAACGGTTCCGTCTACGTTCCGCTGGCGAACATCCACAGCGGCCAGGGCGAATTCAAGGTCTGGGACTCCGTGCTGTCCGAAGAAGCGGTGCTGGCGTTCGAATACGGCTACGCGACGGCGGAACCGCGCACGCTGACCATCTGGGAAGCGCAGTTCGGCGACTTCGCCAACGGCGCGCAGGTCGTTATCGACCAGTTCATCAGCTCCGGCGAGCAAAAATGGGGCCGTATGTGCGGCCTGGTGATGCTGCTGCCGCACGGCTATGAAGGCCAGGGCCCAGAGCACTCTTCCGCGCGTCTGGAACGCTATCTGCAGCTGTGCGCAGAGCAGAACATGCAGGTGTGCGTCCCGTCCACGCCGGCGCAGGTTTACCATATGCTGCGTCGTCAGGCGCTGCGCGGTATGCGCCGTCCGCTGGTGGTGATGTCGCCGAAGTCGCTGCTGCGTCACCCGCTGGCGATTTCTTCGCTGGACGAACTGGCCAACGGCACCTTCCTGCCGGCGATCGGCGAGATCGACGACTTGGATCCGAAAGCGGTCAAGCGCGTCGTGCTGTGCTCCGGTAAGGTCTACTACGACCTGCTGGAACAGCGTCGCAAGAACGAGCAGAAAGACGTGGCCATCGTGCGTATCGAGCAGCTGTATCCGTTCCCGCATCAGGCCGTGCAGGCCGTGCTGGAACAATACTCGCACGTGCATGATTTCGTCTGGTGTCAGGAAGAGCCGCTGAACCAGGGCGCCTGGTACTGCAGCCAACACAACTTCCGTGAAGTGGTACCGTTCGGGGCTTCTTTACGTTACGCAGGACGTCCGGCCTCCGCTTCTCCGGCGGTGGGCTATATGTCCGTACACCAGAAGCAGCAGCAGGCTCTGGTGAACGACGCGCTGAATATTGACTAATGTTCGCTCGCTTGCCGGCCGAGGGGCCGGCAAGCAGATGATAAAAAACTTAAGGGAAAGCTAAATGAGTAGCGTAGATATTCTGGTTCCTGACCTTCCTGAATCGGTTGCCGATGCGACCGTAGCCACCTGGCACAAAAAACCGGGCGACAGCGTGCAGCGTGATGAAGTCCTGGTTGAAATCGAAACCGACAAAGTCGTGTTGGAAGTGCCGGCCAGTGAAGCGGGCATTCTCGATGCTATCGTGGAAGAAGAGGGCGCGACCGTGCTGTCTCGCCAGCTGCTCGGCCGCATCCGTCCGGGCGACAGCTCCGGCAAGCCGACCGCCGAGAAGAGCCAAGAGAAAGAAGCCACGCCTGCCCAGCGCGCTACCGCGAGCCTGGAAGAAGAAAGCAATGACGCGCTCAGCCCGGCGATTCGTCGCCTGATCGCCGAACACGATCTCGATGCCGGCGCCATCAAGGGCACCGGCGTGGGTGGCCGCATCACGCGTGAAGACGTGGAAGCGCACCTGGCCAAAGGCGGCGCCGCTGCCAAACCGGCCGCCGCCGCTGAAGCCGCACCGCAGCCTGCTCTGGCCGGCCGCAGCGAAAAACGCGTGCCGATGACTCGCCTGCGCAAACGCGTCGCCGAGCGTCTGCTGGAAGCGAAGAACAGCACCGCGATGCTGACCACCTTCAACGAAATCAACATGCAGCCGATCATGGACCTGCGCAAGCAGTACGGCGAAGCCTTCGAGAAGCGCCACGGCGTGCGTCTGGGCTTCATGTCCTTCTACATCAAGGCCGTGGTTGAAGCGCTGAAGCGCTTCCCGGAAGTGAACGCGTCGATCGACGGTTCCGACGTGGTTTACCACAACTACTTCGACATCAGCATCGCGGTTTCTACCCCGCGCGGCCTGGTGACGCCGGTACTGCGCGATGTAGACGCCATGAGCATGGCTGACATCGAGAAGAAAATCAAAGAGCTGGCCGTTAAGGGCCGCGACGGCAAACTGACCGTGGAAGAGCTGACCGGCGGTAACTTCACCATTACCAACGGCGGCGTATTCGGTTCCCTGATGTCCACCCCGATCATCAACCCGCCGCAGAGCGCCATCCTGGGCATGCACGCCATCAAAGATCGCCCAATGGCGGTCAATGGTCAGGTGGTGATCCAGCCGATGATGTATCTGGCGCTGTCTTATGACCACCGCCTGATCGACGGTAAAGAATCCGTCGGTTATCTGGTGACGGTCAAAGAGATGCTGGAAGATCCGGCTCGTCTGCTGCTGGACGTCTAGTAACCTTTGCCGGGCGCGGCATGCCGCGCCCGCACTCTGTGCTATGTGGCCGGAAAACCATGCGGTTTACCGCGTAATAATGGTCCGGCTAAAAACCTTCAGAACTGAATGGATAGAACATCATGAATTTACACGAATATCAGGCAAAACAGCTGTTTGCTCGGTATGGCATGCCGGCACCAACCGGTTACGCCTGTACCACTCCGCGTGAAGCAGAAGAAGCCGCATCCAAAATCGGCTCCGGCCCGTGGGTGGTGAAATGTCAGGTTCATGCTGGCGGCCGCGGTAAAGCGGGGGGCGTTAAAGTCGTCAACAGCAAAGAAGATATCCGTGCTTTCGCGGAAGCCTGGTTGGGCAAGCGTCTGGTGACTTACCAGACTGACGCGCTGGGCCAGCCGGTTCACCAGATCCTGGTAGAAGCGGCGACCGACATCGATAAAGAGCTGTACCTGGGCGCGGTAGTGGATCGTTCTACCCGTCGCGTGGTGTTCATGGCGTCTACCGAAGGCGGCGTGGAAATCGAGAAGGTGGCGGAAGAAACCCCTGAACTGATCCACAAAATGACCATCGATCCGCTGGCGGGTCCACAGCCTTATCAGGGCCGTGAGCTGGCCTTCAAACTGGGCCTGACCGGTAAGCAAGTCAGCCAGTTCGCCAAGATCTTCATGGGTCTGGCGACGCTGTTCCTGGAGCGCGACCTGGCGATGGTTGAGATCAACCCGCTGGTGATCACCAAGCAGGGCGATCTGGTGTGCCTGGACGGCAAACTGGGCGCCGACGGCAACGCCCTGTTCCGCCAGCCGGAACTGCGTGAAATGCGTGACCCTTCCCAGGAAGACGAGCGCGAATCCCGTGCGGCTCAGTGGGAGCTGAACTACGTTGCCCTCGACGGCAACATCGGCTGCATGGTTAACGGCGCCGGTCTGGCGATGGGCACCATGGACATCGTTAAACTGCACGGCGGCGAACCGGCCAACTTCCTGGACGTTGGCGGCGGCGCGACTAAAGAGCGCGTGACCGAAGCGTTCAAAATCATCCTGTCCGACGACAAGGTGAAAGCGGTTCTGGTTAACATCTTCGGTGGTATCGTACGTTGCGATCTGATCGCCGACGGCATCATCGGCGCAGTGGCCGAAGTGGGCGTTAACGTCCCGGTGGTGGTGCGCTTGGAAGGGAACAACGCCGAACTGGGCGCCAAGAAACTGGCGGACAGCGGCCTGAATATCATTGCTGCGACCAGCCTGACTGATGCGGCTCAGCAAGTTGTTGCAGCAGTGGAGGGTAAATAATGTCCATTTTAATCGATAAGAACACCAAAGTAATTTGCCAGGGCTTCACCGGTAGCCAGGGGACTTTCCACTCCGAACAAGCTATCGCTTACGGCACCAAAATGGTTGGCGGCGTAACCCCGGGCAAAGGCGGCACTCAGCACCTGGGCCTGCCGGTGTTCAACACCGTGCGCGAAGCGGTTGAAGCGACCGGCGCGACGGCCTCGGTCATCTACGTTCCAGCGCCGTTCTGCAAAGACTCCATCCTGGAAGCGATCGATGCCGGCATCAAACTGATCATCACCATCACCGAAGGCATCCCGACCCTGGACATGCTGACCGTGAAAGTGAAGCTGGACGAAGCCGGCGTGCGCATGATCGGGCCGAACTGCCCTGGCGTGATCACCCCAGGCGAGTGCAAAATCGGCATCATGCCTGGCCACATCCACCTGCCGGGCAAAGTGGGCATCGTTTCCCGCTCCGGTACCCTGACCTATGAAGCGGTGAAACAAACCACCGATGCCGGTCTGGGCCAGTCCACCTGTGTGGGCATCGGCGGCGACCCGATTCCGGGCTCCAACTTCATCGATATCCTGAAGATGTTCCAGCAGGATCCGCAGACCGAAGCGATCGTGATGATCGGTGAGATCGGCGGCAGCGCTGAAGAAGAAGCGGCAGCTTACATCAAAGAACACGTCACCAAACCGGTTGTCGGCTACATCGCCGGCGTGACCGCGCCGAAAGGCAAGCGTATGGGCCACGCGGGCGCCATCATCGCAGGCGGCAAAGGCACGGCGGACGAGAAGTTTGCTGCGCTGGAAGCCGCGGGCGTGAAAACCGTTCGCAGCCTGGCGGACATCGGCGACGCGGTAAAAGCGGTGCTGAAGCGCTAAGAATTTAGTACGAAATAACAATATCTCGACATGTTTGGCCACCCATTGGGTGGCCTTTTTTATTGGCGCAGATCAGAAGTCGTTGATCGCCTTGATCAAGGCGATCCGATCCTGCAGGCGGCGCTGTTGCACCGGATCCGTAGCGGCTTGGCGCTGTTGCTCCAGCGAGGTGAGGGTGGCGCGGTAATCATCGGCGTTGCTGAACAGCGCGTCTTTGACGTTGATCGACGCGACGTTGGTGTAGCGGCCGTCGTCGGTGGTCGGTACCTGGATAACGCCTTCATTGAGCAGCCGTTTGACGATCGCCCGCTGCGGTTCGTACCCCTCCATGCCGATCAGCTTCCAGCGCTGCGGCGGCACGCCCTGATAGTGGCCGTGTTTCACCTCCGTCAGGTAGCGCAGAGTCAGGTGGCGAATAGTGCCTTCTTCTTCACCGTATTGCGCTTTGCTGTCGAACAGCATCGGGAAGGATTGCCCCTCCAGCGCACCACCCTTTTGCGTCAGGTGGCCCATACGGTAACTGTTCATGCCCAGGCGGATCGGCATATCGTCGGTGACCGGCGTGCCGTCCGCCAGGCGCAGGTCGACGATGCGCGAGCCGGCAGGTTGGCGCAGGTCGATGGTGTAAGTGACGCCGTCGAAGAAATCATTGGTGGAATATTTGGACGATCGCCGCGCCGGGTTAAAGCTGTAGGTGACATCGCCCGGCTGCAGCTGATTGAAATAGTCGGCGGACCACTCCATGTAGCGTTTAAGCGCTTTGCCGTTGAGCTGATACACGGTGATCTCGCCGCCGGCGTATTGGTAGTTAAAGGCGATGTCCTTGGCCTTGATGTCGCCGACGTCCAGCTTGGCGCGATCGTTGTCGATCTGTAGGGCGATCACCTGCGCCAGCGGCGCATAGTGGCGGGCGGCCTGCTGGAACAGCGCGCTGATGCCGGTATCCTGCACGTGTACCTGGGGAATGCCGCGGAATTCGTCGGCGGGCACCAGGTCGCTGCCGCTCAGCTTCGCCACAACCCGGTTGGCGTTGGCGCGCAGAATGTCATGGTACGGCTGGTAGAGCGCTTGCATGGCGCTGTCCGGCGTCATCCCCTTGATGGAGTAGGTGTAGCTGTTTTTGTCGATCAGCGTGAACTTACCGTCGCGGCGTTCAAACTGCAGATCGATGCGCGACAGCGCGCGGCCGTATTTATCCGGCTCGGTGATGATGACGCCGTTAACCACCGCTTTGTCGATCTTCACATGCATATGACCGGCGACGATCGCCGCCAGCTCCGGGTTGGCGTTGGCGATGTCGGCCACGCCGGTGCCGGGGCGCTGGTTCTCGTTGTCGATGCCCATATGCGCCACCAGCACGATGGCGTCGACCTGGCCATCGATTTGCCTGATGACCTGTTTCACCGCCTGCACCGGATCGGTGAAGTTTAGCCCTTTGATGCGATCGGTGCCCTTGGCGAATTCCGCGGTCATCGGCGTGTCCATGCCGATAATGCCGATCTTCACGCCCTGGCGCTCGATGATGGTGTAGGCGGGCAGATAGGGCTTGCCGTTGTCCCAGACGATATTACCCGCCAGCGCCGCGCCCTTGAACTGCTTGAGCGGGGTGGCCAGCACCGGCAGGCCGAAGTCGAACTCGTGGTTGCCCATCACCCAGACATCGTAATTGAGCGCGTTGAGGCCCAGCATCATCGGGCTGACGGCCTCATGCTTGAAGGTTTCGACGAAGTTGCCCTGAATGGTATCGCCGGCGTCCACCAGGATCAGGTTGGGCTGCTCGGCCCGCACTTTTTTGACCTGGGTGGCTATCTGGCTCAGGCTGCCCGCCAGATTTTCCGTGTCGCTGGCGTAGTCCCAGGGCACGAAGGTGCCGTGCAGATCGGAGGTGCCCAGCAGGGTGATATTTACCGTTTCGGCGGCCATGGCGTTTCCTGAGAGTCCCAAGACAGAGGCAAAGATGATTTTTTTCATAAGTTATTGTCACTCAATGCAATTTTAACATAAGTGGTCATTTTGCTACAAAATCGCAACCTTTACGATCCCATCGCGAGAAATAGACTAATATTGGAGAGAGATTTGTTGTTTTGTGACTGCTATCACTGTCACGGCTTATTGGAAATAAAAGGTTAATTATGTCGCATAATAAGCGCGTAATAATACAATGGCGGCTCTTTTAAATTACATTTATTTAACACAAAAATATCATTAAAAAACAATTAAACCATTGCGCAACATGACCCTAAGAAAATTATGCGAAATGTGCTGATGAATATGGAAATAAGATGCGGATAGGCTTAAATTGTCTCAGATCAAATTAGCCCGAAGTACCTCTTTCGGCTAAGATTTGACCTGTAACCAAAAGTCTAACCCACGTCACGTAAAAACCTATTTATTGTGTGGGATTGGGCGAGTATCATCCATGTTGTGATTATGGATGGTTGATCTTGTTGCATTTGTTACCCGTTGTCGGTTTTCAGTGGCGTGCTTGTCGGCGGCCCGAGGGGCTATTGGCCGAGTGTGCGGTTGAAAGCGGAGAAGCTGGATCAAATTTGTTGTGTTTAAGGGCATTCACTGCGGGGCGTTACTGGCGGCTTTGAAAGAGGCGTGCCGATAACCGCGTGTCGGAGTCTTCCTGCGAGGAGCAAGGAGTCAAGATGTTTGATATTGTCGAACTGTCGCGCTTACAGTTTGCTTTAACGGCGATGTACCATTTCTTATTTGTCCCATTAACGCTCGGTATGGCGTTCTTGCTGGCAATTATGGAAACGGTATATGTCCTGTCTGGCAAACAAATCTATAAAGACATGACCAAATTCTGGGGAAAGTTATTTGCGATTAACTTTGCTCTGGGTGTGGCCACCGGTTTGACCATGGAGTTCCAGTTCGGGACTAACTGGTCGTATTTCTCTCACTACGTCGGCGATATCTTCGGGGCCCCTCTGGCTATCGAAGGTCTGATGGCGTTCTTCCTTGAATCGACGCTGGTCGGCCTGTTCTTCTTCGGCTGGGATCGTCTGAGCAAGGTGCAGCACATGGCGGTAACCTGGTTCGTGGCCCTCGGCTCCAACCTGTCCGCGCTGTGGATCCTGGTCGCCAACGGCTGGATGCAGAACCCGATCGCTTCGGATTTCAACTTCGAAACCATGCGCATGGAGATGGTCAGCTTCTCCGAACTGGTGCTTAACCCGGTTGCGCAGGTGAAATTCGTTCACACCGTGGCTTCCGGCTACACCTGTGGCGCGATGTTCGTTCTGGGCATCAGCTCCTACTACCTGCTGAAAGGCCGCGACATCGCCTTCGCCAAGCGCTCCTTCGCCATCGCTGCCAGCTTCGGTATGGCTGCCATTCTGTCCGTTATCGTTCTGGGTGATGAATCCGGCTACGAAATGGGCGACGTGCAGAAAACCAAACTGGCCGCTATCGAAGCGGAATGGGACACCCAGCCGGCGCCGGCGTCCTTCACCCTGTTCGGCATTCCCGATCAGGACAAGATGGAAAACTCCTTCTCTATTCAGATCCCGTATGCGCTTGGCCTGATCGCCACCCGCTCCACGGACACTCAGGTCACCGGCCTGAAAGATCTGATGGCGCAGCATGAAGTGCGTATCCGCAACGGGATGAAAGCCTACCAGCTGCTGGAAGAGCTGCGCGGCGGCAACACCGATCCTGCGGTGCGCGCCGAATTCAACAAAACCAAGCAAGACCTGGGCTACGGCATGCTGCTGAAGCGCTATACCCCGAACGTCACCGACGCGACGGAAGCGCAGATCCAGCTGGCGACCAAGGACTCCATTCCGCGCGTGGCGCCGCTGTACTTCGCCTTCCGCATCATGGTGGCCTGTGGCGTGATCATGCTGCTGATCATCGGCCTGTCGTTCTGGAACGTGATCCGCGGCCGCATCGGCCAGAAAAAATGGCTGCACCGCGCGGCGCTGTACGGTTTGCCGCTGCCTTGGATCGCGATCGAGTCCGGTTGGTTCGTGGCGGAATACGGCCGTCAACCGTGGGCGATTGGTGAGGTGCTGCCGACGGCGGTCGCCAACTCTTCGCTGACCGCGGGCGACATTCTGTTCTCGATGGGGCTGATCTGCGGCTTGTACACCCTGTTCCTGGTGGCTGAATTGTACCTGATGTTCAAGTTTGCACGTCTGGGTCCAAGCAGCCTGAAAACCGGCCGCTATCACTTTGAACAACCGACTGCCGCCGTGCAGGAAGCGCGCTAAACAGGAGTCCACGTATGTTTGACTATGAAGTACTGCGATTTATTTGGTGGGTCCTGGTTGGCGTACTGCTGATCGGCTTCGCCGTCACCGACGGTTTCGACATGGGCGTCGGCATTCTGGTGCGCATCATCGGGAAAACCGATACCGAGCGCCGGGTGATGATCAACTCCATCGCCCCGCACTGGGACGGTAACCAGGTGTGGCTGATCACCGCCGGCGGCGCGCTGTTCGCCGCCTGGCCGATGGTCTACGCAGCGGCCTTCTCCGGCTTCTACGTTGCCATGATCCTGGTGCTGGCCGCCTTGTTCTTCCGCCCGGTCGGTTTCGACTACCGCTCCAAGCTGGAGAGCAGCCGCTGGCGCAACATGTGGGACTGGGGCATCTTCATCGGCTCCTTCGTGCCTGCCGTGGTATTCGGCGTGGCGTTCGGCAACCTGCTGCAGGGCGTGCCGTTCCACATGGACGAGTACATGCGCCTGTTCTATACTGGCAACTTCTTCCAACTGCTGAATCCGTTCGGTCTGTTGGCGGGCGTGGTCAGCCTGACCATGCTGGTTACCCAGGGGGCGACCTACCTGCAAATGCGCACCACCGGCGAGATCCACCTGCGTTCACGCGCTGCGGCGCAGATCGCGACGCTGATCATGGCGGTGTGCTTCCTGCTGGCGGGCGTATGGCTGGTGAAAGGCATCGACGGCTTCGTCGTGACGTCGGCGCTGGACACCCTGGCGGAATCCAACCCGATGCGTAAAGAAGTGGCGCATCAGGCCGGTGCCTGGTTGATCAACTTCAACAAGTATCCGCTGCTGTGGGCGTTGCCTGCGCTGGGCGTGGTGCTGCCGTTGTTCACCATCCTGTTCTCGCGTCTGGAGAAAGGCGCACTGGCGTTCGTCACCTCGTCGCTGACCATCGCCTGCGTCATCCTCACCGCCGGGGTCACCATGTTCCCGTTCGTGATGCCGTCCAGCACCGTGCCTAACGTCAGCCTGACCATGTGGGACGCGACGTCGAGCCTGTTGACGCTGAAAGTGATGACCGTCGTGGCGGCGATCTTCGTGCCTATCGTTTTGGCGTACACCAGCTGGTCGTACTACAAAATGTTCGGTCGCCTCGACAAGAACTACATCGAAAACAACAAGCATTCGCTGTACTAAGGATAAGGAGCTAAACCATGTGGTATTTTGCCTGGATTCTCGGAACGCTTCTTGCCTGCGCCTTCGGCATCATCACGGCGCTGGCGCTTGAGCAGAGCGAAGCGACCAAAGCTCAGCAAGACGGTAAGTGATGAGCTCGTCCGTGATTGACAAGCTGTACGCTGTCACCGACAAGGGCCCGATCCGGGCCCTTTCCCTGGTGCTGGCGTTGATTTTGGCGGGGTGCGTGTTCTGGGATCCGACGCGTTTCGCCGCCAAAACCAGCTCGCTGGAGATTTGGGAAGGGCTGTTGCTGATTTGGGCGGTGTGTGCCGGGGTGATCCACGGTTTCGGATTCCGCCCGCAGCGCAGCATCTGGCGCGCCTTTTTCGCGCCGCTTCCCGCAATTGTGATCCTGTGCGCAGGATTACTTTACGTTTCTTTATAATCTCCCTGATGTCCCCACGTTATGGGCCCTCACGGCCCATAATTATTTTCATTCCCATCTTGTAACCCATTCCCAACCCGATCCGTCTTGCGTATAGTAGCAGCGTTAAATTGCATTGCTGGGAAGTAGAGTGAGTAATACGTTGTTTCGATGGCCGGTTCGCGTTTACTACGAGGATACCGATGCCAGTGGTGTGGTCTATCACGCCCGCTACGTCGCCTTTTTTGAAAGAGCGCGCACAGAGATGCTGCGTCAGCACAACTTTCATCAACAGCAGCTGCTCAGTGAACAAGTCGCTTTTGTCGTCCGGCGCATGACGGTGGATTATCTGGCTCCGGCTCGTCTCGACGAGCAACTGGAGGTCCAGAGCGAAATCACCTGTCTGCGCGGGGCTTCTCTCACGTTTGCTCAACGCATTGTCAATTCTGACGGGGCCCTACTGAGCCAGGCAGATGTCCTGATTGCCTGTATTGATCCACACCAAATGAAGCCAAGAGCGCTTCCTAAGTCTATTGTCGCGGAGTTTAAGCAGTGACTGACATGAACATCCTAGATTTATTCTTGAAGGCGAGCCTGCTGGTTAAGCTTATCATGTTGATTTTGATATGCTTCTCGGTAGCCTCTTGGGCGATCATCATTCAGCGCACCCGCATCCTCAATGCGGCGACGCGTGACGCCGAAGCCTTTGAAGACAAATTCTGGTCCGGTATCGAGCTTTCCCGTCTGTACCAGGAAAGTCAGGCGCGTCGCGATAGCCTGACTGGTTCCGAGCAGATCTTCCATTCCGGGTTCAAAGAGTTCGCCCGCCTGCACCGCGCCAACAACCATGCGCCGGAGTCGGTGATCGAAGGGGCGTCGCGCGCGATGCGCATTTCGATGAACCGCGAGCTGGAAACGCTGGAAACCCATATTCCGTTCCTCGGCACCGTCGGTTCGATCAGCCCGTATATCGGCCTGTTCGGCACCGTGTGGGGGATCATGCACGCCTTTATCGCGCTGGGCGCGGTGAAGCAAGCCACGCTGCAGATGGTGGCGCCGGGTATCGCCGAAGCGCTGATCGCCACCGCGATCGGTCTGTTCGCCGCCATCCCGGCGGTAATGGCCTATAACCGTCTCAACCAGCGCGTCAACAAGCTTGAGCAGAATTACGACAACTTTATGGAAGAGTTCACCGCTATTCTGCATCGTCAGGCCTTCTCCAGCGACAGCAAATAAGTAGGAGGTAGCATGGCGAGAGTACGTGGACGTAGTCGGCGCGAGCTGAAGTCCGAAATTAACATCGTTCCGCTGCTCGACGTGTTGCTGGTGCTGCTGCTGATCTTTATGGCAACCGCGCCAATCATCACGCAGAGCGTGGAGGTTGACCTGCCGGACGCCACCGATTCCAAAACGGTGTCCAGCGATGACAATCCGCCGGTGATCCTCGAGGTTTCCGGCGTAGGTCAATACACCCTGGTGGTGGATCACAACCGTATGGAGCTGCTGCCGCCTGAGCAAGTCGCGGCCGAAGCCAAGTCGCGTTTGGCAGCTAACCCGAAAACGGTCTTTTTGATCGGCGGTGCGAAGGAAGTCCCTTACGATGAGATTATCAAGGCATTGAATATTCTCCATCAGGCGGGCGTGGCTTCCGTGGGGCTAATGACCCAGCCGATCTGACCGTAAGGCGAACGGCAACCCGGTTCCTGCGCTGCGGCCCAGGAACCCCGTATAAGCAACACCAGTTTTTGGGAATCTATTTTGGTAAAGGCAACTGAGCAAAACGATAAGCTGAACCGCGCCGTTATTGTTTCGGTCGTTCTGCACTTCATATTGATTGCCCTGCTGATTTGGGGATCGCTGCAGGAAAAGGTCGACATGGGCGCCGGCGGTGGCGGTGATGGCACCGTGGTGGGCGCAGTGATGGTCGATCCTGGCGCGGTGGTGGAGCAATACAACCGCCAGCAGCAGCAGAGCAACGATGCGCAGCGTGCCGAGAAGCAGCGCCAGAAAAAGGCGGAGCAACAGGCCGAAGAGCTTCAGCAGAAGCAGGCGGAGCAACAGCAGCGCCTGAAGGAGCTGGAGAAAGAGCGTTTGGCGGCGCAGGAGAAAGCTGCGCAGGACGCCAAGGCGCAGGCTGAGCAACAGCAGAAGGCAGCGGAGCAGCAGAAACAGGCCGCCGAGCAGCAAAAAGCGGCGGAAGCCGCCGCAGCCAAGGCCAAAGAGCAACAGAAGGTCGCCGAAGCCGCCGCCGCCAAGGCGAAGGCCGAAGCGGAAAAGGTCGCCAAGGCACAGGCGGACGCGCAGAAGAAAGCCGAAGCGGAAGCCAAGAAAGAAGCGGCCGCCGCTGCCGCCGCCAAGAAACAGGCGGAAGAGGCGAAGAAAGCCGCGGCGGCTGCCGCAGAGCAAAAAGCCGCAGAGGCCGCGGAGAAGAAAGCGGCCGCTGAAGCTGAGAAAAAAGCCGCAGCGGAAGCCGAGAAGAAGGCTGCCGCCGAGGCAGAGAAGAAAGCTGCGGCCGAGAAAGCGGCTGCCGCCAAAAAAGCCGCTGCGGATGCCAAGAAGAAGGCTGCCGCTGAGGCTGCGAAACAATCGGATGAAGTTAGCGATCTGTTTGGCGGCCTGGCGGACGGCAAGAATGCGCCGAAAGGCGGCGGTGCTAAATCGAAAGGTGATGGTAAACCGGCCGGGCAGGGCAATGCCAAAGCGGCTGGGGCCAGCGGGGCGGATATCAGCGGTTATATGGGGCAGATTCAAGGGGCGATTCAGAGCAAGTTCTATGACGCCAGTTCGTTCGCCGGCAAAACCTGCGACCTGCGTATCAAGCTGGCGCCGGACGGCCTGCTGATAAGCGTACAACCGGCGGGGGGCGATCCTGCTCTGTGTCAAGCAGCAGTGTCTGCCGCCAAGTTGGCGCATATACCGAAGCCGCCGAGCGATGCCGTTTATCAGCACTTTAAGAATTCTATACTTGAATTCAAGCCGCAATAACGGTTGATTGAGTGAGTGATATCACAGGGATGTACTAAGGTAACCAACAGGGATTATGTAGTTTTACGTAAGTTGGTTTGTTAAAATTCTGCTAATTTATCGCAGGCATCCCGCCTGGATAAGGGAGATGAGATGAAGCAGGCATTTCGAGTAGCGCTAGGTTTTTTAATTCTGTGGGCGTCCGTGCTGCACGCGGAAGTTCGCATTGAAATCACCCAAGGGGTCGACTCCGCTCGCCCGATTGGCGTGGTGCCGTTTAAGTGGGCGGGCCCAGGCACGCCGCCGGAAGATATCGGCAAGATTGTCGGCGCGGATCTGCGCAACAGCGGCAAATTCAACCCGATCGACGTGGCGCGCATGCCGCAGCAACCGACCTCCGCGTCTGAAGTGACGCCGGCGGCCTGGACTGCATTAGGCATCGACGCCGTGGTTGTCGGCCAGGTTCAACCTGGCGCCGACGGCAGCTACCTGATCTCCTACCAGCTGGTGGACACCTCGGGTTCGCCGGGCACCGTATTGGCGCAGAACCAGTATAAAGTGACCAAACAATGGTTGCGTTATTCTGCCCATACCGCCAGCGACGAAGTGTTCGAGAAGCTGACCGGCATCAAGGGCGCGTTCCGTACCCGTATCGCCTACGTCGTGCAGACCAACGGCGGGAAATTCCCGTATGAGCTGCGCGTAGCGGATTACGACGGTTACAACCAGTTCACGGTGCACCGTTCGCCTGAGCCGCTGATGTCGCCGGCCTGGTCGCCGGACGGCAGCAAACTGGCTTACGTGACCTTCGAGAGCGGCCGTTCCGCGCTGGTGGTACAGACCCTGGCTAACGGCGCAATCCGCCAGATCGCCTCGTTCCCGCGCCACAACGGTGCGCCGGCGTTCTCGCCGGACGGCAGCAAGCTGGCCTTCGCGCTGTCCAAGAGCGGCAGCCTGAACCTGTACGTGATGAACCTCGGCTCCGGCCAGATCACGCAGCTGACCGATGGCCGCAACAACAACACCGAACCGACCTGGTTCCCGGATGGCCAGTCGCTGGCGTTTACCTCCGACCAGGGCGGGCGTCCGCAGATTTATAAAATCAGCGCCAGCGGCGGTGCCGCACAGCGTCTGACGTGGGAAGGATCTCAGAACCAGGATTCTGAAGTCAGCTCCGACGGTAAATTCCTGGTGATGGTAAGCACCAACAGTGGTGCACAACACATCGCCAAACAAGATCTTGGATCGGGCGCCGTTCAGGTTTTGACCGGCACCTTCCTGGATGAAACGCCTAGTATTGCGCCAAACGGCACCATGGTGATCTATAGCTCCACGCAAGGTATGGGCTCCGTGTTGCAGTTGGTGTCAACTGATGGGCGTTTCAAAGCGCGTCTTCCGGCAACTGATGGACAGGTCAAATTCCCTGCCTGGTCGCCGTATCTGTGATGCATGTGTAAATATGTATGGCAAACTATAAAAGGATCAAAGAAATGCAACTGAACAAAGTGCTGAAAGGGCTTCTGCTGGCACTGCCAGTTCTGGCTGTAGCAGCTTGTAGTTCTAACAAAAGCGCAAACAACGACCAATCTGGTATGGGCGCTGGCACTGGTATGGAAAACGGCAGCAGCAACCTGTCTTCCGAAGAACAAGCTCGTCTGCAGATGCAAGAACTGCAGAAGAACAACATCGTTTACTTCGGCCTGGACAAGTATGACGTAAGCTCCGAATTCGCTCAGATGCTGGACGCGCACGCTGCATTCCTGCGTAACAACCCGTCTTACAAAGTGACCGTTGAAGGCCACGCTGATGAACGCGGCACGCCGGAATACAACATTGCTCTGGGTGAGCGCCGTGCTAACGCCGTTAAAATGTACCTGCAGGGTAAAGGCGTTTCCGCTGACCAGATCTCTATCGTTTCTTACGGTAAAGAAAAACCAGCAGTACTGGGCCACGACGAAGCGGCTTATGCTAAAAACCGTCGTGCCGTTCTGGTTTACTAAGAGAATCGCATGAACAGTAACTTCAGACGTCACCTGTTGAGTCTGTCGTTACTGGTTGGCGTAGCGGCCCCTTGGGCCGCTACTGCCCAAGCGCCAATCAGTAATGTCGGCTCCGGCTCGGTCGAAGACCGTGTCACCTCGCTTGAGCGCATCAGCAATGCTCAAGGCCAGCTTTTAAACCAACTCCAGCAACAACTCTCTGATAACCAACGCGACATTGATTCTCTCCGTGGGCAAATCCAGGAAAGTCAGTATCAGTTGAATCAGGTGGTTGAACGCCAGAAGCAAATCTATCAGCAGATGGATAGCCTCAGCCAGGGCGGCGCTCAGAGCGCCTCTGCGGCCGCGGGCGCTGCCGGTGGGGCAGCCGCAGGCGCATCTTCCGATGCGGGCGGCAGCGCGCCTGCAGCCGCTTCTGCAACGCCGAGCGGCGGTGATGAGAACAGCGACTACAACGCCGCTGTTTCTCTGGCGCTGGAAAAAAAACAGTATGACCAGGCGATTTCCGCCTTTCAGTCCTTCGTAAAACAGTACCCGAAGTCTACCTACCAGCCCAACGCCAACTATTGGCTGGGGCAGTTGTTCTACAACAAGGGTAAAAAAGACGACGCGGCCTACTATTTTGCGGTGGTGGTGAAGAATTACGCGAAATCACCGAAGGCGCCGGACGCCATGTACAAGGTGGGTATCATCATGCAGGAGAAAGGGCAGGCCGATAAAGCCAAAGCCGTGTTCCAGCAGGTGATTAAACAGTACCCAACCAGTGCGGCGGCCAAACAGGCGAAAAGCCGCGTAGGCGGTTAACAGTCAGAAAAATGAGCCCAGAAGTTAGTCGATTTGACCGATTTCTGGGCTCATTCGCGTGAAGAACAAGCAGTTGAACGCATCAATAAAAAATTTAGGTTGCGCTGCCAAGATAAATTAGTAATATATGCCGCCGTTGCCAAGACATCTTGCAAGATGTTAAAGCGGCAGGGAAATTGGGTCGTTAGCTCAGTTGGTAGAGCAGTTGACTTTTAATCAATTGGTCGCAGGTTCGAATCCTGCACGACCCACCAATTTTGAAGCAAGAAATGAAGTGGAATCGGGAAGGATAACATCACGAAGTGATGGCCCGTCAGGGCGAGGCCAAAGGCCGAGTCATCCTGCACGACCCACCAATTTCTGAAGTAGCAGTAACCACAACAGTGGGTGATTAGCTCAGTTGGTAGAGCATCTCCTTTACACGGAGGGGGTCGGCGGTTCGAGCCCGTCATCACCCACCACTGTTATGGGTCGTTAGCTCAGTTGGTAGAGCAGTTGACTTTTAATCAATTGGTCGCAGGTTCGAATCCTGCACGACCCACCATTCTTTAAGAATGGCTGCGATAGAGAATCGTAAAGGATGAGAACCGTAAAGGTTCGAGTCTCGCGCAGCGAGACAACATCACTCCGGTGATGGCCCGCAAGGGCGAGGCCAAAGGCCGAGTTATCCTGCACGACCCACCATTCTTTAAGAATGGCAGCTTCAGAATCGGTTTGATGTGGCAAAGTAAAGGTCCGAGTCGAGTACCCGTCGAGTTGTCCTGAACATCCCCATCCTTGTTTTCCGCGAGTCGGTTCCAATAACCTATTCGCCATCAGCAGTAAACCACATCAGTGGGTCGTTAGCTCAGTTGGTAGAGCAGTTGACTTTTAATCAATTGGTCGCAGGTTCGAATCCTGCACGACCCACCACTCTTTAATAGAGCAAGGTGTTAAATCGTCAGGATGAGAACCGTAAAGGTTCGAGTCTCGCAAAGCGAGACAACATCACTCCGGTGATGGCCCGAAGGGCGAGGCCAAAGGCCGAGTTATCCTGCACGACCCACCACTCTTTGAGAGTGAAAAATAGCAGTACCACAGCAGTGGGTGATTAGCTCAGTTGGTAGAGCATCTCCTTTACACGGAGGGGGTCGGCGGTTCGAGCCCGTCATCACCCACCACACTGCGGGTCGTTAGCTCAGTTGGTAGAGCAGTTGACTTTTAATCAATTGGTCGCAGGTTCGAATCCTGCACGACCCACCAATTCAGAGAAAAGCGCCTTTTGGCGCTTTTTTCGTTTCTGTAACATCTAAACTTGACCTCATCTTCTTGCCAACATGGTCACCGAGTCGTGCGGGTGAGATCCTGCGTTCAGGTTCGAGCATCGCGCAGCGATACGACAACGCGCAGCGTTGCCCGCAGGGTGAGGCCACAGGCCGAATCAATCCTGCACGACCCACCCATTCAGAGAAAAGCGCCTTTTGGCGCTTTTTTCGCATCTGCAGCACCGTCAGCTACATTCGTGCTTTCTCGTTTCAACACCGCACCGGTCATCACGCTGTTCTCTGAATGGCTATACGGTCTCGTCAGGCCATTTTCCGCCGTGAGCTGTGTAACCAATATCTGTGTTTTTTAATTCATTAAACAATAGGTGCGCAAATATGAAAATACCAGCGGACTTTTCGCGCAGTTTTAGGTATTTTGTTTAGTATATAAAACGAAGGGCGTTGCGGCAGGCGATATTCACGCGGCAGGCGCCCAGCCTAGCATGAGATTGCAGCGATGAGTGAAATGTTTGATGTCAATGCGGCGGTGTATCCCTTCCCGCCTAAACCGGTTCCGCTGGACGTAGCCGAAAAAGCCTTTTATCGCGAAAAGATCAAAACCCTGCTCAAGCAGCGCAATGCGGTGATGGTCGCCCACTATTATACCGATCCGGAAATCCAGGCGCTGGCGGAAGAAACCGGCGGCTGCGTGGCGGATTCGCTGGAAATGGCGCGCTTCGGCAGCGCCCACCCGGCTTCCACGCTGTTGGTGGCCGGCGTGCGCTTCATGGGGGAAACCGCCAAGATCCTCAGCCCGGAAAAGCAGGTGCTGATGCCGACGCTGTTTGCCGAATGTTCGCTGGATCTGGGCTGCCCGGAAGAGGAGTTTCATGCGTTTTGCGACAGCCATCCCGATCGTACCGTGGTGGTCTATGCGAACACCTCGGCGGCGGTCAAAGCGCGCGCCGACTGGGTGGTCACTTCCAGCATCGCCGTTGAGCTGATCGAACACCTGGACAGCCTGGGCGAGAAGATCATCTGGGCGCCGGATCGCCATCTCGGCAGCTACGTGCAGAAGCAGACCGGCGCCGACGTGCTGTGCTGGCAAGGCGCCTGCATTGTCCATGACGAGTTCAAGACTCAGGCGCTGCGGCGCATGAAGGCGCTTTATCCGCAGGCGGCCATCCTGGTGCATCCCGAATCGCCACAGGCGGTGGTTGAGTTGGCGGATGCGGTGGGATCGACCAGCCAACTGATTCAGGCGGCGAAAACATTGCCGCATCAACAGCTGATCGTCGCCACGGATCGCGGTATCTTTTACAAGATGCAGCAGGCCTGCCCGGACAAGGAGCTGTTCGAAGCGCCGACCGCCGGAGAAGGGGCGACCTGTCGCAGCTGCGCGCATTGCCCGTGGATGGCGATGAATGGCCTGAAGGCGATTGCCGAAGGGCTGGAGCAGGGGGGCGCGCAGCATGAGATCCACGTGGACGCCACGCTGCGTGAAAAGGCGCTGGTGCCGCTGAACCGCATGCTGGATTTCGCCGCTCAGCTTAAGATGCAGGTTAAAGGCAACGCTTAACCGTTTAAAAGGATGACTTCATGAGCTTCTTCAGTACCAGCAATATTCTGGTGCACATTCCGCTTGGCGCGGGCGGTTACGATCTGTCGTGGATCGAAGCCATCGGCACGCTGTTCGGGTTGCTGTGCATCTGGTACGCCAGCAAGGAAAAAATCATCAACTACCTGTTCGGCCTGATCAACGTCACGCTGTTCGCGATAATTTTCTTCCAGATCCAGCTGTACGCCAGCCTGCTGTTGCAGCTGTTCTTTTTCGGCGCCAACATTTACGGTTGGTATGCCTGGAGCCGCCAAACCCAGGATAATCAGGCTGAGCTGCAGATCCGCTGGCTGCCGTTGCCGAAAGCGTTGGCCTGGGCGGCGGTTTGCGTCATCGGCATTGGCCTGATGACCTTTAACATCGACCGCGTGTTCGCCTGGCTGACGCAGATCGCGGTAGCGGTGATGCAAGGGCTGGGGCTGAACGTGCAGATGCCTGAACTGCAGCCGGACGCGTTCCCGTTCTGGGATTCGGCGATGATGGTGCTCTCCATCGTGGCGATGATCCTGATGACGCGCAAGTACGTGGAAAACTGGCTGCTGTGGGTGGTTATCGACGTCATCAGCGTGGCGATCTTCGCTTACCAGGGGGTGTACGCGATGGCGCTGGAGTATGTCATTCTGACGCTGATCGCCCTGAACGGCTCCTGGCTGTGGATCAAGAGCGCCGGGCGTAACCGTTCCAACCCGCTCTCGTCCGCACCGTAGCAACAGCAGAGGGCGCCGTGGTGGCGCCCTCTTGGCTTAGTGACGATGTCCCAGATGGGAGTGCGCTTCGGCATGTGAGTGTTCACTCGGCTCCGGCGCCCGGTTGATACCGCAGTCCGGCGTCTCGCAGTGCCGGTACTCCATCTGAATGGTCACATGGCCAATCTTGTAGTGTTCCAACAGATAAGCCTGAATGCGTTGCAACAGCCCATCGTGGTCATGCGGCGGGATCACCTGCGCATGCAGCGTCATCAGCTTCTGTTCGCCGATCTGCCAGACATGCACGTGATGGATGTTGCGCACTTCCGGGATATTCAGGCACAGGTCTTTTTGCAGCTTGGCGATATCGACCTCCTGCGGCGTGCCTTCCAACAGCTCGTGGAAACTCTCCTTCAGCAGCCGCCAGGCGCTGCGTAGCACCAGACAGGAGACCAGCACCGACAGGATCGGGTCAATCGGCGTCCAGCCGGTGGCAAGAATGACGATGGCGGCGACGATGGCGCCCACCGAACCGAGCAGGTCGCCCAACACATGCAGCGCGGCGGCGCGCACGTTGATATTTTTCTCTTCGCTACCGCGATGCAGCAACCAGAAGGCGAACAGGTTCGCCAGCAGCCCCGCTACGGCGATGATCAGCATCGGGGTACCCATCACCGGCTGCGGTTCGAAGAAACGCCGTATCGCCTCCCACAGGATGAATACCACGATCACCAGCAGCGCTGCGGCGTTGAGGAAGGCCGCCAGGGTGGTGAGGCGCAGATAGCCGAAGGTGTGGCGCGCGTTGGGCTTGCGCTGGGAGAAGTGCACCGCCATCAGCGCCACCAGCAGCGCGGCGGCATCGGTCAACATATGGCCGGCGTCGGCCAACAGCGCCAGCGAGCCGGACAACAGGCCACCGACCACCTCGGCCACCATAAAGACGGCGGTGACTAAAAAAGCGGTCAGTAGGCGTTTACTATTACTGTCTTTCGGCAGGTGTACGTGTGGAGTGTCCGACATTATTCATCCTTATGCATAGCGAAAGAGGGGGCGGCGGCGAGCAGAGCGTCCAGCTCCGGTTCTATCTGCGCCACTAACGCCTTTAATTTAGTATAAGCGGCGGCGGCAAGCTCGCCCCGACGTGCGGTATCCACCAGCTGCTGGCACAGCTGCGCGGCTTCCGGCAGCTGCAGCATCAGCAGGCTGCCCTTGATGCGGTGCGCCGCCTGCTCCAGGCGCGGCCAGTCGCTCGCGGCGACGGCGTCCGCGAGCCGCTGCCGGTCTTGGCGCAGCGTATCGCCGAGCGTCTGCGCCAGCCGCTGCAGCATGGCGCGATCGCCACCTGCCATTTCGGCCAGCGTTTGTCGCAGGTCAGTAAGGACTGACTTTTCTTCCTGAGCCTGCGGTTGCTGAGCCAATACCTGGCCGATCGCCGCCAGTGAAATCGGTTTGGTCAGGAAGTGGTCGATCGCCACCAGCCCCGGCGGGATGCGGGTAAACTCCTGCACGTCTGCCGAGCAAAGCACGATGCGGCAAGGCGGGCGTTGCAGCCGCTGTTCGTCGCGGCGGATCAGTCTGGCCAGCGTCAGCCCGTCCGGGCGCGGCATGTTATAGTCGATAAACAGCAGATCGAACGGTTGCCGGCGCTGGGCCTTCAACAGCACATAGCCTTGTTCAAAGCGGGCGGGTTGCAGCCCGAAGTGGCGCAGCTGGCGTTCCAGCAGCAACAAATTGGTGGGGTGATCGTCGATCAGCGCGGTACGCAAGGCGGAAGACGGCAGAGCATAGGTGTGCTCCTCCTGGGCGACAGCCGGCGCCGCGCCGCTCAGCTCGACCGGTATCGCGACCTCGACGCGGGTGCCGACGCCCGGCTGCGAGTGCAGCCCGATGCGGCCGCCCATCTGTTCGACGATCTCTTTGCAGATAGACAGTCCCAAACCGGTGCCCTGCACCGAAATGCGTTGCGCGCCGCGCGCGCGGTAAAACGGTTGGAACAGCTTGCCTATCTCATCGGCGGCGATGCCGCAGCCGCTGTCGTTCACCGTTAATCGCAATTCCCCCTGCCGCTCATCTTGCGCGCGCCAGCCGATCTCGACCTGAATAGTGCCGCGCGGTGTAAACTTTATCGCGTTGTTTATCAGGTTGTTAGCCACTTGAAGTAAACGCTCACCATCAATAATCACCGCCTCAGGCAGCGCCGGATCCGCCAGCACGCTCAGCGTCAACGGGCGTTCGCCGATCAGCGGCCGGTAAAGGGCGTCGATGCGCGCTACCCAGAGGCGCAGCGCCACCGGTTTCGGCGCCAGCGTCAGCGAACCGGTTTCCAGCCGGGCGTGATCTTGCAGGTCGTTGAGCAGGTTGAGCAGCGAAGAGGCCGAGCTGTATATCACCGGCAGGCCTTCCGGCGCGGGTTGGCGTTTGAGCTCCAGCTCCAGCAGGCCGAGGATGGCGTGCATCGGCGTGCGCAGCTCGTGGCTGACGGTGGCGAGGAATTTG
Organism: Serratia sp. CY84636; assembly: GCF_052166245.1. NCBI lineage: Bacteria > Pseudomonadati > Pseudomonadota > Gammaproteobacteria > Enterobacterales > Yersiniaceae > Serratia > Serratia sp. CY84636. The sequence continues at coordinate 434,861 of NZ_JBJNOX010000001.1, forward strand.
CTCTTCATGCGGTTTTCTGCTTCGGCGCGGCGGCGCGCGTGCTCGAGTTCTTCGCGTTCGCGTTTTTCACGGCGCTGCAGCATGAAACGGCGCAGCGTTAGCGCCAGCAGCAGCACGGTGGCGGCGGCCAGCAGCGCCAGCAGCCAGGTGGTCTGCGGCGGCATGCGGTTGTCATTCACCGCGTCGATAAGATTGCTGCGGTCGACGATCCACTCGTCGCGCAGCGATTGCAGGGTGTCCGCCGGGATCTGCATCAGATTCTTATCGAGGATCGCCAACAGAAGAGGTTGATCGCGGCGCACGCCGAAGGCCACCGGGTAGGGGATGTTGTTGGCGGCAAAGGCCAGCTTGATGGCGCCGGAATAGCGCGACAGCGCCAAAAAGTTGGCGGAGATGACGTTATCCACCAGCGCATCCAACTGGCCGTTGGCCAGCGCGTCGTACATCGACTTGCTGTCGGCGAAGCTGACGGTCTGCTCCTGTTCCGGCACCAGCCCCTGCGCCAAATCGCCCTGCAGCACGCCGATGCGCTTGCCGGCCAAATCGCTCCAGGTGGAAATTCCGTCGGCGTGCTGGCCGACGTAAACGCCCCACAGCGAGCGGTGGATCGGCATGCTGGCGCCGTAGCGCGCCTTGACGCCGCGCGCCAGCGGCAGGGCGGCGCGGAAGCTGGCCTGGCCGGCCTGCACCAGCTGATCGGCCTGCTCGGCGTTGCGCGCCCACAGCGGTGCGAAACGTAGCCCGGTGTTTTGCGCGATGATGTTGAGAATGTCGATGGCGTAGCCGCGCGGTTGGCCGTCAGAGCCGCGGTAGGCGAACGGGAAGTTGTTCTCGATGGCGGCGTAATAAACCACGCGGTGGCTCGCCACCCAATTCTTCTCCATCGTCGTCAGGTCGGCATTGCCGGTGTCGAGGTAGCTGGGGATCTTTTTGCTCCAGCGGCTCTGCAGGGCGTTCATCAGCTCCATCGGCGCGTCGGCGATGGCGGTGTCCAGCGTGTCTATCAGCCGTGAGTCGGCGGCGGCGAACACGAAGGACAGGTTGCCCAGGTTCTCGTTGCTTTCAATCTGATAGAGCTGGCCGAGCTGCAGCTGGTCGATGATAAAGCTGGCGCTGGCCTCGTCGGCGATAAAGTAGTCGCTGCTGCCGTTGAGCAACGAGTAGACCGCCTGCAGATTGTTGTCGTAGCGCTGGATCTGCGACGCCACGGCCTGCAGAGCGCCGCCGGACTGCATGTCGGTCAGCGCGCCGATCGCGACGCGGGCGTTGGCGGAGTTGAGCATCACCGGTCGATCGTTGCTGCGATCGCGCAATACGCGCAGGTTGCTGACGTAATAGGGCTGAGAGATCGCCAGGCCGTGCAGCGCCTCACTCTGCGGGATGCCGTACAGCAGATCGATCTTGCCGTCGTGCAGCGCCTGCTCCAGCTGGGTCAGATCGGCAAAGCCGTAAATGGCGAAGCGAATGCCGGTTACCTGCTGGATATAGCCGAGGTAGTCGGCGTTCAGCCCATACAGATCGTTGTCCACGATGATGTTGTACGGGCTAGTGTTCTCACTGATGATGCCGATGCGCAGCGTTCGGTCGCGCCAGGGATTTTTCTCGCCGACGATCAGCATGTTCTCGGGGGTATTCAGATTGCTGACCAGCTGATAGCGCACCGGCTCCGCCGCCTGCGCCAGACCGCACCACAGGATCAGCAGCAGCAGCGCGCGGCGCATCATGGCGCCAGCTCTTTAAACACCGCCACCAGCTCCAGCAGGTTGCCGGCGCCGGTTTTGCGCTGGATGTTCTTCTTGTGCGTGCTGACGGTCTTGTTGCTGATGTGCAGCCGATCGGCGATCTGCAGGTTGGACAGCCCCTGGCTCAGCAAGCCCAGCACTTCGAGCTCTTTGGGAGTGAGCAGCCCACCGTCCGCCGTCGGCGCTTCTTCGGCCAGCGCGGCGGCGGGGAAGTGGGTTTCACCGTCCAGCACCTGCTCGATCGCCTGTACCAGCTCTGCCAACGAGCTGCCTTTATTGACGAAACCGTTGGCCCCGGCGGCATGGGCCATGCGCGCATAGACCTCGGCCTCCTGCGCGGTATAGATCAGGATCGGCTGCTGCGGGTAGCGGCGGCGGATTTTTTTCAACAGCTGCAGCCCGTCGACCTGCGGCAGGCCGATATCCAGGATCACCAGGCCGAAAGCGGCCTCGGCCAGCAGGGCCAGCGCCTGGACGTCGTCCTGCGCCGCCTGCAGGCGGTAGGGGCGGGATGATTTCATTAGCGCCGCTTCCAGTGCGACATGAACCACCGGGTGGTCATCAACTAATAACAGAGAGGGCATGTTCAACTCGGGTCGCTTTATATTCCGATCGCTAGCATAGCGAAAAAGGAGGCTCTGCGCTCCCCTGATGAAACAGCACAATCTGCTGTTAATTTGGCGGTTCCAGCGGAGGGGGGCAAAGGTGATTTACAGCGCCATTCCCACAGGCTAGATTGTTGGGATCTACACCGTTACGCACTGCGAAATACCCCTCGATACCGAATGGAAAAGCTATGAATTACCAAAACGACGATTTACGCATTAATGATATTAAGGAACTCCTGCCGCCGGTGGCTTTGCTGGAGAAATTCCCGGCCACTGAACGCGCAGCAAAGACGGTGTCCCAGGCCCGCAGCGCAATTCACAATATCCTCCGCGGCAGCGACGATCGCCTGCTGGTGGTGATTGGCCCTTGCTCTATCCACGATACCCAAGCCGCCAAAGAGTACGCGGGGCGCCTGCTGGCGCTGCGTGAAGAACTGAAGGGCGAGCTGGAAGTGGTCATGCGCGTATACTTCGAAAAACCGCGCACCACCGTGGGCTGGAAAGGCCTGATCAACGATCCGCAGATGGACAACAGCTTCAACATCAACGACGGTCTGCGCCTGGCGCGCAAGCTGCTGGTGGAGATCAACGACAGCGGCCTGCCGGCCGCGGGCGAATTCCTCGACATGATCACGCCGCAGTACCTGGCGGATCTGATGAGCTGGGGCGCCATCGGCGCGCGCACCACGGAATCGCAGGTGCACCGCGAGCTGGCCTCCGGCCTCTCATGCCCGGTCGGCTTCAAGAACGGCACCGACGGCACCATCAAGGTGGCGATCGACGCCATCAACGCCGCCGGCGCGCCGCACTGTTTCCTGTCGGTAACCAAGTGGGGCCACTCGGCGATCGTTAACACCAGCGGCAACGGCGACTGTCACATTATTCTGCGCGGCGGCAAAGAGCCGAACTACAGCGCGGCGCACGTGAAGGACGTCAAAGCCGGCCTGAGCAAAGCCGGGCTGCCGGCGCAGGTGATGATCGATTTCAGCCATGCCAACAGCAGCAAACAGTTCAAAAAGCAGATGGACGTGAGCGCTGACGTTTGCGGGCAGATTAGCGGCGGTGAAAAAGCGATCATCGGCGTGATGATCGAAAGCCACCTGGTGGAAGGCAACCAGAACCTTGAAAGCGGCGAACCGCTGGTTTACGGCAAGAGCGTGACCGACGGCTGCATCGGCTGGCAGGACACCGAAACCGTGCTGCGCGATCTGGCGGCGGCGGTGAAAGCGCGCCGCGGATAATCGCTAAAATGACAAGGGCCTGGCAGCCGGGCCCTTGTTTTATCCTTGTCATTGCACCTCTATATATCCCACTCATTTAAGGCTTACAATTAATAGGCCAATGAAATCATTAAGCGACCTCCTTCGCATTATTCCTATTTAATAAAAGAATAATTGTCACTGCTCATGGCATTGTGCTTATATAAGACGCTTTTTTATTCCACAAACCCCGCATGACAAATAAGCGGGGAGTGGTATGACCTATTCCTTTCAGGACGAAAGAATTATGACAAGCAATACCTCGCAGCCGCTGGGGCTGCACCGGATTAAATTCCATGGGAAAGGCGGCGAGTACTTCGCTATTTGGTTAGTCAATGCATTATTGACCATCGTGACCCTGGGCATCTATTCCGCCTGGGCGACGGTGCGTCGTCGCCGCTATTTTTACGGCAACACGGAATTGGACGGCGATCGTTTCGATTACCATGCGCAGCCGCTGCAAATTCTGAAAGGGCGGCTGTTGGTGATCGGCGGTATCATCGTGTTTTACATCCTGCTGGCGGTGGCGCCGCTGCTGGGGCTGCTGGCCTTATTGGTGTTGCTTGCCCTGCTGCCATGGGTGGTGATTCGCAGCTGGCGCTACAATGCGATTATGTCGAGCTATCGCGGCGTGCGTTTTAATTATGTTTGCCGCACCGGGCGCGCTTATTGGGCGCTACTGTTCTGCCCGCTATTACTGATTATCGGGCTTTATGTCGGCTTAATCATTTTGCTCAGTATTGGCAGCAGCTTTGACAGCATTAACGCCATCGGCCTGATGCTGGTGTTGACGTTGCTGTTGGCCGTGCCGGCATTCGCCGCCGTCAACGGTATTATTAGCGCGCTGCAGCACGATCTGTACGTTAATAATCTGTTCTTCGGCCGCACGCCGTTTATTGCCGAACTGAAAAAGTCGGCCTTTATCAAATTTGCCTTGATCGGCCTGCTCATTTTCCTGCCGTTTATGTTGGCGGCGCTGGTGTGTATGGGGTCGTTCATGCTGTCGCTGTACCAAATGGTATTGATGGGCATACTGACGGATGAAACCGCCGACTTGCTGGTGTTGGAGAATATTGGCAGCCTGCTGCTGATGATGGTGGTGTTGCTGGTTGGCGCCTTGATTGCCGGTAGCTACCAGATTGTCGCCCAACGCAACTATCTGTTTAACCAGGCGACGCTGAACGGCAGCATCAAATTGCACTCTTCCATGCAGACCCTGCCGTATATGGGGCTGTTGATCACCAATACCCTGATCACGCTGTTCTCGCTCGGCTTTGCTGCGCCGGTGGCGGAAGTGCGTCACGCCCGTTATCTGGCGGAGTGCACGGCGGTTGAAGGCGATCTGGCATTGCTGGACATCGCGGCGCATCAGGAAACCGCCAACAGCGCGGTGGCTGAAGAAGCGGTGCAGGCGCTGGATCTGGGCGGCAGCTTCTGAGGCGCCGATGATCCTTGAGGGCGCCTATCAGTTGCCGGGGCGGGCCGCACGTGAGGCGGCCCGCCTGCTGGTGAACGAAAGCGGCGAGGGCGTGACGCTGCAGCGGCAGGATGAGCAACGTTACATCCCCTTGGCGGACATCACCGTCTCTGCGGCGCTGGGCAATATTCCGCTAACGCTGACCTTTAAGGACGGCGCGCGCTTTGTGCCGGACGACGACGCGGCGTTTCGCCGCTGGTTCTATCAGCGCCGTTCGCCGGGCTGGGTGCATCGCCTGGAACGCCACAAACGCGGCGTCGCTCTGGCGCTGCTGATGACGCTGCTGGCGGTCGTGGCCTACGTTTACGTCGTGCTGCCGTGGGCGAGCAGCGAGATCGCGATGCGCATCCCCACCTCGGTGGAACAGACGCTGGGCGAACACACGCAGACGTTTTTAAGCCAGAGCGGCTTCAAGCCTTCTGCACTCCCGGCCGAGCGGCAGCGGGCGTTGCAGCAGCTGTTCCGGCAGGTGATGCCGGCCGAAATGCGTGAGGCGCGTACGCCGCTGTCGTTGAAGCTGATGGCGGTGCCCGGTGCGCCGAACGCCTTTATGTTGCCGGACGGCACGCTGGTGCTCAGCGATAGTCTGGTCGCCCTGGCGAAAAACGACGATGGGCTGGCGGCAGTCATGTTGCATGAGATGGGGCACCACGCTCATCGCCACCCAATGCGCATGCTGGTGCGTTCGTCGCTGGTGGCGTTGACGCTGATGTGGATGACCGGTGACGTCAGCGGCATCGGCGATACGCTGCTGCAGTCTGCGTCCTTCGTGAATGAGATGCAGTTTTCCCGCGGGATGGAGCGCGAGGCGGATGCGTTCGCGATAGCGGAAATGCAGCGACAGGGGCGTTCGCTGGCGCAAATGGCAGCGATCTACCGCGCGTTGGCGCAGGCGCCTGAACGAGAACAGGCCGATGACTGGGCGCTGCCGGCCTGGCTCAGCACCCACCCGGCGATGCAGGAACGGCTGGACGCGGTGAACGGTGCGATGGCGCAGCAGTCGCCACAGTAATCAGTAATAAAAAAGCCCCCGGTTTTCACCGGGGGCTTTTTCGTTAACGGGCGAAATTACTTCGCTTTACCCTGGTTTGCCACGGCGGCCGCTTTTGCAGCGATCTCGTCGGCGTTACCCAGGTAGTAACGTTTGGTTGGCTTGAAGTTCTCGTCAAACTCATACACCAACGGCACGCCGGTTGGGATGTTCAGCTCGAGGATTTCGTCTTCGCTCAGGTTATCCAGGTATTTCACCAGCGCGCGCAGCGAGTTGCCGTGCGCCGCAACGATCACGCGCTCGCCGCTCTTGATGCGTGGCAGGATCTCTTCGTCCCAGTAAGGAATCACGCGATCGATGGTCAGCGCCAGGCTTTCGGTCAGCGGCAGCTCTTGCTCGGTCAGCGAGGCGTAGCGCGGATCGTGGCCAGGGTAGCGTTCGTCTTCTTTGGTCAGCTCAGGTGGGGTCACCGCGAAGCCGCGACGCCATTGTTTCACCTGCTCGTCGCCGTATTTTTCAGCGGTTTCCGCTTTGTTCAGACCCTGCAGCGCGCCGTAATGACGTTCGTTCAGCTTCCAGGATTTTTCGGTCGGCAACCAGGCCTGATCCAGCTCGTCGAGGATGTTCCACAGGGTGTGGATCGCGCGCTTCAGTACGGAGGTGTAAGCGAAGTCGAAAGTGAACCCTTCTTCTTTCAACAGCTTGCCTGCTGCTTTCGCTTCGGTACGGCCCTTGTCGGACAGATCGACATCATACCAACCGGTGAAGCGGTTTTCTTGGTTCCACTGGCTTTCGCCGTGACGCACCAGAACCAGCTTAGTTACAGCCATAGCTTAACTCCTTAATAATCTGACATTTCAATGATAACGAAAATCATTATATTGCCGCGGGCCGGGGCTCGGCAATCGATAGTGTCTAACCATAGCCAATTTCTTGCCGCAAAGTAAGGGCTGGCGAAAGGAAAAAGCTGAATCGTTCAGGCTGGCGCTGCGAGGGGGAAACGGCGCGCCGAAATCGCTTCGGGCGCGCCGTGGCGTGGGGCAAATCAGGCCGATTTTTTCAGGCAGCTGCTCATGAAGGTTTTACGCGCGTCGCCCTTCAGGTTCTTGGTCTTGGCGTCGGCGTTGCAGGTTTTCATTTTCTGCTGCTGCGGCGTCAGGGTTTTGCCCGTCGCGGCGGCGCCTTCAGATTTCAGACAGGTGCTCATAAAGGTGGAGCGATCCGCGCCTTTCAGCGACTTGGTGGATGCCTGTTGGTTGCAATCGGTCATGCGTTTCTGTTGGGCCGCCTGCGCCGGCGAAGGCGTTTTTGTCGCCGTCGTCGCGTCGGCCGCCATCAGATTGGTGCTCAGCATTAAGCCCGCCAGCAATGGAAGTGCAGTAATCAGACGCATAGGTGTTCCTTCAGCTATTGATTGGCCGCCATCGGCCGAAAATTGTGACGTTGCACAAGGCGTTGTGCTTATCACGGTAGCCTGAGTGTAGTGCGCGCTTTGGAATAAGGAAAGGTGGGCGCCGGCGGGGGAATAGCGCTAAAAGGTAAGCATTTATAACAAATCGCCCCCGGCCGCGTGGCGAGGGGCGTGGCGGGTCAGATAGGATAAAACTGATAATGCGTGGCGCTGCGGTAGCGGCTCCCCGGCTGCAGCCAACAGTCCGGCTGTGGCCATTCGGGATGGTGCGGGCTGTCCGGCAAAAACTCGCTTTCCAGCGCCACGCCGGCGTGGTTGGCATAGCTGCCGCCGTCGCGCGCCGGCGTGCCGGCCAGATAATTGCCGCTGTAGAGTTGCAGTGCGGGCGCGTCGGTGAACACGCTCATCTGCACTTGCCCGTCGGCGGACCATAAATGGGCCGCCGGGCACTCCAGCGCGCCGCAGGTGCGGTGCAGCAGAAAAGCGTGATCGTAGCCTTTTACCCGCTGCTGGTCGCGGTCGCGCAGAAAATCCTGCAGCAGCGTTTTCGGCTGGCGGAAATCCATGCCGCTGCCGTCCACCGGCGTCAGCCCGGCACAGGGAATGCCCTCGGCGTCGACGGGCAGATAGCGATCGGCGAACAGCTGCAGCCGCTGGGCGCGGGCGTCGGTGCCGGCACCGTCCAGATTGAAATAGGCGTGGTTGGTCAGGTTGACCGGGCAGGGGCGATCGACCTGTGCCAGATAGCTGATTTCCACGCGATTGTCGGCGGTCAGGCGGTAGCAGACCTGCACGTCGAGATTGCCCGGGAAACCCTGATCGCCCTCCGCCGAGTGCAGCGCATAGCAGACCTGCTGCGCATCGTGCTGTACCCGGCGCCAGCGGCGGGCATGGAAGCCGTCGGGGCCGCCGTGCAGCTGGTGGGCGCCCTGATTGGCGGCCAGCGCATGGGGTTTCCCGTCGATGGGCAGACTGGCGTTGGCGATGCGGTTGGCGTAACGGCCGACGGTGGCGCCCAGATAGGCGCCCTGACGTTGGTAGTCCGCCGGGCTGCGGCAACCTAGCAGCAGCTCGCGCCTTTCACCGGATTTAAGCGGCAAGACGGCGGACAGCCAGGTGGCGCCCCAGTCCATCAGCGTCACCGTCATGCCGCCGGCGTTTTGCAGCTGCGTCAGCTGATAAGGCTGACCATCGGGGGCGAGTGCCGCCGTTGCCGTCAGCATAGGCCGGCGCCTTGCGAAGCCTGGCAGACATAGAAGGTTTCCTGCAATCCGCCGGTTTGCCGCGGATACTCGTGCGCCACGGCGGCACGCACCGTCTCCACGAGATCTTGCGGCATCAGCGCGACGATACAGCCGCCAAAGCCGCCGCCGGTCATGCGCACGCCGCCGCGTGGGCCGATCGTCGCTTTGACGATCTCGACCAGCTTATCGATCGGCGGCACGGTGATTTCAAAGTCGTCGCGCATCGAGGCGTGCGACTCCGCCATCAGCCGGCCCATGTGCTGCAGATCGCCGGCCGCCAGCGCCTCGGCCGCTGCCAGCGTGCGGGCGTTCTCGCTGATCACATGGCGCGCGCGTTTGGCCACTAACGGATCGAGCTGGTGTTGACGCGCCTCAAACTGTTCGGGGCTGACGTCGCGCAGCGCCTTGACGCCGAAGAACCGCGCCGCTTCCTCGCACTGTTTGCGGCGGGTGTTGTATTCGCTGTCCACCAGCCCGCGTTGCACATTGGAGTTGACGATCACCACCGCGACGTTGTCCGGCATCGGTACCGCACGGGTTTCCAGCGAGCGGCAGTCGATCAGCAGAGCGCTGTCGCGCCGGCCGAGCGCGGAGATCAGCTGGTCCATGATACCGCAGTTGCAGCCGACGAATTGGTTCTCCGCCTCCTGGCCGTTCAGCGCCAGCGCTACGCCGTCCAGCGGCAGCTGATAGAGCGCCTGCAGCGCCTGGCCCACCGCCACTTCCAGTGCGGCGGAGGAGCTGAGCCCCGCCCCTTGCGGCACATTACCGGCGATCACCAGATCCGCGCCGCCGAAGTCGGCGCTGCGGCGCTGAAGGTGCTTCACCACGCCGCGCACATAGTCGGACCAGCGCTGATCGGGGTGGCTGACGATCGGATCGTCGAGCGAGAATTGATCCTGCTGATTCTGATAATCGGCGGCGAGGACGCGGATCTGGCGGTCGTCGCGCTTGGCGCAGGCGATGATGGTTTGATAATCGATGGCGCAGGGCAGTACGAAGCCGTCGTTGTAATCGGTATGCTCGCCGATCAGGTTCACCCGCCCCGGCGCCTGGATGGTCAACGCCGGCGCGTAACCGAAGTGTTCGGTAAACAGGGAATGGGTAAGCGGTTTCAGGCTCATGCTTGGGCTCCGGCTTCACGGTAATGAATATCGCTGACGGCGCGCAGACGCGCTGCGGCCTGTTCGGCGGTCAGGTCGCGCTGGGTTTCCGCCAGCATCTCGTAACCGACCATAAATTTGCGCACGCTGGCTGAACGCAGCAGCGGTGGGTAGAAATGGGCGTGCAGCTGCCAGTGCCGATTGTCGGCACCGTTGAACGGCGCACCGTGCCATCCCATCGAATAGGGGAAGGAGCACTGGAACAGGTTGTCGTAGCGGCTGGTCAGCTTCTTCAGCGCCAGCGCCAGATCTTGGCTTTGTGCCGCGCTGAGATCGGTAATGCGCTGCACCGCCGCTTTCGGCAGCAGCAGCGTTTCAAACGGCCAGGCGGCCCAGTAGGGCACCACCGCCAGCCAGTGTTCGGTGTTCACCACGATGCGTTCGCCGGCGGCCAGCTCGCGCTGTGCGTAGTCCAGCAGCAGCGGGGAGGCATGTTCCCGAAAATACTCGTGTTGCAGGCGATCTTCGCGCTCGGCCTCGTTCGGCAGAAAACTGTTGGCCCAGACCTGCCCGTGCGGGTGCGGGTTGGAGCAGCCCATCGCCGCGCCTTTGTTTTCGAACAGCTGTACCCAGGGGTACTGCCTGCCCAGCTCATCGGTTTGCGCCTGCCAGGCGGCGACCACCTGCTCCAGCGCCGGCAGCGTCAATTCGGGCAGGGTCTTGCTGTGATCGGGAGAGAAGCAGATCACCCGGCTGACGCCGCGCGCGCTCTGGCTGCGCATCAAAGGATCCTGGCTGTCGGGCGCCGGCGGCGTATCGCTCATCAGCGCGGCGAAATCGTTGGTGAAGACGTAAGTGCCGCGATAATCCGGATTGCGATCGCCGGTGACGCGCGCGTTGCCCGGGCACAGGAAACAGTCGGGATCGTGCGCCGGCAGCGTTTCCGTGGGGACGGCCTCTTGTTGGCCCTGCCAGGGGCGCTTGGCGCGGTGCGGTGAGACCAGCACCCATTGGCCGCTCAGCGGGTTATAGCGGCGGTGTGGATGATCGATAGGGTTAAATGCCGTCATACGGTTCCTTTCTTGGCGTCGACGAGGTGTAATCGCTTTCAGCCGCCGTCTTGATACGCCCGTTGCTGAAAAGGGAGAGTACATTGCGCAAAAAGATAGCATGCTCGCGGCGATAAAAAGGTGATCTAACGCGAAAAATGGAATCGTTTACACTTCATTGAAAAGCGCCGGATACGCGGAGATGAGCCGGTGGCTACGTGCTTGAGGGGATTGCGGTGAGCTGCCGGTGATAGCGTTTTCACCTGGTCAACCGGCAGAGAGAGGCTCTCTGCCGGCGTCAGCCGTCAGGGGTGCTGATACAGCGGGTAGGTGAAGAACAGCAGATGGGTGAGGTTAAGCCCGAAATGGAACAGAATCGGCACCCACAGGCGGCCGCTCCACATCCATGCCAGGCCGTAGATCACGCCGGCCAGCGTCGCGAAGATCACCATCAGCATGCCGCCGGCCAAATGCGCGGCGCCGAACACCAGGGCGGCGACGATCAGCGCCGGCCAGGCCCCCAGCCATTGGCTGAGGCGCTGTTGCAGGTAGCCGCGAAACAGCGCTTCTTCGGCCATGCAGACGAAGAACAGGTTCGCCATCACGAACGGCAGGATCCAGGCGGGCGCATGCAGTTCGATTTTTAAACCGCCCAGCGCCACGGCCAGCAGCAACAGCGCCGGTACGCTGATGATCAATGCAATCCAGGAACCTGAGGCGACGCTTTTTTCCGCTTTATCGGTTCTGAACAGCGTGGGCAAGCAGGCGAACAGCAGGAAGGGCACCATCGCCTTGTCGAAGTTGTAATACATGGTGAACGGCGCGCTGAGCGGGCCGGCTTTGTCGCCGTCGATCATCAGCTGGTTGTGGATGCCCGGCACCAGATGCAAGAACAGCGCGATGCAGCCGGCGACCACCAAGCCTTCGAACGCGATCGCCAGATTACGCTGCTCGCGAAAATGGTGACGCAGCCCCGCCAACGCTACGATCGCCAGCAGATAACTCAGGCTGAGTGGCGTCAGTACCCCATGATAAAGCCCCATGCCCGCCGAGGCGGCCAGGATCACCCAGGCTATCAGCCGGTTAAACGGCAAGAAAAATAACGAAGCAGCCAGTACGCCCCACATAATATGTCCCTTTAAAATATGTACACGGCGCTCAGCGCCTTTGCGGCGTGCGATGATGGCGAAATTGAGCGCTAAAGCGGATAGTAGCACACCCAAATGACGCTAAAGGTCGGGGCAGTGACGGATTTGTGCATGATGCCGGCCCACACGACCGGCGACAACGCGGGTCAGCCTTTCATCCAGGCCTGCGAGCGGGTGATTTCGGCCAGGTTTTGCAGGGTGTCCAGGCTCTGCTGGTGGATCTCCTGCGTGGGGGCCGCGCACAGGTCGTGCAGCACGGTCACCTGAAAGCCGGCGTCGTGCGCCTGACGCGCGGTGCTCTCGATGGCGAGCGGCGTGCTGACGCCCGCCAGCAGCAGATGATGGCACCGATGCTGCCGCAGCCAGGCTAACAAATTGTTACCGGAGAAGGCGCTTACCGCCGTTTTTTCAAACAGCAGATCGGTCTCTTCCTGATGCAGTTCGGGCATCCAGCGGCAGCCCGGGCTGTTAAGCCGCAGCGCGCCTATCTGTTTCAAATGGTTGAACAGCGGCGAGTGGGGGGGAATATCATGATAATCGTCGGCGAATCCCACCCGCACCCAAATCACCGGGATTTTTCGCACCCGGGCGTAGGCCGCGGCGGCATTGACGTTGGCGAGCAGGTGGGTCGCCACCACCTGTTCGCGGCAGTGGTTGGCGCGCCCTTTGGGCCCGATCAGATCCTCGATCAGGTCGATAATAATCAACGCAGCGGACATGGCGTCTCCAGAAAATGGCCTTCTTTCTTTCTATGATAAAAGGCCAAATGTGATGTGCTGCGGTGAAGTGTTGCCGGATATGTTTACGCCGCGCTTCAGGCGGAGGCCGCCTCCAGCCGTTGCCGTTGGTAGCCGTAGCCGCCCTCGCCGTCGGGCACGAAGCTGAGGCGGTGAGTGATGCACTGCGGCGCGTCTTCGGCATGGTGCGAGACGAACAGCAGCTGGGTGGCGCCCTGGCCGATCAGCACGTCGATGAAGCGACGCACCAGCTGGCGATTGAGCGGATCCAGCCCTTGCAGCGGCTCGTCGAGGATCAGCAGCGCCGGATGTTTCACCAGCGCGCGGGCGATCAGCGCCAGCCGCTGTTGGCCCCAGGAAAGGCTGTGGAACGGGGCATCGCCGCGCGCGCCGTCGAGTCCGAGCAGCGCCAGCCATTGTTCGGTCAGCTGCCGCTGACGATCCGAGACCGCCTGATAAATGCCGATCGAATCGAAGAACCCCGACAGCACCACGTTGCGCACGCTGGTGTTGACGCGATAGTCCAGATGCAGGCTGCTGCTGACGTAGCCGATATGGCGCTTGATCTCCCAGATGGTTTCCCCGCTGCCACGGCGGCGGCCGAACAGCGTCAGATCGTTGCTGTAGCCCTGCGGATGATCGCCGGTGATCAAACTGAGCAGCGTGGATTTGCCGGCGCCGTTCGGGCCGACGATCTGCCAATGTTCGCCGGGGTTAACCTGCCAGTCGAGATGATTGAGGATCGGCCGATCGTTATAGCTGACCACGCCGTCGCGCAGGACGATCAGCGGCCGATCCGCCGGCAGCGTCACCTTTTGCGTCGGATCCTCGGTCTCCGGCAGCGCCAGCCCGCTGAGGTTTTCGCTGTGCGCCAGCTGCGCCACCAGCGCGTCCGCCATCACCTGGCGGCGCGGCCCGCGGCTGGTCAGGGTGCAGTCCGCCAGCACGCCCACCTGCCGGACAAAATCCGGTATTTCGTCGAACCGGTTGAGCACCAGCACCACGGTTTGGCCCTGGGCGGAAAGCTCGCTCAGCAATGCGGCGAGCTGCGCGCGCGAGTGAACGTCCAGCCCGTCGAAGGGCTCGTCGAGGATCAGCAGGTCAGGCTCGGGCATCAGCGCCCGGCATAGCAGAGTTTTACGCGTTTCGCCGGTGGAGAGGTATTTGAAGCGGCGCGTCAGCAGGGCGGTGATGCCGAACTGCGCGGCCAGCCGCTCACAGCGCGCGGCGTCTTTCACCTCTTCCTGAATGATTTCCGCTGCGGTGCGGCCGGTGTCGTCCTCGTCCGCGCTGAGCAGATCGGTGTTGTTGCGTTGCCACTCGTCGCTGACCATTTTTTGCAGCTGTTCGAAGGAGATGCGCACCGCGTGCTGAAAATCGCTGCGGCGTTCCCCGCTCAGCAGAACCAGTTCGTCCGCCAGCGCGCGCGCCAGGGCAGATTTGCCGCTGCCGTTGGCGCCGACGAAGGCCCAGCTGTCGCCGGCCTGGATTTCCAGCGCGTCCAGCGTCAGGGTGCGGGTATCGCTTAAGCGGAATGAACCTTGCGAAATGTGCAACGACGACATCACCTGTTCCTTTTTTTGCAATTATTTGCCTTAGAAATAGGCGCATTGCAGGGGGATGTCAATCAACAAAAACGCAACGTCACGTTGCGCTTAACACAACGTGGCGACAATCACGCGATCGGCGTTGAACAGGGCGTGTACGGCGGCACCGACGCTCAGCTGCAGACGCTGCAACTCCGCCGTCGCTAGGGTGGCGCACAGGGTTTCGCCGCCCGCCAGCGTCACCAGCACCTCGCTGTGTTCAGCGCCTGGCTGAATGCCGGCCACCACGCCCGCCAGCGCGTTATCTGCGCCGGTATGCTCCGCCGTATCGACGCTTAACCGCACCCAGGGCGCCTTGATCAGCGCCAGCACCTCTTTACCCGGCGTCAGCTGCAGCCGGTCGGCGCTTTGTTGGGTGACGGCCGCCATCAGGCGAGTGGTGCCGTCGTTCAACAAAATCGCCAGGTGCTGCTGCACCTGCTGATGATCGCGTTCGATGACGGTGCCGAAGAACTGATTGCGCGCGCTGGTTTGCAGCGAGAAGCGCGAGATGGCCGCCAGCAGGCTGTCGAGCGGCAGATCGTCCTGCTGCAACACGTCGAAAGCTTTTTGCTGCACCTGGCCCAGCAGGTCATACAGCTGGATCAACCGCTGGCCATAGTGCGTCAGCTGCGCGCCGCCGCCGCCTTTACCGCCGGTGGCGCGTTCCACCACCGTTTGTTCCGCCAGCTGGTTCATTTCATTGATGGCGTCCCAGGCGCTTTTATAGCTGATGCCCGCCAGTTTGGCGCCCTGGCTGATGGAGCCGGTGTGCTGCACCTGTTTCAGCAGCGCGATGCGGCGCGGATCGGCGAACAGCTTTTGCTGGAGTTTGAGAGTCAGAAGAATTTCGGCCTGCATAGCGCATCCTGTCGGCGGCAAAAATCTTATTGTCGCCGATTTGGCGGCAAAGCGCCAAACGCAGTGCGGTGGAGCGCGGGGCAATAAAGACTGGCATTGCCTTGTTGTTATAATATAACATAACAGAAAAACGATAAGGCTTTACGCCGGCTTACGGCCGGTTTTTATTTCACCACAGGGATGCTCCACATGAGTACGACACGCCGGCGTCTTGTCACGCCCAGAAAATCTTTATGCCTTGCCGCTTGGGTCGGCGGCGCACTGACGGCGCCGCTGGCTTTCGCGGCCGACTGCGATAAAGCCCGCAATGCCACGGGGTGCGAAGAACAGCTCACCGTGGAGGCGGCGGCCCCCGCCGGGCGCTACGATGCGTTGAGCGCCGTGAGCCGCAGCGCTTCGCAGCTCGGGCTGACCGCTCGGGAGACGCCGCGCAGCGTCGATATCATCAGCGCAAGAGCGATCCAACAGCGGGGCGACCGCTCGCTGGCCGCCGCCGTCGAGCACGCCACCGGTCTGTCCGGCGTCGCTTCGCCAACGTTGTCCAACAACTTTTCCGCGCGCGGTTTCCGGCCTATCGCCTGGTTGTATAACGGCGTGGAGATGCCCGGCAGCACGCTGCAGCTGGGCGATCCGGCGCATTACGACAGCATCGAGGTACTGCGCGGGCCGGGATCGGCCTTGAACGGCCTGAGCGCCGCGGGCGGCAGCGTCAACCTGATCTCGCGGCGGCCGACCTTCAGCCGCCAGCCGCTCGAGCTCGATTATGGCTTCGGCAGTTACCGCAGTCAGCGTCTGCATCTGGGGGCCGGCGGCGCGCTGGTGGACGATGCGGTGGCGTACCGGTTGGACGTCAGCGGCAACGACAGCGGCAGCAACGTGCAGTATGAACGCGATCGGCAGAAGCGGGTTTCCGGCTCGCTGCTGTTTAAGCTGACGGACGATGCGCTGTTGACGCTGAGCCTGGACCGCATGCTCAATCGCACCAACAACCCTTACTACGGCACGCCGCTGCTGGACGGGCGCATTGCCGGCGAGCTGCGCGACATCAATTACAACAACCTGACCGACAGCCGCATCCAGAGCAACGCCACCGCATTTCAGGCCAGCCTGGACTGGTTTATGACGCCCGAAGTGGAATGGCATAACCAATTCTATTACTACAGCGGCTTTCGCGAATGGCGCAACGTCGAGCGCTTCCGCGTCGCGGCGGCGGCCCGGCCCGGCGACGTCAACCGCGACTCCTTCGGCGCCCTGGCGCACGACGACGATCTGATCGGCAACCGCAGTTCGCTGGTATTCGACCGCGCCATCGCCGGTTTTGATAACCGGTTGCTGGTCGGCCTCGATCTGAGCAAGCGGCATTTTCAGTATTATTCCAACGGTTTCCCCGGCTCGGAAGACGTACCGCTTGGCGCGCCGCCCAGAGAGCCGTTCGCCCAGGGTACCGACCGCCAACGCGCGCCGGTGCGCCACGTTACCCAGAACCAGTACGCCGCCTTTCTCGAGGATCGCTTCAGCCTGACCGAGCGTTTAGCGTTGCTGGGCCAGCTGCGCTACAACCATATGAACATGGACTGGCGCTTCCAGGGGCCGCAGGAAGAGAGCCGCGCGCACACCTACGTTTTCAGCACCTGGAGCCTGGGCCCCAGCTATGCATTGACCGACAACCTCACGCTCTACGCCAACTACACCACCGGCCAGGAGCCGGGCAACGATCTGTTCTTCCTCAGCCCAACGCAGACCGATCTGCCGCTGACGCGAGCGCGCCAGTGGGAGGCCGGCGCCAAAGGGCAGTTCTGGGGGAACAAGGGCGAGGCGACGCTGGCGCTGTACGAACTGCGCAAGGACAACCTGTTTGTGCCCGACGCGCAGCGGCCGGATGCGTTGAACGCGGTAGGCAGGCAGACGTCGCGCGGCATTGAGCTTGGCGTGGTGCTGCGTCCCGACGAACGCTGGGAGCTGGCCGGCAACGCCGCCTACACGCATGCCCGCTACGACGACTATCGCGGCGGTAGCCCGCTGCGCAGCTACAACGGCAATCGCCCGGCCTATATCCCGGACTGGACCGCCAACCTCAGCGTGCATTATCAGGCGACGGAACGCCTGGGGCTGGCTTCTTCACTGCGCTACGTCGGCAGCAGTTACAACGACGACGCCAACCGGCGCAAGATGCGCGCGTACACCACGCTCGATCTGGCGGCGGATTATCAGCTGACGCCGATCGTCGATGTCGGTTTTCGCATTCGCAACGCCACCAACCAGCTGTACGCCTATCAGCGTACTTACCCGGACCAGGCGCTGATCGCGCCGCCGCGCAGCTATGAAACCTTCGTGTCGGTCAGGTTCTGACGGCGTGAAAGGCTGGCTTGCCCTGCTGTTGTGCGCCCTGGGATTGGGCGGCAGCGCGCCGCTGCGTGCCGATGCCGTCAGCCTGCAAAATTGCGGGGTAACGCGCGATTACCCGCAGCCGCCGCAGCGGGTGCTGGTTTACGCCAACCCGGCGCTGGAAAACCTGCTGGCGCTGGGGCTGGCTGGCCGCGCGATCGGCGTGGTCGGGTATGACCGCACGCGCGATCCCGTGCCAACGGCGTCGGCCGAGACATTGCAGGCGCCCACCAGCCCGGCGGCGCCCACGGCGGAAGCGTTGCTGCTGATGCGGCCGGATTTTGTCTATTCGGCCAGCTATTACTGGCTGCACAGCCCGGAAACGCCCGATCGGGCGCGGCTGGCAGAATGGGGCATCGGCACTTATCTCTCTCCCGGCGCCTGCAGCGGCCAGCAAAGCGCGATCGCCGCCGCGCTGACATTCGAAGACATTTTCACCGAGCTGCGGGAGCTGGCGCGCATTTTCAACGTCAGCCGCGCCGGTGAAGCGCTGATCGCGCGGCTGCGCGGGCAGCTGAGGGCGTTTGAGGCGCAGCGCGCGCCGCTGCCGCATTTACGTCTGCTGTGGTGGTATGCCGGCGCGCAAACGCCCTACGTGGCGGGCTGCTGCGGCGCGCCAGGTTTGCTGAGCTGCAGCGTCGGCAGCGAGAACCTGTTCGGCGATCGGCCCGAGCTGTGGCCGACGGTGTCCTGGGAGGTTATCGCCGCCCGCGATCCGGATGCGATCGTGCTTGGCGATCTGCCGCGCGGCGGCCTCGGCGACAGCGCGGCCGATAAGATCGCCTTTCTGGAACATCACCCGCTGACCGCGACGCTACGCGCCGTGCGTCAGCGGCGCTACGTGATCCTCCCCGGTTACGACATGGACCCTTCCGCCCGCACCGTGGCGGCGCTGGGCCGTTTGATTCGGGGCCTGGCGGCCTTGCCGCCGCAGGCGCCGACTTTTTCCAACAAGGAACCTTGATATGACTGCCGTTTCATTCTCTTCGCTGCTGGACTCCTGGGATCGCCAGCAGGCGGCCTACATCGCCGAACGGGAAGCGCGTTTTAACGCCCAGCTGGAGGTGCTGGCGCTGGCCGCCGGCCAGGATTTTCACGTGGTGGATCTGGCCTGCGGCCCGGGATCGCTGAGCCTGCGCATTTTGCAGCGCTTTCCGCAGGCCAGGGTGACCGCCATCGATCTCGATCCGCTGTTGCTGGCGGTGGCGCGCGGTGCGCTGGCGGAGTACGGCGATCGGATCCGCATTCTGCAGGCCGATCTGGCGGATCCGGCCTGTTTTGCCGCGCTGTCCGGCCCCGCGCCACAGGCGGCGGTATCCAGCACGGCGCTGCACTGGCTGATGCCCGAGCAGCAGCTGGCGCTGTACCGCAACGTTGCCGGGCTGCTGGCCGACGGCGGCGTGTTCCTGAACGCCGATCATCAGCGCTATGACCAGCGTCAGCCGCGGCTGAAAGCGTTGGCGGAGCGGCACGACGAGCAGACCCAACAGCGCGCCTGGGACAACGGCGTCGAGGATTGGGATCGCTGGTTTGCGGGCGCGCTGCAATCGCCGACGCTGGCCGCTTATCAGGCCGAGCGTGAAGCGCTGTTCGCCGGCCGCCCGGTGCCGCCGCCGACGCCGGTGGATTTCCAGCTCGCGGCGCTTAGACAAGCCGGTTTCAGCGAGGCGGGGACGGTGTGGCAGCTGTTGGACGACTATGTGATCGCAGGCTGGAAATAGCATGATCCGGCGGTTACTGCCCGGCCGTGAGGCCGGCTGGCTGCTGTTGCTGGCGGCGGCGTTGCCGCTGGCCCTGCTGGGCGCCACCTTGTCGGGGCCTGCGCCGATCGCGTGGCACGATACCTGGCGCATCGTATTCGGCGTCAGCGGCAGCGCGGCGACCGACGCCGAGGTGTATCAGCGCATCATCTGGTCGCTGCGGATGCCGCGCGCGCTGTTGGCGGCGCTGGCCGGCGCCGGGCTGGCGTTGGCGGGCACCGTGCTGCAGTCGCTGACCCGCAACCCGCTGGCCGATCCCTGGGTGCTGGGCATCTCCTCCGGCGCCGGCGTGGGGGCGGTAACGGTATTGGTATTGGGGCTGGGGGGCGGCCTGCTGTCGGTGTCCGGCGGCGCGTTTATCGGCGCGCTGGGAGCATTTGCGTTGGTGATGCTGCTGGCCGGGCGTTCGCTGCAGGGGGAGTCCACGCTGTTTATTCTGGCCGGGGTGGCGGTGACGCAGCTGCTTTCTGCGTTGACTTCGCTGATCACCCTCTGGCAGGCGGACGCCAACGCCACGCGCGGCGTGATGTTCTGGCTGCTGGGATCGTTCAGCGACGCGCGCTGGCCGCAGGTCGGGCTGTGCGGGCTGGCGCTGGCGGCGGCGCTGCTGCTTTGTTGGCTGCGGGCGGGTGAGCTGGACGCGCTGGCGTTCGGCGGCGTGACCGCCGCTTCGTTGGGGGTGGCGGTGGCTCCGCTGAAGCTGCTGCTGTATGTGGTGACCACCGCGCTGACGGCGGCGATCGTCGCGTTCAGCGGCGCGGTGGGATTTATCGGGCTGACGGTGCCGCATGTCGCCCGGCGGCTGGTCGGCTCGCGGCATCGGCTGCTGTTGCCGGCCAGCGCGCTGTGCGGCGCGCTGTTCGCCGTGGCGGCGGACACGCTGGCCAGAACGCTGTTTGCCCCGCGCGAGCTGCCGGTCGGCGTGCTGACGGCGCTGTTGGGGGTGCCGGTATTCCTGCTGTTGCTGTATCGGAAGGTCAATGCATGACGATTGAAAAAGCGCGATCCGGCCTGCGCGCCGAAGCGGTGAGCTGGCGAGCGGGCGAACGCACGGTGCTGGAAAATCTGGATTTCTGCGCCTTGCCCGGTGAGGTCACCGGCGTGCTCGGCGTCAACGGCAGCGGTAAATCCACGTTGCTCAAGCTGCTGGCCGGGTTGCAGCCTGCCGCCGGGGGCCACGTTTGGCTGGAAGGGCACGAAATTACTGCGTTTTCCGGGCGGGAGCGCGCCAGGCGCATCGCCTTTCTCGAGCAATCCGCCCCCGGCGCCTTCGCGCTGCCGGTGAAGGAGGCGGTGCTGCTGGGGCGCCTGGCCCATATCGGCCGCTGGCGCGGTTTCGGCCCCGAAGATCGCCGTCTCGCCGGGCAGGCGATGGAGCAAGTGGGCATCAGCCACCTGGCCGATCGCGATTGGCAGCGGCTGTCCGGCGGCGAACGGCAGCGGGTGCACCTGGCGCGCGCGTTGGCGCAGCAAACGCCGTGGCTGCTGCTGGATGAGCCCGCCAACCATCTGGATATCGCCCATCAGCAGCAGTTTATGGCCTTGCTGCGGCGGCTGAAGCTCAGCGTGGTGGTAACGCTGCACGATCTGAATCTGGCCGCCTGCTATTGCGATCGGGTGGCGCTGCTGCAGCGGGGCAGGGTCTGTGCGGCGGGTGCGCCGCGGCAGGCGCTGACGCCGGAGAACATTCGCGCGGTGTACGGGGTGGAGGCCCGGCTGGCGGCGCCCGCCGGCTATGCGCCGCCGCTGATCTATTACCCCGCACCGGCATGAGCCCGGTGGAAAGGGCACGTTTAGCCGATCACAATTTCGCCCCGCTGGCTAAAATAACTCCGGTTTTACCGATTTTTTTGGGTTAGAATAACCCGATATGCGGTGAAAGGCATTTGCCGCTCAATGGGCAGTTAAGCGAGGCTATCATGTTGGAATTATTGAAAAGTCTGTTGTTTGCCGTGGTCATGGTGCCGGTGGTCATGGCGCTGATCCTCGGCCTGATCTACGGTTTTGGCGAAGTGTTCAACGTCTTCTCCAAAGTGGGCCGTTCGAAAGAAAATCGCACCCAGCACTGACCGTTCCCCATCCTGATACCCGCCGGCATCGCCCGGCGGGCATTCCTCAAGTTATCTCACGCTTTGCCGATAAACCGCATGACAAGCTTTCGCGCAACGTTATATTATTTTTTATATAACGAAGAGTGATAATGCACGTTAACTTGCGGAGAAAAACAATGAAACAGCAATGGACCAAATGGGTTGGCGGGATCGTGTTGGCATCGGGCCTGGTGGCACAGGCTTCGGCGGCGGAAAAGATCACCGTGTTCGCCGCCGCGTCGCTGACCAACGCGCTGCAGGACATCGCCACCCAGTATCAAAAAGGCAAGGATGTGCAGGTGGTTTCCTCCTTTGCGTCTTCTTCGACGCTGGCACGCCAAATTGAGCAGGGCGCCCCGGCCGATCTGTTCATCTCCGCCGATCAACAGTGGATGGATTACGCCATCGACAAGCAGCAGATGGTGAAAGACACCCGCTATACGCTGCTGGGCAACGAACTGGTGCTGATCGCCGCCAAGAGCGATAAGCAAGATAAGATCGCCATCGACAAGCAGACCGACTGGACCAAGCTGCTCAACGGCGGCCGTCTGGCGGTGGGCGATCCGGATCACGTGCCGGCCGGCATCTACGCCAAAGAGGCGCTGGAACACCTGGGCGCCTGGAGCGCGCTGGAGCCGAAACTGGCGCGCGCCAACAACGTGCGCAGCGCGATGGCGCTGGTGGAGCGCGGTGAAGCGCCGCTCGGTATCGTCTACGGCTCCGACGCGGTTGCCAGCGACAAGGTGAAAGTGGTGGGCGTATTCCCGGAAGACAGCCACAAACCGGTTGAATATCCGATGGCGATTGTGAAAGATCGTCAAAATCCGACGGTCAGCGCTTTCTATACCTATCTGAAGGGCCCGGAAGCGGCCGCTATTTTTGAACATTATGGATTCACCCCGCGTAAATGATTCTGAGTGAGTACGAGTGGCAGGCGGTTGAGCTGAGCCTGAAAGTCTCCGGTTTGGCGGTGGTCTGCAGCCTGCCGTTCGGCATTCTGATGGCCTGGGTGCTGGTGCGTTGCCGCTTTCCCGGCAAGGCGCTGCTGGACGGCGTCATTCACCTGCCCCTGGTGCTGCCCCCGGTGGTGGTCGGCTATTTGCTGCTGATCGCCATGGGGCGGCGCGGCGTCATCGGCGAGTGGCTGTACGACTGGTTCGGCTTCAGCTTCAGCTTTAGCTGGCGCGGCGCCGCGCTGGCATCGGCGGTGGTGGCGTTTCCGCTGATGGTGCGCGCCATCCGGCTGGCGCTGGAGGCGGTGGATACCCGGCTGGAGCAGGCGGCGCGCACGCTGGGCGCCAACCCGTGGCGGGTGTTTTTCACCATCACGCTGCCGCTGTCGCTGCCCGGCGTCATTGTCGGCGTGGTGCTGGCCTTCGCCCGCTCGCTGGGGGAGTTTGGCGCCACCATCACCTTCGTCTCCAACATCCCCGGTGAAACCCGCACCATTCCGCTGGCGATGTATACGCTGATCGAAACGCCGGGGGCGGAAGCCGCCGCCGCGCGGCTGTGCGCGATCGCCATCGTGCTGTCGCTGGCTTCGCTGATGGTGTCCGAATGGCTGGCCCGCTGGGGCCGCAAACGGATGGGGGTGTAAATGCTGGAGCTGGATTTCTCGCAGCAGCTGGGCGACCTTAATCTCAACGTTCGCGCCGATTTGCCGGCGCAGGGCATCACCGCGATTTTCGGCCTGTCCGGCGCGGGCAAAACTTCCCTGATCAACGCCATCGGCGGCCTGACCCGTTTGCAGCAGGGGCGCATCGCGCTCAATGGCCGCACGCTGGTGGATACCGCCGCGGGCCTTTGCCTGCCGCCGGAAAAGCGCCGTATCGGCTACGTGTTTCAGGATGCACGGCTGTTCCCGCACTATCGGGTGCGCGGCAACCTGCAGTACGGCATGGCGGCCGGCATGCGCGCACAGTTCAACACTATCGTCGAGCTGCTGGGCATCGGGCCGTTGCTCAATCGGCTGCCGCTGACGCTCTCCGGCGGTGAAAAACAGCGGGTGGCGATCGGCCGCGCGCTGCTGACCGCGCCGGAACTGCTGCTGATGGACGAGCCGCTGGCCTCGCTCGATCTGCCGCGCAAACGCGAGCTGCTGCCGTATCTGGAGCGGTTGGCACAGGACGTCAACATCCCCATCCTCTACGTCAGCCACAGCCTGGACGAGATCCTGCGCCTGGCCGAGCAGGTGATGGTGCTGGATCGCGGCGAGGTGCGTGCGTTCGGCGGGCTGGAAGCCGTCTGGGCCAGCAGCGCGCTGCGGCCGTGGCTGCAGCGTGAAGATCAGAGCAGCGTGCTGCGCGTCAGCGTGATTGAGCATCATCAGCGCTATGCCATGACCGCGCTGGCGCTCGGCGATCAAAGGCTGTGGGTCAGCGGCATCGACGCCGAACTGGGCACCCAGCTGCGCATTCGCATCAACGCCGCCGACGTCTCGCTGGTGCTGCAGCCGCCGGTCAACAGCAGCATTCGCAACGTGTTGCCGGCCAAGGTAAGCGAGTGTCTGGACGTGGACGGGCAGGTGGAAGTGAAGCTGGCGGTCGGGGAACACGTGCTGTGGGCGCGGATCACGCCGTGGGCGCGAGACGAACTGGCGATCCGCCCTGGGCAGTGGCTGTACGCGCAGGTGAAGAGCGTGTCGATCAGCCGCGAGAGCCGCTAAGACAGGCCCTCCCGGCGGGAGGGCGAAAAGATTACAGTACGCGGGTGCGGATCACCTCGGCGATGCCCGGCTGCAGGTTATCGGCGATCACTAGATCGGCGCGTTCCTTGATCGCGTCATCGGCGTTGCCCATCGCCACGCCCAACCCGACCGCTTCCAGCATGCTGATGTCGTTGTAGTTGTCGCCGAATGCCACCACCTGATCCATGCTCAGCCCCTGCGACTCCACCCATTGGCGCAGGCGCTTGCCTTTGCTGTTGCCGCCTTTGGCGATATCCACCTGATCGTGCCAGGACCATTCGCATGCCAGCCCCAGCTCTTTCTCCACCGTGTCGGCAAACTCGCGCAGCGCCAGGGTATCGGCGTGCGAGGTGGCGAATTTCCAGATCGCCTGCGCGTCGTCGGCCGCCTGCGCCAGGCTGCCGACCTGCAGCAGCGTTGGGCGCTGCGCTACCGGCAGGGTTTCGGCCCAGGCCAGCGAGCGGGTCACGTGGCCGCTCGGCTCCTGGTAGAGCATGGCGTCGTCAACATACATCAGCCCGTGAATGTCGGTCTGTTTGAGCATCTGCAGCACCTGCTTGGCCTGATCTTTCGCCAGAGGATCGGCCGCCAGCACCTTCTTCTGCTGAAAATCATACAGGTAGGTGCCGTTGCAGCAGATGGCCGGGGTGTCTATCTGCAGCGCCTGGTAGAACGGATGGATGGCGACGTGGTGGCGGCCGGTGACCACCACCACCTGGATGCCGGCGGCGCGCGCCTGCGCCAGCGCTTCCAGCGACTGCGGTAAGATGCGTTTTTGGTTGTCCAGCAGGGTGCCGTCAAGATCGAGGGCGATGACGCGGTAGCTCATAGGGTTCTCGTTATCGTTAGCCATAAAATTAATCCGATGGTACACCGGATAGCCAACGGAGAAAACCGCGTGAGCTTCCGGTGCTAAGCGGGGTTGCCATGCGACGGATGTGCGGTAAGCTAGGGGCAATCGAACGGCCTGAAACCGGTTCCTCTTTTACCCTTTGCAAGGAGAACACATGAAGCAAATCGTTTATGTCGCCAGCCCGGAGAGCCAGCAGATCCACGTTTGGCAGTTGGACGATGCCGGCGCGCTGGCGCTGCTGCAAACCGTTGACGTGCCGGGCCAGGTGCAGCCGATGACCCTTCATCCGGACAAGACCCACCTGTACGTCGGCGTACGTCCGGCGTTCGGCATCGTCAGCTACCGCATCGAGGCGGACGGCACGCTGCAGCAGGCCGGCATGGCGCCGCTGCCGGGCAGCCCGACCCATATCTCCACCGATTTGCAGGGGCGTTACCTGTTCTCCGCCTCCTACAGCGGCAACTGCGCCAGCATCAGCCCGATCGGCCACGACGGCGTGGTGACGGCGCCTATTCAGCAGATCGACGGCCTGACCGCGCCGCACTCGGCGAACATCGATCCGACCAACCAGCTGGTGCTGGTGCCTTGCCTGAAAGAAGACCGCATCCGCCTGTTCAACCTGAGCCTGGCGGGCCAGCTGACGCCACACGCGCAGGAAGCGGTGGCGACCGCCGCCGGCGCCGGGCCGCGTCATATGGCGTTCCACCACAACGACAAGTTCGCCTACTGCGTCAATGAGCTGGACGGTACGGTGGACGTGCTGGCCATCTCGGAAAACGGCGGCCACTACACCGTGACGCAGACGCTGGACATCATGCCGGCCGACTTCGACGGCACCCGCTGGGCGGCGGACATTCATATCACGCCGAACGGCCGCTTCCTGTACACCAGCGATCGCACCGCCAGCATTCTGACCATCTTCAGCGTTTCCGAAGACGGCGGCACGCTGAGCGTGGTCGGCTATCACCCGACCGAAGCGCAGCCGCGCGGTTTCAATATCGATCACAGCGGCCGCTTCGTGATTTCGTCCGGCCAGAAATCCGATCACATCGCGGTGCATGAGATTGATCAGCGCAGCGGTGAGCTGACCACGCTGGCGCGTTATCCGGTGGGCAAAGGCCCGATGTGGGTGAGCGTGCTGGCGAAGTAATTCGGCGGTCAGACGAGTATGGAAAAAGCGCGGTTCGGTTGAATCGCGCTTTTTTATTGGCGGGGGATCAGTTGAACGTCACCGTCAGCGTGGCGCTGCCGAGGCTGTGGAAATGGACGTTAAAGCCCACCAGCGCGCCGCTGGATCCCCCATCCACTTCGATACGCTCCACGTCCAGCGCATGCACGGTGAACTGGTAGCGGTGGCTCTCGCCCTCTGGCGGCGCCGCGCCGCCGTAGCCAGCCGAGCCGAAGTCGGTGCGGGTCTGCAGTGCGCCGGCGGGCAGCGGCGCTTTGCCGGAGCCCGCGCCCTGCGGCAGCTCGCGCACGTCGGCGGGAATGTTGGCCACGATCCAGTGCCACCAGCCGGAGCCGGTCGGGGCATCGGGATCGTAAACGGCGATTACGAAGCTCTTGGTGCCGGCCGGCACGCCGTCCCAGGCCAGGTGGGGCGACAGGTTATCGCCGTGGTAGCCCATGCCGTTGAAGACCTGCGCCTGCGGCAGCTTGCCGCCGTCCTGCAGATCGTTGCTGTACAAACGAAAAGCCATAGTGACTCCCAGTTGTCGGTAAACGCGGACCCTTAAGCTAGATCGTTTCGCCGTGACAATACAAGTGGGATTGCCATTCGCCAACGGCGGCGCGGATCGGTTACCATGGCCGCATCTTCGTTCCTACAGACCGCCGGATAGCCAAACAACGCCACCATGATCTCACTGAAAAAACGCACGCCGTGGTTCGGCTGGCTGCGCCGTTGGGCCAAAAGCATCAAGCGCGATATTTACGCGCTGTGGCTGGCCGCCCGTGATAAGCGCACCCCGTGGTACGCCAAACTGATCGCGCTGCTGGTGGCCGGCTATGCGATCTCGCCGATCGATCTGATCCCGGACTTCATTCCGGTGCTGGGCTATCTGGATGACGTCATCATCGTGCCGTTGGGCATCATGCTGGCGGTGCGCCTGCTCCCCAAGCCGCTGATGGCCGAGCTGCGCGAGAAGGCGCAAAAGCGCGTCGATAACCCCACCGGCCGCATGGCGGCAGCGATGATCATTTTACTTTGGCTGCTGTGTCTGGGATTGCTGGCCCGCTATCTGGACCAGCATTGGTAAGGCATTAACGCGCGGCGGCGGCGACGGCGGCGGTCAGGCGGCTGAGCTGTTCCGCTTCGATGATGTAAGGCGGCATCAGGTAAATCAGCTTGCCGAACGGCCGGATCCACACCCCGCGTTCGACGAATCCGCGCTGCAGCTCGGCGACGTCCACCGGTTCACGCATCTCCACCACCCCAATCGCGCCCAGCACCCGCACGTCCGCCACCTTCGGCAGCGCCGCGAGCGGCAGCAGTTCCTGTTTCAGCTGGGCTTCGATGGCGCTCACCTGCGCCTGCCAGCGATTTTCCGCCAGCAGCGCCAGGCTGGCGTCCGCCACCGCGCAGGCCAGCGGGTTGCCCATAAAGGTTGGGCCGTGCATAAAGCAGCCGGCCGCGCCGTTGCTGATGGTCTTCGCCACGTGGCGGGTGGTCAGGGTGGCGGACAGCGTCATGTAGCCGCCGGTCAGCGCCTTGCCCAGGCAGAGAATGTCCGGCACCACCTGTGCGTGCTCGCAGGCGAACAGCTTGCCGGTGCGGCCGAAGCCGGTGGCGATTTCGTCGGCGATCAGCAGCACCTGATGGCGATCGCACAGCTCGCGCACCCGCTTGAGGTAGGTCGGGTGGTAGATACGCATGCCGCCGGCGCCTTGCACCACCGGTTCCAGGATCACCGCCGCCACTTCACCGGCGTGCTGCTCCAGCAGCGCGGCGAACGGCGCGATGTCCTCTTCGCGCCATTCCTCATCGAAGCGGCACTGCGGCGCGGTGGCGAACAGGTGCGGCGCCAGGTAGCCCTGATAGAGGCTGTGCATCGAGTTGTCCGGATCGCAGACCGACATCGCGCCGAAGGTATCGCCGTGATAGCCGTGGCGCAGCGTCAGGATGCGCTGCCGCCGCTCACCGCGCGCCTGCCAGTACTGCAGCGCCATCTTCAGCGACACTTCTACCGCCACCGAACCGGAATCCGCCAGGAACACGCACTGCAGCGCTTCCGGCGTCATCGCCACTAACCGGCGGCATAGCGAGATGGCGGCCGGATGGGTAATACCGCCGAACATCACGTGCGACATCTTCTCCAGCTGCCGGCTGGCGGCCTGATTCAGGTGCGGATGGTTGTAACCGTGGATCGCCGCCCACCAGGAGGACATACCGTCCACCAGACGCCGGCCGTCCGCCAGCTGCAGCTCGACGCCGCTGGCCGACTCGATCGGGTAACAGGGTAACGGGCGGCTCATGGAGGTGTAGGGGTGCCAGATATGACGTTGGTCAAACGCCAGGTCGGAAGCGGTGACAGACATACTTGTAAACCAAATTGAATTAAGATTGGTTGACAGTATATCCACAATATTTAAACTGGCGACACTTTTTCGTTTTGGAGACGCCATGATGGCCGATCGCATTCACTGGACAGTAGGGCAAGCCCAGGCCCTGTTTGATAAACCTCTGCTTGAACTGCTGTTCGAAGCGCAAACCGTACACCGCCAGCACTTTGACCCGCGTCAGGTGCAGGTCAGCACGCTGCTGTCGATCAAGACCGGCGCTTGCCCGGAAGACTGCAAATACTGCCCGCAAAGCTCGCGCTACAAGACCGGCCTGGAGTCGGAGCGGTTGATGCAGGTCGAACAGGTACTGGAATCGGCGCGCAAGGCCAAGGCAAACGGCTCGACCCGTTTTTGCATGGGCGCGGCGTGGAAGAACCCGCACGAGCGCGATATGCCTTATCTGCAGCAGATGGTGCAGGGCGTGAAAGCGATGGGCATGGAAACCTGCATGACGCTGGGCACGCTTGACGGCACTCAGGCCGAGCGGCTGGCGGAAGCCGGGTTGGATTATTACAACCATAACCTCGATACCTCGCCGGAGTTTTACGGCAGCATCATCACCACCCGCAGCTACCAGGAACGCCTGGATACGCTCGACAAAGTGCGCGACGCCGGCATCAAAGTATGCTCCGGCGGCATCGTCGGGCTGGGTGAAACGGTGCGCGACCGCGCCGGGCTGCTGGTGCAGTTGGCCAACCTGCCGAAGCCGCCGGAGAGCGTGCCGATCAACATGTTGGTGAAGGTAAAAGGCACGCCGCTGGCGGATAATGATGACGTCGATCCGTTCGACTTTATCCGCACCATCGCGGTGGCGCGCATCATGATGCCGTCTTCTTATGTCCGCCTCTCCGCCGGCCGTGAACAGATGAACGAACAGACACAGGCGATGTGCTTTATGGCCGGCGCCAACTCGATCTTCTACGGCTGCAAGCTGCTGACCACGCCGAACCCGGAAGAAGACAAAGACCTGCAGCTGTTCCGCAAGCTGGGGCTGAATCCGCAGCAGACCGCCACCGAACACGGCGACAACCAGCAACAGCAGGCGCTGGCTAAGCAGCTGCTGAACGCCGATACCGCCGAGTTTTACAACGCGGCGCCGTGATGAGCTGGCCACAACGCATCGAGCAGGCGCTGGCAGAACGGCACCTCAACGCCGCCTACCGTCGGCGACAGACCACCGAGGGCGGCAACGGCCGCCAGATCCGGCTCGGCGATCGTCTCTACCTGAACTTCTCCGGCAACGACTACCTGGGGCTGAGCCAGGATGCGCGGGTGATCGCTGCCTGGCAGCAGGGCGCGCAGCGTTACGGCGTCGGCAGCGGCGGGTCGGGCCATGTCACCGGTTTTTGCGCAGCGCATCAGGCGCTGGAGGAGCAACTGGCGGCGTGGCTCGGCTATCCGCGCGCGCTGCTGTTCATCTCCGGTTACGCCGCCAACCAGGCGGTGCTGGCGGCGTTGATGCAGAAAGGCGATCGCATTTTAGCCGATCGCCTCAGCCACGCCTCGCTGCTGGAGGCGGCGGCGCAGTCGCCGGCCGAGCTGCGCCGCTTCCAGCACAATCAGCCGCAGGCGCTGGCGGATCTGCTGGCCAAACCCTGTGAAGGGCAGCGGCTGGCGGTGACCGAAGGGGTGTTCAGCATGGACGGCGACGGCGCACCGTTGGCGGAACTGCATCGCTTAACCCGCGCGGCGGGCGCCTGGCTGATGGTGGACGATGCCCACGGCGTCGGCGTGCGCGGCGAGCAAGGCCGCGGCAGCTGCTGGCAGCAGGGCGTGCGCCCTGAACTGCTGGTGGCGACCTTCGGCAAGGCGTTCGGCGTCAGCGGCGCAGCGGTGCTGTGCGATGAGGCGACCGCCGAGTATCTGCTGCAGTTCGCCCGCCATCTGATCTACAGCACCGCGATGCCGCCGGCGCAGGCCTGTGCGCTGCAGGCGGCGCTGGCCTGCATTCGAGAGGGCGATGAACTGCGCGCCCGGCTGCAGGACAACATTCGGCGTTTCCGCCAGGGCGCGGCGCCGCTGGCGCTAACCCTGACGGATTCCGACACCGCCATCCAGCCGCTGCTGGTGGGGGACAATCAACGCGCGCTCGATCTGGCGACCCGCCTGCGCGAGCGCGGGCTGTGGGTGAGCGCCATCCGCCCACCGACGGTGCCGCCGGGCGGCGCGCGGCTGCGCATCACCCTGACGGCGGCGCATCAGCCGCAGGACATCGATCGCCTGCTGGAGGTATTGCATGACGTCAGCCAATGACGCGGTGAACAAACAGGCGGTCGCTTCGGCCTTCAGCCGCGCCGCCGGCAGCTACGACGCCGCCGCCGCGCTGCAGCGAGACGTTGGCGAGCGCTTACTGGGGATGGGGAGTGCCCATCCGGGCGAACGGCTGCTGGATGCCGGCTGCGGCACCGGCTATTTCAGCCGCCTGTGGCGCGAGCGCGGCAAGCAGGTGACCGCGCTCGATCTGGCGCCGGGCATGCTGGACGTTGCCCGTCAACGGCAGGCGGCGCACCATTATCTGCTGGGCGATATCGAACAGGTGCCGTTGCCCGATGCGGCGATGGACATCTGTTTCAGCAGCCTGGTGGTGCAATGGTGCAGCGATCTGCCCGCCGCGCTGGCGGAGCTGTATCGCGTGACCCGCCCCGGCGGCGCGATCCTGTTTTCCACGCTGGCGGCAGGATCGCTGCAGGAACTGGGGGACGCCTGGCAACAGGTGGATGGCGAGCGCCATGTGAACGCTTTCCTGCCGCTGGCGCAGATCCGCGCCGCCTGTGCTGACTATCGGCACGAGCTGGTCACGGAGCTGCGCACCTTGAACTACCCGGACGTGATGACGCTGATGCGTTCGCTCAAGGGTATCGGGGCCACGCACCTGCATCAGGGGCGCGAGGGCGGTCTGATGTCGCGCGGCCGTCTCGCCGCGTTGCAGGCGGCTTACCCGTGCCGGCAAGGGCAGTTCCCGCTCAGCTATCATCTGGTTTATGGAGTGATTTATCGTGATTAAACGTTGGTTCGTGACCGGCACCGACACCGAAGTCGGTAAAACCGTCGCCAGCAGCGCCTTGCTGCAGGCCGCCAACCGGGCGGGCTACCGCAGCGCCGGTTATAAGCCGGTGGCTTCCGGCAGCGAAATGACCGCCGAGGGGCTGCGCAACGGCGATGCGCTGGCGCTGCAGGCCAACAGCGGCGTGGCGCTCCGCTACGACGAAGTGAACCCTTACGTTTTTGCCGAACCGACCTCGCCGCATATCGTCAGCGCCGATGAAGGCCGGCCGATCGAGGCGGCGCAGCTGTCCGACGGCCTGCGCCGGTTGGAGCAGCGCGCCGACTGGGTGCTGGTCGAGGGCGCGGGCGGGTGGTTTACCCCGTTGTCGGCGCAGTACACCTTCGCCGATTGGGTGCAGCAGGAGCAACTGCCGGTGATCCTGGTGGTGGGCATTAAACTGGGCTGCATCAACCACGCGGTGCTGACGGCGCAGGCGGTGCAACAGGCGGGGCTGACGCTGGCCGGTTGGATCGCCAACGACGTGACGCCGCCGGGGCGGCGGCATCAGGAATACCTGGCCACGCTGCGCCGCATGCTGCCGGCGCCGCTGCTGGGCGAAATCCCGCACCTGCCGCAGGCCGAGCGGGCGCCGCTGGGGCAGTATCTGGATATCAGCCTGCTATAAACCCTCCATGAGGGAGGCTTTCTCCCTCATTCTCCTTCCTGGCGCGCCAGCCCGGCGCCGATCAACGCCTCATCCAGCTGCGCCAGCGCGCCGTGCGCCACCGTGCGCCCGCTGTCCAACAGGCAGAAGCGGTCCGCCACCCGGCGCACGAACGGCAGCTGATGCTCCACCAGTAAAATGGTCATGCCCAATTCGCGGTTGAGCCTGCGGATCACGTTGCCGATGTCGGCGGCGATCGAGGGGGGAACGCCCGCCGTCGGTTCGTCGAGGATCAGCAGCGCCGGCTCCTGGGCCAGCGCCCGGCCAATCGCCAGCTGGCGTTGGGTGCCCACGCAAAGATCGCCGGCGCGGCGCGCGCGCATCTGGCGCAAATGGGGAAACAGGCTGTAGATCAGCGGCGGAATGCGGCGAGGGGCGCCGCACCCGGCCATTTGCGCCACCTGCAGATTCTCCTCCACGCTCAGCTGCGAGAAGAGCTGCCGCCCCTGGGGCACGTGGCTGATGCCCAGCGCGGCGCGGCGCTCCATCGGCTGCAGCAACAGGTTTTGCGGCGGCTGATCCGCCGGCTGCCAGGTCATGCTGCCGCTCACCACCGGCACATGCCCCATGATGCAGTTGACCAGCGTGGTCTTGCCCACGCCGTTGCGGCCGAGCAGCACGGTGCACTGGCCGCGCGGCAGCTCCAGGTTGATGTCCCACAGGGTGTGGTTCTGCCCGTAAAATTGATTGACCGATCTCAGGCTCAGCATTTGGCATTCTCCTCATAGACGCCCGTTTCACTCGTTGGCGGGGACTGCAAAGGCCGCATGCGCGGCGAATTTCCCGAGTGTGGCAATGTCTGGAACAAAATGCCGTCCGTCTAATGAGCCAGAGCAAGGTCTGCGGTAGACGGAATGACAGTCAATATGTCGTTAAAAACGACGCTTGTGACGACTTGGTGTCGTTCTTGCGCTTTTACGGGCGATAGCGCCGCGGAGATTACGCGTCGCGGCAGGCAGCGCATCATGCTGCCGCACCGCGTTTATACGCAGGAAGATAAAGCAACTCTCAGGCCAGTTTTGCCGCCGGGTGAAAACGGGGATTGTTATCGCCTTGTTAACCACGCGTCAGGCCTGACAGGCGCTGCCGTGGCGGCCCGAAAATACGCGGGGAAGTTAACCCGGACGTTTTTTGCACTCTTGTGGTGCTCTTTGGTCAGGGCATGGTGCAAGGCGTTACGCTGCCGTCAAGAGCGATCCGCGTGAAAGGGGCCAATGCGATTTTGGCAATGGGGATTTTTAGTATTAATCGGCATAAACAAAGCGATATTTTTATGAAAAAATAACTAAAAAAGGCATTTTGGCGAGTGTAAAGGGCGAAAAGCTTTCTTTCTGTAACTCCCGCCCCGGGCGGGGCGGTGAGAGTTATCCACTATTCCTGTGGATAACCTTGTGTATTAGATTTAGAAAAACGCTGTAAAGCGAGAGCCGACGCGGGTTCTGTTCGCTTTGTCCGCATTCTCGTCTTTTTATTAATATTATTAAATATCAATAATTTAATTAAAATCAAGACGCAGGGGTATTGATCAGGCCTCTATGTATGATTTTTCGACGCGGTGCTATCAATAAGTTAATTCGCGGCAAGTTCTGGGGATAAATCTGTTATTGACAATAAAAATGTCACCGGGCTGTAACGCCACGGTGCAGCGGCGTTGCTGCGGCGTCGATCCCAGCGACGAATCCGCTTGAAGCTGGTTTTATATCCAGTATCATGGGCACTGGCGCAAATCGCCGACACTTTCCATAATTAGGGGCCATGCCCGGCGCAGAGCCGGCTGGCCGCCTGAGCGCGCGCATCTCCACAGGGTAGCCGAGCAATGAGTAAACTTTTCAAACTGCATTCAGAGTTCAGACCGGCCGGCGATCAGCCGGAAGCCATCCGCAAACTGGAAGAGGGGCTGGAAGACGGCCTGGCGCACCAGACGCTGCTGGGGGTCACCGGTTCGGGCAAGACATTCACCATCGCCAACGTGATAGCCGATCTGAATCGGCCGACCATGGTGCTGGCGCCGAACAAGACGCTGGCGGCGCAGCTGTACGGCGAGATGAAAGAGTTTTTCCCGGAGAATGCGGTGGAATACTTCGTCTCCTACTACGACTACTACCAGCCGGAAGCCTATGTGCCCAGCTCCGACACCTTCATTGAAAAAGACGCTTCGGTGAACGAGCACATCGAGCAGATGCGTCTTTCCGCCACCAAGGCGCTGCTGGAGCGGCGCGACGTGGTGGTGGTGGCGTCGGTGTCGGCGATCTACGGCCTGGGCGATCCGGATCTTTACCTGAAGATGATGCTGCACCTGACCCAGGGCATGATCATCGATCAACGATCCATTTTGCGCCGGCTGGCGGAGCTGCAGTACTCCCGCAACGATCAGGCCTTCCAGCGCGCTACCTTCCGCGTGCGCGGCGAGGTGATTGACATTTACCCGGCGGAGTCGGACGAGCTGGCGCTGCGCGTCGAGCTGTTCGACGATGAAGTGGAACGGCTGTCGCTGTTCGATCCGCTGACCGGGCAGATCGAGCAGGTGGTGCCGCGTTTTACCATCTACCCGAAATCGCACTACGTGACGCCGCGTGAGCGGATCATGCAGGCGATGGAAGAGATCAAGGTCGATCTGGCGGACCGCCGCAAGGTGCTGCTGGCCAACAACAAGCTGCTGGAAGAGCAGCGCCTGACGCAGCGAACCCAGTTCGATCTGGAGATGATGAACGAGCTGGGTTACTGCTCGGGCATCGAAAACTACTCGCGCTACCTGTCCGGGCGCGCCGAGGGCGAGCCGCCGCCGACGCTGTTCGACTACCTGCCGGCGGACGGCCTGCTGGTGGTCGACGAATCCCACGTCACCATTCCGCAGATCGGCGCGATGTTCAAGGGCGACCGCGCGCGTAAAGAAACGCTGGTGGAGTACGGCTTCCGCCTGCCGTCGGCGCTGGACAACCGCCCCTTGCGCTTCGAGGAGTTCGAGGCGCTGGCGCCGCAGACCATCTATGTCTCCGCGACGCCGGGCAAATATGAGCTGGAGAAATCCGGCGGCGATCTGATCGATCAGGTGGTGCGGCCGACCGGGCTGCTGGATCCGATCGTGGAGGTGCGGCCGGTCGCCACCCAGGTGGACGATCTGCTCTCCGAGATCCGCAAGCGCGCGGCGATCAACGAGCGCGTGCTGGTGACCACCCTGACCAAACGCATGGCGGAAGACCTGACCGAATACCTGGAAGAGCATGGCGAGCGCGTGCGCTACCTGCACTCGGACATCGATACCGTGGAACGGGTCGAAATCATCCGTGACCTGCGTCTGGGCGAGTTCGACGTGCTGGTGGGCATCAACCTGTTGCGTGAGGGGCTCGACATGCCTGAGGTGTCGCTGGTGGCGATTCTGGACGCCGACAAGGAAGGCTTCCTGCGTTCCGAGCGTTCGCTGATCCAGACCATCGGCCGCGCGGCGCGTAACCTGAACGGCAAGGCGATCCTGTATGGCGATCGCATCACCGATTCGATGGCCAAGGCGATCGGTGAAACCGAGCGGCGCCGCGCCAAGCAGCAGGCCTACAACGAAGCCAACGGCATCGTGCCGCAGGGGCTGAACAAGAAGATCGGCGATATTCTGCAGATCGGCCAGCCGGTCAACCGCGCCAAGAACAAAGGCAAGGGCAAGACGCTGGACGGCGGCGCTTCGCTTCAGAACCTCACGCCGAAAGCGCTGGATCAGAAAATCCGCGATCTGGAGGCGCAAATGTACACCCACGCGCAAAACCTGGAGTTCGAACAGGCCGCTGCGCTGCGCGACGAGATCCACCAGCTGCGCGAGCAGTTCATCGCGATTTCCTGACCGTTAGATGGCGCCCGCGCCGCGGGCGTCAAAATTCCTTGTCGGCCGCGCCAAAGCTGTTATGGTGTGCGGCCCGATTTGACCACGAAGAGTACCGAACATGAGCCAACACCAGTCCAAAGACCCGCTGCACGGCGTGACGCTGGAGCAACTGCTGACTAAACTGGTGGATCACTACGGTTGGTCCGAGCTGGGCGCGCGCATTCGCATCAACTGCTTCCGCAGCGATCCGAGCATCAAGTCCAGCCTGAAGTTTTTGCGTCGCACGCCCTGGGCGCGCAAAGAGGTGGAAGACCTGTATATCGATATGGTCAGCCATCCCGCCCCAGCCAGCGATAATCCCTGGCTGCGTGGGCGAGACGGTTAAATTCGATCAGCGGCGATCGGCCAGCGCCACCAGCGCCCGATCCAGCGCCTGGCGCAGCAGCTGGCGATCGTGGCGGTAGGGGATGTCGCTCGCTTCCAGCGGCTGTTGAATCACCACCCGATCCTGCACTTCACTGGCGTCCACCGCCGGGCCGACGATCAGCGCATCGATCATCCGGCGGCCAATCTTCTCTTCCATCAGCGTCAGCTTATCCTGTAGCGACAGCGCCGCGGCGGCCACGCTCAGCTCGCGGCCGAGGTTGCCGATATAGATCATGCTGGCGCTGCTGCGACGCAGCGCCTGGGTGAGATCGTCCAGCAGCAGCAGCGGCATCAGGCTGGTGAGGAAACTGCCCGGCCCGATCAGGATCACGTCGGCCTGTGCGATGGCGTCCAGCGCTTCGCGCGTGGCGTTGACCGGCGGTGACAGCATCAGCTCCTGCGGCATATGGGTCAGCTGGTCGACATTCACTTCACCGTAAACGTGATTGCCTTCGTGATCGTGCGCCATCAAATCCACCGGCTGTTCCGACATCGGGATCAGCGCCGCGTCCACCTTCAGCAGGCTGCGTACCAGGTTGATCGCTTCCAGCGGGCGCACGCTCAGGTGATCCAACGCTTTCAGCATCAGGTTGCCGAGGTTGTGGCCGGCCAGCTCACCGTTGCCGCTGAAGCGGTACTCGAACATCGCCGAGGCGACGCTCGGTTCGGTGATCAGCTGGTTGAGACAGTTACGGGTATCGCCCCAGGCAATGCCGCCTTCCGAACGGCGGATACGGCCGGTGGAACCGCCGTTGTCGGTGGTGGTGACGATGCCGGTCAGGCGGGAGCCTAAGGACGACAGGGCCGACATCACACGGCCCAGACCGTGTCCGCCGCCTAACGCCACCACGCGGTCGAGATCGGCCAGGGTACGATTACGCATAAATTTCCTTACAAAGGGGCTGAACTGCCCGCATAAGGTAGCGGATCCGGCATAAAAACGCGATAAGAGTGTCATTTGCGTGATTCCGGTCAATTCGTCCGCGCAAGTGATGTTTATCATGGTTTACCCGAATACGCGGCGTCTAAAAACGCTGTATAGACAATTATATAGCGAATTTACGCGTTGGCTATCGTTGCCGATTAGCGCTAGAATTCTGCTGAAAACCACGGTTTCGTTCCGGCTACTCAAGGTAGCGGGAAGAGAAATCAAACTCCTAGCCCCTGCGCCTACGTTGTTCATCCGGAACGATATGGCGCCTGGGCCGTGGCGAAGTCAGCCACCAGGGTGCAGAGGGGAAACGCTCGCATCTCCCGACTTTGGAAAGGTGTTATGGTGCCGCAACTCATTGATGCTTATGAGCGCAAGTTCTATTACCTGCGCTTGTCGATCACCGACGTGTGCAACTTTCGTTGCACCTATTGTCTGCCCGACGGCTACAAGCCGAGCGGCAGCCCGAAAAGCTTCCTGTCGCTGGATGAAATCCGCCGCGTCAGCCGCGCGTTCGCCGAACTGGGCACCGAAAAGGTGCGCCTGACCGGCGGCGAGCCTTCGCTGCGCCGCGATTTTACCGAGATCATCGCCGCCGTGCGGGAAAACCCGGCCATCCGTACCCTGGCGGTCACCACCAACGGCTACCGTCTGGCGCGCGACGTCGCCGCCTGGCGTGACGCCGGTCTGACGGCGATTAACGTCAGCGTCGACAGCCTGGATCCCCGCCAGTTTCACGCCATCACCGGTCAGGACAAGTTCCGCCAGGTGATGGACGGCATCGACGCCGCCTTCAGCGCCGGTTTCAGCAAGGTTAAGGTCAACGCGGTGCTGATGCGCGACGTTAACCACCAGCAGCTCGGCGCCTTTCTCGCCTGGATCAAAGACCGGCCTATCCAGCTGCGTTTTATCGAACTGATGGAAACCGGCGAGGGCGGCGAGCTGTTTCGCAAACACCACGTTTCCGGCGAAGTGATTCGCCGGCAGCTGGAGCAGCAGGGCTGGCAGCGCCAGGCGCGCGGCCGCAGCGACGGCCCGGCGCAGGTGTTCAGCCACCCGGACTACCAGGGTGAGGTGGGTCTTATCATGCCTTATGAGAAAGACTTCTGCGCCAGCTGCAACCGGCTGCGCGTTTCTTCCATCGGCAATCTGCACCTGTGCCTGTTCGGCGAGCAGGGGGTGCCCCTGCGCGATCTGCTGGCGGACGACGGCCAGCTCGACGCGCTGAAGGCGCGCATCCAGAGCGGGCTGCTGAGCAAGAAGCAGACCCATTTCCTGCATCAGGGCAACAGCGGGATCACCCAGAACCTGTCGTTTATCGGCGGCTGACAGCCAATAGGAGCCTATTGAACCATGAGCCATGCGAGCAGCGAGTTTATTCCGGCGCATATCGCCATCCTGACCGTGTCCGACAGCCGCGGCGCGGCGGAAGACACCTCCGGCCAATATCTGCAGGACGCGGCGCAGGAAGCCGGTCATCAGGTGGTGGATCGCGCCATCGTCAAAGATGACATTTACCAGATCCGCGCGCGGGTTTCCGCCTGGATCGCCGATGACAACGTGCAGGCGGTGCTGATCACCGGCGGCACCGGTTTTACCGCCCGCGACAACACGCCGGAAGCGCTGCTGCCGCTGTTCGACAGAGAGGTGGAAGGGTTCGGTGAACTGTTCCGCATGGTGTCGTACGAAGAGATCGGCACCGCGACGATCCAGTCGCGCGCGCTGGCCGGCCTGGCCAACCGCACGGTGATCTTCGCCATGCCGGGCTCCACCCGCGCCTGCCGCACCGCCTGGGAGCGGATTATCGAAGAGCAGTTGGACGCGCGCCATCGCCCGTGCAACTTCCAGCCCCATTTGAAGAAGCCCTGAGTCATGACACAGCTAACCCACATTAACGCCGCCGGCGAAGCCCATATGGTTGACGTTTCCGCCAAGGCCGAAACGGTGCGCGAGGCGCGCGCCGAAGCCTTCGTCGAGATGCTGCCCGCCACGCTGGCGATGATCGTCGACGGCAGCCATCACAAGGGCGACGTGTTCGCCACGGCGCGCATCGCCGGCATTCAGGCGGCCAAACGCACCTGGGAGCTGATCCCGCTGTGCCACCCGCTGATGCTGAGCAAGGTCGAAGTACAGCTGGAGGCGCAAACGCAGCACAACCGGGTGCGCATCGAAACCTGCTGCCGGCTGACCGGCAAAACCGGCGTCGAGATGGAGGCGTTGACCGCCGCCTCGGTGGCGGCATTGACCATCTACGACATGTGCAAAGCGGTACAGAAAGACATGGTGATCGGCCCGGTGCGCCTGCTGGCGAAAAGCGGTGGCAAATCCGGCGATTTTAAGGTGAACGTATGATCGATATTCTTTTCTTCGCGCAGGTGCGCGAACTGGTGGGCACCGGTGGCCTGTCGATGCCGGCGGATTACCCGACCGTCGAGGCGCTGCGCCAGGCGCTGTGCGCGCGCGGCGATCGCTGGGCGCTGGCGCTGGAGTCCGGCAAGCTGTTGGCGGCGGTCAATCAGTCGCTGGTGGCGGCGGACCATCCGCTGCGCCCTGGCGATGAAGTGGCCTTCTTCCCGCCGGTCACCGGGGGGTAAGCATGGAAAATACCCGCATTCGCGTGGGCGAGGCGCCGTTCAACGTCGGCGACGAGTACCAGTGGCTGGCGCAGTGCGACGCCGATGGCGCGGTGGTGACCTTCACCGGCAAGGTGCGCAACCATAATCTGGGTGACGACGTCAGCGCGCTGACGCTGGAACATTACCCCGGCATGACCGAGAAGGCGCTGGCGGAGATCGTGGCCGAGGCGCGCAGCCGTTGGCCGCTGCAGCGGGTGACGGTGATCCACCGCGTCGGCGCGCTGTATCCCGGCGACGAGATCGTGTTCGTCGGCGTGACCGGCGCGCACCGCAGCATGGCGTTCGCCGCCAGCGAGTTCATCATGGACTACCTGAAGACCCGCGCGCCGTTCTGGAAGCGCGAAGCGACAGGCCAGGGCGATCGTTGGGTGGACGCCCGCGACAGCGATCGCGAGGCCGCACAGCGCTGGCACGACGCGGCTAAATAACGCGTCAACAGCGGAAACAAATCAAGACCTTTGCCGCTTTCGCCCGGCATATTCTGTGGTACGCTTATAGCAGGCGAGGCCCCGTTCGCGGGGCTTCGGAATCTTGTTTACAACGCAAAAGGTAACCGTCATGGACCGATATCCACGCTCTAATGGTTCAATCGTCGAACGTGCCAACAGCGGCATTCAGGCCTACATGGCGCAGGTTTACGGCTGGATGACCTGCGGTCTGCTGCTGACGGCGTTCGTTTCCTGGTATGCGGCCAACACGCCCGCGATCCTCAACTTCATCTTCTCCAGCCAGATCACCTTCTTCGGCCTGATCATCGCCCAACTGGCGCTGGTGTTCGTGATTTCCGGCATGGTCAACCGCCTGAGCGGCGCGGTGGCCACTTCGCTGTTCATGCTGTACTCAGCGCTGACCGGGCTGACGCTGTCGAGCATCTTCATCGCCTACACCTACAGCTCGATCGCCAGCACCTTCGTGGTCACCGCCGGCATGTTCGGCGCCATGAGCCTGTACGGTTACACCACCAAGCGCGATCTGAGCGGCTTCGGCAGCATGCTGTTCATGGCGCTGATCGGCATCGTGCTGGCCTCGCTGGTGAACATCTGGCTGAAAAGCACCGCGCTGATGTGGGCGATTACCTACATCGGGGTGGTGGTGTTCGTCGGCCTGACCGCGTACGACACGCAAAAACTCAAGGCGATGGGCGAGCAGCTGAACGCCGATGATAAAGACAGCTTCCGCAAGTACGCCATCGTCGGCGCGCTGACGCTGTATCTCGACTTCATCAACCTGTTCCTGATGTTGCTGCGTATCTTCGGCAACCGTCGCTAAATCCGTGGCCTTTCAAGCAGTAGCTTGAAATCCACAGGACTTACCGGGCTCTGCATGTGACATGCAGAGCTTTTTTTATGCGATTTTGCGGCGGAACAGCGCGTAGGCGGCGCTGCCGGTGGTGGCGGTGATCACCAGCAGCGGCCACAGGCTGTGCCAGATGATGTCGAAGCTGGCGTCCTTCAGGTAGATCTGCTTGGTGATGTCGGTGAAGTGGCGTATCGGGTTGACCCAGGTCAGATCCTGCAGCCACACCGGCATATTCTCCACCGGCGAGACGTAGCCCGAGAGCAGGATCGCCGGCATCATGAACACGAACACGCCGATGAACGCCTGCTGCTGAGTGGCGCACAGCGACGAGATCAGCAGGCCGAAACCGAC
Source organism: Serratia sp. CY84636 (assembly GCF_052166245.1). Taxonomy (NCBI): domain Bacteria; kingdom Pseudomonadati; phylum Pseudomonadota; class Gammaproteobacteria; order Enterobacterales; family Yersiniaceae; genus Serratia; species Serratia sp. CY84636. Next base: position 476,576 of record NZ_JBJNOX010000001.1, read on the forward strand.
CAGCGACAGCCCGTAGATCAGCATGGTGGCATAGAACAGCAGCAGCGATCCGGCGAACGGGATCTGGTACAGGAAGATGCCGATCAGCAGCACGATGCTGGCCTGGAAGCTGGCGACGATCAGCGCCGGCACCGCCTTGCCGATAAAGATCTGCCAGGTGGTGAGCGGCGAGACCAGCAGCTGTTCCAGCGTGCCCTGTTCGCGTTCGCGCGCCACCGACAGCGAGGTGACGATCAGCACGCCAATGGTGGTGATCATGGCGATCAGCGACGGCACCACGAACCATTTATAGTCCAGATTCGGGTTATACCAATTGCGCACCACCAGCTCGCTGTTGTTGGGTTTGGCGCGGTTGCCGAGCAGCTCGTTCTGATATTCCTGCACGATCTGCTGCACGTAGTTGGCGGCGATCTGCGCGCTGTTGGAGTTGCGCCCGTCGAGCAGCAGCTGCAGCGGCGCGGTGTGGCCGGTGGCGATATCGCGCGAGAACTGCGCCGGGAAGCGGATCAGCAGCAGCGCCCGCTGGTTGTCGATGGTGGTCTTTATTTCCTGCGGGCTACGCAGCAGCAGCACATGGGAGAAGGCTTTGGCCTTGGCGAAGCGTTGGGTCAGCTCCACCGATGCCTGGCCGCTGTCCTCACTGTAGACCGCGATGGTGGCGTTGGTGACTTCCAGCGTCGCGGCGAACGGGAACAGCAGCACCTGCAGGATCACCGGCATGATCAGGATGGCGCGGGTTTGCGGATCGCGCAGCAGCGCCTGCATTTCCTTGATGATAAGCGTCAACAGACGGTGAAACATCGCTCTTTCTCCTTAATCCAGCCGGCGCTGGGTTTTCCAGGCCGTCAGGCCGATGAACACCACGGCGGAAGCGATCAGGAACAGCAGATTGATCAGCAGCACGGTGCCGACGTTGCCCGCCAGGAACAGCGTTTGCAGCGTGCTGACGAAGTAGCGCGCCGGAATGATATAGGTCACCGCACGCACGATGGCCGGCATGCTGTCGATCTGGAAGATGAAGCCGGACAGCATGATCGAAGGCAGGAAGGCGGCGTTCAGCGCCACCATCGCCGCATTGAACTGATTGCGGGTGAGGGTGGAGATCAGCAGACCCATGCCGAGGGTGCTGGCGAGAAACAGGCTGCTGATCAGCAGCAGGATCGGCAGGGAGCCGCGATAGGGCACGCCGAGCACCCACACCGCCACTGCCATGCACAGCGCCATCGCGGCCATGCCGAGGAAGTAATAAGGGATCAGCTTGGAGAGCAACAGCTCGCTGCGCGTCACCTGGGTGGACAGCAGGGCCTCCATGGTGCCGCGCTCCCATTCGCGGGCGATCACCAGCGAGGTGAGAATGGCGCCGATCACCGTCATGATGATGGTGATGGCGCCGGGAATGATGTAGTGCCGGCTGATGGCCGCCGGGTTGAACCAGTAGCGCATCTGTACGTCAATCAGCGGTTTGTCGCTGTTCCCCCGATCGGTGGCGCGCTGCTGCTGCCAAATTTGCCATACGCCCTGGGCATAGCCCTGCACGAAGTTGGCGGTGTTCGGCTCGCTGCCGTCGGTGATGATCTGGATAGGGGCGCTGTCGTGCGGGCGCGCCATGCGCTGGTCGAAATCCACCGGGATCACCACCAGGCCGCGGATCGTGCCAGCCTGCATCTGCTGGATCAGCTGTTGGCGGTTGTCGCTGATGGTCGGTTCGATATAGGGCGAGCCGGCGAACGCCTGGGCCAGATCGCGCGCGTCTTCGCTCTGCTGCTCCATCAGAATGCCCAGATGCAGCTTGCTGGAGTCCAGGTTGATGCCGTAGCCGAAGATAAACAGCAACATCAGCGGGATGACGAAGGCGATCAGGCCGCTGCTGGGATCGCGCAGTATCTGCCGCGTTTCCTTCAGGCACAGCGCGCGCAGCCGGCGCCAGGAGAAGCCGCCGTCGTCGATTGGGGTGCGGTTATCGCTCACCGTGATTCCTCCTCATCGTAACCCTGCACCAGCTCGATAAACGCCTGCTCCATCGAGGGGTTGGGATTGTCGTCGCGCGCCACCTGCTGTTTGAGCTCGTCCGGCGTGCCGGCAGCGATGATCTTGCCGCGGTACACCAGGCCGATGCGGTCGCAGTACTCCGCTTCGTCCATAAAGTGGGTGGTCACCATCACCGTGACGCCCTTGTCGACCATGCCGTTGATGTGCAACCAGAACTCGCGCCGCGTCAGCGGATCGACGCCGGAAGTCGGTTCGTCGAGGAACAGGATATCCGGTTCGTGCATCAGCGCGCAGGCCAGCGCCAGGCGCTGTTTGAAGCCGAGCGGCAGCGCGTCCGGCGTCTGATTGAGGATCGGCGCGAAGTTGAAGGCGCGCGACATCTCGTCGATTTTGTCGCGCTGCGCCTTGCCGCTCAGGCCGTAGACGCCGGAGAAGAACTTCAGGTTCTGCGCCACCGTCAGGTTGCCGTACAGCGAGAATTTTTGCGCCATGTAGCCGAGGCGCTGGCGCGCCTGGCCGGAGCTGGTCTTGAGATCCATCCCCAGCACCAGCGCCTTACCGCTGGAGGGGATCAGCAGGCCGCACATCATTTTAAAGGTGGTGGACTTGCCGGCGCCGTTCGGCCCGAGCAGGCCGAAAATTTCGCCGCGCCGCACCTGGAAATCAACGTGATCGGTAGCGGCGAAGTCGCCGAATTTTTTGGTCAGCTGCACCGCTTCGATCACCGTTTCACCGCTTTCGCCGTTGACGGTCGGCATGATCTCCGCCAGCGCCGAGCGGTGGTTGGGGCCGCCGCCGAGCAGATCGATAAACGCATCCTCGAAGCGCGGATCCGCTTCGTCCAGTTCGGCCTCCGGCAGATCCAGCGCCTGCAACAGCTGCCGGTGATCTTCGCCTTCCTTCAGAATCAGGCGCAGATACTTGCCCTGGATCACCCCATCGGTGACCGCCGGCAGGCAGATCGCCCGCTGCAGAAGCGATCGATGGCTGCCGGGGGGCGCGGCGATCAACACCGTGCGCCCGGCCATACGGCGGGTCAGCTCCTGCGGTGCGCCGCTGAACAGCAGCTCGCCCTCGTTGAGCAGCAGCACTTCGCGGCACTGTTCGGCCTCATCGAGATAAGAGGTGCTCCACAGGATCAGCATGCCGTCGTTGGCCAGTTCGTGCACCATGCGCCACAGCTCGCGGCGCGAGATCGGGTCGACGCCGACGCCCGGCTCATCCAGCAACAGCACCTGAGGTTCGCCCACCAGCGTGCAGGCCAGGCCGAGTTTCTGCTTCATGCCGCCGGACAGCTTGCCCGCCAGGCGCTCGGTGAAGCGGGTCAGATCGGTGAATTTCAACAGCCGCTCGAAGGTCTGGCGGCGAAGATCGCCGGTGACGCCGCGCAGATCGGCGTACAGCGTCAGGTTCTCCATCACCGTCAGATCCTCATACAACCCGAACTTCTGCGGCATGTAGCCGAGGATCGCGTGCAGTTGACGATCCTGCGCGATCGGATCCAGCCCGGCGACCCGCAGTTTGCCGCTGCTGGGCTGCAGCAGCCCGGCCAGCATGCGCAGCAGGGTGGTTTTGCCGGCGCCGTCCGGGCCGACCAGCCCGATCACCGCGCCGCTGCGCAGGGTGGTGGTCAGGCTGGCGACCGCCGGTTTCTCAAGCGACGGGAAGCGCTTCTCCAGCCCTTCCAGCTCAATGGTGTGCGCCTGTTCCATGGCTGGCCTCAGGGTTTGGCGAAGCGCAGGGTGACCGGCATGCCCTGGCGCAGCGCGTCGTCGGCGTCGGTGACGATCACCCGCAGGCGGTACACCAGATCGGTGCGCAGATCCGGCGTTTCAACGCTTTTCGGCGTGAATTCCGCGGTCGGCGAGACGAAACCGATCTTGCCGTGGTAAGGCTTGTCGGGGCGGCCGTCGGTGTAGATCTCCAGTTCGGTGCCGGGGACCGCCTGGTTCAGGCGGGTTTCGTTGACGTAGGCGCGCACCCACACCGGCCGGGTCAGCGACAGGGTGAAGACCGTGCCGCCGGCGCCGAGCATGGTGCCCGGCTCCACCGCACGGGTCAGTACCGTACCGGCGGAAGGGGAGACCAGCGTGGCGTCTTGCAGGTTCAACTGCGCCTGTGCCAGCGCCGCCTCGCTCTGCGCCACGTCGGCCTTGGCCTGTTCGATTTCTTGCGGGCGGTTGCCGCTGAGGTATTGCGACAGCTTGTCTTTCGCCGCCTGCAGGTTGGCCTGCGCCTGATTGCGGGCGGTGCGCGCATCCTCCAGCGCGTCGGCGGAGGTGGCGTTTTTCGCCCACAACCCCTGCTGGCGTTTCAGGAAGCTGTCGGCGTAGGCGAAGGCGGACTGGCGCTGCGCCATTTCCGACCGTACCTGGGCGATCTCTTCGCTGCGGTAGCCGGCCTGCAGCAGCGACAGCTTGGCGCGCGCGCTGCCGACGTTGGCTTCGGCCTGCTGCAGCGCGTTGCGGTAGGGCGCGTCGTCCAGTTTGCCGAGCAGCTGGCCCGGCTGAACGGCATCGCCTTCATCCACCGTCAGCGACGCCAGGCGGCCATCGACGCGAAAGCCGAGGTTCACCGTGCGGATGTCGACGTTGCCGTACAGCGTCAGCGGCTTATCCTGCTGTTGTTGGTAATGCCATACCCCGTAAGCGGCGGCCGCGATCAGCAGAATTAACAACACGATCAAGGCACTGCGTTTTTTGTTCATAACACTCCCTGCCTGAATTTACGCGCCGTGACGTTGGCGCAGCCCGGTAACCAGAATCTCAATATGTTCGCTCAGCACGGCGCCGATCTGCGCCGCTTCGTCCTCGCCAATGGCTTGCCAGCCGGCCTGGCGGCGGATGGTTTCGCGCGCCACGCGAAACGACAGCACCTCGCCGATCAGCGCATGGGTATGCAGCACGAGGCGGGTCGCCTGGTCGTCGATGCCGGTCGCGGCCGCCAGCAGGCGGCATAGCCGCGCGTGCATCGGCGCGATCACCTGGCGGTGGATCAGCGGGTAGGCCTCGGTCGGGGCGAGCTGTTCGCGCGACATGATTTTGCTCAGGTTCAGCGTGTGCGGCTGGGTCATCAGTTCGCTGAAGGCCAGCAGGCCACGCTGCAGCAAACGCAGCGCCGCGTCGGGTGAGCGCTGCGCGGCGGACTGTTGCCAGAAGCGATCGACCTCCTCGGCCAGCGGGGCGAACGCCTGCTGGATGAAATCGGCGAGCGACTGCGCCACGGCCAGGTACAGCCCCTCTTTGGAGTTGAAGTAATAGGTGATGGCGGCGATATTCTGGCCGGCCCGTTGGGCGATGTCGCGGGTGGTGGCGCCCTGCAGGCCGCATTCGCCGAACAGTTCGGTCGCCGCGGCGAGCAGCTGCCGGCGCGTTTGCTCGCCGCGCGCTCGGCCGGCGGCCTGATGAGGGACGGAAGCTGGCATGGGGCACGCTCAAAGTTAATCAATCATATGATTAACTTTATGCCAGATTGTTTAAAACGCAACCGCTAATCACAATGAGTTATGTGATCGGCTTCAGACAATGCTGAATTTACGGCAGATTGTGCTCTGGGTGCGTAAAAGTGCTTTTTATTGCGCGACTTCTGTTACAATCGCCGCCTGGTGCACTGCAGTTTGTGCCAATCCCTCGTGGTCATGCTTAATGCCCCGTCTGATCATCCTCCCAGGAAACTGCACCGAACACCGTTAGGTTAGGGGGGATCTGGAGTTTTTCTCTTTATGTCATTTGAAACCCTCGGCTTAAGTGCTGAAATTGTGCGCGCTGTTGAAGAACAGGGCTATCGCGAACCGACGCCAATTCAGCGTCAGGCTATCCCTGTCGTGCTGGAAGGTCGTGACCTGATGGCCAGCGCCCAGACCGGCACCGGTAAAACCGCCGGTTTTACCCTGCCGCTGTTGCAGCTGCTGAGCAAGCATGACCATCCGGTCAAGGGCCGTCGCCCGGTGCGCGCGCTGATCCTGACGCCAACCCGTGAGCTGGCGGCGCAGATCGGCGAAAACGTCGATGCCTACAGCAAACACCTGCGCCTGCGTTCGCTGGTGGTGTTTGGCGGCGTGAGCATCAACCCGCAGATGATGAAGCTGCGCGGCGGCGTCGATATCCTGGTGGCAACGCCGGGCCGTCTGCTGGATCTGGAACATCAGAACGCGGTTGACCTGTCCAAAATCGAAATTCTGGTGCTGGACGAAGCGGACCGCATGCTGGACATGGGCTTTATCCACGACATCCGCCGCGTGCTGGCCAAGCTGCCGGCCAAGCGTCAGAACCTGCTGTTCTCCGCGACCTTCTCCGACGACATCAAGGCGCTGGCCAACAAGCTGCTGCACAACCCGGCTTCGGTAGAAGTGGCGCGCCGCAACACCGCGTCTGAGCAGATCGAGCAGAGCGTGCACTTCGTCGACAAGAAGCGTAAGCGGGAACTGCTGTCGCAGATGATCGGCGAAGGCGACTGGAAACAGGTGCTGGTGTTTACCCGCACCAAGCACGGCGCCAACCACCTGGCGGAACAGCTGAACAAAGACGGTATCACCGCAGCGGCGATCCACGGCAACAAGAGCCAGGGGGCCCGTACCCGTGCGCTGGCCGACTTCAAAGACGGCCGCATCCGCGTGCTGGTGGCGACCGACATTGCGGCGCGCGGCCTGGATATCGACCAGCTGCCGCACGTGGTGAACTACGAGCTGCCTAACGTGCCGGAAGACTACGTGCACCGCATCGGCCGTACCGGCCGCGCGGAGCGCACCGGCGAAGCTATCTCGCTGGTGTGCGTGGATGAACACAAGCTGCTGCGCGACATCGAGCGGCTGCTGAAGCGTGAAATTCCACGCATCGCGCTGCCGGGCTACGATCCGGATCCGACCATCAAGGCCGAGCCGATCATCAACGGCCGTCAGGGTGGCGGACGCGGCGCCCCGCGCGGCAACGGCGGTGGCCAGCGGTCCGGTAACGGTGGCGGTCAGCGTGAAAACCGCGGCAACGGCAACGGTAACGCCCGCCCGCAGGGTGATGGCCAGCGCCGTTCCGGCGCACCGGCTTCGCGTCGCCCACGCAACCGCAAACCGGCTGAATAAGCCTGATTGCTCAAAGAGTAAGCCGCCGATACGGGCGGCTTTTTTTTTGCCTGGCGGAACGGCATTTTCGTACTAGGCTGGACGGTGGCTAACCCTACATTCCAGGAGACGGAGATGAAATTGAAGTGCGCAATTCTCGATGATTACCAGCAGGTGGCGCTCAAGATGGCAGACTGGTCGGCGCTGGCCGATCGGGTGGAGGTGTCCGCCATCAGCGCGCACTTTACCGATGAGACGGAGCTGGCGGTGCATCTGCAGGAGTGCGACATTCTGGTCATCATGCGCGAGCGCACGCCGATGACCGCCTCGCTGCTGGCGCGGCTGCCGAAGCTGAAGCTGCTGATCACCTCCGGCATGCGCAACGCTTCTATCGATTTGGCCGCCGCCGCCGAGCGCGGCGTAGTGGTGTGCGGCACCCGCAGCGGGGCGGCGGCGCCGATGGAGCTGACCTGGGCGCTGCTGCTCGGGCTGGCGAAGCATATCGTGCCGGAAAGCGTCGGGCTGAAAAACAACGGCCCGTGGCAGCGGGGTCTCGGCGTTACCCTGCAGGGGAAAACGCTGGGGCTGCTGGGGCTGGGCAAGATCGGCGGCCAGATGGCCCGGGTGGCGCAGGCGTTCGGCATGCGGGTGTTGGCCTGGAGCCAGAACCTGACGGCGGAACGGGCGGCGCAGGAGGGGGCCCTGCTGGCGCCGTCCAAACGGGCGCTGTTCGAGCAGAGCGATTTTGTCTCTATCCACCTGGTGCTGAGCGATCGCAGCCGCGGGCTGGTGGGGCGCGACGAATTGACGGCGATGAAGCCCACCGCTTACCTGATCAACACCTCGCGTGCGGCGATCGTCGATCGGGCGGCATTGGTGGACGTGCTGCAACAGCGGAAGATCGCCGGCGCCGGGCTGGACGTGTTCGAGACGGAGCCGCTGCCGGCCGACGATGCGTTTCGTCAGCTGCCCAACGTGCTGGCCACCCCGCATGTGGGCTACGTGGCGGACGACAACTACCGCGCCTATTTCACCGAGGCGGTCGAGGACATTGCGGCGTTCCTCGCCGGCCAACCTATCCGCCGGCTGGGCTGACGGCGCTTTTAATGCCCGCAGAGGCTTGTCTGGCGCGGGCATTCACCCGTATCATTGCGGGTCTTTTTTTAGCTGGGATTGGTCATGCGCGTATTATTGGCTCCGATGGAGGGCGTTCTCGATTCTTTGGTGCGTGAGTTGCTCACCGACGTGAACGACTACGATCTGTGCATCACCGAATTTCTGCGCGTGGTCGATCAGCTGCTGCCGGCCAAATCGTTCTACCGGCTGTGCCCGGAACTGCGCCACGCCAGCCGCACGCCGTCGGGCACGCTGGTGCGGGTACAGCTGCTGGGGCAGTACCCGCAGTGGCTGGCGGAGAACGCCGCGCGCGCGGTGGAATTGGGTTCTTACGGCGTCGATCTCAACTGCGGCTGCCCGTCCAAGCTGGTGAACGGCAGCGGCGGCGGGGCGACGCTGCTCAAAGATCCTGAGTTGATCTACCAGGGCGCCAAAGCGATGCGCGCGGCGGTGCCGGCCCATCTGCCGGTCACGGTAAAGGTGCGCCTGGGCTGGGACTCCTCCAGCCGCAGCTTTGAAATCGCCGATGCGGTGCAGCAGGCGGGCGCCAGTGAGCTGACGGTGCACGGCCGCACCAAAGAGGACGGCTATAAGGCGGATCGCATCAACTGGGCGGCGATCGGCGAGATCCGTCAGCGGCTGAGCATCCCGGTGATCGCCAACGGCGAGATCTGGGATTACCAGAGCGCGCAGGATTGCCTGCAGGCGACCGGCTGTGACGCCATCATGCTGGGGCGCGGCGCGCTCAACGTGCCAAACCTGAGCCGGGTGGTGAAGTACAACGAACCGCGCATGCCCTGGCCGCAGGTGGTTGAGCTGCTGCAAAAATACGTCCATCTGGAAAAGCAGGGCGACACCGGCCTGTATCATGTGGCGCGCATCAAACAGTGGCTGGGTTATTTGCGCAAAGAATATGACGAAGCCACCGAACTGTTCAGCGAAATACGCGCGCTGACGACATCGGGGGATATTGCGCGCGTCATCTGCCGTAGCTAAAAATAAACCCGCACGCGGCGGGTTTATTTAAATCGGTATTATCAGGCGGCTTTGTCGAGACGGTTCAATTCTATCTCGATATCCTGAATGGTTTTTTCCAGCCCTTCCAGGCAGGCACCCTGTTTATTCAACAGGTCGTTAATAGCTTCGGCGAATGCCTTATTTTTGCATTCCCCCTGATCGAAGGCCAGCCAGTGTGCGGAGAGCGTTTCGGTGTTCGACTGCGCATAGTGGCGCATTTCCTTCAGCTGGGAAGCGACGTTGCGTAAATTATCCAGCTGCGCCTGTGCGTTTGCATTGTTGCTCATGAATTTCTCCTTGAGTTGGCCGTTAAATAATTTCGACTGCGGGATTAAGCTTACCCCATCTAAATAAAAATATCATCCTTGGTGGCCCAGGTGGTTATTTTTTAATGAATACGGATATATTTATTTCTCGGCTGAACAAGGACTTGGAAGGAATTGTAAAAATAGATAAATACGGTTTTTTGGGTGGTTATTTACGGTCATTCCATGAGGAATGACCGTTATTCTAACGCTTAAGAGTGATGCTTATTATGCCGCGTCCGCCAGCATAAACATGCCGTAGGGGTGAATTTCCAGATAATACTGTTCGCCGATGTTGGGCTGCAGGCGGGTGGCGTTGACCTGCAGCAAAATCTGCTGCCCATGCCACGCCACCGTGACTTCATACTGCGGCCCCATATAGGCGACATGCTGGATCACGCAGCGCTGGCTTTCCTCGCCGTGCTCGCTCAGCGTGATCGCTTCCGGCCGCACGCCCACCGTACCGGCGCCTTCGGTGGCAAAGTGCGCGGGGCGCGGCAGGCGATAGCCGCTGATATCGACATAGTCCGCGCTGAAGCCGGCCGGGAACAGGTTAGCGTCCCCCATAAAGCTCGCCATAAAGCGCGACGCCGGCTGCCGATAGAGATCCTGCGGCGAGCCTATCTGCATGATATGCCCCTTGTTCATCACCAGCACGGTGTCTGAGACCGCGAAAGCCTCGCTCTGATCGTGAGTGACGTACAGCGACGTGATATCAAACTGCTTTTGCAGTTCGCGGATCTTTTCGCGCATGCTGCGGCGCAGGTTGGCGTCGAGGTTGCTCAACGGCTCGTCGAACAACAGCACTTTCGGCTTGAGGATCAGCGCGCGCGCCAGCGCCACGCGCTGCTGTTGGCCGCCGGAGATCTGATCGACATAGCGATCGTCGAACCCTGCCAGATCCACCATCGCCAGCGCTTCCTGCACGCGCGCTTTCACTTCGGCGCGCGGAATGCCGAGCATCTTCAGCCCATAGCCGACGTTTTCTCCCAGCGACATGTGCGGGAACAGGGCATAAGACTGAAACACCATGCAGATGTCACGCTGCTGGATGGAACGATGGGTAACGTCTTCACCATCAATGAATATTTGCCCGTCGCTCGGTTTCTCCAGCCCGGCGACCAGGCGCAAAATGGTGGTCTTGCCGCAGCCGGAAGGGCCGAGCAGCGTTACCATCTGCCCCCGAGGGATGGTGAGCGTGATGTTATCGATCACCGTGTTGCTGCCGAACCGTTTGGAGACGTTGCGCAGTTCAACGAAATTTTTCTGGCTCATCATGGGCTCCATTACGCCTGGTTTTTGGCTTTTGAACGGGAGATGCGTGCCTCGCCGATCAGCCAGTCAAAGAGGAAAATAATCGCCAGCATCACCACGATCAGAATTGAACCGTAGGCGATCGCCACGCCGTATTCGCCGTCTTCCACGCGGTTGAGGATGTAGGCGGTGGCCACGCGGGTATCGGGCGTCACCAGGAAAACGATGGCGCTGACGGTGGTGATGGCGCGCACGAAGCTGTAGATCAGCGCCGACAGGATCGCCGGGCGCAGCAGCGGCAGCAGGATGTGCGTAATGGTGCGCAGCGAGCCGGCGCGCAGGCTGAGCGAGGCTTCGTCCAGCGATTTGTCTATCTGGCCCAGCCCGGCGATCCCGGCGCGAATGCCCACCGGCACGTTGCGCATCACCATCGAGATAATCACGATGGCGGCCGTCCCGGTGAGGTACACCGGCGCGCTGTTGAAGGCGAGAATGTAAGAGACGCCCGCCACGGTGCCCGGCACCGCAAAGCACAGCATGGTGGTGAACTCGATGGTCTTTTTGCCCCTGAACTGCTGGCGCACCACGATCCAGGCGATCAGCAGGCCGAAGGCGGCGGTGATCGGCGCAGCGATCCCGGCGTACAGCAGCGTGTCGAGCAGCGAAGGCCACGCGCCGTCGCTCATGCCCTGGCCGAACAGCTTGATGAAGTTATCCAGCGTCAGCGTGTAATCCACCCCCCAGTTGACGGTGAAGCTGCCGTAGAAAATGCTGCCGTAGAGCAGGGCGTTAAAGGCTATCCACACCGCCAGCAACGCGATCACGCCCCACACCAGCGTGACCGGCAGCGGCTGTACGTCGCCGCGATAGGATTTGCCGGACACGGTGACGTAGGAACGCTTGCCGATCCACAGGTACTGGATGCAGAACACCAGCAGCGAGAACAGCAGCAGGAAGGCGCCGAGGGTGCTGGCGGCCTGATAGTCGAGCTGCGAGCCGGTGATGTAGAAATAGATTTGCGTTGCCAGCACGTCGAAGTTGCCGCCGAGCACCAGCGGGTTGCTGAAGTCGGCCAGCGATTGCACCACCACGATCAGAAACGCGTTGGCCAGCGCCGGTTTCAGCAGCGGCACGAACACGCCGTTAAAGGTTTGCCAACGGCTGGCGCGCAGGGTGTAGGAGGCTTCTTCCAGCGAAGGATGAATGGTCTTGATCGCGCCGTCGAGGATCATGAACGCCATCGGCGTGAACGCCAGCACCTGCGCCAGCCAGATGCCGGTAAAGCCGTACAGCCAGTTGGTGTTGGTCAGGCCGAACCAGGCCACCATCCACTCGGTGACGTAGCCGGAGCGCCCCATCATCAGCGTGACGCCCAGGCCGACGACGAACGGCGGCGTGACGATGGGCAGGATGGAGAAGATGCGGCCGATAATGGCGCTGCGCTTGGCGATGCGAGTGGTGTAAATCGCCAGCACCAGGCCGAAGAAGGTGCAGCCGGCGCCGACCGCGATCGACAGGGCGATGGAGTTGAGGATCACCTGAACGATATGCGCCTGCGACAGCACGTTCATAAACGCCAGCGGCGCGAATGCCCCCGCCTGGTCGGTGAACATCGGAATGAAAATCGCGATGCTCGGCCAGACGATGAAGACGCCGATCAGCGCCACGATGGTGACCAGCGCACCGATAACGAAACGGTCGCCGCCCAGCCATTCGAGGCGGGTCAGCGCCAGCGTCATGATGGCGCCCAGCGCGGTCAATTGCACCAGAGTGGCGTAGCCTAGACCGCGCCCCGCCACCGTGGCGCTGACGACGATAAAGGCCATGCACAGCAGCGCCCAGCCGGCATCGAACGCGTGGCGCCGCCGCCGTTCACCGCCCGCCGGGGCGTAAGGGCGAAGCAGCAGCAGGCTCGGCAACAGGCACCATAGCCAGCTGACATTGCGGTGTGACCAGCCGTAGGCCGCGAGGATTTCATCGCCGGTGGACTCCAGCAGGCCGTAATCCAGGCTCCAGCTCGGCAGCAGGGCGAACGCCAGCCAGCCAAGCAAGACCCAAAGGAATATCGCATCTCGTTTTTTCACGAGATGGAGTGCATGTGTATGTGACATAAGTTTCCCGGATGTTCAGGCCGGGTAAGGCGTGAGGCTTACCCGGCAACAGGCGCAGAATGTGGGCTTATTTACCCATCTTGACTTCGCTGACCCATTTATTGATCAGCGCCTTGCGGACCTCGGTCGAGCCGTACTTGTCCATGTCGTAGTTGATCAGCTTCAGGTCGTCGAGCTTCAGCGAGTTCGGCGAGGTAGCGGCGGTGGTGTTGGTCAGGATCTGATAGGACTTGCCTTTCTGCCATGCCAGTTCCTGCGCCTCTTTCGACAGCACCCAATCCACAAACAGCTTGGCGTTGTCGAGGTTACGTGCGCCTTTGAGGATGCTGACGCCGCCGATTTCGTAGCCGGTGCCTTCACAAGGCGAGATCAGCTCAAGCGGCGCGCCCTGTTCTTTTTCGAGTGAGTAGTCATGCAGGAAACCGATGCCGATCGCCGTTTCACCGCGGGCGGCGTTGCGCGCCGGGGCAATGCCGGACTTGGTGTACTGCGAGACGTTGGCGTTCAGCTGCTTGAGGTAATCGAAGGCCTGATCGTCTCCCCACAGCTGGGCAAAGGTCGCCAGCGCGGTATAGGCGGTGCCGGAGCTCTGCGGATCGGCGATTTGAATCTCGCCTTTGTATTCCGGCTTGGTCAGGTCTTTCCAGCACTTGGGCACCGGCAGGTTTTTCTCTTTGAGGCGCTGGGTATTGACGCCGAAGCCGAGAATGCCGACGTAGACCGCCGAGGAGTAGTTGCCTTTCAGCTTCGCCGGGTCGCGGAATTGTTGCATCACCTGGTCGAGGTTCGGCGATTTGTACGGCTGCAGCAGCCCCATTTCACCGGCCTGGGATTGCGGATCGAGCGTGCCGCCGTACCAGACGTCCGCCTGCGGGTTTTTCTTCTCGGCGTCCACTTTCGCCAGCGTGCTGCCGGAGCCGTTGCGGATGAACGAGGTTTTCACGTCATATTTCTCGCCGAAGGCTTTGGTCTCCGCTTCGCACATTTCATTGGTGGCGCTGCAGTAAACCACCAGGCGGCCCTTGGCGTGCGCGGCGCCGCTCAGCGTGGCCAGCGCGATGCCGGAAGCTATCAGAGTCGTGACCCACATTTTTTTCATTGTTTTATCCTTCTCTCGGTAGAGGTGGCGACGCTCGCCATCAGCAGCGGCATCAGCAATAAACCCATAAGAACGGCGGCGATCGACAGCAAACTGAACATGCCTGACCAGCCGTAGCCTTCGATGACCTGCGACAGCGGCCAGCCCGCCAGCGCTGCTCCCAGGTAGGCGAACAGGCCGAGAAAACCGGTGATGGAGCCCGCTGCGCCTTTGTGCCCGCATTCCACGGCGGCGAGGCCAATCAGCATCTGCGGGCCGAAGACAAAAAAGCCCACCGTAAAGAAACAGCCCGCCAGCAGCGCGTAGTGATGCACCGGCGCCAGCCACAGCGCGGCGACGGAAACCATCAGCCCGAGCGTGAACAGCAAAATCATCGGCGCGCGCTGCCCGCCGAACAGCACATCCGAACCCCAGCCGGCGAACAGCGCGCCGAGCAGGCCGCCTATCTCGAACAGCATCACCGTGGCGTTGGCGCTGAGCAGGTTGACGCCGTGGCTTTCCGTCAGCCAGAGATTGCCCCAGTCGTTCAACGCGATGCGGATCAGGTAGACCAGCACGTAAGAGACGCCGAGCAGCCAGATCATCGGGTTCTTCAGCATCGTGGTGCGCAACATCTGCCACAGCCCCATCGGCGGGCTTTGCTGTTCCTGGCGCAGCTCCAGCGGATCGTGGCGCCACTGGCCGACCGACGGCAGGCCTTCTTCCTGCGGCGTGCCTGTCAGCTGCTGCGTGAGCCAGAGGCCCAACACCATGCTGACGGCGCCCGGGATCAGCATCGCCGCCTGCCAGCCCCAGCGCTGGGCAGCGAAGGCGCTGATCAGCGGCACGATCGCGCCGCCGAGGTTGATCGACATGTTCCAGCAGCCCCACCAGAAGCCGCGCTCGTTGCGCGAATACCAGTGGGTCAGCAGCCGCGCGCAGGGCGGCCAGCCCCAGCCCTGAAAGAAGCCGTTCAGCGCCCAGACCGCCAGCAGCAGCGTCAGCGATTCGCCGAAGGCAAACGCCACGTTCAGCAAGCCGGTGGCGAACAGGCCGATCCCCATAAACCTGCGCTGCCCGTGGCCGTCGTGCCACAGCCCGGCGGCGAATTTCGACAGGCCGTAGCTCAGGTAAAACAGCGAGCCGAGCAGGCCGATGTCCCCTTTATCCAGGCCCAAATCCGTTTGCAGCGCCGGCAGCACGTAATTCACGCTTTTGCGCGTCAGGTAAAAGGCGGCGTACCCGATGACCATGTACAGCAGCAGTCGCGGGCGCAGCGCGCGGTAACGATGATCGATTTCAGATGCCGAGCGTGCCTGCATAGCCGCCTCCCTGGTGGTGACTATAAGAAGGTGAAAGGGAAAGGGGATGAGATAAAGTCCGGAGTGGCTAAGACTTTTTCCTAGTTAGCCGGCGGTTTGTTGCAAATTTGTGGGCAGGTTAACAATTACCCGCGTGCCGCACTGCGTTTCCAGCGTCAGCTCGCCGCCCAGCGCGCTGACCCGCTCGCGCATCCCCTGAATGCCGAGGCCGGGCACCTTGTCCGCACGGATGCCGATGCCGTTGTCCCGTACCTCGAGGTGCAAAAGCGGCCCCTGTTGATACAAAACGATGGCGACTTCGCTGGCCTCGGCGTGTTTGCACACGTTGTTGAGCAGTTCTTGCAGCAGGCGGTAGAGGGTGAAGCGCACCGTTTCGCCGGCGGGCGTGTCGCTCAGCCGGTAATCGAAACGGCAGTGGATGCCCCGTTCGGCAAAGGCGAATTCGCTTAGCAGGTGGTGAAGCGCCTCTTTGAACGCCAGCTCGTCCAGCGCGGGCGGCCGAAGCTGGCGCAGCAGCTGGCGCGTGGAGTGATGAATGCGCCGGGCGAGCTCGCCTATCTGGTGCGCGGCGGCCTGGGTTTGCGCCGGATCGTGCGCCCGTTTGACCAGCTGCGACTGGATTTGAATCGCGGTGATGTTCTGGCCGATTTCATCGTGCAGCTCGCGCGCCAGGTTTTTCCGCGTGTCTTCTTCGGTGTGGATCAGTTTTTCGGTCAGTGCCCGCCGCGCCGCCAGCTCTTCTTCCAGGCGACGCTGATAGTGGTGCAGGTTTTGCGCCAGGTGCTGCTGGCGGCTGATGGCGATGCCCAGGCCGATGCCGAGCAGCGCCTGCGTCGCCAGAAAGATTTCCAGCTCGACCAGGTTGCCGAACCCCACGCCGACCTGCCGGGCGAGGGTGATCATCATGCTGCCGAGCAGGCCAGACAGCACACCGCCCTGCCAGCCGAACTTCCACGCCATCACCACGTTCGGCAGAAACACCACGATCAGCAGCAGGCGCTCGATTTCCGGCGACAGCACCATCTGCGTACCGATGCCGATAACGAAAAACAGGCTGCACCAGATGATTAAGGACGCGCGCAGCGGCGGGTTGGGGGTGTCCAGCCCCAGCAGGTGGTAACGGTGCTGCTGGCGCAGAAATTCAAAGATCAGATAGACGAACGGGGTCAGCAAGACGCCGCCAGTAAACGACGCCAGGCCAAGCAGCATCGCCGGGCTTGGCACAAACGGCGAAAGCAGGGCGGTGTTGAGCAGCGAGGCGGCGGTCACCGCAGCCAGCAGCAGCGTCAGCCGCTGCCAGTAGAGCGGAAAACGGTGCCAAAGTCGTTGCGCGACCGCAGCCGGAAACAGGGTGATAAACGGCGCGGCCAGCAGGCCGTAGCCGCTCAGCAGGCGTTCGCCGTGCAGCCATAACAGCAGCAGGATCGGCGGCACGATCAAGGCGGGCCAATAGCGACGCGCCAGCAGGATCAGCAGCGCGAGATAGACGCCGTGCGGCAGAAACAGCGCCGCCTGGTTGCCGTTGCGGGTCAGATAGAAACCGAGCGTCCACAGCATCAGCCAGCCGCTGCCCCAGGCCAACAGGATAAACAGCGAGATAACCCAGGGCCGGAAGCGGGGCGACATCAATGCCCCGCCAGCAGCTGATGGTCGAGAGCGAAATGCACCAGCTCGATGGTGCTGTTGCACTGCAGCTTGCCCAGGACGTTGGCGCGATGCACGTGCACCGTTTTATGGCTGAGATCGAGCTTGAAAGCGATCTCCTTTACGCTGTCGCCTTTGACCAGCAGATCGAAGATTTCACGCTCGCGCGGGGTCAGCACTTCCAGCGCGGTGGCCGGCTGCTCGCCGCCGCGCAGCGCCCGCAGCGCGTCGGCGCACAGGTAATGGCCGCCCATATCGACGGAACGCACCGCCTGCACCAGCTCTTCCGGCCCGCAGCGTTTGGTCAGATAGCCGCTGGCGCCGGCGTCCAGCGCGCTCTGCACGAAGGTGGGGGAGTCATAGATGCTGAGGATGATCGCGCGGAACTGCGGCTTCTGTGCCCGCAGGCGTTTCAACAGGCTGAGGCCGTTTTCATCCGGCATGGCGATGTCCATCACCGCGACGTTGACGTCGTCGCGCAGCAATGCCGGCCAGGCCGCCGCTGCGCTGCTGTATTGCCCCACCACGTCGAGATCGTCCTCGAGGTTGAGCAACTGCGCAAAGCCGGAGCGCACCACCACATGGTCATCCACCAGTATCACACGGATCATTTTTCGCACTCTGTTGCCGAATCATGGCCCTATGATGCCTGCCGCCGCGGTGCTGGCAATCAGCCAAGCGCGGTTATGCAATCGGTGTAACAGAATCGTAATAAAAGGGCGCCGCTGTGCGTAATGCTGGTCACTTAAGCCTGACTGGCATTTTTTTATCCAGTCTCTGTACGTGGCGTGCAGGATGAATTGCCGTAAATGCCCAGAATTTCTCTGTTACTACAATGAACGGCAATTGGAGGGGCCGAAGGCGCGGCCCCTCCACCCGCGCCTTTGCTTAACACCGTCTGTCCGCTGTGCGGAAATTACTCGGCCCATCCTGGGCCTCGCCCCTTCGGGGCCGCTGCAAGCAGCGTTCAAATCTGCTCCCGGCAGATTTGTCCTCGCCGCGTCTGCATTGTCGGGCGGGTCGGCTGCGACAAACGTCCCTGTTAGTCTCGCCTCAACCGGCCTTCCCTGGCCGGTTGCCCCTGACAATGCCGTCTTGCTCGGCAGCCGGTGATGCGCGCCAAAGGTCAACACCCGAGCTGGTGGCTACCGGGCAAACCGTCCTTTATGAGGTCATGGCAGAGAAGAGAAGTCGGAGATGAGCACAGTGTAAGGCGCCCTTGAAGACGCCGAACGCAGGCATAGCGCATTAGGCGAAACCGCCATGGACGGCGGTTTCAGGTGAGACAGGCAGGGACGCCTGTCGCAACCGGCCTCAATGCGGTATGGCGGAGGGAGGGGAGTTGGCAAAGCCAACCGTCTGATAGGGCAAAGGCGCGGGTTGCCAGGGGCCGCGCCTTCGGCCCCTGGCTCGGTCGAGGCGTATGAGCCTCATGGCGCATCTCACCTTTATCGACCGAAAACTGCACAAATACGTTCAGAAAAACGCTAACTGACCAGCATTACGCCGCCGGCGCCCTCAACGATCCAAATCGATGGCGAAATGCTGCCACAGCGCGGTGCGCCGTTCCTCTTCCGAATGCAACGTCGTTTCGTGGCGCTGGTGATCTTCGGTCACGATCAGCTTCATGTCGCTGAGGGTCACCCGGCCGTGGTCCGTCGGCCGTGAACACACCAGGCGCTGGGTGAAATGCGACTGCGGCGAGGTGCTGTGGAAGCGGCACATCTCGTCGAACTCGTGCAGCTCGCGCGGCTGAACGGTAAAGCGATACAGGGTTTTAGCATGCGAACGTTGGTCGCCGTTGCGGCGCTCCAGCAGGTAATACTCGCCTTCCCGTTCCAGGTGGAAGGTGCCGCTGGCCTGCGGTTGCGGTTCGGCGACGACGATCTTCAGCGGCGTCAGGAAGGAATCGCCGAAACCGACGTCTACCAGCCATGCTTGATCTTCCAGATCCACCCGCAGCGCCAGATGGTCGTAGGGCGGGCCGAAATGGCCGTCGCGCGTGCGGATCTCGCCGGAGATGAAGCTCACCTTGAAACCGATCTCGCGCAGCAGCAGAGCGAACAGCGTGTTCAGCTCATAACAGAAACCGCCGCGGTTGCGCTCGACCACCTTGTTGAACAGCGCCTCCGGCGCCAGCCGGATGCCCTGATGATAAATAATGCTCAGATTCTCGAACGGGACGCTCAGCATGTGGCGATGGTGCAGCTGTTGCAACGTGGGGAGGTCAGGGCGGGCGGCGCCGGTAAAGCCGATATGCTGCAGGTAGCGTTGGGTATCCACAGGGTGTCTCGCATGAGAAAAAGTAGGCATAAAATAGCGGGCTTTGCAGCTTTTGTGAGCGCATTACGTGCTGCGCTGTCGCTGCTGCCGCAAACTGTCACCGGTCGGCGCTAGCCTGTTCCCCTGAGTTCAACGTTGCAGGAGAACGGCTATGCAAGATTTCAAACATCGGGTGGCGCTGGTGACCGGCGCTTCCACCGGCATCGGCGAAGCGATCGCCGCCGAGCTGTTTCGGCGCGGCGCCACGGTGGTAATGACCGGCCGCCACGCTGCGCCTCTCGCCGCCGCCGCCGCGCGGCTCGATCCCGACGGTCGACGGGTGATGACGTTGCGGATGGACGTGCGCGATGCGCCGTCGGTGCAGCAGGGCATTGAAGAGACGGTGCGGCGCTGCGGCGCGCTGCATCTGCTGGTCAACAACGCCGGGATCACCGGCCCGCACGAGGTGGACATCGATCGATACGCGGTCGAAGACTGGCATGAGGTGATCGCCACCTGCCTGAGCGGCACGTTTTTCGGCATGAAGTACGGCCTGCCGGCGATCGTCGCCGGCGGCGGCGGGGCGGTGGTGAACCTCTCTTCCGCCAACGGCGTGGTGGGCATTGCCGGGATTGCGCCTTATACCGCCGCCAAGCATGGCGTGCTGGGCCTGACGCGCTCGGCGGCGCTGGAATTCGCCTCGCGCGGCGTGCGCATCAACGCCGTCGGGCCGGGCTATGTGGATACGCCGGCGATGGGGGCGCTGCCGGCGTCAGCGCGGGCGCAGATGGCCGCTTCGCACCCGCTGGGGAGAATGGCGACGCGGGAAGAGGTGGCGAAAACGGTGGCTTTCCTGCTCTCGGACGACAGCAGTTTCACCACTGGCGCGTTTTACAGCATCGACGGCGGTTATACCGCGCGCTGAGCCAGCGCCTGCAGCCAACTGAGAAACGCCGCTGCGCCGGGTTTTTCCAGCGTGCGCGGCGGGTAAACCACGTAGTAGGGTTTGCTGAGCGGCAGCGCCGGTTCGGCCAGGGTGACCAGCTGGCCTTCCGCCAGTTCACGGGCGATCAGCCGCCGCTGGCCGAGCAGCACCCCGCGCCCTTGCACGGCGGCGTCGATAGCCAGCGAAGTCAGGTTATAGGTCAGCCCGCGCCGCGCCGGCGGCATTCGATCGGCGGCGGTGAACCACTCGTGCCAGCCCGGCAGAAACTGGCTCTCCTTGCCCCAGTCGACGTGGATCAGCGGTAGCTGCGTCCAGTCGCCGCGAGCGTGCAGCGCCGGGCTGCACACCGGCTGCACCCGATCCTGAAACAGCCGCACCTTTTCCAGCAGCGGATAGTCCTGATCGCCGAAGCACAGGGCGAAGTCCGCCGCTGAATGGGCGAAATCGACCGCCGCATGGGTGGCGTGCAGCCGCAGATCGCCGTCGGGGCACTGCGCCAGCCAGTCGCCCAGCGCCGGCAGGGCGAATACCGTCAGCGCCTGTTTGCCGCGCTGGCGCTCGACGTGCTGCTGCGCCACGCGCAGCGTTTCGAACGCCTCCTGCACGTAGGCCAGGTAGTCCGCGCCCTGTTCGGTCAGCGTGACGCCGCTTTTGGCGCGGATGAACAGCGTGATCCCCAGATGTTGCTCCAGCTGGCGGATCTGCTGGCTGACGGCGGCGGCGGTCAGCGCCAGCGTATCCGCCGCGCGGGCCAGGCTGCCGGTGCGGGCGGCGGTTTCGAACGCCAGAATGGCGCTCAGCTTGGGCAAGCGCGCGCGGGACGGTGAGTGCATGGGCAGGGCTATCGCTAAGAATTGGTTAGCTTATCCATAACGTATTTTTGTTATGGCGGCAATGCGCCATTCGCTACAGTGAGAGGCATCCGGCTATCGCACACGAGGGGAATGTCATGCCGCAACTTGCCGATATTATCGATCTGCCCGCCCATCCCATCGACGACGCCGAGTTCCGCGCCCGTTGCCGGCAAACGCTGGAGCGCAGCGGTGCGTTAGTACTGCCGGGATTTCTGCGCGCCGCCGCGCTGGCGACGGTGCGGCTGGAAGGCGCCGAACAGCACCACGCGGCGTTTTATGCCACCAGCAAACACAACGTGTATCTGCGGCCGCAGGACGACGCACTGCCGGCCGATCATGCGCGTAACCGGCTGGTGGTGTCGTCCAAAGGCTGCATTACCGACGAAGATATTCCGCCGCAGTCGCCGCTGCGTGCGCTGTACGACGCTCCGGCGTTTCGCGCGTTCCTCTGCGCGGTGCTGGATGAGGCGCAGCTGTATCCCTACGCCGATCGGCTGTCGTCGATCAACCTGCATTACGCCCACACCGGCCAGGAGCTGGGCTGGCACTTCGACAATTCGTCGTTCGCCATCACGCTGCTGATCCAGAAACCGGCGGCGGGCGGGCGCTTCGAGTACGTCGAGAACCTGCGCGACGCCGATCGCGGCGAGATGAACTATGCCGGGGTCACGCAGGTGCTGGACGGGGAGCGGGCGGCCAAACGGCTGGCGATGGAGGAGGGGGATTTGGTGCTGTTTCGCGGGCGCAACGCCATGCACCGGGTGACGCCGACCGAAGGTGACATCACGCGCATGCTGGTGGTGCTGGCCTACAATGCGCAGCCAGACGTGATGCTGTCGGAAAGCGCCAGAATGACGTTCTACGGCCGGTTATAGCGGATAAAAAAAACCGCCCCGGAGGGCGGTTTGTCGAATCAGTGCGGGTTTTGTTCTTCGTGAGCCTGCTGTTCCAGCTTCACTTCCTGCGCGCGCTTGCGCAGGCCGAACCAGCCCAGCGTCAGCAGCACCGCCAGCACCGGAATGGTGGCGATGGTCCAGGTGCCGTTCGGGTAGTCGAACGCCATCATCACCACCACGATCAGCAGGAACGCCAGCGTCAGCCAGGAGGTGAACGGCGCACCCGGCATTCTGAACGAGACCGGCTGTGCGCGGCCTTCGCGCACGGCTTTGCGCAGGCGCATCTGGCAAACGATGATAAATGCCCAGGAGGCGATGATGCCCAGCGAAGCGATGTTCAACACGATCTCGAACACCTGCGACGGCACCAGATAGTTGAGCACCACGCCGATCACGTAGATGCCGCAGGTGACCAGGATGCCGGCGTAAGGCACCTGCTGGCTGCTCATTTTGGCCATCAGCTTCGGCGCGGAGCCGCCCATCGCCAGCGAGCGCAGGATGCGGCCGGTAGAGTAGAGGCCGGAGTTGAGGCTGGACAGCGCGGCGGTCAACACCACGATGTTCATGATGGTGCCGATATAAGGCACGCCCAGCTTGCTGAAGAAGGTGACGAACGGGCTTTGGCCGGCCTGATAGGCGTTCCACGGCAGCAGCAGCACCAACAGCACCACGGAGCCGACGTAGAACAGACCGATACGCCAGATCACGCTGTTGATCGCTTTGGGCATCATTTTGGCCGGATCTTTACACTCGCCGGCGGCGGTGCCGATAAGCTCAATGCCGGCGAAGGCGAAGATCACCCCTTGCACCAGCACCAGTGCCGGCAGCAGGCCGTGCGGGAACATGCCGCCGTTTTCGGTGATCAGGTGCATGCCGGTGGTGTGGCCGGCGACCGGGGTGCCGGTGCCGAGGAACACCACGCCGACAATCAGGAACAGCGCGATGGCGGCGACCTTGATCAGCGCGAACCAGAATTCCATTTCGGCGAACCATTTCACGCCGATCATGTTCATGGTGGCGACGATGCCGAGCGCGCCGAGGGCGAACAGCCATTGCGGCACGTCGGCGAAGGTGCCCCAGTAGTGCATGTACAGCGCTACCGCGGTGATGTCGACGATGCCGGTCATCGCCCAGTTGAGGAAATACATCCAGCCGGCGACGTAAGAGGCTTTCTCACCGAGAAATTCGCGGGCGTAAGAAACGAAGCTGCCGCTGGAAGGGCGATGCAGCACCAGTTCGCCCAGCGCGCGCAGGATGAAGAAAGAGAAGATCCCGCACACCAGATAGACCAGCGCCAGCGCCGGCCCGGCCAGTTCGAGACGGCCGCCGGTACCGAGGAACAAGCCGGTGCCGATCGAACCGCCAATGGCGATCATTTGGATCTGCCGGTTACCCATGCTTTTGTGATAACCGGATTCATGGGAGTCTAGCCAGCGTCGTCTGGCGGCGTGTTTATCGTCCGCCGACTTTTTTTGTGAGTGCATTATCCGTCCTGTTTACCTGTCTATGATGAACTCCGCCCTGAGCTTCAGGGCAAACGATTGCCATCAGCAATCGTAATGAGAATGAGGTCGTAGCATCATTCCGCTGTTTATTGTGTATACAGCCGCCGTTAAATAACGGCGTGGCATGCTACCGTTTCCCGATAAATGTGGCAAAAAAACCTGTGCGCAAAGCGTGAGCAATTGTGTGTATTTTTTAAACTGAAAACAAAAGCGCATATTATTCAGTAAGATGAGTCTCATTATCAACACGGAAATATCGAACGATAAAAGTGATTGAAATCACAGAATAATAATTACCTTGCAAACTAAAGGGATTTGACGGTTATTTCGCGTGGGGGCAAAGGCGGGCGGAAAATAAAGCGGTGGCGCCTGCGCGGCGATGGGCGTGCGCAGGCGAATGGGGCGAGGGGGTTTTTTAGGCCGATTCACCGGCCGGCAGAGCCGAAGCCGGCAGGCCGAACAGCTTGTCGAACGCCCAGTTAAACAGGAAGGTGTAGCAAGGAATGATGACGATCAGCGCCATGTCCAGCAGCAGCGCCTGCCACAGCGTGATGCCCATCCACCAGGCGATCAGCGGGATCAGATACACCACCAGCGTCAGCTGAAAGCCCACTGCGTGCAAAATGCGGCGCTTGAGGGTGCGGGTGCGCGACGCCTGGCGGCTTTCCCACCACTCGAACAGGTAGTTGTAAATGAAGTTCCAGCTGACCGCGAGGGTGGTGATCACCACCGCCAGCGGCCCGGTGCTGCTCGGCGCGTGGCCCGACAGCAGCGCCAGCCCCAGCGCCGAGATCGTCATGCCGATAAGTTCATAAGCGGTGACATACACCAGTTTGCGTTTGACGCCTTGCATTGTTTTCTCCCGATCTGTTTTTAGTTGCCTCTGTGGCGACGGCGGCTAAGATAGCGTCAATCACATTGATAGAAAAAGTCAGGAGCTGTCAGTTTTACTGACAGGTTAAACGATGAACTTTTCCAGCGACAATATCGAACTGTTTCTGGCGGTGCTCGATCGCGGTTCGTTTTCCGCCGCCGCCCGCGCGCTGCGGCGCGTACCCTCCGCCGTCAGCATGGGCATCGCCAACATGGAGGCGGAGCTCGGTTTCGCACTGTTCGATCGCTCGCACCGCGAACCGACGCCGACTGCGCTGGCGTTGGCCCTGGCGCCGCACGCCCGCCTGATCGCCGGGCAGCTCAAGCAGCTGCAGGTGCACGCCATCGAACTTTCCCAGGGGCTGGAAAGCACGCTTTCGATCGGCGTGGCGTCGGACATCAACGGCGCCGGCCTGCTGGCGGCGGTGAAAACGCTGTCGCAGCGTTATCCTCTGCTGAACATCGAAGTGCTCAGCGCGCCGCAGGACGACGTGCTGCATATGCTGCATCAGGGGCGCATTGGCGTCTGCCTCGCGTTCGGCGGGCTGAACATCAACAGCGCGGAGCAGTTCCACTCCGTCGGCGCGGAGTCGCTGGTGGCGATGGTATCGCCGCAGCATCCGGCGCTGGAGGGCGCGGCGGGCGAGCTGTTTCTCGAGGATCTGATCAACGTGCGGCAGATCATGGTGGCCAGCCGCGATCTGCCGATCGGCGATCTGCGCCCGCAGGTGGCGGAGGCCTACTGGCGCACCGACAGCCTGCCGATGGCGCTGAACATGGTGGAAGCGGGCCTGGGGTGGGGCAATTTCCCGCTGTCGCTGGCCGAGCCGCTGCTGGCGCAGGGGCGGCTGGTGCGGCTGAAATTCAAAAACACCAAGAACGAGCTGCGCTTGCCGATGCATCTGATCTGGCTGAAGAGCCGCCCGCTGGACAAGGCGGCGCGCGAGCTGGTCGAGCTGATGCGCGCGGCGCCGCAGGAGAGCTGACGCCAGGCGCGCTGGCTTATTCCGCGTGGCGTTTGCGCCACCAGAAGCGCACCAGCAGGATGGCGGCAATCGCCAGCGCGACAAACAGCAGGCTGGAGAGTTTTTTGTCGAAGCCGGTAACGAAGCTTTCGATCGCCTGGCCGCCAAAATAGCCGAGCATGACGAAGATCGTCGCCCACAGAATGGCGCCGAGGAGGTTGAGCGGCACAAAGCGCGACGGCGGCAGGCGGCTGGCGCCGATCAGCACCGGGCCGATGATGCGGAAGCCGTACATAAAGCGCACTCCGATAACGAACAGCATCGGGTGGCGAGCGATCAGCCTTCTGGCGCGCGCGATGCGCTTTTCCTGCCCTTTGAGCCGCGAGATGACCCGGCCTTCGAACCGGCGGCCGGTGAAGTACAGCAGCTGATCCCCCAACGTGCCGCCGAGCGCCACCACCGCTATCACCCACGGCCAGTGCAGCAGCCCTTCGTGGGCGGCGATGCCGCCCAGCAGCGTTATGGTTTCTCCCTCAGCCAGGCAGCCGATAAACAACGCCCAGTAGCCGTAGTCCGTAATGTAGTGGGCCAAATCGGTCATTCCTTACTCCTTATGTGACTGACGCATAAGGGCAAGTATACGCCCGATCGCTAGCCTTGGGCGATCTGGGCCACCAACGCTCTGCGCTGCGCCAGGCTTTCCGCCATTTGTGCCTGTACCTTGGCGTAAATGTGCGGCGGGGCCAGTTCCGGCGTGCCGCCCGTGAACGGCGGGGCCGGGGCGTATTCCAGATAGAGTTGGATCGTCTGGGCAGTGTCTTCGCCGTGCAGTTCGGCGATCAGCGCCAGCGCAAAGTCGATGCCGGCGGTGACGCCGCCGCCGCTGATCACGTTGCCGTCGCGCTCAACGCGTGCAGCGCTGGGGATGGCGCCGAACAGCGCCAGGCTGTCGCGCATCGACCAGTGGCAGGCGGCGCGTTTGCCCGGCAGCAAGCCGGCGGCGGCCAGGATCAGCGAACCGGTGCACACCGAGGTCAGGTAGCGGGCATCGGCGCCCAGCCGCCGGATTTGCCGCATGAACGCTTCATCCTGCAATGCCTGGGTGCAGCCGCTGCCGCCCGGCACGCACAGCACGTCGCAGCGCGCGATCTCCGGCAGCGGGCGCAGCTGGGTGAAGTGCAGGCCTTCCGATTCGACATCCGCGCCGTCTACCGAAGCGACGACGATTTCCGCGCCCGGCATGTGGCGCAAAAACTGCAATGGGCCGGTGAAATCGAGTTGGGTGACGCCTTGATAGATGGGAAATACAATCACGAGTGGTTCAGACATGACATTCGCCTCATTTTTATCGTTGGACCTGGGCCATAATAGCCGCCCTGTTTTTGGCTGTTATGACAGATAACCCTCAAAAAGCGCCATCATGAAAACGATCGGTTTTGTGGTTTTTCCCGGTTTCAACCTGCTGGACTTTGCCGGCCCGCTGGCGGCGTTCGATAACGTCAGCCAGTTTACCGATCCGCCGGCCTACCGCTGCGTGGCGATCTCGCCGCAGGGCGGGATGGTCGCCAGCTCGGCCGGGGTGGAGATCGCCACGCAGCCGTGTGGCGACGAGCGTTTCGATACGCTGGTGGTGGCCGGCGGCAGCGGCAACGTGATGGCGGCGCAGTCGCCGGCGCTGGTGGCGTTTCTGACGACCCACAGCCGGCGAGCGCGGCGCATCGCCAGCGTGTGCACCGGCGCGTTTATTCTGGCGGCCTGCGGTTTGCTGGACGGTAAACGTGCCACCACCCACTGGTATCATGCGGCGCGGCTGCAGCAGAGTTATCCGCGCATCCGCGTCGACAGCAACCGTATCTTCATTCGCGACGGCGATATCTGGACCTCGGCCGGCATCAGCGCCGGCATCGATCTGGCGCTGGCGTTGATAGAAGACGACCTTGGCGCCACGATGGCGGCGGGCGTGGCGCGGCAGCTGGTGGTCTACCACCGGCGCCCCGGCGGGCAGTCGCAGTACTCGCTGCTGCTGGCGTTGAACCCGTCGTCGGATCGCATGCGCGCCGCGCTGTCGTTCGCGCGCGAGCACTTGCACCTGCCGCTGTCGGTGGCGGATCTGGCCGACGTCGCCTGCCTGAGCGAGCGCCAGTTCGGTCGGCTGTTCCGCGCCGAAACCGGGCAGACGCCGGCCAAGGTGATCGAACAGCTGCGGGTGGAGGCGGCCAGGGTGCGCATCGAAGAGAGCGCCGAGCCGCTGGAGGCGATCGCCCGTTCGGTGGGATTCAGCGATCCGGAGCGCATGAGGCGGGCGTTTATCCGGGTATTTGGCCTGTCGCCGCAGGCGATCCGCCGGCTCGGCCGCGCGGGATAACTTTTTTGCCACGCCTGGCGGCGGGGCGCACCAGAGGAGCAACGGATGTATCAGGATTTCGAGAGCGAATTGAACTGGGCGATGCGCCATATGCCGCGCACCCGGGCGGCGGTGGCGGCGTTGCCGGACCTGCACGGGGTGCGGCTGGCGTGCAATATGCACCTGGATCTGAAAATGGCGCCGCTGGTGGCCGGCCTGCTGGACAAGGGCGCGGCGATCTTTCTGACCACCTGCAATCCCACCACGGTGCAGAACGACGTGGTGGCCTGGCTCGAACGACGGGGCGCGCAGGCCTATGCCTGGCGTGACATGAGCGCCGGCGAGTGGTCGGAATCTTTCGACCGCGCGTTGGCCTGGCAGCCGACTCACCTGTGCGAAATGGGGGCGGACTTGACCACCCGTTTGCACCAATCGCCGAACGGCCCGCAGATCGTCGCCGGGCTGGAAGCCACCGGATCGGGCATCAATCGTTTGAACGGCGTGGCGCCGCGCTATCCGATCTTCAACTGGGACGATCTGCCGGTGAAAGAGGGGCTGCACAATCGGCATATGGTTGGGCTGACCGCCTGGCACACCTTCTTCCAGACCACCCATTTGACGCTGCACGAAAAGCGCGTGCTGGTGATCGGCTACGGCCTGGTCGGGCAGGGGACGGCGGCGGCGGCCAGGGCTTACGGCGGCCAGGTGATGGTGGCGGAAATCGATCCGGCGCGCGCGCTGCAGGCGCGTTATGACGGCTGGCAGGTGGTGGATTTGGCGAGCGCCGTCGCGCAGGCGGACGTGATCGCCACCGCGACCGGCGCGAAAAACGTGCTCTCGGCGCAGCATTTGCAGCAGGCGCAGGACGGCGTGTTTATCCTCAACGTCGGCCACGTGGCGGAAGAGATCGACGTCGGCTTCCTGCAAGGCCTGCCGCACCACGAGCCGATGCCTTATGTGAACGCTTACCAACTCAATGAAAAGACGGTCTATTTGCTGGCCAACGGTTCGATGTTCAACCTGACCGCCGGCTACGGCGACAGCCTCAACGCCTTCGACGTGACGCTGGCGGTGATGGCGGCCGGCATCGGCCATATCGTCGGCGCGGGGGCGCGGCAAACGCCGGGGTTGTACCTGCTGCCGCAGTCGGCCTGGCAGCCGGCGCTGTAACTTTTTCTATGCGGGCGTTCATCCCAGAGCGCCCGCGGGCTGCGTCGTTTTTCGGCCGACAGAATTTGTCACAAATCCGCCATACAATCCCAGTGCCAAGCGCTGAACCCTCACATATAATTCGCTGAGTTCAAGCCCCCATTTCAGAGTAATGCCTGTGAAAATACGTGTTTTGGTTCTGACCCTGCTCGCTTTGCAAGCGGGCGCAGGCTTTGCGCCGCGCGCGCTGGCCAGCGACAACGCCGCCGCTCTGCACGCCACCCAGCCGGAGCTGGCCTCCGGCAGCGCGATGGTCGTCGATATGCAAACCCATAAGGTGATGTACGCGCGCAACCCGGATGAAGTGGTGCCGATCGCCTCGATCACCAAGCTGATGACCGCCATGGTCACGCTGGACGCGCACCTGCCGCTCGACGAGATGCTGGCGGTGGATATCCACCAGACGCCGGAGATGAAAGGGGTGTATTCG
The DNA here is from genome assembly GCF_052166245.1 of Serratia sp. CY84636. Classification (NCBI taxonomy): domain Bacteria; kingdom Pseudomonadati; phylum Pseudomonadota; class Gammaproteobacteria; order Enterobacterales; family Yersiniaceae; genus Serratia; species Serratia sp. CY84636. The sequence goes on from NZ_JBJNOX010000001.1 coordinate 505,749, forward strand.
CGGGTGCGGCTGAACAGCGAAATCAGCCGTAAGGATATGCTGCTGCTGGCGCTGATGTCGTCGGAAAACCGCGCCGCCGCCAGCCTGGCGCACCACTATCCGGGGGGCTACAACGCCTTCATCAAAGCGATGAACGCCAAGGCCAGGGCGCTGGGCATGACCAATACCCATTATGTGGAACCGACCGGGCTCTCTATCCATAACGTGTCGACGGCGCGCGATCTGACCAAGTTGCTGATCGCCACCAAGCAATACCCGTTGATTGGCCAGCTCAGCACCACCACCGAGCGCATGGCCAGCTTCAAAGATCCGAACTATACGCTGCCGTTCCGCAACACCAACCATCTGGTGTATAACCCGAAATGGAACATCCAGCTGACCAAAACCGGTTTCACCAACCAGGCGGGCCACTGCCTGGCGATGCGTACGGTGATCGGTAACCGCTCGGTGTCGCTGGTGGTGCTGGACGCCTTCGGCAAATATACCCACTTCGCCGACGCCAACCGGCTGCGCAGCTGGATTGAAACCGGCAAGGTGACGCCGATCCCGGCCGCCGCCCGCGACTATCGTCGGCAAAAAGACGCCAGTCTGGCGAAAAACGCCACCGAATGACCCGCCTGGCGGCCTGCTCGTTTGCAGCAGGCCGCTATCGGCCCTCGGGCCGCCTGATGACAAATCCCCGCTCGCGATCGCCGTCGAAACCCGCTTTGAGATAAAGCTGGTGCGCGCCGGTGCGTTGCTGCCCCGACAGCAGCATCACCTTGTAACAGCCCTTGCGCCAGGCCAGCTGCAGCGCGTATTCGATCATCGCGAGCGCCACGCCGTGGCCGCGATAGGGCTCTGCCGTCACCACGTGCTCGATGACGCCGAACGGCTGCGCCTGGTGCGCCAGCCCCGGGATCAGCGCCAGCATGCAGGTGGCGATCGGCTGTTCCTCGTCTGCCGCCACCACCAGACGGATCGCCGGATCGTCCAGCAGGCGTTGCAGGGTGCGGCGTGCGTCGTCGGTACGCAGCGGCGCATCCTGTGGGCGCAGCTCGCGATACAGAGCCAACAGGCCGTTGAGATCGTCCGGCTGCGCCAGGCGATGAATGATGCTCATGGTTGCTCCTTTCCGCCGCTTCAACGGTAATCCGCTATCCTCCATTAATACCACAACGATTGCCGGAGAGGATGTTATGAGTCAGGTTTCGACCTTTGTCATGTTCCAGGGGGAGGCGCAGCAGGCGATCGACCTCTACAGCCAGGTGTTTGCGCGTTTTCGGCTCATGCAGGTACAGCATTACGACCCGACGCCGGACGGCCGGCGATTGATCAAGCATGCCGCCATCGATTTCGACCGGCAGAACCTGGTGTTTATCGACAGCCCGATCAGCCATGATTTCAGCTTCACCCCGGCGGTGTCGCTGTTCATCAACCTGCCTAACGAAGAGGCGCTGGAGCAGGCTTTCCACCGCCTGGCGGAGGGCGGCAAGGTGCTGATGCCGCTCGACGACTACGGCTTCAGCGCCCGCTTCGGCTGGCTCAACGATCGCTTTGGGCTCTCCTGGCAGCTCAATGTCCCGGCGGGGGATTTGCCCTGAGGCTAAGGGGAGCGTGCAAAAGGCATGGCAGTTCCTGCTGTTGTTTCATATGCTTATCGCCGGGGCAGCGGCTCTGCCGTGGGGAATACCGACAACATCATGGAAAGGTGCGAATTGATTGATTTTGACCGTTATGTTGAGCAAGCGAAGTCTTACGGCGAGTGGCCGGGGGCACAGGTGGCCACGTCGTCCGGCAGCGTTGAGGGATTGAGCTACCGCCTGTATCGGCAAACTGCCGAGAGCGAAGACGTGATCGTGGTTTATCACGGCGGCGGGGTTAACAGCGCCGCCGGGTATGACATTCTTGCGCGCCAGCTGGCTGCCGAGCCAACGCTCGCGGTGTGCCTGGTCGATATTCGCGGGCATGGCGATTCCACGGGAGAGCGGGGGACGGTTGAGCGGCCTGAGCGTATTTGGCGCGATGTCGATGTCATCCTGGCGGAAATGCGCCTGCGTTTTCCGTTAGCGCGCAGGCACCTGCTTGGCCATTCCAGCGGCGCCGGGATGTTGCTCAACTACCTGACCCGCTATCCTTGTGAACAGCAGGCGGGCAGCCTGACCCTGCTGGCGCCCGAGCTGGGGCCATTTTCCGGGATGGCCCGCGATTTGCCGGTGGCGGCCCGTTTTGCCCAGGTGCGCCAATGGCCCTTTGTGGCCAATGCACTCAGCGGTGGACGGTGGTTTAGGCAGTCTCGGGCGGTCAGCCTGAATTTTCCCCCGGCCGTGCTGGCCGCTGCCCCCGATTTTGTCTGCCAATACAGCGTTAATATGGCTAACGCGTTGACGCCACGCACCCCGGCAAAGCAACTGGCGGCGCTGCGATTGCCGACCTTGCTGCTGGCGGCGGCGCAGGATGAGTTGTTCAGCGCGCAATCCTTGCAGCGTTTCGTCGAACAGCATGGCAGCGTGCATGTTGCCTTTGGCTTGCTTGAGGGCAGTACGCATTTATCGTGCGTCTTTGAGGCCCACGATCATGTTCTGCGCTACCTCTCGCGCGTATTCGCTGGCGCGTCTGATGAAGATGCATCCGCGTAGCTGTTTGTTTCTTAATCACTTCTTCTCCGCCATTAACTGGACGGAGGAGTGGTGATTAAGATCACGAAATTAGTTAATAAATCTTTATGAATTTGATTGCAAAGTGTTAACATCCTGCCGCTTTCATTAGGCTTGCTAATGATATTCTTATTGTCAAGGAATGCTCAGGATGGATTACCAAAACGTCTTTCAATTGACGGATCAGGAACGAAACGAGTTATTTTCGGCATTAGATAAAATTGCTTACGATCCCGCCGGCGGTGATGCGTATATTCACGCTATACGAACGGCGATGATTACCCATTTACCCCACAGATTAAGCGCCGCATTAAGCCAGCAAAAGGCGTCAATCAAACCGCGGCCTTACCTTATTTTAAAAAATGTGCCGGTGGATAAAGAAGTTTTCTTTTCCCCTTGTCCGAACCAATACACGCCTTCGGCCAAATCCGGGAATATCAGCGAAAACCTGTTGGTGGGTATTTCTTCGCTAATCGGTGAGCCCTATTCGATGTATTTCGAGGGGAAGGAGCTGATTAATAATCTGATCCCCAAACGCGAAGCCAAAAAAGAGTATACCGGTCTGGGGTTCGATGTTGAACTGGACTTCCATATTGAAAATGCGGCGCTGAAACACCTGGAACAGTTCAACGTCTCGCCGATGGGCCTGCTGCTGGCCGGCGTGCGCCGCGATCCGCACAGCCCGATGACGCGCATCTCCGATTCGCGTCTGGCGATCGCTCAGCTGAGCCGCGAGGACGTCGAAACGCTGGCCAGCCCGCTGTACAGCATCAAACTGCCTTACCGCTGGCGCCAATCCACGCAGGCCGGACGGGAAGAAACCGCGCTGGTGCCGCTGATTTCGCAAAATCACGTATTGCCGGATGTGAGCGCCGTCTTCTATCCCGGCATGATTGCGGCCAGCACGCCGCGAGCGGAAGCCGCGCTGGAGCGTTTCTACGGGCTGGTGAAAGAAAACGCCATCGGCATCGATATTTGCCCAGGCGATTTGGTGTATATCGATAACCGCTTTGCGCTGCATTCGCGCGATAAATTCACGCCTTCTTTCGATGAAAGAGATACGCCGTTGCGCTGGGTGCAACGCGTCTTCATTTCGGCAAGCTTGTGGAATCACCGCAATCTCAATCAGGTTGAAGAGCGCATTTTCTCGATTTAAGGTTATTATTCATGCTGAACGTTTTTCTTTCTATATTGCCGATTTTTTTGTTAATCGTGCTGGGCTATTTGTCAAAACTCTATGTTAAAGACGTCGCCGTATTTTGGGGCTTCTCAGACAAATTTGTTTATTACCTGTTTTTTCCGGCGCTGTTGATATTGGATATCAGTGAGGCGGATTTTAGCGGCGCGGACAGCTTTTATCCCGTTGTGGCGACCATTGTTTCCACGCTGGCCATCGCGTTGATTATTTTCGTTGGCAAACTGTTCTTCAATACGTCGGCCGATCTGTTTACCTCCATTTTTCAGGGCGGAGTCAGATATAACTCTTATGTATTCATCGCGCTGTCGCAATCGCTGTTCGGTAGCGAAGGGGTGGCACTGTCCGGTTTCTTCGTGGCATACATGATCATTCTGACCAACATCATGAGCGTGTTGGTGATGAACCACTACGGCACCGGCAGCAAGAAAAGCCTGAGCGGCGCGCTGCTGGCGCTGACGAAAAACCCGCTGATCATCGGCGCGTTGTTCGGGGTGCTGATGAACCTGTGCAACCTGCACATTACCGGCGCGCTTAAACAGCTGTTCGTTTATCTCTCCAACGCCGCCACGCCGCTGAGCCTGATGTCGGTCGGCGCAGGGTTGATCGTCAGCATGCATATCCGCAAGCTGGTTTCCATCTCTTATGCGACCGTGCTGAAGTTGGTGGCCATGCCGCTGATTACCATTGCGCTGGTGCACTATTTCGGTGCTACCGGCGTGCCGGCCAGCATCGCCATTCTCTACTCCGCCGTGCCTTGCGCCGGCAACGCCTATATTCTGGCGCGGCAAATGGGGGGCGATCATGAAGCGATGGCCTCCATCATCACCTGGACGACGCTGCTGTCGGTTATCACCGTGACGTTCATCCTGGGCAGCGTAGCGCTCTAACGCCGGCGCCGGGCGGCATTCGCCCGCCCGGCGTTTTCCGCGATCCTCCCATATCCTTTCATGACGTTTTACCGCTATGCTAAAAATAGAATGGCCCGTGAATATGAAAAGGATGAATCATTTTGGCAGGAAGTAGCTTACTTACCCTCATCGACGACATCGCCTCGTTGTTGGACGACGTCTCGTTAATGAGCAAAATGGCGGCAAAAAAAACCGCCGGGGTGTTGGGGGACGATCTGGCGCTCAACGCGCAGCAGGTCACCGGCGTTAAAGCCGATCGCGAACTGCCGGTGGTGTGGAGCGTCGCCAAAGGTTCGTTGATCAACAAGGCGATCCTGGTGCCGCTGGCGCTGCTGATCAGCGCTTTTGCACCCTGGGCGATTACGCCGCTGCTGATGGTGGGCGGCGCCTACCTGTGCTACGAAGGATTCGAAAAGGTGTTTCACAGCCTGAGCCACGGCAAGGCGGCGCAGGAGGAAAAATCGGACGGGCCCGGCGCCAATGAGGACGCTGCGGCCTATGAGAAGCGCAAGGTGAAAGGCGCAATACGCACCGATTTCGTGCTCTCTGCCGAGATTATCGCCATCACGCTGGGCACCGTTGCCGGCGCCACCTTCAGCCAGCAGGTAATCGTTTTGTGCGGCATCGCCGTCGTGATGACGCTCGGCGTGTATGGCATCGTCGCCGGCATCGTCAGGCTGGACGATCTGGGGCTGTATCTGAGCCGCAAAAGCAGCGCGTTAGCGCGCTCCCTCGGCGGCGGCATCGTGCGTGCCGCGCCTTATTTGATGAAAACGCTGTCGATCGTCGGCACGGTCGCCATGTTTATGGTCGGCGGTGGCATCCTGACCCACGGTCTGCCGCCGGTGCATCACCTTTTCGAAGACTGGGCCTCGTACACCACGGTGGTACCGACGTTTGGCCATATCTTGCAGGGGGTGGTTCCGGCTCTGCTGAACGTGGCGTTCGGGCTGGTGGCCGGCGGCGTGGTGCTGGCGGTGATGTCGGCGCTGGGCGCGGTACGCGCGCGTTTCAAGGCATGATGAAAAGTCTCGCCCCGAGAGGGGCGGGACGGTGCAGACGCTTTAAAAAATCAGTTTGAAAACGCCGGTAATCGTCAATAAACCCACGATGAAAATGATGGCGACAATCCACAGAATAATTTTCATTCACTTCTCCCTTATCGGTTAAATGGCGTGCGCGATTGGCGCTAACTCAATGAAATCACTCTTCACTATAGACGCTAACTCTCTATCGTGCGTCGCCATGCATTCAGGGGTGCCGATTGTCGCCCGCGCTCAGCGCGCGCTGCATGATGTGGGTGTCGCGCCATTCCCCCAGTTTGAACCCCACGGCCTTTAACGTTCCGACGCTGGTAAAGCCGAGCGACTGGTGCAGCGCCAGCGAACCGCGGTTGGCGGCGGAATCGCCGACGATCGCCAGCATCTGGCGCCAGGGGCCTTGCTCGCAGCGGGCGATCAGCGCGCTCAGCAGCGCCTTGCCGACGCCTTTGCCCTGTTGCCCCTCGGCGATATACACCGAGTCTTCCACGGTAAAGCGATAGGCCGGCCTGGGGCGATACGGCGTGGCATAGCAGTAGCCCACAATACGGCCTTCGCTCTTCGCCACCAGCCAGGGCAGCCCGGCTTCTTGCACCTTGCTCAGCCGCAGCTGCATTTCCGTCAGGGTCGGCGGCTGTTCTTCAAACGAGGCGGCACCGTACAGCACGTGGTGGGTGTAAATGCGCAGCACGGCGGCCATATCGTCCGGCGTGGCATCGAGGAGGCTGAGTACGGGAGCGGAGAGCGTCATGGTAATGCCTGTTTACCTTGGAAATCAGCGGATAAACGCCATTATGCGCGCCGCTCACCGCCGGGGTAAATCGGGTTTTCTTATGTTGAGATAAGAAAACCCTATGGGGTTGTCAGCCGCACAATGCAGCGCTCTGTGCCAACTGCGGGTCCAACATGGCGATCTGCTGCTCAATCACCGCCGGAAGCACCGGCCCTGAACGCGCCAGAATTGCCCCGACTTCCGCCAGTGAAACGCCCATCCGGCGCGCCAGTTCGCCGACTTTCAATAACATATGCAGCTCCTCCCTTGTGCGTGCCGGGATACTAAAGCCTGACGCCACATAAGGGACAAGAGCGGGAAGAAAAGATGACGTTTTAAAAATCGGTGGTCTCCAGAGAGGCAAAAGCCCAGCTGGATGGCTGGGCTTCGCAGGTCCCTGAAAGGGAGGGTATAGCATAAGGGCCTTTATCGGCTACGGCGACAATTTCACCTGATTTGTCTGTTTTGTCAACAACAGCGTACTGGTCAGAACAGCATATTTTTGGCATTGATCGACTTAATGACGGCGCGTTGTATGTCAGCAACAAGCTCGCGCGACAGACATTGGGTAAGAAAGCCTCTCTCTTTACGGGCTCTGTTCAGCCGTTGGCGGCTGACTTGCTGCACCAGATCGCCCTTTGCCCAGCGCGTTTGCGGATGAAAGAATCTCATATCTTCGATGAGTTCACGCGTAATTTCGATGTGCAATCCCCGTTCGATCTTGTTCGAATCTCTGGTGGTCGACAGCGGTACGATAATGCAGGCGTTGCCGTTAATTTTGCCGTTTAACACAACAACTAAACGGTTCTTCACCATTTCTGGTGGAATGTGGCCATCATAAAAGCCGGCTTCATACGGTTGGCAGACTGAGAGGGGATAGTTGCCATAGTTGCACTCAAGAATTTCCCCGACCTTGGGGGCAAATTTGATCGGCATCGAGACACTCCTTTGTTGTGAACAATCCGTGTTATGGAGGAGTGAGCATGCGGGCGTTTTGCTTTTAGAGAAAGGTGTGGCGTAAGGAAACGGGGAATGAAAGTGAAATATTGCGGATTCGTACGCAGAATCCGCCTTGATGATGGTCGAATTTACCAGCCTTTCACCGCGCCGCCGTTGAAGATTTTCTCGGCGGCCTTGGCCACTTCGTCTGACTCGTAGGCCTTGATGAAGTTCTGCACGTTCGGCGCGTCCTTGTTGTCTTCGCGGGTGACGATGATGTTGGTGTACGGCGAGTCCTTATCCTCGATGAAGATGCCGTCTTTGGTCGGCGTCAGACCGGTCTGGTTGATGTAGGTGGTGCTGATGACGGCAACGGTGACCTTTGGATCGTCCAGCACGTGCGGCAGCTGCGCGCCTTCCAGCTCCATAATTTGGTAATGGTGCGGGTTGGCGCTGATGTCCAGGGCGGTGGGCAACAATCCCTTGCCTTGTTTCAGCGTAATCAACCCGGTTTTTTCCAGCAGCAGCAGGGCGCGCCCCAGGTTGGTCGGATCAAGCGGGATGGCGATCACCGCGCCGTCCGGCAGCTCTTTGAGCGATTTTATCTTTTTGGAGTAGCCGGCCATCGGGAAGACAAAGGTATTGCCGACTGCCACCAGCTTATAGCCGTGATCTTTGTTTTGCTGTTCGAGGAACGGGCGGTGCTGGAACACGTTGGCGTCCAGTTCGCCCTTGTCGGTAGCGTCGTTCGGCAGCAGTGAACCGCTAAAGCCGACCAGCTCGACGTCCAGCCCGTATTTCTCTTTCGCCACCTGTCTGGCGACTTCCGCCACGTCCTGTTCCGCGCCGTTGATGACGCCGACCTTGATATGATCCCGATCGGTTTTTTGATCGCAGCCCTGAAGCGCCAATACGGCGGCGAAGGCCGCCGCCAGAGGGGTGATACGCCAGCGTAAGGTCATCGAAGTCTCCCTGAAAAGAACAATAAAATCAGTTGTTTTTTGTCCTTACAGCTAAGCCTGAACCGCCGATGAAGTCAAACGCTCGTTCAGCATAAACGGCTATAGCTTATAGCCGTTATGCGGCGAGGGATTATCGGCTGAGCGAACGCAGCACCACGATGCCCGGCGTAGCCATCACGTAATCCATAAAGGGCGAATCGACCACCCGCATGTTGGCCTTGCGCGAAGAGGCGTTGCGCAGCACCGGGCCGCTGTCGGTCATCACGAAGATGCCGGTGTGGGTCACGTCCAGCCCGTCCAGGTTGGTGTAAATACCGATGTAATCGCCGGTGCGCAGCTGGGCCAGCACCTTGTCGTCGACGTTGTCGCTGGGGATATAGGTCACGCTGCGTTGTACGTTGGGCAAACCGGGCAGGTAGCTGCTGCCGTCCGCCTTGCGGTTGAGGGTTTTCACGAGGGTGACGGCGTGCGGGCTGAGCTGCGCGGTGATGTCTTCGGCCACCTGGTGCGGCCGCTGTGCCCAGTCGGTGAAGAAGTGTTTGCGCTGCGGGAAGGCGATTTTGCCGTCGACGTAGCGAATGTCTACCAGACGCTGTACGAACTCGCCCTCGCTGCGGGCGGTGCTGAGCGCTTCCACATAATCGATGTAGGTGAAGCAATCCAGCCCGCGGAAGTCGATCACCAACTGCTCGGGCGTGCTCTGCGAACCGATCAGACGGTTGGCGAGATAGGGCGTGCCGAGAAACTCGCGCGAAATCAAATCTACGGTGCGGCCATGCGGCTGTGCGGCGGGCCAACCGGCGCGCAGCGTGAAGATCTCACGCAGCTTGCTGCGGGTGCTGGCGTCCATCTCCGGCTGCACGCCCGGCGGCGAAACGGTGACGTCGGTCGGCGGCGTTGCGGGGGTGACGGCGGCGGGGCGATCGGCGCATCCGCTCATGGCGATAGCTAACATCAGTAAAACAACCTTGTTCTGGTTCATACGGCCCTCCCTGGGTGTCGCTGGTTTATCAGAGTAAGTGATAACAGTTCTCATCCGATGGTAGGGGTTAAAAAGTAAACATAGCCTCAATGGCGGCCGATAAATCAGTAACCGATTTCGCTATTGAACGGCAAATACCAGAACAGCGCGATTTCGTGATCGGCGATCTCCGGCTCGGCGCGGTACAGCAAACGGTCGATGCCGCCGAGAATAAACCCGTAATGCTGGTAGCAGCGACAGGCGGCCAGATTGTTGTTCTGCGTTTCGAGCATCATACCCGAGGTTTCCTGCTGCCGCGCCCACTGTTTGGCGCAGTCCAGCAGTGCCCCGGCGATGCCCTGACGGCGCGCGTGAGCGCTGACCGCGATCTCGTCGATCAAGGTGTAACCGTTCCAGTTTTTGCTCAGCGTGATGTGGCCAACGGCTTCGTCCTGGCGATACGCCAGGAAGGTCACGCTGTCTTCGTTGGCGAACGGCGCCAGGGGATACTGTTTACGAAATGGCGCCACCGGCCGGGTTGGCCAGCTGTCGACCGGGCTGTCGAACTGCGGCAGGGCGTAACTGCGGATGGTAAAGCCGAAATCGCCGCACGTCAGGTAATCATCGGGCAGCGCCTCAATGGCCGCGATGCGGATGGCCGGGGTCATTATGGCAGCTCCCGCAGCAGGCGCGCCGGGTTGCCGGCATAAATTCCCTTGCGGGTAATGTCGCGGGTCACGACCGCCCCGGCGCCGATCACCGCGTCGCTGCAGATCTCCACCGCCAGGATCGTGGCGCCGGAGCCGATGGACACCCGATCGCCGACGCGCGTGCGCCCCCAGCTGGCCGGATCGGCATTGGGCGCGCCGTCTTTGAACAGATCGTTGGCGAAGGTGACGCCGTGGCCGACAAAGCACGCTTCGCCGAGGGTGACGTATTCGCAGATAAAGCTGTGCGACTGAATTTTACTGCGCGCGCCGATGCTGACGTGGCGCTGGATCTCCACGAACGGGCCGACGAAGACATCGTCGCCGAGCCGGCAGCCGTACAGATTGCTGGGCTCGACTACGGTGACGTTGCGCCCGGCGTCGACGTCGACGATCCCCGCCTGGCGGGTGGTGATAACGGATGACATGACCTTCCTCGCAGCCTGGTTTTTATGGTGGGAGTATAAGACAAAGCGTTGCGGCGTTGCGCTTTCCGCACGTTTTTTCGCCGAAAGACTATAATTAGTACAGGGGAGAGAGCCCCGTGGCCGCAATCCTCGCACGGGTAGCTGTCCGTCGGAGGTGTGAAATTCGTTCGCCGATCGCGGCCTACGGCGAGATAGGAGGTGTCTCATGGTCAGTCATGTTTGGGGACTTCTGGCGCATCCCAGCGCCGAGTTCGAACAGATCAAAAGCGAGAATGAAAGCGTCTCGCACCTATACACCCATCACGTGTTGCTCTTGGCAGCAATCCCGGTGGTCTGCGCCTTTATCGGCACCACCCAGTTGGGCTGGCTCTCCGGCGAGGGACATGCCATCAGGCTCGACATGTTTACCGCGCTTTATACCGCCGTGGCGTTTTACCTGCTGATGCTGGCGGGCGTAGCGGCCATGGGGAAAGTCATTCACTGGATGGCGCGGCGCTATGAATCGCGCCCCAGCCTGCACCGCTGCATGGTGTTCGCCGGCTACGTGGCGACCCCGATGTTCCTCAGCGGGATTGTGGCGCTCTATCCGGTCGTCTGGCTGTGTCTGTTTGTCGGCATTATCGGCCTGTGCTATTCGGGCTATCTGCTGAATCTGGGGATCCCGCACTTCCTGAATATCGACAGTAAGGAAGGGTTCATCTTCTCCAGCTCGACCTTCGCTATCGGTATCCTGTTGCTCGAGCTGTTGCTTGGGGTGACGGTGCTGCTGTGGGGGTACGGTTCCTGGTTGTTCTGAGTTAACGGCTGTTGTTATCGCCCCCGCGCCGGTGGAACGGCGCGGGGGCTTTTGCTTTTATACGCGGCGGAAAACCAGCATCACACCGAGCACGATGCCCGCCATGCCCAGCAGGCTCAGCGCCGCCAGCGCGTGGCCGAGCAACAGGTAGTCCAGCAGGGCGGTCACCGCCGGGATCAGATAGAACAGGCTGGTGACCTGCACCAGGTTGCCGCGCTGGATCAGGCGATACAGCAAGAAGGTCGCCAGCACCGAGATCACCACCGCCATCCACAGCAGCGGCAGCACGAACGCCGACCGCCATTCGACCCGCAGCGGCTCAAACGGCAGCGCCAGCGTACACATCAGCAACCCGACGGCATACTGCAGCGGCAAGACCGCCAGCGGCGGCTGCGTCATGCCTTTTTGCAGCAGGGTGCCGGCGGTCATGCAGCCCAGCGCGATAAAGGCGAACAGTATGCCGCTCAGCGAGAAGTGGGCCACCATCAGGCTTTGGTACACCACCAGCGTCAGCCCGACCATTGCCAGCGCCAGGCCGAGCGCCCGCAGCCCGGTGCAGCGCCGTTCGGTGATGAACTGGGTGAGGATCGGCTGTACGCCGAGCAACGTCGCCAGCACGCCGGGCGTAATACCCTGTTCCAGCGCCAGCAGATAGCAGATTTGATAGCTGCCGATCATCAACACGCCAATCAGCGCGACGCGCCGGCGGGTGCCGGGAGCGGGCAGGCACTGGCGCTGCCACAGGCCGATGGCCAACAGCACCGCCAGCGCGATGGCGCAGCGGAAGAACAGGAAAGCGAAGGCGGAGGCGTGCTCCAACCCCCAACGGGAGAAGATCGCGCCGCTGCTCCAAAGCAGGACGAACAGCGTAGCCAGGCCGGCATTGGCCCAGAGAGAAGGTAATCGCATGTTAATTTCACCTGTCGTGAAAATTACAGGCTCCGGCGCGCGCGGCGGTCTACGCCTGAACGCAACAGATCAATAAGCCGGAGGTAAAAAGTCGGTTTGGCTTAGCGCACAACCACAATGCGTGGCGGGTAAGCGGCAACCGCTGAAACGACAGAGGAAACGGCGGGTGGAGCGGAGGAAGCACACAGCAAAACGACGGCCGGAACGGTCGCGTCTGTCGGATCTGTGCTGTGCGCCAGGTAGGTCATGTGAGTTCCTGAAAATTGGGAATGAAACTAATCGCTTCAAACATAACCAAGTTCGCCGGGATGCGCAATCGGAAATCACCATGATTTAATTGATAATGAAAATCATTATCATCAATAAAAGGCTGTGCTATGTTGCTTGAGGCGCGCAGTGTTGACGCAGGGGGCGCGGCTTTTGTTGCCTGCCTAGGTTCACGCAGCGTGTGCGGCAAAAGACGTTGCGATTCGCTTTTGCAGAAGGCGGGCAATCGTGATAAAAATATTGATATGTTATAATATAACAATTAATGCATGATGAATCCAGTTCACGACATCCTCCACGTTGATGGAGTTAGCCTGACCGGCCACGGCGGGGCATTGATACTCGACAACATCCATTTCGCGCTGCGCGCCGGTGAGAAGCTGGCGGTGATCGGCCCTAACGGCAGCGGCAAGTCCAGCCTGTTGCGTGCCCTGATCGGCGAAACGCGGCCGGACAGCGGCGGCATTTACTGGCGAGGGCGGGCCTTGTCCGAGTGGCCGGCGACGGAACGCGCCAGAAGCATCGCCTTTCTGGCACAAAACGATTCGCCGGATTTGCGGCTGTCGGTTGAGGACTACGTGGCGTTGGGCCGTTTACCGCATGGCGAACGCTCTGCGGCGGGAAAACGCATCGTTGACGAGGCCATCGGGGAAACCGGGCTGGCGCCGCTCAGGCACCGCCCGTTGGGGCGGCTCTCGGGCGGCCAGCGCCAGCGCGCTGCGCTGGCTCGGGCGTTGGCGCAGTCTCCCGATCTGTTGTTGCTGGATGAACCGACCAATCACCTCGATCCGCCCGGGCGCTCGGCGCTGCTGTCGTTAGTGAAAAATAAAGAGATTGCCGTGATTGCGGTGCTGCACGATTTGCCCGTGGCAGAGGCGTTTGCCGATCGGATCCTGGTGCTGAACGAAAGCCGCCAGGTAGCCTGTGGTACGCCCGAGGCGGTGTTGCAAACTCCGGTGATTTTGCCGGTGTTCGGCATGAACAGTTTCAAGGTGGCGCATCCCGTCAGCGGGAAAACGCTGCGCATTTTTGACGTTCCCCATTGCGCTTGATAAACCAGAGAGAAACATGAACGCACGCGTATTCATCCTGCTTCTGCTGCTGGCCGCCAGGTCGGCGGCGGCCGAACATTTTCCCGTCACCGTAGAAAGCTGCGGTGTGCCGGTCACCTTCAACCAGGCGCCGCAGCGCGCCGTCATCAACGACATCAACATGGCCGAGATGGCCTTTGCACTGCATCTGCAGGATCGCATTGTCGGGCTGACCGGCATCACCGGCTGGTACAAACTGACGCCCGACTTCAAGGCCGCGATGGGTGCCATTCCCGAACTGGCGCCGAAATATCCCGCTTTGGAAACGCTGCTGGCGGCACAGCCGGATTTCTTTTTCGCCGGCTGGAATTACGGCATGAAGATCGGCGGCGACGTCACGCCGGAGAAGCTCGCCCCGTTCGGCATCAAAACGCTGGTGCTGAGCGAGAGCTGCGTACAGGCCGGCGGGCGGCCGCAGAAGGCCGATATGAATCTGCTGTATGACGATGAGCTGAAGCTCGGCAAGATTTTCGGCAAGCGGCAAGAGGCCACCGCGCTGGTTGAGGGCTGGAAGCGCCGGTTGGCTGCGCTGCCCGCCAGGCCGGCGGGCCAGGCGCCGCTCAAGGTATTCATCTATGACTCGGGGGAGGAGAAGCCTTTCACCAGCGGCAAATACGCGATGCCGACGGCGATCATCGAAGCGGCGGGCGGCCGCAACGTGATGGACGGCTTGCCGGCGAGTTGGACGACGGCGTCCTGGGAGGCGGTAGCGGCGGCCGAGCCTGACTTCATTATTCTGCTGGATTACCAGACCGGATCGGGTGCCGATGCGCTGCGGCGCTTCCTCGAGTCCCACCCGTTGATGAAATTAACGCCTGCCGTACGGCACCATCGCTATCTGAAACTGCAGTATGCGGAGCTGACGCCGGGACCGGCCAACATCGGCGCAGTGGAAAAGCTGGCGCGGGCGCTGTACGCGCCGGAGGCTGAATGAACTCGCCGACCCGGCGGTTTATGCTGCTCGCGCCGTTGGCGCTGTCGGTATTGTGCGGGTTAATGATCTGGAGCCTGCAGCTGGGCAGCGTCGCGCTGTCATGGTGGCAGACGATGGCGGCATTGGGGCTTTCATCGGCGCCCCTCTCCGGCATGCTGGACACTATCGTCGTGCAACTGCGGGTGCCCAGAGCCTTGCTGGCGGCCTTGACCGGCGCCGGGCTGGCGATGACCGGCGCGCTGCTGCAGACCACCACCCGCAATGAGCTGGCCGATCCTTTTTTGTTTGGGCTCTCCTCCGGCGCCTCCGCCGGCGCGGTGCTGGTCATCACGCGCTTCGGCGATGCGCTGGGCGCGCTGACGTTGCCGCTGTCCGCCTTCGCCGGCGGCGTTTTGTCCGCCTTGGCGGTGATGATCCTGTTTCGCGTCGGCCGGGTCAGGCGCGCCGAGCAGCTGATCGTCTGCGGCCTGGCGGTCTCGTTTTTGTTCAGCGCGCTCACTAGCTACCTGGTGTTTTCCGGCGATCAGCGGGCGGCCGGTTCGGTGTTGTTCTGGTCGCTCGGCGGGCTGGGGCTGGCGCGTTGGGATAATCTGTTCATTCCGCTGGCGAGTTTCGTGCTGCTGGCCGGGTTTACGGCGCTGCGTTGGCGGGCGCTGGACGCGCTGCTGGCGGGCGAGCAAACCGCCCATTCGATGGGGGTCAACGTGGCGCGCCTGCGCACCGAGACCTTTCTGTGCTGCGCACTGTCCACGGCGTTTCTCGTTTCGCTGACGGGCGTGATCGGCTTTGTCGGGCTGATGGTGCCCTACCTGGCTCGGCGCCTGGTGGGCGTGCGCCACCGTTTGGCCGTGCCGATGTGCGGCCTGCTGGGGGCGACGCTGCTGACCGGCGGCGACATGCTCAGCCGCAGTCTGATCCCCCATCAGGAGCTGCCTATCGGCATCATTACGGCCGGGCTGGGGGGCGCGTTCATCGTGTCCTTGCTGCTGCGTGCGGAACGATGAACGCCACCCTGTCTCAATAGAGTTCCAGATGCAGGCGCTGCTGCTCAATCAGCGTCTGCCACAGGTTTTCCGCCCCGCAGGCTTGCTCCAGCGCCGTCGCCACGGCATGTTCCAGATACTGGCGATTGCCGCACAGGTAGACATGCGCTCCCCGCAGCAGCAAGCCGCTGATGGCATCGGCATGCTCGCCGATCGCATGCTGCACATAATATTTGGCGGCGGCGTCGCGCGAGAAGGCGGTGATGAGGCGCGTGAGTACGCCTGCGGCGTTCAGTGCAGCCAATTCCTCGCGATACAGGAAGTCTTCATCGCGCCGTTTTTCGCCGAAGATCAGCACGGTTTCGCGCCGTTCACCCTGGGCGGCCATTTCGCGCAGCAAGCCTATCAAGGGCGCGATGCCGGTACCGGTACCGATAAGCAGCACCGGTACGGTGGTATCGCGCGGCAGGTAAAAGCCGGGGTTGGCGCGGCAGAAGAGGCGGAAAGGGCCGGGTTGGCTGAGCAGCCAGCCGGTCGCCGTGCCGCGCCGGGTGCGGCCGTCGCGTTCATATCGTACGTCGCGCACGCACAGGTCGAGGCTCTCTACCCGCGTTGCCGAAGCGATGGAGTAGGCGCGCGGCAGGCAAACGGGCAGCAGCGCCAACAGGTTCTCCAGCATGACCGTCTGCGGCGGGCAAAAATCGTGCAGTACGTCCAGCAGATCGGCGCCGTACAGATAGCTCTCCAGGGCTTTGCGCTGGCGGATCTTGAGCAAGCCTTTGAGCTCTTCGCTGTCGGCCAACTGCGCCAGTTCGCGCAGCGTCGTTTTGCTGAGCTGGCGCAGTTCCCGGCGGCGCAGCGCGTCAGCGGCCTCCGGCCTGCCGAGCCAGTCAGCCAGCCGGGTCAATAATCCTTCGTCGTTCTCCGGCAACAGATAGACGGTATCCCCCGCCCGGTAAACGATGCCGCTGCCGGCGATATTCAACCGCAGGTGCCAGGCCTGCGGCGTGCGTGCGCTGAGCGGCCGCCGTTCGAGGAGGGCGGCGCTGAACGCATGGTCTTCGCCGTAGGCGGTCACGCGCAGATGCAAATCGCGGCCGGCCTGGGCATCGCCGGCCAGCACCTTCTCCAGCGTCGTCAGCCAGGTTGCGAAGAACGGTTCGAAGTTAACGTCGGCGTCGACGCGATTGATGATGGCGCGGGCGCCGTATTGCGTCAGACGTGCATCCAGCGCCTGCGTGAAGCCGCAGAAATGCGGGTACGCGGTGTCGCCGAGACCGAAGATGGCGTAGCGCAACCGGTGGCGATCCGGCCATTGCGCCAGCGCGTCGGAAAAACGCTCGGCGTTGGCGGGCGGTTCGCCGTCGCCAAATGAGCTGGAGACGATCAGCAGGGCGTCACGTTCGCCCACATCGGCGGGCTGGATGGCGTTGAGTTCTTTCACGACGGGGCGGTAGGGTTGCAGGCTGCTTTGCTCGCCCAGGCGCATCGCCAGCGCCCGGGCGTTGCCCGACTCTGAACCGTAACCAATCAGGATGCGTTCGATAAGGTCGGCCATGGCGGTTACTTGTCGTAGTGGTTGTCGAACTGTTCTTTGGCGAATTCCACCGATTCGAAGTCGGTCATCAGATCGTTGATCACGCGGCGGATGCTGATATAGGCCGCGATATTGCCCTGGGCGTCATACAGCGGCTGCACCGTGGTGTCGACCACGTACAGCACGCCGCCTTTGCCGACGTTCGGAATGATGCCGGTCCAGATGCCGCCTGCCTTGATGGTGTCCCACATCGCTTTGTAAACGGCTTTCGGCACGGAAGGGT
The DNA here is from genome assembly GCF_052166245.1 of Serratia sp. CY84636. Classification (NCBI taxonomy): domain Bacteria; kingdom Pseudomonadati; phylum Pseudomonadota; class Gammaproteobacteria; order Enterobacterales; family Yersiniaceae; genus Serratia; species Serratia sp. CY84636. The sequence continues at coordinate 523,100 of NZ_JBJNOX010000001.1, forward strand.
GGCGCACGATGCTGTGGGGCTGGCCCACCAGCTCTTCCCGGGAAAAGCCGGTCAGTTGGCAAAACAGATCGTTGACGTAGGTGATGGTGCCCTGCAGATCGGTGGTGGAGATCACCATCACTTTATCGAGCGCGGACAACAGCTGGGCGGAATCGAGAGTCTGACTCATGGTAGGTTCCTTCTCATTAACAACTTCGCGGTGATTGCCACGGCGGATGCCATGTATCCGTCATGACAGTTTTCTAATTGATTCTCATTTGCGATTATGTGGTGAATGGTAATCGGGAAATTTATAAGTTGCAATAAAAATACACCTTTAAGGGCGCAGAAAGGTCACGACGAGGCAGGCAGGGGGAGAGAAAGCCCGCGCCGGGTGCGGCGGCGGGCTAATCGGGCGGTCTTAGCGGGGGTTTTCGGCCCAGCCTTTACGTTTGCTGGTTTTGCCGATGCCGGGGTTGAAGCTGTTGGTCGGATCGGCGGTGCGGTAGAACGCCTGCAGATCTGCCTTGGCGTGGTACAGGTGGCCGACGTTATGCTCCGCTGGGTACTCGGCGCCGCGCCGGTTGAGGATCTCGAGCATCTTTTCCTTCAGCGCGTGGCTGTCGACGCCCTTTTTCACCACGTAGTCCTGATGGAAGACGTGGCACATAAAGTGGCCGTAATACAGCTTATGCACCAGCTGGCTGTCGATCTCCGGCGGCAGGGTTTCGAACCAGTCGGTGTCGTTGCGGCGCAGGGCGATATCCAGCGCCAGAATATCCTCCACCTTGTCGGCGTGCACCGCATGGTAGCGCACGGCGGCGCCGGCGGCGGCGAAGCGGTGCAGGAAGGCCTTTTTGCCTTCGTCAGGCGTGCAGGCGAAGAAAGCGCCTTCGGCCTGGGCGAAGTACTCGGTCAGGTAGCGCTGCGCTTCGTCTACGCCGGGGCCGGCCATCTTCAGCAGCAGGTGATGTTCGAAACGTTCGCGGTATTCCTTCATGCGCTTCGGCAGGTGGCTCGGCGCCAGATGGCTCAGTCCCTGCATCAGCCGATCGGTCAGGTTGTGCGGCAGTAGCGGCAGCTTGTTGAGGCTGGCGTCCATACGGCCTTTCAGGGTGAAGAAGCGCGGCATCTGATCGGTGCCGAGCTTGTCGATCATCATGAAGGTGTCTTTGCCGTACACCTCAGCGATGTCGAAGATATCGCGGTGCATGTACTCACCGGCCACCGGCAGGTTTTCGAACTGGCTCAGCATGTGGCGGCGCAGTTCGGTCAGCACCGCGGTGTCGTTGGTGCCGATATAAAACACCTGCTCTTTGCCTTCTTTCTCGAAGGTGTCGAGTCGCACCGCGAACACCGCCAGCTTGCCGGCGCAGCCGGAGGCCTCGTACAGGCGGCGTTTGTCGGCGTTGAAGCGGGAAGGGGTGTCGGCATCGACGTCGCGCACCCGGCTGGCGTACTCGTTATCCGAGGCGCGCAGCTCGCCGTATTCGACGTCTGTCGGGCGATAGTCGCCTTTTTCTAGCCGGGTAAGGATCTCTTCCGGCGTGTCGCCGAGGCGGATGCCCAGATGGTTCACCAGGCGCAACTGGCCGTCTTCCCCGAGCTGGGCGTACAGCGCCATTTCGGTATAGGCCGGGCCGCGTTTCACCAGCGAGCCGCCGGAGTTGTTGCACACGCCGCCGATCACCGAGGCGCCGATGCAGGAGGAACCGATCACCGAATGCGGTTCACGGCCGTAGGGCTTGAGCAATTTCTCGAGGTGGTGCAGGGTGCTGCCGGGGAAGCCGACCACCTGTTTGCCGTTGTCCAGTACCTGAATATGGTCGAGGCGCAGGGTGCTGACGATGACGATGTCGCGGTCATAGTCGTTGCCGCTGGGGGTCGATCCTTCGGTCAGGCCGGTATTGGCGGCCTGCATGATGACGATTTTGTCGGCGGCCACGCAGGCCTGCAAAATGCGCCACAGCTGCAGCAGGCTGGTGGGAAACACCACCGCCAGCGCCTGGCCTTCGCCGGAGCGGAACCCCTTGCGATAGCGCTCGGTGTTGCGATCGCCGGTCAACAGCTGCGGGCCGCCGACGATGTCTTTAAGCTGGTTGATAAATGCCTGATTGCCTGACTGCATGCTGCCTGTCTCCCTGTCATCCCCGTCGCTTTAACTGCGGCGCCGGAGTGCCGCATATAAGCCAAGAGGTTATCAATTAAATAACTTATTAAGCTATCAGCTTGCCAGGCTAATGGCTTGCGGGTTTAGTAGCGCTCGGCGTAGCCAGCCCGGCGCTCTTCGTCGCGTAGCGTCAGGATCTCCACGCCGTCGGCGGTGACCGCCACGGTGTGCTCCCACTGCGCCGACAGTTTTTTGTCGCGTGTCACCACCGTCCAGCCGTCCTTCTTCTGCTTGATGCGGCGGTCGCCCTGGTTGATCATCGGCTCGATGGTGAACACCATGCCTTCCTGCAGCACCATACCGCTGCCGGGTTGACCGTAGTGCAATACCGCCGGCTCTTCATGCATATCGCGGCCGATGCCGTGGCCGCAATACTCCCGCACGATGCTGTAGCCGGCCTGCTCGGCGTGCCGCTGGACGGCATGGCCGATATCGCCCAGGGTGGCGCCCGGTTTTACCGCGCGAATGCCCTGCCACATCGATTCATAGACGTTGTTCACCAGCCGTTTGGCCAGCGGCGTCACCTGGCCGACGCAGTACATCTTGCTGGAGTCGGCGATATAGCCGCCGTTTTCCAGCGTGATGTCAACGTTGATAATCATGCCGGAACGCAGGATTTTGCTGGCCGACGGCACCCCGTGGCACACCACCTCGTCGATTGAGGTGTTGAGCACATAGGGGAAATCATACTGCCCTTTGCTGGCCGGGCGCGACTTCAGCTCGTCGACGATAAACGCCTCGGCGCGGTCGTTGATCTCCATGGTGGAGATGCCTTCGACGATGACCTCATCGAGCATAGCAAACACTTTCGCCAGCAGGGCGCCGGAATGGCGCATTTTGGCAATCTCTTCTGGCGTTTTAATCACAATCTGTTTCACCCGACAATCTCCTTCAGCGTCAGCGCGTTATCTTTTATCATCTTTTTTACCAGCTGCGGGTAGGTCAGTTCCGGATGGAACTCCGCCAGCATGCCGATCTTGATCCAGTACTCGGCCTGCGCGTTGATCGAACGCGTCATGGTCAGGCTGGCGAGGCGCAGATCGTCATGCAGCGCGTCCGAAATTTTTACGATGCCCATCGGCGTCTCCCTAAGTGAACGATATACGAAGTGTATACGCTTTGGATGGTGGCGATGTGGCATTCTGTGGCGTAAGAAGATTCTGGCAACAACGATTGCCGCCGCCAGACAATGCGTTTATTGTGATGAACGACTTTTTTGCCATGATTTTTCAGAAGGATTTAAGGCGTGACTAAACTACGTGTTGGGGTGATTTTTGGCGGTAAATCGGCGGAGCATGAGGTGTCGCTGCAGTCGGCCAAAAACATTGTGGATGCAATCGACAAAGAGAAGTTTGACGTCACGCTGCTGGGGATCGACAAACAGGGGCAGTGGCACATCAACGACGCCTCCAACTACCTGCTTAACGCCGAAAACCCGGCGCTGATCGCGCTGAACCGCTCGAACAAGAACGTGGCGCTGATCCCGGGCCAGGAAAAGCAGCAGCTGATCGAAGCGGGCAGCGCCGGCGCGCTGGGCCAACTGGACGTCATCTTCCCGATCGTGCACGGCACGCTGGGGGAGGACGGCTCGCTGCAGGGGCTGCTGCGCATGGCCAATATGCCGTTCGTCGGTGCCGGGGTGCTCGGCTCGGCGGTCAGCATGGATAAAGACGTGACCAAACGCCTGCTGCGCGACGCCGGGCTGGCGGTGGCACCGTTCGTCACCTTGACACGCGCCAACCGCGCCGGGTTTACGTTTGAGCAACTGAGCGAGCGCCTCGGCCTGCCGCTGTTCGTCAAGCCGGCCAACCAGGGCTCCTCGGTCGGGGTCAGCAAGGTGGAAAACCGCGCCGAGTTCGACGCGGCGGTATCGCTGGCCTTCAGCTTCGATCATAAGGTGCTGGTGGAGTCGGCGATCGTCGGCCGCGAGATCGAGTGCGCGGTGCTGGGCAACGACGATCCGCAGGCCAGCGTGTGCGGCGAGATCGTGCTGAGCGACGCCTTCTATTCTTACGACACCAAATACATCAATGAGCAGGGCGCTCAGGTGGTGGTGCCGGCGGCAATCGCGCCGGAAGTGAGCGACCACATCCGCGAGGTGGCGCTGAAGGCGTTCCGCACGCTGGAGTGCTTCGGGCTGGCGCGGGTGGATGTGTTCCTGACGCCGGACAACCAGGTGGTGATCAACGAAATCAACACGCTGCCGGGCTTCACCAACATCAGCATGTATCCCAAGCTGTGGGCCGCCAGCGGCGTCAGCTATCAGGCGCTGATCACGCGCCTGATCGAATTGGCGCTGGAACGCCACCAGCAGGATCGTGCGCTGAACAGTTCGGTATTCGATCGCTAAACGCGGCAGGGGGCGGCGGTGCCGCCCCCGTCTATCATTTCACCGTCACGTCGATGTTGCCGAAATACTTCTTCGACAGCGCCGCCACCGTGCCTTGCTGTTTCACTTTGGCGATGGCGGCATCCAGTTTTTTCTTCAGCGCCTCATCCCCTTTACGTAGGCCGAAGGCGATACCTTCACCGAGGATTTTGTCGTCGTGCACCGCCTCGCCGACGAAGGCGAAGCCTTTGCCGTCCGGCTGCGACAGGAAGCCGCTTTGCCCCGACGGCGCCATCACCAGCGTGGCGTCGAGCCGACCGGCCGCCAGATCGAGGTAAACCTGATTCTGATCCTGATAAGACACCACGTCCACGCCCGCCGGCGCCCAATGGGTTTTGGCGTAAATCTCCTGAATCGATCCTTGCAGCACGCCCACGTGTTTGCCCGCCAGCGATTTGGCGTCCGGCAGCAGGCCGCTGTCGGCCTTGGCGATCAGGCGGTTCGGCACCTGATAGATGGCGTCGGTAAAGGCGATCGCCTGGCGCCGCTGTTCGGTCACGTTCATCGCCGAGTTGATGGCGTCGAACTTGCGCGCCTGCAATGCCGGGATCAGGCTGTCGAACGAGGTTTCCACCCAGCTGCATTTCAACTGCGCGGCGGCGCATACCGCGTCGCCCAGTTCGATGTCGAACCCTTCCAGTTTGCCGCTGGCGGATTTGGATTCGAACGGTGGATACAGCGCTTCCAGACCGAAGCGCAGGCTGTTTTCCGCCGCCAGCGAAGTGCCGGCGGCCAGCAGGCATCCGGCGGCGAACAGCGTTTTCAGTGCTTTCATAGGCAGTGCCCCTTTCCCATGGTCGGACAAAAAATTACGCCTGGCTCAGGCGGCGCGCGCCTTCCAGCAGGGTCTCGTTATCTTTGGAAAAACTCAGCCGGATTAGGCCGGTATTGGTGCCGTCGCTGTAGAACGCCGACAGCGGGATCGTCGCCACCTTCGCTTCGCGGATCAAGCGTACGGCGAAATCATTGTCGCTTTCGTGACTGAAGCCGCTAAAACGGGCCAGCATGAAGAAGCTGCCGCGGCTGGGCAGCAGCTCAAAGCGCGAATCCTGCAAGGCGCTGGCCAGCAGATCGCGCTTTTGTTGGTAAAACGCCGCCAGCCCCAGGTAGCTCTGCGGGTTGGCGAGCGCGGCGGCGAAGGCGTGTTGCATCGGCGTATCGGCGGAGAACACCATAAACTGGTGCACCTTGCGGATCTCGTCCATCAGCGCCGCCGGCGCCAGGCAGTAGCCGACGCGCCAGCCGGTGACGTGGTAGGTTTTACCGAACGACGACACGATCACGCTGCGTTCCGCCAGCTGCGGATAGCGCGCCATGCTGTGGTGAATTTCGCCGTCGAACACCACGTGTTCGTAGACCTCGTCGGACAGGATCACGATGTCGGTGTCGCGGGTCAGGGCGGTCAGGCGTTCGATGTCGTGCTCGTCAAACACCGCTCCGGTCGGGTTGTGCGGCGTGTTGATGATGATCATGCGCGTTTTGCCGTTGATGGCGGCGGCCACTTCGTCCCAGTCGACGCGAAAATCCTGCAGCGACAGTTTGATCGCCACCGGCGTGGCGCCCTGTAGGCGCACGATCGGCGCATAGCTGTCGAACGCCGGTTCGAAATAGATCACCTCGTCGCCGGGATGCACCAGCGCGCTGATCGCCGAGTACAGCCCTTCGCTGGCGCTGGCGATCACCGTGATTTCTTCGTCGGCGTCATAGCGTGCGCCATACAATCGTTCAGCTTTTTCCGCCAGAGCAGCACGTAACGCCGCCACGCCGCTCATCGGCGCGTATTGGTTATGACCTGTGCGCATGGCTTGCGCCGTAGCCTCGATCAGCTGCGGGTCGCCGGCGAAGTTGGGCGCGCCCTGCGACAGATTGAGGGCCTGATGTTCGGCGCTGAGTTGGCCAATGACGGTGAAAATGGTGGTGCCGACGTCCGGCAGCTTCGAGCGGGATGAACAGGCGCTCTGCATGATGGGCTCCAGGCAAACAGGGAAGTGTTGAGCGATTAAGCATCAGCCGGCGTAGGCGGACAAGGGAAAGTTTGTCATACTTGCCATGCACTACGATCATACCTAATCGAGGCCCGCTATGCCGATATCCCTGCCGTCGCTCGACGTGTTGAAAACCTTCGTGGTGGTGGCGCAACGCCTCAACTTTACCCATGCCGCCCGGGAGCTGCACCTGACGCAGGGGGCGGTCAGCCGGCAAATTCTCGGGCTGGAACAGCGCCTGGGTTATCCGCTGTTCAGCCGCCAGGCGCGCGGTTTGGCGCTGACGCCGCAGGGCGCGCAGCTGCTGGCGCCGGTGCAGCAGGCGCTGGGGCAGCTGGACGAGGCGCTGACGCGGGCCGCCGCCCCGCCGGGGGCGCTGCGCATCAAATGCCCGACCTGCGCGATGCGCTGGGTGCTGCCGCGCGTGATTCGCCTGCAGAATGAACGGCCGGATATGCATATCGAGCTGACCGCCTCGGTGTCGCACGGTCTGGATTTCAGTACCGAGCAGTTTGACGCCGCGGTGGTATTCGGCCGGCCGCCGGGTAAAAAGCTGGCCGCGCACCTGCTGTTCGACGAAATCCTCACGCCGGTCTGCACGCCGACGTTTCTGCCGCCGGCGCCCCGGCTGGCGGATTTGACGGACCAAACCCTGCTGCACCCGACGCGCGATCGGCGCGACTGGCTGCGCTGGCTGAAGGCGGCGGGCGCCGATGCGCTGCCGTCCGGCAAGGCTCAGCATTTCGATACTCTCGATCTGGCGATGAGCGCCGCGCTGCAGGGGTTCGGCATCGCCATCGGCGATCTGTGCCTGCTGGAGGAGGATATTCAGGCGCAACGCATCGTCACGCCTTTCCCGCTCTGCGTCAGCAGCGGCGCGGCCTATTATTTGGTCTATCCTGAACGCACGGTGGCGCCGCCGGCGTTGACACAGCTTATCGATTTTCTGACGGTTGAGGCCGCCGGCAGCCGCGCCCGGTTACAGAATTACCTGCCGATAACCTGTAATGCTTTGTAAACATTACCGATGCGAATTCCCTTGGCGATGAAACAGAGTGTGGCAAACTGTTTCTTCACTCCGATTAAACTCCGCCGCGTTGGCGGCGGAAACACGCCTGAGATAAAACAAGATGAAATGGCTTTGTGTGGTGAGTATGTTGTCCGGTCTGGCCCTCAGCCCGGCTTTTGCGCAGGAAACGCCGATAGCGCAGGGCATTCACGCCCAGCAGCGCGACGCCTTCGTGTCCCATTTGATGAAGCAGATGACGCTGGAAGAGAAGATCGGCCAGCTGCGGCTGATCAGCGTCGGGCCGGATAACCCGAAAGAAGCGATCCGCGAGGGCATCCGCAACGGGCAGATCGGCGCCATCTTCAATACCGTCACCCGGCCGGATATCCGGGTGATGCAGGATCAGGCGATGCAGCTCAGCCGCCTGAAAATTCCGCTGTTCTTCGCCTATGACGTAGTGCACGGCCAGCGCACGGTGTTCCCGATCAGCCTGGGGCTGGCAGCCAGCTTCGATCTGGAGGCCATTGCGCTCAGTGCCCGGGTGGCGGCGCAGGAGGCCAGCGACGACGGCCTGAACATGACCTTCGCGCCGATGGTCGATATCACCCGCGATCCGCGCTGGGGCAGGGTCTCCGAAGGCTTCGGCGAAGACACCTGGCTGGTATCGAAAATCGCCAAAGTGATGGTCGACGGTTTCCAGAACGGCGATCCGGCCAAGCCAGGTTCGGTGATGGCCAGCGTCAAGCACTTTGCGTTGTACGGAGCCGTCGAAGGCGGCCGCGATTACAACACCGTCGACATGAGCCCGCTGCGCATGCATCAGGACTATCTGCCGCCTTACAAAGCGGCGGTGGATGCCGGCAGCGGCGGGGTGATGGTGTCGCTCAACTCGGTGAACGGCGTGCCGGCCACCGCTAACCCGTGGCTGCTGAAAGATCTGTTGCGCGACCAGTGGGGCTTTAAAGGCATCACCATCAGCGACCATGGCGCAATTAAAGAGCTGATTAAACACGGCGTGGCCGCCGACGCGCGTGACGCGGTGCGCCTGGCGATCACCTCCGGCGTCGATATGAGCATGAGCGACGAGTTTTACGACAAATACCTGCCGGGTCTGGTGAAAGACGGGCTGGTGCCTGAAAGCGACATCGATCGCGCCTGCCGCGACGTGCTGAACACCAAGTACGACATGGGGCTGTTCACCGATCCGTATGTGCATCTGGGGCCGGTGGGTTCCGATCCGCAGGACACCAACGCCGAAAGCCGCCTGCACCGCGCCGAAGCGCGGGTGGTGGCGCGCAAGACGATGGTGCTGCTGAAGAACGATAAGCAGACGCTGCCGTTGAGCAAACAGGCGACCATTGCGCTGGTCGGGCCGATGGCCGACAGCCAGCGCGACGTGATGGGCAGCTGGTCGGCTGCCGGGGTGGTCAAGCAGTCGGTCACCCTGCGTGAGGGGCTGGAGCGGGCGGTGGGCGACAAGGCGCGCATTCTTTACGCCAAGGGCGCCAACGTCACGCAGGATAAAGGCATCATCGACTATCTCAACGAGTATGAACCGGCGGTGGCGTTCGACACCCGTTCGCCGCAGCAGATGATCGACGAAGCGGTGCAGGCGGCGAACAAGGCCGATGTGGTGGTGGCGGTGGTGGGCGAATCGCAGGGCATGGCGCATGAGGCCTCCAGCCGCGCCGACATTACGATTCCGCAGAGCCAGCGCGATCTGATCGCCGCGCTGAAAGCCACCGGCAAGCCGCTGGTGCTGGTGCTGATGAACGGCCGGCCGCTGGCGCTGAGCTGGGAGAGCGAGCAGGCGGACGCCATGCTGGAAACCTGGTACAGCGGCACCGAGGGCGGCAACGCAGTGGCAGACGTGCTGTTCGGCGACTACAACCCGTCGGGCAAGCTGCCGATGACTTTCCCGCGCTCGGTCGGCCAGATCCCGATGTACTACAACCACCTGAACACCGGCCGCCCGTTCGGCAAGGAGAATCCGGGCAAGTACACCTCGCGCTACTTCGATTCGCCGAACGGCCCGCTGTATCCGTTCGGTTACGGCCTGAGCTACACCACCTTCAGCCTGTCGGATCTGAAACTGTCCAGCCCGACGATGGCGCGCAACGGCAAGCTAACCGCCAGCGTCACGCTGAAAAATACCGGCAAGTACGACGGTGCCACGGTGGTGCAGCTGTATCTGCAGGACGTGACCGCCTCGGTCAGCCGGCCGGTAAAAGAGCTGCGCAACTTCAAGAAAGTGACGCTGAAGGCCGGCCAGTCGCAGCAGGTTGAGCTGCCGATTAGCGAAGACGATCTGAAGTTCTACAACGCCAGCCTGAAATGGGGGGCGGAGCCGGGCAAATTCAACGTGTTCGTCGGCCTGGACTCCGACAACGTGCAGGCGCAAAGTTTTACGCTGAAGTAACCCTGTCCCCCTCGTTCGCCGCGCTGAGCGAGGGGGCATCCATTCCCGCTAACGTCATCGGAGCTTGCCTCATGAAACGCTATCTGGACTGCAGCGCCAGCGATCTGGCCGATATCGGCAAAGCCGACCTGCTCTATGCCATCCGCGCCAGCGAAGGGCGCATTTTGGTCAGCGAAACCATCGCGGTCACTCAGCCGCTGCTCAATAACGTCACCAACGCCGAGCTGGCGGCCAGCCAGGGCGCCGACCTGCTGCTGCTGAACCTGTTCGACGTCGACCATCCGCACATCGCGGGCCTGCCCGCCGACGTGCCGCCGCAGGAGGCGCTGCGCACGCTGCAGCGCCTGACCGGGCGGGTGATCGGGGTGAACCTGGAGGCCGTCGATCCGGCCTTCGCCACCGAACATAACGACTTTTGGCAGATGACGGCGGGCCGCGCCGCCACCGCCGAGAATGCCCGCAAGCTGTATCAACTCGGCGCGCGCATGCTGGTGCTGACCGGCAACCCGAACAACGGCGTCAGCAATCAGGCGATTGCCGCCGCGCTGAAAGCGATTCGCGATGAAGTGGGCGACGAGATGGTGCTGGTGACCGGCAAGATGCACGGGGCTGGTATCGTGCGCGAAAGCGGCAGCCAGCTGATCGGCGAGCAGGACATTGCGCTGTTCGTGGAGAACGGTGCGGACATCGTGCTGTTGCCGGCGCCGGGCACCATTCCCGGCATGTCGCAGGAGAAAGTGGCGGCACTGATCAATTTTGCCCAGCGGCAGGGCGCGCTGGCGATGACGGCGATCGGCACCTCGCAAGAGGGGGCCGACGTGCAGACCGTGCGGCAGATTGCGCTGATGAGCAAAATGGCCGGGGCGGACCTGCACCATATCGGCGATACCGGCTATCTGGGGCTGGCGCTGCCGGAAAACATTTTCGCTTACAGCGTGGCGATTCGCGGCGTGCGCCATACCTACAGCCGCATGGCGCGCTCGGTGAACCGCTAAGCCTGGGGCTTTTGCGCCGTCACGATGCTGAAATAGCCGAGCGACGGCAGCACCTGAACAGGCCCGAAGCCGACGTCGCGCAGCAGGTCGCCGATTTCCCTGCCGGAGTATTGGCGGCCCTGCGTCCATCCCATCATCATCAGGCTGTACCCCGCGGCGGCAGGCGGCCCGTCGCCGTCATCGTTGTACAGCACTTCGTGGATCACGATCCTGCCCCCGGGCGGGAGGGCCGCATAGCTCTTTTGCGCCAGGAAGCGGTTCTTGTCCATCGGCCAGTCGTGGAAAATATTGGAGTACAGATGCAGATCCGCCGCCGGGTAGGGATCGCGCCACATATCGCCGCTGTGGGTGCCGATGCGTTGGCTGAGACCGTAATGGTGCGCGTAGTCGGCGGCGAGCGGGCACACCTCCGGCAGATCGAACACGGTGCAGGTCAACGTCGGCCAGTGGGCCGCCAGGCTGATGGCATGGGCGCCGGAGGCGCCGCCGATATCCAGCGCCGCGCGGCAGTCGCCGAGGTGCAACAGCGCCGGCCAAACGCTGGCCGAGCCATGCTCAGGCTGTGCATGGCGTGGGTAAACCGCCGCATTCTGTCGGCGTCAAGCGTATGGGTTTCAAACAGCTCCTGCTCGCCGTACACCTGCGAGGTATTTTTTCTGATGGCGCTTTCCAGGTTTTTCAGCGAGAAAATTTCGCTGTTTTCAACCATCAAATCCCAGAAGTAGCCGAAATAATGCGGGTTGTTTTTTAACAAAAAGGTTTCCGCTTCCGGCGTGAGAGAGAATGTTTCACCCTCTCTGTCTATTAATTTCAATGCCAATAACGCCATGACCAACGTTTCCGCCGGGCGTCTTTCCACATTGGCCTGAGCGCATATATCGGTCAGGTTGCGGGGGGGCAAAGCAATAAATTCAAAGATGCCCAGGCGATGCGCGATAAGTACCGCCGGATAGAGATATAAATTCATCGTGATATCGAGAATGGTTTTGTCGTCGCATTGCGGCGGCCGGACGGAATGGTTCATGTGAATCCCCTCCCATTAAGGCATGGCGCGTCTTAACAGGCTATGTCACGCCTGTGATTTTAGCAAAGGGCAGGAGCGCGATTCACCGCAGGCCAACGCTTCCGTTGCAAATAATTCCTGGGTGAGATTATTTTTAATATGAATTGCGCGCGGCCAATATCGAGCGTGAAAAAATGATACCGGACGGAGGTCATTACCCTATCGTGCGTTTTTATTTTATTGGGGGTTAACTTAATCACAGTTATTAACGCGTTAGGGTTGTGCTAATCTAGGCCGCCGTTATACCGTAGCGGTGTTCACATTCTTTTTGTGAATAATTAAAACTTAACTATTTCATTATTAAAACGAGTTAACAATGAAAAAAAGCATTCTGACCGGCATGATTGCCGCGACTCTGGGCCTGTTCAACACCGCTAACGCTGAAGGGATGGATCCTGCCGCATTGAAAAACGTTTATGACATCACGCGCAATACCGCCGGGCTGATGTCTTACTGCGTCGATAAAGGCTTCCTGAAAGCCGACAGCATCGACAACGCCAAGAAAATGGTGACCTACGTGGCGGCTATTCCCGGCGGCGTCGACACCCGCGATGGCGACAAGCGCGAAGCGATGGGCCGTGAAGGCAATGTGCTGAACGACGACGGCAAAGTGGTTGCGTTGGAAAAAGAAGCGCCGCAGGGGCTGCAGACATGGTGCCAGCAGGCTGACGAAGGGATCCGCCAGGGTCTGACGTCTATCGGCCAATAAGTCTTCTTCACGCGCCCTTTCAGGGCCGATGGGATCCGTCGCCGCACCGGCGGATCCGCTTCCAGGATCGCATTCACGCCTCGTTTTACCTCCCGAGTACCCGCATCCGGTTTGATCCCGCTGATTGTTTCGCCATGCTCATCGCTATATTATTTGCTATACAACGATAATCAACCGGTCACTGCCATGTTTAACTTTCTCCCGCGCCTGCTGTTGGCGCTTGTTTTGTTTTCCACCGCCGCCCAGGCGGATCGCCAGGTCACCGATCAACTCAACCGCCAGGTGACGTTGCCCGATCGCATCACCCGCGCGGTGGTGCTGCAACACCAGACGCTGAACCTGTTGGTGCAGCTTGATGCGATGCCGCAGGTGGTCGGCGTGCTCAGCAGTTGGAAAAAGCAGCTGGGGCCAAACTACCTGCGGCTGGCGCCGACGTTGGCAACCCTGCCGATGCCGGGCGATCTGACTTCGGTGAATATCGAGAGCCTGCTCGGCCTGCATCCGCAGGTGGTATTCGTGGCCAACTACGCGCCGCCGGAGATGATTGCGCAGATCGAACGGGCGGGCATTCCGGTGGTGGCGGTCTCGCTGCGCCGCGAGGCAGCCGATCAGGCGGGCAAAATGAACCCCCAGCTGAGCGATGAAGATCGGGCCTATACGCTGGGGCTGCAGGACGGCATTCGCCTGATCGGGGAAGTGATGTCGCGTCAGCCTCAGGCTGAAGCGTTGATTAAGGACGTCATTCAGCAGCGCGCGTTGGTCGCCGAACGGCTGCGCGATCTGCCGGAAAATCAGCGGGTGCGGGTGTATATGGCCAACCCCGATCTCACCACCTACGGCGCCGGCAAGTATACCGGGTTGATGATGCGGCACGCCGGGGCGCTCAACGTGGCGGCGAAAGAGATTCAGGGGTTTAAACAGGTTTCTATCGAGGATGTCCTGAAGTGGGATCCGGCGGTAATTTTCGTGCAAGAACGCTACCCGGACGTGGTGAAACAGATCCTGACGTCACCGCAGTGGCAGCCGATTGACGCGGTGAAGAATAAGCGGGTCTACCTGATGCCGGAGTACGCCAAGGCCTGGGGATATCCGATGCCGGAGGCGATGGCGTTGGGTGAGTTGTGGATGGCGAAAAAACTTTACCCGCAGCGTTTTGCCGATATCAATCTGCAGCAGCGGGTCGATGCTTACTATCAACGTTATTACCGCGCCACCTGTTGCCAGAGCGGGCAATGAGGCTGGGCTGGCTGGCGTTGTTGACGCTGTGCTGCGCGCTGTTTTCGCTCGGCGTTGGCCGCTTTCAGGTGCCGATGACGCACAGCCTGATGATTTTGCTGGAGCCGTTCACCGGGCAGCATTATGCCGGCATCGATGCTATACAACGCCAGGTGATCCTGGGCGTGCGCGTGCCGCGCGTGCTGTTGGCGATGGGCGCCGGCGCGGCGCTGGCCCTGTGCGGCGCGGCTTTGCAAGGCGTCTTTCGCAACCCGCTGGTCGATCCGCATATTATCGGCGTGTCTTCCGGCGCGGCGTTTGGCGGCACGCTGGCTATCCTGCTCAGTTTGCCGTTGGCGGCGCTGCTGCTGTCGGCTTTTGTTTTCGGTATGGCGGCGCTGCTGCTGATTTTCACTCTCACCAGCGCCATTGCGCGGCGCAATATTCTCTCTTTGGTACTGGCGGGGGTGATCCTCAGCGGCTTTTTCTCCGCCTGCGTCAGCCTGATGCAATATCTGGCGGATACCGAAGAGAAACTGCCGAGCATCGTGTTTTGGCTGCTCGGCAGCTTTGCCACCGCCGATCGGCAAAAGCTGCTGATGCTGTTTGTGCCTTTGCTGTTGGCCGGCGGCTTGCTGTTGGCGCTGCGCTGGCGCATCAATTTGCTGTCGTTGGGCGATGAGGATGCCGGTGCATTGGGCATCAACGTGGAGCGCACCCGCTGGCTGATTTTGACGCTGTGCGCTGCCATCGTGGCCGCCCAGGTGGCGGTCAGCGGCAGCATCGGCTGGGTCGGCTTGGTGATCCCGCACGTGGCGAGGCGGCTGGTGGGGCCGGATCACCGGCGCCTGCTGCCGGCTTCGCTTTGCCTGGGGGCCCTGTACATGCTGGTGATCGACGATTTGGCGCGCACGCTGAGCAGCAGCGAAATCCCGCTGGGCATTCTGACCGCGCTGATTGGCGCGCCGCTGTTCGCGCTGCTGCTGCGCCGCGCGCAAGTGAGAGGCTGGCATGACTGACACCTTATTGGCCGCCAGGGGCGTGAGTTTCGCCTGGCCGGGCGGGGCTCCGCTGTTCCAACATCTGGACATTCAGCTGCGGCGCGGCGAAGTGCTGGCGATATTGGGCCCGAATGGGCGTGGCAAGAGCACGCTGCTGCAGCTGTTGTTAGGCAGCCTGACGCCGCAATCCGGCGAGATTGAGCGCCGCGGTGAGATGGGCTTTGTCCCGCAGCACTTTGCGCCGCCGTTCGCCTATTGGGTGCTGGATATCGTATTGATGGGGCGGGCGCGCCATGTCGGCCTGTTCCGTTCACCGTCAGCCGAGGACCATCGGCTGGCGAGAGAAGCGTTGCAGTCGTTGGATTTGCAGCACCTGGCAGAGCGTGAGTTTGGCAGCCTATCCGGCGGCCAACGTCAATTAGTGATGATCGCCCGCGCGTTGGCGATGCGCTGCGAGGTGTTGATTCTGGATGAACCGACTTCGGCGCTGGATCTGCATTACCAGGATCGGGTGTTGAGCCTGATGGCCCGCCTGGCGCGGGAGCAGCGGTTGGCGGTGGTGTTCTCCACGCATCAGCCCAACCATGCACACGCGGTGGCCGATCGGGCTTTGCTGTTGGGCAAGGAAGGGCGCAGCCGGCTCGGGGCCTGTCGTGAGGTGTTAACGGCGCAATCCCTGTCACCCCTGTTCGAGCTGGCGATCGAACGGGTGCCGCTGACGGTGGCGGGCCGCCGCTACGCGACGCTGGTGCCGCTGTATCGCAGCCAATTGGAGCGACATGATGAGTGATATCCTGCTGTTTGCCGCCGGCAGCCTGCGGCTGGCGTTTGCGCCGCTGCTGTCGGCGTTTCAGCGGCACGCCGGGCAAAAAGTCACGGCGGAATTCGGCCCGGCGGGGTTGTTGCGCCAACGGATAGAGAATGGCGAGCGGCCACAGCTGTTCGCTTCGGCCAACCTGGCGCACCCGCAAAGGTTGGCGGCTCTTGGGATGGCGGGGGCGGTGCAGATTTTTGTGCGCAATCGGCTCTGCGTGACGGTTCGCAACGTGCCGGCATTAACCGAACGTCCGCTGCCGGAGGTGCTGTTCGATCCGCACTGGCGCCTTGCCACCTCGACACCGGGGGCAGATCCTTCCGGCGATTATGCGCAGCAGCTTTTCGAACGCTGTGAGCAATACTGGCCGGGGCAAGGGGAAGCGTTGCGCCGCCGGGCGCTGCCGTTGGTTGGCGGTATGGATTCCGCCCCGGTACCGGCGGGCCGGCTGGCGGCGGAATATCTGATAGCTGGCGGATTGGCGGATATTTTTCTCGGCTACGCCAGCTATGCTCCGGCTTTAGCCGCCTACCCGACGTTGGCGGTGCGGCCGTTGGTGCCGCCGCTGGACATTGAGGCGGATTACGGTTTATGCCTGTTGGATGACGGCGCACAGCGGTTGGCCGCATTTATCTTGAGCGAACAAGGGCAGGAAATCCTGAGCCGACACGGGTTTATGCGGCGCGCGGAATGACTCGCCGGGCCAGGCGGCCCGGGGAATCTTACCAGAATAGCGGGGTGGTGTTTTCAGCCAGAAACGCCAGCAGGGTTTCGTTGACCGCCGCCGGATTTTCCTTGTTGCTGATATGCCCGGCGTTGGGGATCAGCACATGTTGACAGCCGAGAAGATCGGCCATGCGCTGGCCTTCCGCCGGCGGGCGCGGTTTATCCTGCGCGCCGGTGATGACGATGCTGGCGGCGGTGATGTTTTTCAGCAGCGGCAGCTTGTCGGGGCGACCGAAGATCATCCGGCCCAGCGGGACGATGCTCTCGCGCAGGCGATCGGCGGGCAGGCTCTGCAGATGGGCCAGCAATGGCTGCGACAACGCATCGGGTACTTCGTCGGAATAAAACTGCGCGGCGATGTATTCCAGCAGCGGCGAAGTGATGGCGCCGGCCTGTTCAACGGCGTCCAGCATGCCCATATAGCGCTGCCGCGCCTCCGGCGTTTCGTCGCCCAGATAGCTGTCCATCAGCGCCAGCACCTTGACCCGCTCCGGCGCCAGCGCCGCCAGTTCGGCGCCCCACATGCCGCCGACGGACAGGCCGACGATGCCGAACTCTTCAATATCCAAATGATCCATCAGCGCCAAATGATCGGCGGCGATATCCGACAGGCTGTTTCGCCCGGCCGGCAGCGCCGGTGAGTCGCCGTGGCCCCAGAGATCCGGCACGATCAGGCGGTAGCGTTTCGCCAGCGCTTCGAACTGCGGTGCCCACATGTTCAGATCGAACAGATAGCTGTGGCCCAGCAGCAACGGAAAGCCTGAGCCCACGTCGAGATAATGCAGGGATTTGCCCATCGTTGGCATCTTATCGGTTCCTTATATAAAGAGAGTCCGGCTGCTTATATCACACTCATATTCAACCTGCGGTATTAATTTACCTTAAATTACTTAGGTAAACCCTTATTTTTAATTTCTCTTGATAACAAGACGTCAATGAAAGGTGACGTTAAGGATAATATTCTGGTGACGATAAGAGCCTTGGTTTATGCTGGCGCTCCTTTCAAGATGGAATAGGTAAACAGGGAGTCACGATGAAAAGACTTTTCAGACTATTAATTATTTTGCTTGTCATTTTGCTGCTGGCGGCGGTGCTGTGGTGGTTCTTCGGGCGTGGTAATCCGAATGCGCTGTGGCAAATCGTCAGCCAACAGTGCGTGCCTAATCAGCAGCAGAACAACGATCCGGCGCCCTGCTTAAAGGTTGATTTAACCGAGGGTTATGTGCTGTTTAAGGACAGCAAAGGCCCCTATCACGATCTGGTGATGCCAACCGAAAAGGTCAGTGGCATCGAGAGCCCGGCATTGCAGACGGATCACGCGCCGCCTTATTTCGCCCAGGCCTGGAATAACCGGGAACATATATCCGGCGAGCTGGGTAAACCGTTAAAAGATGCGTGGCTTTCTCTGGCGGTCAATTCGAAATATGGCCGCTCTCAGAATCAGCTGCATATTCACGTTGCCTGCCTGCGTCAGGATGTCTATAACGCGCTGGGGCAGCAGGCGGAACAATTAGATCAACAGTGGCGCCCGCTGGCGGTGAAATTGGTCGGCCACCAATATCTGGCCAGAAAATTGGCGGGCACCGATTTAACCCAGGAAGATCCTTTCCGGTTACTGCAGAACTATGTGGTCGAGCAGGGCGACAGCATCGGCAATTATGGCCTGGCGCTGGCGGTCAGCCCACAGGGCGAGATGCTGCTGTTGGCGAACCGTTTGAAGTTGACCGACCTGAACCTGGGCTCGGCCGGCGAAATTCAGGACTACCAATGCGCGGTGGCGGGGAACTGAAGGTGATGACAACCCGCCGGCTGCTGCGTTAGCCGGCGGCTGTAGTGCGTTCAAAGCTTCTTCAGCAGTTCCAGCAGCTGCGCTTCGCTTTTCTCCGCCAGCCCGTCGATGGCCAGCTTGATGATGTCGGAGCGGGTGATACGCACGATGCCGCTGCGCGCCGCCTGTACGATCACCTCATCGATGGCTTCAATGTGGTTGTCCGTCAGGCTGACGGAGATCGCCTTGTAGGTGCGCTTGCGGCCGGCCGGTTTAGCTTCCGGCGCGGGCGCCGCGACCGGCAGCGTGTGCGAGGTGGCGCTGTTGATGAATTCGTCTTCCGACATGCGGTGGGTCGGGGTGCGTTTCTTCACAGGATCACCTCTTTCACCAGGCATTCAATTTCGCTCTGCGCCTTTTCGTTGTTCGCCTCATGCACGGTGATGGCCTCGCCCCAGGCGTCGCGGTAAATCTTGCGATCGCACAGGCGGTGGCTCACCAGGGTGAACTCCGGGTATTCGCTCAGCACCTGCGCCGCTTCGTTGGCTTCATTGATGAAGATGTTGGTCGGGCACATGTTCAGCACGATGTAGCCTTTGACCTTCTCGTTGTATTCCTGCGCGGTGGAGAACATCTCCGACAGATAGCCGACGGTGTCGAGATCCATCTGCGAAGGGCGCAGCGGCGAGAGGAACAGATCGGCGGCCAGCAGCCCGGAGCGCAGCTCGGCGCTGTCGCGGCCGGCGGTGTCGACGATCACGTAGTCGTAATGACGATCCAGCTCCAGCAGCGTTTCCTTGATTTTGCCCGACGCGGCCACCACCGGAATGTGCGGCAGCCCTTCGACGTTCTGGCGGTCGTTGTACCAGGTCATGATCGATTTCTGGTCGTCGGCATCGACGATGATCGCCGTCTTGCCTTGCTTAAGAATCAGATACCCGGCGATATTCACCGCTTTCGTCGATTTGCCGACGCCGCCTTTTTGCGAGCCAATCAGGACAATCATGCTGCCATCTCTCAAGTTATTAAGCTGATAACTTATTAAGTTAATGCGCTTATTAGGTTGATAATCAAACAGGTTAACAAGAACAACTCGCGAACAATATGCACCAACTGCGGCGGCTTGCCAAGCCAGTATGTTGTTAACTGCGCAGCTTATTTTGCGGTGAATCGGCAGGATGGGTAAGTAGGAATTCTCTGGGAAGTGGCGATGCGGAGGCGGGTTTTGTTAATTTAACAGCTTAATAAGTTAGTGACCCATTAAGCTGTTGTCGACATTATTTCTTCATCATCGCCTTCAGGTTGGCGAACGGGTTGTGGGTGGCGACGCCGACATCTTTCTGCGCGTCTTCACCGGCCACCACCGTCGAACCGTATTGATCGGCCTCGGTGTATTTCGAGTGCTCGTGGTCGTGGCAATACAGGCACAGCATTTCCCAGTTGCTGCCGTCTTCGGGGTTGTTGCTGTGATCGTGATCGATGTGGTGCACCGTCAGTTCGCGCAGGTTGGAATAAACGAACTCGCGCGAGCAGCGCCCGCATACCCAGGGGAACAGTTTCAGCGCTTTTTCGCGGTAGCCGGTTTCCAGCTTCGCATAGTTTTTGGGGATATAGGCCATGGTGGTCGTCCGTCGTGAATCACTATGCGGCAAATAATACCACACTGCGTGCGGTTACAACGTGCGGCTCATCCTGCCGCTAGCGAAACGTCTCCACCGCCCAGTCGATAAACGCCCGCAGTTTGCCGCTGAGGTGGCGGTTGGACGGGTAGACCACGTACATCTGCTCCGGCGGCGGCTGCCAGTCGTGCAGCAGGCTGACCAGTTCACCGCTGTCGAGGTGCGGCTGCGCCATAAAGCGATAGGTCTGGATGATGCCCAACCCGGCCAGGCTCGCCGCCAGCAGCGCGTTGCCTTCGTTGATGCTGACCGGATAGCGTTGCTGGATGGCGATCTCTTTGCCGCGCTCGACATAGCGTTGCGGATGGATGCGGTCGTTGACCGGATGGCGATAGTGCACCATCGGGAAACCCTGCTCCAGAGCGCACGGGTGGCGCGGCGTGCCGTGGCGCGCCAGGTAGGCCGGGGTGGCGCAGCTCACCCAGTCCAGATCGAACAGGCGGCGGGCGATCAGGCTGGAATCGGCCAGCGGGCCGCTGCGGATCACGCAGTCGGTGCTGTCGCTAATGAGATCGATAACGCGGTCGCCGACGCTCAGATCGATCTGTATCTGCGGGTAGCGCGCCAGAAAATCGGGCAGGGCGGGCAACAGCAGCCGGCGCGCGGTGCCGCCGCCGGTGTCGATGCGCAGCACGCCTTGCGGAGAGCTTTGCGATTCGGTCAGGCAGCCTTCCATCTGCTCCAAATCCGCCAGCCATTTCACCGTATTCTGGTAATAGCATTCGCCTTCGCGGGTGACCGACACGCTGCGGGTGGTGCGCTGAAACAGCTTGGTCTGCAGGTGATCTTCCAGGCTCTGGATCAGCTTGGTCACCGTGGCTTTCGGCATGCCCAGCGAATCGGCGGCGCGGGTAAAGCCGCCGGTTTCCACCACGCGGTTAAACACCCGGATGGCGAGTAGATGATGGTCCATAGGCTCTCAGCGCAACGCCCCGGCGGCGGCCGGGGCGCGTTTCTGTGGATAAATAAGGATTAACACTGTTTAGCGCCTATCACGCCGGAGCGCAAGCTGAGGCCGAACACCAACGCGGCGGAGAGGATCAGTGCGCCGCCGAACAGCATGGCGCTGCTGACGCCCTGCCAGTCCACCACCTCGCCGCCCAGCAGTGCGCCGGAGGCCAGCGCGATCTGCACCACGCATACCAGCAGCGCCTGGCCGGCTTCCGGCGCCTGCGGCACCGCGGCGAACATCCAGTTGGTGGCGCATACCGGCACCGCGCCGAAGGCCAGTCCCCAGACCATCACCATCAGCGTGGCGCCGCCAAGGCCGCTGAGCAGCGGCGAGACGATGAGGATGGCTGCCAGCATGGCGGCGATCAGGATGAAGGTGGCGCGCAGGCTGTATTCCCCCAGACGCTCGCCGAGGAAGGTGCCCAGCAGGCCGATGGCGCCATAGGCCAACAGCTGCAGCGAGATTGCCGACGGGCTGAGGACGAACACCTGTTGCAGCAGGGGCCGCAGATAGGTGTAGGCGGCGAAGTGGCCGATGAACAACAGCACGATGGCGATCAGGCCGATGCGCGCCATCGGCAGGCGCAGCGGCAGCACCAGATCGCGCGGCGTGACCGGCCGGGAAGGCGGCACCGAGGTCAGCAAACGCAGCTGCGCCAGCAGTACGCCGACCGCCAATGCCGCACCGCCGAAGAAGGCGGCGCGCCAGCCGAACAGATCGCCGATCAGCGCCCCCGCCGGCACGCCGCACACTGCGCCGACCGAGATGCCGCTGAGGATCAGCGCGGTGGCGCGGCCCTGGCTGGCTTCCGGCACCAGATGGCGACCGTAGTTGGCGGCGAACGACCAGAAGCCGCCGACGCAGATGCCCAGCAGCACGCGGCCCAGCAGCATCATCGGGAAGTTGACGGCCAGTGCCGCCACCAGGTTGGAGACGATCAGCAGCAGCGACAGCCCCAGCATCAGTAAACGCCGGTCCAGGCGGCCGGAAATCAGGCTTAATGCGGGGGCGGCCACCGCCGCCACGATGCCGGGCATGGTGACCATCAGCCCGGCGGTGCCGGTGCTGACGCCGAGCGAAGGGGCGATGTTGGTCAGCAGGCCGATCGGCAGAAACTCGGTGGTGACCATGACAAAACAGGCGACCGTCAGCGAGAAGATCGCCGGCCACGGGGATGATGCAGGTTTATCTTTATTATTCAGCATAATGCCGCTCGTCTTGGGTGAATGCGCAGGCGCGCTCGGGGCGCGGTGTGACCGAAGTCACAATCTACGGCAGGCCGAAGCCGCGGATAAATCCGTTTGCGGTGGTTACACTGTTTCTGAGGGGAAACAATCGCCGGCGGCGAGTGAAAACGCGGCTTGCGCCGCGCTGAGGGAAAGGAATAAAACGGCATAAGGTTATGACCGAATGCCGCGTGGCGTTTACAGCCCCGGCGCTTTCCACAGCGAAGTGGTCAGGCCGTTATCCACCAGCGTCAGCTGATCGGCGTAAACCTGCCGCCAGGTTTCTTTCTGTTCCTGATACAGCGCGTGGTGGGTCATGTCCGGCTGATGCTCGCGCTCCCAGCGCACCAGGCGCTCGCCGGTTTCGGCCAGCGACTCGTACAGCCCGGCGCCGACGCCGGCGGCGATCGCACAGCCCAGCGCGGTGGCCTCTTTCACCACCGGCACCCGTACCGTCAACCCGGTGACGTCGCTGAGGATCTGGCTCCACAGCTTACCCTTGGCCCCGCCGCCGGCGAACACCAGCGAGCGCGCCTGCACGCCGGAGAAGGCGGCGATCTGCTCCAGGTTGCAGGCGGAGACGATGGCGGCGTTCTCCTCCAGCGCGCGGAACAGCGTCTGTTTGTTGCAGCGCTCCGGGTCGATCGACATATTGATGAACGACGGCGCCGCGTGGTACCAGGTTTTGAAATGCATGGCGTCGGAAAAGATCGGCATCACGCCGTAGGCGCCCGGCGGCACCCTGGCCGCCATCTCTTCCAGCAGGCTGTAGGCATCGACCCCCAGCCGCTCCGCCAGCAACTTTTCCTCCGCGCAGAAGGCGTCGCGGAACCAGCGCATGGTCAGGCCGGTAAAGAAGCTGATGGATTCCGCCTGCGCCATGCCGGGAATGACGTGGGGGTTGATGCGGATGTTCATCTCCGGATCGATGGCCGGCTCCGGCAGATTGACGATCTGCTGCCAGAAGGTGCCGCCGAGCACCGCCGTCTGCCCGGCGCGCACGATGCCGAGCCCCAGGCTGCCGAGCTGCACGTCGCCGCCGCCCATCACCACCGGGGTGCCGCGCAGCAGCCCGCTCTCCTGCGCCGCCTGTTCGGTGACGCGCCCCAGCACGCTGCCGGTCTCTTTCACCGGCGACAGAATATCGGCGCGCAGCCCGGCCATGTCGAGCAGCGCCGGGCGCCAGTCGCGGCTGGTCAGATCCAGCATGCCGGTGGTGCCGGCGTTGGAAGGATCGACCGCCAGCTCGCCGCTGAGCATGTTGGCCAGCCAGTCGCTGATCATGGTCAGCGTCGCCGCCTGGCGGTAGATGTCCGGCCGATGGTGCGCCAGCCACAGCAGGCGCGGCATGGCGCTCAGCGCCAGCGTCTGGCCGGAGTATTGATACACTTCGCGTTCGAAGCCGTGGTTGTGCAGCTCTTTCAGCTCGCTCACTTCGCGGCTGGCGCGCGCATCGACGTTGGCGCAGGCCCAGATCGGCACGCCGTTGCGGTCGTACAGCACGATGCCTTCACGCATCGAACAGCAGGCCACCGCGCGTATCGCCTGCGCCGTCAGCCCGGCGCGCTGCAAGGCCTGGCGAATGCACTGGCAGGCCAGCTGCCAGTTGCGGCTGAGGTCAAACTCCATCGAGCCGGGCACGCCCGGCACCGCCAGATGTTGCCACTCCGCCTGGCCGTGCGCGATCTGGTTGCCCGCCACATCGAAGATCACCGCGCGAATGCTGCCCGTTCCTGCGTCCAGCGCCATCAAGTAGTTGTCCATAGCCTATGCTCTCAGGGGGAGGAGTGTTAACTATAGATGCCGCCGCCTTACCCCGCCGGGGGAGGAGTGGGCGTCGCCGCTGCGATTTGTGAGCCAGGCGGCAAAATTGCCGTTGCGGCGGGCAATCGACGGGAATAAACCTATGGTTGGAAAGAGTCATTTTGCGGTACGCCGTTTAAACAAGGAGTTGCCATGCACGTCACATTGGTTGAGATCAACGTTAAACAAGACAAAATCGACGAATTTATCGATGTTTTCCGCGCCAATCATCGGGGGGCAATCGAAGAGCCGGGCAACCTGCGCTTCGACGTGCTGCAGGACGAACAGATTCCGACGCGATTTTACATCTACGAAGCCTATCGCGACGAGCAGGCGGTGGCGGCGCACAAGCAGACCCCGCACTACCTGCAGTGCGTGGAGAAGCTGGAAGCGCTGATGACCGGCCCGCGCAAGAAGACCACCTTTATCGGCCTGATGCCTGAGTAATCGCCGGCGTTTGCCGGTGTCCATGCGCCCGGTTTGGTTGTAACCTGCAAGCTAAAGCGAATTTTCAATGGGATAAGCGGGGCGAGGATGACATTGCGCGATCGGCTGTTGGCGCTGTTGGTGGTGGTGATCTGGGGCGTGAATTTCGTCGTGATCAAGTTCGGTTTACAGGGCATGCCGCCGTTTCTGCTGGCCGGAATGCGTTTCTTGCTGGTGGCGTTGCCGGCGATCTTCTTTATCCCGCGCCCGACGATCCCGTGGAAATGGCTGCTGCTGTACGGCATGACCATGAGCTTCGCGCAGTTCGCGTTTCTGTTCGTCGCTATCAAGGTGGGGATGCCGGCGGGGCTGGCTTCGCTGGTGTTGCAGGCGCAGGTGTTCTTCACCCTGCTGTTGGGTGTCGTGCTGATGGGCGAAAAGCTGCGCGTCAACCATTTTGTCGGCATCGCTATCGCCAGCGGCGGCATGCTGGTGCTGGCGCAGGCCAGCCTGCATAAGCCGGGCAGCGGCGCGGTCCCCCTGGCGGGCCTGCTGCTGACGCTGGCGGCGGCGTTTTCCTGGGCGCTGGGCAACCTGACCAACAAGAAGATCCTGGCCGGTTTCCCGCAGCGTAATATTTTATCGCTGGTGGTGTGGAGCGCGCCGATCCCGGTCGTGCCGTTCCTGGCCTGCAGCTGGCTGTTCGACGGCCCGCAGGCGGTGCTGAGCAGCCTGAGCCATGTGCAGGTCGGCACCTGGCTGGCGGTCGCCTATCTGGCGTTCGCCGCCACGCTGTTCGGTTATTCGGTGTGGGGCAGCCTGCTGGGGCGCTATGAAACCTGGCGGGTTGCGCCGCTGACGCTGCTGGTGCCGCTAGTCGGGCTGTTCGCCGCCTGGCTGCTGCTGGACGAAGCGCTGTCGCCGGCGCAGTTCGGCGGCGCATTGCTGGTGCTGGCCGGCATGGCGGTCAACACCTTCGGGCTGCCGCGCCGCCGGGCGGCGATCGCGCGTTAAACCGAACAGGGCAATTCTGTTCAATACGTTGTCGGCGGCGGTCGGCATTCTGGCGCCTGTGAATACTTTCTCAGGTGCCCATCATGAATATCTACCTTTCCATGGCCGCGTTTGCGCTGGCGGCCTCCATCACCCCCGGCCCGGTCAACATCGTCGCCTTGAGCGCCGGGGCGCAATTCGGCTTTGGCGCGACCCAGCGTCACGTGTTCGGCGCCACGCTGGGGTTTACCCTGTTGCTGGTGCTGCTGGGATTGGGCATGCACCAGCTGCTGACCCTGTGGCCGGCGCTGACCCGTTTGATTCAGTGGGCCGGCGTGGCCTTCCTGCTGTTTATGGCCTACCGGCTGGCGTTTGACGACGGCAGATTGGGCAACGGCGCGGCGCGGGCGCCTTCCTGGCGCTACGGCGCACTGATGCAATGGCTGAATCCCAAGGCGTGGCTGGCGTCGGTGGCCAGCCTTGGCGCCTTTGTCGGCGATGGCGACATCCGGCTGCTGTGGCAGTTCGCCGGGCTCTACTTCGTGATTTGCTATGCCTCGGTGGCCTGCTGGGCCTATGTCGGCGCGATGCTGCGCGGCCTGCTCAGGCAGGCGCGCAACGTGCGGCGTTTCAACCGCGCGATGGCGCTGCTGTTGGCGGCCAGCGCCTGCTATCTGCTGGCGGAGGGTTTTTGATACTGCCCCGGCGTGGCGGCCAGCAGCTGCTTGAAGGTGCGCTGGAAGTGCGCCTGATCGGCAAAGCCGCTTTCGCTGGCGGCCGCAGCGATCGGCAGGCCGCTCTTCAACAGCCGATGGCCGTGCTGCACGCGGCGGTTGACCAGATAGGCGTGCGGCGTCATGCCGTAGCGCTGGCGGAAGGCGCGGATCAGGTAAGAAGGGGACAGCGCGGCGGCGCGGCAAATGTCGTCCAGCGTCAGCGGTCGGGTGCAGTGCGCGTCGATAAACGCCGCCGCCGCTTCCAGTCGGGTATGCGCCGGTGCCTCCGGCTGGCGGACATCGCCCAGCACGAGCTGCAGGGCGCTGAAATACTCCACCATGGCGATCTGTTTTTCCAGCGCGCAGCACAGCGGATCCGTCAGCAGCGCATAAAGCCGGTTCAGGCCGTGGAACAGCGCCGGATCGCGGCTGAGCGGCTGGCTGAACGGAACAAAACGGTCACCGTCGCCGCCGAGCAGCTCCTGCTGCAGCGCGCCGAGCCAGGCGAGATCGAGATAGAACATGATGTACGACCAACGGCGATCGGCGATGGGGTTGCAGGCATGCGCCTGCTGCGGGTTGATGACAACCAGATCGCCGGCGCTGACCTGCATGCGCCGCTCGCCGTTGACATAGGTGCTGACGCCGCCGGTGATGGCGCCGATGGAAAAGAATTCGTGGCTGTGCAGGCTGTAGCACACCTGGCGGCCATCCTTGATGGCGCGGGCTTCGACGAACGGCAATTGCGGATCGCGCCAGAACTGCGGCGTTTTTTCACTCATACGCTTTCCTTTTCACTGCGGCGGCATCACAGTGTTATAGCCTGAAAGCGTCAAGGGGGGGAATGGCGGATGATGATTTTTAACGTGTTCGGCCGTCTGCTGGGCGTGAAGCGCATCGGGGACGAATGGCGGCTGTTCCGCGTGACGCTGCCGGAGCGCAAATATGCTCCCAGCTACGATATCGTGCTGCCGGCCGACCTGCGCGAAGAGGAGGTCGCCGGCTATCTGGGGGATATCTATCACGAGGCGGCGACGCCACAGCGGCCGGACGTGTTTCGCGTCGAATAGCGCGGCGCGTCACTCTTCCGCGTTGCGCGCCATCATGCGGCGTTGATGTTCCTCGCCGGCGGCCTGGATCTCTTCCAGCACCGAGCCGACGTCGGCACGTTTCAGGATTTCGCTGAACCGGCCGCTGAGGACGCTGTCCGGCGTCAGGTTGCCTTCCTGATACAGCGCCCAAATCTCTTTGGCGTATTGGCTGTCGCGCAGCTCCGGCGCGAACTGGCCGTAATACTCGGCCAGATTGCCGATATCGCGCTCGAACATGCTTTTGGCGTGGTTGTTGGCGGCGGCGTCCACCACCTGCGGCAGATCGATGATCACTGGCCCGTCTTTATCCATCAGTACGTTGAATTCCGACAGGTCACCGTGCACCAGCCCGGCGCACAGCATGCGCACCGCGTAGTTCATCATCAGGGCGTGATCGGCGCGCGCCTGTTCCGGCGTCAGGATGACATCGCTCAGGCGTGGCGCCACCAGGCCTTCTTCGTCGGTGATCAGCTCCATCAGCAGCACGCCGTCCAGGCAGATGTCCGGCTGCGGCACCCGCACCCCGGCCTTGGCCAGCAGATACAGCGCGTCCACTTCGGTGTTTTGCCAGGCTTCTTCCTGCTGCTGACGGCCGAATTTGGAGCCTTTGCTCATGGCGCGCGCGTCGCGGCTGTTGCGCACCTTGCGTCCTTCCTGATAGTGAACGGCCTGCTTGAAGTTGCGCTTCTCGGCCTCTTTGTACACTTTGGCGCAGCGGATCTCATCGCCGCAGCGCACGATAAACACGTCGGCTTCTTTGCCGCTTTTCAACCGGCGGATGACGTCGTCGATTAACCCGTCATCAACCAGCGGCTGGAGTCGTTTTGGAATTTTCATGCAGCCTTGTACCCTATTTAGGCTCCGGTGTGAATGGCTTGCGCAGTTGATAGCGTAAGTTAGACCCGAAAGGCAAACATTAGTTTTGCCGCCGCGTCATCATTACGCGGCGGCGGGCGCTCACAGGCTGGCGGCCGGCACCCAGACGCTGACGCTGCCGGCGTTGACCGGGAAATGGGCGCTGCCCTGGTCGTCGGTGGTGATCTCCTCCTGACGGTTGCCGAGGAAATCGCGCCAGGCGGTGTGCGCCAAATCGGCGCCCAGCGCGACGGTCTTGCCGCTCTCGCCGCCGTTGGTCAGCACCACCACGCAGCCGGGGGCCTCGGCGGTGCCGGCGCGGCTGAAGGCCACGCAGTGGCTGTCGTCGAAGTAGTCGGCTTGCGGGCCGTTGGCGAAACGCTGGCGGGCGGCGATCAGCTTCTCCAGCTCCGGGATCGCCGGCATGTCAATCTGGTACTCGCCGCCGTCGCGCCCCTTGTCGCGGTAGCTGGCGCCATACAGGTCGGGGTAAAACACGCAGGGCACGCCCTGTTCGCGCAGCAGGATCAGCGCGTAGGCCAGCGGTTTGAACCAGGGTTCCACCGGCGCTTCCAGCGATTGCAACGGCTGGGTGTCGTGGTTGGCGACCAGCGTTACCGCGTGGGCCGGATCGGCGGCGGTCAGGGTATCGGTGAAGATCTGCGCCATGTCGAAGCCGTCGCCCTGTTTCGACGCCTGATGAAACTTCAGGTGCAGCGCCACGTCGAACAGCATCACCTTGCCGTCCACCAGCTCGATGTATTGTTGCAGCGCACTCAGATCGTGCGACCAGTATTCGGCGACAATAAACAGGTCGCGCTGTGCGCTGCCGCGCACGTGATCCGCCCACTCTTTGAAGAACCAGGCGGGAATGTGCTTGGCGGCGTCCAGGCGGAAGCCGTCGCACGGCAGGCTTTCCAACAGCCAGCGTGCCCAGTATTTGAGCTCCTCCGTCACGGCGGTATTGCGGAACTCCACGTCGGCCCCCATCAGATAGTCGTAGTTGCCTTTTTCGTCGTCGACCTGATCGTTCCAGCCGTCGTCGCCATAGTCGTTGGCGATTTTGAACACCCCTTTGTCGTCCGGCTGCTCAACGTAATCGACGCCGCTGAAGCATGTGTAATCCCAGATAAACTTGGAATGCACGCCCTGACGGCCGGGAAAAGTGAAGCGGGTGTAGGCCAGCGCGTCGAAGCCCTGGTCGTCGATGTCGTTGCGGTTGTTGGCGTCCACCTTGAACACGTGTACCTGTTCTTTCTCGTCCGCGCCAAGCTTGTGGTTGAACACCACGTCGTAGAGTACCCCCACGCCGTGTTCGCGCAGCGTAGTGGCGGCGTGTTCGAGTGCCGCCTTGTCGCCGTATTTGGTGGCTACGCTGCCTTTCTGGTCAAATTCGCCGAGATCGAACAGATCGTAAGTATCGTAGCCGACGGAGTAGCCGCCGGAAGCGCCCTTGTAGGCAGGCGGCAGCCACAGGTCGGTAATGCCCAGTTCGGCCAGGTGCGGGGCGCGCTCGGCGGCCTCCTGCCACAGTTTGCCGCCGTCGGGGTAGTACCAGTGGAAGAATTGCAGCAGGGTGGTTTTTTTCGTCATGAGCCAGCGTCCCGGTTAGCCAGAAGGAGAGGAGCAGTTAAAGCATGGGCTACTTTTGGCAAAAGGGACAAGTTTGGTATAGGCGGCCCGAGAAGGCCGCCCGAGAGATGGCTTAACGCTGGCTGGCGTAATGAGGTGAGCGTGGGCCATAAAGAATGGCGCCGTTCTGACCTGTCGCCGATAACAGACGGGTGTTGGCGATGGCGCCAACATCAAATCCTTTGTCGCTGATGGTATCGGCGATTTGTGAAATCGCGGCGCTGATCACCATGCCCAGCAGGCCTCCGGAGTTGTTGTTGCCTTCGTTGCTGGATGCGGTGGCGGTGCCGGCCCACAGCTGTTTGCCGTTGCGCAAATCGACCAGGCGAGCGGCTACGGTAACGCGGGTTTCGCTGCTGATCACCATGTAGCTGGTGCCGTATTGCGTGACATCCAGATACAGCACGGTGTCGGCGCCGAAAATCTGGTGCAGTTTTTTCGGACTGACGGCGCGAATGTCGTTGGCGTTGGTTAGACCGTTTTGCAGGAAGGTTTCCTCCACTACAGCGACCGGCAGCACATAGTAACCGGCCTCGGCCAACGGCAGGGTGGCGCTGGCGAGTACGCTGTGGCTGGCTTTGATATCCGGCGACTGGTTAACCGGCGGCAAGACCAGAATCGACTTCGGCTTGCTCTCATGGAACGCCGCATAATCATAAGGCGTCTGCTTGGCGCAGCCGCTTAGCAACAGGGTGGCGGCAACGCCGAGTAAAGTGAGTACACGCTTCATTTAAAACTCCCCTTATCCCTGGCCATCAGGAAATTCATAAACGGCGCCGATTCCGGGAACAGCGTTTTTTCCGTGTTGAATTCACTCATTGCTTGTCCGTCGTTGCCGGTTTTGCTGTACAGCAGCCCCAGTTGCGCATGCAGACCTGGTGGTACGGCTTTATCCTTGGCGCGGGATTTCTCGACGATCTCTTTCAGCGTGGCGATCTGCTGCTTAGGGCTTTGCCCCTCCTGCTGGTAGTATTGATAGAGAGAAGTTTGGTAGCCATCCCAATTGTAAAGCGTTTTCGGCGCGGCGCAGCCGGCCAGCAGGGTCGCTGCAAACAGCGCCCCGCCCATTTTTTTAGTTATCATCTTTCTGCTTCTATTCCGTTAGTTAGCAGGGCGCCATGCGCCATTTTCGATACCGGTGACCAGGTTATTGACGGCTTCACGCACGGCCAGGTCCAGCACCTTGCCGTTAAGGGTGGAGTCGTAGCTGGCGGTGCCCCCGAAACCGATGATTTCGCGATTGGACAGTTCGTATTCACCGGCGCCCTGAGAGGAAAAGACGACTTCTGAGGTCTGTACGTTTACGACGTTCAGATTGACTTTGGCGTAAGCGACTTGTGATTTACCCCGGCCCAAGATCCCCCACAGCTGATGATCGCCGACTTCTTTACGGCCGAATTCGGTGACATCGCCGGTAATCACATAATTGGCGCCTTTCAGCGTTTGTGCCTTCCCTTTAATGCCGGCTTCAGTTTTCAGCTCTTCCATGTTGGCGCGATCCAGCACGTTGAAACGGCCAGTCTGTTGCAAATGCGTGATCAGGATAGTCTTGGACTGATTGCCCAGTCGATCGACGCCATCGGAGAAGATGCCGTTCATGTAGCTGGAGCGGTTGTCGAATTTACCGACGGCGATAGGGCTGCGTGGGCCCTGATAAGTGGTGTTGTAGGAAGCGACTTTCGGCACTTCCAAAGTGCGAGAAGATTCGGTCGCGCAGCCCGCCAGCAAGGTGACGGAAAGGGCGACGGAACAGACGGCGAGTGATTTTTTCATTGGCGTGCAATCTCTCCATGAGCATAAAACAGCGCGGGAGCAACCCGCGCCCGACGTTGATATAACGAGCGTTGTCGCCGTTATAGAAACGCCGCGATCCTGCCATGAATATGTAACAAATTACAACAATATATCGGCATTAATGCCGCTATTAACATTGTTGTAACCCGTTGGAATGCAATGGATTAGTCTCGATTTTCTCTCTTCATTACAGTGTTTTTCACGATTGTGTATTTTTTGTCTGGGTTATTGTCTTTTTAATCTTAAATACATGGCCATTAATCCTGAAATATTTTAACTAACCAGTTTTTTGTATTGATTAATGTTACGTTTTGCATCAGCTCCTGTGTTATGCCGGGGTTCATGACGGCTTGATGATCCGTTAAGGTAGTGAAAATTAGGTAACACTATCAACCGAGTGTCATTTTTTATCGGTAGCTAATCGGGGATATCAATCGTGAACATCAGGGATTTCAGAGCATTGGCGCGCAGTTTGGTCAGAGAATTCGGCATGTTGAACAAGCAGAGCAACGGCTCGCGTTTTTCGCCGCTGCAGATCCATCTGATGATTGAAGTCAGCGAGCAGCCGCTGGGCGTCACCGAGCTGGCGGCCCGGCTTTGCATCGACAAAGCCAGCGCCAGCCGGGCGCTGCGCAGCCTGGTTGCCGCCGGTGTGATAGAAACGGTGGATCATCCGGATGACAAGCGGCACAACCTGCACCGGCTGAGTAAAAAGGGCGGCAAGGCGCTGGCCGGCATCGAGAGCGACGCCGACGGTTTTATGCAGGCGGCGCTGGCGCAGTTGGACGACGATGAGCTGGCGAGTACCACCGCGGCGATGAAAAAGATGACCGCGGCGCTGCGCAGCGCGCGCAAACAGCGCGACGCCAACCTGCGGGTGCGGCCGATTGCCGCGCGCGACGATGCGGCGATGGCGGCGATCATTCGCGATGTGTTTCGCGAGTACGGCATGGACAAGATGGAAGGCGTCAGCCTGCACGATCCGGATCTCGATCGTCTGACCGGTCTGTATCGCGACAACGGCGGCCACTACTGGGTGCTGGAGCGGGACGGGCAGGTGGTGGGGGGCGTCGGCATGGCGCCGCTGGCGGGCGAAGAGCCCGGCTATTGCGAGCTGCAAAAGCTGTTCTTCAAACCCGGCGCGCGTGGGCTGGGCATGGCGCGCTATATGGTGGTGCAGGCACTGAAGGCGGCGCGGGCGGCGGGGTATCGCTACTGCTACCTGGAAACCACCGAACAGTTGAAAGAGGCGATCGGGTTGTACTACGCGTTGGGATTCACGCTGCTGACGGAACGGCGCGGCAACACCGGCCATCACGGTTGCAACGTGTGCATGCTGAAAAATCTGAAGAACGACGATATGTGAGCGGTTTCAAGGTTAGCGCCCGCGCCTTGTGCCACCCTGTTAACCGTTTGATAACAATCACAACGTTTTATCAGGGAGGAAACTATGTTGGGGGATCCGATGGCGCTGTCCGCGCTGGTCACGCTGGTGGTCATCGCGCTGTGGGCCAGCGCCCGCTTGCCGGAGTATTTGGTCGCGCTGCTGTTCTTCGCGGCGGTGATGGTGTTGCAGCTGGCGCCCGCCGCGGTGACCTTTTCCGGTTTCGCGTCTTCCGCATTCTGGCTGGTGCTTAGCGGTTTCGTGCTGGGCACCGCCATCCGCAGCACCGGTTTGGCGGATCGCCTGGCCAACCGGCTCTTGCCGCACCTGGCCGGCTCCTGGCCCCGCCTGGTGGGCGGCGTGGTGGCGATAAGCTACGCGCTGGCGTTTGTCATGCCCTCCAACATGGGGCGCATTACGCTGCTGATGCCGATCGTCATGGCGTTGGCCGATCGCGCCGGTTTGGGGGAGGGCTCGCGCGGCCGCATCGGTTTGGCGCTGGCGGTGGGGTTCGGCACCTTCCAGCTCTCCGCCAGCATCCTGCCGGCCAACGTGCCCAATCTGGTGATGAGCGGCGCGGCGGAAAGCGCCTACGGCAGCCACTTCGCCTATCTTTCTTACCTGCTGTTGCACGCCCCGGTGCTCGGGATCGCCAAAGGCGCGCTGCTGACGCTGTGCATCTGTGGCCTGTTCCGTGCGCGGCCGCAGCCGGTGGCGGCCGAGGCGGCGCAAACCCCGCTCAGCGCCGCCGAATGGCGGCTGATCGCGCTGTTGGGCGTCACGGTGTTGCTGTGGATGACCGACAGCTGGCATGGCATCGCTCCCGCCTGGATCGGGTTGGCGGCGGCCTGCGTTTGCCTGTTGCCGCGCATCGGATTTCTCAACGGCGAGCAGTTCGCCGCCGGGGTTAACGTGCGCACCTGCATCTACGTGGCGGGGATCCTGGGGCTGACCGCGCTGGTCAGCCACTCGGGGCTTGGCGATCGGCTGGGCGGTGCGCTGCTGGCGATGATGCCGGATCTGCACGGCAAACCGTTCACCGCATTCGGTTCGCTGGTGGGGATCACCGCATTGCTGAATTTTGTGGTGACCGCCAACGGCGTGCCGGCGCTGTTTACCCCGCTGGCGCAGGCGTTGTCTGCGGGCAGCGGCTTGCCGCTGCTGACGGTGCTGATGACCCAGGTGATCGGTTACGCCACGCCGCTGCTGCCGTATCAGGCTTCGCCGATCGTGGTGGCGATGGGGATGGGCAAAGTGCCGGCGCGTGAAGGGTTGAAGCTGTGCCTGCTGTTGGCCGCGCTCAGCTTTGCGCTGCTGGTGCCGCTGGATTATCTGTGGTTCAGACTGCTGGGGTGGATCCCGTAAACCGACCGGCGCGTTGGTGGGCAGATAAAACAAAAGGCGGCCTGAGCCGCCCTTTTGCGCGATTGCCGGTGTGGCAATTAATTGTAGATGATCGCGGTACCGTGCAGTTTGTTGTCGCCGGTGGTTGCGATGATCTGGAAGGATTTGGCGCCAGCTGCGTCGGCTTTGGCCGCCAGTTTGTTTTCCAGGCTGCTCAGGTCGGACGCACCGCTGACGGTGACGACGCCGGCTTTTTGCAGATCGGCCGGTTGAGCGTTGACCAGTTCGGCGGCGAAGCTGCCGAAGGAGACGGAAGCCAGTGCGATGGCGGCGATGGTCATTTTCAGGTTTTTCATAGTCTTATTTCCTATCTGTGTTCTTTACAATGTTTGTTTGGTAAGGTCGTTAAATTAATTAACGATCGATAATTTAATGTTAGATGCCGGTTTGACAGATTGCAAGTATTTTTTTAATGCTCGTTAATTAATTTTTTTTACGCCCTGGCGTTGTGAGCAAAAGAACAGGCAATCCGTTGGCTTAATGCGTTGTTATTGATAGATTTCTGCAGTGCCGTGCAGCTGGTTGTTACCGCCGGCGCCGATGATGCGGAAGGATTTTGCACCGGCCTGATCGGCTTTGGCTGCCAGGCTGCTTTCCAGCGAGGTCAGATCGGATGCGCCGCTGACGGTGATGACGCCCACTTTCTGCTGGTCAGCCGGTTGGCTCTGGACTAAATCGGCGGCGAAGCTGCCGAAGGAAACGCTGGCCAGAGTGAGAGCTGCTAGGGTTAATTTTAAGTTTTTCATAATGTTATTTCCTTTCCGATAACGGTGAATAGAGGGTTTTAATCCGCTTCGCTAACTTATCTTAACGATCGATAACTAAATGCTAATAGGTTCTCGACGAGGGCGCAATATTTTTTTATAATGATCGTTAAGTTATTTGTGCTAACCCTGCTGTGGAGCGGGATAGGAGAGGAACGATGAGCATCAATGAAACGGTCTGCGGCAAAAAAAGCCGTGGCAGACCGAAACAATTTGATCGCGACCGGGCGCTGGAAAGCGCGCTCGATCTGTTCTGGCGGCACGGTTATGAAGCTACCTCGCTGGCCGATCTGGTGGAAGTGACCGGCGCCAAGGCGCCAACGCTGTATGCGGAATTCGGCAACAAAGAAGGGATGTTCCGCGCGGCGGTGGAGCGCTATCTGCAGAAATATACGGTTTGCGCCAACCAAATGCTGGAGCAGGATCTGCCGGTGGCCGAGATCGTCGAAGCCTACGTGCGTTCTTCCGCCGAAGTGTTTACCGACCCCGACACGCCGTCAGGCTGCTTTATGGTGTGCGCCTCCGCCGCGCTGTCGTCGGCGTCCGATGATGTCGCCCAGATGCTGCGCAGGAAGCATCATGCGCAGGAAGCGGCGCTGAAGGCCTGCTTCGATCGCAAGGTGCAGCAGGGCGAACTGCTGGCGAAAACCGACACCGCGCTGCTGGCGAAATACGTGATTTGCACCATTGAAGGCATGTCGGTGCAGGCGCGTGAAGGGGCAAGCCGGAGCGATCTGCTGCGGTTGCTGGAGGCGTTGATGCTGGTGTGGCCGCGGCTCAGCCAGATTGGCAATAAGGTGTAACAACCGGCCCGGCTTTTACCGGGCCGTGTAACCCATTACTGATTGACCGGGATCACCGCGCCCTGGTATTTCTCGCGGATAAAGTCCTGAATCGGTTTGGAGTGCAGTACCTTGACCAGCGCCACGATCTCCGGTTTGTTCACGTCGGCCTTGTGCACGGTGATGATGTTGGCGTACGGGTTGTTTTCGCCGCTTTCGACCGCGATCGGATCTTTGGTCGGATTCAGCCCGGCGTCGATGGCGTAGTTGGCGTTGATCACCACCGCGTCGCCTTCGTCGTTGTTGTACATTTGCGGCAGCAGCGCGCCCTCAACGTTGGCCTGGAACTTCAGGTGTTTCGGGTTTTCCACCACGTCGCTGATGCGCGCGTCCACTTTGCTCACCCCCGGCTTCAGCTTGATCACGCCTTCCCGTTCAAAAATAGACAGGATGCGGCCTTCTTCCGCCACCGCGTCGCGCATGATGATTTTGCCGTTTTCCGGCAGATCTTTCAGGCTCTTGTACTTCTTCGAGTAGATGCCGATAGGCTCAATATGGATCGCGCCGGCGCTGACGAAGTCGTAGCTCTTGTCGTCGGCGTGGTCTTTCAGCACCGAGTTCAGGTAAGGCACGTGCTGGAAGTAGTTGGCGTCGATGTCGTGGCTGGCCAGCGCGGTGTTCGGCAGGATGTAGTCCTGGAAGCGCTTGATCTGCAGATCGATGCCTTCCTTCGCCAGTATCGGCTTGGCCTGTTCGAGGATCTCGGCGTGCGGCACGTTGGAGGCGCCGACCACCAGCTTGGTCGCTGCCGTGGCGCCAAAAGAGGCGAGGGTGGCGACGGAGGCGAAAGCCAACATCAGTAGGTGCTTTTTCATCATCGTTTTCCTTGGTTAATTAACGTTTATCGAGCGTTCTTGTCAGGGTGTCGCCGATGAACTGAATGACGAAAACGATCAGCAGAATCGTCAGCGTCGCCATCAGCGTCACGTCACTGTGGTTGCGTTGGAACCCTTCCAGATAGGCCAGGTTGCCCAGGCCACCGGCGCCGATCACCCCGGCCATCGCGGTGTAGCTCACCAGCGCGATCAGGGTGACGGTGATGCCGGAAACCAGCGCCGGCGAGCTCTCCGGCAGCAATACGCGGAAAATCAGGGTGCGGTTTTTGGCGCCCATCGAGCGCGCCGCCTCGATCACCCCTTTGTCGACCTCGCGTAGCGCGATCTCCACCAGCCGGGCGTAGAACGGCGCCGCGCCGACGATCAGCGCCGGCAGGGCCGCGTCCGCGCCGAGAATGGTGCCGATCAGCGATTTGGTGAACGGGATCAGCAGCACGATCAGAATGATGAACGGAATGGAGCGGAAGACGTTGACCAACACGGAGATCAGCGAGTAGACCGCCCGGTTCTGCCACAGCTGGCCCTTCGAAGTTAAAAACAGCAGCACGCCGAGCACGATGCCCAGCACCAACGTGGCCAAACCGGCGATGCCGGTCATGTACAGCGTTTCCCAAGTGGCGTCCCACAGTTGATCCAGACGCAGGTGGGGGAACAGGGATTCAATCATGTTGGATAACCTCGACGGCGATGTCTCTTTCGTGCAGCAGGCTGAGCATGTCGGCGACTTGTTGTTCGTTGCCTTCGGCGTGGATGTACAGTTCGCCGAACGAACCGTTGAGGGTGTGGCTGATCTTGCCGTGCAGAATGTTGATGGTCAGGGCGTAGCGCCGGATCACTTCGGCGATCACCGCCTGATGGGTTTGCACGCCCACGAAGGTCAGCTTGAAAATCGCCCCCGGCAGATGGGCGGTGAGCAGCGGGTTGAAGCTCTCTTCGGTATCCGCATACTGCGACACCTGTTTGACGAACTGCCGGGTGATCGGCTGCTGTGGTCGAGTGAACACGTCGAGCACCGGGCCTTCTTCGACGATGCGGCCGTTTTCCATCACCGCCACGCGGTGGCAGATTTTGCGCACCACGTGCATCTCGTGGGTGATCAGCACGATGGTCAATTTCAGCTGGCGGTTGATGTCCAGCAGCAGGTCGAGAATGGCGTCGGTGGTCTGCGGATCGAGCGCCGAGGTGGCCTCGTCGCACAGCAGCACGCTCGGGTTATTGGCCAGCGCGCGGGCGATGCCGACGCGCTGTTTCTGGCCGCCGCTGAGCTGCGACGGGTAGGCGTCTTCGCGCCCCTGCAGGCCGACCAGCGCGATCAGTTCCGCCACGCGCGGCGCAATCTGCGCCTTGGGCACGCCGGCGATCTGCATGGAAAAAGCGATGTTTTGGCTGACGGTGCGCGACCACAGCAGGTTGAAGTGCTGAAACACCATGCTGATTTTCAGGCGCGCCTGGCGCAGGTGGCTGCCTTTGGCGCGGGCGATATCGAAGCCGCCTACTTCAATGCGGCCGCTGGTGGGCGTTTCCAGGCCGTTAAGCAGGCGGATGAGCGTGCTTTTGCCGGCGCCGCTGTAGCCGATGATGCCGTAAATTTGCCCGGCCTCTACCGCCAGACTGACGTTGTCTACCGCCACGACGCGGCCCTGTGTGCTGTCAAAAGTTTTGCAAACGTTCGAAAGAACGATCATAGCGAAGCGGATCCTTATCGATACTTCACAGCATTCCGTCCAGAGCGCGGTGCGCCGGACAGGGATCGTTCGGCTTTTCTGCGGGGCACAACCCGGCGGGGAGTGGCGGACGGAACCTCTGTTGCGGGTGAATACCGGGCAATCCTACCGAGGGTTTATAGTGACAGGAAGAATGTAAATTCTATTACTTATTCTGATTTGATATATAAACCGGCGGGTGAAACAGGGGGGAGAAAACCGGCCGCAGGGCGGCCGGCGGGAGGGCTAGCGTTTGTCCAGCTTCATGTGCAGCAGCGGGAACGGGTTGCCCTGGCCGTCGAGCGGCGAGCGGCCGGTGATGACAAACCCGTAGTGGCGATAGAAGCCGCTGGCCTGCGGGTTTTGCTCATTCACGTCCAGCTGCAGTTCATCGTGTAGCGTTTCCGCGTGGGTCAGCAGCGCTTTGCCCACTCCTTTGCCGCGCTGATCGGCGTCGATAAACAGCATCTCCACCTTGTTGCCGTTCAGGCCGATAAAGCCGCAGGGATGCCCCGGCCGCTCTTCGGCCACCCAGACGTTAACCGCCGGCAGGTAGTCGTTCAGCACCAACGGGAACAGCTGCGCGATGTTGTCTTCGGTTAAAAAATGGTGAGTGGCGCGCACCGAACGCAGCCAGATATCTGCCAATTGCGCGTTGTCTTCCGCCGCGCGTGCTCTGATGGTAATCATCGAACTCTCTGCTATCTAAGTTGGAGGAAAAAAACTAGATAGAGGTTTTGTGGGGTTAGTGCCGAATTAACGTGGGTTAACGCCCTGCAAAGCGCCTCTGCAGTGGATCGAATAGGCCCGCCTTTCTGCCAGCGGTATAACAACTGTAATTCAGTAAGTTAATGCTTTCAACCGCCGCGGGGCGCAATGGGGCGCCCGCCGCGTGATACACTGGCCGCTGAATGAGCGAGAGGGCAGCAGGATGGAAGCGGTACGCGCAGCGATAGAAAAACAGGTGCTCAGCCTGACCGGGCTGGCGCTCGGGGGCGTCGATTTTGAGAACCCACCGGGCGATCCGGGCTTGTTCGGCCCGCAGTCGGTCATCTGGCAGGTTCACCGCGATTTCACCCCGATGCTGTGCGGCGGCGTCAGCGCCTTGCTGCTGCAGATGTTGCACCCGCTGGCGCTGGCCGGGGTGTGGGATCACTCCAACTTCCGCGAAGATATGATTGGCCGCCTGCGCCGCACCAGCCAGTTCGTGTCGGTCACCACCTTCGGCCCGACCGCCGAGGCGGAGCGGCTGATTGCCAAAGTCAAAGCCATCCATCTGCGGGTGACCGGCGTCGGCAGCGACGGCACGCCTTATGCCGCCAGCGATCCGGCGCTGCTGACCTGGGTACACGTCGCGGAGAGCAGCCGTTTTCTGGCCAGCCACCTGCGCTACCGCAACCCCCATCTTTCCCGCGATTTGCAGGATCAATACTACCGCGAAGCGGCGCGCGTGGCCGCCGCGCTGGGGGCGACCGCAATTCCTCAGTCCTGCGCGGAGGTCGAAGAGTACCTGCAGGCGATGCGGCCGCAGCTGGTCTGCGATGAACGCACGCAAGAGGTGGCGCGCATTCTGCTGAAGGCGCCGGCGCCGAGCGCATTGGCGCGCCCGCTCGGCGGGGTGGTGATGCAGGCGGGTATCGATCTGTTGCCAGACTGGGCGCAGCGGCAGTTCGGTTTTCATCCGGGCGCGCTGCGGCGGCGGCTGGTGCGAACGGGCGCCGCAGGCCTCGGCAAGGTGCTGGGCGCGTCGATGCGCAACGGCTCCTATCAGCGCGCGGTCCGGCGCATCACTCAGCCGTCATGAGCCACAGCCGCTATAATTAACCTTTGTTTATCTTCGTTTACGGCCGCTTTTGAGACTT
Organism: Serratia sp. CY84636; assembly: GCF_052166245.1. Taxonomy (NCBI): domain Bacteria; kingdom Pseudomonadati; phylum Pseudomonadota; class Gammaproteobacteria; order Enterobacterales; family Yersiniaceae; genus Serratia; species Serratia sp. CY84636. Next base: position 563,304 of record NZ_JBJNOX010000001.1, read on the forward strand.
TTACGGGTGATCCGGCCAGTAATGCGTTTTACACTTGGGGGCAAAGCCACATTCCATTTTTGGCGCGCAGCCGATTCTGCCGCGCCCTGACCCTATTGAGGTGATATGAACGAGTCATACGTACTTGCTGAAGTCAGCAATGAGAACCAGACGCTGGTTGCGGTGGTTCAGCAAGATCACCGGGCAGCCTATTTTTATATCTATCCCGCCGAAGCCTACAGCGATCGCTATCAGGTTCGCGCCTGCTGGCTGCGCAACCTGGCCGCCGCGCCGCTGCAGGAAGATCGCGCCGCGCTGGAACAAGGGCAGCCGCCGATGCTGGCGGCGGAGTATTGCCGCAACCTGGAAGGCGAAGCGCCGCTGAACCCGGAAGGGCTGATGGTGGTATGGAGCGAAAGCGACGACGGCGCGGCCCTGTGGTATTACGGCCAACTGCTGGCGGTGATCCCCGGCTGGAGCCTGTATATCGACCATTCGGTGTGCTATTCGGCCAGCTGCATCAAGGAGAGCCCGTTGGCCTATCCGCTCGGCTCGGCCTCGACCAACACCCAGTATGCGCAGGCGGAAAGCACCCGCCAATTCTGGCGCAGCTGGCAGCGTGAAGAGGGCAATCCGTGGCCGAAGATGCAGCGCGATTTTCAGGCGCGCTATGAGCCGCATTTCGGCCCTTCGGTGAAGTACTACGCCATCGATCAGGGCAAGTGGCCACCGATGGCCATCACCCAGCACGAGCGCGACGGCATCTATTACTTCCTCACCATGGGGGTGAGCATCCGGCCGATGCCGTGGGTGGAGATCCTGTTCAACGACGAGGCTTCGCGCTATCGCCGCATGGAGATGGCGATCGCCATCGACAGTCAATACATGACCGAAGACAACGCGGTGCAGATGGCCAGTGCGCTGGCCGGTTTCGCGCACGCGCCGTGGGCGCGGCTGACCTGGATCGGCGAAGGGCATACGCTGGAGTCGGACGTGGCGCCGCTGGGCTACGAGGGTTATATTTTATCGTCGTCCTTCTATCCGCATAGTGCGCACCTGGCTCTGCCGCAGCAGTACGGCGATCCGGTGAACCTGTTCTGGGCCAGCCCGGTGTTTACCGCCGAGCGGCAGCTGGCGCACGCCACGCCGAACGGCGGGCACGATCTGGTGAATCGGCTGCGGGAGCAGGGCGTCGACCATATTTTCCGCCCGCGCCAGCCGGTGTGCTGACGCCACTTATCTTCTCTTCGGGAGCCGCCATGACCACCGCGCTGTTGATTATCGATGTGCAGGAAGGATTGTTTACGCCGCCGCCGGCGGATGCCGCGGGCACCGTTGCGCGCATCAATCAGCTGAGCGAGCGCGCCCGCCGGGTGGGCGTGCCGGTTGTCGTCATTCAGCACCACACGCCGGACGACGAGTTGCGGCACGGCAGCGCCGCCTGGCAAGTGCTCGCGGCGCTGAAGGTGGCGCCGGGCGATCACCGGGTGGATAAAACCACGCCGGACTCGTTCCTGCGCACCTCACTGGGCGCGTTACTGATCGCCAACGGTGTATCGCAGCTGGTGGTTTGCGGCTACTCCACGCCGTTTTGCATCGACACCACGGTGCGCAGCGCGGCGGCGCACGGTTATCCGGTGACGCTGGCGGCGGATGCCCACACCTGCCACGACAAACCCTATGCCGACGGTCTGCTGATCCGCACCCACCATAACGAGACGCTGTCGAATATCGAAAGCTTCGGCGTGCCGATCCGCGCCGTTCCCGCGGCAGACATCGTGTTCTGAGAACGGAAAAACGGGGGCCGAGGCCCCCGTTCGTTATTTCAGGCCCGCCCGCCGCGCCGCCACCTTGGCCAGCGCGGCCCAGTCCAGATCCGCATCCCCCTGCGCCATCGCGTCGAGGAAGTTGTCTTTCAGCACCCCGGCGAACGGCATCGGCGTATGGCTTTCGGCCCCGGCGGCCAGCGCCAGCCCGACGTCCTTCAGCCCCAGCGCCAGCCGGAATCCGGCGGGGGAATACTTCTCGGCGGCGATCAGCGCGCCATAGCCCTGATAGGCCGGGGCGGCGAAGACGGTGCTACTTAGCATCTGCAGGTAGTCGGCGCCGGACACGCCGTAGTTGCGCACCAGCGCGCTGCCTTCCGCCATCGCTTCAATGGCGCTGGCCAGCGTAAAGTTGGTGGCGATCTTGACGACGTTGGCCTGCGCCGGATCGGCGCCGAAGTGCCAGGTTTTCTGGCCGAGGGCATCGAACAGCGGCTGCGCTTGCTTCAGTAGCTCGCTATCGCCGGCCGCCAGAATATTCAGCTTGCCGGCGGCGGCCACGTCGACCCGTCCCAGCACCGGCGCGGCGAGATAGCCGATGCCGTGTTCCGCATGCAGCGCCGTCAAACGCTGGGCGAGTTCGACCGAGATGGTCGCCATGTTGATATGCAGCGCGCCCGGTTTCATCCGTTGCAGCAACCCGCTGTCGACCACCACCTGTTGCGTGGCGGCATCGTCGGCCAGCATGGTGATCAGCACGTCGGCATCGGCCAGCTGCTCCGGCCGTTCGGCCTGCTGCGCGCCGGCGCTCACCAGCGGCTGCGCCGCCTGCGGCGAGCGGTTCCATACCGTTAAGGCGAAGCCCGCCTGCAACAGGTTGGCCGCCATGGCGCTGCCCATCCCACCCAGTCCGGCAAATCCGATCTTCATCATGCGCTCCTTTTTCAGGTTGAAGGTTTTACCCTAGCGCGCCAGGCCAGGAACGCAAATGCCGGAGTGTAACGCCGTCTTACGCGCCGGCGGCGGGCTATTGACGCGCTGCCGCTGCGGGTATACCTTGATGGCATGAATATATCGATGCACTCCACCCACAATCAGTCATGGTGGCGCCTCTTCTGAGGCGGCACGAGTATTCACATCTCTTTTTAATGCCGCCGGTTTGGCGGCATTATTTTTTGTGGCGTTGATCCGGCGGTCTACAGACCTTCAGGAGCACTGTCATGAGCTACACCATTCTTACCGGCGATCGCGCCACCGGCCCACTGCATTTAGGCCACTTCGTCGGCTCGCTGCGTCAGCGCGTCGAACTGCAGCACCAGCATAACCAAACGGTGATGGTGGCGGATCTGCAGGGCCTGACCGACAACGGCAACAACCCGCAAAAAATCAGCGCCAACGTGCTCAACGTCGTGGCCGACTATCTGGCGGTGGGCATCGATCCGCACAAGACCACGATCTGCCTGCAGTCAGCGCTGCCGGCGTTGGCCGAGCTGACGATGTACTACCTCAATCTGGTCAGCGTGGCGCGGCTGGAGCGCAACCCGACGGTGAAAAACGAAATCGCCGAGAAGGATTTCGCCCGCAGCCTGCCGGCCGGTTTTTTGATTTATCCGGTCAGCCAGGCGGCGGACATCACCGCCTTTGGCGCCACCCACGTGCCGGTCGGCGAGGATCAGCTGCCGATGCTGGAGCAAACCAATGAGATCGTGCGGCGTTTCAACCACATCGTCGGCCAACCGATATTAACGGAGTGCCAGCCGCTGTTGAGCAACGTCGGGCGTCTGCCGGGGCTGGACGGGCAGGGCAAGATGTCGAAATCGCGCGGCAACGCTATTCAGCTTGGCGCCGGCGCCGACGAGGTGCACAAGGCGGTGATGAGCATGTTCACCGACCCCGGCCATCTCAACGTCAGCGATCCCGGTCGGGTGGAAGGCAACATGGTGTTCACCTACCTGGACGCCTTCTGCGAAGACGCCGCACTGGTGGCGGATCTGAAGGCGCACTATCGGCGCGGCGGGTTGGGGGACGTGAAAATCAAACGGCTGCTGGAGGATTGCCTGCAGAGCTTGCTTGAGCCGATCCGCACCCGTCGCGCCGAATTCATCGCCGATAAAGGCGAGCTGACGCGCATCCTGCAGCACGGCACCCGCCGCGCGCATCAGGTCAGCCAACAGACGCTGCAACAGGTCAAGACGGCGCTGGGGCTGGACTTCTTCACCCTGGCGTGAGGCGAACGCCGGGGCGGCACGCGTCACGCCCCGGCCATAAAACGATCATCCCACTGTCATAAACTTATCCGTTAATAGGTGCCCATAATGATTAGCCACTGAAACCAGAGAAATCATATGGCTCAGGCACTGTTAAAATTGGCACAGCACGACTTTCCAGGGCAGCACGCCGCCGCATCCCGCAAAGTTTTATCGGTAAAGGGACTCGGCAAGGCCTACAAAGCGCAGCAGCGCGTGCTGGATGACATCAATTTCGATCTGCACGCCGGCGAATTCGTGGCGGTGATCGGCCGTTCCGGCGCGGGCAAGTCCACGCTGCTGCACACCCTGAACGGCACCATTCCTTCCAGCTGCGGCGAGATGCTGCACTTCGAAGACGATGGTGCGGCGCAGGATATCGCTCAGCTGGCCGGCCGCCAGATGCGCCAGTGGCGCGCGCGCTGCGGCATGATCTTCCAGGACTTCTGCCTGGTGCCGCGGCTGGACGTGATGACCAACGTGCTGCTGGGCCGTCTGAGTCATACGTCCACTCTGAAATCCTTCTTCAAACTGTTCGATGACGCCGACCGCGCTCGCGCCATCGAGCTGTTGCAGTGGCTCAACATGCTGCCGCACGCGCTGCAGCGCGCCGAGAACCTCTCCGGCGGCCAAATGCAGCGCGTCGCCATCTGCCGCGCGCTGATGCAAAACCCGCAAATCCTGCTGGCCGATGAGCCGGTCGCGTCGCTCGATCCGAAAAACACCCGCCGCATCATGGACGCGCTGCAGAAAATCAGCGAAGACGGCATCGCGGTGATGGTGAACCTGCACTCGGTCGAACTGGTGAAAGAGTATTGCTCGCGGGTGATCGGCATTGCCCACGGGAAGATCGTGTTTGACGGGCATCCTTCGCAACTGAACGAACGGATCCTGCACCAGCTGTATGGCGAAGAAGCCAATCAGATCCATTGAAGCACTTTTGACCTTTACCCTTTACACACAAGGCACACCTAATGAAAAAAGTATTGAGTCTGACCACCCTGATGGCCGGCGCGATGATGGTATTTAATGCTGCCGCAGCGGATGCGCCGAAAGAGCTGAACCTGGGCATTCTCGGCGGCCAGAACGCCACCCAGCAGATCGGCGATAACCAGTGCGTGAAGCAGTTTCTGGATAAAGAGCTGAACGTCGATACCAAGCTGCGCAACTCGTCCGACTATTCCGGCGTGATCCAGGGCCTGCTGGGCGGCAAGATTGACCTGGTGCTGAGCATGTCGCCGTCGTCGTTCGCTTCGGTCTACATCAAGGATCCGAAAGCGGTGGACATCGTCGGCATCGCGGTCGACGACGTCGACCAGTCGCGCGGCTACCACTCGGTGGTGGTGGTGAAGGCCGGTAGCCCGTACCAGAAACTGGAAGACCTGAAAGGCAAGGCCATCGGCTTCGCCGATCCGGATTCCACCTCCGGCTTCCTGATCCCGAACCAGGCGTTTAAAAAGCTGTTCGGCGGCACGGTCGACAACAAATACAACAACACCTTCTCCAGCGTCACCTTCTCCGGCGGCCACGAGCAGGACATTCTCGGCGTGTTGAACGGCCAGTTCGAAGGCGCGGTGACCTGGGCGTCGATGATCGGCGACTACAACACCGGCTACACCAGCGGCGCGTTCACCCGCATGATCCGCATGGATCACCCTGACCTGATGAAACAGATCCGCATCATCTGGCAGTCGCCGCTGATCCCGAACGGCCCGATCCTTGTGAGCAACTCGCTGCCGGCCGACTTCAAGGCCAAAGTGGTCACCGCGATCAAGAAGCTGGATAAAGACGATCACCAGTGCTTTATCAAAGCGATGGGCGGCAAACAGCACATCGGCGACACCACCCTGGCGGAATACCAGAACATCATCGATATGAAGCGCGAGCTGACCAAAGGCGACCGTTAATTCCCGGCTGCCTCGGCCGTCCGAATGAAGGGGTTCAGCGTGCTGAACCCCTTGTTCCATAAAGATGGAAGACCTCTTTTGAATACCGATTTCGCACACTATTACCAACGGATCCGCAGCAAGCAAAAGCGCGAAGCGCTGCTGTGGTCGCTCGGGCTGGTGGTGCTGTACCTGGGCGCCGGCAACCTCGCCGAGTTCAACCTGCACACCGTCTGGGTATCTATTCCGCACTTCTTCGACTACCTGGCCGAAACCATTCCGACGCTGCATTGGCATTTACTGTTCGCCGACGGGCGCACCGAGGGCTCGCTGGCCTACTGGGGTTACCGCCTGAATATCCAGCTGCCGCTGATCTGGGAGACCCTGCAGTTGGCGCTGGCGGCGACCATTTTCTCGGTGCTGGTGGCGACCGTGCTGGCGTTTCTGGCGGCCGGCAACACCTATACCCCGGCCTCGGTGCGGCTGGCGATCCGCACGCTGGTGGCGTTTTTGCGCACCATGCCGGAGCTGGCGTGGGCGGTGATGTTCGTGATGGCGTTCGGCATCGGCGCCATTCCCGGCTTCCTGGCGCTGGCGCTGCACACCATCGGCAGCCTGACCAAGCTGTTCTACGAATCGATCGAAACCGCCTCCAACAAACCGGTGCGCGGGCTGGCGGCCTGCGGCGCCACGCCGCTGCAGCGCATGCGCTTCGGCCTGTGGCCGCAGGTGAAGCCGGTGTTTCTCTCCTACAGCTTCATGCGGCTGGAGATCAACTTCCGTCAGTCGACCATTTTGGGGCTGGTGGGCGCGGGCGGCATCGGCCAGGAGCTGATGACCAACATTAAACTCGACCGCTACGATCAGGTCAGCATGACGCTGCTGTTGATCATCGTGGTGGTTTCCGTGCTCGACTACGTGTCGGGCGAGCTGCGTAAGCGCGTGGTGGAGGGGGCAAAATGATAGCGGGCACTCCGGCGTCGGCGGAAACGCTGCGCCAGTTGAAACAACAGCATCCTGCGATCTTCGCGCAGCAGGGGCGCTACCTGCGCACCGTCGGCCTGATCGCGCTGGCGATCGTGCTGTACTATGTGTTCTTCTTCCTGGTCTTCGGCATTACCTGGCCGCAGTTTATCAACGGCTGCCAGCAGCTGGGGCGCTATTTCCTGCGCATGTTCGTCTGGCACGACTTCGTCAACTGGCCGTTCATGTACTACTTTCAGCAGATCGGCATCACCATCGCCATCGTGTTCGCCGGCACCATCACCGCGTCGCTGATCGCGCTGCCGCTGTCGTTCTTCGCCGCGCGCAACGTGATGTCGACGCCGCTGCTGCGGCCGATCTCCGTGCTGGTGCGCCGCTTGCTGGACGTGCTGCGCGGTATCGACATGGCGATCTGGGGGCTGATCTTCGTGCGCGCCGTCGGCATGGGGCCGCTGGCCGGGGTGTTGGCGATCGTGATGCAGGACGTCGGGCTGCTGGGCAAACTGTACGCCGAAGGGCACGAGGCGGTGGACAAGTCCCCCAGCCGCGGCCTGACGGCGGTGGGCGCCAACGGGTTGCAGAAGCACCGCTACGGCATCTTCACCCAATCGTTCCCCACCTTCCTGGCGCTCAGCCTGTACCAGATCGAGTCTAACACCCGCTCTGCGGCGGTGCTGGGCTTCGTCGGCGCCGGCGGCATCGGCCTGGTGTACGCGGAAAACATGCGGCTGTGGAACTGGGACGTGGTGATGTTCATCACCCTGATTCTGGTGGTGGTGGTGATGATCATGGATAAGGTCTCGTCGATGCTGCGCAACAAGTACATCATCGGCGAAGACATCCCGCTGTATCAGCAAAAAAGCCAAATCGATTGAGAAACCCCTTGCCGATCCCTATACTGCCGCACATTCAAGGTGTGTGGCAGTCATTTCGTTTCGCAATGTGCGCACGTCCCCGTTAGACAAGTAAAGGCAATGCAATCCCATGATGAACAACGACGTGCTGCGCAGCGTGCGCTATATGCTGAGCATTAACAACGCCAAAATGGTCGAGATTATCAAACTGGACGATTTCGAGGTGGCGGTGTCGGCGATGGACGCTTACGTGATCAAAGAAGGCGAGCCGGGCTACGAGAAGTGCCCGGACGAAGTGATGGCGCACTTCCTCAACGGCCTGGTGTTCTTCAAGCGCGGCAAGGACGACAAGTTCCCGGCGCCGGCGGTTGAGCTGCCGATCACCAATAACCTGGTGCTGAAAAAGCTGCGCGTGGCGTTCGAGCTGAAAGACACCGACATGCACCAGATCTTCACCGCAGTGGACTTCCGCATCTCCAAGCCGGAGCTGAGCGCGCTGTTCCGCAAAGAAGGCACCAAGAACTACCGCCCATGCGGCGATCAGATGCTGCGCTACTTCCTCAAAGGGTTGGCGCAGCGCGTTCGCGGCGAGTAACGCGCAGCGTTCACCGAGCCTCAGGCGCAATCGCAAGGTTGCGCCTTTTTTATTGCCGCTCTCCCGCCCGCCGTTGTTGTACAGGCCCTCAGCCATCCACCATCGATGGTGGGCGGGCCGCCCCCCGGTTACTTTCTCATGGTCAATTCAATCACCCAAACCATGAGGAAAGCAGGATGCCAACCATCACGAAAACCCAATCACTTTACACGTTGACCCGGCCGGTCTGGCTGGATGCGGCAGGCATGAGCAAAGGTATCGATCACGATCGCCAGCACCTGGGCATCATTCTCGCCGCCGGGCAGGTGCTGCGAGTGCGGCAGACCAACGCGGCGTTTACCGGCAAGCTCACGCTGCGCTTGCTGAATGACGACAGCAAAACGGAGGCTGAATTCAGCGTCGGCGCGAGCTGGGTCGAGGCCCAGGTCAATGCCGTCTCGGTGCCGTTTATCGATACGCCGTACGGGCAGGGCGAACCGGCGCTGGAGTTCGAGTATCCGGACACGGCGAAAGCGCTGCCGGTTTATCGCCGCGGCGAAAACGAAGCCGCATTCTTCGCCCGCTGGGACGATCGGGACGCCGAGTTTGCGCTGGTCGATGCGGAATACGCGGTGTTGCTGGTGCCGAAAATCAGTAAACCGGCGCTGAAGTCGCTGGGCGAGGCGAAAAACATCGACGGGCTGATCGCCTACTATGACCGCATTTTCACCTTCTACAATGCGCTGACCGGCGTCTCGTTCGAGGCTGAACACGAATCCGATCGCAATATTCGCAACCGCTATTTTATGAAGGCCGATAAACACGGCGCCGGCGCCGCGTATTACGGCGGCCGCTGGACGGCGGAAACCAGCAACTCGGTCAGCAGCTTCTGGCTGACGCCGAAAGACAGCAACTGGGGCAGCCTGCATGAGATCGCGCACGGCTATCAGGGGCACTTTATGGGCGACAAATATTTCTCCACCGGTGAGATGTGGAACAATATTTACGCCGCTTGCTATCAGGACGTGATGCTGGGAGAGCGCAAATACCAGGAAGGGTGGCTGTATAACTACGGCAACGTGGCCGGCGTCGAGAAGAAAATTGTCGATCTGATCGCTCAGGGCACGCCGCTCAACCAGTGGGATCTGCGCTCCAAGCTGTTCTTCGCGATGCTGATGGTCGACAAGGCAGGCAAGAACGCCTTCACGCACTTTAACCAGCAGTATCGCCAAAGCTGCAATACGCCGGGCTTCGTGCCGTCCGAACATGCCTTGCTGGACCTGCTGTCGGCAAGCTTCGCCGCGGCCGGCGAGCAAATCGACGTGACGCCGTTCGTCGAGCTGACCGGCGGCGTGATCACCCAAACGCAGCGCGATCTCAACGCGTACAGTCACGCCAAGGCGGTATACCCGCTGTATCAACTGGTGGATGCGCAGAGTTTGCCGGCGGTGCAGGCACAGCTGAAGCTGGATTCCTCCCTGCGCCTGGTCGATTCCTCTCAGCTCAAGGCGAGCGGCCTGAAAGGCGATGTCGCCCTGAGTCTGGATATCGATGACTTTGCGCAGATCTACGGTGAGGAGCTTGTGCTGATGGAAGGGGCGCGCTATGCCCACAAGGTCCGTATCGACGCGCCGACCCTGGCCCTGGCTGCGTTGCCGATCGGCGTGTACACCCTGCGGTTGCCGACCGGTAAAGATCGCAAATACCGGCCGACGGCGGGTTACCTGACGGTGAAACAGGGGAAAAGCGCGGTGACGCTTCGCTTCGAGCGCAAAGCCGCTTCGCCGATCGTGTCGCAGGAGATCAATCTGTTGGGCCTGAGCGATGCGGTCTTCGCCACCGTGGTCGTCGATCGCGCCAAAGGGGCGGTGGTGGTTGACGTGACCAGCACCACGCCGCACGCCTACTTCCCAGGTGAAACCTATGCCCGGGTGACGCTACGCGATCGGCAGGGTGCGGTGCGGTTCAGCAAAGAGGTTCAGGGCACTCAGGCTACGTTAAGTCATGACGAGCTGCCGTTTGCCGAGGGTGATGACATCGAGATTTATCATGTGGAGCCGAGCCGGGTGCGTTTGAATCCGGCGGCGGCCGGCGTCATCGATAACAAAAACAAAACCAACGTGCTGCGTATCGAAACCAGCGGGCTGAAAAACCCGGCGTTGCCCGGCGATCCCGAGCAGGCGCTGCTGATGCGCCTGGAACAGGCGGCGCAGCGTTTGCGCCGGCTGCTGCCGGCCTACTACGCGCCATCGTCGTCGTTCAAGGATGATATTTATCTGGCGATCGGCGCCTTTGCCGAGCCGCAGCGCGAGCCGCTGTTGGCGACCTATCGGGATTGCCTGCCGGTCGACAATACGCCGCCGGGCGCTAACGTCGGCAATGCGTTTACCGTGGCCGGCAAAGGGATTGGCGATCGCCAGTTTCTGACCTGCGCCGTCGATCTGGTGAAGAAAACCGTGACCGTGACGCTGGCGGCGGGGATTGCTCACCACTACTTTGCCGACAGCTACGCCTTCCTCAGCGTGACGGATGCGGACGGTAATACCTTGCTCAGCTACGACGTCATCGGCAGCCAAAATCAACAGGCTAAAACCTGGGTGCTGCCGCTGTCAGGCTACGGCGGTGAGGTGATCCATCTGCGGCATGAAGAGCCGGACAACCGTCTGACGATCGTCAACGAGATGCAGCATGTGCGGCTGGCGGAGAAGGGCAAGCAACAGACCTACTGCATTACGCCGGTCGGTTTGAAACGCATCAAGGATTGATCCCCATCGGCCTCCCGGGGCGGCGAGTATCGTCGCCCCGATTTTCCTCTGCATCATCCCCTATTGCACTCTTTTTGTTCTCCCGCTGCGCGCCGCTGGTGCAGGCCGTTCACTCTCGCCGTCATAAGTTTTAATTATAATTTATTGAAATCATGAGATTAAAAATTGGCACGCCGGTTGCTCTGTTGAATCCCATCTTGTGTACCAGATGGAATTCAGCCGATGAGCGACCCTGTTGAAACGTGCGGTTTTACCCTCAGTGAATGGCAGCACCATTATCAAACCCGTCCGGCGGGTGAGCGCCTCGCCTGCGTCAGCGCGACGATCGAAACGCTGCTCGCCGGGCTGAACCCGGACGATAACGCCTGGCTGTATCTCGCCACGCCGGCGCAGCGCGAGCAGCAGTATCGGCAGCTGGCGCAGTTGCTGGCGGCGGTCGACGGCGATCTCAGCCGCCTGCCGCTGTTCGGCGTGCCCTTCGCCATCAAAGACAATATCGACGTCGGCGGCTGGCCAACCAGCGCCGCCTGCCCGGCGTTCACCTATCAGGCTGCGGCGGACGCTACCGCGGTCGCCAACCTGCGCGCCGCCGGGGCGATCGCCCTCGGTAAAACCAACCTCGACCAGTTCGCTACCGGGTTGGTGGGCACCCGCTCACCTTATGGCGCGGTGGTCAACAGCTTCGACAGCCGCTACGTCAGCGGCGGTTCCAGCTCCGGCTCCGCCTCGGTGGTGGCGCGCGGCCTGGTGCCGTTCGCGCTGGGCACCGACACCGCCGGTTCGGGGCGCGTGCCCGCCGGGTTCAACAACATCGTCGGGCTGAAGCCGACCAAGGGCCGGTTGTCCAACCGCGGCGTGGTGCCGGCCTGCCGGTTGAACGATACGGTGTCGGTCTTCGCGCTGACGGTGGCCGATGCGGCGCAGGTGGCGGAACTGGCGAGCGGCTTTGACGCGGCAGATCCGTATTCCCGCCCCGATCCGCATACCGCGCCGGCGGATATTCCCGCCGCGCCGCGTTTCGCCATCCCCGCCCAACTGGAGTTTTTCGGTGACGTTCAGGCTGAGCGGGCGTTTCACCGCGCGCTGGCGCAGCTGCAGGCGGGCGGCGCCACGCTGGAACCCCTCGATTTCGCGCCGTTTCGCACCCTGGCGGAACAGCTGTATTACGGCCCCTGGGTGGCGGAGCGCACCGTGGCGATTGAGCAGGTGCTGGAAGCGAGCCCGCAGGCTATCGACCCGGTGGTGCGCGGCATCGTCGGCAACGGCCTGAGCTACAGCGCCTGCGACGCCTACAAGGCGGAATACCTGCGCGCCGAGCTGACGCGGCAAATTGCTCAGCGGCTGGTGCCGTTCGACGCGCTGGTGGTGCCGACCGCGCCCACTATCCGCACCCTGGCGGAGATGGCGCAGGAGCCGGTGCTGTTCAATTCGCAGTTCGGCACTTACACCAATTTCACCAACCTGGCCGATCTGAGCGCGCTGGCGTTGCCGGGGCCGCTGCGCGAAGACGGGCTGCCGGCGGGCATCACCCTGATTGCGCCCGCCTGGCATGACCGGGCGCTGGCGGCGTTTGGCCTGCGCTGGCAACGGCAAAGCGCCTTACCGCTCGGGGCTACCGGCCGGGCATTGCCGCCGCAGCCCGCGCCGGCGTCGTCTTCGGGACACGTGCGTCTGGCGGTAGTGGGCGCTCACCTCAGCGGTATGCCGCTCAACGTCCAGCTGACGCAGCGCGACGCGGTGCGGGTGGAGCAAACCGTCACCGCCCCCTGTTACCGCCTCTACGCGCTGGCCGATACCGAGCCGCCGAAGCCGGGGCTGGCGCGCGTGGCGCAGGGAGCGGCGATCCGTCTTGAGCTGTGGGACATCCCGCTGGCCCGTTTCGGCGAGTTTGTGGCGGAAATCCCGGCGCCCTTGGGCATCGGCACGCTGCTGCTGGCGGACGGCCGGCGGGTGAAGGGGTTTATCTGCGAAGCCTGGGCGCTGGAAGGCGCCACGGATATCACTGAGTTTGGCGGCTGGCGCGACTATCTCGCCAGCCTTAAGGGGCACGAACATGTTTAATACCGTACTGATCGCTAACCGCGGCGAAATCGCCTGCCGCGCCATTCGCACCCTGAAACGCCTGGGCGTCACCAGCGTGGCGGTTTATTCCGACGCCGACCGCAATGCGCCGCACGTCACCGAAGCCGACAAGGCAGTGGCGCTCGGCGGCGACAAGGCCGCCGACAGCTACCTGCGCATCGACAAGATCCTTGCGGCCGCCACCGCCACCGGCGCGCAGGCGATCTACCCCGGTTACGGCTTTTTGTCCGAGAGCGCCGAGTTTGCCGAAGCCTGCGAGGCGGCGGGCATCGCCTTTATCGGCCCGACGGCGGCGCAGATCCGCGAGTTCGGCCTCAAGCACCGGGCGCGCGAGCTGGCGGCGTTGGCCGGGGTGCCGATGACGCCGGGCACCGGCTTGCTGGAGAGCGTTGAGCAGGCGGTTACCGGCGCCGCGCGCATCGGCTACCCGGTGATGCTGAAAAGCACCGCCGGCGGTGGCGGCATCGGCCTGACGCGCTGTGACGACGAGGCGGCGCTGCGCGACGCGTACGACAGCGTCAAACGGCTGGGAGAACAGTTCTTCCGCGACGCCGGCGCCTTTATCGAACGCTTCGTCGATCGCGCGCGCCACGTCGAGGTGCAGATTTTCGGCGACGGCCAGGGGCGGGTGGTAGCGCTCGGCGAGCGCGATTGCTCGCTGCAGCGCCGCAACCAAAAGGTGGTGGAAGAAACCCCGGCGCCACACCTGCCGGCGGCGACCCGCCAGGCGCTGCATCGGGCGGCGGTGGCGCTGGGCGAGTCGGTGAATTACCGCAGCGCCGGCACCGTGGAATTCATTTACGACGCCGCGCGCGACGAGTTTTACTTCCTGGAAGTGAACACCCGCTTACAGGTCGAGCACCCGATCACCGAGATGGTCACCGGCCTGGATCTGATCGCATGCATGCTGCAGGTGGCGGCGGGCGACGCGCTGGATTGGGCGGCGCTGCAACGCGCGCCGCAGGGTGTGGCGATCGAAGTGCGCCTCTACGCCGAAGATCCGCTGAAAAACTTCCAGCCCAGCCCCGGCGTGCTGACCGAGGTGCATTTCCCCGCCGACGTGCGCCTCGACGGTTGGGTGGCGACCGGCAGCGAAGTCTCGGCGTTTTACGACCCGATGATCGCCAAGCTGATCGTGCACGGCGCGGATCGGGCGCAGGCGCTGGAAAAACTGCGCGTGGCGCTGGCGGCGACCCGTTTGCACGGCATCGCCACCAACCTCGACTATCTGCGGCAGGTGATCGCCACGCCGCAATTTCAGCGCGGCGACGTTTGGACGCGCCTGCTGGACGATGTGCGTTTCCAGCCGCACTGCCTCGAAGTGCTGCAACCCGGCACCTACAGCAGCGTGCAGGATTATCCCGGCCGCCTCGGCTATTGGGACATCGGCGTGCCGCCGTCCGGCCCGATGGACGACTTCGCGTTCCGGCTGGCCAACCGCATCGTCGGCAACCACCCGGCGGCCGCCGGGCTCGAGTTTACCCTGCAGGGGCCGACGTTGCGCTTTCACTGCGACGCCACCATCGCGCTGACGGGTGCCAGCTGCCCGGCCGATTTGGACGGCGAAGCGGTCGCTTACTGGCGGCCGATCGCGGTGCGGGCCGGGCAGGTGCTGACGCTGGGGCGCGCCACGCACGGCTGCCGCACCTATCTGGCGGTACGCAACGGCTTTGACGTGCCGGTGTATCTCGGCAGCCGTTCCACCTTTGCGCTGGGCCAGTTCGGCGGGCATGCCGGGCGCACCCTGCGCGTGGCGGACATGCTGGCGATCGCTCAACCGGCGCTGGCTGCCAGCACCACGCCGGCGCCGATCGCCGCGCCGCAGGCGATGGACGACAGCCTGATCCCGTACTACGGCGACCAGTGGCACATCGGCGTGCTGTACGGTCCGCACGGCGCGCCGGACTTTTTCACTGCCGAATCAATAGAGGCCTTCTTCGCCACCGACTGGCAGGTGCATTACAACTCCAACCGCCTCGGCGTGCGCCTGGCGGGGCCGAAGCCCGAATGGGCGCGGGAGGACGGCGGCGAAGCCGGTTTGCATCCTTCCAACGTGCACGACTGCGAGTACGCCATCGGTGCAATCAACTTCACCGGCGATTTCCCGGTGATCCTGACCCGCGACGGGCCCAGCCTCGGCGGCTTCGTCTGCCCGGTGACCATCGCCAAGGCCGAGCTGTGGAAAGTGGGGCAGGTGAAGCCGGGCGACCGCATCCGGTTCCATCCGATCGGCTTTCGCCAGGCGCAGTCGCTGGAGCAGGCGCAGCTTGGCAGCATCGAAGCGCTGGCGGCGGTGAAGGCCATCACCCTGCCGCCGCCGGATCTGGCCCCGGCGGAGACCGTTTCCGCCGCGGTGCTGGCGGCGCTGCCGGCGGCGGAAGGGCGCCCGGCGGTGGCGTATCGCCAGGCGGGGGACGGTTACATTCTGATGGAGTACGGCGACAACGTGCTCGATCTGGCGCTGCGGCTGCGCATCCATCTGCTGATGCAGTCGCTGCGAGAGGAGGCGATACCGGGCGTGGCAGAGCTGGCGCCGGGCGTGCGTTCGCTGCAGATCCGCTACGACAGCCGACAGATTAGCCAGGTCGACCTGCTGCAGCGCCTGCTGGCGCGCGAACGGGCGCTGGGGGACGTCAGCCGCCTGAAGGTGCCGACGCGCACCGTCTGGCTGCCGATGGCGTTCGAGGATTCGGCCACGCTGGGCGCGGTGGATCGCTATCAGCAGACGGTGCGCGCTTCGGCGCCCTGGCTGCCGAACAACGTCGATTTTATCCAGCGCATCAACGGCCTGAGCCGACGCGAACAGGTACGCGACATTCTGTTCGACGCCAGCTATCTGATCCTCGGATTGGGAGACGTTTACCTCGGCGCGCCCTGCGCGGTGCCGCTCGATCCGCGCCATCGCCTGCTGAGCTCCAAATACAACCCGGCGCGCACCCACACCGCCGAAGGGACGGTCGGCATCGGCGGCATGTACATGTGCATCTACGGCATGGACTCGCCGGGCGGTTACCAGCTGGTGGGGCGCACGCTGCCGATCTGGAACAAATTCCTCAAAAACCCGCAGTTCACCGCCGGTGAGCCCTGGCTGCTGCGCTTCTTCGATCAGGTGCGCTTCTACCCGGTCAGCGAGCAAGAACTGGACGAGCAGCGCGAAGCGTTCCGCGAAGGGCGCATGCAGGTGCGCATCGAAGAGAGCGAATTCGACTTCGCCGCCTACACCGATTTCCTGGCCGACAACGCCGAGGCGATCGCCGACTTCCAGCATCGCCAGCAGCAGGCGTTCAGCGCCGAAGTGGCGCGCTGGCGCAGCGATGACGACGAGGCCGAGGCGCAGCTGTTGCCGCCGGAGGAAGAAGACGCCATCGACGGCGATCTGGTCAGCGCCGATCTGAACGGCAGCGTGTGGAAGATCCTGGTGGAGCCGGGGCAGGCGGTGGCGGCCGGGCAGCCGCTGATCGTGGTCGAGGCGATGAAGATGGAGCTGGCGGTCACCGCGCCGCGCGCCGGGATCG
Source organism: Serratia sp. CY84636 (assembly GCF_052166245.1). Classification (NCBI taxonomy): domain Bacteria; kingdom Pseudomonadati; phylum Pseudomonadota; class Gammaproteobacteria; order Enterobacterales; family Yersiniaceae; genus Serratia; species Serratia sp. CY84636. The sequence continues at coordinate 579,955 of NZ_JBJNOX010000001.1, forward strand.
TCAAACGCATCAGCTGCCGGCAGGGGCGGCCGGTCGGGCCGGGCGACGCCCTGCTGTGGCTGGAAAAAGCGGTCTGAACGGAGGGGCGATGATGCAAATCACCAACGGGGAGCACAAGGCGCGGCCGGAGGGGCTGGCGGAGCGCATTTATCTGCAGCTCAAGGCCGACATCTTCGAGTTTCGCCTGCTGCCGGGCGATCGCTTCAGCGAAAGCGACGTGGCGCAGCGCATGGCGGCCAGCCGCACGCCGGTGCGTCAGGCGCTGTTTCGGCTCGAGCGCGAAGGCTATGTCGAGGTGCTGTTTCGCAGCGGCTGGCAGGTGCGGCCGTTCGACTTCGCCTACTTCGAAGAGCTGTACGACCTGCGCATCGTGCTGGAACAAGAGGCGGTGAAACGGCTGTGCGAATGGCCGGCCGGGGAAACGCCGGCCGCGCTGGCGGCGCTGAACCGTTTTTGGACCGAAGCGCCGCGTCTGGCGGACGGCCAGGCGGTGTCGCAGCACGATGAGCAGTTTCATCAGGCGTTGGTGGCCGCGGCGGGCAACGGCGAGATGGCGCGCATTCACCGCGAACTGACCGAAAAGATCCGCATCATTCGCCGGTTGGATTTCACCCAGCAGGCGCGGGTGGACGCCACCTACCGCGAACACGCCGCCATTTTGCAGGCGATCCTGCAGCGGCAAAGCGGGGCGGCGCAAGCGCTGCTCGGCGAGCATATCGCCGTCAGCAAGGCAGAGGTACGAAAAATAACGCTGCACATGTTGCACCAGGCGCGGGCTCAGCAGCCCGCGCGCTCGGCGCAACGATTTTGATTTCACACACATCAGGAGTTTGAACTATGCAACGTCGTCGTTTTATCAAAGCTTTTGCGCTGTCCGCCGCCGCGATCGGCCTGGGCCTGGCCTGGAGCGCGCAGGCCGCCGACACCATCAAGGTCGGCATTCTGAGTTCGCTCTCCGGCACCATGGCGATTTCCGAAACGCCGCTGAAGGATGTGGCGCTGATGACCATCGACGAGATCAACGCCAAAGGCGGGGTGCTCGGCAAAAAGCTGGAGCCGGTGGTGGTGGATCCGGCCTCCAACTGGCCGCTGTTCGCCGAGAAGGCGCGCCAGCTGCTGAGCCAGGACAAGGTGGCGGCGGTGTTCGGCTGCTGGACCTCGGTGTCGCGCAAGTCGGTGCTGCCGGTGTTTGAGGAGCTGAACGGGCTGCTGTTCTACCCGGTGCAATACGAAGGCGAAGAGATGTCGCCGAACGTGTTCTATACCGGCGCGGCGCCGAACCAGCAGGCGATCCCGGCGGTGGAATACCTGCTGAGCGAGGACGGCGGCGGCGCCAAGCGCTTCTTCCTGCTGGGCACCGATTACGTCTATCCGCGCACCACCAACAAGATCCTGCGCGCCTTCCTGCACAGCAAAGGCGTGCAGGACAAGGATATTGAAGAGGTCTACACGCCGTTCGGTTACAGCGATTACCAGACCATCGTCGCCAACATCAAGAAGTTTGCCGCCGGCGGCAACACGGCGGTGATCTCCACCATCAACGGCGACTCCAACGTACCGTTCTACAAAGAGCTGGCCAACCAGGGCGTCAAGGCCACCGACGTGCCGGTGATCGCCTTCTCGGTCGGCGAGGAAGAGCTGCGCGGCATCGATACCCAACCGCTGGTGGGCAACCTGGCGGCCTGGAACTACTTCGAATCGCTGGATAACCCGACCAACAAGCAGTTTGTCAGCCAGTGGAAAGCCTACGCCAAGGCGCACAACCTGCCGAATTACTCCACCGCGGTCACCAACGATCCGATGGAGGCCACCTACGTCGGCCTGCACATGTGGGCGCAGGCGGTGGAAAAGGCCGGCACCACCGACGTCGATAAGGTGCGCGCGGCGATGGCCGGGCAAACCTTCGCCGCGCCGTCGGGCTTCACGTTGACCATGGACCAGACCAACCACCATCTGCACAAGCCGGTGATGATCGGCGAGATCGAGGGCAACGGCCAGTTCAACGTGGTGTGGCAGACCGAAGCGCCGGTGCGCGCACAGCCGTGGAGCCCGTATATCGCCGGCAACGACAAGAAGCCGGATTACCCGGTGAAGGGCGGCAAGTAACGTCACTCAGCGCCGGCGCGGCCCAACGCCCGCCGGCCCAACAGAAGAGGCAGCTGATGCAATCTCCGTTTTTATCTTCTCTGCGCGTCGGGCTGTGGCTGCTGTCCGCTTGGCCCCTGCTGGCGCAGGCCGGGCCGGCCGATGAGTTTGCGGCGGCTAACCGTGCGCAGCAGGCCAAACTGCTGCAGGCCTGGGCGGCCGAGCCGGACGCCGCGCGCCTGCCGCTGCTGCAGGGGCTGCAGCAGGAAACCGTGGCGATCGACGGGGCGAAGCGCGCCTTTATCCGCCAGGGCGATCGCTATCTGCCGCTCGAGGGCGAGGCGGCCCCGGTTGGCGAACCGAAGAAGGTGTGGCTGAACAACCGGCTGCGCATTCTGATTGCCAACGCATTGTCGGCGCAGCGGCTGGTCAGCGCGGACGCGGCGGTGCGGCTGCAGGCGGCGAGCGCACTGCAGCGCGAAGCGAACGGCGAGCAGCTGCCGCTGTTGGCCCGGCAGCTGGCGCGGGAAACAGACCCACAGGTGCATCAGGCGCTGAGCCTGGCGCTGGCTAACCTGCAGCTGGCCGACGGCAATCCGCAGGTGCGTTTCAATGCGGTGCGGCTGTTGGGCGAATCGGGCGAGCCGGAAACCCGCGCGCGGCTGCAAGCGTTGACCGACGCCGCCCACGAGCCGGACGCTGCGGTGCGCGCCGAGGCGCAACGCAGCCTGCAGCAGGTGCAGCACCGCCTGATGATCGGCGATCTGCTCGGCCAAGCGTTCAGCGGCCTGTCGCTCGGTTCGATCCTGCTGCTGGCGGCGCTCGGGCTGGCGATCACCTACGGCCTGCTCGGCGTCATCAATATGGCGCACGGCGAAATGCTGATGCTCGGCGCCTATTCCGCCTACCTGGTGCAGGGGCTGTTTCAGCAGTTTGCGCCGCAGTGGCTGGCGCTCTACCCGCTGGCGGCGCTGCCGGTGGCGTTCGCCATCACCGCCGGGATCGGCATGCTGCTTGAGCGCACGGTGATCCGCCACCTGTACGGCCGGCCGCTGGAGACCCTGCTGGCCACCTGGGGCATCAGCCTGGTGTTGATCCAGCTGGTGCGGGTGCTGTTCGGGGCGCAGAACGTGGAGGTCGCCAACCCAGCGTGGCTGTCGGGCGGCGTGCAGCTGCTGCCGAACCTGGTGCTGCCGTGGAACCGCATCGCGGTGATCGCGTTCGTGCTCTTGGTGCTGGCGATGACCTGGCTGCTGCTGAACAAGACCCGGCTCGGCATGAACGTGCGCGCGGTGACGCAAAACCGCGCGATGGCGGCCTGCTGCGGCGTGCCCACCGGGCGGGTGGACATGCTGGCCTTCGGGTTGGGATCTGGCATCGCCGGGCTCGGCGGGGTGGCGCTGTCGCAGTTGGGCAACGTCGGGCCGGAGCTGGGGCAAGGCTACATCATCGATTCGTTCCTGGTGGTGGTGCTCGGCGGCGTCGGCCAGCTGGCGGGGACGGTGGCGGCGGCTTTCGGCCTCGGCATCGTCAACAAGATCCTCGAGCCGCAGATCGGCGCCGTGTTGGGCAAGATCCTGATCCTGGTGCTGATCGTTCTGTTTATTCAAAAGCGTCCGCAGGGGCTGTTCGCCCTCAAGGGCAGGGTGATTGACTGATGAGCCAACCATTGACCGTAACCGGCGTGCAGAAAGCGCCCCGGCTGGCGTTGAGCATCGGCGGGCTGGCGTTGTTGGCGCTGCTGGTGATGCCGTTCATGACGCTGTTGCCGGCGGATCATCCGCTGGCGGTGTCCACCTATACCCTGACGCTGGCGGGCAAGATCCTGTGCTACGCGGTGGTGGCGGTGGCGCTCGATCTGGTATGGGGCTATGCCGGGCTGCTGTCGCTCGGCCACGGGCTGTTCTTCGCGCTCGGCGGCTACGCCATGGGCATGTACCTGATGCGGCAGGCGGCGGGCGACGGGCTGCCGGCGTTTATGGCGTTCCTCTCCTGGAATGAGCTGCCGTGGTTCTGGAGCGGCACCCAGCATTTCGCCTGGGCGCTGTGCCTGATCGTGCTGGTGCCGGGCCTGCTGGCCTTCCTGTTCGGCTACTTCGCCTTCCGCTCGAAAATCAAAGGGGTGTATTTCTCGATCATGACCCAGGCGCTGACCTATGCCGGCATGCTGCTGTTCTTTCGCAACGAAACCGGCTTCGGCGGCAATAACGGCTTTACCGGTTTCACCACGCTGCTCGGCTTTCCCATCACCGCCGCCGGCACGCGGGTGGCGCTGTTCCTGGCGACGGTGCTGCTGCTGGCCGCCAGCCTGGCCATCGGCTTTGCGCTGGCGCGCAGCAAATTCGGCCGGGTGCTGACCGCGGTGCGCGATGCGGAAAACCGGCTGACCTTCTGCGGCTACGATCCGAAGGGCTTCAAGCTGTTCGTCTGGACGCTGTCGGCGGTGCTGTGCGGGCTGGCCGGCGCGCTCTATGTGCCGCAGGTCGGCATCATCAACCCCGGCGAAATGTCGCCGACCAACTCGATCGAGGCCGCCATCTGGGTGGCGCTCGGCGGGCGCGGCACGCTGGTGGGGCCGCTGCTCGGCGCCGGCATCGTCAACGGTGCCAAGAGCTGGTTCACCATGGCCATTCCCGAATACTGGCAGTTCTTCCTCGGCCTGATGTTTATCGTCGTCACGCTGTTTCTGCCCAAAGGGGTGATCGGCCTGCTGCGCCGGAGGAAAACCTCATGAAAGCGATGCAAGTGACCGACGAGCTGTTTACCCACCCGCTGCCGGCGGATAAATATCGGCAGCAAACCGATCCGGTGCTGCAGCTCGACAACGTCAACGTCAGCTTCGACGGTTTTCGCGCGCTGACCGATCTGTCGCTGCGCATTGGCGTCGGCGAACTGCGCTGTGTGATCGGCCCCAACGGCGCCGGCAAGACCACGCTGATGGATGTGATCACCGGCAAGACCCGGCCGGACAGCGGCAGGGTGTTTTACGATCAGACCGTCGATCTGACCCGGCTGGCGCCGATGCAGATCGCCCACGCCGGCATCGGCCGCAAGTTTCAAAAACCGACGGTGTTCGAGGCGCTGACGGTGTTCGAAAATCTGGAGATCGCGCAGAAAACCCGCAAATCGGTGTGGGCCTGCCTGCGCGCCCGCCTGAGCAGCGAACAGCGCGACCGTATCGACGAGATGCTGAAGACCCTGCGGCTGGGGCATGAACGCCACCGGCCCGCCGGGCTGCTGTCCCACGGGCAGAAACAGTTTCTCGAGATCGGCATGCTGCTGGTGCAGGAACCGCACCTGCTGCTGCTCGACGAACCGGCGGCCGGCATGACCGACGCCGAAACCGACTACACCGCCGAACTGTTCCGCGAGCTGGCGGGCAAGCATTCGCTGATGGTGGTGGAACACGATATGGGGTTTGTGGAAACCATCGCCGATCGCGTGACGGTGCTGCACCAGGGGCAGGTGCTGGCGGAAGGATCGCTGGCACAGGTGCAGGCCGATGAACGGGTGATTGAGGTATATCTGGGGCGCTGAGGAGGCGTAACGATGCTGCAGGTAGAGGAATTGAATCAGTATTACGGCGGCAGCCACATTCTGCGCGGCCTGTCGTTCGAGGCGCGCATCGGCGAGGTGACCTGCCTGCTGGGGCGCAACGGCGTGGGCAAGACCACGCTGCTGAAATGCCTGATGGGGCTGGTCCCGGCGCGCAGCGGCAGCGTCCGTTGGCAGGGCGAAACCATCACCGGTAAAAAACCGCATCAGCGGGTGCAGGCGGGCATCGCCTATGTGCCGCAGGGGCGGGAGATTTTCCCGCGCCTGACGGTGGAGGAAAATCTGCTGATGGGGCTGGCGCGTTTTTCCGGCACCGCCGCACGCACGGTGCCGGATCCGATCTATGACTTGTTTCCGGTGCTGCGGCAAATGAAGGATCGGCGCGGCGGCGATCTCTCCGGCGGGCAACAGCAGCAGCTGGCGATCGGCCGGGCGCTGGCCTGCCGGCCGCAGCTGCTGATCCTCGACGAGCCGACGGAGGGGATCCAGCCTTCGGTGATCAAGGAGATCGGCGCGGTGATCAAGCAGCTGGCGGCGAAGGGCGATATGGCGATCCTGCTGGTGGAGCAGTTCTATGACTTTGCCGCCGATCTGGCGGACAGCTATCTGGTGATGTCGCGCGGCAGCATCGTGCAGCGCGGCGCTGGCAGCGCCATGGAACAGGATGGCGTACGCGGGCTGGTGGCGATTTGACGTTGGATCAGCTGAAAAAGGATCGGCTGAGCGGATCGCGGGAATGATGCAGCACTCTGATGATATTCACCTCCCGCCTGTGCTGTCGAAAATAAATCAGGTGGTTGGCGACGGGCAATACCCATAGGCCGGGGCCGATTTCATCGAGGTTTCTGCCGAGTTGGTGGTGGCTAAGGTTATCGAAAGCCTGATGCAGGCGGCGCAGATAATCTTCGGCCACCTGTAAGCCAAAGCGCGCCAACCCGTAAAAATAGATCTCTTCCATATCGTCCAAGGCTTTTGGACGAATGGTTACTTTTCTGCGCATCCTTTTGCTTTGCTCCGTATTCTTTCCATGAACACATCACGATCCCATTCGACGGCCTCACCGCTGTTTTCTCCTTCGGCGATCAAGCGCCTAAGCTCTTCCAACTTTGAGGTGGCGGTACGTTCGCGCAAGGTGCGCACCGATTCGCGGATGACTTCACTGGGCGTGCGGTAATCGCCGCTGGCCACCAGGTCTTCGACGAAGCTACGCAGCTCGTCACCCAGATCTACCGTTAATGTTCTGCCCATTGTTCCTCCTCACTTTCGGCTATGCTGCGTCATTGTAAGATTAGTTCTTACATTGTGCACGTCAAACTCTCAGGATCTCAATAGCGGTCCCGTCATGAGGGCGGGAGTCACCCGTTTATTCATTAAGGATAACCATGAACGAAATCACTGTGTCACGCCTCGGTTGCATCGTCCTGTCCCTGTTTCCGGCCCTGTGGGGGCTGTTCAGCCTGTTGAACAATACGGCGGATTTCGCCGGCACCGCGCGCAATGCGGTGGGCCCGCTGCTCGCCATGCAGGATACCTATCAGACGCCGGGGTTGATGTGGCGCGCGATCAGCGCCGACTGGGCCTGCATGTTGGGGTTAGCTGTCATCACCACGCTGGAAACGCTGGCCGGCCTATTCGCGGCCGCAGGCGTGGTGCTGATGATCGGGCGATTGAAAGGCCCTTACGCCGCTTTCGCCAAGGGTAAAGCCTGGGCGATGCTGGGGGCAATTTGCGCAATTGCGGTGTGGGGCGTCGGCTTTATGGTGGTCGCCGGCGACTGGTTTATGGCCTGGCAGGCCAAGAAGGATCCGCTGGCGGTGCAGCTGGGGGCGCTGATCTACCTGGCGCCCAATGCGTTTGCCTTGCTGTTCCTGATGCTGCAGCGGGAGCCGCGCTAAACGACGGCGGAGCGGGGCGCGGTTACAGCGCCTTGCTCATCGCCCAAAGTTCGATGGCACCCTGTTCGCTGGTGTATTGGGCCTCGCCACATACGGCCAGGCCTTGCCGCTGATAAAAGCGCTGGGCGTCGGCGTTCTGTTTCAGCACTTCCAGCCACAGCAGGGGCTGACGGCGTTCGACGGCCCGCCGTTGCACCTGTTCGAAAAATTGTCGGCCGAAACCGCGCCCGGCGTAATCCGGCAGGAAGTAGATCTTTTGCAGTTCGGCGCCGCGCCGTTGGGTGGCGGCCAACAGGCTGTCGAAGTTCACACGTGCATAGCCGACCAGGGCGTCATCCTTATAGGCCAACAGCCAGCACACGTCGGGATCGCGCAGCGTCCGTTCCAGCGCAGAGACGGAAAAATCCTCGGCCAGAAAGGCCTCCAGCTCGTGCGGGTAGCGCCACAGCTCACCGAAGTGCGCGCGATAGGTGCGGATGCCGATATCGCGTACCTGGGTTAAATCTTCCAGCAATGCCTGACGGACGGTGAACATCTGTGCCCCTTTGAGTAAGAAAAATTACAGCCGTTGTTCCAGATGCCGGTGGGGCACCATCGCCTGGTGCAGAATGGCAAGAACGGTGATGCCGGCAGGGCGGCTGCGGTAGTAGATCCTATGGCTGGCGTAAGGAAAACTGCGTATCTCTTCGCCCAGATCGTGAAAGTGGGCCTTACCCGCTTCCGGCATATCCGCCAGATGATGCATGACCTCTCTCAACTGCTCAAGATAGCGGTGAGATTGCGCTTTGCCCCAGTGCTCGACGGTGAAATGACGAATAGCCAACAGATCTTGTTGGGCTTGCGGGGTGAGGCGAAACGCGGGCATATCAGTCGGTTTCGTCGGTGAGCAGACGGTTGAAGAAGGCATCGCCGTCTACCGCCTTACCGGCGTCTTCCTCGGCGGTAGCCTGCGCGATTTTTTGCTGCAGCGCGCGTAATTTGAGATCTTCCAGCGCCTGGTAGTCTTCTACCGACATGACGACGGCGACCGGTTTGCCGTTGCGATTGATTTGCACCGGCTCACGCTGCGCCTTGAGCAGCAAATCGCCGAATTGGGTTTTGGCCTCGTTCGCGCTGAGTGCGTACATTTAATCGCTCCAGTTAATTAAATCGTTCGATTTAACCATTATACGGTGCGATGGAAAAACAACCAATATTATTCCGGCGGGCAGGTGTCGTTGGACAGATGTCGCGGCGTTTCACGGCGAAAACCCAGGCCGATGATGCGGCCGAACAGGCGCGGCAGCCAGCGGCTGTTGCCGACGCGGGCGATCAGGCGCGAACCGCCCGCCGCGCGGCGTTCGCCCGGCTTGCGCTGGCTCATTTTGATCTGCAAAAACTGGATGGCCCGGGTGGGGAATTCGCGCCGGCGCTGCACGCTCAGCAGATGCTTCAGCTGCAGCCGATGCTGGCGCAGCGGCGGGATCAGGGCGTTGGCGGCGGCCACCGCGTCCTGAATCGCCAGGTTGACGCCCACGCCGCCGATCGGCGACATGGCGTGCGCGGCGTCGCCGATGCACAGCACCCCCGGTTTGGCCCAGCGATCCAGACGATCGATGCGGATGCTCAGTAGCTTCACCTGATCCCACTCGACGATCTCCTGCAGGCGATCGTCCTGGAATGGCGCCACCTCGGCGAGGTGCAGCAAAAATTTCTCCAGGCCGCTGCGGCGGATCGCGTCGAAGCTGCCTTTATCGATCGAGTAGCCGCACTGCCAGTAGTCGCCGCGATCGATCATGATGAAGTTCTGCTTCGGCCCGGTATGGCCCATTGACCAGGCCGGATCGCCCGGCTGCTTGCTGAGCTTCATCCACAATACGTCGCGCGGGGCGCCGAAGGAGCGGCTGCTGAGCGCCGCCTGCTCGCGCACCACCGAGTTGCGGCCGTCGGTGCCGATCACCAGCTGGCTGCGCACGCGGATCGGGCCTTCCGGCGTGTCGGCCAGCACGCCGCATACCTGGCCGCGGTCGTAGAGTAGCTGATGAACCTGCGTCGAGGTGAGCAGCCTGAAATGGGGGAATACGGCGGCCTGCTGCGCCAAAAAGTTGAGGAACTCCCACTGCGGCATAAAGGCGATAAATTTGCAGCGCGTCGGCAGGCGAGTGAAATCCGCCAGCTTAATGTCGCGCCCGGCGACTTCGGCGTGCAGGGATTCGGCGCGCTGGTGTGGCAGCGTCAGCAGTTCGTCGAGCAGGCCCAGCTGGTGCATGACTTCCAGCGTCGACGGGTGAATGGTGTCACCGCGAAAATCGCGCAGGAAGTCGGCGTGCTTCTCCAGCACCGTCACGTCGATCCCCGCCCGCGCCAGCAGATAGCCGAGCATCAGCCCGGCGGGGCCGCCCCCCACGATGCAGCAGGTGGTGGCGTAAGGTGTGATCGGTGATGACGGCATGGCGGTTGACCCCGGAGAGCGGCCCGCATCCCGCGAACCGCAAATGAATGTTTAGTGTTGATAATGATTATCAATATCAAGTTTGGCTGTCAACCCGCGGCGCAGTGTGGTCAAAGGGGGCGGACAGATGGCCGACGCGGAACAGCTGGCCGTTTTGCACGGGAGACTGCGGCGGTTCACGCCATAAATCCAGCCGCACTAATCGCCAGTCGGCGGGATCGAACGCCACGATGGAGGCCAGCGCGCCGGGGGCCGCCTGCTGTTGCTGACGCAGCGCAGGCAGATCGCTGTAGGGGATGATGGCCCGTTCCTGGCAGGTCGCCCAGGCGGCCTCGGTCAGATGAGGACGATCGAAATGCGCCAGCCACGGCAGCCAATGATTGACGCGTGGCCAGCCGAATGCCTGGCTGAGCCCCCTGAAACCTTCGCCGGTCAGGAAGTCGCTCATGCCGGCGCTGCTGTTCCACAGGTAGAAGGGGGCGTAGAGGTTCTCGGCGCTGCCTTCGCTGCGCTGCGCGTACAGATAGGCTTTGACGATCAGCTGCGGGCAGGCGTCGAGCCGGTGGCCGAAATTGGCGATGCGGCGGCGGACGATCGCCATGTCGTAATCGGCGGGCAGGGTGAAACGGTATTGCATCGCGAGCATAAGGATTCTCCGGAAAGACATTGACCGGGAGAGCGTGACACGCCATCTTTATCAGTAAAATCGGTATTATTTTGATTGATGATTCAGAAAATCAGGATGGTCAGCATGGGGCGAATAACGTTCGATCTCGAGGATTTGCGCAGCTTCGTTACCGGCGTCGAACTGGGCAGCTTTGCCAAGGCCGCTGAACGGTTAGGGCGCTCGACTTCAGCGGTCAGCGCCCACCTGAAAAAGCTGGAACAACAGGTCGGCGCGCCGATCCTGCGCAAGTCCGGGCGCGGCATGGTGATGACCGAGGCGGGGGAAACCCTGCTCGGCTACGCGCGCCGTCTGCTGGAGCTCAATGACGAAGCCGCCGCCGCGGTGCGCGGGTTGGATCTGCAGGGCACGGTGCGGCTGGGGCTGCAGGAGGATTTCGGCGAAACGTTTCTGCCGCAGGTATTGGGCAGCTTCGCGCGCGCCAATCCGAAGGTGCGCATCGAGGCGCGCATCGCCCGCAATGCCGAGCTGATCGACTGGGTGCTGAAAGGCCAGCTGGATCTGTCGCTGGCGTGGGATGGCGGTTTGAGCACGCCGTTTCATCAGGCGCTGGGGCAGCGGCAGCTGCACTGGATCGCCTCGCCCGGCTTCGCGCTGGCGCCCTGGCGGGAAGGGGATGAGCCGCTTTCGCTGGTGATGTTCGACGCGCCTTGCCTGATGCGCAGCGCGGCGACGCAGGCGCTGGATCGCGCCGGCATTCCCTGGCGCATTGCCTTTACCAGCCGAAGCCTGAACGGCATTTGGGCGGCGGTGAATGCCGGGTTGGGCGTTACGGTGCGGGCCGCGGCGGGTTTGCCGCCTGGCCTGGCGCCGCTGGCGCCCGAACTGCTGCCCGCTCTCGGTCAGCTCGGCGTGGTGCTGCACCGCGCCGAGGATCAGCCTTCCGCCGCCGTGCAGCGGCTGGCGCAGATCGTGGTCGAGCGGATCGGCACTTAATCTTTAGCGATGGGCTGCTTGCCGCTCAGCTGGCCCCATTCGCTCCAGGCGCCGTCATACAGCTTGACCTGCGGCGCGTCGAGCGACAGCAGGCCGAACGCCAGCACCGCTGCCGTCACGCCGGAGCCGCAGCTGGTGATGATCGGCCCGTTGATGTCCACGCCCTTGTCGCTGAAGGTTTGGCGCAGCGCCTCCAGCGATTTGAAGCGGCCGTTCTCCAGCAGCTCGCCGTACGGAATGTTGATGCTGCCGGGAATATGGCCGCGGTGCAGGCCGGGGCGCGGCTCCGGCGCTTCGGCATAAAAGCGCGGCGCGGCGCGCGCGTCGAGAATTTGCACCGGCGTGCCTAACGCCTGTTCCACTTGCCGCATATCCACCACCGCGTCGGCGTTGAACCGGGCGTTGAACGTCTGCGGCTCAGGCTGCGCCGGGCCGGTCTCCAGCGCTTGGCCCAGCGCGGTCCAGCCGTTCAGCCCTTCGTCCAGCACGTAAACATGCCGGGCGCCGAAATTGCGGAAGGTCCACCAGCCGCGCGGCGCGGAGAACTGGTTGCCCTCATCGTAAATCACCAGGGTATCGCGCTCGCTGATGCCCAGCTTGCCCACCGCCGCGCCAAACTCCGCCGCCGTCGGCAGCATGTGCGGCAGCGCGGTGTTTTTGTCCGCCACCTCGTCGATATCGAAATAGACCGCGCCAGGGATATGGCCGCGTTCGAACTCGGCAAGCATGTCTTTCTTCGGCGTCAGCCCGACCGGCGACATCCGGACGTCGATCACCACCAGATTTTCATCGTTGATATGCTGCGCAAGCCATTGGGGAGTCACCAGAAACGGAGAGTTCATCGTCATTGTTCGCCTGTTGTGAAAACGGATTTTCACTATACACCAGGCCGCGCGGGGATGAAGTATGATGTTCAGTCAAAGAGGATGGGCGGGGAGCGGAGAAAACATGACGGATCAGGCGTTTGGCGGGGCCAAGATCGCGCTGCTGTGCGACGATCGCTTGCTGGTTTACCAACGGGACGACAAACCGGGCATTCCGTGGCCCAGCCTGTGGGATCTGCCCGGCGGCGGGCGGGAAAACGGCGAAACGCCGCTGCAGTGCGTGCAGCGGGAGACGCAGGAAGAATTCGGCGTGGCGATCGCCGAACGTCAGGTTGTCTGGCGGCGGCGCTACGACGGCATCCTGCCCGGCTCCCCGCCGACCTGGTTTATGGCCGGCGAGATCGCCCCGGCGCAGATCGCCGCCATTCGCTTCGGTGATGAAGGCCAGCGCTGGCAGATGATGCCGGTGGCGCAGTTTATTCACCATCCGCAGGGCATCGAACATCTGCGCCGCCGGGTGGCGGAGTTTTTGCTTCAGTCCGTCTGAGGTTGCAGCACGCCGCTCGGCATCAGCCGCTGGATGGTGGCGCCGACCCGCTGCACCGCCTGTTCGATCTCCGCCGTCAGCTTAGGCGCATAGTTGATGCGCAGGCAGTTGCGATATTTGCCGGCGGCGGAAAAGATGCTGCCGACGGCGATCTGCACGCCCTGCGGCTCGAGATGGCGGTTCAGCCGCAGGGTGTCGAACGCCTCGTCCAGTTCGATCCACAGCATAAAGCCGCCGCGCGGCCGGCTGACGCGGGTGCCGGCCGGGAAGTGCTTCAGGATAAGGTCGGTCATGCGGTCGCGGTTCTGCTGGTAGCGGGCACGCATGCGCCGCAGGTGCTGCAGATAGTGCCCGCCGCGGATAAATTCGGCGATCGCCAGCTGCGGCTGGGTGGCAGTGGCGCCGGAGCCGATGAACTTCATGTGCAGCACCCGCTCCAGGTAGCGGCCGGGCGCGATCCAGCCCACCCGCAGCCCCGGCGCCAGCGTTTTGGAAAACGAGCTGCACAGCAGCACGCGGCCGTCTTCGTCGAACGACTTGATGGTGCGCGGCCGCGGGTAGTGATAGGCGATGTCGCCGTAGACGTCGTCCTCGATGATCGCCGCGTCGTGGCGCTGCGCCAGCGTCAGCAGCCGCTGTTTGTGGGCGTCGGGCATGATGTAGCCCAGCGGGTTATTGCAGTTGGGCGTCAGCAGGATGGCCTTGACCGGCCACTGTTCCAGCGCCATCTCCAGCGCCGCCAGGCTGACGCCGGTGAGCGGATCGGTGGGGATTTCCAGCGCCTTGATACCTAGGCCCTTCAGCGTCTGCATGGTGCCGTGGAAGCAGGGCGAGTCGACCGCCACGATGTCGCCGGGTTGGCAAACGGCGCGCAGCCCGGCGGAGATCGCTTCCTGGCAGCCGGTGGTGATCAGCAACTGATCGGGGCCGATTTGGCAGCCGGAATCCAGCAGCAGGCGGGCAACCTGTTCGCGCAGCGCGGCCACGCCTTGAATGCTGTCGTAATACAGGCTGCGCAGGTCGCCGTGGCGGGCGGCGTTGCGCAGGGCGACGATCAGCGGTTTCATCGTCGGCTCGGCGATATCCGGCATGCCGCGCCCCAGCTGGATCAGGCCCTCGCGCGGCCGGCTGCGCACCAGCTCCAGCACCTGCTCCCATTGCGAAATGTCTACCGGCCGCTGCACCGGCGCCGTCATGGCGGGCAGCTCGGCCTGCGCGCGCTGCGTATGCACGAAGTAGCCCGACTTCGGCCGCGCTTCCACCAGGCGCTGCTCCTCCAGCAGCCGGTAGGCTTGCTGTACCGTACTGATGCTGACGCCGTGCTCCTGGCTCAGCGTACGCACCGAAGGCAGGCGGTGGCCGGCCGGATACAGCCCTTGCTGAATACGTTGGCTGAGAATGGCGGCCAGGGTGGCGTAGCGTGTCATACAAAGGCCTCTTATCGGGATGAAGAATTAAAAAACCGGTACAGATGCTTTCAAAGTAAACCATTCAGCGGTTTTTTGGGCACAGCTGTATGAAAAAAATAGCGGCAGCGTGAATCTGTATTGTTTTTCTCCCGGCGAGCATGATGACTGCAACGTGAAAACATCAGGGAGAATAACAACATGGCTCTGTTTTCTGGTACGCCGCTGCGGCGCTCGGTAGGTTGGTCACGCTGGCGTCTCTATCTGCTGCGGCACAGAACGAGAAAGGAGCTGTTACTGTTGAACGACAGGCAGCTGGCGGACATCGGCCTGACGCAGGTGGAAGCCCGGCGTGAAGGCTATAAACCGTTCTGGAGAGAATAAGGAAAGCGAATGCTGAAACTATTGGGCAAGGCTTCATCGATCAACGTGCGCAAGGTGCTGTGGACCTGCCAGGAGCTGGGGCTGCCGCTGGTGCGGGAGGACTGGGGCAGCGGCTTTCGCTCCACGCAGGAGCCGGCGTTTCTGGCGCTGAACCCGAACGGCCTGGTGCCGGTGCTGATCGACGGCGAGCGGGTGCTGTGGGAGTCGAACACCATCTGCCGCTATCTGGCGGGGCGGGAAGGGCGCCGCGATCTGCTGCCGCAGGAACCCGGCGCGCGTGCGGCGGTGGAGATGTGGATGGACTGGCAGGCCACCGATCTGAACGGCGCCTGGCGCTATGTGTTCATGTCGCGGGTGCGTGGGCATGCGGATTATCAGGATGCCGCCAGCCTGGCCGCCGCCGAGCGTGAGTGGAACCGGCTGATGGGGTTGCTGGACAAGCATTTGGCGCAGCACGGCCCTTATGCCGCCGGCGCCGCCTTCACGCTGGCGGACGTGGTGCTGGGACTGTCGCTGAATCGCTGGCTGATGACGCCGTTCGAACGGCCGGATTATGTGGCGCTGGCGGCCTATCAGCAGCGCCTGCTGCAACGCCCCGGCTACGTACAGCACGGCGCCAACGGTTTACCGTGATATGAAATAAACGGTTCATTTTATCTCACCCGGATATGGCAAGCTGTGTCTGGGCTTTCTGCGTTGCATCACCCCGTCAACGTTTCATGAACGGCATCACGAATATGAACTTTATTTTCCCACGCGCTTGTTATTGAAATTTATATTCCATATAAACCCGTTATCAACCGGCGCGTTTCATTGAGCGGCGCCTGGTTCTACGCAGGATTTCGATCACGGGAGAAAATGATGAAACAGGTACGCGTTGGGTTAATCGGCACCGGTTATATCGGGCGTTGTCACGCTATCGCCTATGCGCAGGCCCCCACGGTCTTTCCTCTGAAAGGGGAGCTGGTGCTGGAGATGCTGGCGGAAGTGACGCCCGAGCTGGCGGCGCAGCGCGCCACCGAGTTCGGTTTTGCGCGTTCGACCGGCGACTGGCGGCAGCTGGTGGCCGATCCGGCGATCGACGTGGTGGACATCTGCGCGCCCAACTTCTTGCACAAAGAGATGGCGCTGGAGGCGATCCGCCACGGCAAGCACGTGTATTCGGAAAAGCCGCTGGCGCTTGACGCCGCCGACGCGGCGGAGATGGTGCAGGCCGCCCGCGCCAAAGGCGTGAAAACGCTGGTCGGTTTCAACTACATGAAGAACCCGACCAGCCAGCTGGCGCGCGAGATCATCGCCAACGGCGAAATCGGTGAGGTGGTGCATTTTTACGGCACCCACAATGAGGATTATCTGGCCGACCCGCGCACGCCGATTGACTGGCACTGCCGCCGCGCCAGCGCCGGGCTGGGTGCGTTGGGGGATCTGGCGGCGCATATCGTCAACATGGCGCACTACCTGGTGGGCGATATCGTGGCGGTCTCCGGCGATATGCAGACCGTGATCAAACAGCGCCCGGATCCGCAAGACCCGGCGCGCCTGCTGCCGGTGGAAAACGAAGATCAGGCCAGCGCGCTGCTGCGCTTCGCCGGCGGGGCGATGGGCACTCTCGAAACCTCGCGCATCGCCTGCGGGCGCAAGATGGGGCTGACCTATGTGGTCACCGGCACTAAAGGCACGCTGAGCTATACCCAGGAACGGATGGCGGAGCTGAAACTGTATCGGCACGATGAGCCGGCGGAGCGGCAGGGGTTCAAAACGCTGTTGGTAGGGCCGAAGCACCCGGACTACGCGGCGTTCTGCATCAGCGCCGGGCACGGCATCGGCTTTAACGATCAGAAGACGGTGGAGATCCGCGATCTGGTCAACGGCATCGCCGCGGGCGATCGCATGTGGCCGGACTTTGAAGAAGGCTGGAAGGTGTCTTGCGTGCTGGATGCGATAGCCGCCTCCGCCGAGCAGCGGCGCTGGCTGGAGATCAACCGCGATTGAAAATGAAATGGCGCTCTCCCGTGGACAGCGCCATTAATTTGTTATTTTGCTAACTTAATATCTTATTAAGCTAGTTACATAGTAAGTTGCTGACCTGGCAGCTTAGAACGAGAAGCACGAACAGCCGAACGCGCCCCAGAAGGCATTCTCGTCCGACACCGGGATGCTGGAGCGGCGCGCGATGTCATGCTGATGCGCGTGTACGCCGCACGGGCCGCAGCATTGGTGCGCCTGGCTCAGCACGCCGACTTTGGCCGCCGCCGACGGCGGCGCGGAGCGGTAGTGGCCCGGCACCTGGGTAACCGGCGACCACTCCGGAAGCACCGGCAGCGGCGGCGGCGCCAGCGGCGAGAAGCTGCCGGCGGCGTAGACCACCTTGCCGTCCACCACCGTCATCACCGACTCGATGCCTTTGATCTGCTCTTCCGGCACGCTGAAATAGTCCTGCGACAGCACCGCCACATCCGCCAGCTGGCCGACCTTGATCTGGCCTTTCTTGCCCTGTTCGGTGGAGAACCAGGCGCTGCCTTGCGTCCACAGCATCAGCGCCGTTTCGCGATCCAGCCGGGCGCTGTCGTCGTACATCGCCATGCCGCCGACGGTGCGGCCGGAAACCAGCCAGTACAGCGCCGTCCACGGGTTGTAGCTGGCGACGCGAGTGGCGTCGGTGCCCAGTCCGACCGGCAGCTCGGCCGCCAGCATTTTCGCCACCGGCGGCGTATGTTTGGTGGCTTCGATGCCGTAGCGGTCAGCGAAATACTCGCCCTGGAACGCCATGCGGTGCTGCACCGCAATGCCGCCGCCCAATGCCTTGACCCGCTCGATATTGCGCTCGGTAATGGTTTCGGCGTGGTCGAACAGCCAGTGCAGCCCGTTGAACGGAATGTCGCGGTTCACCTTCTCGAACACGTCCAGCATGCGGCTGATGGACTCGTCATAGGTGGCGTGCAGGCGGAACGGCCAGCGGTGCTCGACCAGATGACGCACCACCCGCTCCAGCTCGTCTTCGGTGCCCGGCGGCAGATCCGGGCGCGGCTGCAGGAAGTCTTCGAAGTCGGCGGCGGAGAACACCAGCATCTCGCCGGCGCCGTTGTGGCGATAGAAGTCGGTACCCTGACCCGGCTTGAGCATGTCGGTCCACAGCTCGAAGTCTTCCAGCTCCTGCTTCGGCCGCTGGGTGAACAGGTTATAGGCGATGCGGATGGTCAGCTGCTTTTTCTCGTGCAGCTCGGCGATCACCTGATAATCCTCCGGGTAGTTCTGGAAGCCGCCGCCGGCGTCGATGGCGCTGGTGAGGCCCAGACGGTTCAGCTCGCGCATAAACTGGCGGGTGGAATTAACCTGCTGTTCCAGCGGCAGCTTCGGCCCTTTCGCCAGCGTGGCGTACAGGATCATGGCGTTGGGCTTGGCGATCAGCATGCCGGTCGGGTTGCCGTTGGCGTCGCGCTGGATCTCGCCGCCCGGCGGGTTCGGCGTGTCTTTGGTGTAGCCGACCACCTTCAGCGCCGCGCGGTTGAGCAGCGCGCGATCGTAGAGGTGCAGAATGAACACCGGCGTGTCCGGCGCCGCCTGGTTGATCTCGTCCAGCGTCGGCATGCGGCGCTCGGCGAACTGGAATTCGGTCCAGCCGCCGACCACCCGTACCCACTGCGGGTTCGGCGTGCGCAGCGCCTGTTCTTTCAACATGCGCAGGGCGTCGGCCAGCGAAGGCACGCCTTCCCAGCGCAGCTCCAGGTTATAGTTCAGGCCGCCGCGGATCAGGTGCAGGTGCGAGTCGTTCAGGCCTGGAATAGCGGTGTGGCCATGTAGGTCGATCACCTGGGTTTCCGGCCCGGCGTGCTGCATGACTTCGCTTTCGCTACCGACCGCCAGAAACTTGCCGTCGCGGATGGCGACCGCCTGTGCGGTGGGATTTTGGCGATCGACGGTGTGAAACTTGCCGTTGGTGATGATCAATGAAGCGTGGTGGTTCATAACATTCTCCCGGCGAACCGCCTAGCGGCGGGTCAGCCATTGATGAAAAACGCGAGTCACGATAGGCATCCACAGGTACACCACCAGGGCGACCACGGTGGCGTCATTGAGAAAATGGCCGAGCAGCGAGCCGTCCAGCTGCGGCAGCACCAACCCCCAAAACCAGGGCACCAGATTGGTGGAAGGGAAAATCACCAGCAGGGTGATGATGAACTGCTTCCACTGGGGCGGCTGGCGCACGCCGGGGTTGGGCGGGGTAAACCAGAACTCCGCGCCGGGGCGGATCTCGATATGGTCGCTCTCCAGCAGCAGCGGGGTGACTTCTTCGATGTATTGCTTGCGCAGCGGCGAGTGGATCCAGCGGTACAGGTTGTCGAGGTTGTCGAAGCGGACCAACACCGTATAGGCCTGTTCGTCGCCGGAAGGGCGAATCACGTTGACGCCCAAATGGCCGGTGAAGCCCGCGGCGTCGGGCATGATGCGGTTCAGCCAGGCCTCATAGGCCTGCTCGTTCCCCGGCGCCAAACGGTGGGTGATCACCAGCGTGACATGCTGCGGATGGGCCATAAAACCGACTCCTGAAAATACCCCGGCGCAGGGCCGGGGCAAGGGGATTATTTCACCGTGCGAGCCGGTGCGTGGTGCACCATGGTGTAAGCGTAGTCGACGCCCATCCCGTACGCGCCGCTGTGTTCGCGCACCAGCGCCATCACCGCGTCGTAGGTATCTTTGCGCGCCCAGTCGCGCTGGTACTCCAGCAGCACCTGCTGCCAGGTCACCGGCACGGCGCCGGCCTGCACCATGCGGTCGATCGAACGCTCGTGCGCATCGACGGAGGTGCCGCCGGAGGTGTCGGTCACCACATACACTTCATAGCCGGCTTCCAGCGCCATCAGTGCCGGGAAGGTCAGACACACTTCGGTCCACAGCGCGGAGATCACCAGCTTTTTGCGGCCGGTAGCTTCCACGGCTTTAACGAAGGCCGCGTCTTCCCAGGAGTTCATCGAGGTGCGTTCAATCGGGGTGATTTCAGGGTGTACCGCCAGCAGTTCCGGCCAGATATAGCCGCTGAAGCTTTCGGTTTCTACCGAGGTGAAAAGGGTTGGCACGTTGAAAATCTTGCCCGCCTTCGCCAAGCCAACAACGTTGTTTTTCAGTTGCTGACGATCAATATTAGCCACGCCGAAGGCCATTTGCGGTTGATGATCGATAAAAATCAGTGCGGAGTTGTCTTTATCAAGCAGTTGAAACTTAGACATAATTTACCTTCCCAGTGATATTTCGGTTGAACATCTGATGAGTGTAACGCCGATAAAACGCATGGTAGGCAGAGGGCGATTTCAAAGATACCGCAGAATTTTTGCCGACTTGTTGAGTTTTTTTATACACGGGAGAAAGCATGAGATTAAACCTGGAAGCGCTGCTGATTTTGGACGCGCTGGACCGGCACGGATCTTTCGCCGCCGCGGCCGCCGCACTGTTTAAAACCCCTTCGGCACTTAGCTATATGGTGCAAAAGCTGGAGAACGATCTCGACATCACCCTGCTGGACCGCTCCGGCCATCGGGCGAAGTTCACCGATACCGGCAAGCTGATGCTGGAAAAAGGCCGGGTGTTGCTGCGGGCGGCGCAGGATCTGGAGCAGCAGGCGCGCTACGTGGAGAACGGCTGGGAAAGCGAGATCACGCTCGGGATCGACGCCTCATTCCCGTTCGCCCGCCTGTTGCCACTGATCGACGAGTTCTATCGGCAACATCATCATACCCGGCTACGTTTCAGCCACGAGGTGCTGGCCGGCTCCTGGGAATCGCTGGTTTATGGCTGCGCCGACATTATCATCGGCGCCATCTGCGAGCCGCCGTCGCGGGTGGGCTATGCGTTCAGCCGGCTGGGGCAGCTGGATTACGTGTTCGCCGTCGCGCCGCAGCATCCGCTGGCGACGCTGCCGGAACCGTTGCCGAAGGACGAAATCCGTCAGCACCGGGCGGTGGTGGTGCGCGATACCTCGCGGGTCAATGCGCCGCAGAGCCTGAACCTGCTCGAAGAGCAGGATACGCTGACGGTCTTCGGCTTCGACGCCAAGCTGCAGGCGCAGTTGGCCGGGTTGGGCTGCGGCTATCTGCCGCGTTCTCTGGCGGAACCTTACCTGAACAGCGGCGAACTGGTGGCGAAACGCGTGGAATCTGAGCGCTGCAGCGACGTTGCCTATTTCGGCTGGCGGGAAAGCGCCAGCGGTCTGGCGGCCAAGTGGTGGCGCGAGCGGCTGCAGCGTTACGCGGATGACGGCGAGGCTTACCCGGCGGCGCAGTGAGGGCCACGCGATAAGGATAAATCCCCCCAATAAGGACATAGGGAATGAAAAAGACACTAAGCCTGTTGGCGCTGTTGCTGCTGAGCGGCTGCGGCGCCGGGCGTCAGGCCGGCATCCCGTTGCCGGAGCCGCAGGCCGAGGCGCAGGCCACGGCGCCGCTCAGCTATCCGGTGCGGGTGCATAACGCGGTGAGCCGCGAGCTGCGTTTGCCTGAACGCGCGCGCGGCCAACGCTGCACCATCAGCATTCGGCTACGGCCGGACGGCAAGCTGGCGAGCAGCAAGATCGTAAGAGGCGACGCGCCCCTGTGCGCAGCGGCGAGCGCGGCGGTGCAGCACGCGCAGTTTCCGCCGATGGCCACCGCCACCGAGTACGCGCTGTTCAACGCCGTGGTGCTCGATTTCGTTCCCTGAAGGGATGTGACCGACGGGCCGCCTGCGCGGCCCGTTTTTTCTCGTTTCGCCGTTTGCGTATTCACGCTTTTCCACCAATAGTGTTTTCCGGGCACGTCTCAAGACGAGGTTGCATTGGCTGGCCAACGGGAGAAAAAGGCATGAAAGGCGAACATCATTATCAGGTGGCGGTCACCTGGCAGGGGAATTTGGGCGCAGGCACCGAGGATTACCGCGCCTACGGGCGCGATCACCTGATCGGCGCCGCGGGCAAGGCAGACATCGCCGGCTCCGCCGATCCGGCCTTCCGCGGCGACGCAACGCGCTGGAACCCGGAAGATTTGCTGGTGGCTTCGCTCAGCGCCTGTCACAAATTATGGTATCTGCATCTGTGCGCCACCTCGGGCATTTCCGTACTGGCCTATCAGGACAACGCCGTCGGGGTGATGCGTGAAGACGCGGCGCGCGGCGGCTTTTTCACCTCGGTGACGCTGCGGCCGCAGGTCACGGTGCGCGACGGCGACGATCTGCAACTGGCGCAACAGCTGCACGAGAAGGCGCATCACCTGTGCTTTATCGCCAACTCGGTGAATTTCCCGGTGGCCTGCGAACCGCAGGCCGCGTACGCAACCCGCTGAATTTTCACTTAGCTTTGCCATTTTCGTTATTTTGAACGCCGCTACGGCTCGCGGATACTGGGAGAAAATCTCTCACCGCGAGCCGCAGCATGTCCCATGCCCACTATTTGCACCCCGAACAGCGCGAACGAATCAGGCAGCTTTATCGGCGCCGCTATTGGCGAATGGAATTGCCCACCTGGGGGATCATGGCGGCGGTGTACGGCGGCTGGTTCGGCGTGGCGCTGGGATGGCAAACGCTGGGCCCGTGGCTTGGCGCGCCGCTGTTGATTCTCCTGACCACCTGGTACCTGTCGTTGCAACACGAGCTGATCCACGGCCATCCGACGCGCTGGCCGCGCGTCAATCAGCTGTTCGGCCTGTTGCCGCTGGCGGTGTGGTATCCCTATGGGCTGTATCGCGATTCGCATCTGCGCCACCACCGCAACGACCACCTGACCGATCCGCACGAAGATCCCGAAAGCTATTACTTCAGCGCCGCGCAGTGGCGGCGCTATCCCCGCCTGTTGCCGCTGCTGGCCGCCGTGCGCAATACGCTGATCGGCCGGGTGCTCCTCGGCCCGGCGTTGGATATCGCCGCGACCCTGGCTGGGGCGGTGAAAGCGCTTGCCGCCGGGGAGTGGCGTACCTGGGTGATGTGGGGAGTGCACCTGTCGCTGTTGGCGATGTTGCTGAACTGGCTGCAGGCGCAGGGTATCGGTGCGGCGTTTTACCTGCTGGCCATCAGCTACCCGGCGCTGGCGCTGACCAAGGTAAGATCGTTTTTTGAGCATCGCGCCGTGGACGCACCGCAGGCACGTTCTATTATTAATGAGGCGGGCCGGCCGTGGCGGCTGCTGTTTCTCAATCTGAACTACCATTTAGTGCATCACGATCTGCCCGGCCTGCCCTGGTATGGTTTGCGCGAAGTCTATCTGGCGGAGCGTGAGGCATATCAGCGGCGCAGCCAGGGATTTGTCGCGCAGGGCTACGGCGAGTGGCTGCGCGATTACGCCCTGACGCCGATCGACGTTGGCGTGCATCCGTTGCGCGCCGATGAACCGCAGGGAGAAGGCGATGCCCTGCCGACGGAAAAATTTATTGCGCGCTGGAAGCGCGTTTCTCAGGATTTTCCAACCTAACCGGCCCATGAGCCGGAAAACGTATAACCAGAGGAAAAGTATGGCAATCACGTTATCACGCGGACGTTCCTTTGCCGTCGCGCTGGCCCTGCTGGCCACCGGCGGTCTGGCGCAGGCGGCCGACTCGGTGCGCGTCGGCTCCAAGATCGATACCGAAGGTTCGCTGCTCGGCAACCTCATCGTGCAGGTGCTGGAAGCCAACGGCATCAAGACCACGAACAAGCTGCAGCTCGGCACCACCAAGGTGCTGCGCGGCGCCATCACCTCCGGCGAGATCGACATCTACCCGGAATACACCGGCAACGGCGCGTTTTTCTTCGCCGATGAGAAAGATCCGGCGTGGAAGAACGCCCAGGCCGGCTTCGAGAAGGTGAAGCAGCTCGACTACGACAAAAACAAAATCGTCTGGCTGGATGCGGCGCCGGCCAACAACACCTGGACCATCGCCATTCGTCAGGACGTGGCGGAGGCCAACCATCTGAAGACGCTGTCGGATCTCGGCAAGTGGATCAACGGCGGCGGCAAGTTCAAGCTGGCGGCCTCGGCGGAATTTATCGAGCGGCCGGATGCGCTGCCGGCGTTCCAGAACGCCTACGGTTTCAAACTGAATCAGGATCAGCTGCTGTCCCTGGCCGGCGGTGACACGGCGGTGACCATCAAGGCGGCGGCGGAGCAGACCTCCGGCGTCAACGCGGCGATGGCCTACGGCACCGATGGCCCGGTGGCGGCGCTGGGGCTGCAGACGCTGGCGGACCCGAAAGGCGTACAGCCGATCTACGCACCGGCGCCGATCGTGCGCGAAGCGGCGCTGAAGGCGCACGCCAATCTGCCTGAGCTGCTCAAGCCGGTGTTCGCCTCTCTGGACGGGCCGACGCTGCAAAAACTCAACGCGCAGATCGCCGTGGAAGGCCAGGACGCCAAACAGGTGGCGGCCGCTTACCTGAAAGAGAAAGGGTTTGTTAAGGGATAATGCCGAGGTGCCCCCTCTGCCGTCGGGAGAGGGGGTAAACCGAGGGAGCCGGAGCGTTTCTTTGACTATCGCCGTAAAACATCGCGTCTTGTTGACGCTGTTCATGCTGTTGCTGCTGGCCGCGTTTGGCCTGCCGTTCCTCAGTTATGCCCCCAATCGCCTGTTGTCGGGCAAAAGCCTCTCCTTGTTCTCCTTGCTGCACGGCCCGGCGCTGTGGCTGCTGTTGCCGCTGGCGGCATTGGCTATCCTCAGCCTGTTGCCGCCGACGCGGGGGCGGGCGCTGCTGGCGGCGCTGGCCGCCTGCGGGGTGCTGACGCTGGCCTTCTGGATCAGCGGGCAGGCTGCTGAACGTTTGGCGCAAGAGGGATCGCGCCTGGCGCGCACCTCCTGGGGCAGCGGATGCTGGCTGACGATGGCGCTGAGCCTGCTGATCGCCGCCGACGCCATGGCGCGCCTCACCGCGTCGCACCTGTGGCGCATGCTGGGCAACGCGCTGGTGCTGGTGCCGCCGGCGCTGCTGCTGTTCGGGCATCAGCTCGATCAGCTGTCGCTGCTGAAGGAGTACCACAATCGCCAGGAGGTGTTTGACGCCGCGCTGCTGCAGCACCTGACGATTCTGCTGGCGACGATGGCGCCGGCGCTGGCGATCGGCGTGCCGCTCGGGGTGCTGTGTTTTCGCTCCGAACGCTGGCAGCGGCCGATTTTCTCCGCGCTGAACATTATCCAGACCGTGCCGTCCATCGCGCTGTTCGGCCTGCTGATCGCGCCATTGGCGGGTCTGGCGACGGCGGTGCCCTGGCTGGCGGAGCACGGCGTCAGCGGCATCGGCATGGCGCCGGCGATCGTGGCGCTGGTGCTGTACGCGCTGTTGCCGCTGGTGCGCAGCGTGGTGGCGGGGCTGCAAAGCGTGCCGGCCGGGGTGATCGAATCCGCCACCGGCATGGGGCTGACGCGCGGGCAGATCTTCCTGCGCGTGCAGCTGCCGTTGGCGCTGCCGCTGTTCCTGACCGGCGTGCGTATCCTGGCGGTGCAAACCGTCGGCATGGCGGTGGTGGCGGCGCTGATCGGCGCCGGCGGCTTTGGCGCCATCGTGTTCCAGGGGCTGCTCAGCAGCGCGCTGGATCTGGTTCTGCTGGGGGTGATCCCGGTAGTCATGATGGCGGTCATCGTCGATTCGCTGTTTAAATTTTGGGTTTCAATCCTGGACGTATCGCGCCGATGATTCACTTTGAGCAAGTCAGCAAAATTTTTCAGGGCAAGCCGGCGGTGGACGATCTCACGCTGCACATCGCCGAGGGCGAATTCACCGTGTTGATCGGCACCTCGGGTTCCGGCAAGTCCACGACGTTAAAAATGATCAATCGCCTGATCGAACACGATCGGGGCAAGATTCTCTTTGCCGGCGAAGAGATCCAGTCGTTCAACCCGCAGGATCTGCGGCGGCGCATGGGCTATGCGATCCAGTCGATCGGCCTGTTCCCGCACTGGACGGTGGAGGAGAACATCGCCACCGTGCCGCAACTGCTGAAATGGCCGCGCGCGCGCATTCGCGATCGGGTGACCGAACTGCTGGAGCTGTTGCATCTGGAGCCGGATCTGTTTCGCCGCCGCTATCCGCATCAGCTGTCCGGCGGGCAGCAGCAGCGGGTGGGGGTGGCGCGCGCGCTGGCCGCCGATCCCGAGGTGTTGCTGATGGACGAACCGTTCGGCGCGCTGGATCCGGTTACCCGTGCGGCGCTGCAGGCGGAGATCGCGCGCATCCATCAGCTCTCCGGCCGTACCATCGTGCTGGTGACGCACGACATCGATGAAGCGCTGGGCTTGGCGGATCGCCTGGTGCTGCTCGATCAGGGGCGGGTGGTGCAACAGGGCACGCCGCTGGCGCTGCTGACCGCGCCGGCCAACGACTTCGTGCGGGATTTCTTCGGGCGCAGCGATCGCGGCATCAAGCTGCTGTCGCTGGGAACGGTGGCGGAGCGGGTGCGGCCCGGCGCCGCCGAGGGCGAACCGATCGCCGCCGCCATGAGCCTGCGAGAGGCACTGTCGGTGTTTGTGGCGCGCGGCAGCGACTGCCTGCCGGTGGTGGATGAACGGGGCGAAGCGTTGGGGGTGTTGCACTTCAACGATCTGATCGCCGGGCAGGCGCTGTCATGAGCGGGCGCATCTGGCGCCTGCTGCGCGATCCGCTGCCCTGGACGCTGGCGCTGCTGTTGGCGCTGGTGTTCGGCATGGATCATCTGCGCGGCTTGTTCGCCGCCTGGTTCCCCGATCTGGAGCGGCCCATTTATCAGCAGGACAGCTTTATCGCGCTGGTGGGGGCGCACCTGTCGCTGGTGGCGATCTCCAGCCTGATCGCGGTGGCTCTCGGCGTGGCGGCCGGCGTGGCCGTCACCCGGCGCAGCGGTCGGGAGTTTCGTTCGCTGGTGGAAACGGTGGTGGCGGTGGGGCAGACCTTCCCGCCGGTGGCGGTGCTGGCGGTAGCGGTGCCGGTGATGGGCTTCAGCGAACAGCCGGCGATCATTGCGCTGGTATTGTACGGCCTGCTGCCGATCCTGCAGGGCACGCTGGCGGGCATCGAATCGGTGCCGCCCGCCACGCGCGAGATTGCCCGCGGCGTGGGGATGAGCGCCTGGCAAATTCTGTGGCGGGTCGAATTGCCGCTGGCGGCGCCGGTGATCGTCGCCGGGATCCGCACGTCGGTGATCATTAACATCGGCACGGCGGCCATCGCTTCCACCGTCGGCACCAAAACCCTCGGCTCGCCGATCATCATCGGTCTGAGCGGGTTTAACACCGCCTATGTGATCCAGGGCGCGGCGGTGGTGGCGTTGTTGGCTATTATCACCGATATGCTGTTCGAACGTTGGGTGCGTTATCTCACCGCCTGGCGTCAGCAGACGCTGGCGTCCACTCCGGCGGGGTAAGGGGGAAATGATGCAGGTGTCTCTACCGATGTACGGCGTTGGCCGGGAGCAGGCCGAATCTTTCTGGCAGGTATTGCGCGACAAGCTGCTGCGGCTGGGGCTGCCGGCGGCGCCGGAGCGGCTCAGCTGGCCGGACGATCTGGCGCAGCACTGGCGGCGCGACGATCTGCTGCTCAGCCAAACCTGCGGTTATCCGTTGGTCAGCACCCTGTCGCAGGTGCAGCTGATCGGCACCTACCATTACCGGGTTGAAGGGTGCGACGGGCCGAATTACCGCAGTTGGCTGGTGGTGCGTGCGGGCGACCCCGGCGAACGGCTGGCGGATTTTCGCGGCCGGACGGTGGCTTACAACAGCACCGATTCCCAGTCCGGCTACAACGGCCTGCGCGCGCTGATCGCGCCGTTGGCGCAGGATGGGAAATTCTTCGGTGCGGCGATTGCCTCCGGCGCGCATTATCAGTCGCTGAAGCTGATCCGCAGCGGGCAGGCGGATATCGCCGCCATCGATTCGATCAGCATGGAACTGCTGCGTCGCGCGCAGCCGCAGGCGCTGGAGGGGCTGAAAATCATCGGCCGCACGGCGGCGGTGCCCGGCCTGCCGCTGATCACCGCGGCGGGCACGCCGCCGGAACAGGTGGAAATCCTGCGCGCCGGCGCCCGGGCGATGCTGGATGAGGCGGTCAGCGACCGCCTGCTGATCGGCGATTTCAGCCTGGTGCCGCGTTCGGCCTACCAGATTATCACTGTGCTGGAACAGCAGGCCGCCGCGCAGGGCGTGACGGCGCTCTAGCCGCCGTTACAACAGGCCGCCGCCGTCGATGTCGATCACGCTGCCGGTCACGAAGCCGTTCTCCATCGCCAGCAGGTAACCCGCCGCGACGTCGGCCGCCTGGCCGACCCTGCCGACAGGCAGGCTGCCGCCAACCCGTTCGAACAGCGCCTGACGCTGCGCGGCGCTCATGCCGTCGTAGGCTTCGGTGGCGGTGATGCCGGGGCTGACTACGTTCACCCGCCGCGGCGCCAGCTCCTTCGCCAGCTGCTTGCCGGCCGCTTCCAGCGCGGCGTTGATGGCGGTTTTGACCAGCTGACCGCCGAGGTATTTACGCGACAGCTGGCCGGAGGTCAGGGTGATGGAGCCCTGCGGCGCCAGCGTCGGTAGCGCCGCCTGCACCGCGCGCAAACTGCCCCAGAATTTGACGTTGAAGTCGGCCTGCGCCCGTTCCAGGGTGGTCTCCGCCAGCGGCTTCGCCTCCACCAGCGGCCCGGCGGTGATCACCAAATGGTCGAAAGCGCCGACGGCGGCAAACAGCGCGCGCAGCGACACTTCATCGGTCACGTCGGCCTGCATCAGGCGCAGCGCGTCGTTCTTCTCCCTGGCGTGGGGCAGGCGGCGCGAAGCCAGCACCACTTCAGCGCCGCGCGCCGCCGCCGCGTAGGCCACCGCGGCGCCAATGCCACTGGTGCCGCCCAGGATAACCAGTTTTTGTCGTTTCAGGGGGGAGTCGGGAATCGTCATGTTAAGGCCTCTTTTAGGGTAAGTTTCAACGGGATCTATCTTTCCTGATTGAAAATGACCTAACAATTGGCCTTGCTGACAAACACTTATTAATATCTTTTAAAGATCACGCAGCGCTAAAGCGGGCATTTAACTTCTGATCCACGATAATTTCGAAATCGGTAAACAGCGCTCGGGGCTTTACCGAGCGCCCCTGTTTTTCCAGTGCCACCAGGCCGTGCCCGCTCAGCGTTTTCAGCGTGGTTGACAGGTTGCTGACCTGCCGACCGGACAGTTCGGCCAGCTGGCTGATGGTCTCGGGGCGGGCGGTGTCGATAAGACGCAGCAGGGCGATATTCTCGTTGCTGAGCACCTGGGCCAGCGCGATCATCGACGTGAACCAGACTTTGGGTTCACGTTCCTGCGGCTGGTATTCCCCTTTCGCGATCGCCAGTATGCGCTTGCGAATCAGTTCTTCGGGCATCACGCCAATCAGTGCTTTCATCATCAACCTCGGTTTTCTCTCTTGCGTATGACTTCGTCTATCGGGGTAAAAAAATCTTCCACCAACTGATAGGCGGAATGAAACTCGTAGGGTGAGCCTTTGTCCGTCGGGGTGTCATGTTGGTGATCGTAAACGACGCGGCCTGAAAATTTACCTTTGCGAGGGGTTTTAATGGCATGCGCGTTATCTATGCCAAAAACCCGGGTATTGTGGTTATCATGCAAGGTCAAATTGTAACGGATGCCGTGAGGGATAAAGGCCGTTTGGGTCACCGTCCAAGCCTCGATTTTCCACCAATAGCCATCCTCACGATTGACCCGCGTGCCGTGCAGGCTAAGGATGTAGTCCAGTCCATTGTGTTCATCCATTGATCAAAGCTCCATTTATTATGATCTAATCATAACTATTGAGCGTTTTATCGTCAACCCGTTACGCCGTGAAACCGGCTCTCCAAGAAGGGAAACGCATGACCTCATTTGTCGATCTCGAGGTGTTTGTCCGCACGGTGGACGGCGGCAGTTTTTCCGCCGCGGCGCGCGCGCTGGATATAACGCCGGCGGCGGCCAGCATCGCGGTGAAAAGGCTGGAGCAGCAGCTGGGCGCGCGGCTGCTAGTGCGTTCCACCCGCAGCCTGCGGTTGACGGAGGAGGGCGCCCGCTATCTCGACAGCGCGCGCCTGGCGCTGGGCGCGTTGGCTGAAGGGGAGCAGGCGATCCGCGAAAAGCATCAGGGGCTGTCTGGGGTGCTGCAGATTTCAGCGCCGTCGGATTTCGGCCGTAATCTGCTGTTAGGCTGGCTGGACGAGTTCCGGCAAGAGCATCCGCATATTCAGCTGCAGCTCCTGATCAACGATCGGCAGGCCGATCTGTTCCGCGAACCGGTGGACGTGGCGTTGCGTTTCGGGGCGCTGGCCGACTCTTCGCTGGTGGCGCTGCCTATTTTGCCGCAGCACCGGCGGCTGATTTGTGCCAGCCCGGATTATCTGCGGCGGCATGGCGTGCCGCAAACGCCGGCCGATCTGGCCCGGCACAGCATTCTGGTGTATCAGCCCAGCGGCAAACGGCAGGTGGAATGGCGGCTATGGCGCGGTGAGGAGCTGGTCGAAGTGCCGCTGAACGGCAGCTATTTTACCGATGACGGCGAGATCGCGCGGCGCTGGGCGCTGGCCGGCCACGGGGTGGTGCGCAAGTCGGCGATCGACGTGGCGGCGGATATTCGCGCCGGGCGGCTGGTGCAACTGCTGCCGGAATGGCGCAGCGACGCGGTGCCGATCAATCTGGTCTGCCCGCATCGCTCGCAGGTGTCGGAACGCGTCAGGCAGCTGCAGCGCTTTTTACAGCAGCGCTGCCAGCGTTGGATGGACGATCACTTGGCCTGAAGGGTTTCGGTTTGCGCCGGCGTGGCGGCGGCATCCCCGGCAGGCGCGCTTTCTTCGTGCGGGGTAGTAGAACGTGTGTAGATGTTCAGCCCGGCGAGAAATACGCCGCCCAAAGAACCGAAGGCGCACAGGGCGATGACGATGACGAACGCTTTTTTCAGCATAGGAATAATTTCGCAGGTTGCTTGGAACAGCGGGAATTATAGCCCCTTCACCGGGTGAAACAAGAATCGTTTTTAACGGCGGCCCACAGACCGCCTTTTGCGATCGCTACCGTTCGCTGTCGATGGCCTGCACGCGGGCCGGGCGGGCGAACAGGTATTTCCCCAGCGTCACCAGCACCACCGCCGCCACGATGATCGCCAGCGCCAGCCACTCGCGCGGCGCCAGCGATTCGCCGGCAAAGCCGATGCCGAGCAGCACCGCCACCACCGGGTTGACGTAGGCGTAGCTGGTGGCGACCGCCGGGCGCACGTTCTTCAACAAAAACATATAGGCGCTGATCGCCAGCATCGAACCGAAGACGATCAGGTACCCCAGCGCCAGAAAGCCGCTGGTGCTCGGCATCTGAGTCAGGTGTTCGCCGCTCAGCCGGCTGGCGACCAATAACACCGCGCCGGCGACCAGCATCTCCGCCGCGCCGGCCATCGGCCCGGCCGGCAGCGAGATGCGCGATCCCAATACCGAGCCGAAGGCCCAGCTGGCCGACGCCAGCAAAATGAGCAGCGCGCCGGTCGGGTTGCCCACCAGGTTGTTGCCGGTGTTGAGCAGCACGATGCCCACCAGCCCGAGCGCGATGCCGGCCCATTCCAGTTTGGTGTTGCGCATGCCCCACAGCAGGCTGAAGCAGAGGGTGAACAGCGGCACCGTCGCCACCATCACCGCGGCGATGCCGGACGGTACGTGTTGGTGCTCCGCTACCGTCACCAGGCCGTTGCCCACCGCCAGCAGCAGAATGCCGATGACGCCGGCGGCCAGCCACTGCTTCGGCGTCGGCAGCGCGTGGCCGCGCCAGGCCAGGAAGCTGAACAGCACGATGCCGGCGGTCAGAAAGCGAATGCCGGCCATCATCAGCGGCGGCCACTGCGCGACGCCGAGGCGAATGACGAAATAGGTGGAACCCCAAACGATATATAACGTGAACAACGCCCCGATCAACGGCAGGACGCGACGGCTTGGTTGGCTAAGCATAGGATTGTATTTTGCAGGGATGATTATTATTAGAACGCTCAGTAAACCCGATCGGGCAACCGATAAGCAATGGCCTGCGGCATTATTTTTCCCGGCCGCTGCCCGCCGTTCAGCTGTCCCGTCGTTTCCACTGCAGCCAGCTGACGGCCGGCAGATAAATCGACCAGCCGACCGCCAGCAGCAGCAGCATGAACTCCGGCGGCACGCCGGGCAGCAAGGCGTCTAGCTTCCAGGATACGGCGTAGGCGAAGGGGCCGACGGCGGCGCCCAGCACCGCCAGCGGCCAGGGGGCCGCTCTGACCACGTCCAGCAGCCAATACCACCAGCAGCCGAAACCGATCCAAAGCGCGATGGCCCAGAGCGGCAGGCCGTGTTGCCCGCTGTAGTGCAGCACGCCGCTGTAGCTCCAAAGCCCATCCATGCCGATGCCGCCCAAGGCGGCCAGGGCCGCGCCTTTACGGCGGGCGGCGGGGGTAAAAATCAGCGCCAGCGCCGCGCCGGCCAGCAGTATGCCGTTGAGCCGATCGCGAGTCAGCAGCGCCAGCAGCCAGCAGACGCCCAGTCCCAGCGTCGCCAGCCAGAATCCGGCATGCGGCTTCTTCATCGTTCAACTCCCGTGGGGTTACTCTGCCGCTAGCGCGCCAGGCGCCGGCGGATTTCTCAGGGCGGGCGCGAGGCCCGCTGTTTGCCTGAATGTTCGTTAATTCAACCTTAGAAGGGAAGGTGCGGGGTGCACAAGCAGAATAATCTGTACCGGTTGAAAACGTGGGCAAAAACCGGTGTTACAGGAGCGAAATGCGGTAGGCGCAGCGCCGCGAGCCGGCCAGAATGTGTTCGGCGCGCTCTACCTGCGCCTGCAGCACTTCGGTGAAGATACTCAACTCCGCCCGGCAGAAGCCCTGGCAGACGGTGGCGGCGGCGCAGATCGGGCAGTGATTTTCCACCAGCAGATAGGTACCGTCCTCTTCCTGGCGCCATTCGGCCATATAGCCTTCGCGGCAACGGATCTCGGTCAGGCGCGCCACGCGCTCCTGCAGATCGGCGGCGCCGATCATCGCCTGCTTGTAGTTGATGCGGTTTTCCTGCTCGCGGGTCTCGATCAGCACATCGAGCGCCTGTTCGCCCAGCTTGTCGCGCACGGTGCGCAGCAGCTGCACCGTCAGATCCGCATGGGTGTCGGGAAAGCGCGCGTTGCCGGCGGAGGTCAAATGCCACAGCTGCACCGGGCGGCCCACGCCGCGCGTTTCCGCCACCGCTTCGACCAGTCCCTCTTTCGCCAGCTTGACGAACTGCTGGCGGGCCGCCTCACCGGTGGTGCCGAGCACCTTTCCTGCGTCAGAAGCTTGCTGCGGGCCGCGGGTTTTCAATAGCGTCAGCAAGCGGTCACTGACCGATTGTGCGGTGCTGCCGCTATTTTCCAAGTTTATTCTTGACATATTTCTCCGCCTCGCCCTAACTTATTCCAAGATATCTCTTGTTAAATTTAACGCAATCTCATGACCAACTCAATGCCATTCCTCTGAAAACAGGACGACAACCGTGATAACCCATGACGATAGCCGCTGGAGCGACCTTTTCTCCGGCAAAAATGCGGCCAGTGCGATCGCGCTTTCGCTCGGCGTAGCGCTGCATGCCATTAATATTCTGGTCGCCACCACCATTCTGCCCTCGGTGGTGCAGGATATCGGCGGGCTGGATCTCTACGCCTGGAACAC
Organism: Serratia sp. CY84636; assembly: GCF_052166245.1. NCBI lineage: Bacteria > Pseudomonadati > Pseudomonadota > Gammaproteobacteria > Enterobacterales > Yersiniaceae > Serratia > Serratia sp. CY84636. The sequence continues at coordinate 613,309 of NZ_JBJNOX010000001.1, forward strand.
CACGCTGTTCGTGGTGGCGTCGATCCTCGGCTCCGCACTGTCTGCCCGCTTGCTCAGCGGCTACGGCGCGCGCAGCGCCTATCTGGTGGCTTCGCTGTTCTTCATCGCCGGGGCGGCGCTGTGCGCGCTGGCGCCGAGCATGCCGGTGATGCTGATCGGCCGCACGGTGCAGGGCTTCGGCGGCGGGCTGATCTTTGCGCTCTCCTACGCGATGATCAACCTGGTGTTCGAGCAGCGATTGTGGCCGCGCGCCATGGCGCTCATCTCGGCGATGTGGGGCATCGCCACCCTGGTGGGGCCGGCGGTGGGCGGCATTTTCGCCGAGCTGCACGCCTGGCGTTGGGCCTTCGGCATTCTGCTGCCGATCATGGCGCTGTACGCCGCGTTTACCTTCCTGATCCTGCCCAAGGGCAAAGCGCAGCAGGCGGCCGCGCCGTTGCCGGCCGCCCAGCTGCTGCTGTTGACCGTGGCGGTGCTGGTGGTGTCCGCCGGCAGCCTGGCGCACAGCGCCTGGATCAACCTGGCGGGCATCGCGCTCTCGCTGCTGCTGATGGCCTGGCTGCTGAAGCGTGAAGCGCACTCGAGAGCCCGTCTGTTACCGCACGGCGCACTGCGGCGCGGATCATCGTTGGCGGCGCTCTACATCACGACCGCGTTGCTGGTGATCGGCATGACCAGCGAGATCTTCGTGCCGTATTTCCTGCAGCTGCTGCACGGCCAGTCGCCGCTGATCTCCGGCTATATCGCCGCTGCCATGGCCGCCGGCTGGACGCTGTCCGAGATCCTCAGCTCCGGCTGGCGCGGGGCGGGTATTCGCCGGGCGATCGTCAGCGGGCCGCTGTTTGTGCTGGTGGGGCTGCTGGCGCTGGCGATCCTGATGCCGGTGCCGTCCGGTGGCCACTGGCAGGCGCTGGCGCCGATCGTCATTGCGCTGTTGCTGGTGGGATTCGGCATCGGTTTCGGCTGGCCGCACCTGCTGACGCGCATTTTGCAGGTGGCGCCTGAGGCGGACAAAGACATCGCCGGCGCTTCCATTACCACGGTGCAGCTGTTCGCCACCGCGTTCGGGGCGGCGCTGGCCGGGATGACGGCCAATCTGGCGGGGCTGAACGATCCGGGCGGGGCGGTGGGCGCGGCGTCGGCGGCGCGTTGGCTGTTCCTGGCGTTCGCGCTGGCGCCGCTGCTGGCGATATTCAGCGCCTGGCGCTGCGCGGCGATCGCGCCGCCGGGGGCCGAGACGGGCAATTTTGTACAAAACCCGCCCTCGCGCGAATGCTAGAATGCCTCTCATTCAGCGGAGGTAGGCAAGATGAAGGTGGAAGGCGCAGCGCGCAAAGCATCCCGGGAACAGGCCCATTTCATGCACGTCGACGATCTCGGCGGGCTGGAAGTGCTGCAGGCCACCTACCGCCGCCAAACCTTCTCGCGCCACAGCCATGAAGGCTTCTGCGTGGGCGTCATCGACGACGGCGCCCAGCGCTTCTACCGCACCGGCGGCGAACACGTGGCGCCGCTGGGCAGCATCATTCTGGTCAACGCCGACGACATCCACACCGGCAGTTCCGCCACCGAAGAGGGATGGTCGTATCAGGCGATGTACCCGACGCCGGAGCTGCTGGCCTTTTTGTCGCGCGATCTGAAAACCGGCGCCGGCGCGACGCCTTATTTCCCCAACCCGGTGGTGCATGACGTCGGCCTGGCCGGCCAGCTGCGGATGGCGTTCAGCCTGCTGCGCAGCGATGAGAACCGGCTGATGAAAGAGACCATGGTGTTCTCGGCGCTGACCTGGCTGATGCTGCGGCACGGCAAAAGCCGTATCGACCCTGCGCCGCAGAGCCGGGCGCAAAGTCAGGTGGCGCGGGTGAAAGCCTTTCTCGACGATTTCCCCGAGGCGGACATTTCGCTGCTGGAGCTGGCGGAGCGGGTGGCGCTCAGCCCTTATTACCTGCTGCGGCAGTTTCAACAGACCACCGGTCTGCCGCCGCACGCCTATCAAATTCAGGCGCGGCTGCGTAAAGCGCGCGGCATGCTGAAGGCCGGCAGCAGCGTGCTGGACAGCGCGCTGAGCTGCGGTTTTCACGATCAAAGCCATTTCCACCGCCATTTTCGCAAGTCGATGGGCATCACGCCGGGCGACTACGTCAAATCGCTGAAATAGTCGGGCAATCGGGTGCAATACCCGTGTGCGCCTGCGCCGTAAGCTGGCTTCTTCAACCGAAGGAGAAGCCCATGACTGATTCAATCCCCCTCATCACGCCGCCGTCTGCCCGCCTGCGCCCCGCGCTGCAGGGTGGGGTGGCGATCTTGCCGCTGTGCCTGGCGGTGGTACCGTGGGGCGTACTGGCGGGCTCGATGGCCCTGCAAAGCGGCCTGACGCCGGCGCAGGGGCTGGGCATGTCGGCTATCGTGTTCGCCGGGGCGGCGCAGCTGGTGGCGATGGGCATGATCAAGGGCGGCGCCGGGCTGCTGGCGATCCTGCTGTCGACCTTTTTCGTCACCGCCCAGCATTTTCTCTATGCGCTGCGGCTGCGGGAGCGCATTGCGCCGCTGCCGTTACGCTGGCGGCTGGCCCTGGGATTCTTGCTCACCGATGAACTGTTTGCGCTGACCGGCGAACAGGCGCCGGCGCGTTTCGACCGCTGGTATGCGCTGGGCGCCGGGCTGACCTTTTACCTGTGCTGGTTTCTCTCCACGCTGCTCGGCATCGTAGCCGCCGGCAGCGCCGGGGATCTGGACGGTTATGGGCTGGATTTTTCCATCGCCGCCACCTTTATCGCCATCGTGGTGCCGCTGGTGCGCAGCCTGCCGGTGTTGGCCTGCGTGCTGACCGCGCTGCTGCTTTCCATTGTGTTGCACTATTTCCAGACGCCGGGCGCACTGGTGATCGCCACCGTGGCGGCGATGCTGGTCGGGCTGCTGTGCAGCGGGGGGCGCCGATGATCTGGCTGACGATAGTCTTGATGGGGCTGGTGGTGTTCTTCAACCGCTACTGCTTTTTGGCGCCGGGATTGCCACTGCGGTTATCGCCGCGCGTCAAAACCCTGCTGAGCTTTTCCGTGCCGGCGGTGCTGACGGCCATTTGCGGGCCGATTATCGCCTTCAGCGGCGACCAGCTGCGCGCCGCGCCGGATAACCCTTACCTGTGGGGGGCGGTGTTTGCGGTGATATTGGCGTTCTTTCTGCGCAACATGCTGGCGGTGGTGTTGCTGAGCCTGCTGATATTTATCGCGCTGCGCGGCATTTTTTAAAATTCGCTTGCCATATCTCTAATTTGAGATTATTTCTCTTATGTGGGATTTTTCGGCGGAGTGTGAGCGATGGATAACGGTTTGGAGACGGCTGACCTGAGGTTGGCGCAGCGGTTGGCGGATTTGCGCCAGCAGCAGGGGTGGTCGCTGGAGGCGCTGGCGCAACGCACCGGCCTTAGCCGGGCGACGCTCTCGCGGGTGGAGCGCACCGAAACCAGCCCGACGGCGTCGCTGCTGAACCGGCTGTGCGCCGCCTACGGGTTGACCATGTCGCGCCTGCTGAGCGAAATCGAAGACGAACCGCCGGAGCTGCTGCGGCCGCCGCAACAGCCGGTATGGGTCGATCGCGCCAGCGGTTTTCACCGTCGCTCCGTTTCCCCGCCTGCCGCGCTGTATAAGGCCGAATTTATCGAAGCCCGGCTCGATGCCGGCGCGCAGATCGATTACGACCTGCCGTCGATTCCGGCGCTGGAGCATCACCTCTGGCTGCTGTCCGGGCAGCTGGAGCTGACGCTGGAAGGGCGTGTTTTCCAGCTGTCGCCCGGCGATTGTCTGCGCTACCGCCTGTTCGGCGCTTCCCGTTTCCATGTCCCCGGCGATGAGCCGGCCCATTACACGCTCGTTATCTGCAGGCCATAGCCATGATTGAATTACAACAGTGGGACGCCGACGCGGCGCACAACGCCCTGGCCGACCTGGCCGAAATGCTGCACGCCAGCGTGGCGCACGGCGCCAGCATCGGTTTTGTCATGCCTTTTACGCTGGAACAGGCGCGGGCGTTTTGGCAGGGGCTGCTGCCGGCCCTGGCGCGGGGCGAGCGCGCGATGCTGGTGGCGCTCGCGAACGGGCGGCCGGTCGGCACCGTGCAGCTGCTGTTGGCGATGCCGGACAATGGCCGCCACCGGGCGGAAGTGGTCAAGCTGATGGTGCACCCGCAGGCGCGGCGGCAGGGCGTCGCGCGGCTGTTGATGCAGGAAGTGCAGGCGCTGGCGGCGCGTCATCGCCGCAGCCTGTTGGTGCTGGATACCCTGAGCGGCAGCGCGGCGCAGGGGTTGTACTGCCAATTGGGGTTCGAAGCGGCAGGTGACATCCCACAATACGCCCGCGCCAGCGACGGCGGGGCGTTGGAAGCCACCTGCTATATGTACAAACTGCTGTGAGGCTTAGCGCCCGCGCCAGGCTTTGATCGCCTGCTGGCGCACCTGCAGCTTCTGCTGCGGCGTCAGCTTGTTGTAATCGCGGGCCAGCCCGCTTTCCCAATCGCCGTACATCGGGTTGGGCAGCACGATGTATTCGGTGCCGAACTTGCCCTGGTTCTCGCTGACGAATGCCCGGCGCTGCGCATTGTCCTTGTGGTAAGTCGCGGCGCCGAAGTCGTTCAGGTTATCGCCCGCGTACACCACGATGTCATAGCCGGCTTGTTTGATGGCGTCGAAGCGCGCCTGCTTATTGGAGGTGTCGGTGCTGAGCAGCACGGTCTTTTCCGACATGCCGGTGAAACCGAGCTTCTGCATGTTGGCCACCGTGGCGGCGTACTCGCTCTGCTTGCGGTTCGATACGTAGAACATCGTCCCCTGATGGGTATTAACGTAACGGGCAAACGACACCGCGCCCGGCACCGCGCCGGCCTGTTCGGCCTGCGTCCATTGGGCCCAGGTGGCGCCGTCGTACGGCTGGCCCTGCTGCGCCTGCCAGCCGGAGTAGGCGCTGTTGTCCAGCATGGTTTCATCCAGATCGACCACCACCGCCTTTTTACGGCCCGGCGCGGCCTTGGCCTGATCGAAGGCGCGCTGCGCGCTGTTGAACGCCTGATGCGCCAACGCCTGGTATTCGCCGGACTGTTGGAACCAGTTCACCGCCAGCACCGACTGATCCGCCAGCCGTTGCTGGGCCTGGGCGTCGGTGTGCGGCGGCTGCGCGCAACCGGCCAACGTCAGCAGCGCGACGCCGACCGCCGCGCCGAGGGTGAGTTTCCTTGCCTGTTTTCCTGCCATCGTTATCTCTCTCGGTTTTATTCTTGTGGGTTGTCCAGCAGCATATCCATCTCGAACTGGCGCAGGGGATCCTGCCGCCAGCCAAGATGCGTAAAGAAGGGGGCCGCCACCTCGGGCACAAAGACGTTGGCGGTCAGCGGCAAAGGGGCGAACCGCGCTTGCAGGGCGGCCAGCAAGGCGCGCGCATGCCCCTGGCCGCGGTGCTGCGGCGGCACGTAGATCAGGCGCAGCCAGCAGTGCTCGGCGCCGGGCATCACCACGGCGTAGGCTTGACGATTGAGCGTATAGGCCTGCGGTTTGCCCGGCAGCTTGAACAGCGATTCGGGGGCGATCAGCCAGGGCAGGTCGGTGGCGCCTTCCGCCGTCAGGCGATGGCTGACGGTCAGCGGATCGACTGCCTGCAGCGCCGCCGTGCCTGGCGGCGCTTCCGCCGGCGCCTGATGGCCGGTCAGGGTGCGCACGATGCGCAGCCCGGCGCGATGATACAGCGCCAGCGCGGCTTCGTTGCCTTCGATCACTTCCAGCGACAGCCGTCGGTCGCCGCGCTGGCGGGCATCCGCCACCAGCCGCTGCATCAGCGCCTTGCCCAGCCCCTGGCCGCGCATCTCCGGGCGCACGGAAAAGGCCGCAATCCGGCTGTGCCGGCCGCGGCGGGCGATCAGCGCCACCGCCACCGGTTCATGGCGGTGGGTGACGATCAGGCTGTCGTTCAGGCTGAGATCCTCAGCGCCGAAGCGGGCGGCGAAGGTCGGTCCGTCGAGCACGAAGCGCACGATGTAGTTTTCAAAACAGTGGTTGAGGATGTTTGCCAGTTCGTTGCTGCTGTAGCGCAGGGCGTTGTGGTAGTCGAAGCGTCCGTCGTTATGCATGGCTGATTCCGCTCGGGGGGAAAGCTATACATGTAGACCCGTTTGTTTTGCAAGGCAAGCGGGGGCATTCGTTGGCGGGAAAATAAAAACAAAAAAGCCGGACGCAGCCGCCCGGCGAAATAAAACTCTGGGTATCAAGTGACGCTAAAGTTTGCAGTGGTGGTTATTCATTCATCACATCAGAACTGGTAGGTCAGGGCGACGGCAATCACGTTGTCGTCTTTCAGACCCAGCTTGTTATTGCTGTCGAGCTGGTTGATTTTATAGTCGACATAGGTCGACATGTTCTTGTTGAAATAGTAGTACGCGCCGACATCGATATATTTCACCAGGTCGGCATCGCCGATGCCTTCAATATCTTTGCCTTTCTGCTGAACGTAACCCAGCGATGGGCGCAGACCGAAATCGAACTGATATTGCGCAACCAATTCCAGGCCTTCCGCTTTATTGGCGAAGCCGCTGACGGAGGTGGAACGGTTATTGATGGTGGCGGTGCCGGAAATAGGCGCGATGTTGCGGCTTTCCGAGTAGGTGGCAGCCAGGTAGACATCGTTGTTGTCGTATTTCAGACCGGCGGCCCAGATATCGGCCTTGTCGCCTTTGCCGAAGGTGCCCGCTTTCTGGCTGGCGGTACGGTTGGAAGAGGCATAGGCGGCGCCCACGCTCAGGCCGTCGATAATTTCATAGCTGGAGGAAAGGCCCCAACCGTCGCCGTTCGCCTTGCTGGCGGAGCGGCCGTCGTTTTCGTTCTTGCCCTGGTACTGCACGGCGAATTTCAGGCCGTCAACCAGACCGAAGAAGTTGTTATTACGGTAGGTGGCAACGCCGTTGGTGCGGCCGTTCATGAAGTTGTCGGTCTTGACGTAAGCATCGTCGCCGAATTCAGGCAGCATATCCGTCCAGGCGCCGACGTCGTAAATAATGCCGTAGTTGCGACCGTAATCGAAAGAGCCGAAGTCTTTATATTTCAGACCGGCGAAGCCCAGACGCGTTTTAGTGTCTTTAGTGCCGTCGGATTCAGAATGGTTGGCGGCGATCTGATATTCCCACTGGCCGTAACCGGTCAGCATGTCATTAATCTGAGTCGCGCCTTTAAAGCCGATACGGACGTAGGTTTTATCACCGTCGTTGCCGGCATCATCGGAGAAATAATGCAGGGCTTTCACACGACCGTAAAAATCGAGTTTGTTGCCGTCTTTATTGTAGATTTCTGCTGCCTGTGCCGCTTGCGCAAGTAAAAGTGCCGGAATAATAACGGCCAGAAGATTACGTTTCATGAGTTACCCTGCTTTATTCGATTGAAAGACGCTTATCATCAGTTGCATTGCTGTTTTACTGTGCCGCCTGATTGTTTGCGGCGGAGAATTTTTACCGTAGTAATGTGATCTATTTATGACAAAAAATTCATTTTCATGTCGAACGATTAAAAAAGTCGCGCAAAGGGTGAATTTTTTCTTCAGCCGATGGTCGGCGGCTGGTCTACAGTTACCGATACCTTGTTCCGCTGCGGGAGGAATCATGCACGATACTTATACTTTGTTCGGTACGCAGGGCTGCGGCTCGACGATCGTGGCCGCCGCGTTGGCGTTGACCGCTTTCCCCTGGGGCTATGAGGAAGTGGACTACACGCAGGACGGCCCGGAGCGCGATCGCCTGCTGGCGCTGAACCCGTTGGGTCAGGTGCCCACCTTGGTGTTGCCCAATGACGAAGTGATGACGGAGAGTGCGGCGATTATTCTGCTGCTGCACGATCGCGCACCGCATGCCGAGCTGGCGCCGCCCGGCGGTTCGCCGCTGTTGCCGCGTTTTCTGCGCTGGCTGCTGTTCATCAACGCGGAGATTTACCCCACCTTCACCTATGCCGACCATCCGCAGCGCTGGCAGCCGCAGGCGGCGGGGGCGGAACAGCTGAAAAACGCGGTAATGGCTTATCGCGAGCGTTTATTGCAGCAGCTGAACGCCGCCGCCGGCGCAGCGGGCCCGTGGTTTCTCGGCAAGAGCTTCAGCGCGTTGGATCTGTACGTGGCGGTGATGTGCCACTGGCGGCCGGGCCGCGCGTGGTTCCGGCAACACTGTCCGCGGCTGTACGCCATCGCTGAGCGGGTGGAACAGCGGCCGGAGCTGAATGCGCTGCTGAGCGCGCAGTTCGACGGCGTTGCCCCGCTGGAATCCTGAATCCTCCCCGCCGCCCGGCGGGGAACCCTCCCGTTTTTCTGAACCGAGACTGCCGAAAATCCCGATTTTCACTCGCTGCGGCGGCGGGTAGCGTAAGGCTATCCGCAACTGACAGGAGAGTGTGATGCCATCAGAATCCCAGGCCGGCCAACAGGCGTTCGGCGATATTGCCCCCAAGCTGGCGCAGCTCAGCGACCGAGTGTTGTTTGACGATATTTGGCAGCGGCCGGCGCTGAGCCCGCGCGAGCGCAGCCTGATTACCGTCGCCGCGCTGGTGGCGCTCAACCGCGTGGAACAGCTGCCGTTTCACCTGCAGCTGGCGCAGCGCAACGGCGTGACGCGTCAGCAGCTGGCCGAGCTCATCACCCATCTGGCGTTCTACGCCGGCTGGCCCGCGGCGGCGTCGGCCGTGGCGCGCCTGCGCGAGCTGGAACAGGAGGCCAATCATGCCGTTTAGCCGTATCGCCCTGCTTCAGGGCAAGTCCGCCGACTATCTGCAAACCCTGTCCGACAGCCTGCATCAGGCGCTGGTGGAGGCCTTTGAGGTGCCGCCGACGGATAAATTTCAGGTGATCGATCAATACCGCCCCGGTGAGCTTATCTACGATCGCGACTATCTCGGCGGGCCGCGCAGCGCGGATTTCGTGCTGTTTTATATCACCGCCGGGCGGCCGCGCGACACCGACACCAAGCGGCGTTTCTACGGGCGGCTGGCGGCGCTGCTGGCGGAAAACCTGCGGCTGCGCCCCGAGGATGTGATGGTGGTGATCACCACCACCCAGTTGGACGAGTGGTCGTTCAGCGCCGGGCGCGCCTCGATGATCGATCCGCAGACGTAACTCGGGCTGACGCCGCGGGCGGTCTGTGGGACAATAGCGCCATCATTTCGTTTAGATAAGAGTTGAATGGCGCTCTCCTCCGCAGTTAAAGATCAGATTGGCCAGTGGTACAAAGCCCTGCAGCAGCAAATACCGGATTTTATTTCCCGCGCGCCCCAGCGCCAGATGATCGCCGAGGTGGCGAAGACGCTGGCCGGTGACTACCCGCGCCATCTGGCGATCGAGGCGCCGACCGGCGTCGGTAAAACGCTGTCTTACCTGATCCCGGGCATCGCCGTCGGGCGGGCGGAGAGCAAACCGCTGGTGGTCAGCACCGCCAACGTGGCGCTGCAGGATCAGATCTACAGCAAGGATTTGCCGCTGCTGAAGAAGATTATCCCCGATCTGAAATTTACCGGCGCCTTTGGCCGCGGGCGCTACGTGTGCCCGCGCAACCTGGCGGCGATGAGCACCGACGTCAGCCAACAGGGCGATCTGACGCTGTTCCTCGACGACGAGCTGGCGCCGTCCAGTGGCGAAGAGCAGGCGCTGTGCCAGAAGCTGACCAAGGCACTGGCCCGCTTCGAGTGGGACGGGCTGCGCGATCACTATCAACAGAGCATCGACGATCCGCTGTGGGCCAAGCTGAGCACCGACAAGGCCAACTGCCTGGGGCGCAACTGCCACTATATTCGCGAATGTCCGTTCTATATCGCCCGCAAAGAGATCGAGAGCGCCGACGTGGTGGTGGCCAACCACGCCCTGGTGATGGCGGCGCTGGAGACGGAATCGGTGCTGCCGAACCCGAAAGAGCTGCTGCTGGTGCTGGACGAAGGCCACCATTTGCCGGAGGTGGCGCGCGATGCGCTGGAGATCGACGGGGAAATCACCGCGCTGTCGACCAACTTGCAGTTGGACATGATCGTGCGCCAGGTCGAGCAGTGCATGACCCAATACCGGCCGAAGAATCCGCCGGGGCTGGCCAACAGCGAGCGGCTGAAGAACCATTGTGAGGAGCTGCGCGAGCTGGTGCAGATCTTCGAGCATCAGGTCAGCGCTTACCTGCCCGGCGACAGCGTGGCGGCCGAGCACCGTTTCGAGATGGGCGAGCTGCCGGTGGAGATGGTGGAGAGCTGCGCGCGGCTGTTCAAACTGACCGATGCGCTGCGCGGGCTGGCGGAGTTCGTGCTTAACGATCTCACCGAGCAGACCGGCAAGCATGACATCGTGCGCCTGCACCGGTCGATCATTCAGATGAGCCGCACGCTGGGCTATCTGGAAGCGATGAGCAAGCTGTGGCGGCTGGCGGCACTCGACAAATCGTCCAACGCGCCGATCTCCAAATGGGTCACGCGCGAGCTGCGCGATAACGTTACCCATCTCTACCTGCACTGCGTCGGCATCCGCGTCAGCGACCAGCTGGAGAAGCTGCTGTGGCGCAAGGTGCCGCACGTGGTGGTGACCTCGGCCACGCTGCGTTCGCTGAACAGCTTCGCGCGTTTGCAGGAGATGAGCGGGTTGAGCGAGAAGGCCGGCGATCGCTTCGAAACGCTCTCTTCGCCGTTCAATCATGTCGAACAGGGCAAGCTTGTCATTCCGCAAATGCGCTACGAACCGGCGCTCGCCAACGAGGCGGAGCACCTTGAGGAGATGGCGCGATGTTTCCGCGCCGAGCAAGCGAGCGGCAAACACAAAGGCATGCTGATCCTGTTCAGCAGCCACCGGGCGATGCAGACTTTCCTCAGCTACGTGACCGATCTGCGGCTGATGCTGCTGGTGCAGGGCGACCAGCCGCGCTACCGGCTGGTGGAAGAGCACCGCAAGCGGGTGGAGAAGGGCGTCGCCAGCGTGCTGGTGGGGCTGCAATCGTTCGCCGAAGGGTTGGATCTGAAAGGCGAGCTGCTGACCCAGGTACACATTCACAAAATTGCGTTCCCGCCGATCGACAGCCCGGTGATCATTACCGAAGGCGAGTGGCTGAAATCGCTGAAGCGCTATCCGTTCGAAGTGCAGAGCCTGCCGAGCGCCTCGTTCAACCTGATCCAGCAGGTCGGCCGCCTGATCCGCAGCAACCAATGCTACGGCGAGATCGTGATCTACGATCGTCGGCTGTTGACCAAAAACTACGGTTCGCGGCTGTTGGCGTCGCTGCCGGTGTTCCCGATCGAACAGCGCGCGGTGCCGGAGGCCGACAAGGCGCATCTGGCGGCGCTGAAATCCGCCGCCGACGCGGCCAAAAAAGAGAAGAAGCGCGGCAACCCGTTTGCCCGCAAGCGGCGGCGTTAATCAGAGCAGCGGCGGCAGGCGGCGTTTGACCGGCGTGGTTTTCACGATCGAGGTGTTGCTCTGCGCATGCTCGGCCAGCCGATCGAGGGTGTGGTCGAGCTGTTCCATCGAGTGCGCCACCAGCCGCACGATAAAGCAGTCTTCGCCGGTCACCTTATCGCACTCGACCACTTCCGGGATCGCCTGAATCAGCTGTTCAACCTTCTTCAGCATGCCCGGCAGCGGCTTGATACGCACCAGTGACTCGAAGGCGTAGCCCACCGCCTGCAGATTGACGTTCAGGGTATAGCCCTGGATCACGCCGCTTTCCTCCAGCCGCCGCAGCCTTTCCGACGTGCTCGGCGATGACAGCCCCACCTGCGCGCTCAGCGTCTTCAACGACGCGCGTGCGTCCTGCGCCAAAAGAGTCAGGATCTGGCGATCGATATCATCCATAACGCCTCCGTTAGGTATTTTCTTTATTATAGCTACGAGAAAAAGGCAGTTAAGCATATCTGCCTTTTTTATGCTATGGAAAGCCGCCCCGCGAAGCCGCAAGCTATGCCTCTGGGCAAGTTTGGAGGAACGCAGAATGAATGCAGAGATAAAACGCGGCTCGCTGGAGATGACGGCGGCGATGCTGATTTCCGGCTCCATCGGCTGGTTTGTGCTGATGTCCGGCCAGCCGGTTATCAACGTGGTGTTTTGGCGCTGCGCGGTGGGGGCGCTGGTGCTGCTGGCGGTGTGCGGCGCGCTGGGGCAGCTGCGGCGCGATGCGCTGACGCGCGCCACGCTGCTGCTGGCGATCGCCGGCGGCGTCGCGCTGGTGATCAACTGGCTGCTGCTGTTTGCCGCCTATTCCTATGCGTCTATCTCCATCGCCACGGCGGTGTACAACACCCAGCCGTTTATGCTGGTGGGGCTGGGGGCGCTGTTTCTGGGGGAGCGGCTGACCGCCCGCAAGCTGCTGTGGCTGGGGCTGGCGTTCGGCGGCATGATGCTGGTGGTGCTGGCGCAGCCGCGGCAGGCAGGGGAACAGAGTCATTATTTGGCGGGCATTGCGCTGGCGCTCGGGGCGGCGTTTTTCTACGCCCTGATGGCGCTGGCGGCCAAGCGGCTGAAGGGCACGCCGCCGCATCTTATTGCGCTGATCCAGGTGGCGGTGGGGGCGGTGATGCTGTTGCCGCTGGTGGATTTCCACGTTTCGGCCAGCGTTGGGCAGTGGGGAATGCTGGCGACGCTCGGCGTGCTGCACACCGGCCTGATGTATGTGTTGATGTACGGCGCCCTGCAGAAGCTGCCGACCAACCTGATCGGCTCACTGTCGTTCATCTACCCGGTCGCCGCCATGCTGGTGGATCGCCTGGCGTTTGGCCACCGCCTGTCGGCGTGGCAGCTGCTGGGCGCGGCGATCATTCTGCTGGCGGCGGCGGGCATGAACCTGCTGGGCGAGCGGCGAGCGCGGCTGCTGCCGGCCTCGGACGGCCGGCGCGCCGGCTGATGCTCAGTTCGTTTTTTTCAACCGGCGCCATAAGGTGGTGCGGCTGATCCCGAGCAACCGGGCGGCGGCGGCGTGGTCGCCCCCGCACCGCGCCAGCGCTTCGTGGGCGGAGAGGGGCGCTACCGGCGTCTCGGGCGGCGTGCCCGTCGCCAGCTCCGGCAGCAGCCAGCGCAGCGTCTCGCCGCTCGGCGCGGCGCCGGTGCTCAGCATCAGCGCCACCCGCTCCATCATGTTGCGCAGTTCGCGCAGGTTGCCGGGCCAGGCGTAATGATTCAGCGCGGCGTAACAGCCTGCCATGGCGGCGCGCAGCGGCTCCGTCAGCGGTACGTCGAGCACCGCCAGTGACCGTTTCAGAAAGTGTTCCGCCAGCATCGCGATATCGTCGCCGCGCGCCCGCAGCGGCGGCAGCTGCAGCCGCAGGGCGCTCAGGCGGTAGAACAGATCGGCGCGAAAGTCGCCCCGTTGAATCGCCTGCTCCAGGTGGTTGTGGGTGGCGCTGATGACGCGAAAGTCGACCGCCACCGGCTGCTGCCCGCCGACCCGGGTGACGGCCTTCTCTTCCAGCGCACGCAGCAGCCGGGTTTGCAGGTGCAGCGGCATTTCGCCGATCTCATCCAGAAACAGGGTGCCACCATTGGCGGTTTCCAGCAGCCCGCGTCGGCCGCCGCGCCGTGAGCCGGTAAAGGCGCCTTCCTCATAGCCGAACAGCTCCGCCTCCAGCAGCGATTCGGCGATGGCGCCGCAGTTGATGGCGACGAACGGCGGCGTCGCGCCCCTGGCCGGTGCGCCGCGCCGGGAAAAGTATTCCCGGTGGATCGCCTGCGCCGCCAGCTCCTTGCCGGTGCCGGTTTCTCCTTCAATTAATACCGCCGCCGGCGAGCGGGCGTACAGCATGATGGTGCGCCGCATCTGCTCCATCTGCGGGGACTTGCCCTGCAAATCGCCCAGCCCGTAGCGCGGTTGCAGGGTATTGCGCGCGGCGTAATCGCCGCCGCGTTTGCCGCCGCCCCGCATCAGGCGCGTCACGTCCAGCGCATCGCTGAAGGCGGCGCGCAGGGTGGCGGCGGAATAGAGAAAAATGGCGGTGAGCCCGGCCTCTTCCGCCAGATCGCTGATGAGGCCGGCGCCGACCACGGCCTGAATGCCGGCGGCTTTCAGCTCGGCGATCTGGCCGCGCGCATCCTCTTCGGTGACGTAGCTGCGCTGCTCCAGCGGCAGATCGAAGGTCTGCTGGAACTCCAGCAGCGCGGGCAGAGGGGTCTTATAGGTGATGACGCCGATCCGATCGGCGGTTCTGCGCGCCTTGCTCAGCGCCTGCAGCAGATCGAAACCGCCGGGCTTGACCAGGATGACCGGCACCGACAGGCGGCTTTTCAGGTAGGCGCCGTTGGAGCCGGCGGCGATGATGGCGTCGCAAGGCTCGGTCGCCAGGCGGGCGCGGATGTGCTGCACCGCCTCCTCAAAGCCGAGGCGGATCGGGATGATGGTTGCCAGATGGTCGAACTCGAGGCTGATGTCCCGGAACAGATCGAACAGGCGGGTGATGGAGACGGTCCAGATCACCGGTTTGTCCGGCATGACGTGATCGCGCATGGTGGGTTACCGAATGGAAGTGGCTGCATTAGGTGTAGCCCGGTTTCAGTGATGTTTCAAATTTACTGTGTGAAACAACGATTGAAACGTTAACTGAAACGTTTTTTACCCCTTTGCCAGGTCAATGGCGCTGAATATGTTGTAACTCATTTATTTTTATCGCGTTTAATTTTTTCCCTCACCGAAGTACAACCTGGCCCGCCCCTTGCTCTGTCTGTTTCATCTGGCTAATCGGAGAAAACGTCATGACGCTGCGCTCACCCGGGCTCGCCTTTCGTCAGGCCCTGAGTAAAGAAAAACCCCTGCAAATCGCCGGCGCGATCAACGCCAACCATGCGTTGCTGGCCCAGCGGGCCGGATTCCAGGCCATCTACCTTTCCGGCGGCGGCGTGGCGGCCGGTTCGCTGGGATTGCCGGATCTGGGCATTTCGACCCTGGACGATGTGCTGACCGACATTCGCCGCATCACCGACGTTTGCCCGCTGCCGCTGCTGGTGGATGTGGACAGCGGTTTCGGCGCTTCGGCGTTCAACGTCGCCCGCACGGTGCGATCGGTGAGCAAGGCCGGGGCGGCGGCGCTGCATATCGAAGATCAGGTCGGCGCCAAGCGCTGCGGCCATCGCCCCAATAAGGCCATCGTCTCCACCGAAGAGATGGTGGATCGCATCAAGGCGGCGGTGGATGCGCGCAGCGATCCGGACTTCGTGATCATGGCGCGCACCGACGCGCTGGCAGTGGAGGGGCTGGAGGCGGCCATCGAGCGCGCTCAGGCTTACGTGGCGGCCGGGGCCGACATGCTGTTCCCGGAAGCGATCACCGAACTGGGCATGTACCGCCGCTTCGCCGAAGCGACGCAGGTGCCGATCCTGGCCAATATCACCGAGTTCGGCGCGACGCCGCTGTTTACCACCGACGAACTGCGCAGCGCCCAGGTGGATATGGCGCTGTATCCGCTGTCGGCCTTCCGGGCGATGAACCGCGCGGCGGAGCGGGTATACCGCGCCCTGCGCGAGGAGGGCACGCAGAAAAGCGTCATCGACACCATGCAGACCCGCAACGAGCTGTACGAAAGCATCAACTACTATTTGTTCGAAGAGAAACTCGACGCTCTGTTCGCTCGCCAGCGCGACGAATAAGCGCCATTCACGCAGAAGCCAAACGAGGACAGTATGAGCCAAGCGATCCCCCCGCAAAGCCCGACTGGCGATAAGCCGAAAAAATCCGTGGCGTTATCCGGCGTGCCCGCCGGGAATACCGCGCTGTGCTCCGTAGGGCGCAGCGGCAACGATCTGCACTATCGCGGTTACGACATCCTCGACCTCGCGCGCCACTGCGAGTTTGAAGAGGTTGCCCACCTGCTGATCCACGGCAAATTGCCCAACCGCGATGAGCTGCAGGCCTACAAACACCGTCTCAAAGCGCTGCGCGGCCTGCCCGCCAGCGTGCGCACGGTGCTTGAGGCATTGCCTGCGGCGTCTCACCCGATGGACGTGATGCGCACCGGCGTCTCGGCCCTAGGCTGCACGCTGCCGGAAAAAGAGCAGCACGGCGCGGCCGGCGCGCGCGACATTGCCGACCGGCTGCTGGCCTCGCTGGGATCGATGCTGCTGTATTGGTATCACTACAGCCACAACGGCGAGCGCATTCAGCCGGAGACCGACGACGATTCCATCGGCGGCCACTTCCTGCACCTGCTGCACGGCGAAGCGCCTTCCGCCAGCTGGGAACAGGCGATGCACGCTTCCTTGATCCTGTACGCCGAGCATGAATTCAACGCCTCGACCTTCGCCGGCCGGGTGATCGCCGGCACCGGATCCGACGTCTATTCGGCGATCGTCGGCGCCATTGGCGCGCTGCGCGGGCCGAAGCACGGCGGCGCCAACGAGGTGTCGCTGGAGATCCAGCAACGCTATGAAACGCCGGACGAAGCGGAAGCCGACATTCGCCGCCGCATCGACAACAAAGAGGTGGTGATCGGCTTCGGGCACCCGGTGTACACCGTTTCCGATCCGCGCCATCAGGTGATCAAAGAGATCGCGCTGCGCCTGTCGCAGGAAGCGGGGGCGATGAAGCTGTATGACATCGCCGATCGGTTGGAAAGCGTGATGCGCGACACCAAAAAGATGTTCCCCAACCTCGACTGGTTCTCGGCGGTGTCTTATCACCAGCTGGGGGTGCCCACCGAAATGTTCACGCCGCTGTTTGTCATGGCGCGGGTGAGCGGTTGGTCGGCGCACATCATCGAGCAACGGCAGGACAACAAAATCATTCGCCCGTCCGCCAACTATACCGGGCCGGAAGCGCGGGCGTTCGTACCGCTGGATCAGCGCTGAGCGCCGATCGTTATTCACTATGGAGCCTTTGGGAATCATGATGCTTGAGTCTGCCAATACCCGCCGTCCGCCGTTCGATCGCGAAATGGTCGATATCGTCGATTATGTGATGAAAGAGGCCGTCGATACCCCGGCGGCGTACCGCACCGCCCATTATTGCCTGCTCGATACCCTCGGCTGCGGGCTGGAGGCGCTGAGCTATCCGGCCTGCAAGAAATTGATGGGGCCGGTGGTGCCGGGCGCCGAGGTGCTGAACGGCAGCCGGGTGCCGGGCACCCGCTTCCAGCTGGATCCGGTGCAGGCGGCGTTCAATATCGGCGCCATGATCCGCTGGCTCGACTTCAACGACACCTGGCTGGCGGCGGAGTGGGGCCACCCGTCGGACAACCTGGGCGGGATCCTGGCGGTGGCCGACTGGCTCTCGCGCCAGGCGGTGGCGGCGGGCAAGGCGCCGCTGACCATGCGGCAGGTGTTGATCGCCATGATCAAGGCGCATGAGATCCAGGGATGTCTGGCGCTGGAAAACGCCTTCAACCGGGTGGGGTTGGATCACGTGCTGCTGGTGAAGGTGGCGTCTACTGCGGTGGTGGCGCAGCTGCTCGGCCTGAGCCGGGCGGAGATCCTGAATGCGGTGTCGCTGGCGTGGGTGGACGGGCAGTCGCTGCGTACCTATCGCCACGCGCCGAACGCCGGCACCCGCAAATCCTGGGCGGCGGGGGATGCGACCGCCCGCGCGGTGCGGCTGGCGCTGATGGCCGCCACCGGCGAGATGGGCTACCCCTCGGCGCTGACGGCGCCGACCTGGGGGTTCTACGACGTTTCATTCAGCGGCAAACCCTTCCGCTTCCAGCGGCCGTACGGCGCGTACGTGATGGAGAACGTGCTGTTTAAAATTTCGTTCCCGGCGGAGTTCCATGCCCAGACCGCCGCGGAGGCGGCCATGACGCTGCACCGCTTGATGCAGGCCGCCGGTAAAACCGCCGCCGACATCGCCAGGGTGAGCATCCGCACTCACGAGGCCTGCCTGCGCATTATCGACAAGCAGGGGCCGCTGGATAACCCGGCGGATCGCGATCACTGCATTCAGTATATGGTGGCGATCCCGCTGCTGTTCGGCCGGCTGACGGCGGCGGACTACGAGGATCGGGTGGCGGAGGATCCGCGCATCGACGCGTTGCGTGGCAAGATCCACTGCCATGAAGATCCCGCCTTCACCCGCGATTATCACGATCCGGAAAAACGCTCGATCGCCAATGCGCTGACGGTGGAGTTCGCCGACGGCAGCCGCCTGGATGAGGTGGCGGTGGAGTATCCTATCGGCCATGCGCGGCGGCGCGAAGAGGGCATCCCACTGCTGATCGAGAAGTTCAAAACCAACCTGGCGCGCCAGTTCCCGGCCCTGCAGCAGCAGCGTATTCTCGAGGTGTCGCTGGACCGGCAGCGGCTGGCGCAGATGCCGGTCAACGAGTATCTCGATCTGTGGGTGATCTGACGCGAGGCGGCGCTGACAAGCCACGTCGGCGTCGCTATGATGGATGCTTCATTCCCCTCCATCTTCTTATCAGGTGATTCATGATTGATGCCGCAACGCTGTTGTTGTTTTCCGGTGCCTGCGTGGCGCTGGCGCTGACTCCCGGCCCGGATATGCTGCTGATCGCTTCGCGCAGCGTCAGCCAGGGGCGGCGCGCCGGTTTCGCTTCGCTGGCGGGCATTCAGCTCGGCACGTATTGCCACGCGTTGGCGGCGGCGCTGGGGTTGTCGCAACTGTTCGTCGCCGTGCCGCTGGCCTACGACGCGGTAAGAATGCTCGGCGCCGCCTATCTGCTCTACCTGGCGTGGAAAACGCTGCGATCCGGCAGCAGTTTGCAGGCTTCCGCCGGGTTGCAGGCGGTGCCGACGGCGCGCATCTTCCGCCAGGGGCTGTTCACCAACATCCTCAACCCGAAAATGGCGCTGTTCGTGCTGGCGCTGTTCCCGCAGTTTATCGATCCGCGTTCAGGCTCGGTGGTGGTGCAGATGCTGGCGCTGGCGACGGTGCTGAATCTGGTGGGGTTGCTGATTAACGGCGGGGTGATCCTGGCGGTCAGCGGCATGAAAAGCCGCTTCGCCGGCCGCCGCTTCAGCGCCCGCTGGCCGAACTACCTGCTGAGCGGGGTATTCGCTGGGCTGGCCTGCAAGCTCATTTTCGACAGCCGCCGCTAACCCTCGCGCAGCAGCGCTTCAAATGCCGCGCTGGCCGGTTCGTCCGGCAGCGCGCTGTACATCACCAGCCGCAGGTGATTCTCTTCGTCGACGATGAAAGAGGCGTGGTCAAAGGTGACCGGGCCGATCTCCGGGACGATGAAGCTGCGCCGCCCCTGGCAGCGCCCGTGGATATCGTGCTGCCGCCAGAGCCGGCGGAACGGCGGCGATACCCGCTCCAGCGCCTGTACCCGTTGGCGCATTACCTCATCCTCCGGCGCGCGGGCATAGTCGCGGCGGAAGCTGGCCAGGATTTGCGGTGCCTGCGCCTCCCACTCCAGCAGGCGTTCATTGAGCTGCGGATCGGCAAACAGCATCCACAACATGTTGCGCTCTTGCGCCGGGCGTTCGCCGATAGCGAACAGCCGCTGCGCCGCCGGGTTCCAGGCGATGATGTCCCAACTCAGGTTCATGACGTAGGCCGGCCGCAGCACAAGGTCGTCCAGCAGCCGCTGCACCAGCAGTGAGACCTGGCACCACTGATGGCCGACCGGCACCGGCGGCCGCTGATGCGCCAATAAAAACAGGTGGTAGCGGCCGGCGGCGTCGAGCTGCAGCACCCGCGCCAGGTTCTCCAAAAATGCCACCGACGCATTGATTTCCCTGCCTTGTTCCAGCCAGGTGTACCAGGTGAGGCCGACGCCGGCCAGCGCCGCGACCTCCTCGCGCCGCAATCCCGGCGTGCGGCGGCGGCTGCCGCTCGGCAAACCGACCGCCTCCGGCGACAGCTGTTCTCGCTTTTGACGTAGAAAATCCGCCAGTTCGTGGCGGGTGCGCTCGAGGGTACGTGGGGGCATGGCGGCCGTCCTGTTGCTGTTAGTAATAGTATAAATGGCTATATAGTAACAGTTTAAACCCTGTTCCATACTGCGGCCATCATAATCGCTGGAGGTGGTATGGAACATTCATTATCTCGTGAACGGCGGGCATTGCCCGGCCTGCCGGTACTGCTGTTGGGCGGCTTCGTCACGGTGTTCGATCTGTTTGTGGTCAACGTGGCGGCGCCGGTGATCCAGCGGCAGTTCGCCGCCGATTTCGCCGGTGTTGGTTTGATCGTCGCCGGCTATGAACTGGCGTTCGGGGTGCTGCTGATCGCCGGTGGGCGCCTGGGGGATCGCTTCGGGCGCCGGCGTTTGTTCAGACTCGGCATGTTGGGCTTTACGCTGAGCTCTCTGCTGTGCGGGCTGGCGGGATCGCTCAACCTGCTGATCGCGGCGCGTATCCTGCAGGGGGCGGCGGCGGCGCTGCTGTTCCCGCAGATCTACGCCTTGATGCGGGTGCTGTACGCGCCGCAACAGCGGCGGCGCGCCTTCGCCTGGCTGGGCATGACGCTGGGATTGGCGGCGATCTTCGGCCAGATCCTCGGCGGGTTTATCATCGAGGCCAACCTGTTCGGCAGCGGTTGGCGCATGATCTTTTTGATCAATTTGCCGATTGGCGCGCTGGCGCTGTGGGCGGCGCGGCGCATTCCCGAATCGCGGGTGGCGCAGGCGCAGCGGCTGGACGGCGTAGGCCTGTGGCTGGCGGCGATCGGCCTGTCGCTGTTGCTGCTGCCGCTGCTGGAAGGGCCGGCGCGCGGCTGGCCGTGGTGGATAGCGCCGATGCTGGCGTTGGCGATGGTGACGCTGTGGGGCTTCCTGCGTTGGGAGCGCCGTCTGGCGCGGCGCGGCGGTGATGCGGTACTCGATCCGGCGCTGTTCCGCCAGGCGGGCTTCGCGCCGGGCATGGCGGTGGTGCTGGCGATTTATGCCACCGCCTCCTCGTTTTTCTTGTGCTTCGCGCTGCTGCTGCAGGCGGGGGCGGGGCTGACGCCTTTTCAGGCGGGCAGCCTGTTCGCCCCGGCCAGCGCGGCCTTTATGCTGGCGTCGATGCTGGCGCCCCGGCTGGCACTGCGTTGGGGCAATGGCGTACTGAGCGTGGGCGTGGCGATTTACGCCGCCGGGTTGGCGCTGTTGATGGCCCAGGCGCTGTGGGGCGCGGCGCTGGCGCATCCGCTGCGGCTGCTGCCGGGGTTGGTGGTGCTGGGATTCGGCCAGGCGCTGAGCATGACGCCGCTGCTGAATTTGGTGCTCGGTTTGGCGCAGGAGCGGCAGGCGGGCATGGCGGCGGGCCTGGTTGCCACCGTGCAGCAGGTGGGAGGCGCGCTGGGCATCGTGGTCAGCGGCGTCGGCTTCGTGCCGCTGCTGGCGAACGGCGGCGCGGCAGAACGCTATGCGCAGGCCTTTGCCGGCGCCATGGTATTTAATCTGTTGGCGATGGGCATTGCCCTGATCTTGTTAAACCGGATCACTCAAAATAGTCAGAAAGCGGATCTTAAGTAGGCCGCCGGCGGGTGCTTTACTGTGGTCATCATGAGAGAGCGTAAGGAGCCACACTGATGTTTCAACCCGCCGCATTTCGCGAAGACGATCTGGATGCCCAACTGGCGCTGGTGCGCGCCCACCCGTTGGGGCTATTGGTCAGCCACGGCGAGCAGGGATTGACGGCCGATCCGCTGCCGTTTCTGGCCGATGTCGAACAGGGGCAGATCCGGCTGCGGGCGCACCTGTCGCGCGCCAACGAGCACTGGCGGCGGCTGCAGCACGCGGCGGAATGCCTGGTGATTTTTCAGGGTTTGGAAGGTTATGTGTCGCCCGGCTGGTACCCGAGCAAGCGCCAGACCGGCAAAGTGGTGCCGACCTGGAATTACAGCGTGGTGCAACTGTATGGCGTGCCGACGGTGATGGACGACCCAGCCTGGCTGCGCCGCCAGCTGATTGACCTGACGGCGCAACAGGAAGGGCGCCGCCCGGCGCCCTGGCGGCTCGACGACGCGCCGGCCAACTACATCGCCGCGCAGCTTAAAGGCATCGTCGGTATCGAGATCGCCGTCACCCGGCGCGAAGGCAAATGGAAGATGAGCCAAAACCGCAGCGCCGACGATGCCGATGGGGTGATCGCCGGGCTGCGCGAAGGGGATGAAACGCAGCGGCGGCTGGCGGCGGAGGTTGAGCGGCGGCGCGGATAGGGTATGCTAACCGAAGAGTGAGCAAGGGGAACCTTCGGATGGATTACACCAAAATTATCAAAGAAATAGGCCGCGGCAAAAATCATGCGCGCGACCTGGACCGGCAGACCGCTTTTGAGCTGTATCAGGCGATGCTGGCCGGGGCGGTCCCCGAGCTGGAGCTGGGCGGCATTCTGATCGCGCTGCGCATCAAGGGTGAGGCCGAAGAGGAGATGCTGGGCTTCTACCAGGCGATGCAGCAGCAGGTGTTGCTGCTGCAGGCGCCGCAGGGGCGGCCATTGCCGGTGGTGCTGCCGAGCTACAATGGCGCGCGAAAGCAGGCCAACCTGACGCCGCTGCTGGCGCTGCTGCTCGCGAAAGTGGGCCTGCCGGTGGTGGTGCACGGCGTGCTGGACGACAGTACCCGCGTGACCAGCGCCGAGATTTTCCGCGCCCTGGGGCTGCCGTGGTCGGAACAGGCCGCTCACGCCCAGCAGCGTCTCGATAACGGCGAGGCGGTATTCATGCCGGTTTCCACGCTGTCGGCGCCGCTGGCGCGGCAGCTCGGGTTGCGTTGGCGCATGGGGGTGCGCAACAGCGCCCATACGCTGGCCAAGCTGGCGACGCCGTTCGGCGAACAGGATGCGCTGCGCCTCGCCAGCGTCTCACACCCGGAGTATGTCGGCCGGGTGGCGTCGTTTTTCCGCCAGATCGGCGCCCGCGGGCTGTTGATGCACGGCACCGAAGGCGAAGCCTACGCCAACCCGCTGCGCTGCCCGCAGATTCATTATATTGCCGGCGGCGAACAGCGGGTATTGCTGGAGCGCACCCTGCAGGATGAAACGCCGACGTTGCCGGCGGCGAAAGACGCGGAAACCACCGCGCGCTGGACCGAGCGCTGCCTGGCGGGCGAGGTGGCGATCCCGCAGGCCATCCAGCGGCAGATCGCCTGTTGCCTGGTGGCCGCCGGCGAGAGCGAGACGCTGGAACAGGGGCTGCAGCGGCTGCGTCAGGCCTGAGCGCGACTATACTGGGATATTTCCTCATCGGCTGAGAAGGACGGTTATGCAACAGGCTCTCGATTACTTCAATCAATTGAACCAGGATTACCTCGACGTACACCGCGCCAAAGAAGAGCTGTTCTGGCAAAACTACATGGGCACCGGCGGTGAAGACGTGTCGGCGCGCTTTTCCGCCGCGGAAAGCGCCTATAAGCGCTTTATCGCCGAACCGCGCCGGCTGGCCGAGATCCGCACTCTGCTGGCCGGAGTGGAAACGCTGCCGCAGGAGGCGCAGCGCGATGCGCTGATCCACGGCCTGCAAGGCTGGCTGCGTTTCTTCGACTGTAACGCCATTGAAGATCCGCAGGCGCAGGCGCTGTTGGATCAGATCATCCACGCCGAATCCGATCTCTACTCGCGCCGCAAGGGCTATCAGGTCACGCACCTGAACGTCGACGGCCAGCGGGTGGCGGCCTCGCTCGGCGAGCTGTTGACCAACCAGGCGACCAACCCGAACGAAGACTACCGCCGCAGCTCGCAGCAGGCGCTGCGCGACCTGGAGCAATGGCTGCTGCATAACGGCCTGCCGGAGCTGATTGGCCTGCGCAACCGCTTTGCGCGCCAGATGGGCTATCGCAACTATTTCGACTACAAGGTGAACAAAACCGAGCGCATGACGCCGGAGCAGCTGTTCGCCATTCTGGATCGTTTCGAGCGGGAAACCCGCGAGGCCAACGCGCGCAGCCTGCAGCAGCTGGCGGCCGACAAGGGCAGCCAGGCGCTGGAGCCGTGGAACGTGCGCTTCGCCAGCGCCGGCGACGTCACCCGCCAACTGGATCCTTACTTCCCGTTTTCGCGTTCGCTGGAACGCTGGGTCGACAGCTTCAAACGCCTGCACATCGGCTTTGGCGGCGCCGAGATGAACCTCGATCTGCTGGTGCGCAAAGGCAAGTATGAGAACGGCTTTATGCACGGCCCGGTGCCGCCGTTTGTGCGCCAAGGGGAATGGGTGCCGGCGCGCATCAACTTCACCAGCCTGGCGCAGCCGGGGCAGGTAGGCAGCGGCGCTTACGGGCTCAACACCCTGTTCCACGAAGGCGGCCACGCGGCGCATTTCGCCAACATTCGCCAGAATGCGCCGTGCTTCTCGCAGGAGTTCCCGCCGACCTCAATGGCCTATGCCGAAACCCAGTCGATGTTCTGCGACAGCCTGCTGGACGACGCCGACTGGTTGAAACGCTATGCGAAAAACGCCGCCGGCGAAGCGGTACCCGATGCGCTGATCGAAGCCGGCATCGCGGCGCGCCAGCCGATGCGCGCGTTTAACGAACGCCATATCCTGCTGGTGCCGTACTTCGAGTGGGCGCTGTATCAGTGGGATGATGAGCAGCGCACGCCGGAAGCCATCACCGCGCTGGCGCGCGAGGTCGAGCAAAAGATCCTCGGCATCAGCGGCAGCCCGCGCCCGACGCTGGCGATCCCGCATCTGCTGTCGCTGGAGTCTGCCTGCTCTTACCAGGGCTATCTGCTGGCGATGATGGCGGTGGAACAAACCCGCCAGTTCTTCCTGCAGCGCGACGGTTACCTGACGGACAACCCGGCCATCGGCCCGGATCTGGCGCAACACTATTGGCTGCCGGGCAACAGCGTCAGCCATGACGACACGCTGCGCAGCCTGACCGGCGAAGGGTTCAACCCGGACTCTCTGGCGCAGGCCTGTAACCAGACAGTGGCGCAGGCGTGGCGCGAGGCGCAGCAGACCATGGCCGCCGCCGCCGCGCGCCCGCAGCCGCCGGCGGATTTCGATTTGGAGGCGCACATTCGGGTGGTGGACGGCGAGACGGTATTGGCGGATAACGCCGACGGTGACGAACGGATGTGCCGCGACTTCGCCGCGGCGATAGAGGCGCGTTTGGTTTAAGGCTGACAATAAAATCCACGCGGCAGCGTGGATTTTATTTAATGGTTAAAACCGGGCGTTATTTTATTCGAAATAGACGTCGGGATTATCGGCCAGGGACACGAAGCTCTTGGTGTTTCTATCCAGCGTACGAATTTCGCCGCTTTCGATGTCGTACACCCAGCCGTGCAGGCGCAGCCCGCTGTTGCGCAGACCCACCGCAACAGAAGGGTGGGTTTTGATATTATTTAGCTGGGCGATAACGTTCTCTTCCACCATAGCGTTAACTTTGTCTGTTTCGCTATTCCAGGTTTTCTTCTCGACCACCGCTTTGGCCGCATCCGCGTAGTGCAGCCAGTGGGCAACGGCAGGCATGGGATCGAGGCATTGGCAGGACGCGATAGCCTTCATGGCGCCACAGTTCGAGTGGCCACAAATCACGATATCAGTCACGCCCAGCGCCACCACCGCGTATTCGATAGTCGCAGAAACCCCACCCGGCTCCGGGCCAAAGGAAGGGACGATGTTACCGGCGTTGCGGATAACGAACAGTTGCCCAGGCTCTTGCTGCGTCACCAGCTCGGGCACCAGGCGGCTGTCAGAACAGGAGATAAACAGCGCTTTAGGATTTTGGCTGGAGGCCAGGCTGCGAAAGAGTTCCTTACGCTGCGGGAAAATCTCTTTCTGGAAACTGAGGAAACCTTCAATAATATGTTGCATACAACGCTCTCTGCATCTGTAGTCTGCGTAACATGATAATCATCCTCTCCCGTTAGTCCAGCAATGGGGTGGTAAAAAAATGTGTGCTCATCCCCCCTGCAAACCCCATTAAATACGGGGTTTCTACCCGTTTTCGGCAGCATTGTCCGGTTCGTTTACGCGTGGGGTGCTGAAGAAGCGGACAGTAAGAAACTCGCTGTCTTGCCTGTTCGGCGCTAACGATGAAACCGTGTTACGGTTGTTCATCCAAGAGCCGCGTAACCCTAAGGCAATGAAATGAAAAAACTGACTTTTTTATTGGCGTTGGTATTACTGAGCGGCTGTGTGCAGGGGCGCCCCTGGTTCTATCCGGCAAACGTCAGCGTTAAAAACAATCGCGTATGCATTAGCGTGCCGGACGATATTGCCGGAAAACGCGAGCTGGTGGGCATCGGAATTTATCAACCGGGGGTGGGCGGGAAGGCGGAATGGTCCACTTCGGTTGCGCCAGGTCAGCAACCGATAGCGGTCATGCCAGGCGAATGCCTGACGGAGGCTTTCGGCGGGTTCCAGATTGGGCATAGCTATTCGGTTGAGATTGCGACGGTCGGCAATGCGTCAAATGAGGCGCCGCGCAAATATTGGACTGAATTTACAGTGGTTGCTGATAAAGCGGATGGTAATAAACTCGCTGTCGTACCCATTCAGCGCTGACGTACGCGAACATAAAAAAAGCCCGCCGGGGTGATAGCCGGCGGGCTTTTTGACGTCTGGGGCGGTGATTATTTGTAGATAACCGCGGTGGCGTGCATCAGGTTATTGCCGCTGGTGGAGGTGATGGTGAAAGCCTTGGCGCCCGCCGCATCGGCTTTGGCGGCCAGCTGAGACTTCAGGCTGCTCAGGTCGGTTGCGCCGCTGGCGACGATCACGCCGGCTTTTTCGAATTGGGCGGCATCCTGCGCGCTGACGTGTTCAGCGGCGAAAGTGGTGAAAGAAACGGTAGCCAGGGCGATAGCGGCAGCAAAAGTTTTGATGGTTTTCATGTTGGTCATTCCTGTCAAAGTGAATTAGGGAGAAAGGGGTTTGCCTTTCGATGGGAGGATTATTGCGCAGTGACAGGCGGGATGAAATCGGAGAGTGTTGACAGTTTTGTTCAGATTTTTTGATTATTAATTCCCCCGTTCATCTTCTGCATAAACAGGGGGAGACGATCAGCGCGTTGGGCGCGCCAGATCGAAACGGTGCTGTTCGGAAATGCCGTAGTAGGCGCTCGGGCCGCCGGCGCGCAGGATCGGTTCGGCGGCGGCGGTCTGGTAGACGCCGTGTTCGTCCAGCAGCGCCGGATCGAGGTGCACCGCCACCACCTCGCCCAATACCAGCCAGGTTTCCACCTGTTCACCGGCGGCGGTTTGCAGCTGAATGCACTGGGTCAGGCGGCATTCGAAGTTCACCGGGCTTTCGGCCACGCGCTCGGCTTTGACCCTGCGCCCGGGCAGCGGCGTGACGCCGGCGAAGGCGAATTCATCCTCGCCGCGCGGCAGGTTGATGGCGCTGTTGTTCATCGCTTCTGCCAGCGGGCGCGTCGCCAGATTCCAAACGAACTCGCCGGTTTCCACGATATTCGCCACGCTGTCTTTCCAGCCGGTGCTGGCGAAACCGATGATGGGCGGGCGATAGTTGAAGCAGTTGAAAAAGCTGTAGGGCGCCAGATTGCGCAAGCCGGCGGCGCTGCGGGAAGAGATCCAGCCGATGGGGCGCGGGCCGACGATGGCGTTCAGCGGATCGTGCGGCAGGCCGTGGCCGGCGGCGGGTTCATAATAATAACGAGATTCACGGCTCATGGGGGACCCTGTGGCAATCGATGAAGCTTTCATTGTGCCGGGTTTCCCGCCGCTGCGCCATTGCGGGCCGGATGTGTTATCTTACGCGTCGGAAATACCTTCAAGAGAGCCCGTCACGGTGGAAAAAAAGAAAACCTTCCCGCAGCAGAAAAGCGGCCTGCATCCGCGCAACCGTCATCGTTCGCGCTACGACTTCCCGGCGCTGATCGCCAGCTGCCCGGCGCTGGCGCCGTTCGTGAAGCCGAACGCCTGGGGCGATGTCTCGGTGGACTTCGCCGATCCGGCGGCGGTGAAAATGCTCAACCGTGCGTTGCTGCAACACTTTTACGGCATTGAACACTGGGATATTCCGGCGGACTACCTGTGCCCGCCGATCCCCGGCCGCGCCGATTATCTGCACCACCTGGCGGATCTGCTGGCGACCAGCAACGGCGGCGAGATCCCGCGCGGCAAGGGTGTGGCGATCCTCGACGTCGGCGTCGGCGCCAACTGCATCTACCCGATCGTCGGCCTGCGCGAATACGGCTGGCGTTTCACCGGGTCTGAAATCGATCCGGTGTCGCTCAACTCGGCCAAGATGATCGTCGAGATGAACCCGACGCTGCGTAACAGTGTGCGTCTGCGGCTGCAAAAACAGCCTGAGCTGATTTTTAGCGGCATCATCGGCGCGGCCGAGAAATTCGACGCCACCCTGTGCAACCCGCCGTTCCATGCGTCCGAGCAGGAAGCGCGCGCCAGCACCCGCCGCAAGCTGCACAAATTGGGCAAAGGGGAAGTGGCCGCCAAGCCGGTGCAAAACTTCGGCGGCAAGAACAACGAGCTGTGGTGTGAAGGCGGCGAAGAGGCCTTTGTGCGCAAGATGGTGGAAGAGAGCGTCGGCAAGGCCAACCACTGCCTGTGGTTTACCTCACTCATCTCGAAAAACACCACGCTGCCGGCCATTTATCATGCGCTGAAGGTGGCGGGCGCGGCCGAGGTGCGCACCATCGAGATGGCGCAAGGGCAGAAGATCAGCCGCTTCGTCGCCTGGACCTTCCACGACGCCGAGCAACAGGCCGCCTGGGCAGCCGAACGCTGGCGCTAACCCTTCCGGCGCCGGTTATCCTGCCGGCGCCGACAAAAATCCGCGTTTTACCTTTCAATTTTCATCACTTACGTTATTCTCAATGCGGGTCTAGTAATAAAAATCTTAGGCTGTTGGTTTATTTAAATTCTAATAATTACTTTACTGAATAAATAAATTTAATCCGGTTAATAGCAATAACCAGAAGGAACGGCGCTGCCCGTTCCTTCCGCGATGGCACGTCTGCGTGTGGGCGCGGCATGTGGCCAGGCAAAAATAAGAAAAGCGCCATCATCTGCCACAAGGACTACACCTTATGCTGTTACGATTCAGTCAGTTAACTACCCACAAAGGCGCCGAGCTGAGCGCGATAGAACACGCCGTTCCGATGATCGTCTTCTCGCCCGACGGCACGGTATTGCGCGCCAACGATCTTTTCCTCAGCACGCTGGGATTTCAACGCGATGACGTGATTGGCCGGCATCACCGTATTTTCTGCGATCCGAACTATGTCGCCAGCCCGTTATATCGCAAGCATTGGGAGACGCTGAATAAGGGGCAACCCATCACGGACACCATAAAGCGCATCGCGAAAAACGGCGAGGCGGTATGGCTGCAGGGCACCTACGCGCCGGTGCTGAATAAGCAGGGTAAGGTGGTGGAAATCGTCAAGATCGCCAGCGAAGTGACCGAGCGAGTGACCCAGGCGCAGGAACACCGCAGCCTGCTGGCGGCGCTGAATCGCTCGATGGCGATGATCGCTTTCACGCCGCAGGGCACCATTGTCAGCGCCAACGACAATATGCTGGCGCTGATGGGCTATCGGCTGGAAGAGGCGTGCGGGCAGTCGCATGCGGTGCTGTGCCCGCCGGAGTTCGCCGCTTCCGACGATTATCGGCGGCATTGGCAGCGCCTGGCGCGCGGCGAGTTCATCACCGGGCGTTTTGAGCGTCTCAACCGGCGCGGCGAACGGGTATGGCTGGAGGCCAGTTACAACCCGATCCTCGACAACGAAGGCCAGGTGGTGAAAGTGGTGAAGATTGCCCAGGATATCACCCGGCTGATGCAACAGCAGCAGCACGAAGAAGAGATGGTGCGTAACGCGCATCATCTGTCGCTCGATACCGATCGGCAGGCGGCGCAGGGCGCGATCATCGTGCAACAGGCGGTGAAAGGCATGCAGCAGGTCGAAGCGGCGGCGCGCGAAACCTCGGACGTGGTCACCGAGCTCGGTAAGTGTTCTCAGCAGATCGGCACCATCGTCGAAGCCATTCGTAAAATCGCCTCCCAAACCAACCTGCTGGCGATTAACGCCTCGATCGAAGCCGCCCATGCCGGTGAGCACGGGCGCGGTTTTGCGGTGGTCGCCAACGAAGTGCGCACGCTGGCGGAACAGTCGCGCAAGGCGGCGACCGAGATTGAGCGCATGACCAAGTCTATCCAGCAAGGCGTGGCGGCGGCGATTGCCGGCATGGCAACCTGCGTAGAGCAGGCCGGCGGCGGCGTGGCGCTGACCCACGATGCCGGGGAAGTGATCAACCAGGTCAACATCGGCATGCACGACGTCGTGAAACTGATGCAGGCGTTTACGTCGGTGAAGCAGGGCGACGCGCTGCACTGAGTTTTCACCACGCCGCCCGCCGAAAACGGGGGCGGCGTTTTTATCTTCCCGCCGATTCACACGCCGTTGAGCCGTGGTTCAATTTTACCGGCCTATGCTATCCTTAAATGTGAACGAACGTTCGTTCATTAATGTTTATTCGATGGCGCCAGGCGCCCCCCTTCACCGTTTCGGGAGTTGTCGATGGGAAATCGAGAAAAGATTGTCAAGGCCGCGCTGCACAGCTTTACCCATAAGGGATTTCACCAGACCAGCATGCGGGATATCGCGCAGGCGGCGGGCGTCAGCGTCGGCAACCTCTATAACCACTTTACCGGCAAGGAGGCGTTGATCGGCGAGATTGCGCTGCTGGAAAACGGCGTATTCACCGAGTTTGCCGCCAGATTGCGGGCCGAGAGAAAGCGGCCGAAGCAGGCGCTGTCGGCCTTTTTTACCGCCTATCACGCTTTTGTCGCTGAGCCGGCCAATGTGCAGCTGTCGGCGGAGATCGTGGCGGAGGTGGCGCGCAACCCGGCGTTGGCCGAGCCGTTCGGCGCCAACCAGCGGCAGCTGATTGAGGCGCTGGCGACGGTTATCGCCGAAGCTCAGCAAACCGGTGAGATTGCACCGGCGATAGCGCCGTTACCGCTTGCGCAGCTGGTGTTGGACGTGATCGAAAGTCAGGCCTGGCGGCAGGCGATCTTTGCGTCGTCCGCGCCGGAGGAGACCACGCCGGTGCGGCTGTTGGAACAGCTGCTCTACCGGCATCCCTAGTCGAGGTGGATATGCTGCACATTGAGCCGTACCACGATGCTGACCGCCTGCAAACGGCGGCGCTGATCTACGCTGCGTTCTGCGACAAGTTCCAGCGCGCGCGCCGTCTGAGCCCCCGCCTTCAGTGGCGTCTGTTCTATCGGCTGTGGCGTTGGAAGCAAGGCGGCAGCCGGGAGCGCAGCTTCGTGGTGAAGCAGGATGAACAGGTGGTGGCGGCCTTTGCCCTCAATGCGGCCGCTGGCGAGAACAACGCCGGGCGGCGTCCGCATGCCTTGCCGATTTGGCGGCTGTGCCGCCGCTATGGTTGGCTGAACGTTTGGCGCATGTATCTGCAAATGGCGGTGTTGCGGCACACCCCGGCGGCCGATGAACTGTATCTCTCTTACCTGGCGGTGGCCGAGAATCAGCGCGGCAAAGGGGTGGGCAAGCGGCTGCTGCAGTGGATGAACGACTACGCTGCCGGGCAGGGTTCGGGGCGGCGCCTGAGCCTGCACGTCAGCCGGCGCAACGTGGATGCGCTGCGCCTGTATCGGCGCTGTGGTTTTCAGGTGCGGCGAGAAGAGCATTACGCTGCGTTGGGATGGCTGTTCGGTCAGGCCGACTGGGTGTTGATGGAGAGACTCTGCGGGGAGGCGACGTGCGCAAAATAGGACTGTGCAGTGTGGTGCTGTTTCTGCTGGCGCTCGGGTGGGTCATTTTCGTCAACGACTTTCGCTTCGTCACCGAACCGATCACGGTGATCGCCGGCGGCAACCGGCTGACCGGCACGCTGGTGTTGCCGCAGCATGCGCCGGTCAAGCCCGGCGTTGTGGTGTTCGTGCACGGCGATGGGCCGGCTAACGCCAGCCGCGACGAAGGCTATTTCGGCATTTGGGAGGCGATGGCGCAGCAGGGCTACGCGGTTTTATCCTTCGATAAGCCGGGCGTTGGCGGCTCGGGCGGCAACTGGCTGCATCAGACCATGGCGGATCGTGCGCGGGAAACCGCCGATATCATCGACTGGGCCCGGCGAGACGGGCGCTTCGATGCGCGCTGCGTGGGGCTATGGGGCACCAGCCAGGCGGGGTGGGTGATGCCGGAGGTGGCGCGTTTACGCCCCGATATCGCCTTCACGCTGGCGCTGGCGCCGGCGATCAACTGGCTGCGGCAGGGGCGTTACAACACCCGCGCGGCGATGGCGGCGGCGGGGGAAGATGAAGCGAAAATCCAGGCGCGCGAAGCGCACTGGCGCCATATCCAGACGCTGCTCGAGCAACCGGACGGCTACGCGCAGTACCGCCGCGAGTATGGCTCCGCCGCATTGAGCGCCGACCGCTGGCGCTTTATCCGCGCCAACATGGCCAGCGACGCGAAGGCGGGATTGCGGAATTTCAACACGCCGGTGCACCTGATCCTGGGCGGGCGCGACGTCAACGTGGACGCGGACGAAACCGAGCGCGTGTATCGGCAAACGATCCCGGCCTCGCTGCTGACGGTGACGCGCATCGACGAAGCCGACCACGTGATGATCAAACCGCTGTTCGCCCGCCATCCGTGGCTGATCAACGTGGTAGGCCTGTTTGCGCCGCGCTCGGTGCAATACGACGCCTACCGACAGGACGTGGCGGCCTTCCTGGCCGCTCAGCCCTGCGGGCGCGGGCGCTAACCGCCGGGAGCCGCGGGCGGTGCCTGTTCTTCGTGCGGCTGCGGCGCGCGGGAGATCTGCATCGCCTGCTGAGGCATGCCGATGCCGGCCCGATCGAAATGGATTTTCACCAGCCGATCGAGGGCGTATTGCACCACCCACTGTTTCAGCGCCTGCGTGCGCACCGTCACGCGGGTGGTGAACGAGCGGTCGCCCAGCGCCACCACGCCGTTGAAGACCGGCTCGCCAATCAGGAAATGCTTCACCTGCTCATCCTGCTTCAGCGCCGCGACGGCCTGATGCAGCACCTCATTGACCCGATCGATATCCTCGTCGCGGCTGACGGTGTAGTTGGCGCGATACACCCCGAACTCACGCGCATAGTTGGCCAGCGTAGTGATCGAGGAGTACGGCACGATGTGGTAGACGCCGTAGTCGTCGCGCAGGCCGATCGAGCGAATGGTCATGCGCTCCACGGTGCCGGTGATGCCGCTGACGGTGACGTATTCGCCGGTGTTCATGCCGTTTTCGAACTGGATGAATACGCCGGTAATCACGTCTTTCACCAGCGTCTGGGCGCCGAAGCTGATAGCCAGCCCCAGCGCGCCGGCGCCCGCCAGCAGCGGCGCGATGTTCAGCCCCACCTGCGACAGCACGATCATCACGGTAATGGTGCTGATAACGATAGCCAGCACGTTGCGAAACAGCGTCAGCAGCGTGCGTTCGCGCGCGCTCGGCCGCACGCCGTTGCTGAGCTCCAACGCCAGGCGGTGCTCGATGATGCTGGCCATCAGCGTCCAACTGAAGACGGCGATCAGCAGGATCAACAGGATATGCACCAGCCCGCCGAGCGTCCGCTGGCCATTTTCGCTGCCTGCCCACTGGTACAGATTAATCAGGTGCCAAGCGTCAAGCAGGAACAGCGTCACCGCCAGCACCACCATCACCCGCAGTATCTTCAACCCGTTGGGAATATAGGAGTTGATGCGCCGCTCAAGCATCGGATAGCGCAGATTGACGTCGGTCGGCAGCGAAATGCGGCGGAAAATCCAGCGGGTCAGCATGCCGGACAGCAGAGCGCCGACGCCGACCACCAGCAGGCTTTTCACCGTGGCGCTCATCATAAAGCGCAGGCTGTTGCCGATGTCGAACTGGGACAGCACGAACAACACCAGAAAATAGGCGATCGCCAGCAGATGCCAGATATGCCCCAGGCCGCGCAGGATCACGCTGAAAAACGCCATCGACCGTTCGGCCAGCAGGTTGATCTGTTGCTGTATCGGTTTGCGGTTGTGCAGGATCAGCCAGATGGCATACAGCGTCAGCGCCAGCATGACCACCAGGTTGACGGCGGCGGCTGCCGGGTAGCTGATCTGCACCGCCACCACCGGCACCACCACCATCAGGCCGTAGCCGATCAGCCCGCTGAGCCAGGCGAGACGCGTGTTCCAGTAGCGCGCGCTCGGGTCACTGAAGGGGAAGGGGCGCAGGTAGTCGAAGTTGGGGGCAAAAATCAGCCGCAGCACCGCCTTGAAGAACTCAATCACCGCGAAGGCGCTGAGAAACAGGGTCTGCAGCCGCAGAATGGTGGCGCTGTCGGCGTGGACGTGGCGGGCGAACAGGTTGCCCGCCGCCAGCGCCAGCAGCAGCACCAGCAGATCGACGGCGAAAGCGCCGAGAATGGCGGCGGGGCGTTTATACCACGGGCCACGCTGCAGCCGGGCGTTGTGCCCCCAACTGCCCATGCGCTTGTACAGCGGCGCGATCAGCCGCCGGATCAGGTGGAACAGCGCAAAGGTGACCGCCACCGTCAGCAGAAAGTAGCCCAGCGCGCGGAAAAAGCCGGCGGGATTGAAAACGCGCTTCGGGCCGGAATCGATCAGCTTTTGCAGCGCGCCGAGCTTCTGGTTAAAGGTGCCGATGCCTTCCTGCGCCAGCGAGTTCAGGCTGTCGCTCAGCGTCGCCGGCGTTGATTCCACCGGCGTTGCCGGGGCGGTGGCGGGGGCGTCGCTGGCGGCCTGTTTCAGGTGGTTGATGAGTTCCGCGCGCGCTTTGTCGTCCTGCAGCAGATCGGCCAGCGCGGCGTAGGCGGCTTTCTGCTGCTCGCTCTTGTCGGCGGGCGCGGGCGGCGCGTTTTGCGCCAGGGCCGGTGGTGCGAAGACGTTCAGGGTCAGCAACAGCAGCAGGAAAAGCAGGTGTTCTCGCAGATGAGAACTTCGTCGGGAGTCTGCGTTTGGCGGCATTGTTCCTCTCTTTGGCGTTCTGTGATCGGCGGATGTAAAAGCAATACGATGAAAAACAATCAATATAGTAGGAAAGATGGCGCGCTGGGGCGTGGGAGAGCGTGCGGAATGAAAGCGGCGGGCGCGTGGCGCGCCCGCCGTTAAACCGCCGGGATCAGGACACGTGCTGCAGGAATTCCTGCAGACGCGGGCTTGGCGGATGGTTGATCAGATCGTGCGGGTTGCCGTCTTCGGCAATCCGGCCCTTATCGATAAAGATCAGGCGCGACGCCACTTTTTCGGCAAAGCCGACTTCGTGGGTGACGATGACCATCGTCATGCCTTCCTCGGCCAGATCCTGCATCACCTTCAGCACTTCGTGGCGCAGCTCCGGATCGAGCGCGGAGGTCGGTTCGTCGAACAGCATCATTTTCGGCTTCACCGCCAGCGCGCGCGCAATCGCCACGCGTTGCTGCTGGCCGCCCGACAGTTCGGACGGGTAGTGGTGGGCACGCTCCGCCAGACCGACCTTGGCCAGCAGCTCGCGCGCCAGCTTTTCCGCATCGGACTTCTTCGCGCCGCGCACGCGGATCGGGCCGAAGGCGACGTTTTCCAGCGCCGTCAGGTGCGGGAACAGGTAGAACTGCTGGAACACCATGCCGGCTTCCTGGCGGATCAACCGATCGTCAACTTTCGGATCGTTGGCTTTCAGACCGTCGACGATCAGATCGCCGCTGGTGACTTCTTCCAGCTTGTTGATGCAGCGCAGCAGGGTGGATTTGCCCGAGCCCGACGGCCCGATGATCACCACCACTTCGCCTTTGTCGATCTTCAAATCGATGTTGTGCAGCACCTGGGTTTGGCCAAAATGCTTGGAGACGTTTTTAAATTCAATCATAGGATTTTCATCCTTCTTTCCAGACGACGCAGCACGAAGCTCAGCACCAGGGTAATAATCAGATAGATAACCGCCACGGCGCTCCAGATTTCCAGCGCGCGGAAGTTACCGGCAATAATTTCCTGACCCTGACGGGTCAGCTCCGCCACGCCGATCACGATGAACAGCGAGGTGTCTTTGATGCTGATGATCCACTGGTTGCCCAGCGGCGGCAGCATGCGGCGCAGCGCCAGCGGCATAATGACGTAGCGGATGGTTTCGCGGCGCGACAGACCGAGCGCCAGACCGGCTTCGCGGAAACCGTTATGAATCGACAGCACCGCGCCGCGGGTGATTTCCGCGATGTAGGCGCCGGAGTTGATCATGATGGTCACCACCGCCGCGGTGAACGGATCGATGCGCAAGTCGCTAAATGCCATCGGCAGGGCGAAGTAGATGAACATCACCTGCACCACGATCGGCGTGCCGCGGATCACTTCGATAAACACCAACGCGATGTGGTTGGCGATCCAACCGCCGTAGGTGCGGGCAAAGCCGGCGACGAGGCCGATGATCAGGCCGCCAATCAGACCGAGGACCGAAATCCACAGGGTCATTTTGGCGCCCTCTAACAAGATAGGAATGGCGGGCCAGATGGCGCTCCAGTCGAACTGCATGATATTTCTCCCGGTGATCCCAAACGTGGGTATCAGATACAACGAAGCGCAGGGGGTTAAGCGACCCCCTGTGCTTAAGTTAATAGCTTGCCAAATTCACAGCTTACTTAGGTTCGGTGCCGAACCACTTCTTGTAGATCTCGTTATAGGTGCCGTTCGCGCGCAGGGTTTTCAGCGCGCCGTTCACCTTCTCGCGCAGCTCGTCGCTGCCTTTCGGGAAGGCAATGCCATACTGCTGTGCTTCCAGCGAATCGCCTACGGTTTTGAACTTGCCGGCGCCGGCCGTCTTAATGAAGTATAGGATGTTTGGCGTGTCGTGCAGCACCGCATCGGCGCGCTTGGTGCCCAGTTCCATGTAGGCGTTGTCGATGTTAGGGAACTGGCGCAGATCCTTGGTTTTGATGTGCTGCTTGGCGTAATCCACCGAGCCGGTGCCGCTCTTCACCGCCACCACTTTGCCGTTCAGATCGTCGATGCTTTTCACGCTGTTGTTGTCGGCGTTGACCATCACCAGCAGGCCGCTCTTGTAGTAGCCGTCGGAGAAGTCGATGGCCTTTTTGCGCTCATCGGTGATGGTGATGCCGGCCAGCGCCAGATCGACGTTTTTGGTCTGCAGCGCCGGAATGATGCCGCCGAAGTCCATCGGTTTCAGGGTGTAGTCCAGCTTCAGCTCTTTGGCGACGGCGGCCCACAGGTCGATGTCGAAGCCGACGTATTTGTCGCCTTGTTTGAACTCAAAAGGAACGAAAGCGGTGTCGGTGGCGACCACCAGTTTGTCTGCTGCGTGGGAACTTACGGCAAAGGCCAGAGAGAGTGCGGCCAGGGAGACTTTAAAAATCGACTTCATGAGAGGAATTCCTGTACAGGTTGCGGATTACCCATTTTTTATATTGCAGTTGGTGCCATGAAAAAATCGTGCCATGTTTTCAACCACTATAAAAACAAAGAGTTAGTGCGTGATGTTGTGCCAGAAAGGCGAATTGTTATGGTTATGCACCAAGGTGAGGCACCAAAATGGTGCGTAAGAATTATCTTGGTGCACGGGGCTATCATTAACCAAATTTTGGCTGTGAAACAACCGTTCTTTAACGTTTTTGCTTCAATATTGATAACTAACTCTAACTTTCATGATGCACTGACGGTGCAAGCGGGGCCGCGAGGGTGCAAAAGGGTGAGCAGATAATGCTAGCGCAACTGGCTGTCTTTGCTGCCGCGCCGGTTGTACAGGCTGGCGGCCGCGTGTTTTTTGTCTTGTTCGGTCTGGCAGGCGAGGCAAAAACGTACGCCCGTTAGCGCCTTGCGGCGCGCCTCGGGGATCGCCTCTCCGCATTCCTGGCAATAGCGTTCGCTCTCGCCGTGCCCGAGCGCTTCACGCGCGCGCTGCACCGCATCGTCGACGGTGGAGTCAATCTGATCTTGTACGGCGCCGTCCGCCGCCCAGCCGCTGGCCATCATAACCTCCTGACAAGGGAACCCTACCGTTTAATATGGGGCGTTTTTCGTACAATGCAACGGTCGCGCAAAAGAAAACAGGCCGGGCAAAGCCCAGCCTGTTCTGCCCGGAACGACGGGCGCTCTGCAACGCTTTCGCGTTATTCGATATTGGATTCGATAAACCACAGGAACTTGTCCAGATCGCGCGAGGCGGCGGTGAACATGTCGGCGGTGTCTTCGTCTTCCACTTCGGTAATCGCCTTGCGGATGTCATTCGCTACCGCGCCGTAGCGATCGGCCAGCGCTTTCAGGTGCTCCTGCACGCTGTGGATATTGGTCGGATAGCTTTTCAGCGGCGTGCGATCGTTGACCACCTGTACGGTGCCCAGTGCGACGCCGCCCAACTGCACCACGCGCTCGGCGAAGGTGTCCTGATGCTCGATGATGGCGGTGCGGAAGCCGTCCAGCATTTCATGGACCGCGATGAAGTTCGCGCCGCGCATGTTCCAGTGCGCCTGTTTGGTGATCAACGAAAGATCGATAAATTGCACGACCTGATGGTTCAGCGCCTTGATGGCGGCCAGTTTGACTTTTTCGTCCAGATCGTTACGGGTATACAGCAGATCAGAAGATTTCGTTTTCACCAGTTTAGCGGTACTCATATCAGATATCCTCTTGATTAGTCGTTGTCCTATTTCGTTACGGGATCAATTATAGCAGGGGTATTTATTTTTGCCGTACGAAAATGGCTATTGCACAAATAGGATTAGCCTAATGGCAATATTTTTATGTGGCTTTTGTTTTTGATTAATGAAATTGATTTTTATTGTTTTTTTTATTTTTTGTTGCAGATTTATTATTTACCGCAGTGACGGTTTATCCCTGTTATTTTATTTTCATTGAGCATGCCGGCTTCAGAGGAATATCCACTTTGTTATCGCGGTGTTAATTTCAAGCCTATTCAGATTGATAGCCGTAATTGATGCAGTTACAGTAGGGAGATTATCCCCTCTCTATGAGTGGCGAGTGATGAAAATTAACGTCGTCGGCACCAGCGGCAGCGGTAAAAGCACCCTGACGCGTCAACTGGCAGAACGGCTTGACGTGCCCTATATCGAGATGGACAGGCTCTATTGGCGGCCCGAGTGGCAGGGAACGCCTGATGACGCGTTCCTGGCGCGGCTTGAGCAGGCGCTGGCCGAAGCGGGCGAAGGCTGGGTGCTGGACGGCAACTACAGCCGCACGCAGCCGATCAAGTGGCGCGAGGTCGACTATATCCTGTGGCTGGACTACGGTTTTGGGCGCACGCTGTGGCAAGCTGTGCGCCGCGCGTGCCGACGCGCGGCCAGCAAACGTGAGCTGTGGCCGGGCACCGGCAACCGGGAAAGTTTTCGCCGTTCTTTCTTCAGCCGCGAGTCGATCGTACTGTGGACGATCCGCACCTACGCCAAAAATCGGCGAAAATACCTGGCGGAAATGGCCGGTGCCGGGCGCTGCTTCATACGCTTGCGCTCTCCCCGCCAGGCCGCCGATTTTTTACGGGCGTTGCCGCAGGGTCACAGCAGCAGGCGGTGATGGATCCTCACCACCGCTTTCTTGATGTGCTGCGGCCGCTGCCACAGGCAGCCGGTTTTGTGCGGCTCCATTTGGAAAAAGATCGCGAACATGCCGTGCGTCATGTGCAGCGTTTGCGGATGGCGTTTGATGTCCAGCAGCAGAAGGTCGCTATTTTCTGCGTGGGGCTGTTCGCGATGCCCGTCGCCCGCCAGACCGTATTCGATGCGCTCTTCACCGCTGATCAGCAGATGGAGCGCGATGTACTCCTGATGCATCTCGGCGCGCTTCTGCGCCGCCGGCGTAGTGGTCAGCGTCATGACATCCATAAAGATGTTATCGCCGTCGATCGGGTGATGGCCCGGGGCCAGTTCGGGCAGGTCGCATCGACGCAACTCGGTCAGGGTTGAAACCAGCGCCGGCGCGAGTCCGCGGCCGAAGCGTGGGTTGAACAGGCTGTTGTGAATCACTGTTATTCTCCATGTGAGCGAAAGTCCAAAGTGCCTGCGGTACAGGCTAAGGAGAAGTATGCCGACTTGTCACGAGGAAAACAGTTAACCCGCCTGCATTCCGGCGTTGCGGTCGGCAGGCGGGTTAGCGATCAGGAAAGGCTTTCGAGGCGCGGTTTAGGGCGGATGGTCAGGGCGGAGCCCATGGAGGCGGCGATGATGGCCGCCAGCGCCAGCCATTGCACGCCGCTCAGGTGTTCGCCGAGGAACAGCATGCCGGACAGCGCCGCCATTGCCGGTTCCAGGCTCATTAAGGTGCCGAAGGTGCGCGCCGGGATTTTGGGCAGCGCGATGATCTCCAGCGAATAAGGCAGCGCGGTGGAGAGGATCGCCACCGTCAGCGCCACCGGCAGAATATCGAGGTTGAACAGCACGCTGCCGGTTTGCCAGGCGCCGATCGGGCAGAACACCAGCGCGGCGATCAGCGAACCGAGCGCCACCGTGCCGGGGCCGTGATCGCCGCCGGCCTTCTGGCCGAAGATGATATAGACCGCCCAGCAGGCACCGGCGCCAAGCGCGCAGGCGGCACCGAACGGATCGATCCCCCCCACGCCGTGGCCGAGCGGCAGCAGGAACCACAGCCCGGCGATCGCCAATGCCACCCAGAGGAAGTCGATCGGCCGCCGCGAGGAGAACATGGCCACCGCCAGCGGGCCGGTAAACTCCAGCGCCACGGCGATGCCGAGTGGCACGGTGCGCAGCGACAGGTAGAACAGGTAGTTCATCGCGCCGAGCGACAGGCCGTAAATCAGCAGCGGCAAGCGGCTGCCGGCGGCGAGGCGCATGCGCCACGGGCGGAAGATGATGAACAAAATCAGGGTGCCGATGAAAAGGCGCAGCGTGGTGATGCCTTCCGCGCCCACGATCGGGAACAGACTTTTGGCCAACGAGGCACCGCTCTGGATAGACACCATGGCGATGATTAACAGACAGATAGGCAGCAGCGCGGAGGGCGCTCTGCCGGAAGTAGGTAACGACATCCTTAACGAGCCTTTTATGCGCCGTTCCTCAGCCTTGAGAAAACGGTCGAAACGGGGATGCGAGCAGTGTAAATGAAATGCGAAAATCTGTCTGAGAAAAGCGCGCATCGCGGTGAAATCCGCCGATCCTCGGATGAGATGTGGCGGTTTTGGTCAAAAAGTGCGCTTTTTCTTAAGAATTATCTGGATATTAAATAGGTGATTTTTGTCACAGAAAGCCGTAGAATACGGCCGAAAATAGAGCGAAAAGAAGAAGATACACTGTTCTTGAAATCTTCTGTTACACGATATAAAGCATTAGACACTCATTTCAAGGCAGAGTTTCACGCTAATTTTTGTTATATTTTCAAAGCATGAACAAATGGATGTACTTAATAATAAAACGCGTTTGAGGTGGTTATGAAAAAAATTGCATGTCTTTCCGCAGTAGCAGCTTGCGTATTAGCAGTTAGCGCAGGTACCGCATTCGCTGGTCAGAGCACCGTATCCGCTGGCTATGCGCAGGGTGATTTCCAAGGCGTTGCTAACAAGGCCGACGGTTTCAACCTGAAATACCGTTACGAGTTCGACAACAACCCACTGGGCGTAATCGGTTCCTTTACCCACCTGGAAAAGGACGGTTCTCAGGACGGTTTCTACAACAAAGCTCAGTACAACTCTATCTCTGCCGGTCCAGCATACCGCATCAATGACTGGGCGAGCATCTACGGTCTGGTTGGCCTGGGTTACGGTAAATTCACTACCAACGCTCAGAACGGTACTTCTCGTCACGACACCGCTGACTACGGCTTCACCTACGGTGCCGGTCTGCAGTTCAACCCAATCGAGAACGTTGCCCTGGATGTCGGTTACGAGCAGAACCGCATTCGTAGCGTTGACGTTGGCACCTGGAACGTTGGCGTAGGCTACCGCTTCTAAGTGTGTTCGTGCCTGCGGGCATGAACCTGCGGCAGATTTTGCCGCACCGATAAAAAATCCGCCTTCGGGCGGATTTTTTTTATCTGTTATCGGCCGCCGCGCCCCGTCGGCTGCGTTGAAAAGCGTGCGCTGCGGGCATTGCGCTCATAGCCTTGTGGTTCGGTCAATAGCCCGTACAGCTCGGGGCGGCGTCCGTAAATCCAGCGGCGGCCGGTGCTGAGCGGGATCAGCGTCAGATCGAGTTCGGCGCTGACCATCCGGTCTTCCGCCGCCCAGGTCTCTGCCACGATGCGGCCGTAAGGATCGAGGATCATCGCGTTGCCGGTGCGTATCTCATCGTCATCGCGGCCCACGCCGTTGCTGAACAGCAAGAACAGCCCGTTGTCGTGAGCGCGCGACGGTAGCCAGCGCATCAGCCAGCCGCGGCCGTGTTCGCCGCGAAAGGCGGCTTCTATCGCCTGCGGATCTTCCGCACGCCGTTGCCACAGCGCCTGCGGGATCGGCTTCATGCCGTGCGGGCTGCGCGAATGGGTGCCGCCGGTCTGGTGCGGGGCGATCAACACCTCCGCACCCAGCAGCGCCGTGGCGCGCACATTCTCCACCAGATTGTTGTCCCAGCAGATCAAGACGCC
This sequence comes from Serratia sp. CY84636, assembly GCF_052166245.1. Classification (NCBI taxonomy): domain Bacteria; kingdom Pseudomonadati; phylum Pseudomonadota; class Gammaproteobacteria; order Enterobacterales; family Yersiniaceae; genus Serratia; species Serratia sp. CY84636. The sequence continues at coordinate 655,637 of NZ_JBJNOX010000001.1, forward strand.
CACGCGGACGCCCCAGGGGGTATCGAACACCGTGTAGCGGTCGCCGCTGGCGATAGCCGGGTGTTCGAAGGCGTGCAGTTTACGGTGCACATGCAGCTCGCCGTCCGGCAGACAAACGGCATAGGCGTTGTAGCAACGGCCGTCGTCGCCCAGCTCGATCAGCCCGACGCCGATCGCCATGTTGTAACGCTCCGCCAGCGGGCGAATGCGCGCCAGAGAAGGGCTGCTCGCGATCGGCTCCGCCAGCGCCCGCACCTCGGCGTCGGACAGATGGCGCACGTGCCAATAGCCAGTGATGCACATTTCCGGGAAGGCCAGCAGCTGTATCTGCTGCTCGGCCGCCTCCGTGATAAAGCGTTCCATGGTCGACAGGTTGTAATTCTTATCGTTGGCGCGGTGCTGGAATTGCACCGTGGCGGCGCGCAGTGAAGGGGTCATGGTGTCTCTCCGGTTGGGGTCTGCGTTGATTACAGCAGGTGAATTGATTACTGTATAATCAATTAAATTCCCTATTCGATAACCTGATGGAATGGATATAAAACAACTGCGCGCCCTGGTGGCGCTGGCCGAACAGGGCAACTATCGGCAGGCGGCGAGCCTGCTGTGCATCAGCCAACCGGCGCTGAGCAAGCAGATTCAAGCGCTGGAAACCCAGCTCGGCGTTCGGCTGTTCGAGCGTGGCCGACAGGGGGCGGTGCTCACCGCCGGTGGGCAGCGGCTCTACCCGGAGGCGCAGGCGCTGGTGGAACAGTACCAGCAGTTTCAGCGGCGCGCCCGGCGGGTAGCGCTCGGGGAAGCGGGGCGGCTGGCGCTGGGATTTGGCCTCTCCAGTTTTCATCTGGCGCCGCAGCTGGTGGCCGCCTTTCGCCAGCGTTTTCCCGAGGTGGTCATTGGGCTGGAGGACATGCCGTCGGAGCGGCAGTATCAGCTGTTGCTGCAGGGCGAGTTGCAGGCGGGGTTCGTGCGCTTACCGGTCACTACGCCGCTGTGCGCCGTGGCATTGCTGAGCGACCGGCTGGTGCTGGCCGCGCCGGGCGCGCTGGCGCTGCGGGCCGACGACCTGATGGCGCGTTTCAATCAGCTGCCGCTGTTGCAGCTGACGCCGAAACGCGGGCGCGGGCTGAGCGATCAGTCGCTGCGGTTTATCGCCGCTCACCGGTTGACGCCGAACGTGGTGCAGCAGGCCGGCGATATCCAGACGCTGCTGGCGCTGGTCGCCGCCGGCGTTGGCGTCGCGCTGCTGCCGCACAGCATCACGCACATCGCGCCGGTTGGCATCGACATTCTGCCGCTGAGCGGCGAAGAGACGGAGTGGCAGGTCGGTATCGCCTGGGATCCGCAGCGCGCGGACGCGCTGCGGGACAACTTCATTCAGACGGCGTTGGCGGTGCAACGCGCTTAGGCTTTCAAAGCGGGCAGTACATCACGACGATCGGGCTCTGGTGATACTCGCTGCGGTGGCTTTCGCAGAAACCGACCTTTTTCGCCAGCGCCAGCGAAGCCTGGTTTTCCGGCGAGATGATGCAGACGGTTTTCTCGCCCGGCAGGTGCGTTTTACCCCAGGCCAGCGCCGCCCGCAGTGCCTCGGTGGCGTAGCCTTTGCCGTGCGCCGAGCTCACCAGCGTCCAGCCCATTTCCGGCGCATCGAGCGCCGGGGTGATGTCGCGCAGGAAATTGGAAAAGCCGATGCTGCCGAGGTACTCGCCGCTCAGTTTGTCACGCACTGCCCAATATCCGTATCCCAACAGCGCCCAGTGGCCGACGTAGCGCATCAGGCGCCCCCAGGAGTCCTCCCGGTCGCGCGGCGTGCCGCCGATGTAGCGCACCACCTGCGGATCGGCCCACAATGCGGCCAGCGACTCGAAGTCGTCCAGCGTGTGCGCGTCCAGCCGCAGGCGTTCGGTGATAAGCGTTGGCGCGGTGTTGATTACGGTCATGTTGCTGCTCCTGCACAGGGTGAAAGGCGATGAAAAACAACGGCGTTCAGTATGCCAGAGAAATCACACCGCCAGCCACAACAGCCAGGTGAACAGAAAGCCGCTCAGGCCGAGCAAGGTGGTCAGCACCGTCCAGGTCTTCAGGCCATCGGCCACTGACAGCCCCAGATAGCGCGTGACGATCCAAAAACCGGAGTCGTTGACGTGGGAAAGCCCCAGACCGCCGAAACAGGTCGCCAGCGTTACCAGCACCAACTGTAGCTGATTTAAGCCGCTGACCGCTTCCGACAACAGGCCGCCGGTGGTCAGGATCGCCACGGTGGCGGACCCCTGCGAAGCGCGAAGTGCCAGCGAAATGATAAAGGCGGCGGGCACCAGCGGCAGGCCGATGGCCGTCAGTACTTCAGCCAGCGCTTTGCCGACGCCGGATTCCACCAGCACCTTGCCGAACACGCCGCCCGCGCCGGTCACCAGGATCACCACTGCGGCGGTCGGCAGCGCGGCGCCCATCACGTCGCTGGCGTGCTGCAGGCTCCAGCCGCGGCGCAGCGCCAGGAAATAGAAGGCCAGCAGCAGGGCGATCATCAGCGCCACCGCCGGTGAGCCCAGCAGCGACAGCGTATCGCGCAGCGCCGAGCCGGCCGGCAACAGCGTAGCGGAGACGGTGCCGAGCATGATGATGGCGATTGGGATGACGATTAGCGCCGCCACCAGGCCGGCGCCGGGCGGGTTGATGCGATCGCTGAGCGGCGCTTGCCCTTCCGGACGCGGCTCCGGCGCCGCCAGCTGCAGTTGTTCCAGCACCTCTATCGATAACGGATAGGTTTTGCGGTTGAGGTAGTTGGCGGCGAAATAGCCGATCGCGCCGACCGGAATACAGATTGCGAGGCCGATGATGGTCAGCCAACCGATGTCGGCGTTGAGCAAACCGGCGGCGGCGACCGGGCCGGGGTGCGGCGGCAGCGCGACGTGTACCGTCAACATCACGCCGGCCATCGGCAGGCCGAACTTCAGCGGAGACACTTTGGCGACCTTGGCGAAGCCATAGATAATCGGGGCCAGAATGATAAACCCGACGTCGAAGAACACCGGAACGCCGAGAATGAATGCGGCGAGGGTCAGTGCGGCGACGGTATGTTTCGGCCCCAGCCCCTGACTGAAGCGTTGCGCCAGCGACTCGGCGCCGCCCGAGTGTTCGATCATGCGGCCAAGCATCGCGCCCAGACCGATGATGATGGTCACCGAACCAAGTACGCCGCCCATCCCGGCGGTCATCACTTTCATCACTTCACCGGTCGGAATGCCGCTGGCCAACGCCACCAGCAGACTGACCACCAACAGCGCGACGAAGGGCTGCACCTTCGCCTTAATCACCATCAATAACAGCAGCACCACGCCGAGTACGGCAATCAGCAACAGCAGAGAGGTAGACATGAAAAAAGCCTTTCGTTGGGTAAGCGTTGGGCACCGCGATCGCCGCGTGGCGATACGGATGCGTTTCATTGTTATAAAATCGATTTCCTGGTGTTGGCGGCAGCGTTAGCGGTAAGGCTTCAGCCACCCGAGCCCGGCGGCGGTGTCGCCGCGCGGCCGGTATTCGCAACCTATCCAACCCGGATAGCCGAGCGCATCCAGCCTGTCGAACAGCCATGGATAATTCAGTTCGCCCTCGTCCGGCTCATGGCGATCCGGCACTGAGGCTATCTGGATATGCGCGTAGCGTCCGGCCAGCGTCTCCAGCAGCCCGCTGATATTGCCGTCCACTAACTGCGCGTGGAAAAAGTCGAGCTGAATGAACACGTTCGGTCTCTCGATCGCCGCCACGGTTTCCGCCACTTGGTGTTGACTGGCAAACAGGTAGTCGGGCTTGACCGGCAGGCTGAGCGCTTCGAGCAGCACCTTGACGCCGTGCGGGGCGAAGGCGTCGGCGGCATAGCGCGCATTGGCGATAAAGGTGTCGAGATAACGCTGCCGATCCGCGCCTGCGGGCACCACGCCGGCCATCAGGTGCACGCAGGGGCAGGAAAGGGCGATGGCGTAGGTCAGCGCGCGGTCGATATCGGCGCGCGCGTCCTGCTCGCGGCCCGGCAGCGCCGCCAGTCCCCATTCGCCGGCGGCGGCATCGCCGGGCGCGGTGTTGAACAGCACCTGTTGCAGGCCGTGTTCGCGCAGCTTTTCGGCCAACAGCTCGGCGGGATAGTCGTAAGGGAACAGGAATTCCACCGCGCTGAAGCCCTGTGCGGCAGCGGCGGCGAAGCGCTCGAGGAACGGCACTTCGTTAAACATCATCGATAAATTGGCGGCAAATTTAGGCATGGTTCAGCTCCGTAATTCGGCAATTTCATCATCGGTCAAATAGCGGATAGGACGATCGCCGAGGGTGAAGATCAGTCGCGCCGCATCTTCCATCTCTTCGGCATTGTCCGCCGCCGCTCGCAGGTCTTTACCGGTCACCACCGGCCCGTGGTTGGCCAGCAAAAAGGCGCGGTGGGTGGGTGCCAGGCGGGCCAGATCCTGCGCCAGCCTTTCGTCGCCGGGGCGGTAGTAGGGCACCACCGGCACCTTGCCGACGCGCATCACCACATAGGGGGTGAACGGTTTGATAGCGTTGTCGACGTCCAGCCCCTGCAGGCAAGAGAGCGCCGTGAGGTAGGTGCAATGCAAGTGCACCACCGCTTTGCATTCAGGATTGTTCAGATACAGCGCTCGGTGAAAGCTGATCTCTTTCGACGGCTTGTCGCCGGAGAGCCAGTCGCCGCTCAGGCTCACTTTAGACAGGCGATCGGCCTGCAGCTCGCCGAGACAGGAGCCGGTCGGCGTCGCCAACAGCGCGCCGTCCGGCAGCAACAGCGAGAGGTTGCCGGCAGAGCCGGTGGCGTAACCGCGTTGGAAAAACGAAGCGCCCAGGCGCACCATCTCTTCTCGTGCCTGCTGCTCGATGGTCATGGTCATACTGGAAACTCCGTTTGCGCGCGCGTGAAGAAGGCTTCATCGCCAAAATTGCCTGACTTCAATGCCAGTGAAATGGCCCGGTCGTTGGCGCGCACCCAGGGAACGCCGGGGGAAATGCTGGGGCCGATATGGAAGCCGCGAATGCCCAGCGCCTGCGTGACCACGCCGGAGGTTTCGCCGCCGGCGACAATAAAGCGGCTGAATCCCAACTGGCACAGCTGCACCACCAGCTCGGCGAACAACGCCTCCACCGCCTCGCTGGCGGCGCTACCGTACTGCCGTTGCGTTTGCTGCAGCGCTTCCGGCGCTGCGGTGGCGTAGATCAGCGGGGCAAGCGCCTCCCCGGCGTGGCGCTGCGCCCAATGCGCCAACTCGGCGGCGTAGGCGGTGCGCGCCTGTGGCTCGAGGCAGCGGCCGATATCGATGGCCTGCGCCGAAGCGCGTTCGCAATAGTGCGCCACCTGCCGGTTGGTCATCACAGAACACGAGCCCGACAGTACAGCCGCTTTTTCCCCCTGCGGCGCACCTGCCGCCTCTGCCGAACGTTCGCCGTTCTGCGCCCATTGCCGCGCCAGGCCGATCGCCAGGCCCGAACCGCCGGTCACCAGCGTCATCGTTTTCAACGCTTCACCCTGGATGAGCAGATGCCGTTCGTTGAGCGTATCCAGCACTGCGTAGCGCACGCCGTCCTGCGCCAATTGCCGCAGTTTCTCGCTGACCGCCTCGGCGCCGCGATCCATTTCCGCCGCCGTTACCAGCCCGCAGCGCCCGGCGGCCTGGGACTCCATCAGGCGCAGCAGGTTGCTCTCGATCATCGGCGTGACCGGGTGATGACGCATGCCGGATTCAGACAGCAGCTGCTCCCCGACGAACAGGTGGCCCTGATAGACCGTGCGGCCGTTTACCGGCAACGCCGGTGAGACAACCGTGAAACTTTCCCCCAGCGCGGCGAGCAGGGCGTCGGTCACCGGGCCGATATTGCCCTGTGCGGTGCTGTCGAAAGTGGAGCAGTATTTGAAATAGAACTGGCGGCAGCCCTGTTTTTGCAACCAGGCCAGCGCCTGCAACGACTGTTCGACCGCCTGCTCTGCCGGGCAGGAACGCGATTTCAGGCTAATGACCGCCGCCTGTGCGTTTATCTGCGTTTCGTCTTGCGGCACGCCGTTCAGCTGCACCGTCGGCAGGCCGTTTTGCACCAGAAAACTGGCGATGTCGGTCGCGCCGGTAAAATCATCCGCGATTACGCCAAGCAGCATCAGAGCGCCTCCTTTTTCTGCGGCAGATCGATGCCGGCAAAGATTTTGATCACCGCACTGTCGTCTTCTTTACCGTAACCGGCGTTGCTGGCGGCGGTAAACATGGTGAAAGCGGTGGAGGCCAGCGGCAGCGGGAAGTGCAATTCCTTGGCGGTATCCGCCACCAGCCCCAGATCCTTGACGAAGATATCCACAGCTGACTTGGGCGCATAGTCGCCGTCGACCACGTGACGCATGCGGTTTTCGAACATCCAGGAGTTGCCGGCGGCGTGGGTGACCACGTCATACATCACGTCCAGCGGGATGCCAGCGCGGGCGGCCAGCGCCATCGCTTCCGCGCCGGCGGCGATGTGTACGCCAGCCAACAACTGGTGGATGATTTTTACCGTCGCGCCCAGACCGATCGTCTCGCCGATGCGGTACACCTTGTCGGCGATGGCGTCCAGCACGGGTTGCAGGCGCTCGAAGGTGGCGTCGGCGCCGGCGGCCATCACCGTCATCTGGCCTTCCTCTGCCTTGGCCGCCCCGCCGGAAACCGGTGCGTCCAGCATCGGTAGCCCGTAGTCCAGCAGCCGTTGCTCGATCTGTTTGGCGTCATCGGCGGAAATGGTCGAAGAGACCATCACCGCGGTGCCCGGCTTGAGCTGTGGCGCCAGGCCTTGTTCGCCGAACAGGATCTGCTTCACCTGGGCGGCGTTCACCACCAGCAACAGCACGGCATCCAGCTCGGCCGCGAAGTCGAGCGCGCTGGGTGCCGTTTGTTTCGCGCCGGCTTGTTGCAGCACCGCCAGTGCCTGCGGATTCAGGTCCGCCCCGTAGGTGGTCAATCCGGCGCGGAGGCACGAGCGCGCCGCGCCCATGCCCATCGCGCCCAGCCCAATGATGCAGACGGCATATTTCCCTGGGTGTGTCATACTGCACTCCTGTTAATTTTAGTGATAATTTGTTTTGTTGTGTTAAATGTAAGCGCTTGGCGGCCGTTGATCCGCGATCTTTATCACAATAATTAACAATTTGTGAGACGGTTTTTTGTGCGTTTTCTGGCCTTATTCAGTGTTAATGTTATGTTTTTTAAATAAGTTTATGCTTATCTGGCGTCACTGCGCGCGCCGTCACGCCGTGAAAAATTAGGGCTATCGGTAAACGAAAATTGACGTAAAATCACAATTATTATCACCGCAGCAACGAGAGGGAACCGTGATACCTGTAGAACGCCATCAACAAATTCTTGCGCTGGTATCCGAACGCGGCGTCGTCAGCATTGCCGAGCTGACCGAACGGCTGGGGGTGTCGCACATGACGATCCGCCGAGATGTGCAAAAGCTGGAGGAACAGGGCGCGGTGCAGTCGGTCTCGGGCGGCGTGCAGGCGCCTGAGCGGGTGGCGAGCGAACCTTCGCACCAGGCCAAAGAAGGGATGTTCAGCCGGCAGAAAATCGCCATCGGCCGGCTGGCGGCGCGGCAAATTCCCGCCAACAGCTGCATTTATCTGGATGCCGGCACCACCACGCTGGCGCTGGCGAAACAGATCGGAGAACGTGACGATTTGACGGTGGTGACCAACGACTTTGTCATCGCCGGCTTCCTGATTGAACATAGCCAGTGCAGAATCATCCACACCGGTGGCACCGTGTGCCGGGAAAATCGTTCCTGCGTTGGCGAAGCGGCGGCACAGGCGCTGCGCGGTCTGTTTATCGATCTGGCGTTTATCTCCGCCTCTTCGTGGAGCATGCGCGGCCTGTCGACGCCGAACGAAGACAAGGTGATGGTAAAGAAGGCCATCGTCGAGGCCAGCCGCCGCTGCATTCTGCTCAGCGACACCTCGAAATACGGCAAGATCGCGACCTACCTGGCGCTGCCGATCGCCGCCTTTGACGCCGTCATTACCGACGAGGGGCTGCCCACCGCCGCGCGGGAAGCAATCGAGCAAGCGGGGCTTGCGTTGTTGACGGCAGGGGAAGAGTAAGAACGAACCGGAATCAGGATGAAAGTTCGCTATCGATGCCACAGGCGGGCGCTTCACTGGCTTCAGAACCGCCGCGTTCGCGCCATTCGCGGCGCCTTTGTTCCCACCACTCTTCGTGGAAGGCTCGCATTTCTTTCAGGCGCTGTTCCTTAACGTGTTGCTGGTCAGTATGGGTGGTTATGGGGGCTACGCGGGATTTCGATGACATAGAGGCCGTCCTTTACAAACTCTATTTTGTATAAATAATGCCCTGTACGGGCGTATTTTTTCAACAAAAAATCATAAATTTTAGCTAGTGCTGGCCTTAACGGTGCACTGAAGATGATCCTGGCATGATACTGATAGGCAAACTTGAGAAGGGTTTCCCCGATCCCAACTACGAATAAGCGTTCGCGTCGAAGAAGGGTGTAATGCATTGCGGTATAGGTATCGAAAGCTGAGCGCTGATGCCTGTTTGCGTCGCTCAGCGCCTTAATATCATAAAACTCCAGAGAGAAAGCATTATTGAGGAGAGCCGTCTCCACATACACTGGGGCAAACCAATGGTGCATATTTTGCCCAATTTTCTTGAAATCCAAATGATAGACGGCCGTTTTACCATCACCTTTTCTTACTGCAATCTGATACCTGTAGGTGTCTGCTATCCCTGTGTGTGACTCCCTCACATCAATCTCCATGATAAAATCCTTTTTACTATTATTTTTCCTATAGTTACCCCCGTTGTGACGAACAGATTATTAACCGCGGCGGAGAAGATCCTCCAGTCGCCGATGAGGCTTATGCGCAGCGCCGCGCAAAACTAAATGCCGCTGAACCAGTTGTAGCCCTGATCCTCCCAATACCCGCCCGGATTGACGTCGCTGACGAAGATCGCGGCGATATGTTTGGCGTTTTTGAACCCCAGTTTGGTTGGCACCCGTAGCCGCAGCGGGTAGCCATAGTCCGCCGGCAGCGCCTTGCCGCCGAAATCCAGCGCCAGGATGGTCTGCGGGTGCAGCGCGGTGGCCATGTCGAGGCTGGAGTAGTAGCGATCGGCGCATTTGAAGCCGACGTAACCGGCATTCAGATCCGCCCCGACGTGCTGCAGAAAGGTGCGCAGCGGCACGCCGCCCCATTGGCCGATGGCGCTCCAACCCTCAATGCAGATCAGACGCGTGATCTGGCTTTGCTGCGGCAGCCGCTGCAGCTGTTCCAGCGTCCAGGCGGCTTTTTTCTCCACTTTCCCGGCGACCTCAAGCCGGTAGCCGGCGAGATCGATCTCGGGGACGTTGTATTCCGGGTAAAACGCGTTGAAGGGGAAAGGGTGGGTAATCTGATCGGGCCGGTAAGTTTGCGCCAGCCGCTGGCCGCTGAACAGCCAGGCCTGCACCCGGTCGTTCCAGCGCGACATGGCCCACAGCACCTTATCCACCCGATCGCCGTCTTGCAGGTTGCAACCGGTGAGCATGGCGATACCACCCAGCGTCAGGCCGGAACGCAGCATCAGGCGGCGCTGCAGATTGACCAACTGCTTTTTTTGGTCCGGTTCCAGTTTTGGCGCGGTTGCCCGCGGCTTTTTCTCATTCATGTTTGCCACCCGTTATCATCGCCCACAGCGTTTTGGGCACGATGATCACCATAAAGACGTGGATCGCCACGAACAGGCCGATGCCGGCCATGGCGAAGAAATGCACGTAGCGCGCGAAATCGAAGCCGCCAAACAGGGCGACCAATCCCTGCAGTTGAACCGGCTTCCAGATCGCCAGGCCGGACAGCACCAGCAACAGGCCCAGCGCCAGTACGCCGAGGTACATCAGCTTCTGAATGGCGTTGTAGTGGCCATGCCGGTGGCGCAGGCGCAGCGTCAACGCCAGCCAGATATCCTGCCGCAGCGCGCCGACGCGCAGCGGCAACAGATCGTGGCGAAAATGGCCGCTGAACAGGCTCCACAGCAAATAGCAGACGGCGTTGAGCGCCAACAGCCACATCACCGCCAAATGCCAACCAATCGCGCCGCCCAACCAACCGCCCAGCGTCATCTGTGGCGGAAAGCGGAAATCGAACAGCGGCGAGGCGTTATAGATCTCCCAACCGCTCATGAACATGCACACCATGGCGAACAGGTTGATCCAATGAGTGATTCGAACCGGCCAGCGATGCACCGGCCGCGACGCGTTGGTTTTCATGGTTTTCTCCGGTTACATCGGCGGCACGGTGCCGTCTTTGCCGGCGGAAATGCGGGTGGCGATGCGCTCGCCCTTATCGTTGACGGCGGAGAACAGCACGATGTGCACGCCCGGCTTCAGCAGACTCAAATCGCCCGGATCCAGCGTCACGATCGGCACGTCTTCCGGCACGACGACGGTTTTCTGCTGGTTGCCGTAGGTGACGGTCAGGGTACGGCCGTTGGATTTCACCAGTTTGCCGACGGTGCCGTTGGTCATGGTGTCCACTTTGCCGTCGGCGGATTCCCAGGCCGAGTGCCCTTCGCCGGTGCCGCGCAGGCTGGCGGCGAATACGTGCACCTCCAGCGCTTTGAGCGTGCCGTCCGGCTGCGGCACGGCGGCGGTGCCGATAAAGCTGTCCGGTTTGATGTCGTCCAGCGTGGCTTTGGACACGCTGAGCACTTTGGTCTGATCGTTCAGCTTGACGCTGAGTGTCTCGCCTTTGCGATCGGTCAACTGCAGATTGCCGTCGGCCACCTGGCTGATGGTGCCGCGCAGCGGCGCGATGACTTTGCCCGGCGTTTGGGCGGCGGCGGCCAGGCCGCTGGACAGTAGCAAGGTAGATAACAGTAAACCGGCTATACGATGACGGGTAATCATAACGTTCTCCTGAAATGAGTTTGCCGGTTAAGCATGGTTGAGCCATTGGGTCAGCGCCATGGCCGTTTGATGACATTAATGTCATCAAGTTTGTCCGCCGAAGCTGCTAGTATTTTTGCAGACGTAACGAGGTGGCGAGCATGCGAATACTGGTAGTTGAAGACGATATCGGCACAGGGGATTACCTGAAGAAAGGGCTGGGGGAAGCGGGGTACGGCGTCGATTTGGCGCGCAACGGCACCGACGGGCTGTTTCGCGCGTTGGAGCAGGATTACGATGCGATCGTGCTCGATGTGATGCTGCCGGGGCTGGATGGCTGGCAGATTATCGAGGTGCTGCGCAAGAAAAGCGACGTGCCGATTCTGTTTCTCACCGCCCGCGACGGCGTGCAGGATCGCATCCACGGCCTGGAACTGGGCGCGGACGATTATCTGATTAAACCGTTTTCGTTTACCGAACTGGTACTGCGTTTGCGCACCTTGCTGCGCCGCGGGCCGGCGCGCGAAGCCGATCATTACGCCATCGCCGATCTGCAGCTGGACGTGCTGCGCCGCCGGGCGGTGCGCCAGGATCAGGTGATCCCGTTGACCAACAAGGAGTTCATGCTGCTGCATCTGCTGGTGCGGCGCGAGGGCGAAGTGCTGTCGCGCACGCAAATAGCCTCTCAGGTGTGGGACATGAATTTTGACAGCGACACCAATGTGGTTGACGTGGCCATCAAACGCCTGCGCGCCAAAATAGACCGGCCGTTCGACGTCAAGCTGATCCACAGCGTGCGCGGCATCGGCTATGTTTGCGAGCCACGCTCGTGAGTGGGCGCACGTCACGTCGGCCGGTATCGCTGACGCTGCGCACCGCCACGCTGTTCGCGCTGGTGGCCGCGTTGGTGGTGAGCGGGACAGGCGGGTATCTGTATAGCGCCATGCGCCAGGAAATGACGCTGCGCAGCGATCTGCAGGTGACGGGGCGCGTAGAGTATTTCCGCCATTTGCTGGGGCAGCGCTTTCCTTTGGCGCGCCTGACCGCCAATAACGGCCTGTTTGAAAACATGCTGGGCAATGAACAGGACGTGCTGATTTTCCAAATCCCGGGACAAAAACCGCTCATCAACGTGAACCCGGCTGGGGTGGCATTGCCGCCGATCGTGCCGACGCCGGCCGGTCAGGCGCAGACGTTGGCCGCCGTGCGCGGCGGGGAAACGGCGCAGGGGGTGCCGCTGCGCGCGGCTTCCGCGATGGTGCGCCTGGAAGACGGCAGCCTGTTGCAGATCTCCGCCGCGCACGTGATGGTCAACGAACAGAAGATGCTGGCGCGCTACCTGTGGCGCATCGTCGCGGCGGTGGCGGTGGCTTTCCTGCTGATTGCGCTCCTGGGGTATGGGGTCATGCGCCGAGGATTGAAGCCGTTATGGCGCATGGCGGCGCAGGCGGCGCAGATTGCACCCAATACGCTGTCGACACGCCTCAGCGAGCAGGGGGCGCCGAAGGAGCTGCAGCAGCTGACCCGTTCGTTCAATGCGATGCTCGATCGGTTGAATGAAGGCTATCAGCGGCTGACGCAGTTTTCCGCCGATCTGGCCCATGAGATCCGCACTCCGGTAGGGGCGTTGATGGGCCAGTGTCAGGTGGCGCTTTACCAGCCCCGCAGCGTGGAGGAGTACGAAACCCTGCTGTCGAACAATATGGATGAGCTGGAGCGCATTTCCCGCATGGTGGAAAACATCCTGTTCCTGGCGCGCGCCGGCGAGGCGCAGTCTGCGCTGAACTACAGTCGGCTGGATGTGGCGCTGGAGCTGCGTCGGGTGGCGGATTACTTCGAGGGGCTGGCGGAAGAACGCGGCATCGCGCTGAGCTGCGCAGGTGAGGGAACGCTGAAGGCGGACGCGATGCTGTTCCAGCGCGCCTTGAGCAACCTGGTGGCTAACGCAGTGCGTTATGCCGACGAAAACAGCCGGATCGTCCTGCGGGCTGAACGGCGCGCCGATGCCTGGTGGGTACAGGTTATCAATCAGGGGCCGCCGATCGCGCCGGCACAGCTGGAAAAGCTGTTCGATCGCTTCTATCGCGCCGATCCCGCGCGCAGCGCCGGCAATCATGCCAGTGGGCTGGGGCTGTCTATCGTGCGCGCCATCATGACGTTGCACGGCGGTGACGTTCGCGCGCAGTGTTCCGATGGCCGGGGTTCTGCTTGCTTGACCTTTAGCCTGATATTCCCCTCATCAGTTCAATGAGCTACCGCGAATGTTTTCGCCTGTTGCGGAAAACGCGACAGGCGCCATTCGTAAGTTTTTCCTTTCATTATTGTTTCCCACCGCCTTGACTGAACCTAAAATTTAACATTTGCGGCGCGGCAAACGCGTTAATTCATCGGGCTAATGCGGATGGACTGCGGTCTGTGATTACGCTCAACATTCACGTGTTATTATTTTTTTATTAAAATTTAGTTCTGCGGTCTTTTTTTGAGATGATTTTCCTTAAAATTGATAATTTGCGACACAAAAAACTAACTTTGTGGTTTTTGTCACGTCAATATATCAATGAATGAGGTGATTGGTTAACCTTTGGTTATGGTTTGCAAGAAAAATCCTATATAAACGATGGTGAGGTGACAAAGCGTATTTCGTGGCGTTAATTGAGTGGTTTTTCTTGCCTGTGCTTGGGTATTTTCGCGAATTACCTGATTAAATATTTATTTAATATTTCATTAACATTTGACGCCAAACTATAAATGATCGCTATAGTGAAAACATGTGAATAAAATGAAATATAGATTTAATGACCATATTCTCTTTGACGCAGACACCAGAACCCTTAGCCCAACAGATTTTTCTGACGATCCCATATCCATATCCAGTCCTTCCAAACGGTTGTTGTTGCTGTTGATTGCCCACCATGGCGAGGCCGTAGGGCGTGAACTGATATTCAAGAAGGTCTGGGACGATTACGGCATGGTGTCCAGCAATAATAATCTTAATCAGTGCGTCAGCAAATTGCGTCGGGTGATTAAAAACCTTGGCGTCGAGGATGAGGTCATTGTTACGGTTCCTAAAGTGGGCTTTATGTTGCGTGATGAGATTACCATCGAGTCTTATGAGGACGCGGAAGATATTCACGACGCGGAGCCTGCCGCGGCGGTGCCGGGAACTACGCCCGAAGCGGCAACCAATCCGCCGTCCGAAACCGCCATCATTAGGGCCACTTCTCATCTTGGTTATTCCCGCCGCGGGTGGCTGATGTTCAGCGCGATGGTTCTGGGGGGGATCCTCATGGCTATTGCTGTCACGGCCTATTTCAGCGGCTCGGGGGCCCGGCAGGAGAGCTACCTGGGAAAGTCGGGCAACTGTAAGGTTTTCATGTCGTTGCCTGATGCCTCCGCGACGGTCAACGCCAGCCTGAATCGGGATATTCTGGCTTACGCCGCGCACCAAACGGGAGAGTGCAGCGGCGATGAGTTTTTGCTGGTGGTGCGCAGCAATCAGGTTAGGGCTTACATTTCCGGCATTTCCCGCTTATTCCTGCTGCGCTGCAAGATCTTGCGTGAACATAAAATGGAGATCTGTTCAGGTTTGGAAAGCGACAATGCCGAGTTTATTAATTGACCATTGATAGCCGCTGCCCAACGCGACTGAAGGACGATGGATATGACAAAAATATTACAGTGTTGAAATAGAACGTTCGACTTTCATTGGGCGGGTTGCCGTGTGGCGTTTACGAGAGGTATTTCCCTTTCTCTACCGCTTTCTACCTCATTATGGTGATTATGTATGGTTAAAGCCGATTTCGGTGATGCGCTGCTATTTTTTGAACCCAGCTATTTAGTGAGAAGAGGAATGGAAGCATTTCTCGTTACCCAATCAAGTGACAGCTATTTTATCGATACCTTGAGGGAGCTGGAGGGGGCATTGAAAGAGGGAAAGCCTCGCGCGCTTATTATGGAGTTATATCATCAGAGCGAATATTTGTATGATGTATTACGATTCGTTCTGACGGCAAAAAATGTCTGGCCGGAAATTCCCTTGGTGATTTTCACCACGATAGAACATCCCGGCATATTAGCGTTGTTGGCGGCGGATGCGCGCATAGCTATCGTGGCTAAGGAGGAGCCATTGCATTGCCTGAGTGACGCCATTGCGGCTGCGGGCAAGTTCTCTGGCTATCGTTCCCCGCATATTCGCGCCCGGCTGGTGCACTCTACAGCCGCATTATCTGACGGTGAATGGCGAGTTTTGGCCATGATGGTTGCCGGCGCATCTCCACGAAGTATCGCCACCGTGACTCGCCGAAGCTACAAAACCATAAGCTCCCATAAACTGAATATTATGCGAAAACTGGGCCTCAATCAGGCCGGCTTTATGCGGCTTATCCTTACTCTGAGAACCCGATACCCTTCCTGACACGTGACGAGAAGCCCCCCCCTTTTCTCTACAGCGGCCGATCTTGATTGGCTGCTGCCCCCTGCGTAAATCCAATCAATCCCCCCTCAGCGAACAACGCCGGCGCTGAAATTTTGCACCGACATGGGAAGGGCGAACAGAGCATATTTGTGGTTAAACAATCACCGCCTTGCAGGGGATAAACCACAATGTGATTGTGCTTTCATTAAAGGCTTAACCCACTTTTTAATGTGATTGGTGGGGGTTAAAACATTAATGTCGGGATTTAAATCTAAATATTTGAACTTTAGTAGTTAATGATTCTTTTTTGATCGGTCGGGGATATTCTTGTGGCGTCAAGCAGACTGGCTAAACGCAGTGATGCAAACGGCTGGCTGAGAATGGACGAAAGAAAGAAAACATATTCAACATTGAAGGGAGTTATACCATGAAGAAAATGACACTGGCTCTGGCGATCGTTTCCGCCTTTGCAGCGGTCAGCACTGCTCAAGCCGCCGACGTTACCGCTCAGGCGCTGGCAACCTGGTCTGCGACCGCCAAGAAAGACACCACCAGCAAACTGGTTGTGACGCCGATTGGCAGCCTGGCCTTCAACTATGCAGAAGGCATTAAGGGTTTCAACAGCCAGAAAGGCCTGTTTGACGTCACCGTGGAAGGCGATACCACGGCCACCGCTTTCAAACTGACCTCAAAACTGGTCTCCAATACGCTGACTCAGCTGGATACTTCCGGTTCTACGCTGGAAGTCGGGGTGAACTATAACGGTGCAGTGGTTGGGAAAACGGCTGAAACCACCATGATCGACACCACCGCCGGCATTTTGGGCGGCAATCTGAGCGCCCTGTCCAACGCCTACAACCAGGCCGGCCGCACCAGCGCGCAGGATCAGTTCACCTTCAGCATCATCGGCGCGACGTCAAACGGCACCACCGCCGTCACGGATTTCAGCACGCTGCCGGAAGGTATCTGGAGCGGCGACGTCAGCGTCGAGTTCAACGCGACCTGGACTTCCTAATCCCTCCGAACGATCTGCATCTGGCAGGGGGGAGACCTCCTGCTATTTATCGTTCATCAACGCCAGTGGAATACCGCAATGACACGCTTTTCTCTCGCCGTCACTCTGATGTTAATGCTGCTGCGGCCGGCTTTGGCTCTCGATGTGGGTGAGATCAGCTCCTTCATGCCTGGCGACAGCGCGCGCCTGAGCAAGGAGATCAAAAACACCACCGACAGCGGCCGGCTGGTGAACATCAAGATCGAACGCATTTCCAGTCCCCTGGCCTCCGGTACGGTGATCCCGATGAGCAGCCGGGATGAAATGCTGCTGTCGCCCGCCAGCCTGATCTTGCCGGCCAACGCCAGCGATGTGATCCGCTTTTACTACAAGGGGCCGAATGATGCCCAGGAGCGTTACTACCGCATCGTTTGGTTCGATCAGGCGCTGAGCGAGGCGGGGCAAAACTCCGCTCGGCGTAATGCCGTGGCCACCACGTCGGCGCGCATCGGCACCATTTTGGTGGTGGCGCCTCGGCAGGATCGCTTCGCCTATCAGTTCGCCAACGGACGGATCAAAAACACCGGCAACGCCACGTTCAAAGTGGTGGCCTACGGCAATTGCAGGAACAAGCAAGACGGCAGCGACTGCAAGGAAAACTATTTCGTGATGCCGGGGAAGGATCGCGCCTTCAGCAAGGTTGACGTCAACGATAAAAAAGGACGCGTCGCGCTGTGGCACGGCGAACAGTTTATCCCGGTGAAGTGATGCGCGCGTTATCCACGATGGATGCAAAACAATCACGCAAGGAGTGGCATGTGAACGCTGTGCTGTTGAGAACGCTTTTGGCTGCCGGTGCGCTGGCGCTCCCGACGCTGTTGCCTGGCCGTATGGCGATGGCGGCCGGTTTGACGCAGATTAACGGCGTGCTGATCCCGCACACTTTCAGCCTGGCGTTGCGCGAGGGGATGAGTATTCCGCTGTTGTTGCATTATGAAAAGAGCGATGGCGTCAAAGACGACAGCCGCATCGGCCATGCCTTTCTCTACCTGGATCAGGACAGGCTAAAGATTCGTCGGGTGACGCTGGAGGATAACGACGACGGCGCCCGGCTGACGGCGGCGATTGCCGGCCAGCTGCAGGCTTTGCAGGATGCGCCATTCGATCGGCAGCAGCATATCCGGGTCGCGGACGACGCTTGGCTGGCGCTGGATTTCCGGCAGCTCAACCTGCAGCTGGTGGTGAAGGAATCCGCGTTGGGGACGGTGCTGCGCGCTCGTTCCAGCGACATCGGCGCGTCCAGCGTGGATGCCGTGAGCAGCACGCTGGATTATAACCTCGGGGTCTACGATAACCGGGCCCGCGCCAGCGAAGGCAACACCTCCAGTTATTTATCGCTCAACAGCGTCACGGCGTTGCGTGAACACCACGTGGAGTTGAACGGCTCCATCTACGGTATCGGCAGCGGCGATGAAAACGCCACGCTGTACAAAGCGATGTACGAGCGTGATTTCGCCGGTCGCCGTTTCGCCGCCGGCATGTTGGACAGCTGGAATCTGCAGTCGCTGGGGCCGGTCACCACCATCAACTCGAGCAAGATTTATGGTCTGTCCTACGGCAACCGCGCCAACTCGACGGTATTCGATAATTCCCAATCGCTGACGCCGATCGTGGTTTTTTTCCCCTCGGCCGGCGAGGTGCATCTGTCGCGCGACGGGCGGCTGCTCAGCGTACAAAACTTCACGATGGGCAACCATGAAGTGGATACCGGCAGTTTGCCCTACGGTATCTATGACGTAGAGGTGGAGGTCGTGGTCAACGGCAAAGTGGTCGATAAACGCATGCAGCGAGTGAATAAACTGTTCAGCCCCAATCGCGGCGCCAATGCGCCGCTGGCCTGGCAATTCTGGGGCGGGATGCTGCGCATGGACGACTGGCGCGGTGAACGGGAACGTCACCGCCCGGCAAAGGACTCTTATTTGCTTGGCGCTTCGGCTACGGGCAATCTGCAAACGCTTAATTGGGCGCTGTCGGGGTATTCGTTTGACGGCAACGCCGTCGGCGAGAGCCGCGTCAGCCTGCCGGTGACCGAGTCGATTCAGATCAACCTGCAAAATATGGCGGCCTCCGATCGCTCCTGGAGCCTGGTCAATAGCGTCAGCGCCGCGTTGCCCGGCGGCTTCAGCAGCGTATGGATCAATCAGGAGAAAACGCAGATTGGCGATCGTCTGTTGCAAAATGACGCCTATAACCGCGCCGTTGGCGGCAGCCTTAATCTGGGGGCGCTGTGGTCTCCGCTGGGCACCCTGAGCGCCAGCTACAACGACGATAAGAAGAACGACAGTCACTATTACAACGCCGATTATTACCAAAATATTTTTACCGGCCGCTTCGGCACGCTGGGCGTACGTGCGGGCGTGCAACGCTACAACAACGGCAGCAGCAACGCCAATACCGGCAAGTACATCGCGCTCGATTTTTCACTGCCGATGGGCAACTGGCTCAGCGCCGGCGTTTCCAACCAGAACGGCTACACCACCGCCAACCTGGCGGCACGCAAGGACATCAAGGACGGGCCGATCCGTACCCTGGGCGCCAACCTGTCGCGGGCGATTTCCGGTGATACCCGCGGCGACAACCGCTTCAACGGTGGCGGCTATGCGCGCTTCGACACCAAGTATTCGGCCGGCACGCTCAACGTCAGCAGCTCCGCCGACGGCTACGTTAACAGCAGCCTGACCGCGAGCGGCAGCGTGGGCTGGCAAGGGCGTGATATCGCCATCAGTGGCCGCAACGAAGGCAACGCCGGGATCATCTTCAATACCGGCATTGAAAACGACGGCCTGCTGACCGCACGTGTTGACGGCCGGATGGTGAAGCTGAGCGGCAATAAGAATTACCTGCCTTTGTCGCCTTACGGTCAGTACGACGTTGAGCTGATGAACAACAAAAACTCGGCGGAGAGCTTCGACATCGTCACCAAGCGCAAGAGCAAGCTCACCCTGTATCCGGGCAACGTGGCGGTGATCTCGCCGGAGATAAAACAGATGGTGACGGTGTTCGGTCGCATCAAAGCGGAGGACGGCACGCTGCTGGCCAACGCCTATATCAAGAACCATATCGGCCGCACTCGCACCGATGAGAAAGGCGAATTTATCATGGACGTCGACAAGAAATTCCCGGTTATCGATTTTACCCACAGCGGCAATCAGACATGCGAAGTGGATTTGGATCTCAGCAAGGCGCAAGGCGCCGTGTGGGTCGGCGACGTGATCTGCACCGGGCTGAAAACCTATGCGGGCAATATGTCATCCGGGGAGTCTGATCATGAGAGCTAACGTTGCGCTGTTGTTGTTGGCGCTGGTCGCCCCCGCGCTGCAGGCGGCGGTCAGCCAGACCAACTGGCCGGATGCGGCGGTCATGAAATTTGTCTTCGTGGAGAACAACGCCGACGACAACTTTTTCGTCACGCCGGCCGGCGGGCTGGATCCGCGTATGACCGGCGCCAATAAGTGGACCGGGCTGAAATACGGCGGTTCCGGCACTGTCTATCAGCAAAGCCTGGGGTACGTGGATAATGGTTACAACACGGGGCTGAATGCCAACTGGCGCTATGACATGTGGCTGGAAAATGCGCCGATAAAGAATCCGTTCCTCGGCTTGCGCTGCATCAACTGGTATGCCGGCTGCAATATGGATACCAGCTTGATTCTGCCGCAGACCACCGACGAAAAGGGATTTTACGGCGCCGTGGTCACGCCCGGCGGTGCAAAATGGATGCACGGCATGATGTCGCCGAGCTTCTATCAATATCTGAAGCAGATGGCGGCGGGCGAAGCTTTCAGCATGCAGATCAACGGCTGCCAAACGTCGGTGGCTTACGACGCCGCGGCCGGCGGCCGCTGTCGGGATCAGGCCAGCGGCAGCTGGTACAAGCGCACCGTCACGCACAGCAAGGCGGCCCACCTGCGCTTTATCAATACCAATGCCGTATCGGAGGTGTTCGTCAACAGCGATGGGGTGCCGATCATCGGCGAGGGCAATGCCGATTGCAAGAACCAGACCATCGGCGCCCGCTCAGGCATCATGTGCAAGATGGTCAGCTACGATTTGCAGACCGACGGCAGCGTCAGCAATACCTCGATTCATATTTTCCCGGCGATTAACCATGCGGCGCTGTCCTCTGCGGTGAACGCCGCCGATCTGCAGTTCAGTCTGAACGGCAACACCTGGAAAAACACGTCGGGCACCGGCAGCTACTATACGTTTAACGAGTTGAAGAGCAGCAACGCGGTCTATGTGTTCTTCTCCAGTAACTTCTTCAAACAGATGGTCGCGCTGGGGATTTCCGACAGCGGCACCCGCGATCTGATCAATTTCCGTTTTCAGAACACCACCTCGCCGGAGTCGGGATGGTATGAGTTTTCCACTTCAAACCAGCTGATTATCAAGCCGCGTGATTTCAGCATCAGCATTATTTCCGATGATTACGACAACAGCCCACACCGTGAAGGCTATGTCGGCCCGGCGGAGCCGGCGCTGGAGTTCGGCTACTTCGTGACCACCAGCGGCAAAACCGCCGCCGATCAGGTGAGGGTGATGGCGACCGGGCCGACTCAGGCGATCAACGGGGTGAACTATTGCCTCTTTTCTTCTGCGGATGACAGTACCCGGGTACCGTTCCCCGCCACCCTTGGCATCACCACCAGCACCAACGGCCAGCAGAGCTTCGCCGCCGGCTGCGATGGCCAGTGGCACGACATGACCAATGCGCTCTGGAGCAGCACCCCGTGGAATGATATCTCCGGTGAAGTGGGGGTGCTGAACAAGACCCGCGTGACCTTTAGCATTCCGATGAACAACCCGATCTCGCTGAGAACCGTCGACGGCAACGGTTGGTATGGCGACGTCAGCGCCGCCGGTGAAATTCATGTCGAAGCCACCTGGCGCAACATCAATTGAGGGCAGGGCGTGAAACTTGTGCTGATAGGGTTGCTGTGTTTGTCCTTCCCCTTTACCGCCGCCGCGATCAATGTCGGTACCCTGACGTTTGCCATGGATCAGGATCGCTCATTCACCGCCAAGCGGGTGTTGAATAACAACCGCAGCGCGCGCCTGTATCAGGTGAGCATTCGCGCCATCGATCGGCCGGGAGAGCGCGAGGTGCGCAGCCGGCCGGCGGACGGCGAGCTGCTGTTCGCGCCGCGTCAGCTGACGCTGCAGGCCGGGCAGGCGGAGTACTATAAGTTTTTCTACCGCGGGCCGCAGGATAATCGCGAGCGTTATTACCGGGTGTCATTTCGCGAAGTGCCGACCCGATTGTTCGAGCCGGGGCCGCGTCGGGGCGCCGGCGTCAACCTGGAGCCGATCGTGGTGATGGACACCATTCTGGTGGTGCGCCCGCGTCAGGTAAACTTTGCCTATCGGCTCGATACCCAGCGCGGTACGCTCACCAACACCGGCAACACCTACTTCAAGTTCCTGCTCAAGCCGGGCTGCAACAGCACGGATGAAGAGGGCGTCACCGAATACCTGCGCCCCGGCGATACGCTGACCCATGCCGGTATTCGGCTGAAGGGGCAGAAATTCATTATTTATAACGACAAATTTATCAGCGTCGATCGCAGCTGCCTCGATTAACGCGGCGGAATGGCAAAGCGGAAGCAGGCGCCGCTTTGCGCTTGTTCGATCAGCTGAATATCGCTGTCGTGCAACTGCAGAATGCGCCGCACGATCATCAGGCCCAGTCCGCCGGAAGGGCGCCGGGCGCCGCTCAGAACAGACGGGCGCACGAACAGATCGGCGCGCAGCGTCTGCGGAATGCCGGGGCCGTTGTCGCTGACCTGCACCATTACCTGGTCTTCCTGCCGCCACAGCCGCACGCCGATGTCGCCGCCGGGCGGCGTATGGCGAATGGCGTTGTCCAGCAGGTTGGTCAGCACCCGCTCAATCATGCTGAGATCGGCGAACACCGGCGGAATGCCCGGAGCGATGTCGGCGTGCAGCCGCTGGTTACGCGCCTCCGCCGCCAGCTCGAACTTTTGGAATACGTCCTGCAACAGTTCGCTGAGGGAGAAGGGCTCTTTCTGCGGCTTCACCACGCCGTACTCCAGCCGTGCCAGCTCGAACAGCTCCTGCGCCAGCTTGCCCACCTTGCGGCTCTGCGCCAGCGCGATCTCCAGATAGCGCCGCCGATCGGCTTCGCTCAGGGTGGCGGCCTTGACCGACAGCGTCTCCAGATAGCCGTGCAGCGAGGTGAGCGGGGTGCGCAGATCGTGCGAGACATTGGCGATGAACTCACGCCGCAGCCGATCCTGCTGTGCCAGCGTTTGCCATTGTTCGGCAAGGCGCTGCGCCATGCGGTGGAAGGCCTGCTGAAGCTGGCTGACTTCGTCGCGCCCGGCCCGTACCGCCGGCAGCGCCGCGTAGGCCTGCACCGCTTCGATGCCGCCGCTGTCCAGCGCATTGACCTGCCGGGTCAGGCGACGGATCGGGCGCGTCACCCAATAAAACGCGAAACCGCCGGCCAGCAGGCTGAACAGCACCATCACCCCGGAGGTCCACAGGGCCATCCTGGCCGCCGAGTTGAACTGGGCGTTGCTGGCCAGCGCCGTGTACTCTTCGCCGAGCAAGACCACGTACAGATAGCCTTCGATCCGGCCATCGACCTTCAGCGGCGCGACGCTGAACACCTTGCGCCCGTCCTCGCTGCGCGGATCGTCGCCATACACCGGCATCTGCGCGCCATCGAGCAGCGCCTGCAGCGGCGGCAATGCGACCCGCTGCCGTTTCAGATGCCCGGCCGGCGCGGCGTTGCCGATAATCGCGCCCTGTTTGTCGAGCAGGTAAACCTCCACGCTGGGGTTCACCGCCATCAGCTGATCGAACAGGGTATGCACCGCCTGCGGATCCGGTCCGTTCACCCCCAGCAGCGGGTTGCTGTCGGCGATATGCTGCGCCAGGTTGCCGGACAGGCGCTGGATCACCGCCTGGCTGTACTGGGTATTGCTGCGCACCTGCATCCAGCCGGAAAAGGCGCAGCCGATGACGATCAGCAGCGCGAAGATCAGCGTGAGGCGTTGCGCTAACGTAAGGTTTTTCATGGCTTACTCTTGCGGCGCGGCCGCGAATTTATAGCCCATGCCCCACACCGTGAGGATGCGCTCGGGTTCCGCCGGGTTGCGCTCGATCTTGATGCGCAGCCGGTTGATATGGGTGTTGACGGTGTGCTCATACCCTTCGTGCTGATAGCCCCAGACCTGATTCAACAGGCTGAGGCGCGAGAACACCTGGCCCGGGTGGCGGGCGAAAAAGTACAGCAGATCGAATTCGCGCGGCGTCAGCTCGACCGGCTGCTGGTGCAGGTGCACCTCGCGGGCGATCGGATCGATGGTCAAATCGTTGAAGCTGAGCACGCCGGCGTCCATGCGCAGGTTGCGGCTCATCGCTTCCTGGCGGCGAAACAGCGCCTTGACCCGCGCCACCAGCTCCAGCATGGAGAAGGGTTTGGCCAGATAGTCGTCGGCGCCCAGTTCCAGCCCCAGCACGCGGTGCACCTCGCTGGAGCGCGCGCTGGTGATGATGATCGGTGTGTAGCGCGTCATGGTGCGCGCCCGGCGGCAAATCTCCAATCCGTCCACGCCCGGCAGCATCAGATCGAGGATGAGGGCATCCCAGCCGCCCTGTTCCAGCATCGCCATGCCCCGGTTGCCGTCGGCGGCGTGGCTGATGGCGTAACCCTCGTCACGCAGATGCAGCTGCAACAGCTCGGCGATGTCGCCGTCGTCCTCGACGATCAAAATTCGTTTTGGCTTGTCCATTCTCATTACCGCTGATTGCCTGATTCTCTCTGAAGTCTACACAACCCCCACCGGTGGAGTTATCACATTTTATTTAACTTTGCGTGAGGTCTTGGGGAACAAATCCGGGGAATACTCGGCTCATCGCATCGCTAGCTGGCAGGTATCTTTATGAGCCTCACTCTCACTCCGGAACAACGACAGACCGTACATCCGCTGTGGCTGCGGTTGACGCACTGGCTGAATGCGCTGGCGATGCTGATCATGGTGACCAGCGGCTGGCGTATTTACAACGCCTCGCCGCTGTTCAACTTCAGCTTTTTCAACGAGCTGACGCTCGGCGGCTGGCTGGGCGGCGCGCTGCAGTGGCACTTCGCCGGCATGTGGCTGTTCGGTGTCAACGGGCTGTGCTACCTGCTGATCAACCTGGCCAGCGGGCGTTTCAAACGCAAGTATTGGCCGCTCAGCCCACGGCAGTTTCTCGCCGATGCAGGCGCCGCGCTGCGCGGCAGGCTGCAACACGCCGACCTGCGCCACTACAACATGGTGCAACGCGTGGCCTATCTGTCGGTGATGATCCTCGGCGTGATGAGTGCGCTGTCCGGGCTGGTGCTGTGGAAATCGGTGCAGTTTCCGCTGCTGCGCACGCTGCTCGGCGGTTATGAGGCGGCGCGCTATATCCACTTTTTCGCCATGTCGGCGCTGGTGGCCTTTGTCGCGATTCACCTGGTGATGGTGGCGCTGGTGCCACGGACGCTGCTGGCCATGCTGCGCGGACGCTAAGGAGTGAATGATGGAAAAGGATAAACCGATCATGACGGTCATTGAAGGGCAGGCGATCGTCAAAGAAGCGCAGCGGCTGTT
The DNA here is from genome assembly GCF_052166245.1 of Serratia sp. CY84636. Classification (NCBI taxonomy): domain Bacteria; kingdom Pseudomonadati; phylum Pseudomonadota; class Gammaproteobacteria; order Enterobacterales; family Yersiniaceae; genus Serratia; species Serratia sp. CY84636. Next base: position 680,601 of record NZ_JBJNOX010000001.1, read on the forward strand.
GAGCGCGCCTTCGCGCCGCCGCTTTCTGCGCAACGGCCTGACGCTGGGCGGCATCGCCATGCTCACCGGCTGCGATCTCAGCGATAACGCCAACGTCGAACAGGCGCTGAGCCGCATCTCGCGCTTCAACGATCGGGTGCAGGGCTGGCTGTTCAATGGCGACCGCCTGGCGCCGGTCTACCCGGAATCGATGATCACCCGGCCGTTCCCGTTCAACGCTTTCTACGCCGAGGAGGACGCGCCGGACATCAACGGTGACGACTACCGTCTGGAGGTGGCGGGACTGGTGCAGGACAAACGCGCCTGGAGCCTGCCGCAGCTGCACCGGATGGCGCAGGTCAGCCAGGTGACGCGCCATATTTGCGTCGAGGGCTGGAGCGCCATTGGCAAGTGGGGCGGCGTGCCGTTCGCGACCTTTCTCAAGGCGATCGGCGCGGATCTGAGCGCCCGCTACGTCAGCTTCAAATGTGCCGATGACTACTACACCAGCATCGACATGGCCACCGCGCTGCACCCGCAGACGATTATCGCGCTGACCTATGACGGCCAGATCTTGCCGCGCAAGTATGGCTACCCGATGAAGCTGCGCATGCCGACCAAGCTGGGCTACAAGAATCCGAAACACATTCAGGTGATCGAGGTCACCAACCGTTTCCCGGGCGGTTACTGGGAAGACCAGGGTTACAACTGGTTTGGCGGCAGCTGAGGCGGCCGCCGGCCATTCTCCGGCACCCCGGTGCCTTTGACATGACGGAAGGAAATACCATGAAAAAGTTATTCGCAATGATGATGTGCAGCGCGTTGATGCTGGGCGTGGCCGGCGCCAACGCCGCGGACGGCATGAGCAAAGACGCGATGAAAAAGGACGGCATGAGCCAGATGTCGCACGACGGCATGGCCAAAGACGGCATGAAGAAAGAGTGTATGGGCAAGGAGTGCATGAAGAAAGACAAGATGGGCAAAGACGCGATGAAAAAGGATGGCATGGCGAAAGACGGTATGGCCAAAGACGGCATGAAGAAAGACGAAATGAAGAAGGACGCGATGGGGCACTAAGCCGCCGCACCCCGCGGCCGCAAGCGGGCGAGCCGCGGACAATTAAGGAGAGAGGATGATGCAGGCGACATGGCTGCGGCGCTTTCAGCGCTCGAACGGGGACGTTATCTTTATGCGCGCGGCGCTGGTGGTGATCTTCGCCGCCTTCGGTTACGCCAAGTGGTTTGATTACGAGGCGCAGGGGCTGGTACCGCTGATCGGCAACAGCCCGCTGCTGAGCTGGATGCATCAGGCGTTCGGCATCCGCGGCGCCAGCTATGCGCTGGGCGTTGCCGAGTGGAGCTTCGGTTTGCTGCTGCTGGCGGGATTCTGGTCGCGGCGGCTGGGATTGCTGGGGGCGATCGGTTCGACGGTGACCTACCTGACCACGCTGACGCTGATCTTTTCCACGCCGGGCGCCTGGGAGCCTTCCGCCGGCGGTTTTCCTGCCATGGCCGGGGCCACCAGTTTTTTAATCAAGGATCTGGTGTTGCTGGCCGGTTCCCTGGTGCTGCTGAAAGCCGACTTGCCGGCCGAGCAGGCATAAAAAAGGGCGTAGCCTGGCTACGCCCTTTCGCTGATTGACCGGTTATCACATATCCGGGAAGGTCAGGGTGCCCCCCGGCGCTTCGCGATGAATGTGCAGGAAGTTCAGGTGCTTCTCGTACTGGTCGAGGATATCGCCAATCACCTGTTCCTTGCTGTAGTCCATCAGGTCGTTGCCCTGGGTGCCTTCCATCAGGAAGGTTTCCAGCCGGTAGTAGTGCGACTTGCCGGAGCGCGCGCGGTAGGTGAAGCCCGGCACCGAGTAGCGCATCGGCCAGATCTGATAGATAAAGTTCTGTTCCTCACCCAGGTGCACCAGCAGCTCCAGGTGGTTCAGGCGTTCGTCTTCGGTCGGCGGCACTTCGCTGAACTCCACTTTCGCGCCGCGCAACTCCAGCTCGCGCGCCACGTCCTGCATCGCCGGGCGGCACACCTTATCCAGCATTTTCTGCGTGTACTGGGTGCCCGGGTAGTTCATCACCCGCGACAGGCGCTGCTTCCAGTTGAGCACGTCGTGGCTGGAGACCGGCACTGGCGCCAGGGTGCTGAGCGCGCTGGCCTTGCGGTAGTCTTCCACCCGCAGCGATTTATACAGCCCGGCCATCACGAAGAAGATCACGAAGCTGAACGGCAGGCCCATGATCACCGTGGTTTTCTGCAGCGCCGGCACGCCGTCGGTCATCAGCATGCCGATGGTCAGCAGGCCGATAGCCACCGACCAGAAAATCCGCAGCCAGTTCGGCGCATCATTATTAATGTCGGCCAGGCGCGAGGTGAAGTTGCCCAGCACCAGCGAGCCGGAGTCCGCCGAGGTGACGTAGAACAGCAGGCCGGTGATGGTGGCCACCGAGGCGCTGAAGGTGAAGCCGGGGTATTGCGCCAGCAGGCTGTAGAAGCCGCGCTCCGGGAACTGCATCACTTCCTGCGCGAACTCGGCGTTGCCGTGAATGATCTGGTAGAGCGCGCTGTTGCCGAAGATAGACAGCCACAGCAGGGTGAACACGAACGGTATGATCAGCGTGCCGACCACGAACTGGCGAATGGTGCGCCCGCGCGAGATGCGCGCCAGGAACAGGCCGACGAACGGTGACCACGCCACCCACCAGGCCCAGAAGAACAGCGTCCAGTTGTTCATCCACTCCACCGGCCGATCGAAGGCGAAGCTGTTGAGCGTCATGCCCATAAAACGATTGACGTAATCGCCGACGTTGAGCACCAGCGCGTTGAGCAGGAACTCGGTGTCGCCAAAGAACAGAACGAACAGGATCAGGCCGAGCGCCAGCAGCACGTTCAGCTCGGACAGGATGCGGATGCCCTTGTTGACGCCCGAGGTGACCGAGATGGTGGCCATGATCACCGACAGCAGGATCAGCGAGCCCTGCACCGTCAGGTTTTCCGGGATCTCGAACAGCACCTTGAGGCCGTAGTTGAGCTGCACCACGCCGATACCCAGCGTGGTGGCGATGCCGAAGATGGTGCCGAGCACCGCGGCGATGTCCACGCTGTGGCCGATCGGGCCGTTGATGCGTTTACCGAAGATCGGGTACAGCGCCGATCGGATGGTCAGCGGCAGATTGTAGCGATAGCTGAAGTAGCCGAGGGCGATGCCCATCAGCGCATACATCGACCAGCCTGTCAGGCCGTAGTGGAACAGCGTCCAGACCATCGCCTGGCGTGCGGCCTCCAGCGTTTGCGCGTCGCCTTCCGGCGGCATCATGTACTGGGTCACCGGCTCGGCGACTGAGAAGAACATCAGGTCGATGCCGATGCCGGCGGCGAACAGCATCGCCGCCCAGCTCATCAGGCTGAACTCCGGTTTGGACTGTTCCGGCCCGAGCTTGATCGAACCGAAGCGCGAAGCGGCGATAAACACCACGAACACGATGTACAGCGTCGCCGCCAGCAGGTAGTACCAACCGAAGGTGGCTGACACCCAATTCAGCGTGCGGGTGATCCACTGCCCGGAGAAGTCGGTGAAAAAGATGGTCATCAGCGAGAAGGCCAGGATCAGCCCCGCCGAGGTGAAGAAAACCACAGGGTTGAGGCGGTCCTGCTGCGGTTTGGAGGAGGTTTCGTGGGTTGTCATCGTCATCCTCTGAACTGAGAAAATCGTGCCGCTCCGTATTCCGGGGCGCGTTGGCCTCTGAAAAACGGGCGAATGAAGGCGGCGGCCGTCTCCGCAGAGGAGGGCCTGAATGATGCCGCTTTCGCCTGTTGCTGAAGCGCCGGAGCGCTTCGCGGCGGGAACCGCTTACAGCCACTGATTTTGGTCAGATTCGTTAATTACCTCACAAAAATCAGCCAGTTCCACAACCAGATAGTACAAATTTTTAACCAGGCGGCAATAAAATATATGCAATTTTTATTGAACGTTCAATCAAAAAAAAGTTTAATAGTCCTCATGATGACCTGAATCACGGGCGAAACGGCAGTGAAATTTGCCCGCTGAGATAAGGCCGAAGTCGGTTTTGTGAGAGTCGAAATATGCCAAAGGTAGGAATGCAGCCAATCAGAAGGCAGCAGTTGATTGATGCCACGCTCGCCGCGGTAAACGAAGTGGGAATGCATGACGCCACCATCGCGCAGATCGCGCGGCGGGCCGGCGTTTCCAACGGCATCATCAGCCATTATTTCAAGGACAAGAACGGCCTGCTGGAAGCCACGATGCGCTATCTGATCAGCCATCTGGGCGAGGCGGTGAAGCTGCGCTTGCAGGCGCTGACCGATAACAGCCCGGCGGCGCGGCTGCAGGCGATCGTCGCCGGCAACTTCGACGACAGCCAGATCAACAGCGCGGCGATGAAGACCTGGCTGGCCTTTTGGGCCAGCAGTCTGCACCAGCCGCAGCTCAACCGGCTGCAGCAGGTGAACGGCCGCCGGCTTTATTCCAACCTGTGCGCCGAGTTTCGTCGCGTTATGCCGCAGCCGCAGGCGCGGTTGGCGGCCAAGGGGCTGGCGGCACTGATCGACGGGCTGTGGCTGCGCAGCGCGCTGCGCGGCTCGGCGTTCAATCAGTCGCAGGCGTTGGCGCTCACGACCGAATACATCACGTTCCAACTCCGGGGGCAAACGCCGCCCGGAGGATAACCCAAGGAGATCCTATGTCCCGTTTTGGCTTGCAGAAGCTCTATATTCATGGCGCCTATGTAGACAGCACCGCTGGAAAAACCTTCAACGCCATTAACCCGGCGAACGGCGAAGTTCTGGCTGAAGTCCAGTCTGCCGGCGCTGAAGACGTCGATCGTGCGGTGGCCAGCGCGGCCAGCGGGCAGAAGGTGTGGGCGGCGATGACGGCGATGGCGCGTTCGCGCATCCTGCGTCGCGCGGTGGATATTCTGCGCGAGCGCAACGATGAGCTGGCGGCGCTGGAAACGCTGGATACCGGCAAAGCGATGTCGGAAACCACCGCGGTGGACATCGTCACCGGCGCCGACGTGCTGGAGTATTACGCCGGCCTGATCCCGGCCATTGAAGGCGAACAGATCCCGCTGCGCGAAACCTCATTCGTTTACACCCGCCGCGAACCGCTGGGTGTGGTGGCCGGCATCGGTGCCTGGAACTACCCGATTCAAATCGCGCTGTGGAAGTCCGCGCCGGCGCTGGCGGCGGGCAACGCGATGATCTTCAAGCCGAGTGAAGTCACGTCGTTGACGGCGTTAAAGCTGGCGGAAATTTACACCGAAGCCGGCCTGCCGGACGGCGTATTCAACGTGGTGACCGGCAGCGGCGCGGAGGTGGGGCAGTACCTGACCGATCATCCGGGCATCGCCAAAGTCTCTTTCACCGGCGGGGTGAAAACCGGTAAGAAGGTGATGGCCAACGCGTCGGGATCGACGCTGAAGGAAGTCACCATGGAACTGGGCGGCAAGTCGCCGCTGATTATCTTCGACGATGCCGATCTGGATCGCGCTGCCGATATCGCCATGATGGCCAACTTCTACAGCTCCGGGCAGGTGTGCACCAACGGTACCCGCGTCTTCGTGCCGGCGGCGCTGCAGGCACAGTTTGAGGCGAAGATCCTCGAGCGCGTCAAGCGCATTCGCCTCGGCGATCCGACCGATCCGCAGACCAACTTCGGGCCGCTGGTCAGCTTCGCGCACATGGAGTCGGTGCTGCGCTTTATCGAGAGCGGCAAGAACAGCGGCGCGCGCCTGCTGTGCGGCGGCGAACGCGTCACCCACGGCGAATTCGGCAAGGGCGCTTACGTGGCGCCGACGGTATTCAGCGACTGCCGCGACGACATGGAAATCGTGCGTGAGGAGATCTTCGGGCCGGTGATGAGCATTCTCAGCTACCAGAGCGAAGAGGAAGTGGTGCGCCGCGCCAATGATACCACCTTCGGCCTGGCCGCCGGTGTGGTGACCAACGATCTGGCTCGTGCGCACCGCGTGATCCACCAGCTGGAAGCCGGCATTTGCTGGATCAACACCTGGGGCGAGTCGGCGGCGGAAATGCCGGTCGGCGGCTACAAGCAGTCCGGCGTCGGCCGCGAGAACGGCCTGACGACGCTGGAACACTACACCCAGATCAAATCGGTGCAGGTCGAGCTGGGCGAATACGCCTCGGTATTCTGATCTTCCCGCCGTCTTTCGAGCCGCAGCCGCGTTGGCTGCGGCCGACAATATCTAGAGAGCCAAAATACACAGCCTGTTGCCGAGTCGCGCTTCGCGTCTTTGCCTGACCAGGCCTCTATAAAGTAAGGAGATAATGAATGGAATTTGACTACATCATTATCGGTGCCGGTTCCGCCGGCAACGTGTTAGCCACCCGATTGACCGAGGACGCCGACGTCAGCGTCCTGCTGCTGGAAGCCGGCGGCCCGGACTACCGGATGGATTTCCGTACCCAGATGCCGGCCGCGCTGGCGTTTCCGCTGCAGGGTCGCCGCTATAACTGGGCGTATGAAACCGATCCTGAGCCGCACATGAACAACCGCCGGATGGAATGCGGCCGCGGCAAAGGGCTGGGCGGTTCGTCCCTGATTAACGGCATGTGTTACATTCGCGGCAACGCGATGGACTTCGATAACTGGGCCAAGGCGCCGGGTCTGGAAGACTGGACCTATCTGGACTGCCTGCCGTATTTCCGCAAGGCGGAAACCCGCGATATCGGCCCGAACGATTACCACGGCGGCGAGGGCCCGGTGAGCGTCACCACGCCGAAAGCCGGTAACAACGAACTGTTCCACGCGATGGTGGAAGCCGGCGTGCAGGCGGGTTACCCGCGTACCGACGATCTGAACGGTTACCAACAAGAAGGCTTTGGCCCGATGGATCGCACCGTGACGCCGAAAGGGCGCCGCGCCAGCACCGCCCGCGGTTATCTGGATCAGGCGCGTTCGCGGCCGAACCTGAAAATCGTCACCCATGCGCTGACCGACCATATCGTGTTCGACGGCAAGCGTGCGGTGGGCGTCAAGTATTTGCAGGGCGACAGCAATCAGCTGACCCACGCCACAGCACGGCGCGAAGTGCTGCTGTGCGCCGGCGCCATCGCCTCGCCGCAGATCCTGCAGCGTTCGGGCGTTGGCCCGGCTGCGCTGCTGAAAAGTCTGGATATTAATGTGGTACACGATCTGCCGGGCGTCGGGGAAAACCTGCAGGACCACCTGGAGATGTACCTGCAATACGCCTGTAAGAAACCGGTATCGCTGTACCCGGCGCTGCAATGGTTCAACCAGCCGAAGATCGGCGCGGAATGGCTGTTCAACGGCACCGGCGTCGGCGCCAGCAACCAGTTCGAGGCCGGTGGCTTCATCCGCAGCCGTGCAGAGTTCGCCTGGCCGAACATTCAGTATCACTTCCTGCCGGTGGCGATTAACTACAACGGCAGCAACGCGGTGAAAGAGCACGGCTTCCAGGCGCACGTCGGCTCGATGCGTTCGCCGAGCCGCGGCCGGGTACAGGTGAAATCGAAAGATCCGCGTCAGCACCCGAGCATTCTGTTCAACTACATGGCGACCGAACAGGATTGGCAGGAGTTCCGCGACGCTATTCGCATCACGCGCGAGATCATGGCGCAGCCGGCGCTGGACGAATACCGTGGCCGCGAGATAAGCCCTGGGCCGGACGTGCAGACCGATGAGCAGTTGGATGCCTTCGTGCGCGAGCATGCCGAAACCGCGTTCCACCCGTCCTGCTCGTGCAAGATGGGCGAGGATGAGATGGCAGTGGTCGACGGCCAGGGCCGGGTGCACGGCATGGAAGGATTGCGGGTGGTGGATGCGTCGATCATGCCGCTGATCATCACCGGCAACCTGAACGCCACCACCATCATGATCGCCGAGAAGTTAGCCGATCGCATTCGCCAGCGCGCGCCACTGCCGCGCAGCACCGCCGACTATTACGTCGCCGGCGATGCGCCGGTGCGCAAGCAGTAACCGACACGCCCTCTCGCCGTTGAGGGGGAGGGCCGCCGTAGCAAGCAACCCCTCTCCATATGCTCTTCCCCAAGGCGAGGGGGCAACTCTTTTTTATCCCCTTATGCCGCCGGCAGCGAGATCGCCTGATCGAAACTGGTGGGCGTCGCCATACGCCACATGCGGGCGTAGAACTCGCTTTTGATCTCCGGTTGCAGCAGCGCGCCCGGCTCCAGGTAGTAATAGATATCGGCGTACACTTTGATCTCGGTCGGCGTGATGCGGCGCAGCATATGGTGCGAGGTCAGCTGTTCCGGGCGGCTGACGCCGGCCGCCGCCAGCATGTCCGCCAGCGCTTTCACCGTATTTTGATGGAAGTGGTAGACGCGCTCCGCCTTGTTCGGCACCACCAGCGCCTTCTGCCGCAGCGGATCTTGCGTCGCCACGCCGGTCGGGCAGTGGTTGGTGTGGCAGCTTTGCGACTGGATGCAGCCGACGGCGAACATAAAGCCGCGCGCCGAGTTCACCCAATCGGCGCCGAGCACCAGCACGCTGGCGATGTCGAAGGCGCTGATGATTTTGCCGCTGGCGCCTACCTTGATTTGGTCGCGCAGGCCGCAGCCCACCAGCGTGTTATGCACGAACAGCAGCCCTTCGCGCAGCGGCATGCCCATATAGTTGGAGAGCTCGAGCGGCGCGGCGCCGGTGCCGCCTTCCTTACCGTCCACCACGATGAAATCCGGCAGGATGCGGGTGTGCAGCATCGCCTTGACGATGGCGACGAACTCCCACGGGTGGCCGATGCACAGCTTGAAACCGACCGGTTTGCCGCCTGACAGCTCGCGCAGCTGCTGGATGAAATGCATCATTTCCAGCGGGGTGGTGAAGGCGCTGTGCGAGGCCGGCGAGATGCAGTCGACGCCTTCCGGCACGCCGCGGGTGGCGGCGATTTCCGCATCTACCTTTTTCGCCGGCAGAATGCCGCCGTGGCCGGGTTTGGCGCCCTGGCTGAGCTTGATTTCAATCATTTTCACCTGCGGGCTTTGCGCCTGTTCGGCAAAGCGGCGCGGATCGAAATGGCCGTCGGCGGTGCGACAGCCGAAATAGCCGCTGCCCAGCTCCCACACCAGATCGCCGTTGTTTTCACGGTGATAGCGGCTGATGCTGCCCTCGCCGGTGTCGTGGTAGAAATTGCCCTTGGCCGCACCGAGGTTGAGTGCGCGAATGGCATTGGCGGAGAGCGCGCCGAAGCTCATGGCCGAAATGTTGAAGATCGACGCAGAGTAGGGCTGGCGGCAGTCGGCGCCGCCGATGGTGATGCGAAAACTGGTCGGGTCGGCGGCTTCCACCGGCCGCATGGAGTGGCCGATGCACTCATAGCCGGTTTGGTACACATCCAGCAGGGTGCCGAACGGCTTGTCGCCCATCTCGTTTTTCGCCCGGCGATACACCAGCGTGCGCTGGGTGCGCGAAAACGGGATTTCTTCATTATCCTGCTCGAGGAAATACTGGCGCAGTTCCGGACGGATGAATTCGAAGAAGAAGCGCAGGCGGCCGATGATCGGGTAGTTGCGGCAGATGGCGTGGCGCTGTTGCGTGAGATCGTAGATACCCAGCACCATCAAGCCACCGCAGGCCAGGGCCGGCAGCCAGAACCACGGATGGTTGCGCATCATGATTAAGAAAACCAGGGTGAGCAAGATGCTCAGCACAAAGCAGGTGTAGCGGCTGAATAAGGACGACTTCATAACATCTCCTGATGTTTATTTTAATCCACACGACATGACTCACGGATAATCCGTGTGCAAATCGTAGCCAACAGGAGAGGATGTTGTGTGTCTGTTGCTGCTTTGTCGCCGGTTGTTACATTAATTTAACTTGGCGGGGGAGGGCCGGTTGCCGCGCGGCGTACCGCGCAACAAGCCAGGGCCGGTTATTTGCCGGCGACGAAGATGGTGCTCATGCTGCGCAGCCGCAGCTTTTTCATCGCACTGTATTTCTGCGAGAAGATGGTTTTTGGGTGCGTACCGCGCTTTTCCGCAATGTGCAGCAGGCTGTCGCCGCGCAGCAGATTGAAGATCACGTCGCTTTCCGCCGGGCTGAGCTCGCGGGTTTTCTGCACTCTGATGCCGCCCGGTTCTTTGCTTTCCAGCAGCCGCTGGATTTTTTCCTGCAGCGAATAAAGCGGAATGCGGGTGGAGACCAACTCGACGGAAATCCCCAGGATCGACAACAGTTTCACCACGCGCTCGTCGTCATAGAACACCAACAGGCGCGTTTTGCTGTTGTACTGCTGGTGCAGGGACACCAGGCTTTCGATCACGTTGACGCTCTGTTCGAGGTTTTGCGAGGTGAAAATCAGCGCGATATCGTGCTTGGTGATCTTCTCTGCTTTGGCGCCGCCGTGCATGAAATCGGAAAACAGGCGGATATCGTACGCGCCGTAGTGTTTCTTCAGCAGCACCGACAGGCCAACATAGCTGTACTTACACTCACTAATCACAAGAACGTTGTTTTTAGACATAGGGCAAACACCAATACCGAGTTAAAAGTATTCAGCTGTAAGAAGCGAGTTCAAATCCTTGATGCTGGATTCCTTCCACAGCTTTCCCTGCAGTGCGTAATATGGCATTTCATCCAGCCATTTCTTGTGTTCGGGAGTTTCAACTCCTTCGATAATTACCTTGTAATGATTAAGGTAAAAGAAGCGCAGTAACGCGCGCATCAAGCCCTCGCCGCCGGACTTTTTCATGAAGTCCCAAAGCAGAAAACGGTCGAGCTTAACGAAGCGGAACTGGCTGTTGTACAACGCGGAAAAACCCGCGTAGCCAGAACCAAAATCATCGAGCCAAAATGAATAACTATTCAATGACGGATCGCCGTGCACGCGATCTTTCACCAGCCGGGTTGAATTCTCGCTGATCTCGAAATGAATACAGCGCATAGCGTTAATTCTTTCGGCAAAGTGAGTATTCGCCAGCGATTGCAGGGAATAATCGTCAACATTCAAAGTGGCTATCACTTGGTTTTCATGAAACCAGTGTTTGTATTTATCGATCAGATTGATCTGATCCATCAAAATCTCAATCCGAGTGGCACTGTCGGCGTGGCGAAAGAACTGTTCAGGAGAAAAATGGGCATATTCGCTATTAAACGTAAAGCGAGACAGACATTCAACGGCCAGCAATTGTCCCGATTTCGCGAACATTGGCTGAAAAACATAATTAATGCCGTTATTTTTCTCTCTGAAAGAACCGCTCATTTCCCAATCCTTGGATTGATATTTAACTTGTTGATTTTAAATGATTAAAAAGAAAGTTACTCCGAGTTTATTGGTAAATTTCTTATTTAAAACGTCAGGATGGCCGAAGCGTGTCGACAGACCATTTAACGCGTAATTTGTGCCAAAGTCCAAACGTCGCAATCTGTTACTAAATGTAAATATTCGGGATAATATTCTGATTTTCAGGCCTTAATGCAAAATCTTGAACTCTGCAGCTTTCCCAAACACAGATTATTCCTATTCATATGAATCGTCAACATCGATCGATAGGTATCCGCCGATAGTTTATTCCTATCAAGAGGGGCCTTATGAATGTTTTAAACGATTTAACATTAAGAATATGCTTAGTCTATATTTCGTCCGGCAATGAGTTCATCGAGGCAACGCTCCTTTTCAGCAAGGGAGTGCTATCGCTGAGTGTATGCTCAGTGGCGGCAATATATATATAAGCCCGCCACTGAATCGATTATTTTATTGTTCTATGGAGCTGGAAATGAAAAAAGTATTATTGCCTTTGGCTGCCCTGGTATTGTCTGCAACTGCTTCCAACGCAATGGCAGCAAACGGCACTGTTAAATTCACCGGTGAAATCAAACAGTCTACCTGCCAGGTAACTAGCGATACTCAGAATAAAGAAGTTTACCTGGGTACTTACCCAACTTCTGCTTTCCCAACCGTGGGTTCTAAATCCGCTTCTAAAGCTTTCCAGATCTCTCTGGAAAAATGTGATGCCGGCGATTACAGCCTGCGCTTCGACGGTAACACCGTTGCTGGCAACCCAGACCTGCTGTCCGTAAGCAACGTGGGCGGCACCGGCGCTGCAGCTACCGGCGTGGGTATCGAAATCACTGACAACAACGGCAAGCCATTCGCTATCGGCGACGGTTCCAACATCAACGACGACGTAGCGAAAGTCACCATCGCTGCTGACGGTAAAGCGACCTTCAACCTGCAGGCACGTTACCGTTCATTCGATAGCAACGTAACTGCAGGTCTGGCTAACGCTACCAGCCCGTTCACTATCGAATACAAATAATCGTCTTTCAGGACACACACGGCCAAGGATGGCCCGTAGAGGAAACCGATGAAAAAGTTCTTTGCTGCTCTGCTGATGCTGGGCGCCTTTAACAGCTACGCCGGTATCCAGGTAGATGCCACTCGCGTGATCTATAAAGGCGATGACAAATCCGCCTCTCTGCCGATTCATAACGATGCTTCAGAAGCTTATATGGTGCAGACCTGGCTGGACACCGGTGACAGAAACCAAGTGCCGAAAAATCTGCCTGTCGTTGTCGTTCCACCGATTCTGAAATTGGACGCTGCTAAAACTGCCGTTCTGCGCTTTATCTATTCCGGTAATGGCTTACCTCAGGATAAAGAAACCCTGTTGTGGATTAACGTGCAGGAAATTCCACCGGCGCCGAAGCAGGAAAACGTGCTGCAGGTTGCGGTGCGTACCCGAATCAAACTTTTTTACCGGCCGGTGGCGTTGAAAACGACGCTGGACGAGCAAGTACAAAACTTGCGTTGGCAGCGTGAAGGTTCACGTCTGCAAGTGATTAACGATGGCCCGCTGCATATCACCTTTGGGGCGCTGCATTTGAAAAACAGCGCGGGCAAGACCGTGGATGTGGACGCCAACATGGTGAGCCCGAAAGATCGCTTATCGATCAACATCCCGGCGGGCGTCAGCGTCGGCAACAAGATTGCTTTCAGTTATATCAACGATTTTGGCGGTAGAACGGAAGTCAAGGACGTTCCAGTACAATAAGAGAGACAGGGAATGGCAAATCAACGAAAAGTAGCAGGCGGAACGACGCGGCTGACACAGCTGATCCGAATTGCAATCATTGCCGCCAGTGCGCCGATGTTATGGAGTGAAGCGGCGCTGGCAGAGTTTAACATGTCGTTTATTCACGGCGATGAAAACCTGAGCAACGCGGAAGCGGTCGCTCAGGGCGATGCTTTGCAACCGGGCGTTTACCCATTCGACATCTATGTCAACCTGACTCAGGTCGATCATAAGGATGTTACTTTTCGTCAGGTTAAAGGCCAGACCGCGTCTCAACCCTGCCTGAAAGTTGAAGACCTACGCAACTACGGCATCAAACTGCCGGAAACGCTGCAGGCCGGCAGCTGTGTTGATGTGTCTGAGTTGATTAAAGACGCCACCGTCAGCTATGACGCGGCGGTGCAGCAGATCAACATTTCCGTGCCGCAGACCATGATGGATCTGAGCGCGATCGGGGCGATCCCGCCAAGCATGTACGATGAAGGCATCAACGCGCTGTTCGCCAACTATAACTTCAACTACAACAAGAACAGCTATCGCCGAGATGACGCCGACGACAGCGAGTACATGTTCCTCGCGCTGAACAGCGGCCTCAACCTGGGCAGATGGCGCCTGCGCAACAACTCCACCTGGGATAAGCAGAGTGGCAGCAGCAGCAACTGGACCAACGTCTCTTCCTGGGCCGAAACCGATATCGTGCCATGGCGCAGCCGTTTGGTGATGGGCCAGGCGAGCACCAACAACAGCGTGTTCAACAGCTTCCAGTTCCGTGGGGTGCAACTCTCCAGCGTTGACGACATGCTACCGGACAGCCTGCGCGGTTATGCGCCGGTGGTGCGCGGCGTGGCGGCGACCAACGCCCGCGTCGAAATTCGCCAGAACGGTTACGTCATCTACAGCACCAACGTCGCGCCGGGTCCTTTTGAGATCCACGACGTCTATCCGCATACCAATAACGGTGACCTGCAGGTCACCGTGAACGAGGCCGACGGTTCGCACAAAACGTTCAGCGTCGCCTACTCTTCCGTGGCCAACATGCTGCGCGAAGGCATTTGGAACTTCCAGCTGACCGCCGGTAAATACCACAACGGTAACGGCGGCTATCAGCCGAAACTGATTCAGGGCACCGCGGCATACGGCATGAACTATGGCCTGACGCCGTTCGGCGGCGCCATCATCGCGGAGCACTACCGTTCCGCTGCCGTGGGTATCGGTAAGAGCCTGGGGTCATGGGGGGCCATCTCCGTGGACGGTTCGATCTCCGATACCGAGCTGGCGAACGGCGATCGCAAGCAGGGGCAGAGCTTCCGTTTCCTGTACTCCAAGTCGCTTAACCAGATGGGCACCAACTTCCAGTTGGCGGGCTATCGCTATGCGACTTCCGGTTACTATGATCTCAGCGATGCGGTCCAGGAGCGCAACAGCTGGCGCAACGGCATTTATGCCAATGATTACTGGGATCCGAGCGATCTGCAGCCGGGCCAGCCTTCCTGGAGCAACAACCAGAAACGTACCCGATACACTGCGCGTTACGGCAACAAGCGTGAACGCGTCGAGCTGTCGCTCAGCCAGCAGCTGTGGGCGGGCGCCAGCCTGTACGCCAACGTGAGCCACCAGAATTACTGGGGCGTGTCCGGCAACGACCGCACGATTCAACTGGGTTACAACGACGGCTTCAAGCGCATTTCCTACGGTGTTTATCTGCAGGATACGCGCGGCCAGTACGGTTATTCGGATCGCAGCGTGAACTTCACGATGTCGATCCCGTTGGATTGGGGCCAGAGCAACAACTCGACCACCGCCAACTTCAGCGCGGCGCACAGCAAACAGAGCGGCGACAGCTACTCGACCGGCATCAGCGGCACCATGCTGGACGACCGTCGCATGAACTACTCGGTTTCCACCGGGCATACGCAGTCCTCCGGTCAGAGCAGCAACCTGAACCTGGGCTACAGCAGCAGCATCGGTAACATCGACGGTAGCTATGCCTACAGTTCGAAATACCGCCAGGAAGGACTGGGCCTCTCCGGTGGTCTGCTGGTGCACTCCGGCGGCGCGACCCTGACTCAGCCGTTGCAGAACACCATCTTGCTGGTGGAAGCGAAAGATGCCAAAGGCGTGCGTCTGGAAAACCAGCCGGGCGTGACCATCGATCGCTTCGGTTATGCGGTGGTGCCGTCGGCCAACCCGTACCGCTACAACTATGTGGCGCTGCGCACCGAAGACTTCGGCCCGGGCCTGGATGTGCCGGTGGCCAGTAAACAAGTGGTGCCGACCGAGAAATCGGTGGTGAAGGTGAGCTTCGATACCTTCAAGGGCGTCAGCCTGCTGATTCATGCTCGTCTGGGTGACAACGGTTATCCGGCCATCGGCGCCGGCGTGTTCAACGAGTCCGGCCGCAACAGCGGCACCGTGGGTCTGGAAGGCGCAACCTATGTTTCCGGCGTGAAAGCGGGCGAGAAACTGACGATCAAATGGGGCCCGAAAGCCGACCAGCAATGCGTACTGCCGATTCCGGCGGACGTGGGCGACAAACAAGCGGCCATGGGATATCAGGAACTGACCCTGCAATGCCAAAAACTGTAAGGTACACCATGAACTTGAGCAAATTAGCACGTAACACACTTCTGTCGGTGGTGGGGCTGGCGGGGTTGGCGATGGCGCAACAGGCGGCGGCGATGCAGTGCCGCTTCGGCAACTCGACGGGTTCAAAAAACCCGGTTGGCAGCGTAACGCAGGATATCGACGTCGGCCGCCCGATCGTGCTGGCCGCCAGCGACTTCGTCAAAGGCAACCTGATTTGGCGTTCGCAGAACTTTACCTCCACCTTTACCTGCTGGGATACGGATAACTACCCGCGCGGAGAGAACGCTTACATCTATTGGAACCCGCAGAACTCGTTCGGTGCACTGGATAAGTCGCTGGAGATTGGGGTATCGATCAACGGGCGTGATTATGACGCGATTAACCTGAAGCAAAGCTCCAACCGGCCGACGGGCCCTGATTTGGGGCCGGGTACCAAACCGGGTAGTAACAGAAGAAAAGCCGATCCTCAGGCGGTGACTGCCACCTATTCGGTGTATATCAAAGCCACCGGGGTGAAACCGCCGGCGGGTAACTTCCCGCCATTGGCGCGCGCGTCGCTGTTCCAGATCGATGGTGAGTTGGGGCTGAACGCCACCAAAGACAGCAACTTTAACGCCTATATCAAAGGGTTGGACAAGATCCGCGTGATCCAGTGCAACCCGCAGATCACCGTGTTGGCTAACAACGGTGCCAGCGTCGATTTCGGCGTGCTAACCAGCTCCAGCGCCAAAACCGGCACTATCGCCAAGCAGGTGCCGTTCGATATCAAGGCTACCTTGAGCGGCGGCGAATGTGCCGGCCAATCTCTGCAGGCCAGTTTCAGCAGCACCAACGCCGATCCGTCAGACAACACGCAGATCCTGCCAACCACCCAACCGGGCGTGGCGATCTTCCTGACGCAGCAGCGCGACACCAGTAAAAAACCGATCCCACTGCAAACCAACGTGGATTTCGGCGGCGTGCTGCAGGATAAGCAGAACGAAGTGAAAGAGACCTTTATCGCGAACCTGAAGTGGTTGACCAATACGCCGAAGACCGGGGTGTTCAATGCCACTGCCAACGTCGACGTCACCTTCAAATAATCCGGTGTCGCTTCAATAAAAAAAGGGTCAGTTCTCGCGAACTGACCCTTTTTTTGTGCCTTATGCCGTGCCGATTAACGCAGCCCCATCCAGCTGGTGCAGACGCCTTCCGGCGGCTTGCCCGCATACCAACGAGGCAGCGTAGGGGCATCGTGGCGCGGTTCGGCCTCCGCCTCTACCGGCTGCGCCGGCCATTCCGCGACGTCCCAGCGGGTGGTGCGGCGATAGACTGCCGGGGTTTTGCCAAACTGTTTCTTGAAGGCGCGTGAGAACGAAGGCTGAGAGTCGAAATGGTATTGCAGGGCGATATCCAGGATCGGGCGTGGGCTGGAACGCAGCGCCTGCGCCGCCTGCGAAAGACGCCGCTCGCGGATATAGCTGCCGAGCGCGTGGCCGGTGGTGCTGCGGAACATGCGCTGCAGGTGCCATTTGGAGTAGCCCGATTTGGCGGCGACGTTATCCAGCAGCAGCGGCTGGTCCAGATGAGTTTCAATCCAGTCTAGTAAATCGTGAATGATATTGACGCGATCCATGGTTTTAGTTCTCCCGCAAAAACGACATTCAGGTCACAGTGACTTAGCTTAATTATCCAAGAATATGCTTTGATAATAGGCGTGAGTGCGCCGTTACGCAAGGGTAAACCGGGGGTAAAAAGGTGGCCAAAAATGCTCTTTGAACGGCAGGGGGATAAAAGAAAGGCCGCATAAAGCGGCCTTTTCAGCAGGAAACGAGTGGAAAATCAGTTAGTTTCCGGCTTCACTTCAATGTAGTTCAGACCCAGTACGCTGCTGGTGTAGCCGCGGATCTTGTTGGTCATCTCGATATCGCCGTTCAGCTTGTGGCCGTAGGACGGGATGATCTCTTTCAGCTTGCTCTGCCATTCCGGCGTCGCCACTTTGTCTTTGAACACGGTTTCCATCAGGTGCAGCATGATTGGCGCAGCGGTGGAAGCGCCCGGCGAAGCGCCCAGCAGAGCGGCGATGCTGCCGTCTTCAGAGCTGACGACTTCGGTGCCGAACTGCAGCACGCCGCCTTTATCTGCGTCTTTCTTGATGATCTGTACGCGCTGGCCTGCGGTCCACAGCTTCCAGTCTGCCTGCTTGGCGTCCGGGAAGTACTCTTTCAGCGCGGCGAAGCGATCGTCGTCGTTCATCATCAGCTGGCCGACCAGGTATTTCACCAGATCGAAGTTATCCAGACCAACGTGGGTCATCGGCATCAGGTTCGAGGTGCTCAGCGAGTGCATCAGATCGAACAGCGAACCGTTCTTCAGGAACTTGCTGGAGAAGGTGGCGAACGGCCCGAACAGCAGCACGCGCTTGCCGTCCAGCATGCGGGTATCCAGGTGCGGCACGGACATCGGCGGCGAACCTACGCTGGCCAGGCCATACACTTTGGCCAGGTGCTGGTTGGCGATCGCCGGGTTGGTGGTGACCAGGAACTGGCCGCCGACCGGGAAGCCGCCGTAGCCGTCGGCTTCTGGGATGCCGGATTTCTGCAGCAGGGTCAGGGACGCGCCGCCGGCGCCGATGAACACGAACTTGGCGTTAACGGTGGTTTCTTTACCGTCGCGGTTCAGATCGGCAACGGTCACGCTCCAGGTCTGGTCGGCGTTGCGCTTGATGTCGCGCACTTCGTGGCTCAGGTTCAGCTTGAACTTGTCGCTGGTGCTCAGCGCGTCAACCAGCTGGTGGGTGATCACGCCGAAGTTAACGTCGGTACCCAGCGGCATGCGGGTCGCGGCGATTTTCTGCGCCGGATCGCGGCCGTTCATCACCAGCGGCGCCCACTGTTTGATTTGCGCAGGATCTTCGGAGTATTCCATGCCGCGGAACAGGGTGCTGTGCTGCAGCGCCGCGTAGCGTTTACGCAGGAAGTTGACGTTGTCGTCACCCCACACGAAGCTCATGTGTGGCACGCTGTTAATGAAGGATTTCGGATCTTTCAGGACAGCGTTCTTCACCTGGTAAGACCAGAACTGGCGGGAGATTTCGAAAGACTCGTTGACCTTCACCGCCTTGCTGATGTCGATGGTGCCATCGGCTTTTTCCGGCGTGTAGTTCATTTCGCTAAAGGCGGAGTGGCCGGTACCGGCGTTGTTCCAGCCGTTGGAGCTCTCTTCCGCCACACCGTTCATGCGCTCGTACATGTCGATGGTCCAGGTCGGCTCCAGCTCATGCAGATAGGTACCCAAGGTCGCGCTCATGATGCCGCCGCCGATCAACACCACGTCGACGGTTTTATTCTTCTCTTCAGCCGCTGCCTGCTGCGTAACGCTAAACAGGCTGAGACTGAAAATCAGGACGAGTAATTTTCTCATTGAATTAAATCTCTTGTGTGTAAATTCTACTCATTGCAGGTGAAAGAATTTAGCGGGAGTTACCCTGGAAAATAATGAAGCCGACCGCCCGGCGTGAGCCGATAGGCAGCGATAATGCCTTTTTGTTAATAGGGTTTTTAACGAAAAGTGAACTATTGCAGGCCGTCCGGATGCAAATTGATCGGTTCACGTTACTGGCGGGGTATTATTGTTTGCGAGAATGTTAAAAACTACTTTTGTAACTAAAAAAAATGAATATAAGCAAAAAACGGCCGGTTGCTGTCGCAGGAATAAACAGAGAGGGGAGAAAGGCCGTATAACCGCGTTATTTCCAGGGGTTAATTGTCGCGCAATTAAACGTTATTTCGTTATCACACAATAATTGCGGTTAAATTGCAAATACGCATCGGTAACCAATAATAAATGGCCGCCGTTACGGGCGGCCAGGATTCACAAGGCGGTTACTTGATGCCCATCGCATCGCGCATGGTGAAGAACAGATCGGTCTGATCGGTCAACCCCACCACGTTGGCGGCGTGCGGGCCATAGGCCGCGACGCGCAGCTGGGTGCCGGTGTGCCCTTGCGATTCCTCTTCCGAGTTGCCGTAGCTGAGGGTCATCGGCGCGCCGTCTTTGGTGGTCAAGGTCTGGGTCAGGCCTGGCGCTTTGGCGTCGGCGGCGACGATCTGGCTGGAGTGCGCGTGGTCGGCGGTGACGATCACCAGCGTATTGCCGTCGGCGCGGGCGAAGGCCAGCGCTTTTTGTACCGCTTCGTCCAGATCGACGGTTTCACCAATCTGCCCGCACGGGTTGGCGGCGTGATCCTGCTTATCGATCGACGCGCCCTCTACCTGCAGGAAGAAACCGTTCGGGTTGTCTTTCAGCAGCGCGATCGCTTTTTCGGTCATCGCCGCCAGCGTTGGCGTGGCCGCGGTGCGCGCCGGGTTGTTTTCGCAGGTTACCGCCGGCTTGTCGAGGTTGCCGTGATAGCTGGCTTTCGGCCCCAGCCAGCGCACCGGCATGTTGCCGTCGGCGAACAGGCCCAGCAGCGGTTTTTGCTGATTGGCCAGGGTAACGGCCTGCAGTTCATCCGCATTGCTCACCCACTGGTAACCCTGCGCTGCCGCCTGGTCCTTCAGAGATTTTCCTTGCCATTCGCCGCTTTTCGCCAGTTGGTTGAAGGATTTCGCGCCGCCGCCCAGCGTGACGTCGGCGCGGGTTTTCAGCAGCTGCTCGGTGATGGAGCCGCGGCCGCCGTTTTCCAGCGCGTTAGCGGCGCATTTGTCGCTGGTTTCCTCCGGGCCGTAGCATTTGCGCGAGATGACGTGCGACACCAGCGCCGCCGGCGTGGCGTCCTGCAGTTCGGCGGTGGAGACGTTGCCGGTGGCCTTGCCGGCCGTTTTGGCGATCTCCAGCAGCGTTGGCTGGTCTTTGCCGTTCACGTCCACGCCGAGCGCGCCGTTATAGGTTTTCACCCCGGTGGCCCAGGCGGTGGCGGAGGCGGCGGAGTCGGTTACGTAATCCGGTTTGTGGGTTTTCTTGTCCAGCGAGTAGTGGGTGTATTGCCCGGTCAGCGGCAGAGCGTCGATACCCTTGAAGTAACCGCCTGCGCCTTCGGCGTAGTTACGCGCGGCGGTGATCTCGGAATCCCCCATGCCGTCGCCAATCAGCAGGATCACGTTTTTCACCGTTTTGTCCGACAGCGACGCCTTCAGCGCGGCGGTCTGATCGCCGGCCAGACGACGGGCACCGCCCGGCTCGGTGAGGGTGCCGCGCGCGGCGCGCTCGGTCAGGCCATCGGCATTGGCCGAGGTTTCCGCCGCGATGGCGGAAGAACAGAGCAGGGCGGACAGCACGGCGCCGGCGATCAGGGATACAGCAGGTTGCATGGGGTAAGCTCCTTGTCGTAATACAACAATGTAAATAACATCAAATTGTTACGTAAGGAGAGTAGAGCAGAGGGATGACAATTTTATGACAGCGAAAGACGGGATGGCCCGGCGGCCACCCCGTTTGGCGTCAGGCCGCGCGCGCCGGGATAGACAGCCCGCGCTGTACCGCCGGCCGCGCCAGACCTCGCTCCAGCCACTGCGCGACGCGCGGGAAACTGTCGAACTCCACCAGCTCGCGCGCCTCATAAAAGCCGATCAGGTTACGCACCCAGCCCAGCAGCGAGATATCGGCGATGGTGTAGTCCGCGCCCATGATCCAGTCGCGGCCTTCAAGGCGCGTTTCCAGCACGCCGAGCAGGCGTTTCGATTCGTTCTTGTAGCGCTCCAACGGCCGTTTGTCTTCATACTCGCGTCCGGCAAACTTGTGGAAGAAACCGAGCTGGCCGAACATCGGGCCGACGGCGGCCATCTGGAAGAACACCCACTGAATGGTTTCATAACGCTGCGCCGGATCCTGCGGCAGGAAACGACCGCTTTTTTCCGCCAGGTAGAGCAGAATGGCGCCGGATTCGAACAGCGGCAGCGGTCGGCCGCCGGGGCCATCGGGATCGATGATCGCCGGGATCTTGCCGTTCGGGTTCAGCGCCAGAAATTCCGGCGTCCAGGTTTCGTTGTTGCCGATGTCGATCAGGTGCGCTTCATAAGGCAGGCCGATCTCTTCCAGCATGATGGACACTTTGACGCCGTTCGGCGTCGGCAGGGAATAGAGCTGCAGCCGTTCCGGGTGCTGAGCCGGCCAGCGTTTGACGATCGGGAATTGGGTGGAATCGAGCATGGAAACTCCTCGGGTTGGCGGGGGCGCTTAAGCGTACCCTTTGAGTATTGCAGTAAAACTACCCCGCCGCCGGGTTACACCGTGAGCTCAAAATGTGCGGCCAGCGCTTTTTTACCGGCGGGGGTCAGCTGCAGCTCGCGGCTGTCGAGCCGGCGGACGATCCAGCCGCGTTGAATAAAGGCGGCCAACAGCGCGGCGCCCAGTGCGCCACCGAGGTGAGAGCGGCGTTCGCTCCAGTCCAGGCAGCCGCAGGCGAAGCGGCGGCGGGTGGGAGCGGGGGAGCAATCGACGCCCAGCCGCGCCAGCGCGGCCTGACCGACGTCGCTTAACCGGTAGTCTTCCTCACCGTTCAGCCAGTTCAGCGCATGCAGCCGATCGTGCAGCTTCACCGCCACCTCGCCCGCCATGTGGTCGTAGCAGGTGCGGGCATATTGCAGCGTGGTGGGCGTACTGCTTTTCACCGATGGGCGCGGTACGCCCGCCAGCGCCATCAGGCCTTCCAGCGCTTCGGCTACCGGCTGACCGGCCAGCCGAAAATAGCGGTAGCGCCCCTGTTTGACGCAGGCGATCAGCCGCTGCTCCAGCAGTTTCGCCAGATGTGCGCTGGCGGTGGACGGGGCGACCTCGACCGCCGCGCTGAGCTCGGTGGCGGTGTAGGCGCGCCCATCCATCAACAGGCACAGCATGCGTGCCCGGGTGCGGTCGGCGATGGCGGCGCTCAGCGCCGCTAAACGATCTTCTATGTCGATGTTATGCATACTTCGAGGTTAGGCGAAGTATGACTGCGCGTCCAGCGCTAGCCTGTGGTTATCGCCATCTGGTACCGAGGGAGAAAACCATGTCCGTATGTCCTTATGCCGCCGCGCTCGCCGCCGAGCCGCAGATGCACTATCGCGCCTTGCCGCCCCTGAGCTGGGATAGCGCAGGGCAATGTTGGGTGGCCGCTACGCCGCAGTGGGTGAGTGAAGCGCTGCTCAATGCCGATCTCGGCGTGCGGCCGGCCGATGAGCCGGTGCCGACGGCTTTGCTGGAGACGCCGATGGCGCCGCTGTTCGCCGGGCTGGCGCGGATGCGCGACGGCGAGGAGCACCGCATGCTTAAGGCGGCGCTGCAGCGGGCGTTCGCTTCCTGCGACGATATCCTGATTCAGCAAACCGCGACACAGTGCGCGGTGCGTTTAGCGCCAAAAGCGTCCGAGGCGGCAGCGATCACCCGCTTTAACTACGGATTGCCGGTCTGCACCCTCGGCGCATTGCTGGGCGTGCCCGAAGCGCAATGGCAACATCTTATCGATGACAGCCTGGACTTTGTCCGCTGTATCGCGCCCGGCGGCACGCCGCAGCAGCTGGCACGCGGCATTACGGCGGCGCAGCGGCTCTGCGCCCGGCTGGCGACGGGAAAGGGCGTGCTGCGCCAGGCATTAGCGCGGGAGATCGGCGACGTCCGGCTTGAGTTGGCCAATGCGCTCGGTCTGCTGTTTCAGGCCTGTGAGGCGACGGCGGGCTGGCTCGGGCAGGCGTATTTGCTGGCACGGCAGAACGGCGAAGTGGACACCGCGCTGGATCGGGTGCGGGCGCTGACGCCACCTATCCAAAACACGCGCCGTTTCGTCTTACGCGAGACGCAGCTTGCCGGTTGTACGCTGCGCGTGGGGCAGACCGTCTTGCTGTTGCTCGGCACCGACGGCGAACTGGCCTTCGGCGCAGGGGCACACCGCTGCCCGGGCGAACGCTGGGCGAGGATTATCGCGCGCTGCGGCGTGGCGCATCTGTGTTCGCTGAATATTGATGAGCGGGCGTTGGAATCGGTGCGGTGGCGCCATTCCTACAATGCACGCGTACCTGAGTTTTACCGTTGAGAGGAAACGATAATGATCGCCGTGATTTTTGAACTGCAGGCCGCCGACGGGCAGCGTGATACCTATCTGGCGCTGGCGGCAGAGCTGAAGCCGCTGCTGGCGCAGATCGACGGATTCATTTCCATCGAGCGCTTTCAAAGCCTGGCCGATCCTGCGCGCCTGCTGTCGCTCTCCTTCTGGCGCGACGAGGCAGCGGTGCAGCAGTGGCGCAATCTCGAGCAGCACCGGGCGGCGCAGGCGCGCGGCCGTGGCGAGGTGCTGGCGCAGTATCGGCTGCGGGTGGCGGAGGTGGTGCGGGACTACGGGTTGGAGAGACGCGATCAGGCGCCGCAGGATAGCCGTGGCTATCACCGCACCTGAAGAAAGCCCGCCGGCGGCGGGCTTTCTTCGTCCGTTATTTCGCTTCGCTGCCCACCTTCATCGCCCCGGCGTAGCTGGCGCCCATCCCCCAGGCAGCGCCGTGGTCGCGGGCGATCTGCAATACGCCTCCCGCCGTGGCTTTGCGGCTCCAGTCCTGCTGCCATTCCAGCATCAACGCCACCCAGTTGATGGGCGTGGCGCCCGCCTGTATCAGGCGCTGCATGGCGTTGTTTTGGCTGTCTGGCGTAATGTCGCCGGTGACGTCCGACAGAATATAAACCTCATATCCCTCGCCCAGGGCGGACAGCGCCGGCAGCATCACGCAGCTGGCGGTCCACAGCCCGCCGATGATGATTTTCTTGCGGCCGGATTGTTTGATCAGATCCACCACGCGCCGATCCTGCCAGACGTTGATGGCGGTGCGATCGTACACCTGCAGATCCGGGCGTGCCTGCGTCACCGGCTGGAATACCGGCCCGGCGAAGCTTTTGGCGTTGGCCGAGGCCAGAATGGTCGGCACGTTGAACACCTTGGCGGCCTTGGCGATGCCGGCGGCGTTATTGACCAGGTTGGTTTGGTCGATAGAGGAAATGGTCATGCCGAACATGTCCTGCAGATCGACCAGCAGCAGCAGGCTGTTCTCGGCGGTCAGCGGCTGCACATAACCCGCCTGGCGGCTGTCGGCGGCGGCGGGGGATTGTGCCAGCGCGGCGACGGGGGCGGCGGCGGCGCTCAGGCCGAGCATCAGGGCGAACAGGGTCTTTTTCATTATTAACTCCATGATTATCAGTAGATTAAATTCACTTTCCACTCAGGGAAGCGGTTGGATAAAGTCTACTGAGGTTGTTGGGGTTAATAATCTGTGTTTTATTGAATTTATAATTAACTATCAGGACATAATATGGACGTGCTACTGACGATGCGCGCCTTTCGCCGCGTGGTTGAGCGCAACAGTTTCTATAAGGCGGCGGAGGATCTGGCGATCACCCCGGCGGCGTTGAGCAAGCAGATTAAGCAGTTGGAAAGCCGGTTGGGGACGCTGTTGCTCGTGCGTACCACCCGCAGCATGAGCCTGACCGAAGCCGGGCAGATCTATTACCAGGAAGCCTGTCGGTTGCTTGGCGAGTTTGACGCGCTGGAGCAGATGGTTGCCGCCAGTGCGCAGCAGGTCTCCGGCACGCTGCGGGTCAATGCGCCGCTCTCATTCGGCCTGACGGTGCTGTCGCCGCTGCTGCCGCCGTTTATGCAACGCTACCCGCAGCTGCAGGTGGAACTGACGCTGGACGACAGGGTATTGGACGTGGTGGCGGCCGGTTTCGACATTTCCTTGCGCATTCGCCGACGGCTGCCGGATTCTTCCCTCAGTGCCCGGGCACTGGGTGAAGTGCACCAGCGAATTTGCGCCGCACCCGGCTATTTGGCGCAGCACGGCGTGCCGCAAACGCCGAATGACTTGCCGCGTCACAGCTGTCTGGCCTATTCCCTGGCGGAAAGGCCGGGGCAGTGGCAGTTCACCGCCGGCGAGGAGAGCCTGAGCGTGACGTTCACTCCCCGATTGATCGCCAACAACAGCCTGATGCTGCGGGACATGCTGGTGGCGGGACTGGGCATCGGTTCGCTGCCGTCGTTCGTGGCGGATCCCGAAATCGCCGCCGGTAGGCTGGTGCGGCTGTTCCCTGAACAGATTGCCGAAGCGCATCAGGTCTTCGCGGTTTACCCGACGCGCCGGCATGTGCAGCAGAAAGTGAGTTTATTCACCGAGTTTGTGCGAGAACAGGGATTGATGACGGCGAATTGACAACGGCGCACGGTTGTCATATTCCTTAGTTATGAAAAGATCCTATCGCCCATTCGCGCAAATTATTATCACCATGCTTCGTGTGGTGGGATAGCGCGTGTGTCGCCAATAAAAAACCCGCCGGCAAGGCGGGTTTTTTTATCCCCTTCCGGCAACGACCGGAGAACGGCATGAAAACCTACCCTGCAGTTTTACACCTGATGTGCGGCAAGGCCGGCGCAGGCAAATCGACGCTGGCGCAGCGTTTGGCCCAGCAACCGCAAACGCTGTTGCTGGTCGAAGATGCGTGGCTGGCGACGCTGTATGAACAGGAGATGGCCAGCTTGCAAGACTATGCGCGCTGTTCCG
The DNA here is from genome assembly GCF_052166245.1 of Serratia sp. CY84636. Classification (NCBI taxonomy): domain Bacteria; kingdom Pseudomonadati; phylum Pseudomonadota; class Gammaproteobacteria; order Enterobacterales; family Yersiniaceae; genus Serratia; species Serratia sp. CY84636. The sequence continues at coordinate 706,694 of NZ_JBJNOX010000001.1, forward strand.
AACGGTTACGGCGGGCGCTGGGCGGGCACCTCGTTCAGCTGCTGCGCGGCGGCTGGTCCGTGGCGCTCGATTTCCCGATGAATACGCCGGACAGGCGGCGCTGGGCCAAAGCGTTGGCGGAGGAGGCCGGCGTCGCGCACTGCCTGCACTTTCTCGACGTCAGCCATGCGCAGTGCCTGAGCCGGATAACGCTGAGAAACGCGCGCGGTGAGCACCCGTTTACACTGAGCGAAGCGGAGTTTGAGCGCCTGGCACAGTACTTTGTTCCCCCGGCGGAAGAGGAAGGGATGACCGTCTTGCGTTATGGCGAACAGAACTGAAAACCGGCGCCATGACGGCGCCGGCAACAGGGTTAGGATTCGGCGTTAAACGCGTTGTGGAAGGCGACTTCCGCACACGGCAGCGTGCCCTGGAAGGCAATGGCGCGGAAGTAGTCTTGCGGCACGCCCGGCAGGGTCAGCGCGGTCTGCGCCTGGAAGCCGAAACGGCCGTAATAGTTCGGATCGCCCAGCACCACGCAGCCTGCGGCGTGCCGTTCCTGCAGCTCGGCCAATAGCTGGCGGATCAGCCGGCTGCCGATCCCCCGGCTCTGACTGGCCGGCAGCACCGACACCGGCGCCAGCCCGTACCAACCGGCGGTGCCGTTGCTGAGTATGACCGGCGAGACGGACGCGTGCCCGATCGGTGTGCCATTGTGCTCAGCGACCAGCGACAGGGTGAGAGCGCCTGCCGCACGCAGCGCGTTGACGATAAACTGCTCGGTGTGGCTGCTGTGTTCGGCATGCAGGAACGCGGCGGCGGTCAGGGTGGTGATGGCGTCGACGTCGGCCGGCGTTTCGTGGCGTAAAGTGATGTTCATGGTTGTATCCTGATTAAATAAGGCTGAGCCGACCGGGCTACCTGCCCGGCCGGTATCGATGATTAACGGTTATCCAGCTGCGCACGCACGGCCTTGAGCCCGGCGAAGGTGACGCGATAAGGGCGCCCCTGGCGAGAGAGGATCAGGCGTTTGGTTTTGAGTTTGGTGAAGACGGCCAGTGAGCAGTCGGCCAGGCCGAGCCCTTCGCGGGTGTAGCATTCGACGTGGGTGACGCGACCGGCGTCGTTGCGGGTGAAGGCGATATAGCCGCCTTTGGCCAACACGTGCAGCACGCGTTGTTCCGCTTTGGAAATGTTCATGTTGGGAGATCCTGTAATAACCCCAGATACGCGCATCCCCGCGCAAACGCGCGTCGGATACGTCAGAGTCCCTCGCCATACGGCAAGGAAGCGACTATCGGGTGGTTACAATCTCCAACATACAGGCCTCGGGCAGTGAAAAACGCCAGGGCGGCGTTTCAGCGCAGATAATGTAGCCAATGGCCGGTTGGCTGTCAATTTGCCGGCGGCGCGGGCCGCCGGCGCAAGGCCAATCAGAAAGGCTTGGTCGGCAGGTACTTGCCGTCCAGGGTGATCACTGCGCGTTCGCCGCCGTCCGGATCGGCGACCTTTTTGATATCCAGCTTGAAGTTGATGGCGCTGATGATGCCGTCGCCGAACTGCTCGTGCACCAGCGCTTTCAGCGTGGAGCCGTAAACCTGCAGCATTTCATAGAAGCGATAAATGGTCGGATCGGTCGGCACGCCGCCGGGAATGCTGCCGCGCAGCGGGATGGTTTGTAGCAACAGCACCGCCTCTTCGTCCAGCCCCAGCTTGGCCGCTACCGTGCGCGCCGCCGGTTCCGGCAGCGCATGCTGCCCCAGCAGCGCGGCGGTGACGAACGCCAGGCTGAGACCGGTGCCCTCGGCCAGCGCGTCGAAAGTCAGGTTATGGCGGATCTTGGCGACCATGATGGTGTCGGTGAGCGCTTCGCGCGGGGCGGCGTTATGCAGAGAGTGTGTCATGTTAGCTCCTTTTGTTGGCTTAAAAACGGGCGATCGCCGGGGTGGCGGTCACGTCGGGATGGGTGGCGAGCGGCACGAAGCGGCGGGTTTCGCCGTCCAGCGCCTCGATAGCGCCGCTGGCGATGTCATAGACCCAGCCGTGCAGCGTCAGGCGGCCCTGATCCAGCGCCAGGGCGACGGAAGGGTGCGTTTTGATGTTGTTGAGCTGGGCGATGACGTTTTCGCGCACCATCGACGCGACCCGGGCCTCGTCGGAGGCGTGCGGATAAGCCTGATTGACCGCCTTCGCGGAATCGGCGTAACGCAGCCAGCCGGCGACCGTCGGCAGATGCTCCAGACACTGGCAGGTGGCGATGGCGGTCATCGCGCCGCAGTCGGAATGGCCGCAGATCACGATATCCTCCACGCCCAGCGCGGCGACGGCGTACTCGACCGAGGCGGTAACTCCGCCGGGTTCGGGGCCGAAAGAAGGCACGATGTTACCGGCGTTGCGGATCACGAACAGATCCCCCGGCTCGCGCTGGGTGACCAGCTCCGGCACCAGGCGGCTGTCGGAACATGAGATAAACAGGGTGCGCGGGTTTTGGCGGGTCGCCAACTGCTGAAACAGCGCCGTGCGTTCAACAAAGGCTTCGCGCTGGAACTTCAGGAAGCCTTCAATCACCTCTTTCATCCGTTTCTCCATTGGGTGTCGTTATGCGATGGCGGCATGATGAACGCTTCTGGCTATAGGGTCTAAGACCCATTTATAATGCCAGCTATAGGTTTTACTAATAGCTGGGGCGCTATGCTGCTGCGACACATCCGTTATTTTCTGGCCGTTGCCGAACAGGGCAACTTCACCCGCGCCGCCGAAGCGCTGCACGTCTCGCAACCGACGCTGTCTCAACAGATCAAGCAGCTGGAAGACACACTGGGGGCGCCGCTGTTCGATCGCAGCGGCAGAGCCGTGCGCCTGACCGACGCCGGTGAGGCGTGGATGCGCTATGCGCGCTTGGCGCTGCAGGATCTGGATGCCGGCGCGCGGGCGATCCATGACGTGGCGACGCTCGAGCGCGGCCATTTGCGGCTGGCGATGACGCCGACCTTCACCGCCTATCTGGTGGGGCCGGCGATCGATGCGTTCTACCGCCGCTATCCCGGGATTACCCTGAGCATTGAGGAGATGGCGCAAGAGCGAATTGAGGCGCTGCTGGCGCAGGATCGGCTGGATCTGGGCATCGCCTTCGAGATGGCGCAGTCGGCGGAGGTGGAAGCGGCGGCGTTGTTCAGCGAGACGCTGGAGCTGATGGTCGGCGCCGACCATCCCCTGGCGTCTCATCGCCGGCCGCTGACGCTGGCGGAGTGGCAACATCTGCCGCTGGCCTTGCTGAGCGGCGACTTCGCCACGCGGCAGTTTATCGATCGCTACTGCACGCAGCTGGGATTTCGGCCGCAGGTGGCGGTGGAGGCCAACGCGCTGGGCGCCATCGTCGAGATCGTGCGGCGCGGGCAGCTCGCCACGCTGCTGCCGGCCGCCATTGCGCGCGAGAATCGGCAGTTGAAAAAAGTGGCATTGGCCAACGCCATGCCGGTGCGGCAGGCGGTGTGGCTGCAGCGCAAAGGCGCTTACCGCAGCGCCGCCGCGCAGGCGTTTATTGCCGTCTTGCAGGAACAGGGCGTTACGCCAACGCCCCCCAGCGCTGCGTCATCCCCAGCAGATGCACCAGCCCGAAGCCGAGGCAAATCAGCGAGCTGACGACGATAAAGCGCTGGCTGCGGCCGGTATCGCGCAGGGCGAAGGGGCCGGCGACGCCGCGCAGCAGGTAGATGAAGGTAATGATAAACAGCGCGGGCCGCAGCAGCGGCAGCGGCGCGATCAGGCCCGCGCCGGAAAGCGCATACAGCGACCAAATAAACAGCACCAGCGCGATACCGGCGGTGACGACGGCCGGGAACTTTTTACCCGCTTCCGCCGCCTTAATGAAGCGATCGCCGGCGCCGCATAGCCGGTAGCCGCGCGGCCCGGCGGCGATCACCCAGATATGCAGCAGCGCGGCGATGGCGCTCAGCGCGGCGCCGATCAGCAGCGCGGTGTTATAGAGGTGCGGCATGGTAGCGCTTCCCTGTCAGAAAAGTGGTTGGCATGAAGCGTAGACCAGAAAAGGCGAATTAACCGAACGTAACAGGGAAGAGGAGCAAGTAATGAGACTGGCGACGGGTATGCTGAGCGCATTGGCGCTGTGGAGCGGGCTGGCGATGGCGCAACCTGCGGCGCTGACGCTGCCCAGGGAAGACGGTTCGAGTATTCATTACTATCTGGACGCTGCGGTGCCCGGGCAATCGTCGGCGGCGCTGTTGGTGATCCTGCAAGGATCGGATTGCAACAGCGTACGGCATATCCGCCTGCTGGCGCCGTTGCGGCAGGTGTTCCCCGCCGCAGACCTGCTGACGGTGGAGAAATACGGCATCGACGACCGGTTGCCGTACCGCGAAGAAGTCCCGCGGCAGGATTGCCCGGACGCTTTTGTGCAGCATGACACGCCGCAGCGGCGGGTGAGCGATGTCACCCAGGTGCTGCAGGCGGTGATTGCGCGCAACGGCTATCAAAAGGTCGCGGTGCTGGGAGGCAGCGAAGGGGCGGTGATCGCCAATCTGGTGACGGCCTCCTCGGGCCGGATTGATGCCACCCTCGCGTTCAGCGGTGGCGGGCGCTGGTTTATCGACGACGTGCGCCACAGCGCTGCCGACGCGCCGAAGGAAGAGGTGGCCGGGCTGAACGCATTTTTGCAGCAGGTGATGACGGCGCCGCCGTTCCCCCTGAATGCCAGCGATCATGGCTATGCCTGGTGGCATGGCATGCTGAACATCGATCAGCTCGCCACGCTGCGCAGCATCAAGACGCCGGTGCTGATCGTGCAGGGCGACCAGGATCGCGCCGTTTCGCCGGGGGCGGTCGACAATATGATCGACGAATTGCGGGCCGCCGGCAAAACGAACATTACCTATGTCAATTACGCTGGATTGGACCATGTGATGCGGCGCGAAAATGGCGCCAGCGAGATGGCGCGGGTGGTGGCGGACATGCGCGCGTGGCTGGAGAAGCAGCTGCGCTGAGCGTCGGTATTAGGACAAGTTATGTAATAATTGACGCGAGTTTCTTTGGACTGAGTGATCTGCTGCTCAATTGAACACAATGTTATTTAATCAGGGCTTCCATCGTGTATTTTTTTAACCGCAAATCTAAAAATGACATACCCTAAGAAAACTCCCGCTATGGAGATCGCAACCCACAGCGATTTCAAATGGTCGTCGGAATAAAACATGAACCAGGCAATGGCTAACAGCGAAAGGGCCACAACGCCGCACCCAATGCCCTGAATAATTCTGGATAAAGCCGCCAGCATAAAGTTCTTCATACGTTAACCTTTGCAAAAAAGTACTGACAAATTTGGCTGAATTTCTTTCGATCTCTTTCCCAAACCGAGACGGCATCCTCGAATGGTCGGACTTTGCTTTCTAACAGAAAGTACAGCAGATCGAGGTTTTCCAAGCGTCTGAGTTGATCATACATCCGTGAGTTTCTTGCCCTCAAGTCGCGTGATGTATAGACAGAGCGCGGTAGGCTTGCCCCGATGGTGAGTGAGAATGGAACCTACTGCGACATCAGAAATTAATCTCTGAATCAAGCCAATGCCCACCGGCAAACGGTGTGAACCCACCGCTCAAAATGTCACCAAAACTTCCCGCGATCTCTGAACCCCGTTGTGGCATAATGCGCGCCAAATCACATTCCCTATGTATAAAGAGCGAGCGCTGTGTTAAGCACCAACAACATTACCATGCAGTTCGGCAGCAAGCCGTTGTTTGAAAACATCTCTGTTAAATTCGGCGGCGGCAACCGTTACGGCCTGATCGGCGCCAACGGCTGCGGCAAGTCCACCTTTATGAAAATCCTCGGCGGCGATTTGGCGCCGACCGGCGGCAATGTGTTCCTCGATCCGAACGAGCGCCTGGGTAAACTGCGTCAGGATCAGTTCGCCTTCGAACAGTACAGCGTGCTGGACACCGTGATCATGGGCCACACCGAGCTGTGGGCGGTGAAGGAAGAGCGCGACCGCATCTACGCCATGGCGGAGATGAGCGAAGAAGACGGCTATAAAGTGGCCGATCTGGAAGTCGCCTACGGCGAGATGGACGGTTACACCGCCGAAGCGCGCGCCGGCGAACTGCTGCTTGGCGTCGGCATTCCGGTGGAACAGCACTACGGCCCGATGAGCGAAATCGCGCCGGGCTGGAAGCTGCGCGTGTTGCTGGCGCAGGCGCTGTTCTCCGATCCGGAAATCCTGCTGCTCGACGAACCGACGAACAACCTGGACATCGATACCATTCGCTGGCTGGAGCAGGTGCTGAACGAACGCAACAGCACCATGATCATCATCTCGCACGACCGTCACTTCCTGAACATGGTCTGCACCCACATGGCGGATCTGGACTACGGCGAACTGCGCGTTTATCCGGGCAACTACGATGAATACATGACCGCCGCCACCCAGGCGCGTGAACGTCTGCTGGCCGACAACGCCAAGAAGAAGGCGCAGATCAACGAGCTGCAATCGTTCGTCAGCCGCTTCAGCGCCAACGCCTCCAAATCCAAGCAGGCCACCTCGCGCGCCCGCCAGATCGACAAGATCCAGCTGGAAGAAGTGAAGGCCTCCAGCCGCCAGAACCCGTTCATCCGTTTCGATCAGGACAAGAAGCTGTTCCGTAACGCGCTGGAAGTGGAAGCGCTTACCAAGGGCTTCGACAACGGCCCGCTGTTCAGCAAGCTGAACCTGATGGTGGAAGTGGGTGAGAAGGTTGCGGTGCTGGGCGCCAACGGCATCGGTAAAACCACCTTGCTGAAAACGCTGGTGGGCGACGCGCAGCCGGACAGCGGCACCGTGAAGTGGTCGGAAAACGCCCGCATCGGTTACTACGCGCAGGATCACGAATACGAGTTCGACGATACCCTGACCGTGTTCGACTGGATGAGCCAGTGGAAGCAGGAAAAAGACGACGAGCAGGCGGTGCGCAGCGTGCTGGGCCGTTTGCTGTTCAGCCAGGACGACATCAAGAAGAAAGTGAAGGTGCTGTCCGGTGGCGAGAAGGGCCGTATGCTGTTCGGCAAGCTGATGATGCAGCGCCCAAATATTCTGGTGATGGACGAACCGACCAACCACCTGGATATGGAATCCATCGAATCGCTGAACATGGCGCTGGAGATGTACGAAGGCACGCTGATCTTCGTCTCCCACGACCGTGAGTTCGTCAGCTCGCTGGCGACGCGCATTCTGGAAATCACCCCGAACAAGGTGATCGACTTTACCGGCAACTACGAAGACTATCTGCGCAGCCAGGGCATCGTGTAACCCTCGCGCAACGCATCAGGGCGGGAATTATCCCGCCCTTTTTTTATCCGTCATTCCCCGCCGCACACCTCGCAGTGCGGATCCTTCGGCAGTTTCATCTCGCGGAACTGCATGCTCATCGCATCGAACATCAACAGCTTGCCGCGCAGCGGCTGACCATAGTCGGCCAGCAGCTTAATGGCTTCCATCGCCTGCAGGGTACCGATAGTGCCGACCAGTGGGGCCATCACGCCCGCTTCGACGCAGGTGAGAGCGCTGTCGCCGAACAGACGGCTCAGGCAGCGGTAGCAGGGCTCGCCCGGCTGATAGGTGAATACGCTGAGCTGGCCTTCCATGCGGATCGCTGCGCCGGAAACCAGCGGCCTCTGCTGCGCGTGGCACAGGCGGTTCAGGGCGTCGCGCGCCGCCACGTTGTCGGTGCAGTCCAGCACCAGATCGCAGGCGGCGATCTCTGCCGCAACCGCCTCATCTTCCAAACGGCCGTCGATCGCGTCGATGCGGATATGCGGGTTGATAGCGCTCAGTTCCTGCCTGGCGGAGGCGACTTTGCTCTGGCCGATGCGATCGTCGCGGTGCAGGATCTGGCGCTGCAGGTTGGAGAGCGAGACGGTGTCGAAATCCACCAGTACCAGATGGCCGACGCCGGCCGCCGCCAGGTAAGGCGCGGCGGCGCAGCCCAGCCCGCCCAGCCCGGCGATCAGCACGCGGGCGGCCTTCAGCTTCTCCTGGCCGTCGAAGTCAAAGCCGCGCAGCACGATCTGGCGGTTGTAGCGCAGCGCTTCGGCGTCGGTCAATTCCGGCAGCATGCTCAGCTCCTCAGCAGGGCGTTGAACGGCTCGATCTCCACCGTTTCGCCTACCGCCACCGAACCGCGTTCGCGCTCCAGCACGATGAAACAGTTGCCCTGGCTGTAGGAGCTGAAGACGTGCGAGCCCTGGTGGCCGGTGGTGCTGACCTCCAGTTCGCCCGCAGCGTTGCTGCTGAACACGCCGCGCTGGAAATCGAGGCGGCCCGGCGATTTCTTCAGCGGCGTCAATGCGCGCGCCCGCAGGCGCGGCGGCAGGCGCCAGTCGCTGTGGCCGGCCAGCTTCGCCAGCAGCGGCTGCACCAGCTGGTAGAAGGTCAGGGCGGCGGAAACCGGGTTGCCCGGCAGGCCGCAGAACCAGGCGTGGCCCAGCTTGCCGAAGGCGAAGGGTTTGCCGGGTTTGATCGCCAGCTTCCAGAAGCTGACCTGGCCCAGCTCGTCGAGCATCTGTTTGGTGTAGTCGGCCTCGCCGACCGAGACGCCGCCGCTGCTGATGACCACGTCGGCCTGGCTGTCCGCCCGTTCGAAAGCGGCGCGCAGCGCATCGCGATCGTCGCGGATAATGCCGAGATCGAGCACCTCGCAGCCCAGCTGTTCCAGCATCAGGCGCACCGCGAAACGGTTGGTGTCGTAGATTTGGCCCGCCTGCAGCGGCTGGCCGACCGGCTGCAGTTCGTCGCCGGTAGAGAACACTGCCACCTTCAGCTTACGCATTACCTGCACTTCGGCGACGCCAAGCGAAGCCAGCAGCGGCAGCTGCGCGGCGCCCAGCTTCACGCCGGCCGGCAACACGCTCGCGCCCCGGCGAATGTCTTCACCCGCCAGACGGATATTCTGGCCGGCTTCAACCGGCACGGTAAAACGCACGCCCTGGTCGCTCACCTCGGCCTGCTCCTGCATGACCACCGCGTCCGCCCCGGCCGGGATCGGGGCGCCGGTCATGATGCGCACGCAGCTGTTGGCCGGCCATTGGCCGTCGAACGGCGCACCGGCGAAGGCCTTCCCGGCGACCGGCAGCGGCGCATTGGCCGCCAGGTCGGCGAGGCGCAGCGCATAGCCGTCCATCGCCGAGTTGGCGAACGGCGGCACGTCGAGCGGCGAGACCACCGGCGCGGCGGTGATGCGGCCGGCGGCGGCGGTCAGGGCAACGGATTCGGTCTGCTGCAGCGGGGCGATCTGCCCGAGCATTTTTTCCAGCGCTTGCTCCAGGGAGATGAGATCGGAAGTATGGCAATGATCCATAAAGGGAACTCCGTAATCAGGGTGCGCTAAATTAGCGACAAAGTGCGGGTATTATGGCAGAGAACGCCGGGGGGGAGAACGGGTTATGCTTGCCATCTTTCGTACTGCGGCGCCGGGGCGAACGGGTATAAACTGCGCAAAACAGAGGAGAATCATGATGCATAAACAGGTTATCGAGTTCTGGTTCGAAGAGATCGAACCGATCATGTGGTTTAAAAAGGACGACGATTTCGATCGTCTGCTGCACAGCCGTTTCGGCGAAATCTGGCGGGCAGCGGCGGCGGGGGAGCTGGCGCACTGGCGCGATACCATCGAAGGGCGCCTGGCGGAGGTGATCGTGCTCGATCAGTTCAGCCGCAACCTGTTTCGCGGTACGCCACAGTCGTTCGCCTGCGACGGCATGGCGCTGATCCTGGCGCAGGAGGCGATCCGCAGCGGCGAGTGCGAACGGCTGAGCCGCGAGCAGCGTGGCTTCCTCTATCTGCCGTTCATGCATTCGGAATCGCCGCTGATCCACCAGCAGGCGCTGGTGCTGTATACCGAGCTCAACAACGGCGACCAGCTGGAGTTCGAGCTGCGGCATAAGGCGATCATCGATCGTTTCGGCCGCTACCCGCATCGCAATGCGATATTGGGGCGCACCAGCACGCCGGAAGAAGAGGCCTTTTTACAACAGCCTGGATCAGGCTTTTAATCGTTGGATCATCTGCGCCCGGCCGGGGAAAAAACAGCAGGCCGGGCGCCGCAATAAGCGTTATTCAGCGCGAACGTTTATTTCCTTTCGCCATGCCGCTATTTCCGCACGTGAAATTACCAATAATCTCAGCCGCAGGATCGGCGGTTTGCCGTTTTTTATAACCTGCTGTTTTTATTCCAATAAGCTATTTCAAGGTGCGAAACGGTCTAAGCGCGCTACGCTAAAAGCGGGGCGTGGACGTTATGCTGTACTTCCACTGCAGGACTAAATAGAGTCGAAAAAGACTGAATAATAATGATACCGCGCTCAGCTTATTCGCTGCGCAACGGCGGGATTAACACAGGGTGTCAGGCAAATGAGCAAACCAGTGATTGCCATTCATGGCGGCGCGGGCGCAATTACCCGGACGGCGCTGAGTGCGGAAAAAGAACGGCAGTATATTCAGGCACTGTCCGAGATCGTGGCCGCCGGGCAGGCGATATTGGCGCAGGGCGGCAGCGCGCTGGACGCGGTGACCGAAGCGGTGCGGCTGCTCGAAGAGTGCCCGCTGTTCAACGCCGGTAAAGGATCGGTGTTCACCCATCAGGGCACCCACGAGCTGGACGCCTGCGTGATGGACGGCCGCACCTGCGATGCCGGCGCCGTCGCCGGCGTCAGCCGCATCCGCAACCCGGTGCTGGCGGCGCGCGCGGTGCTGGAAAACAGCGAACACGTGCTGTTTGCCGCCGAAGGCGCCGAGAAGTTTGCCGCGGCACACGGCCTGGAACTGGTCACCCCCGATTTCTTCTTTACCCAGGAACGTTTCGATCAGCTGCACCGGGCTCAGGCGGAGCAGGGCCGGGTATTGCTCGATCACGACGGCGCGGCGCAGGCCGGCGAGCCGCTCGATCCCGATCGCAAATTCGGCACCGTCGGCGCGGTGGCGCTGGATGCGCTGGGCAACCTCGCCGCCGCCACCTCCACCGGCGGCATGACCAACAAGCAGGCCGGGCGGATAGGCGACACGCCGATTATCGGCGCCGGCTGCTATGCCAACAACGCCACGGTGGCGGTCTCCAGCACCGGCACCGGTGAAATCTTCATGCGCGGCGTGGCGGCCTATGACGTCTCCGCCCTGATCGAATACGGCGATCTGAGCCTGCAGGCCGCCAGCGACCGGGTGGTGATGGATAAGCTGCCGACGCTCGGTGGCAGCGGCGGCATGATCGCCGTCGATCGCCACGGCAATATCGCGCTGCCGTTCAACTGCGAGGGGATGTATCGCGGTTTTGGCTATGTCGGCGATGCGCCGTCCGTCGGGATTTACCGCTAAGCGTTCACCGGGAGGGTGCATGACCGACGTTTCACTCCGGCCCGCCGGCAACGGGTTGTCATTGCCGCCGCAGCGGGTGCTGACGGTGCGCGATTTGAGCATCAGCTTTCCTCAACCGGACGGCGCCGTGGCAGCGGTGCGTAACCTGTCGTTCGATCTCGATCGCGGCGAGACGCTGGCGATCGTCGGTGAGTCCGGCTCCGGCAAATCGGTGACTTCGCTGGGGCTGATGCGGTTGGTGGAGCAGGGCGGCGGGCGCATCGTCAGCGGCGCCATGACGCTGCGCCGGCGCGACGGCGCGCTGCTCGATCTGGCGCGCGCCTCGCAGAGCACGCTGCGCACGGTGCGCGGCGCCGACATGGCGATGATCTTCCAGGAGCCGATGACCTCGCTCAACCCGGTATTTCCGGTCGGCGAGCAGATCGCCGAATCGTTGCGCCTGCATCAGGGCATGGATCGCCGCAGCGCGCGCCAGGAGGCGCTGCGCATGCTCGATCTGGTGCGTATTCCGGAGGCCAAAGAGGTGCTGGGGCGCTACCCGCACCAGCTTTCCGGTGGCATGCGCCAGCGGGTGATGATCGCCATGGCGCTCTCCTGCAAACCGGCGCTGCTGATTGCCGATGAACCCACCACCGCCCTCGACGTCACCATTCAGGCGCAGATCCTGCAGCTGATCCGCGTGCTGCAACAGGAGATGCAGATGGGGGTGATCTTCATCACTCACGACATGGGCGTGGTGGCGGAGATCGCCGATCGGGTGCTGGTGATGCGCCGCGGCGAACAGGTGGAACAGAATCGGGTGCGCGAGCTGTTTGCCGCGCCGCAACAGGCCTATACCCGGGCGCTGTTGGCGGCGGTGCCGAAGCTGGGGGCGATGGCCGATCGGCCGCTGCCGGCGAAGTTTCCGCTGCCGGGCAGCGAGGAGGATACGGCGCCGCAGGATACCGTACCGCCAGACGCTACGCCGATCCTGCGAGTGGAGCATCTGGTTACGCGCTTTGATCTGCGCGGTGGACTGTTCAATCGGGTCACTCGCCGGGTGCACGCGGTGGAAAACGTCAGTTTCGATCTTTACCCCGGCGAGACGCTGGGGCTGGTGGGCGAGTCCGGCTGCGGCAAGTCCACCACCGGGCGCTCTCTGCTGAAGCTGGTGGACAGCCAGAGCGGCACTATCACCTTCGCCGGGCGGCGGATAGACCAATTGAAGGGGCCGGCGCTGCAGCACCTGCGGCGCGATATTCAGTTCATCTTTCAAGATCCCTACGCCTCGCTCGATCCGCGCCTGACGGTCGGTTTTTCCATCATGGAGCCGCTGCTGGTGCACAACGTGATGCGCGGCCGGGAGGCGGAGCAACGGGTGGCCTGGCTGCTGGAGCGCGTCGGCCTGCTGCCGGAGCATGCGCGCCGCTACCCGCACGAATTTTCCGGCGGCCAGCGCCAGCGTATCTGCATCGCGCGTGCGCTGGCGCTGAACCCGAAAGTGGTGATCGCCGACGAGGCGGTCTCGGCGCTGGACGTGTCGATTCAGGCGCAGATCGTCAATCTGTTGCTCGATCTGCAGCGCGAGTTCGGCATCGCTTTTCTGTTTATTTCACACGACATGGCGGTGGTGGAGCGCATCAGCCACCGGGTGGCGGTGATGTACCTCGGGCAGATCGTCGAGATTGGCCCACGGCAGGCGGTGTTCGACAATCCGCAGCACCCCTACACCCGCAAGCTGATGGCGGCGGTGCCGGTGGCCGATCCCGCTCATGCCCACAAACGGCAGCCGCTGCCGGCCGATGAGATCCCGAGCCCGGTGCGCGCGCTGGGCGATGAACCCGTTACCGCACCGCTGGTGCAGGTTGGCGCCGGGCACTTTGTCGCCCGCCACCCGATCGCCGGTGCTTTTTAAAGACCTCAGGAGAGACAAGCGACATGAAGCACACATTCAAACGCAATGCGCTGTTGGCCGCCGTACTGCTGGCGGCGGGAACCGGCCCGGTTTGGGCGGCGAAGGACGCGGTGATCGCCGTGGCCTCCAACTTCACCACCCTCGATCCTTACGACGCCAACGACACGCTGTCGCAGGCGGTGGCCAAGTCGTTCTATCAGGGGCTGTTCGGCTTCGATAAGGACATGAAGCTGGTGAACGTGCTGGCGGACAGCTATGAGGTCAGCAAAGACGGCCTGACCTACACGGTCAAACTGCGCCAGGGGATTAAATTCCACGACGGCACCGCGCTCAACGCCGAGGCGGTGAAGGTAAACCTCGATCGCGCCAGCAACCCGGACAGCCACCTCAAGCGCTACAACCTGTTCAAGATGATCGACAAAACCGAGGCGGTGGACGCCAATACGGTGAAGATCGTGCTGAAGGCGCCGTTCTCGGCGTTCGTCAACAACCTGGCGCACCCGGCGGCGGCGATCATCTCGCCGGCGGCGCTGAAGCAATACGGCAAAGAGATCGGTTTCCACCCGGTCGGTACCGGGCCGTATCAGTTCGTGACCTGGAACCAGACCGATTTCGTCAAGGTGAAGAAGTTCGACGGCTACTGGCAGCCGGGGCTGCCGAAGCTCGACAGCATCACCTGGCGCCCGGTGGTGGATAACAACACCCGCGCGGCGATGCTGCAGACCGGCGAGGCGACCTTCGCCTTCCCGATCCCTTACGAGCAGGCCAAGGTGCTGGAGGGCAACGCCAAGCTGGACGTGGTGGCCGCCCCGTCTATCCTGCAGCGTTACATCAGCATGAACGTCACCCAAAAGCCGTTCGACAACCCGAAGGTACGCCAGGCGCTGAACTACGCCATCAACAAGGACGCGCTGATCAAGGTGGCGTTCGCCGGTTACGCGGTGCCGGCGGAAGGGCCGGTGCCGCCGGCGATCGACTTCGCCGCCCGCTATAAGCCGTGGCCGTACGATCCGGCCAAGGCGCGCGAGCTGCTGAAAGAGGCCGGCTACCCGAACGGCTTCACCACCACGCTATGGTCTTCCCACAACCACAGCACCGCGCAGAAGGTGCTGCAGTTCACCCAGCAGCAGCTGGCGCAGGTGGGGGTGAAAGTGACGGTGACGGCGATGGATGCCGGGCAGCGTGCGGCGCAGGTGGAGAGCGTCGGGGTGAAGGACACCGGCGTGCGGCTGTTCTATACCGGCTGGTCGGCCTCGACCGGGGAAGCGGACTGGGCGCTGTCGCCGCTGTTCTCTACCCAGGCGGCGCCACCGAAGCAGTTTAACACCGCGTTCTACAGCAATCCGCAGGTGGACAAGGATCTGACCGACGCGCTGGCGACCACCGACCGCGCCGAGAAGCAGAAACTGTATCAGGACGCGCAGGATCGCATCTGGGCCGACGCGCCCTGGATCTTCCTGGCGACCGAACGTCTGTTGTCGGCCAACAGCAAACAGCTGAGCGGCTTCTACGTGATGCCGGATACCTCGTTCAACTTTGATAACGCCGATCTGAAATAAGGCGCCCATCCCCGCCCGTGGCCAAGCGGCGGCGGGCGGGGGAAGGAATGAGATGCTCAATTATTTTCTGAAACGACTGCTGGGCCTGATCCCGACTCTGCTGATCGTGGCGGTGCTGGTGTTTCTGTTCGTTCACCTGCTGCCGGGCGATCCGGCGCGGCTGGCGGCGGGGCCGGAGGCCGACGAGGCGGTGGTGCAGCTGGTGCGCAAGGATTTGGGGCTGGATAAGCCGCTGCCGCAGCAGTTCGCGCACTTCTTCGTCAACGCGCTGCGGGGCGACTTCGGCATCTCGATGGTGTCCAAACGCCCGGTGAGCGAAGAGATCGCCTCGCGCTTTATGCCGACCTTCTGGCTGACCGTCACCAGCATGCTGTGGGCGGTGGCGTTCGGCCTGGCGATCGGCGTGGTGTCGGCGGTGTGGCGCAACCGCTGGCCGGATCGCCTCGGCATGACGCTGGCGGTGTCGGGGATCTCGTTCCCGGCCTTTGCGCTCGGCATGCTGCTGATGCAGGTGTTCTCGGTCGAGCTGGGGTGGCTGCCGACGGTGGGCGCCGACAGCTGGCGGCACTACATTCTGCCTTCGATCACCCTGGGGGCGGCGGTGGCGGCGGTGATGGCGCGCTTCACCCGCGCTTCGTTCGTCGAGGTGCTGCAGGAGGACTACATGCGCACCGCGCGCGCCAAGGGCGTGCGGGAAAGCGTGGTGGTGATGAAACACGGCCTGCGCAACGCGATGATCCCGGTGGTGACCATGATGGGGTTGCAGTTCGGCTTCCTGCTCGGCGGTTCGATCGTGGTGGAGAAGGTGTTCAACTGGCCGGGGTTGGGGCGGTTGCTGGTGGACTCGGTGGAGATGCGCGATTACCCGGTGATCCAGGCTGAGGTGCTGCTGTTCTCGCTGGAGTTCATCCTGATCAACCTGCTGGTGGATATGCTGTACGCGGCGATCAACCCGGCGATTCGTTATCAATGAGGGCGCGGCATGATTAAGCATTGGCGGCGCAACGCCGCACTGAAGGCGATGCCGCTTATCGACCCCAACGCGGTACGCACGCCGTGGAGCGAGTTTTGGCGGCGTTTTCGTCGCCAGCGGGCGGCGCTGGTCGCCGGCCTGCTGGTGCTGCTGCTGATTGCGGCGGCGCTGCTGGCGCCTTATCTGGCACCGTTCGATGCGGAAAACTATTTCGATTACGACCGGCTGAACGAAGGGCCTTCGCTGATGCACTGGCTGGGCGTCGACTCCCTCGGGCGCGATATCTTCAGCCGCATCCTGATGGGCACGCGTATTTCGCTGGCGGCCGGGGTGTTCTCGGTGCTGGCGGGCGGGGCGATAGGCACCCTGCTGGGGCTGCTGGCCGGCTACTATGAAGGCTGGTGGGATCGCCTCACCATGCGCGTCTGCGACGTGCTGTTCGCGTTTCCCGGCATTCTGCTGGCGATCGGCGTGGTGGCGATCATGGGCAGCGGCATGGCCAATGTGATCGTCGCGGTGGCGATCTTCAGCATTCCGGCCTTCGCCCGCCTGGTGCGCGGCAATACGCTGGTGCTGAAGCACCTGACCTATATCGAATCGGCGCGCAGCATCGGCGCCTCGGACTGGACCATCATCCTGCGGCACATTCTGCCGGGCACCCTGTCTTCGATCGTGGTCTATTTCACCCTGCGCATCGGCACCTCGATCATCACCGCCGCCAGCCTGTCGTTTCTGGGCCTGGGCGCCCAGCCGCCGACGCCGGAGTGGGGGGCGATGCTCAACGAGGCGCGCGCCGATATGGTGATCGCGCCGCACGTGGCGATCTTCCCCAGCCTGGCGATATTCATCACCGTGCTGGCCTTCAACCTGTTGGGCGACGGATTGCGCGATGCGCTCGATCCGAAACTGAAGGGGTGAGGGTATCGCTGAATTGGCATACCCCTGTTTACGAGTATAATTGATGAAAATTTGACCCGCGTATATTACAGGGATGAGGTATGGATATGGCAATGATGGCTTTTGAAGAAATCCGGGCGGTTTAACCGCCCGGATTTTTTTATCAGCGGAACAGGTGCTCGGCGTGGAAGCGCAGGTGATCTTCCACGAAGGTGGCGATGGTGAAGTAGCTGTGATCGTACCCCGGCTGAATGCGCAGCGTCAGCGGCCAGTCGCGCTGGCGCGCCAGCTCCGCCAAGCGCGCCGGCTGCAGCTGGTCGGCCAGGAACTGGTCGTCGTCGCCCTGGTCGATAAGGACCGGCATTTTTTCCGCGCCGCTGGCCAGCAGATGGCAACTGTCGTACTGCAGCCACTGGCTTTCGTCGCTGCCCAGATAGGCGGTGAACGCCTTGCGGCCCCACGGCACCTGGCACGGGTTCACGATCGGCGCGAAGGCCGATACCGAGCGGAAGCGCTGCGGGTTGCGAAACGCCATCATCAGCGCGCCGTGGCCGCCCATCGAGTGGCCGAAGATCGACTGACGATCGCTGACGCTGAAGTGCTGTTCGATCAGCGCCGGCAGTTCGGCGCTGATGTAGTCGTACATGCGGAAGTGGCGATCCCACGGCGCCTGGGTGGCGTTCAGGTAAAACCCGGCGCCCTGGCCCAAGTCGTAGCCTTCGTCGTTCGGCACTTCGTCGCCGCGCGGGCTGGTGTCCGGCATCACCAGCACCAGACCCAGCTCGGCGGCGATGCGCTGCGCGCCGGCTTTCAACGTGAAGTTCTCGTCGTTGCAGGTCAGCCCCGACAGCCAGTACAGCACCGGCGGCGGGTTGTCATCGCGCGGCGGCGGCAGGTAGATGCTGAATGTCATGTTGCAATTCAGGCTCTGCGCCGCGTGGCGATAGCGCTGCTGCCAGCCGCCGAACATGCGGTGCTCTTCGAGAAGTTCCAATGACAACGTCATCTCTGCCTCCTGGCTTATTGGTCGAAGTGGATGACGGAACGGATCGATTTGCCTTCGTGCATCAAATCGAACGCTTCGTTGATCTGCTCCAGCCCCATGGTGTGGGTGATAAAGTCGTTCAGCGCGAATTCGCCGTCCAGATAGCGCTCGACGATGCCCGGCAGCTGTGAACGGCCCTTGACGCCGCCGAACGCCGAACCGCGCCAGACGCGGCCGGTCACCAGCTGGAACGGCCGGGTCGAGATCTCTTCGCCCGCGCCTGCGACGCCGATGATCACCGATTCGCCCCAGCCCTTGTGGCAGCACTCCAGCGCGGAACGCATCACGTTGACGTTGCCGATGCACTCGAAGGAGAAATCGACGCCGCCGTCGGTCAGCTCGACGATTACGTCCTGAATCGGCTTGTCATAGTCTTTCGGGTTGATCAGATCGGTTGCGCCCAGCTTGCGGGCCAGATCGAACTTGCTGGTGTTGATGTCGATGCCGATGATGCGGCCCGCGCCGGCCATCTGCGCGCCGATGATCGCCGACAGGCCGATGCCGCCCAGGCCGAAGATTGCCACGGTGTCGCCCGGTTGCACTTTGGCGGTGTTCATCACCGCGCCCATGCCGGTGGTCACGCCGCAGCCCAGCAGGCACACTTCTTCCAGCGGCGCTTCCTTGTTGATTTTCGCCAGTGAGATTTCCGGCACCACGGTGTACTCGGAGAAGGTGGACGTGCCCATGTAGTGGAAGATCGGCTTGCCGTCCTTGAAGAAGCGCGTGGTGCCGTCCGGCATCAGCCCTTTGCCCTGGGTGGCGCGGATCGCCTGGCACAGGTTGGTCTTACCGGATTTACAGAATTTGCACTCGCCGCACTCCGGGGTGTAGAGCGGGATCACGTGATCGCCGACCGCCACGCTGGTGACGCCTTCACCGACCGCTTCCACCACGCCGCCGCCCTCGTGGCCGAGGATCGCCGGGAACACGCCTTCCGGATCTTTGCCGGACAGGGTGTAGGCATCGGTGTGACAAACGCCGGTGGCGACGATCCGCACCAGCACTTCGCCTTTTTGCGGTGGCATCAGCTCGACTTCTTCGATCTTCAGCGGCTGGTTCGGGCCCCAGGCAACGGCGGCGCGGGTTTTGATCATCTCCATCATAGTCTCCTCAGTGGTTTTCTTTTAAATCAGGCGATATCGATAACGTCTGATAAATCGTTGGGGGTGCTTTCATCAACAGCGGCGATTTCCGTCTGTTCAATAATCAATTCTTTCAGCGCGCGCACGTTCGGTCCGAACGCGTCGCGGCGCCACAGCAGCCAGGTGGCGGTGTCGGCGACTTCAGGCGGCAGGGTGTGAACCCGGACCCGCTCATGGCCCGGCAGCAGGCTGAGCACCGAATGCGGGATCATCGCCAGCCCGGCGCCGCTGGCGACGCAGGCCAGCATGGCGTGATAGGACTGGATCTCCATAATTTGCCCCGGCCGCGCGCCTTCGCGCTTGAACCAGGCCTCCAGCCGCAGGCGATAGGAGCAGCTGGCGCGAAAGGCGAACAGCGTTTCGCCGTTAGCGTCTTTGGCGCGGTGGATCGGCGCGTGATCGAGACAGGAGATCACCACCATATGTTCAGGATAGGCGATGCAGCCGTTCAACTCGTCATAAGGTACCGGGCCGTCGACCAGCGCCGCCGCCAGCGTGCCGGCGCGCACCCGATCGGCGATTTCGCCGGAGGTGCCGGTGGTCAGCGACAGCGAAACCTGCGAGAAGCGCTGGTGGTAAGCCGCCAGCAGCGAGGGCAGGCGGGTAGCAGCGGTGCTTTCCATCGAGCCGAGGGCGAAGTTGCCCGCCGGTTCGCCGGCGTGGGTGATGCTCATCGCCTCATCGCTCAGCGCCAGGATGCGGTTGGCGTAGCACAGAAAGTTATGGCCCATCGGCGACAGGCGCAGGCGCTGTTTTTCGCGGATAAACAGATCGGCGCCCAGCTCTTGCTCGAGCTGGCGCAGCCGGGTGGTCAAATTCGACGGCACGCGGTGCAGCTGCTCGGCGGCACGGGCGACCGAGCCGGTTTCCGCCACGCAGCAGAACATGCGAAGCTGGGTCAGATCCATAATATTCTCGTTTCGTGATGAACTTGATAACTATTATTCAGTTTTTGTGAGTTTAATACTGCGGCATGATACTGGCAACTTTCTTTTAACCTTTTGGATACCGGTATGGCTTTACGTATTGCCTTGAGCGGTTTTGCCGCGCTGATCGTCGCGATGGGCATTGGCCGCTTCGCTTTCACTCCCCAGGTGCCGCTGATGATCGCGGAGCACCAGTTCAGCCTCACCGGCGCCGGGCTGGTGGCGGCGATCAACTATTTGGGCTACCTGTGCGGCGCCTACGACGCGATGCGCGCCACGCGCCACGTCGAACGGCGCCTTTGGCTTGGCGTGTGGGGCGCGGTGGCGCTGACGGTGCTGTCGGCGCTGGCGCAGGATGAATGGACGCACGGTGCGCTGCGTTTCGTCATCGGCTGGGCCAGCGGCTGGGCGATGGTGCTGGTGGCGGCCTGGACCAACGAGCGGTTGGCGCACTACGGCCGGCCGGCGCTGAGCGCGGCGGTGTTCGCCGGGCCGGGCGCCGGTATCTTCCTCAGCGGCATGCTGGCGGTGGGCATCAACACGCTGGGGCTGACGGCGGCGCAGGCCTGGCTGGTGTATGGCGGGCTGGCGCTGGTGTTGGTCGGGGGGATTAGCGCCTTTCTGCCGCACAGCGGCGAGCTGCATCGCCCGGATGTGGCCCCGGAGTCGCTGCTGCTGACGCCGGCGCTCAAACGCCTGGTGTGGAGCTACAGCCTGGCCGGCTTTGGCTACATCCTGCCGGCGACATTCTTGTCGCAGATGGCGGCCGCGCGCTTTCCCGGTAGCCTGTTCGCGCAGTTCGTCTGGCCGGTTTTCGGCGGCGCGGCGGTGCTGGGGATTGTGATCGGCATTTTGACCCGTCATCGGCTGACCACCCAGACCCGGCTGGCGATCACGCTGTGGATACAGGCGCTGGGCGTGCTGAGCGCCGAAGTGGTGCCGGGCGTGGCCGGCCTGGCGTTGGGGGCGTTGCTGACCGGCGGCGGTTTCCTCTGCGTGGTGCAGCTCGCCCTTCAGCACGGCCGTGAACTGGCGCCGCGCCATGCGCGCTACATGGCCGGATTGCTGACCACCGGTTATGCGATCGGCCAACTGGTCGGGCCGATGCTGTCGGCGCTGTCGACCGCCATGACCCATCGGCTGGAGCCGGCGTTGTACGTGGCGGTGGCGGCGCTGTTGGTGGCCGGTGCGCTGGTGGTGAATACCCCGGCGCGGCGGCTGGCGCAAAAAACGGCGATGCGCTGATTAAAATCCATACAAAAAACGCGGGATCCCGCAGCCGGCCTGATTGTGCTAAATGCGAATATTTCACCTGCGGATGAAGCACTATCACTGGATAATCGCCGCGCTCTCATCTACAGTGGGGGCAAAATCTTGACCGGGTTCACGTTATCCATCACGAAAACTCTGCCGTCACGAGAGCAAGCAATTCGCCGGCCGCACGCCCTATCAGGCCGCCGGCGGGTTCCGTCCGCAGGAGAACAAGTACATGACATCATTAAGTAAAGAAGCCGCGCTGGTGCATGCGGCGCTGGAAGAGCGTGGTCTGGAGACGCCGCTGCGCGGGGAAGTGCTGGATCGCGAAACGCGCAAGCGCCGCATCAAAGAGCACATGACCGAAATCATGCAACTGCTGAATCTCGATCTGTCCGACGACAGCCTGGCGGAGACGCCGCATCGCATCGCCAAAATGTATGTCGACGAGATCTTCTCCGGGCTGGACTACGCCAACTTCCCGAAAATCACCGTCATCGAGAACAAAATGAAGGTGGATGAGATGGTGACGGTGCGCGATATCACGCTGACCAGCACCTGCGAGCACCACTTCGTGACCATCGACGGCAAGGCCACCGTGGCCTATATCCCGAAAGACTCGGTGATCGGCCTGTCGAAGATCAACCGTATCGTGCAGTTCTTCTCCCAGCGTCCGCAGGTGCAAGAGCGCCTGACCCAGCAGATCCTGGTGGCGCTGCAGACTCTGCTCGGCACCAATAACGTGGCGGTATCGATCGATGCGGTCCATTATTGTGTCAAGGCACGCGGCATTCGCGACGCGACCAGCGCCACGACTACCACCTCGCTGGGGGGGCTGTTCAAGTCCAGCCAGAACACCCGTCAGGAGTTCCTGCGCGCGGTGCGCCATCACCAGGGGTGATGGCGTTGCGGGGCGACCCGCACGACGACAACAGGCGCCTGCGGGCGCCTTTTTCATGAGCGGAAGACAGCGATAAAAAATGAACAGTCACCCTCTGCCGCGCATCGCCACGCTGGACTGCGTGCGCGGCATCGCCATTCTCGGCATTTTATTGCTGAACATCAGCGCCTTCGGCTTGCCGAAGGCCGCCTATCTCAACCCGGCCTATCTGGGCATGCCGTCGTCGCGCGACGCCTGGACCTGGGCGCTGCTCGATCTCTTCGCCCAGGCCAAGTTCCTGGCGATGTTCGCGCTGTTGTTCGGCGCCGGGCTGCAAATGCTGCTGCGGCGTGGCAAAAGCTGGATCCGCGCGCGGCTGTCGTGGCTGGTGCTGTTCGGCCTCGCGCACGCCATCTTCCTATGGGACGGCGATATTCTGCTGGCCTACGGGCTGATCGGCCTGGTGTGCTGGCGCATGATCCGCGAAGCCAAAGAAACCTTCCAGCTGCTGAAAACCGGCGTGGTGCTCTACCTGATCGGTGTGGCGGTGCTGCTGCTGCTCGGCTTCGTCTCGCACGGTGAGCCGGGCAGTTTCTGGCAGCCGGGCGTGGCGGAGCTGCAGTACGAGAAGTTCTGGAAGCTGCAGGGCGGTTTCGAAGCCTGGCGCAGCCGCGCCGATCTGCTCTCGTCCAGCCTGCTGGCCATCGGCGCGCAGTATGGCTGGGAGCTGGCGGGGCTGATGCTGTTCGGCGCCGGGCTGATGCGCAGCGGCTGGCTGCGCGGCAGTTATTCCTCCGGTTATTACCTGCGGCAGGCGGCGTGGCTGCTGCCGCTTTCGGTGCTGATCCAGCTGCCGGCGGTGGCGCTGCAATGGCAAGTCCACTGGGACTATCGCTGGAGCGGTTTCCTGCTGCAGGTGCCGCGCGAGCTGGGCGCCCCGCTGCAGGCGATGGGCTATCTGGCGCTGTGCTATGGTTTCTGGCCCGCGCTGTCGCGCATGCGCATCGCCCACTGGCTGACCCTGGTGGGGCGCATGGCGCTGAGCAACTACCTGCTGCAAACGCTGATCTGCACCACGCTGTTTTATCGCTTCGGCCTCTATGAGCAGTTCGACCGGCTGCAGCTGTTGGCGTTCGTGCCGCTGGTCTGGCTGGCCAACCTGGCGTTTTCCGCACTGTGGCTGCGTTACTTCGCTCAGGGGCCGATGGAGTGGCTGTGGCGCAAGCTGACGCAGCTGGCCGCCGGCGAAGCGGAACCCAAAGCGCTGAAGTGAGCGCCAGCCGGCAGGTTAAAAAAATGTATGTAAACGTTTTCTTTCCTGTGACGTAATTCACGCGAGCAGCGGGCCAATCGGGGTAGGATAGCGCCACCGGCCACTACCCCGATTTCAGGATCCCGCATGCCTCCAGTTCATCCGATCACCATTCGCGACGTGGCGAAACGCGCCGGGGTCTCCGTGGCGACCGTCTCCCGCGTGCTGAACCACAGCGCGCTGACCAGCAAGGAGACGCGCGAGCAGGTGCTGCAGGCGGTGGCGGAGCTGGGCTATCGCCCCAACGCCAACGCGCAGGCGCTGGCGACCCAAAGCAGCGATACCCTGGGCGTGGTGGTGATGGACGTCTCCGACCCGTTCTTCGGCGCGCTGGTGAAAGCGGTAGACACGGTGGCGCAGAAACACCACAAATACCTGCTGATCGGCAACAGCTATCATCAGGCGGACAAAGAGCGTCACGCGATCGAAGTGCTGATCCGCCAGCGCTGTAATGCCCTGATTGTCCATGCCAAAGCCCTGAGCGACGCCGAGCTGATCGGCTTTCTGGAGCAGGTGCCGGGCATGGTGCTGATCAACCGGATTATCCCCGGCTATGAGCCGCGCTGCGTCGGGCTGGATAACGTCTGCGGCGCGGAAATGGCGATGCGTCTTTTGCTGTCGCAGGGCCATCGGCGCATCGGTTATCTGGGCTCCAATCACCCGATCGAAGACGGGCCGCTGCGCCAGCAGGGTTATGCGCAGGCGATGGCCGCCGCCGGGCTGGCCACGCCCGACAACTGGCGCGCCTACGGTTCGCCGGATCTGCAGGGCGGCGAGGCGGCGATGGTGGAGCTGCTGGGGCGTAACCTGCAGCTGAGCGCGGTGTTCGCCTACAACGACGCCATGGCCGCCGGCGCCATGGCGGTGCTGAAAGAAAACGGTATCACAGTGCCGCAGCATTTCTCGCTGATCGGCTTCGACGACATCCCCATCGCGCGTTACACCAGCCCCAAGCTCACCACGGTGCGCTATCCGATCGTCTCGATGGCCACGCTGGCGACCGAGCTGGCGTTGCAGGGCGCAGCAGGCCTGGTGGAGCCGCAGGCCGCTCATCTGTTCATGCCGACGCTGGTACGGCGCCATTCTGTCGCCCCCTGGCAAAGTGAGGCGACGGTCACTCTCTGACGATTTAATCTTGTGTAACCGTTTTCAATCTGTGAGAAAATTCACAGAATATTAACATCGCGCCGTCTATGCTCTAGGCGTTTTCCGGCGCAAAGGCCCTTGCCGCTGCAACCTTTACCTCGCGCTGACACAGCATTTCTCGGAAATAACAAGATCCACGGACGACAGGTGTTGAGTGGAAATCGCCTGGCCTGGGGTGTGCGCACTGCCGGTGACCATTGGCTCAAAGACGAGTAATACCCTACACAGAACCGGAGACTGACAATGAATAAGAAGGTTTTCACCCTGGCCGCCATGGCCGCAGCCATGATGTTTGGCGCCGCAGCCCATGCTGACACCCGTATTGGCGTCACGATTTACAAGTACGACGACAACTTCATGTCGGTGGTGCGCAAGGCTATTGAGAAAGACGCTAAAGCCTCCCCGGACGTTACCCTGCTGATGAATGACTCGCAGAACGACCAGTCCAAGCAGAACGATCAGATCGACGTGCTGCTGGCCAAGGGCGTGAAAGCGCTGGCGATCAACCTGGTCGACCCGGCCGCGGCGCCGGTGGTTATCGATAAGGCGCGCGCAAACGATATCCCGGTGGTGTTCTATAACAAAGAACCTTCCCGCAAGGCGTTGGACAGCTACGACAAGGCGTATTACGTCGGCACCGATTCCAAAGAGTCCGGCGTGATCCAGGGCGAGCTGATCGCCAAACACTGGAAAGCCAACCCGGCCTGGGATCTGAACAAAGACGGCCAGATCCAGTACGTGCTGCTGAAGGGCGAGCCGGGCCACCCGGATGCCGAAGCGCGCACCACCTACGTGGTGAAAACGCTGAATGAAAAGGGTATCAAGACCCAGCAGTTGCAGATGGATACCGCGATGTGGGATACCGCGCAGGCGAAAGACAAGATGGACGCCTGGCTCTCCGGCCCGAACGCCAACAAGATCGAAGTGGTGATCGCCAACAACGACGCCATGGCAATGGGCGCGGTGGAAGCGCTGAAAGCGCACAACAAGACCAGTATCCCGGTGTTTGGCGTCGATGCCTTGCCTGAAGCGCTGGCGCTGGTGAAATCCGGCGCGATGGCGGGCACGGTGCTGAACGACGCCGACAACCAGGCGAAAGCCACCTTCGAGCTGGCGAAGAACCTGGCGGCGGGCAAACCGGCCACCGAAGGCACCCAATATAAAATCGAAAATAAAGTCGTGCGTATTCCTTACGTCGGCGTAGATAAAGACAACCTGTCTCAGTTTGTTAAATAAGAATTGAGATCCCGCTAAGACCCCGCCGGCGGCGCCAACACCAGGAATACCGCCGGCGGGGATGTTTACGACTGCAAGATCGTTAAGCCAGGTGTATTTATGGCCGATAGCTCACGCGAATTTCTGCTGGAAATGACGGATATCTGTAAGTCATTTCCCGGCGTCAAAGCCTTGGACAATGTCAATTTACGCGTCCGCCCGCACTCGATTCACGCCCTGATGGGGGAGAACGGCGCGGGGAAATCGACGCTGCTGAAATGCCTGTTCGGCATTTACAAAAAAGACAGCGGCAGCATTGTGTTTCAGGGCCGGGAGATCGATTTCAAGAGTTCGAAAGAAGCGCTGGAGCACGGCGTTTCCATGGTGCACCAGGAGCTGAACCTGGTGCTGCAGCGCACCGTGATGGACAACATGTGGCTGGGGCGCTACCCGACCAAAGGCCTGTTCGTCGATCAGGAAAAAATGCTCAAAGACACCCAGGCGATCTTCGACGAACTGGATATCGACATCAACCCGCGCGAAAAGGTGGGCAACCTGTCGGTGTCGCAGATGCAGATGATCGAGATCGCCAAGGCGTTCTCCTACGACGCCAAAATCGTCATCATGGATGAACCGACCTCTTCGCTGACGGAAAAAGAGGTCAATCACCTGTTCACCATCATCCGCAAGCTGAAAGAGCGCGGCTGCGGCATCGTCTATATCTCGCACAAGATGGAAGAGATCTTTCAGCTTTGCGATGAGATAACGGTGCTGCGCGACGGCCAGTGGATCGCTACCCAGCCGCTGGAAGGGCTGGATATGGACAAGATCATCGCTATGATGGTCGGCCGTTCGCTCAGCCAGCGCTTCCCCGACAGGCAGAACACGCCGGGTGAGGTGATCCTTGAGGTGAAGAACCTGACGTCGCTGCGCCAGCCCTCGATTCGCGATGTGTCCTTCGATCTGCATCAGGGCGAGATCCTCGGCATCGCCGGGCTGGTGGGCGCCAAGCGCACCGATATCGTCGAGACGCTGTTCGGCATTCGCGAAAAGGTGGCGGGCACCATCAAGCTGCACGGCAAGGCGATCGACAACCACAGCGCCAACGAAGCGATCAACCACGGTTTTGCGCTGGTGACCGAAGAACGCCGTTCCACCGGGATTTATGCTTACCTCGACGTGGGCTTCAACTCGCTGATCTCCAATATCCGCAACTATAAAAACAAGCTTGGCCTGCTGGATAACGCGCGGATGAAGAGCGACACCCAGTGGGTGATCGACGCCATGCGGGTGAAAACGCCGGGGCATCACACCCATATCGGCTCGCTGTCCGGCGGCAATCAGCAGAAGGTGATCATCGGCCGCTGGCTGCTGACGCAGCCGGAGATCCTGATGCTGGATGAACCGACGCGCGGCATCGACGTTGGCGCCAAGTTCGAGATTTATCAGCTGATGACCGAACTGGCGAAGAAGGGCAAGGGGATCATTATCGTCTCGTCCGAAATGCCGGAGCTTTTGGGGATCACCGACCGTATTTTGGTGATGAGCAATGGTCAGGTTGCGGGCATCGTTAATACCAAACAGACCTCGCAAAATGAAATCTTACGTCTCGCCTCCCTGCACCTTTAAGGATCGGAATTATGAACGCGCTAAATAAAAAAACCTTATTTACCTATTTCAAGGAAGGCGGCATTTACGTGGTGTTGCTGGTGCTGTTGGCCATCATCATCATTCAGGATCCGACTTTCCTCAGCCTGATGAACCTGAGTAACATCCTGACGCAGTCTTCGGTGCGCATCATCATCGCGCTGGGCGTGGCGGGGCTGATCGTGACCCAGGGCACCGACCTGTCCGCCGGGCGGCAGGTGGGGCTGGCGGCGGTGGTGGCGGCCACGCTGCTGCAGTCGATGGATAACGTCAACAAGGTGTTCCCGCACATGGAAACCTGGTCGATTCCCCTGGTCATCCTGCTGGTGTGTGCGGTCGGCGCGGTGATTGGCCTGGTTAACGGCCTGATTATCGCCTATCTCAACGTGACGCCGTTCATCACTACGCTGGGCACCATGATCATCGTCTACGGCATCAACTCGCTGTATTACGATTCGGTCGGCGCTTCGCCGGTCGCGGGCTTCGATCCGAAGTTTTCCACCTTTGCCCAGGGGTTCTTGCGCTTCGGTGACTTTAAGCTGTCGTACATTACCTTTTATGCGCTGATCGCCATCATATTCGTCTGGATCCTGTGGACCAAGACCCGCTTCGGCAAGAACATCTTCGCCATCGGCGGCAACCCGGAAGCGGCCAAGGTGTCCGGGGTCAACGTGCCGTTGAACCTGATCATGATCTATGCGCTGTCCGGCGTGTTCTACGCCTTCGGCGGCCTGCTGGAAGCGGGTCGCATCGGCAGCGCCACCAATAACCTCGGCTTTATGTATGAGCTGGACGCCATCGCCGCCTGCGTGGTGGGGGGCGTCTCCTTCGCCGGCGGGGTGGGTACGGTGTGGGGCGTGGTGACCGGGGTGATCATCTTTACCGTCATCAACTACGGCCTGACTTATATCGGTATCAACCCGTACTGGCAGTACATCATCAAGGGCAGCATCATCATCTTCGCCGTGGCGCTGGACTCGTTGAAATACGCCAAGAAGAAGTAGATTTGCCACCTCGCAGACCACAAGGCCGGCCTATTGCCAGCCTTTCTTTTGGGCGTTTGCCGCGTCAGGGCTGTTTGGCTTTCTGCTTCTCTTCTTTCAGCTTGTGCTCCAGTTCCACCAACTGTTCCGGTGAAACTGCGGGATAGCCCTGGGCGTCTTCCGGCACGGTGTGCATGGCGGAGATCGGGATCAGCGGGCCAAGGAAGCGCGGTTCGCGCTTGAGGATGTACAGATCGGTCAGCGCGCCCAGGCGAGCGAAGATCTCGCGGGCGCGGACCGTCATCATGTCTTTCGGCGACGGCACCGCGTAGCACTGCGCCTGAATGCCCATGTGCAGGGCGATGAACAGCGCGCGCTCGCAGTGGAAACGCTGGGTGATGATGATGAAATCGTTGGTGTCGAACACCTTGCGGGTGCGCACGATGGAGTCCAGGGTACGGAAACCGGCGTAGTCCAGCACGATATCGCTCGGCGCCACGCCGGCGGCGATCAGATCGCGACGCATGGTCATCGGCTCGTTATAGCTTTGCTGGGCGTTGTCGCCGCTCAGCAGCAGGTATTTCACCTTGCCGCTGTTATAGGCGTTGATCGCCCCCTGAATGCGGTAACGGTAGTACTGATTGATCACCCCGGTACGGTAATACTTGGCGGTGCCGAGCACCACGCCGACCTGGCGGTGTGGCAATTCCTGCAGTTCGTCGTAGACGTAAGGCGCGGTTTTCCAGCTGATCCAGCGATCCAGCGCAATAGCCGAACCCATCAACACCGCAATGATGATGAACAGGCTGATGATCAGGCGTTTCCACATGTTGTTGCCTTACGCGCGCCGGGCTGAAAAAGATGGATCAAGGCTACTTTACCTGACCGAACGACGCAAGACGCGAACCGCCTGAAGCACGCGCAACGCCGCATTTTTAGGCGGTTTTGTCGCACAAAAAAGCCCGGCGGAGCCGGGCTGGGTCAATTTAGCGCGCCAGTTAGAACGAGGTGCGCTTGTAGCTGCGGTACTGTGGCCGCCAGAAGTTGTGCTCGATGGCTTTCGACAGCGCGTCTTCGGAGGTGACGATCGCCACGCCCTGCAGCTGCGCCGCTTTACCCACTTCCATGGCGATGCACTTCGACACGCCCTGAATATCGTCGATATTCGGCAGCAGTGCGCCGTGGCCGTCGGTGGCCAGCGGCGAACAGTCCGCCAGCGCGCGGCTGGCGGCCATCAGCATGGCGTCGGTGACGCGGGTGGCGCCGGAGGCCAGCACGCCGAGGCCAATCCCCGGGAAGATATAGGAGTTGTTGCACTGGGCGATCGGGTACAGCTGCTCTTTATAGCTCACCGGCGCGAACGGGCTACCGGTCGCCACCAGGGCGGCGCCGTCGGTCCAGTTGATGATGTCTTCCGGACGGGCTTCCACGCGCGAGGTCGGGTTGGACAGCGGCATCACGATAGGGCGTTCGCAGTGCTTGTGCATTTCGCGGATCAGCTCTTCGGTAAACAGCCCCGGCTGGCCGGACACCCCGATCAGAATGGTCGGCTTGGCGTTGCGCACCACGTCCAGCAGCGAGATGGCGTCGCTGGCGGTTTCCCAACCGGCCAGGTTGTCGCTCTTCTGTACCAGTTTGCTCTGGAAATCGAGCAGGTTCGGCAGTTTGTCGGTCAGCAGGCCGAAGCGGTCGACCATGAATACGCGGGCGCGCGCTTCGTCTTCGCTCAAGCCTTCGGACTTCATCTGCGCGATGATTTGCTCGGCGATGCCGCAGCCGGCGGAACCGGCGCCGAGGAAGGTGACGGTCTGATCGCGCAGCTGGCTGCCGGCGGCGCGGCTGGCGGCGATCAGGCTACCGAGGGTGACCGCGGCGGTGCCCTGGATGTCATCGTTGAAGCAGCAGATCTCGTCGCGATAGCGGTTCAACAGCGGGGTGGCGTTGTTCTGCGCGAAGTCTTCGAACTGCAGCAGCACGTTCGGCCAGCGGCGTTTGACCGCCTGAATAAACTCTTCGACGAAGGCGTGGTACTCCTCGCCGGAGATGCGCGGATGGCGCCAGCCCATGTACAGCGGATCGTTGAGGCGCTGCGGGTTGTTGGTGCCGACGTCCAGCACCACCGGCAGCGTGTAGGCCGGGCTGATGCCGCCGCAGGCGGTGTACAGCGACAGCTTGCCGATGGGGATGCCCATGCCGCCGATGCCCTGGTCGCCCAGGCCGAGGATACGCTCGCCGTCGGTGACCACGATCACCTTGACGTTCTGCTTGGTGGCGTTTTGCAGCATGTCATCGATGCGATCGCGGTTCGGGTAGGAGATGAACAGCCCGCGCGCGCGGCGATAGATATCGGAGAAGTGTTCGCAGGCCTCGCCGACGGTCGGGGTGTAGATGATCGGCATCATCTCGCTCAGGTGCGAGTCCAGCAGGCGGTAGAACAGGGTTTCGTTGGTGTCCTGGATGTTGCGCAGGTAGATGTGCTTGTCGTTGTCGTTCTTGAAATCCTGGTACTGACGGTAGGCGCGTTCCACCTGTTCTTCGATGGTTTCCACCGCTTCCGGCAGCAGGCCGTGCAGGTTGAAGTGGCTACGTTCTTCCTCGGTGAAAGCGCTGCCTTTGTTCAGCAGCGGAAATTCCAGCAGAATCGGGCCGGCGTAGGGGATGTAGAGCGGGCGTTTGCTTTCGTATTCTAGTTCCATCAGTTTTACTCTTCACGTATCAGATAACTTTATTGCCGACGATCCTAAGAGATAAAGAGAAGATGTACAGCATTTGTTGCCAGATGATGAACCAGGTTGGCGTAATTATCGACAATCAAATGATTTTTTAACTAAAGAAAGTCTCTCTGGCGGCGTTGGGGCATTGTATTTGGCGGGCGGGGCTGTTAGCGGCGGAACCGGATGGCTCCGCCGTGGTGCGCTTAGAACGCGGCGCGGCTGACGTTTTGGCAGCCCAGTGCCGCCAGCGTGGCGCGGGTGGCGTCCCACTGGCTGAGGATTGCCTCTTGCGGTTCGACCAGCACGGCGCGGCGGATGTTCAGGCAATCGCCGCCGGAGAGGTTCAGCAGGATCAGCGCGGCCTGCAGCGGCGGCAGGCTCGGGTTGAAGGCGGCGTTTTCTGCATAGCGGCCGGCGTAGAGGTTACCGTCCTGTGTTTCCAGCGCCACGCCGCTGTGGGCGTTGCTGTACGGTGCGTGGCTCTGATTGGCCGCAGCCAGCGCCGCCTGCGTCAGCGCATCGTCCAGCGCCAACCGATGGCCGTGATCGACCTTGTCCATCAGCAGCGAAGCGATATCCAGATCTTTCGGGCCGAAGGCGTCCGGCAGATAGTCCGCCAGCGTGGCCGGCGCGCGGCCCGGCAGACGGATCTGCAGCTCGCCGCCGCTGTTCAGTTCATTCATAAACTGACGGCAGTGGCCGCACGGCGTGTAGTTGACGGTGACCGAGGCCAGCGCAGGCTCGCCGCGCAGCCAGGCATGGGTAACCGCACATTGTTCTGCATGCACGGTTTGCTGCAGCGGTGCGCCGCTGAATTCCATATTGGCGCCGAAATAGAGGTTGCCACTTTGCCCGCGCGCGATGGCGCCGACGTGGAAGTGCGATATCGGGGTTAACGAGCAGGCCGCCGCCAGCGGCAGCAGCGCGAATGCCAGCGCGTCATCGTCCAACCCGCAGCCTGTGCGGATCGCCGCCGCTTGCTCGGCCGTGAACATCGCCGGAAAGTCAGGCGCGTCCAGATAGGGCCGCAGGGCGGATTGCAGTGTCGCGGGCAGTGCGCTGAACGCGGTGTGAAAACGCGGATGCATAGAAAGTCTCTCTACAGGTTAACGGGATAACATTCTAGGCAGGCCAGAGACATTAAAGTGTGATTAATGTCTCTTAATTGATGAAATTAATGCAATGAGATACATAAATGCGAGATGTATCGCAAGTTTCACCCTGTTCAACCGAACAGGTGCAGCAGCACAGGGAACAGGAACGGCGCCAGCAGCGAGGTGATGATGCCGCAGATCACCAGCGCCAGCGAGCCGAAAGCGCCTTCCTGGTAGTCCATCTCCGCGCAGCGTGCGGTGCCCAGCGCGTGGGATGCGGTACCCATCGCCAGACCGCGCGCCGAGTGGGTGGTGATTTTCAACAGGTTGAACAGTGTATGGCCGAACACGGCGCCAAGGATACCGACGAAAATGACGCAGACCGCGCTGATCGCCGGAATGCCGCCGAGCGAGTCCGCGACGGCCATCGCGATCGGCGTAGTGACCGATTTCGGCAGGATAGAGGCGGCGATTTCCGGCGTGGCACCCAGCCACAGGGCGATGGCGCCACCGCTGATCATGGCGGTCAGGCTGCCGATGAAGCACACCGCGATAATCGACTTCCAGCGCGCGCGGATCTGGTGCAGCTGTTCATACAGCGGGAAGGCCAGCGCGACGACCGCCGGCTGCAGCAGATCGTTGAGGATTTTGCTGCCCTGAAAGTAGCGCTCATAGGGGATGCCGGTGAGCAGCAGCAGCGGGATGATCACCGCCATGGAAACCAGCAGCGGGTTGAGCAGCGGCATGTTCAGCTTGCGCGCCAGCCAGCGCGCGGCGAAATAGACCGCCAGCGTCAGCGGCAGCGACCACCAGATTTCATGGATCATGGGTTGCCCTCCGTGTCATCGGGCTTACCGGCGATGCGGCGCTCGCGGTGAAAATAGTGTGAGGTATAGCCGACCACCACCAGCACCATCAGCGTGCTGATGAGGCAAGAGATAACCAGCGGGCCCAGATGCGCGACGATCTGGTCGTAGTATTTCATCACCCCGACGCCGATCGGCACGAACAGCAGCACCATGTAGCGGATCAGCAAATGGCAGCCGGGTTTGACCCATTTGGCCGGCAGGATCTGGGTAGAGAGCAGGGCGAACAGCAGCAGCATGCCGAGGATGCTGCCGGGAATGGCGAACGGCAGCAGCGCCGCCAGCGCATTGCCGACGAACAGACAAAGGTAGATGAGGAGCAGGGCTCTCAGGTATTTCCAGCACAGTGTGAGCACGTTGGCCATTGTCTTTTCCCGTTTAACTGATGCATTCATCATACAATTAAGTTGGGCAGTGTGCTATAGATCACAAAAAATCATGACAGGGAGGAATGCAGCAAGGAGGGGGGTAAGAGGAGAGTAAACCAGCAACCCTCTGCATGCATTGTTCATAAGCAGAGTGTTGCTGGTTTGTAACAATATAAAGATAAAGGCGATCTCAAGAGGGTTGGTGTTCCACACCTGCAGAATTAAGCGCGCGTTGCTCGTCTAAAGACTTCCTATGAAGCACAAATGGAATGGCGACGAACAGTATCAGCAGAATGTTGTTCGGGAAGTTTCCGAGTCCAAGGTTATAGAACAGTTCGATAGTGAGCGTAAAGAACACAAAATATCTGGCGCCGAAAATGTCAAAATGCTTGATCTTGTACAACTTGAATTGCAAGTAGACCATCAGAGCAAGATAAGTAAAGAAGCCAACAAACCCATAGTTGCTGACCATATAGATATAGGCGCTATCAATAGGTATTGCTTGTATTCCATAGAGTGACTTATCGAGACCGAAGGTACCATTCAGACCCAAGCCTGCACCGAAAAGAATTTTTCCCGTTGAGTCCAGGTCTGATAGGATCTTTAAATGTTCCCAGACGCGCAGGTAAATTGAGTTGTACGCCGCATTTTCGTTATATTTTCTAACTATTTCATAGACATCATAGCTATGCGTTGAGTAACAGAACATTGAGAATATGACGAGCCCCATGCAGAACACGATAATGCCCGACGTTCTTCTGAATAGAAACTCAATCACTTTAGTCAGCAAATACACCAATGCAGCCAAAATGGCTGTCTTATATGTTGTGCAGATGATGGCAACCATAAATAATGGCGAGAAGAACAATGGCCAGCGTTTACCTGCGAATAGCTTCCGTGCTTCGAATGACACAACCAGGCAGAAAAACATGAGCACACCGGACATGGTGAAAGCAAGCTGGAACCCGATGGCCCGGATATTGCCTTCGGTCGAGTTTAATCGAACGCCGCTGTCACTTCCCCATTCCCCGGCGCTTAAGCCAAGTAGCCCCATGAAGGAATCTGGGAAAAGTTGCTGAAGGATAATCGCAACGGCATTGAGCCCGCCCAAGAAAAACATCATCTTGGCAACGCTTATGCAGAGGGCTTCGAGATCCTGCAGCGATTGTTTAGATAAAATGATCAATACTGCGATTAAAAAAAGCATTGGCAGTACATCAAACTTCAACTGATAAAAAATAATAAAATTTTTACTGTTGAAATTTGTCGCGATAGTGAGAATCGCAAAGATGAGAATAGCTAAAAGTATTATTGTCGGTATGATTGATTTTGCACTGATTCGGCCACCTGAGTAGCAAATGGCAACAACCAACATTAAGGCCATGAAGGCTTCTTTCCAAAGCTTCAATATGGCCATATTCAATACTACGGATGCCAGACTCACGACACCCGAAAAGAAAGAGATAAATAAAAAAAGCAGTAAAAATCTATTTGGAAGATACGTTCGCATTATTTTCATTGCAAAGCTCTGCGCATGAATATCTAATATTCTGTTTCAATTCAGTGAAAATTACTGAGTAGACTGCCGGTTAGTATCATTTTGCACTGTGTGATTTATTTGGTATTTCTTTCCATATCTTATGGATCTTTTTTCAATGCTATCGTATGACAGCTTCGATACGAATAGAATGACGGCAAGAGAACAAAAAACAAGGATGTTGTTAATCGTAGCATTGCCTAGGTTTATATATCTTATTGGATTTCCGTACGGATTAGCTTGAGAGTAGCTTAGTTCAACGCCCAATAGTTTTGATAGTATCATCGCGCCACTGACCATCAGGAAAATTATTGCTGCATGGGTCATATAAATGGAAAATGAATGTTTACCCAAGTTTTGGAAGAACGTCGATTTTAACAATGACGAGAAGATACCGAATTCACCAGAGAAAATAATAATAGCTAAGCCATACAGTATACTGACGGTAACACCCTTGTTTTCGATAGGTAAAGTCATACAGAAGAAACAGGCAAGGATAATGGCCATTTCCAGTAGAGACGCCACATACTTGTTGATATTTATATTGGCTATTCTTGAGTGAATAAAGTAAATGAGCGAGCCAAAAAAGAAACAAGAGATACCGCGGAATGCATCATCTTTAAGCAATAGATTATGACTCAGCAAAGAGTAAAAACCCCATACTGACAGCAGTGCGAATAGCGCGATTGCGATACTTTTCCTGTCATTGCTGAAGAAGAGGACGCCACCAAAAACAAGATAAAGGTAATACTCTACACTGATGCTCCATGAAGGGTAGTTAAAGGAGAGACTCTCGGCGGAAGGAATCCAGGATTGCAGCAGCAACAGATTAGGAATGAATTCCGTTGGTGCACTCAGTTCCGTAAATGCCGGCTTATTAAAGTAAAATCCATAATTTTGAGCAGCGAGTTTCCCAAACTCGAAAAGCAGGAATACGAGCAGCATAATAATATGCAGTGGGAAAAGTCTAAAACTGCGGCTGATGACGAAATTAGCCAGAGTGATTTTGTTGAAGTCTCGGCTAAAATAACTGTGAGTTAATACAAAACCGCTAAGGATAAAGAAGAATTCAACCATATAGGTGGAATTTCTAAAGATAGCCCATTCAGTAATGCTGCCAGTGACATTCAGATGATGTAAAGCCACACAAAGCGCACATATTCCCCTAAAACTATCCAAAACAGTATATCTTTTCATCAACACTCCGAAGTGAAAGGGGGCTCTATTAATAATTATTTTTTTGCTCTGTGCGGGATAAATACAAATTGCACCCGGAATATAAAATTCGCGGGTGCATAATAGACTATTAGCTATTGTTTTTGTAACTGTAGTTATAGTATCCATAGCCGCCGTAGTAGCTACTGGCGCGCTTTTCAATGGCGTTGAGAATGACGCCGCGAGTATCGATCCCATTCTGTTGGAAACGGTTGATACTGACTTCAATTTCTTTAGCGGTGTTGACGCCGAAGCGCGCTACCATCAGAACAGTACCCGCCATGCGCCCGATAATCGAAGAGTCAGTCACAGCAAGCACCGGAGGCGTATCGATCAGCACGATATCATAATGTTCACTAGCCCATTTTAATAACGCACTGCAGCGATCATTCATCAACAACTCAGATGGGTTCGGCGGGATCTGGCCACGTGGAATAAAGTCCATATTATCAACGCTGGTTTTTCGCACGGCTTGCTCAGCGGTAGTCTGCCCGGACAGGATATCAGAGAGACCATTATTCCAATTGACGTTAAGCAGGGCGTGTGAGTAGCCTTTACGCATGTCGGCGTCGATGACCAGTATACGTTGTCCTGATTGGGCAATAACGGCTGCCAGGTTTATGCTGACAAATGTTTTACCAATATTAGGACTTGCCCCGGAAATCATTAAGATATTGTTTTTTGATTCGAGCATGGCGAAGTGAAGGCTGGTTCGCAGGCTGCGAATCGCTTCAATGGCCAGGTCGGCAGGGTTGCCTATTGCCAGCAGTGAATCTGAACGCGTGTTTTTCTTTTTGCCGCCCCGCAGTAACGTTTCACGGTCTGACTTTTGTTGCCACTCAGACAGAGGAATACTGGCATACACATTGATCCCGCGCTCTTCCAGTTCTTCTGAGTTTTCTACGCCGCGATGCAGCATATTTTTCAAGAGAACGAGTGCTGAAGAGACAATAAAACCGACGATCGTCACCAACAAGACAATCAGCGTTTTCTTCGGCGCAACAGGGCGTAATTGGGTCACAGCCGAGTCGACAATGCGGACATTACCTACGGTGCTCGCTTTGGTGATGCCGAGTTCCTGCTGTTTGTTCAGCAACTGCATGTAAATTTCTTGCCCAGCCTGAACATCACGGGTTAATTTCAGAATCTCTTGCTGCGTTTTAGGCATGCCTGAAACGCGTTTGTTCAGTTTCTCTTTCTCGTTTTGCAGTGTCTTGCGTTTTTCCAATAGTGCGCGATAGGCAGGGTGTTCCTTCGTGTAGAGCTTGGAAATCTCCGCTTCTTTGAAAGTCAATTCATTCAGCTGGGATTCAACGGAAACAATGGTATCGAGAACCGACTTGGCTTCCAAAGACAAATCTACAGAGTCATTGGCTTGGCGGAACTGATTGAGCTTACTTTCCGCCGCATCGAGTGAACTGCGAACATCGGGAAGCTGTTTTTCAAGGAACTGCAGGCTCTTACCCGCTTCTTCAGATTTACGCTCGACGTTTTGCAGCAGGTAATTCCTGGTGATGCTGTCGAGAATTTTTCGTACCGAAGACGCATTTTCCCCTGTAAAGCTCAAGGCCAAGACGCCGGTATCCTTGCCTTTATCTTCAACAACCAGTGATTTCAGCAGAGCGTTGATAGCGGAAAGCTGTGGTACGCGCGTTAGCGTGAATACGGTGCCAGGTTTACCGAGATAGGAGCTGACCAGCAGCGTGACGCCGTGGGCTTGCGCAAACTGCCCGATCTGGCCTTTGAGAACCTCGGTGCCATCGAAATCCAGCACATACTCTTTGTCGTTGACAACGGTGAGTTCCAGAGGTTTATCCAGCATATATTCTGGCACAGTGAAACGAGACAAGGCGATCTGTGCCGGCTCTTCATTGGTCAGACGAGCCCAGCCTCGGCCAAAGACCGGAAAGTATTTTTGCTCTATCACCGTTTCCAGATCGAGATCGTCAACCGTTTTGCCTGTTACCAGTCGAGATTTGATCAACTCGATTTCAGTGCTGGACATCGGCTGGCTGTTAGGAAGCATTTCAGACAAGTTGTTCAGAATTGAATTGCCAGCATTCTGTTCCACCTGGACCAATGCATCTGCCTGATATACGGGCGTTGAAAATAGTACATAAATGATACTGGCTACAGAAAATAATGCCGTGATTGCAATAATAAGCCAGCGATTATCTATCAATGTACCGAACAAACGACCGAGGTCGATCTCTTCACTTCTATTGTCTGTGCTTCGGCTACGAATATTGTCTGTCATTGTCATCTCTGGTTATTTATTTAAAACAGTTGCCCATTTCTTTGCCGATTCGTCCAGTTGGCGATAGACGAAATCAAACGCCTCGGCGCTTTTCCCATAGGGATCGGGGATGTCCTTTTGCGCAAGCCAGTGAGCAAAAAGCATGGTTTTTCCCCTGACTTCAGGCGCCAATCGGCAGACGCCGTCGATGTGTTTCCTCTCCATGACCAAGATAAGGGAATATTCGCGGCAGAGTTCTTTAGTCAGTTGGGTACCTGAATGGTGCTCCAGCGATAGGCCGTTTTGTTCGGCAACAGCCATAGCTGAAGGGTCTGCTGGATGGCCGACCATGGCCCCCAGACCCGCAGAGGCGATTTTTTTATGGGGCAGAAGACGTTTTAACATCCGTTCGCCAGTCGGCGAACGGCAAATATTCCCCACACATACGACGAGAATCGAATCAAACATAGCTACCTCTACGGCCAGTTACGAATACGCAACGAACCTTCGCTCAGATTGTTGAAGCTTTCTATGGTTGGGTAGAGCTGGCCAATCAGACGGTTCCATCTTGCGATAGGCGCTGCTGTCACATAGACCACGTCATAAGGCTGTAGACGGAACTCGGCGCCCATCACAAAGGCGGTTGCATCCGACAAGTTCAGCTGATAGATATCCGCCAGCTTTTTCCCTTGCGTTCCGCGAAGAGGGCGGATAACAAAGATGCCGGTAGCGTCAGCGATATTTTGCTCCAGGCCGTTGCCGTTGCCTAAGGCTTCGGTCAGGGTCATACCGCTGCGATCCATCTTCAGGGTCGATTGATTTTTCACTTCACCCATCACGAAGACTTTCAGATCGTCGTTACGCGGGATGTAGAGAATATCACCCGGATACAGCAGCCGGTTTTGCATCAAATCGCCATTCTGCATGAGCTGTTGCAGAGAGATACGTTCTTCTTTGCCATTGTGGGTGAGAATAACGTTACGCCAGTCGGCATTCTCGGTCAGGCCTTCTGCGTTATTGATCGCGTCGAGAATCGTTAGCGGCACGTTAGTGATAGGCTGCTGGCCTGATTTAGCGACTTCGCCGGTCACGTAGGCTTTTTGCGAACGGAAGGCAGCGATGCTGACATCCACTTGCGGGCTCTCGATATATTGCGCCAGGCGGTTAGCTATTTCAGTGCGGATTTGCGTCACGGTTTTGCCGACAACCCTGACCTTGCCGATATAAGGATAGAATATCGTGCCGTCTGAATGCACCCAGTTCCCGGTATCGCTGGCACTGCGGTACTGGCCTGCAGGCGTTGTCAGCTCTGGGTGATCCCAAACTGTTACGTTGAGGACATCGCCAACACCAATTTTATATTCGTAACTGCGTAGAGCGTTATCGAGAGAGGAGTTAGGTTGAGCGACGACGGGAATCGGCCGCATTTTCTCGATTAGCTTGGGCGTCAGTGGGTAAACATTGACCAGGTCATCGATTTTGTAATCAGCATCATCTTGTTTTACAACATTTTTTCCTGAGGTGGAAAGATGTGTACCCGGAATAACGGTACAGCCGCTGAGCACACTAAGCGAAACGAGTATGGAAATTAATTTAAGTTGTCGGTTAGCCATCTAGTTATCATCACTTTCAATGTAAATATCATTACAAATAATCTGGTAGGACTTCCGGTTTTACAGAGAAATGCGTTCCCAGCCGAAGTAAAACAGAAAAGGATTATTTGTTCTATTTAGTAGCATTCAGTTCTCTATACAGCGTCAGGTTTGACGTCAACTGCGTACTGTGGTGCCGTCTGATCGCTTCTGGTATGAATTTTACACTAATCACCCAGCGGCAGAAGGCCATTGTTTCAGCCAATGGCTGAACTCTTCTCCCTGGTTGGGGTGACGCATAGCATAAGTTAAAAAGGCCTGCATATAGCCGATTTTCTCACCGCAGTTGTAAGACTCACCTTTTAAACAGAGGGCTTCGACAGGATACTTATCAAGCAGATTGGCAATTGCATCCGTCAGTTGTATCCGCCCCCAGGCGCCAGGTTCCGTTTTCTCTAGAATAGGCCAGATGTCGGAAGAGAGCACGTATCGACCGACAGCGGCATAATTGGCCTGTGAGATAGCTTCTTTTTCCGGTTTCTCGATCAGGGACAAGATGGCGGCACCTTCACCGGGCTTCAGGCATTGCTTATCGCATTCTACAGCAGAATAATTATGCAACATTTCGGCATCGCCTTGCTTAATCAATACCTGGCTGACCCCAGTGTCATTAAATCTGGTTATCATTTTTGCCAGGTTATCCTGGCGTGGATCGGCCAAAACGTCATCGATAATCACATCTGGCAATAACACTACAAACGGCGAATTGCCGACAATCGGTTTAGCGCAGAGCACCGCATGTCCCAGCCCCTTGGGCTGACCTTGGCGAACATGCATCAACTTGACGCCTTTCGGGCAGATAGATTGAACCTCATCCAATAGCTGGCGTTTTACTCGTGATTCGAGCATCGCCTCCAGCTCGAACGACGTATCAAAATGATTCTCTATCGCATTCTTTGATGAGTGGGTAACGAGGATAATTTCTTCGATACCTGCCTGGGCGCATTCATTAACAATGAACTGAATGACAGGTTTATCGACAATGGGCAGCATTTCTTTAGGGATGGCTTTGGTCGCCGGTAACATTCGCATTCCCAGCCCTGCCACCGGGATAATCGCCTTCAACTTGCTCATCTCCACTCCTGTCTTTAATGAATCCGGTTCGAGCCCGCCATGTTTGAGCCGGTTTATCAAACATGATTTTTAAAAGCTTACAGTGCAGGTTATCTCTGGGCTATTGCGCAGAGGCGCTGACCAGAAAGCTACTCGTTGACTAAATATATAGGTGAGACCGGGCATAGTATGGATGATATCACTACAGTTCCCCTCCGCAGAGCAGCCCCGGCACCGTTTGAATCGATCCATAATGAGGCTGCTGACGAGCAGAGAAACGGCTTAAGCACGCTACCGCCCTTGGTTTGCAGCTACCAAAACGCTGTGTGCTTCATATTGTGTTGCCAGCAATGGGCTTAATTGCGGCATTTTAGGGCAAAATAACGATTAACACTTTGATTTTAACTTGCTTTGCTATAGAAGGGTATATTCCGATTTTGCCGTGGCAGATTTTCATATGAATAGGGCCATGTTACAAGCATGAGCAGCTTGCCGCTGCCTTTTTAGGATTAAGACTACCATCGTTCCAACATGGCTTATCACATTCTTTTCCCGTCATTGAGCTTTTTCAGTCCAACGTAGTAGAAGAGGGGGCTAGCGTTTTGCATACCCCGTGCAATCATCCGGCGATGTTCGATAACCGCAAAAGAAAAAATACAGGCTGAGCAGTGCGGCGACGATCAGCATCACGAACATCAACGGCGGCGCAGCATAGCTGAGCAGCAACCCGCACAGCACCGGGTTGATGGCGCCGCCCAGCGCGCTGAGATTTTGTACCCCATAGTAGCTGCCTTTCAGGTGCGGCGGCGCGATAAAGTCGATGAACATGTATTCCACCGGGATAACGATGATTTCGCCGAGGGTAAACACCGCCATCGCCGCCAGCCACAGCCAGACCGCCTGGCCGGCCACCATAAAACCGAGCA
This sequence comes from Serratia sp. CY84636, assembly GCF_052166245.1. Taxonomy (NCBI): domain Bacteria; kingdom Pseudomonadati; phylum Pseudomonadota; class Gammaproteobacteria; order Enterobacterales; family Yersiniaceae; genus Serratia; species Serratia sp. CY84636. The sequence continues at coordinate 748,557 of NZ_JBJNOX010000001.1, forward strand.
GCCCGACGATGAAAAACAGCGTGCCCAGCGCCAGCCAGCGCAGCATGTTTTCCTGACGCATGCCGCGGCTGAGCAGGTATTGCAGGGCGATGACGATGCTGGCGTTGACGATCATCACCAGCCCGATGATTTTGTAGGCGAACTCGGCGCTGGAGACGGTGATCAGGTATTGCGACAGATAGCCGGTGAACTGACCGAACACGACGGCGCCCAGGGTACTGCCGAGAGTGAAGTAGATCAGCCGCCGATCGCTGCGCAGGATAGTCACCGTCTGGCGGAAGTTGGGGAGCGCCGCGGGGGCGGCGGCTGGCGTTGCGCGCTGTTCCCGACCGCGCAAGCGCAGGCTTAGCGTCGCCACCGTCGCCAGCGCCAACCCGCCCGACAGGTAAAACGGCAGCAGCGGGCTAAGCCCGGCCACCAGAACGCCGAGCGCAGAACCGATCGCCCAGCCGACGTTGACCAGCGTGTAGTTGATTGAAAAAGCCTTGATGCGCTGCTCGACCGGCAGCCAGTCGGCGAAGCAGGCCTTAATGGTGATGCTCAGCACAGAATAACAGGTATGCAGGATCGCCAGCACCACGATCACGCCGCCGGGGCGCGGGATCCAGGGAAGGGCGAAGAAGCTCAGCGCAAACAATAAAATCGACAGCAGGATCAGGCGGTTCTTGCTGAATTTGTCCACCAGATAGCCGCCGTACAGGCTGGCAAGGATGCCGAGGGTCAGGCTGACGCCCAGGATCACGCCCACGCTCTTCGGCAGCAGATGGAAATGCTCGGTGAGATAGATGGTAATGAACGGCAGCGTCACGCCGCGGCCGATGGTCAACACCAGCGAACTGGCCAGCAGCATGTTAATCAGCGAGGGGAATCCCTTCATTCGAAGCCTGTGTATGCATACAGTTATTGGGCAATGCAGATAACATAGCGTATTTTGGCGAGGACGGAAGGGGAAAGCCTAAAATTAGTTTAAAAACAGAGGCTGCGTCGGCAGCCTCGTCAAAAACAGCATTATTTACCGTGTTCGGCCTGCAGCGTGGCGAACCACGGCTGCACGAAGTCGCTGCTGCTGCCCCAGCCGGGGATGATCTTCGCCAGCCCGGCGACGTTGACCGGCCCCGGCTGCGCCAGCAACAGCGCTTGCGGAATGACCGTCGCTTTGAACTGATAGCTGTCCGGCGTGCTTTCCCCGGCGATCTTGTTGGCCACCAGGCGCAGGTTGACTGCACCGATAAGTTTCGGATCCACCGCCACGCTGACCTGCCACGGGCTGCCGGCTTCGCGCATCAGTTGTAAGTCCTGGTTGGAGATATCGATGCTGTACAGCTTGATCTCGGTGCGGCCGTTCTCTTTCAATGCCTTGTAAGCGCCCTGGGTGAAGGCGTCCCAGGTGCCCCAGATGGCGTCGATCTTGCCTTTCGGGTATTTCGCCAGCACCGCGCCCACTTTATTGGCTGTATCGCCCTGTACGTCGGAGGAGACCGCGCCGATCGATTCCAGCTCGTGAATGCCCGGATGCTGTTTCAGCAGCTGCTGATAGGCGGCCTGGCGGCGTTCCATCGGTGGGAAGCCGGCCACCCAGAGTTTGATGATGTTGGCCTGGCCGTTGAAATCCTTCACCAGCTGGCCGAAGGAGGCGTTGGCCAGCGAAGCGTCGTCCTGCTGCGAGACGGTGACGCCGGGAACGCTGCCGCTGACGTCGGTATCGAAAGCCGCGACGGCGATGCCGGCCACCGCGATACGTTTGACCAACTCGGTGGAATAGGGGGCTCGTCCCTGCGAGAGGATGATGCCGTCATATTTCTGGCTGATAGCCTGGTTGACGAAGTCCTGGAAACGCGCGTCGTCGCCGTTGCTGAGGAAGGTGTCCACCTTGAAGCCCAGCTTGCGTCCTTCCTGAATGGCGCCCGCCAAAAATTGCGTGGTGTTGTCGTCGGATCCGAGGTTACGGATCACCGCGATGCGCACCGGCCCCTGATGCTGAGCGATGGCGGCCGGCACGGCGGCGTTTTCCGCCGCCTGCAGCGGCAGGGCAGCCAGCAGGCTGAGGGCGAGCAGCGAAGTCTTGAGATTTTTCATTATTATAGGCTCCAAAAAAGCGGGTAAACGGTCCCAGTGAAGGTCTGTTATAGCAGTCTTTCTGTCTGGACGTCTATTTGTTGTTGCGGAGCATCATAGCGAGATGTGGCAGGCGGGGGAATCAGAGCGGTTATGGCTTTTTCTTACTACTTATAACGTCGGGTCTGAGGCATTAAAAAAGGGCCGAGCAAGCTCGACCCTTGATGTAACGCGCCGGTGCGGTTACTTGACCTGCATACCAGGCTGTGCGCCGCTGTCCGGGCTCAGCAGGAAGATCTCTTTCCCGCCGGGGCCCGCCGCCATCACCATGCCTTCCGAAACGCCGAAGCGCATTTTGCGCGGCGCCAGGTTGGCGACCATGATGGTCAGGCGGCCTTCCAGCGCTTTCGGATCCGGGTAAGCGGAGCGAATGCCGGAGAAGATCTGGCGCGATTCGCCGCCCAGATCCAACTGCAGCTTCAGCAGTTTGTCGGAGCCTTCGACAAAGTCGGCGCTCTTGATCAGGGCGATACGCATGTCCACCTTGGCGAAGTCGTCAAAGGTGATGGTTTCCTGAATAGGATCATCGGCCAATGGACCGGTCACCGGCTTGGCGGCGGCCATGTCTTCTTTCGAGGCGTTGACCATTTCGCTGACCTTGTCCAGATCGATGCGGTTGAACAGCGCTTTGAATGCGTTCACCTGGTGGCCCAGCAGCGGCTGTGGGATTGCGTCCCAGCTCAGCTCGGCGTTGAGGAACGCTTCGGCGCGTTCGGTCAGCGAAGGCAGCACCGGCTTCAGGTAAGTCATCAGCACGCGGAACAGGTTGATGCCCATCGAGCAGATGGCCTGCAGATCGGCGTCGCGGCCTTCTTCCTTCGCCACCACCCAAGGTGCCTGCTCATCCACGTAGCGGTTGGCCAGATCGGCCAGCGCCATGATTTCGCGGATCGCGCGGCTGAACTCGCGGCCGGCGTAAGCTTCGGCGATGCTCTGCGCCGCGTCGACGAAGGTCTGGTACAGCGCCGGATCGGCCAGGCTGTCGGCCAGCTTGCCGCCGAAGCGTTTGTTGATAAAGCCGGCGTTACGTGACGCCAGGTTCACCACCTTGTTGACGATGTCGGCGTTTACGCGCTGCACGAAGTCTTCCAGATTGAGATCGATATCATCAATGCGTGAAGAGAGCTTGGCGGCGTAGTAATAGCGCAGGCAGTCGGCGTCCAGATGCTGCAGGTAGGTGCCGGCCTTGATGAAGGTGCCGCGCGACTTGGACATTTTGGCGCCGTTCACCGTCACGTAGCCGTGCACGAACAGGTTGGTCGGTTTGCGGAAGTTGCTGCCTTCCAGCATCGCCGGCCAGAACAGGCTGTGGAAGTAGACGATGTCCTTGCCGATAAAGTGATACAGCTCGGTGGTGGAGTCTTTGCGCCAGAACTCGTCGAAGTCCAGATCGCCGCGCTTGTCGCACAGGTTCTTGAAGGAGCCCATGTAGCCGATCGGCGCGTCCAGCCAGACGTAGAAGTATTTACCCGGCGCATCCGGGATCTCGAAGCCGAAGTAAGGCGCATCGCGGGAGATGTCCCACTGCTGCAGGCCGGATTCGAACCACTCCTGCATCTTGTTCGCCACTTGCTCTTGCAGCGCGCCGGAGCGCGTCCACGCCTGCAGCATTTCGCTGAAGGCCGGCAGGTCGAAGAAGAAGTGCTCGGAGTCGCGCATCACCGGCGTCGCGCCGGAAACCACGGACTTCGGATCGATCAGTTCCGTCGGGCTGTAGGTGGCGCCACACACTTCGCAGTTATCGCCGTATTGATCCGGCGATTTGCATTTCGGGCAGGTGCCTTTCACGAAACGGTCCGGCAGGAACATGCCTTTCTCCGGATCGTACAGCTGAGAAATGGTGCGGTTCTTGATAAAACCGTTTTCTTTCAGGCGGCTGTAAATCAGGGTGGACAGCTCACGGTTTTCATCGCTATGGGTTGAATGGTAGTTGTCATAGCTGATGCCAAAGCCGGCGAAATCCTGTTGGTGCTCCTGGCTCATCTCCGCGATCATTTCTTCCGGTTTCACGCCCAGTTGCTGCGCTTTCAGCATGATCGGCGTGCCGTGCGCGTCGTCCGCGCAGATGAAATGCACTTCGTGGCCGCGCATTCGTTGGTAACGCACCCAGATATCCGCCTGGATGTGCTCGAGCATGTGGCCGAGATGGATGGAACCATTTGCGTACGGTAGCGCGCACGTCACCAATAATTTTTTCGCGACTTGAGCCATAGTGAGAACTTGCTTTCTGTAATGAATAAAAGGGCCTTCGATGTTAACCGATCGCGCCCTTCGCTGCTAGGGCGGTTTCTTGCAGGTTATATGCGCCAGCGGCAGCGCAGTTCTGATATGCTTAGCCGGAAGCTACTCATTCAAAATCAAGGAGCCGGGATGAACGCAAAATCCCCTGAGCAGACCAACCCCGAAGTTCTGCGCGCCCTGGTGACCGGTGTACTGGCCGCCTTTGAACACCCGACGTTGAAAAACAACCTGACCGCATTGAAGGCCATTCATCACTGCGCGTTGCTGGACGATGTACTGCATATCGAACTGACGATGCCGTTTGCCTGGCAGAGCGGTTTTGAGGCGCTGCAGGCGAGCGTCGGCCCCGAGCTGTTGCGCGTGACCGGCGCTTCCGCTATCGACTGGAAGCTGAAACACGACATCACGACGCTGAAACGCGCCAACGGCCAGGCCGGCATCAAAGGCGTGCGCAACATCGTCGCCGTCAGCTCCGGCAAAGGCGGGGTGGGGAAATCCAGCACCGCCGTCAACCTGGCGCTGGCGCTGGCCGCCGAAGGGGCCAAGGTCGGTATTCTGGACGCCGACATTTACGGCCCGTCGATCCCCAACATGCTGGGTACCGAACATGAGCGGCCGACCTCGCCGGACGGTCAGCACATGGCGCCGATCGTGGCGCACGGCCTGGCGACCAACTCCATCGGTTACCTGGTGACCGACGATAACGCCATGGTGTGGCGCGGCCCGATGGCCAGCAAGGCGCTGATGCAGCTGCTGCAGGATACGCTGTGGCCGGATCTGGATTACCTGGTGCTGGACATGCCGCCGGGCACCGGCGACATCCAGCTGACGCTGTCGCAGAACATTCCGGTGACCGGCGCGCTGGTGGTTACCACCCCGCAGGATATCGCTTTGCTGGATGCCGCCAAGGGTATCGTGATGTTCGAGAAAGTGCATGTGCCGGTGCTGGGCATCGTGGAGAACATGAGCGTGCACATCTGCAGCAACTGCGGTCACCATGAGCCGATCTTCGGCACCGGTGGCGCTGAGAAGCTGGTGCAGAAATACCACAGCCGTCTGCTGGGGCAGATGCCGCTGCATATCTCGCTGCGCGAAGACCTGGATCGCGGTACGCCGACGGTGATCAGCCGCCCGGACAGCGAATTCGCCGAGATGTATCGCCAGCTCGCCGGCCGCGTGGCCGCGCAGATGTATTGGCAGGGCGAGGCGATCCCGACGGAGATTGCTTTCCGCGCGCTGTAATCTGCCTATGGCAATGCACGAGCCCGGCTTAAACGCCGGGTTTTTTTATGGGATGCGGGCAGGGTTGTGCAAATCCGCGCGGGTATAAGGACGTTCGATTTGCGCCAGCGTTTTGGCGATATGTTCCAGCAACCCCTGGGTGGGGGCCGGCTGACGCTGTCCCATCAGTGCCAACGGCAAGGCCAGCGCGATGACGAATTGCGGCCAGGAGAGGTGCGGGCGCGTTTTGCTCTGCTGCAGCCACAGGAACAGTGCGCTGGCCAGGTAGCCTAAAATCAGCCCGCTGATCACCTCGGATACTGAGTGAACGCGAATTTCCAGCCGCGACACGCCGATGGTGAAAGGCAATATCCACCCGGTCAACAGCGCGAGGCTGCGCACCGGATGGGAAAATCGGCCGGTCAACGCCCAGAGCAGCGGCGGCCAGATGCTGGCCGCGAGGGCCGAATGGCCGCTGAATCCGGTGAAATCATAGCGCTCGCTGCCGATGCCCCAGCCCATAAAGGCCAGTTTGGACAGGCAGACCAGCCCGCCGGTGAAGCCGAAGATCAGCGCCCACTGCCAGCCTGCCGCGCGGGTGGCGGAAGACGTGAGCAGCAACAAAAACAGAATCAGCGCGCAGGGCAGCAGCAGCATGCTGTCGCCGAAAAAAGTCAAAAAATACCAATCCAGCACATCAATCTCCGATGAAAGACTACGGGGTCCAGAAGTCAGCGCTGGAGTTTAACCTGTTGCCGGGCATTGCCCTAGCCGTGAGATTCTTAAAATGCGCGTTGCCGATACGGCGCGATAGCCCGAATTCGCCCGCCGTCGCGCAATATACAGTGGCGCAAACCCCGACGACTCCCTATAATTGTCGCGTTTTAGTTCCCCCCTTCACATTACGAAATCAGGTCTTTAATTTTATGACTGACAATCCGCATCAGTGCGTCATTATTGGTATAGCTGGCGCATCTGCCTCCGGAAAAAGCCTTATTGCCAGCACGTTGTACCGCGAACTCCGCGAGCAGGTCGGCGATGAGCACATCGGCGTTATTCCAGAAGACAGTTACTATAAAGACCAGACTCACCTGACCATGGAAGAACGGGTCAAAACCAACTATGACCACCCGAGCGCCATGGATCACAATCTGCTGTTCCAGCATCTGCAGATGCTGAAGGCCGGCAAGGCGATCGAACTGCCGCTGTACAGCTACACCGAACACACGCGCAAGAAAGAAACCATCCATCTCGAACCTAAAAAAGTGATTATTCTGGAAGGGATCTTGCTGCTGACGGATATCCGCCTGCGCCAGGAGATGAACTTCTCGATCTTCGTCGACACGCCGCTGGATATCTGCCTGATGCGCCGCATGAAGCGCGACGTCAACGAGCGCGGCCGCTCGATGGATTCGGTGATGGCGCAATACCAGAAGACCGTGCGCCCGATGTTCCTGCAGTTTATCGAACCTTCCAAACAATACGCCGATATCATCGTCCCGCGCGGCGGCAAGAACCGCATCGCGATCGATATTCTGAAAGCCAAAATCAGCCAATTCTTTGAATAATGCCGCTTAATGGCCGGAAATGTGCATTTCCGGCCGGTGGCCAACTATTTGCACCCCGGCGTAGACCTTTCGCCCGTTGTGTGGCAATTTTTGTTTAGTGACGCGTTTTGATGGAGAAGAAAGACATGAGACTGTGCGACCGCGATATAGAAGCCTGGCTGGATAGCGAGAAACTGGTGATTTCCCCGCGCCCGCCGCTCGAACGCATCAACGGGGCCACAGTAGATGTCCGTTTGGGCAATCAGTTCCGCGTGTTCAGTGGCCATACCGCGCCTTTTATCGATCTTAGCGGGCCGAAAGACGAAGTCAGCGCCGCGCTGGATCGCGTGATGAGCGACGAGATTGTCCTGCCGGAAGGCGAGGCGTTCTTCCTCCATCCCGGCGAGCTGGCCCTGGCGGTGACGTTCGAATCCGTGACGCTGCCGGACGATCTGGTCGGTTGGCTCGACGGCCGTTCTTCTTTGGCGCGCCTGGGGCTGATGGTGCACGTGACCGCACACCGTATCGATCCGGGCTGGCATGGGCGCATCGTGCTGGAGTTCTACAACTCCGGCAAGCTGCCGCTGGCGCTGCGGCCGGGGATGCTGATTGGCGCCCTGAGCTTTGAGCCGTTGTCCGGCCCGGCGGCCCGGCCATACAACAGCCGCCAGGACGCAAAATATCGCGATCAGCAGGGCGCAGTAGCCAGTCGAATCGACAAGGACTAACGGCGCGGGATGCACCGTCGGTGTGGCGCTGACAAGAGGGTGGCATGAGAAGATTACTGACGACATTGGCGATTTTACTGGTGGTCGTGGTGGCGGGGATGTCCGCGCTGGTACTGCTGGTCAATCCGAATGATTTTCGCGGCTACATGGTCAAAAAGGTCGAGCAGAAGAGCGGCTACCAACTGACGCTCGAAGGCGACCTGCGGTGGCACATCTGGCCGCAGCTCAGCATTTTGGCCGGCCGCATGACGCTAACCGCACCGGGTGCCAAAGCGCCAGTGGTGAGTGCGGAAAACATGCGCCTCGATGTCAAACTGTTGCCGCTGCTGTCGCATCAGCTGTTTGTGAAGCAGGTGATGTTGAAAAACGCGGTTATCCGCCTCACGCCCGACAGCGAAGAGCACTCGCAGGTGGACGCCCCAATCGCACCCGCCGGTAGCGGTACTGACGCGGCAGACGCGGCCTGGAAGTTCGATATCGATAACCTTCGGGTGGTGGACAGCCTGCTGATTTGGCAGCGTGCCGATAACGAACAAATCAATGTCCGGGATATCAATCTCACCCTGCAACAAACGGAGAAACGCCAGGCGCAGCTGGAACTTTCCAGCCGGGTCAACCGCGATCAGCGTGACCTGACCTTCAGCATGGCGGCCGATGTCGATCTGCAGCAGTTCCCACGCCAGATTGGCGCCAAAGTGACCCAGTTCAATTACCAACTGGCGGGCGCGGATATTCTGAACGGCGGTATTCAGGGAGAGGGTAATGCCCAGGTGGTCTATCAGCAGACGCCGGCGCAGATTGCCGTCAGCCAGCTGAACGTCAGCGCCAATAACAGTCAGTTGACCGGCGATATCAGCGCCACGCTGGGGGCAGTGCCCGGCTATGTGGTGAACCTCAATTCGGCAAACCTCGATCTCGACGCGCTTTCCGGCTGGCAATCCAGCACCACGACCGCCGAGCAGCCCGCCGTGACTTCCGCGCCGGTGATCGCCAGCCAGGTTGACGATCGGCAGCAAAACCTGGAGGCGCTGCGCGATTTCACTGCACAGTTGAACCTGCAGGCGGCACAGGTAACCTATCGCGGTATGAACGTTACCCAGTTGGCCGTTACGGCGGACAACCAACGCGGCCTGCTGACGTTGCACAAGCTTGCCGGGCAATTGGCCGGCGGAGATTTCTCCTTGCCGGGAATGCTCGACGCGCGCGGCAATAAACCGGTGATAAGCGTGCAACCGGTGCTGAATCAGGTTGAGCTTGGCACGGTGCTCAAGGCATTCGATATGCCGCAGATGCTCACCGGCAAGTTCAGCATGAAAGGGGATCTGACCGGCGATCGCCTCTCTTCACAGGCATTTGAGCGCCGCTGGCGCGGTACGGCGCAGCTGGCGATGCAGGATGCGCAGCTGCACGGCCTGAATATTCAGCAGCTGATTCAGCAGGCGGTGGCGCGTAATGATAACAGCGTACGTGGGCAAGACAGCTATCAGCGCTATACCGAAGTCAAAAGCGTCTCGGCGCAGGCCAGCCTGAGTCAGGGCACGGTCAAACTCAGCGGCCTGACGGCGGATTCGCCTTTGCTGGCGCTGACCGGCGCCGGCAGCATCGATATGCCGGGCAAACAGTGCGACATGGTGCTCAACGTGCGCGTCACCGGCGGTTGGCAAGGGCGCGGCGAGCTGATTGAGCAACTGCAAAAAACGCCGATCCCGCTGCGGGTCTATGGGCCTTGGCAACAGCTGAATTATCAACTGCAGGTCGATCAAGTGCTGCGCAAAACGCTGCAGGATCGGGCCAAGGATGCGTTGAACAAATGGGCTGAAAAGAACAAGGATTCGCGCGAAGGCCAGGATCTGAAGAAGCTGCTCGACAAGCTGTAATCTCCTCTGACGCGGGTCGCATTGTGGCCCGCGTCAATCTCGATGTTTCCCGCGATAATTTCTCTCCGTTACCTTGATGAAGGTCATGAAGACTCATGCGCAGTTTGTGCAGAGTAAGGGACTGTTCTGCTATGACTATGCGCCTGAGCGCGAAAACATGACGAGTTGAGGAAACATGATAGAGCTTCTTATTGGCGCCGTAGTGGCGGCGGGCGTGGGCCGTTACATCATCAAGGGGTATTCCGCCACCGGCGTCTTGATGGTGGGCGGGTTACTGCTGCTCGGTATCAGCGCCCTGATGGGGAAAACGCTGTTGCCGTCCGGCGCCGCGTCTACCGGCTGGCGCGCGACCGACATGATCGAATACGTCAAGATTCTGTTGATGAGCCGCGGCGGCGATCTGGGCATGATGATCATGATGCTGTGCGGTTTCGCCGCTTACATGACGCATATCGGCGCCAACGACGTGGTCGTCAAGCTGGCCTCGCGCCCGTTGCAGATGATCAACTCGCCTTATCTGCTGATGGTGGCGGCCTATTTTGTCGCTTGCCTGATGTCATTGGCGGTCTCTTCCGCCACTGGCCTCGGCGTATTGCTGATGGCGACGCTGTTCCCGTTGATGGTGAACGTTGGCATCAGCCGCGGGGCGGCGGCGGCCATTTGCGCTTCGCCGGCGGCGATTATCCTGGCGCCGACCTCTGGCGACGTGGTGCTGGCGGCCAAGGCGGCGGAGATGCCGCTGGTGGACTTCGCGTTCAAAACCACGCTGCCGATCTCGATTGCCGCCATCGTCTGCATGGCCGTGGCGCACTTTTTCTGGCAGCGCTATCTCGACAAAAAGAACAATGAACAGCATCACATCATGGACGTCAGCGAAATCAACACCCACGCGCCGGGGTTCTATGCGATTTTGCCGTTTACGCCGATCCTCGGCGTGCTGATTTTCGACGGAAAATGGGGGCCGGAGCTGCATATCATTACCGTACTGGTCGGGTGCATACTGTTAGCGGCCGTGATCGAGTTTGTGCGCAGCTTCAGCGCCAAACAGGTATTCAGCGGCCTGGAAGTGGCCTATCGCGGCATGGCGGACGCTTTCGCCAGCGTGGTGATGCTGCTGGTGGCCGCGGGTGTGTTCGCGCAGGGGCTGAGCACCGTTGGCTTTATCAGCGGTTTGATCGGGCTGGCGCAGTCGTTCGGCACCGGTGGTTTGATCATGATGTTGGTGCTGGTGGTGATCACCATGCTGGCGGCCATGACTACCGGTTCCGGCAATGCGCCGTTTTATGCGTTTGTCGAACTGATCCCGAAACTGGCGGCGCAGATGGGCGTGAATCCGGCCTATCTGGTAATCCCGATGCTGCAGGCGTCTAACCTTGGCCGCACGCTGTCGCCGGTCTCCGGCGTGGTGGTGGCGGTTTCCGGCATGGCGAAAATCTCGCCGTTCGAGGTGGTGAAACGCACTTCGGTGCCGGTGATTGTCGGGTTGGTGGTGGTGATCGTGGCGACCGAGCTGTTGGTTCCCCAGTAAAAGAAAGGCCGGGCGATGCCCGGCCTCAATGCTAAACCTCGTAGTCCTCCGGTGGGGGAGGCGGGGTGATCTTCACTTTCAGAATGCGGTGGCTGTTAACCTCCAGCGGTTCGAACAGATAGTCACCGATCTTGATTTGCTCGCCTTCTTGCGGCACACGCTGGCTGTGTTCCATCAGCAGCCCCGCCAGCGTGTGGTATTCGCGTTTTTCTTCCAGCGGCATCGGCAGGTACAGCACCAGATCTTCCAGCGGCATATAGCCGTTGGCAATCCAGCTGCCGTCTTCGTTTTGCTGAATGTCATGGCGTGCGTCCACCTCTTCGCCGGCCTCCGGCAGATTGCCGGCGATGGTTTCCATCACGTCCGTCAGGGTGACGATACCTTCGACGGAACCGAACTCGTCGACCACAAAGGCAAAGTGCGTCTGCGCCTGGCGGAACTGTTCCAGGGCGCTTAACAGCGTGAGCTGTTCCGGGAAGATCAGCGGTTGGCGTATCAGCGCGCGCAGATCCAACGGCGCCTGCGCCAACTGCTGTTTGAGGACGTCGATAGTATGGATAACGCCCAGCGGTTCGTCGCTGGCGCTGCTTTCTACCACCACGATGCGCGTGTGCTGATTACGCTCCAGCAATTGCGTCAGTTTCTCCTGCGGATCGTTCAGCTCGAGGTATTCGACGTCGTGACGCGAAGTCATGATGCTGCTGACCGTGCGCTGCGCCATGCCCAGCACGCGTTCGATCATGCGCCGCTCTTGCTGATTGAAGATCTCGCCGTTTTCGCTGTCGCTGTCCGCCAGCAGGTTGGCGGAGTGGCTGTCGACCTCCGCTTCTTCGTGTTTACCACTCAGCATGCGCAGTACCGCCTCGGCGGTGCGCTCGCGCAGTGGCCGCACCTTCGACAGGAAGCGCCGGCGGTTGAACTGTGCCAGTTGGTTCAATGCTTCGATCATCACCGAGAAGCCGATCGCCGCGTAGAGGTAACCTTTCGGAATATGATAGCCGAAGCCCTCCGCCACCAGGCTGAAGCCGATCATCAGCAGGAAGCTCAGGCACAGGATAACGATAGTCGGGTGAGCGTTGACGAAGCGCGTCAGCGGCTTGCTGGCCAGCAGCATCAGGCCGATGGCGATACACACCGCGATCATCATCACCGCCAGGTGGTCGACCATGCCGACCGCGGTGATCACCGAGTCGAGCGAGAAAACGGCGTCCAGCACCACGATCTGCGCCACCACCGGCCAGAAACGCGCGCCTTTGCGTGCGCCGTGCTGTTCTTCATCCTTGCCCTCCAGCCGTTCGTTCAGCTCCATGGTGGCCTTGAACAGCAGGAATATCCCGCCGACCAGCATGATCAGATCGCGGCCGCTGAAGGGGTGCTCCGCGACGATGAACATCGGTTTGGTCAGCGTCGCCAGCCACGAGATGGAAGCGAGCAGCGCCAGGCGCATGACCAGCGCCAGCAACAGACCGACGACACGAGCCTTATCTCTTTGTTGTTTTGGTAGTTTGTCCGCCAGAATGGCGATGAAGACAAGGTTGTCTATACCCAGAACGATTTCCAGCACGACCAATGTGGCCAGGCCGGCCCAAATTGTTGGATCAGCGATCCATTCCATACGCCCAATTTCACCTGTAAGTTCTACGGCTTATGCCGCACGGGAATGATGGGCGCTGGGGCGGCAAAATTCAACTTTAAAAAACCGTAAATATCTCACGGCGAATTCACTATCAATGCTGATAGCTCAAACATGACTTAAAAAACACCACAAAAGCCGGCAGTGAGGGCGGGAATTTCCCCAGTGGCCCAGCAAGTCGGCTACGATGGAGAAAGTTGGGGAATAAATTTTTTGAAAATCAGCGTATTGCCTATTGGCAATACGGCTACACTACGGGCAGGTCATGGTGATGAGTAGTCTTATTCTGAAAAGGTCGGTGAGCGCCATCTTTGGCTTGTGTCGCTAAACTAATAGTATAAGAATCTTAGATAATATGTGGTGAGACGCATTAACTTTTTCATTATAAGGCGTGTCTTCATGAAGGTTGATATTCAATAAAAACAGATGATTATGATCTCCTCGAGGAGATTTTTTCATCAGTATGAGCATTGGTGCAGGCACAGCGGGTTGGTAACTGAGAGCCAAGGGCGGTAGCGTGCCTTTTTTTGGCGGATACGCTGCGGTAATCCCGGTGTGGTGGTTGAATAATAACCCATGTATGAATCGACATGTACAGAGTTATATGGAAGGACAAATGTATAAACGAATGAAAGCCGTAATTCCGGTAGCTGGTTTGGGAACTCGAATGCTCCCTGCGACTAAGGCCATTCCAAAAGAAATGTTGCCTGTTGTCGATAAACCATTGATCCAATACATTGTTAATGAATGCGTATTGGCAGGTATCAAAGATATCATTTTGGTCACTCACTCTTCAAAGAATGCGATAGAGAACCATTTCGATACCTCTTTTGAACTGGAAGCCATGCTGGAAGCGCGTGTGAAGCGTCAACTACTCGCCGAAGTAAAGAGCATTTGCCCACCTGATGTCACTATTATGCAAGTGCGGCAGGGCCAGGCAAAAGGACTGGGTCATGCTGTCCTTTGTGCAGAGCCGATGGTGGGCGATGAACCCTTTGTTGTGATCTTGCCTGATGTTTTGCTCGACGAAGAATCTGCAGATCTCACCGCTGACAATTTGGCATCGATGCAACGCCGTTTTGCTGAAACGGGATGTAGTCAAATTATGGTCGAACCTGTACCAGAACAAGATGTTTCAAAGTATGGGGTGGTTGATTGTGGCGGCGTCGTCATCGAGGCCGGTGAAAGCGCGCGAATGAATGCGATAGTAGAAAAACCGGCGCGTGAAGATGCACCGTCTAATTTAGCCGTTGTAGGGCGCTACGTGCTGTCATCTTCCATTTGGGATCTGTTGCGGAAAACACCGGCAGGTGCAGGCGGCGAAATTCAGCTCACGGATGCGATCGCAATGCTAATGGAAAAAGAAAACGTTGAAGCTTTCCATATGAGCGGAAAGTCGCATGACTGCGGTGATAAGTTAGGTTATATGAAAGCTTTCGTTCAATATGCTGTCCGTCACCCTTCTGAAGGGAAAGCATTTAAAGAATTATTGAATAAAATGATCAAACACAGCGAGTAAGAGCTACCGGTAATAAAAGCATAAAGTAAAAAGCATATCCTGAAAGCAGAAGATAATTGTCAAAAGAGTCATCGAATATGCAAGCATTGCAAGGAAAGAAAATTTGTATCGTCGTGCCGACCTTCTTTGGTGGCGGGGCGGAAAGAATCGCCTTGAATTTGGCTGAGTATTACTCAAAAAACAACCAGGTTAAGATTCTGGCCTTCAATGCAGAAGGTCCTTATCGATCGCAGATCTCTGACAATATTAAAGTTTATGATGCCGGCGTGAAGGTGGCCAGCAGAGGCTTAAAAAAAATATATGCGACATTTAAATCAATAGATTATGATGTCGTTATTTCAGTTATGCGGGACTCAAATATTTGGACTGGGCTGGCTCATCTGCTGTTGAGAAAGAAGAAGATAATATTTTTAGAGGCAAGCACCATGCATGGCATTCAAAAAATGCCAACGCTAAAAAGGAATATCTTCAAATGGCTAATGAGAGTGGCTTATCTACGAGCGGATAAAGTTATTTCCAACTCGTATGATACGGAAAGTGATCTGGTTAATAATAAGATAATCAGTAAGAACAGCAAAAAAAGCGTTGTCATTGGTAACCCGGTATTACCGGATAATGTGGCGGCACTGGCGAGTGAGTCAATCGATCACGAATGGTTCAATGATACGAATTTGAAGGTCGTATTAAGCGTGGGCCGACTGCATGAGTTGAAAAACTTCCCAATGCTGATCAAGGCATTTTCTTTGCTGCAAAAGGAGCAGAGTAATACACGCTTGGTGATACTAGGCGCTGGTGAAGACGCAGCTAAAGATAAATTGATGTCGCTGGCTGATTCTTTACAAATATCGCCTTTCGTACAAATTCTTAGCTTCGAAAAAAATCCTTACCCGTTTTATCAAAAAGCCAGCGTATTTGCTTTGTGCTCGGAGTGGGAGGGATTTGGTAATGTGTTGGTTGAAGCCTTGAGTTGCGGTACGCCGGTCGTCAGTACTAATTGCCCTGGCGGCCCAAAAGAGATCCTTGAAAATGGCAAGTTTGGTCGTCTGGTAACACCAGGTGATGTTACCATGCTGGCTAAAGAATTGGACTATGTTCTGAGTGAAAATGTGTATTCAGAGCAAGAGTTGAAGTCCAGAGCGGCCGATTTTGAAATCGGAAAGATAGCGGAACGGTATATAAGGCAAATTTAAACGGTAAATATCGTCATAGTGTATAAACTTTTTAAATATATAAATGCGAGACGTGATGTCTAGTGACTCATTAAAAAAGAAAGCGATACTGGGTATTATCTGGAACGTCGCGGAGAAATTTCTTGTCCAAGGTGCCAAGTTTGTCATCGGGATAATACTGGCACGAATCATTTCGCCAGAAGACTTCGGTCTCATCGGCATGATTCTTATTTTCATTGTGTTATCTGATATAATCACAGATGGTGGGTTTTCGCAGGCACTAATACAAAAAAAGGACAGGAAAAACATCGATTTTTCCACGGTTTTTTACTTTAATATACTTATCAGCTTACTTCTTTATGCCTTGCTTTACGTCTGCTCACCAAGTATCGCGCATTTCTTTAATAATGATAAGCTGATTGATGTAGTAAGAATATTGTCCTTAAATATCATCATAAAGTCTTTTTATCTTATACACTTAACAAAATTATCAATAGAATTGAACTTTAAGTTAAGAACAAAGATAAATATCATTTCTGTTATAATAAGCGGTGCGCTTTCGCTTTATCTTGCCTACAACGGTTATGGCGTAATGGCGTTGGTTTACCAAACGTTATCCAACTCGTTAATTACATTGTTCTTGATGTATTTTGCGGTGAAATGGTATCCAACTCTTCAATTTTCTATGGATAGTTTGAGAAAACTTTTTGGATTTGGCTCAAAGTTGTTGCTTGCCAGTTCCATCGTCACGATCGTTGACAACTCCTATTCAATTTTGATTGGGCGGTACTTTAATAGTCGTGATGTCGGATATTACACACAGGGGAGGACAGTGCCCGATCTTCTCTCATCTAATCTGTACAGTGTACTACAAGCGGTCATGTTTCCTGTAATGACATCGACTCAAGATGATCGGGAGCGTTTAGTCAGAATTTATAAAAAAAGTCTAAACATGACCGCATTTATAATTATTCCCACGATGGTTGGATTTAGCTTTATCGCTGAGCCATTTGTTCGCGTATTCTTGACTGAAAAATGGTTGCCAGCCGTTGTTGTCATTCAGTGGTTATGTTTGGCAAGAATGGTTACGCCAATCAGCGCACTGAACTGCAGCATACTCAATGCGACTGGGCGTTCTGATATCTATCTCAAAGTCGATCTCATGAAACTGCCATTGACTTTTGGTGTGCTATTCATGACCGCTCCTTATGGGCTACGCGCTGTTGTCATCGGGTATTTCGCCGTTGCTGTCATCTCTTTCTTCATCCATGCATATTATCCCGGTAAGCTATTTGGTTATGGGGCCTGGAAGCAGCTGAAAGATATGACGCCTATTTTTATCGCGACGGCAGCAATGTCGGCCGTGCTGTATTTTATACACATTGACGGTGGCATCTACGAACTCATGGTCAAAATCGTAGTTGGCATTGTGGTTTATGTCCTTGCGAGCCTAATAACCAAGTCTGACTCATGTTTGGAAATCATCAGGATACTTAGAAGCAAGTTACTGAAAAGTTGACTAATGCTAAGATTTATTTGTTTTTATATCACTTGGGGTTTTCAGTGAAGAATATTCTTTTTGTTATGCCAGTGTTGGGACGAACCGGCGCGGATCGCGTCATTTTTACGTTGCTAAATAATATCGATAGAGCAAGGTTCAAGCCATTTCTTCTGCTTTATAAAAACGATCCGGAAATAAATACGTTGGTGAAGGATTTGTGTTCCGACGTTACGGTGCATTATTTAAATATTCAGGGCCGGGCGCGCTCTTCATTTCCTAAAATAATAAGTGGGATTAGTAAGTTTACTAAATCCAATGCGATTGACACTATCTTAATCAGTTCCGGAACATCGAATGCAGTACTGTCACCGTTTTTATTCCTGTTTGGGCGTAAGGTGAAAAAAATCGCTAGGGAGTCTAACCTTCCTAGTCTATTCGAAAAAAGCCGAATTGCGAACATTCTCTATAAGACAACATACAGTAACTACGATGCAATCATTGCGCAGAGTGATGATATGTTTAACGACCTGGTCAATAACTTGGGTATCGATAAGCAAAAAATCGTCAAAATAAATAACCCACTGGATTATAGATCCATCGTGAAGCTTTCTGTAGATGAAAGCCTGAGTAACCTTTACGATAAAAGCAAAACGAACCTTCTTAGCATTGGCCGATTAACTTACCAAAAAGGGTTCGATCTTCTGCTTGAAGCGATGTCTAAGCTCGATGATGACCGTTTCCATCTCACAATAATCGGTGATGGCGAAGACAAGGATAAACTGATTGCCTTAAGACGACAGCTTAATCTAGAGTCGAAAGTGACCTTCGTTTCCGGTGTTGATAATCCTTATCCCTATATGAGACAGGCCGACGTGTTCGTTTCCAGTTCTCGTTGGGAAGGATATCCCAATGTTGTTATTGAGTCTTTGCTGTGCGGCACACCGGTGTTGGCCAATAACTATCCTGGGGGCATCGCTGAAATAATTAACGTTCGCAATGGCATGATATGTGATATAGAAAATGAATTCGTACCGTCTTTGGAAAAAGTTGTTGAGATTAAGAATGTTGATTTCGATACTGCAAAAATTGACAGCATCTTTGAGAAATACAATCAAATTCTGAGTTGATGTTTTCGTAGGCGTTCTAAGGCGTTCTATTGATAAAGTGAATTTATAAAGGTGAATGATGATATACGTAAACGCCCGGTTCTTGACTCAGGAAATGACAGGTGTACAACGCTTTGCAGAAGAGATATCCCTAAATTTGCGTTCAATCAGAGATGATGTGGTATTCGTTTCTCCTCCAGGCGTTTTGCGAAATGAGATTGCGGAAAAATTGGGTGTTGAGATCATTGGTCATAGATCGGGACATGCTTGGGAACAAGTGGACTTGCCTCGATACTTAAAGAAAAAAGGATCGCCGTTGCTGATAAATTTGTGCAGCACTGCACCTATATTTTATACTAATAAGGTAGTTACCCATCACGATGTGATTTATAAGCGTTACCCGCAGAGTTATAGTAAGAGCTTTAGACTTTTTTATAATACTCTCGTCCCTCTGATGCTTAAATCGAGCAAAAAGCTGATCACCGTCAGTGAATTCTCAAAGAAAGAAATTAGTGAAACATTCAACTACAATGCAGACAATATTATTGTTGTCAGCAATGCGGTTAACTCATCGTTCACGCCTTCGATAAATCCTGGCTCATCAAAAGAACGCTACTTGCTCTTGGTTTCATCAAAGAACTATCATAAAAATTTCCATGGTGCTATTGCTGCCTTTTCTCAATTGGCTGGACATGGGAATTTCTCATTAAAGATAATTGGTGCTGCAAACGGCAGTTTTTCTGAAATGAATTTAACTGATGAACAAGTTGACAATATAGAATTTATGGGGCGTGTTGACGATGCCACGTTGATCAAACTGTATCAGGGAGCATTGGGCTTTGTGTTTCCCTCGTTCTATGAAGGCTTTGGTATTCCGCCATTAGAGGCGCAAGCCTGTGGCTGCCCAGTTATTTCCTCAAATAAGGCTTCGATGCCGGAAGTGTTGCAGGACAGTGCTTTGTACTTCGACCCCTATAACATTGATGATATTGCGTTGCATATGAAAGCGTTGATCGATGATGAGTGCTTGAGAAACGAATTAAAGGAGAAGGGATATCTTAATGTTAAACGTTTTTCTTGGCATTCCTCTGCTACCAAAGTTAACGAAATTATCAATGGGTTAATTCCTTAGCCGCATCGCAGAATAGGAACTGTACTATGAACATCGTTTGGCGTAGTGTCCTACCTTCTTTATTTGTGATTTCATCCTTGCTGTCAGCCCAAGTTAGTGCCTTTGAAGTGGGTATCGGCATGCATGTGAGAACTTATCCTAATGAGCCGGGATACTACCTGGATAAGATAAAGAATGCTGGATTTACCTCTTTTCGTGAGGATTACCCTTGGCAGCTTGTTGAATTACAAAAAGGGACGTACAGCAATAACAGTTACCTCCAAAAAGTCGATACGGCATTTAATGATAGCGAAAAGTACGGTTTATCTTCAGTTTTAATTCTGGATTACAGCAATAAAAACTACGATTCATACGGATACCCAAATACCGATGCTGCCATTGAAGGTTTTGCAAACTATGCCTATTGGACCGCTAAACGGTTTAGTGGGAAAGTGAAGTACTTCGAAATTTGGAATGAATGGCTGTATAAAACCGGCATTCAGGTGAGAGGGGCCGTCCCTCCGCCTCCTGAGGTGTATGCAAAATTGGTTATTGCGACTGCTAAAGCGGTCAAAAAGGCCAATCCAGATGCAATTATCATTACCGGATCGTTCAGTCCGTTTTCTACCAGAGATGTCGCTTGGTTTGACAAGGTCATTGATGCTGGCGTATTAAACTATATTGATGGTATTTCATTGCATGCATACACTCCTTCAGGGTCTTCGGGTGAAATCAGGACAGCAGAAGGCAATCTACAACTCATTGATGCATATGAAAAACATGTCGCGCAAAAAACCGGTAAAAATGTACCGTTATATATTACAGAGTTAGGCTTCCCGACTTACAATGGCAAGGACGGCCTACGAGCTGATAAGGTCGCTCAGTACGTGATGAAATATACTCTCTTGGCACAAGCCAGGAGTTATATAAAAGGCGTTTGGTGGTACGATCTCATCGACGACGGAACTTCGACGGATAACAAAGAGCATAACTTTGGCTTCTTTACTCGTACTGAATCACCTAAAGAGTCGGTCTCAGCGATAGAAAAAATTACGCAACTGACAAAAAATTATTCTATTCAAAGTGTTAAGAAATCCACTGACGGTACAAATATTGTCACCTTAAAGGACAAAGGTGAAAACAAATTTGCCACAATTTATTGGAAAGAAGATAAACCTGCTGCGAACAAAAATGGCATTCAAAAGCTAATGCAAAGCTTTAGTGCGAAAGACAGCAGTGATAAAGTTAATTTTTTAAACGACCCAGGTATAGACAGTTCTACGCCACAGGCGTCATCAACGCCAACAATTATTTACTCTAATAATAAACCGGCAGTGATTAACTGATTATGTTAAAATGAATTGATAGGGAAGGGGATATTTTGAAAGTACTGCATGTTGCAGAAACAATAAAGGGTGGCGTGGCCACTGTTTTGCGTCAGTTATTATCTGACAGGTCAGAAGAGAGAGAGTTATACTGTCTGGTTCCTGACGCTCATCGTAAAGAGTTGCACGAGTTTGATAATGAGAATGCGCTTTTCTTCAAACGGTCTGGAAGAGATGTTAAATCTCTTTTATCCTTGCTCGTTAACTACATTCGATTCATAAAACAACACCGTCCAGAGATCATTCATATACACAGTTCATTTGCTGGGGTTGTTTGTCGCAGTGTCTTGCCATTTGTCTATTTTTGGTATAGGCCTAAAGTTGTTTATTGCCCACATGCATTCTCTTTTATTATGAATGTCTCAGAAAAGAAGAAGAAGATATATTCATTGATTGAACGTACCTTGCTTACTTTTACTGACCGAGTGGTTTGCACAAGCCGCTATGAGATGAATGAAGCTATAAAGTGGGGAATCAAAGAAAGCAAGTGCAAGGTTGTCTATAACGGTATACCGGCCCCCAAAGCGAGTGATAGCGAGACGCATGAGGCATTGTGTGAGGACGAGATAAAAATCCTTTATGTTGGGCGGTTTGACTATCAAAAAGGATTTGATGTTTTGCTTCAGGTTGCCAATCGTCTTCCTGCAGGCATGCATATCACCGCTATTGGTGATGTTGTTCATGCTGATGAATCTCCACCACCGCATGAGAATATCTCCTATCTGGGCTGGCTTGATTATCGTTTAATTGTTCCACACTTTAACAACTCAACATTGCTGTTAATGCCGAGTCGTTGGGAGTCTTTTGGGTTAGTTGCGGTGGAGGCTCAAAGTTTCGGACTGCCTGTAGTCGCTTCTCGTTGCAGTTCTTTACCCGAGGTCGTCGACGAAGGGAGAACTGGATTTTTGTTTGAAACTGAAAATGTTGATGAGATAATCTCGATTCTAAACTCCAAAACTAAAAACGATTGGAAATCAATGCATCAAAGTTGTATTGATTATTATAGCGATAAATTCACTTCAAAAATAATGCTGAAAGAAATAAATCGGCTATATAATGAGTTGATGTAGCGATTCTGATGTTGCTGGCGAGGATAGATACACCTATTAATACTGTCTATGCGCACAGAAACTATTATGCTTTTTTTTAATATTAATGGCTTGATGAATAAGCTTAACTATTATCAGAGGTAGCTGGCTTATGATCGCAGAAAGGCAAAAGAATATGATGAGTTTTCGTCGGGGGACATTGCAATCCAACGCCTCTGTCACTTCAATGATACAAAGATTTTCAGATATATTTATTATATTTTCTGGTCTTTATATTGCGCGGATTTTCTTTCATGAAACGTTTCAGTCACAAGATTTAATTATTGTTTTGACTTCTATCGTCATGTTCCAGATGATTGGTGGAATAACGGACTTTTATCGTTCATGGCGAGGTGTCCGCATTGGTGTAGAATTGCGTGTTATCTTGCAAAACTGGACGTTAAGCGTTCTCTTCACCTTGGGGGTGTTATCGGTAATTAACATTTCTGATAATGATGTGACTCTATATGTTCGCTGGTTTGTTATTGTTAGCATAGGGTTTATAATCTCACGATTAATTATTCGCTTGGCAATTGGTTATCTTCGAAATCTTGGTTTCAATACCCGAAATGTGGCTATCATGGGCGCAGTTCCTGTTGGTATCAGGTTGGCAGAAACACTGCGAGATGCGCATTGGATGGGGTTCCGCGTGTTGGGGATTTACGATGATAATGTCATGCCTGTTGGCTCCAGCATCAATAAATGTGGCGATCTGAAAAAAATGATTGCTGATGCAAAGGAGGGCAAAATTGATCGGGTATATATCGCTTTGCCTATGTCACAGGAGAAACTTATCAAGGAAGTTGTGGCTGAGTTGTCTGACTCGACTTGTTCCGTCATGCTTATCCCGGATATCTTCACCTTTAACCTTTTGCATTCCCGCAGTGAAGAAATAAATGGCGTTCCAGTCGTTTCGCTTTTCGATACGCCAATGAGCGGCGTTAACAAAGTCATTAAACGTTTAGAAGATATTATCCTTTCTATTCTTATTTTGGCATTTATTTCCCCCGTATTGATCCTGATCTCTATTTTCGTAAAATTAAGTTCGCCTGGTCCCGTGATTTTTAAACAAAAGAGGTACGGCATCGATGGGAAGGGCATTGCAGTATGGAAGTTTCGCTCTATGGTGGTGATGGAGAACGATGATAAAGTGGTTCAGGCGAAGAAAGGCGATGCGCGCGTTACAAGCTTAGGCGGTTTTTTACGACGTACCTCCCTTGATGAATTGCCGCAATTTATCAACGTATTGAAGGGTGATATGTCGATTGTTGGTCCAAGGCCCCATGCGGTTGTCCATAATGAGCAATATCGGAAGATGATCAGCGGTTACATGCTTCGGCACAAAATGAAGCCGGGCATTACCGGCTGGGCTCAGATAAACGGTTGGCGTGGCGAAACCGATACGCTGGAAAAAATGGAAAAGCGTGTTGAGTTTGATTTAGAGTACATCCATAACTGGACCCTGTGGTTAGATATAAAGATAATTTTTATGACAATATTCAAAGGGTTCGTTAATAAATCTGCATATTAATAAAAATGGCCGCATAATGCGGCCTTATTTGTATCTGACTTGCAAGTTTTGCGTTTAGAACGTTTTTTAATGGAGAGACATAAGAATGCGTTGGCTCAATAATGCAAGGATCATCGCCATACTTGCTGTTGTTTTATTGCATGTATCCTCGCGTGTCATAACGTGGAGTGAGCTTGGTTCAAACGATTGGTGGTATGCTAATCTCTACGACTCTCTGGTGCGCTGGTGTGTCCCTGTCTTTGTGATGATTTCAGGTGCTCTTTTGCTGGCACCAGAGAAAGCAGAGCCTTTAGGTGTCTTTTATAAAAAACGTGCATCCCGAATCCTTTCCCCTCTGGTTTTTTGGTCACTTTTCTACATGCTTTGGGATTTTTCAAGAAACATGTTAAAAGGTGATCCTAAATCTATTCAGGAGATTTTTTTTGCTTTGCTTTCGGGAAAACCCTATTTTCATATGTGGTTCCTCTTTATGATTCTGGGGCTCTATTTTGTAACACCCTTTATCAGACAGGTCGTTGCTGCATCTGATCGGAAAGCGTTATGGTTGCTCTGTCTGACATTGCTGGCAATATCCTGTTTAAACTCGTATTTCAGCAACCCACATGACATGGTTATTAACTCTGTTTTTATTGTATGGTTTATACCTTACATTCCTTACTTTATCCTGGGCTATCTTTTGAAAGATGAAAGGATATTCCCTTCCATTGTCTGGTTGTGTTTATTCGTTGTTTCGATTGCAGTAACGGCTTTGTGGTATTATTACTGCGCGGTTAACTTAGGTAATGTGCCTGGGCTATACCCATATACATATCTTTCGATCACTGTGATTATTATGTCGATTTCAGCTTTCCAGCTGTTAAAGGTTATCAATATACCCCTCCTCAGTGACCACCAGCTTAAAACGGTGGCTAGTCTGACACTTGGTGTCTACTTGATTCACCCGATTCTCTTGGATGTTTCAAACGCACTGGGGCTGAAACCGGTATCCTACTTACCTCTGATCACTATTCCTTTAGCGACTATCGTTGTCTTCTGCCTCTCTTTAGGATGTGCTTTTGTCTGCAGTAAGCTCCCCCTCTTGAAGCGAACTATCTGACATCTGTTGTGTTGACCGGGCCTGCGGGTCCGGTTGTCATCATCCGTTACGTCCCTTCTTTTTCCGCTCTAAGCCATCCTTCCCGATTGAAATCCTATCTATTCTCATTTTCACCCCCCCAATGTCCTTGTTCTCTTTTCTAACCTAATAAAATTCTTATATCGTTTTTTTATATCTATCTTTTAAGAACGATGATCTTTACCTTTTTATTTGATCGTCAATGATTTTAGATATAAAACTATTTCATGTGTGATTATTTTTTTTGATAGTAATTATTTTCACCTATCACGATGAAAACAAAGGGTTTTATTTTTTTATTGTCGAAGTGAAGGTTATTCTTGTGGATGGAATTATTATTTATTTAGTAATGCCCGTCCTTACTGGCTCTTTTTGTGTGGTCTATCTTTACATGCTGATACGCTTCCATATAAAAATTATCCTAGTACCTTGATTAAATTGTGTATGGGTACTTTACTTATTTTTACCAGAAACCGACGTAGGGGTGGGGTTGGCGAACAGTCTTTGTTTAGCGTTTGAAAATTAAGCTTTTAATTACATTTCCCGCTTTCTTTTTGAATTTGCGGGGGGTATTCCCATGTTATTTATATAATAATTTGGAGTTTATGTATGGCTTCTCTAGCAGCGCAATATAAAGTAGCATCAATCACATACGCGATTTTGGGTAAGAGCGCGGTGGCTTCGGCTTTGGATTACTACGGTCAGCAGTTCATGACCAATACTCTGACTGCGGATGCCTTTGCAACTAGCTTACTCAACGGCGCCGATGGTCAGGCCAGATTTTCCGGTAAAACGACCAGCGAAATCATCCAAACTATTTACACCAACGTTCACGGGGTGGCGCCAACGCCGGCACAGCTTTCTACATTGCTGGGTTCGGGGCAGACTGTCCCGCAAATGATCAACTCTATTGTCAGCGATTTGCTGAACTATACCGGCAGCGACGCAACGACGGTGACGCAAGCAAGTGCATTTGATAATACGGTCAAGGGAGCGCTATTCCCGTCGGTTATCACTGCGGCGGCATCAGGAACCGGTGCGGCCGATTATCTGGCTATCTGCCAGGTACTGGGGACGACCAAGGATGCAAATGCCATTAACTACTGGGGTTCGCATATTAATAACGGATCGTTGAGCGCATTGACGGCTGCGCAAGTTACCATCAACGATCGTAGCTACATCTCCAGCCTGAGCGATACAGACTTCGTCGCTCGCCTATTCCAGTTCGGTTATGAACGTGCGCCAACCTCAGCGGAAAGTGCAACTTATCTAGCCGAACTGAGCGGGGGCACCAGCCGCGCTCAGGTCGTGCTTAATATCATCAATACGCTGAAAGGTACCGTGGCTGCTGGTGATTTGGTTGCACAGCAGCATTTCCAGGCTGGGACGACGGTTTACGCAGTCGGGCAATTGCCTGCGCTGTCGTATCAGGAGCAAACCTCTGCAATCTACCTGGCCATTCCTGACCGTCTGATTGACTCCAGTGCGCTGGATACTTGGAGCAAGGCGCTGGCTTCCGGCACCTCTTACAGCTCGCTGATCTCATCGCTGCTGAATTCCACTGAATTCGTTAAGAAAGTTGCTGGGATGACCACCGACTCTTACATTCAGAGCGTCTTTACGGCTGTGCATGGTGTTGCCGCCACGGCGGCTCAGATTGCCAACTACAGTGCTCTGAGTTCTGACCGTGGTGTGATCACGCAGGCAATTATTAACGACTTGCGTAATTCCGTGGCGACGGATGCCACCACGGTAACGCAGCAGCATGCCTTTGAATTCGATATCGGTTCAAGCCTGTTGTATAAAACGGTTGCGAATCTTTCTGTCACCGCTGCAGGCGGCAACGCGACAGGTACCGTGAATACGGGAACCAGTCATGTGCTGAGTAATGCGGAGACGGCAGTGTTGACTACGGCCGTTCTTAATGCCGGTGCGGCTGCGACGGTCAACCTGAAGTTCGCCGATCATCTGGCTAACCTGACCATCAACGGCACCAGCGCAGCGACGGTGAACCTGTCTGATAACGGCGTCAACCCTGGCGTGGCGGTGACTGTCAACAACGGCAACGTCATTCTGAACGCCAGCTCCGGTTCAGACAACGTGGTCGTGACTTCGACGGCTAACATCGCGACCGGGACCGCACAGTTTAACCTCGGCGCCGGCAACGACAGCCTGCACTGGGCGGGTAACGCGGTCTCCGGCGGTGCGAACACCGTTGCCAATACCGTCAAGGCTGACGGCGGTACCGGCACGGATTCCATCTCTGCCAACTTCATCACCAAAACCGTCGTGACCAACCAGAACGCCCTGGGCGTTCGCACCAGCACCGTGACCAGCAACGCCAACAACTTCTCGAACTTTGAGCAGATTGATCTGACCGGTTATATCGGTAAGTCTGTCGGTACGCTGATTACGACACCGCTGATTGGTTCACCGACCACCACCAGCGTCACTACGCCAACCAACACCTTCGACTTTGGCCTGACCAACGGCACGTCTACGGTAGAAGGTACTACGGGCGGTACGGTCACCCAGAACGCAGCGGCGACCAACCTGGGGGCGCAAGGGTTCGTGATCTCCGGCCTGGCTAACGTCAACGTCATCAACGCTGCCGGCGGTAACGCCGCACAGCTGGAAGTGAAAGGCGATGCGACCTCAGCCAGTACGCTGAACTTCACCTTCGTCCAAAACGCCACCGACCACTTTAACATCAACTTTGATGCAGTGAGCTCGGCGAACGTGAATGCCGGCGCCATCAGCCTGAACAGCAGCAGCAGTGCGCTGTTGGGCACCGCGCTGACGACGGTGAACGTGGCTTCCGGCGGTACCGGTTCGTTCAACAACATTCTGTCCCTGGCAGGCACCAATGCGCAGGTTCAGACTGTCAACGTGACCGGTGACCATGCGCTGAACTTGACGTTGGGTAGCGGCTTCAGCAACGTTCGTGACGTTAACGCTTCTACCAATACCGGCGGTTTGAACCTGGATTCAAGCCATGCGGGTACCGGTGACGGTATTATCGTGCAGCTGTTGAACGCGTTGCCACTGAGTG
Organism: Serratia sp. CY84636; assembly: GCF_052166245.1. Lineage (NCBI taxonomy): Bacteria > Pseudomonadati > Pseudomonadota > Gammaproteobacteria > Enterobacterales > Yersiniaceae > Serratia > Serratia sp. CY84636. The sequence continues at coordinate 776,023 of NZ_JBJNOX010000001.1, forward strand.
CGGTTACCACCGCATTGCTGACCCCGCTGCTGAACACGCTGGGTCTGAACGGTTACCAACTGACGGTAGAAGGGACGTCCACGGCCGACAGCTTCAACGTACTGGGTAACACCACGTTGACCGGGGGCACCGGGGCGAATATCTACGATCTGAAATCCAGTACTTCGCAGGCGGGGGTCACCATCACCGACTTCAGCACTGCGAAAGACAAAATCGTGGATGCGGCTTCCGGCCTGACCCTGTCCAACACCGGTACCGCGGTGGCGGATTACGGTACTCGCGCTTCAGATACGTTGGATGCGCTGTTAGGTTCACTGGTTGGCGGTCTGACTACCGGCGTTGTCGGTCTGTTGGGCGGCATCCTGGGCCTGAGCAATCCTAACTCGCTGACGGCGAAGGTGGGCGTGGCCTCGGTGGTGTTCAGTGGTACAGGTAACAATGCTGACTCCTATGTGATTATTGACAATAACAATAACCACACGCTGGATGCTAACGATACCGTCATTTACCTGACTGGCCAGAACCACCAGCAATTGGTGGATACTCTGCACTACGCTTAAGAGTAAAACCACAACAGCCAATAATTCCCTGTGGAACTATTGAGTTTTAAATAATGCGGGGGAGGTTATTCCCCCGCATGTTTAAATTTGTGAGCAGCATCATCCTCTCTAAGTTATTCCATTTCGTTATCTTCCCGTTGCTTTTTCATTTTCCCGTATCATTCTGTTTTATCATGCCTTTTTAAGGCGTGATGACCGGCTTTTTTTTTATACCCTACCTTGCCGGTTTTCACTTTCTCTACCTATAGTTAACAAAAGTATCTGCAGTCTCGGGCATTTCTTTGGGGTGAGTCTTCTCGGGATAATTCTTTTTTAGGAATTTCTTTAGGGAAGAGGTCAATGCGGATTGGACTGACAGTGCACATGATGTAAGGGCAGAACGTGAATCAATTTATCCCGCGCAACGAAATTGCGGATGTTATACGGACGCGCAGTAAAGTCTTCTGGACCGTTGGTATATTCACTGCGTTTATTAACCTGTTAATGCTGGTGCCTTCCATTTACATGCTCCAGGTTTACGACCGGGTGCTTCCTTCTCGCAATGAAATCACGCTGTTAATGCTGACGCTGATCATGCTGGGTATGTTCGGCATGATGTCCTTGCTGGAATACGTGCGCAGCATGGTGGTGATCCGCATCGGCAGCCAGCTGGATATGCGTCTCAATACGCGTATCTATACGGCGGCTTACGAGGCGAATTTAAAGAACGGCTCTTCCGATGCTGGCCAGATGTTGAGCGATCTGACCAACGTGCGTCAATTCCTGACCGGCAGTGCGCTGTTCGCCTTCTTCGATGCGCCGTGGTTCCCTATTTATCTGCTGGTGATTTTCCTGTTTAACCCTTGGCTGGGGTTGTTCGCGCTGGTGGGCTCCTTGCTGTTGATCGCCCTGGCGGTGATCAACGAAGTGGTGTCGAAGAAACCGTTGGCGGATGCCAGCCGGCTTTCAATCATGTCGGGCAATCTGGCCAGCACCAACTTGCGCAATGCCGAAGTGATTGAAGCGTTGGGGATGTTACCCAACCTGAAGGGGCGCTGGTTCAGTTTGCATCAGCGCTTCCTGAACAGCCAACGCATCGCCAGCGAACGGGCATCACGGGTCACGTCGATCACGAAGTTTGTGCGTCTGTCGCTTCAGTCGCTGGTTTTGGGCCTGGGGGGCTGGCTGGCGATCGATGGGCACATCACGCCGGGCATGATGATCGCCGGTTCCATTTTGATGGGGCGCACGTTGGCGCCTATCGAGCAGGTGATTAACGTTTGGAAAAGCTGGAGCTCCGCCAAACTGGCTTACCAGCGCCTGGTACGCTTGTTGGAGCAGCATCCGCCGCGTGGTACCGCCATGTCGCTACCGCGCCCGGAAGGGGTGATTTCCGTTGAAGGGGTGACCGCGACGCCGCCCGGCTCGAAGGGGAGCGCGGTGTTGCATAACGTCAGCTTCGCCATTCAGCCGGGAGACGTGCTGGGGATTATCGGGCCAAGCGCCTCCGGCAAGTCGACGTTGGCGCGTCTGCTGGTCGGCATCTGGCCGGTCAGCGAAGGCATCGTGCGCCTGGACAACGCCGACATCTACCAGTGGAACAAGGACGAGCTGGGGCCTTACATCGGCTATCTGCCGCAGGATATTGAGCTGTTCGCCGGCAGCATCGCGGAGAACATCGCCCGCTTCAACGAGCTGGACTCGGAGAAAGTGATCGAGGCCGCCAAGTTGGCCGGGGTGCATGAGCTGATTCTGCGCTTCCCCAATGGCTATGATTCGGTTATTGGCAGCGGGGGCGCCGGGCTTTCCGGCGGTCAGAAACAGCGTATCGGTTTGGCGCGCGCGCTGTATGGCGATCCTTCTCTTATCGTGCTGGATGAACCCAACTCCAATCTGGACGATGCCGGCGAGCGGGCGTTGAACCAGGCCATTACGTTCCTTAAACAGCGGAATAAGACGGTGATCCTGATTACGCACCGCACCAATCTGCTGGCGATGACCAACAAGCTGTTGCTGCTGGTTAACGGGAACGTCAATGCGTTTGGCCCAACGCAGCAGGTGCTGCAGGCCTTGGCGAATGCGCAAAAAGCGCAGGTGCCTACGCAGGCGGTGCGTGCGGTGAACTCCGAGCCGGATGAAGGCGATGTTCCTAAAACTCAAATTAATTAAGCCGTGAACTGGCCTGGCGGCGCCGTTGCGTCGCCGGCAGTCAAAGGAGTTGGTATGTCTACGCATATTGGCGAGCCGAATGACTCGTACTCAGAACAGATCCCGCTGGATGAGCGCCGTTATACCCGTCTCGGGTGGTTGGCGCTGGGTGTGGGCGTGTTCGGTTTCTTGGCCTGGGCGGCGTTTGCACCTTTGGACAAAGGGGTCGCGTCGCCGGGATCGGTAACCGTTTCCGGCAACCGTAAAACGGTGCAGGCACCGGCCAGCGGCATCATCAAAAATATCGTGGTGAAAGACGGCGACAAGGTGAAAGCCGGCGAAGTCCTGGTGCAGTTGAGCCAGGTGCAGGCACAGGCGCAGGTCGATTCGCTGCGCGATCAGTATTACACCACGCTGGCGACCGAAGGGCGCTTGCTGGCTGAACGGGACGGTCTGAGCAAGGTCACTTTTTCCCCTGTTTTCGCTCAGGTTAAGGATCAGCCACGTGTCGCGGAGATCATTGCGCTGCAGACGCAGCTGTTCGCCTCCCGTCGCCAAGGGCTGCAAAGTGAAATTGACGGTTATAAGCAGTCGATGGACGGGATCCGTTTCCAATTGAAAGGCCTGCAGGACTCACGCGCCAACAAACAGATCCAACTCTCCAGCCTGCGTGAGCAGATGAACAGCATGAAACAGCTGGCGGCGGACGGTTACCTGCCGCGCAACCGCTATCTGGAAATTCAGCGCCAGTTCGCCGAGGTGAACAGCAGCATCGATGAAACCGTCGGGCGGATTGGCCAACTGCAAAAGCAGCTGCAGGAATCTCAGCAACGCATCGATCAGCGCTTCGCCGACTATCAGCGCGAGGTCAGAACGCAGCTGGCGCAAACCCAAATGGACGCCAGCGAGTTCCGCAACAAGCTGCAAATGGCCGATTTCGATCTGGGCAACACCGCCATCACCTCACCGGTGGACGGCACCGTGGTCGGATTGAATATCTTCACTCAGGGGGGCGTCGTGGGAGCGGGTGACCACCTGATGGACGTGGTACCCAGCCAGGCGACATTGGTGGTGGATTCTCGCCTCAAAGTCGACCTGATCGATAAGGTGTACAACGGGTTGCCGGTGGATCTGATGTTTACCGCCTTCAACCAAAACAAAACCCCGAAAATTCCGGGAACGGTCACGCTGGTTTCCGCCGATCGTCTGGTCGACAAAACCAATGGCGAACCTTACTACCAGATGCAGGTCACGGTCTCGCCGGAGGGCATGAAAATGCTCAGTGGCGAGGACATCAAGCCGGGGATGCCGGTGGAAGTGTTCGTGAAAACGGGGTCACGCTCGCTGCTGAGCTATCTGTTTAAACCTATTTTGGATCGCGCTCATACTTCATTAACCGAGGAATAATTTTGATTCATTCAAAACGACAGGCTGCCGGTCTGGTTATCGGCACCCTTTTGTTTGCGATGTCTGCGCCGGTTTATTCGATAGGGATTTTAGACGCATATTCGCTGGCATTAGAAAAGGACCCGACCTTCCGGGCGGCTATAAAAGAAAAAGAAGCGGGAGATGAGAACGAAAATATCGGCAGGGCGGGGCTGCTGCCGAAGGTATCGCTGAACTACCAGAATTCGCCGCGCAACTGGCAAACGCAGAAGTACCCGCAAAGCGATTTCTTTGGCAACATTACGGAAGCGACGCGGCGTCAGCAGTACCGCAGCTACTCCAGCTCGGTGACGTTGACGCAGCCGCTGTTCGATTATGAGGCCTATGCGCGTTACAAAGGCGGCGTGGCGCAGACGATGATGTCGGATGAACGCTACCGCGGTAAACTGCTCGATCTGGCGGTGAGGGTGATCAGCGCCTACGTCGAAGTGGCCTATTCCAAAGATCAAATCGCCCTGGCCGAGGCGCAAAAAACAGCCTATAAAGAGCAGCTGGCGTTGAACGATCGGCTGATGAGCGCGGGTGAGGGGACGTTGACCGACGTTTCCGAAACGCAGGCGCGCTACAGCCTGGCAGAGGCACAGGTGATCGAGGCGCGCGACGCGCTGGATGCCGCACAGCGCGAGCTGGAGGTGATCATCGGCGTGCCGTTGAATCAACTGGATGAGCTGCAGGTCTTACGGCCGGGCAAGTTCCAGGTGGCTCCGCTGATCCCGTCGAAGTTTGAAGAGTGGCAAAAGATCGCCCTGGAGAATAACCCGGTGCTGGCCGCCTCGCGCCACGGCGTCGATGCGGCAAAATACGAGGTAGAGAGAAACCGCGCCGGCTTTATGCCGAGTGTGCAACTCTATGCTTCGCATTCGGAGAACGATTCCAGCAGCGACAACACGGTTAATCAGAAATACCGTACCGACAGTATCGGGGTGCAGGTGAGTTTGCCGATTTATTCCGGCGGCGGTGTGGCGGCCTCAACGCGGCAGGCGGCGGCACGTTACGGCCAGGCGATGGCTGAGATGGACACGCAGGTTGGCTCGACGCTGAACGATCTGCGCAAACAGTTCAATCTGTGCATCAGCAGCCGAGCCAAGCTGGCGGCCTACGAGCTGGCGGTGAAGTCGGCGACCACGCAGGTGACGGCGACCCGGCAGAGCGTTTTGGCAGGGCAGCGCGTCAACGTCGATGTGCTCAACGCCGAACAGCAGCTCTATAGCGCCCAGCGCGATCTGGCCTCTGCCAAGTACACCTACATCAAGTCCTGGATTACCCTGCTGAGCGACTCCGGCACGTTGGATGAGAAGGATGTGCTGCGCGTGGCGCAGTATTTTGCCCGCAATCGCTAGTGGATTTTCACTATAAGCATTAATCTGAAAGAGCAGCGCCAAGCTGCTCTTTTTTTCGTTAATACGTTATGTTATCGACTGGTTGTTCCTCCTGTGTTTTTACTCGCCGGGTTTATTTCTGAACATAATTCCTGTTAAAGGGCGGTAGGTTAGAGGAATTTATACTTTTAGCAAAAACGTAGCGATTGGTTGATGATCGTATGAATTTTAGAATGATGATGTCAGTGAAATGTGGCGTCTTCGTTTAGGAAATATGGCGGAGTAAAGGGTAGATAATGTCCAAACTAATTCCTGTGGTTATGGCCGGCGGCACTGGGAGTCGTCTGTGGCCGATGTCGCGAGAATCGTTCCCTAAACAGTTTTTGTCTATTGATGATAGTGGTATGAGCCTGCTGCAACAGACGTTACAGCGTTTGACCGGTCTGTCTGGCATCGAAGTTGCCTCTCCTCTGGTCATTTGCAACGAGGAACACCGTTTCTTGGTTGCGGAGCAATTACGTGAAATTGGGCAATTAGCGACCAATATTATTTTAGAGCCCGTAGGACGGAATACTGCGCCAGCAGTGGCGTTAGCCGCTCATCTTGCTGCTGAAGAAGACGAAGACAGCATGCTTTTGGTGCTGGCTGCCGATCATCTGATCACGAAAGTGGACAATTTCCACGCAGCGATTCAGACGGCAGTGTCGTTTGCAGACAACAACCAGCTGGTCACGTTTGGCATCATTCCTGAGCATCCGGAAACAGGATACGGTTACATCAAACGTGGCGGCCACCTGTCCAATGCGTGTTTCAAAGTTGATTCGTTCGTTGAGAAGCCGCGTTTGGAGAAAGCGGTCGAATACCTTGCCAGCGGTGATTATAGCTGGAACAGCGGTATGTTCATGTTTAAGACAGCCAAGTTCTTACAGGAACTGCGGCAGTTCAGCCCCGATATCTTCAGCACAACTCAGCAGTCTGTGGCTAAAAGTCAACGCGACATGAATTTTATCCGGGTTGAACAAGACATCTTCAAACATTGCCCAAGTGATTCCATCGATTATGCGGTGATGGAGAAGACACATGATGCCGTTGTGATCCCTATTGATGCGGGCTGGAGCGACGTCGGTTCCTGGTCCTCCTTGTGGGAAGTTTCTGAAAAAGATCGGTTGGGCAATGTCAACGTGGGTGAGGTTATCTCGATCGACTCCAGTGACAACTACATTGCGTCTGAGTCTGCGTTGGTCGCAACCATTGGATTGGAAAACCTTATCGTGGTTAATACCAATGATGCGCTGCTAATCGCTCACAAAGATAAAGTGCAGGATGTTAAGAAAATCGTCGATGAGCTTAAAAAGCGTAATCTTCATCATTTTCGCCAGCATTCTACCGCCTACCGCCCTTGGGGAAAGATTTGCGACATTGACAGCGGCACGCACTTCCAGGTGAAGAAGATTATTGTACGGCCGGGGGAAGGACTTTCTGTTCAGAGACATCTTCACCGCGCTGAACATTGGGTGGTCGTGAGTGGGACAGCAAAAGTTAGCGTTGATGATAAAGAGTTTTTCCTATCGGAGAATCAGTCCACTTTTATTCCTGCGGGCAGTGTCCATACGTTGGAGAATCCAGGAAAAATCGATTTGGAAATGATCGAAGTCAGGTCTGGACGCTATCTGGAAGAAGATGATATTGAACGTTTGCAAGATCGATATGGCAGAGTTTGAGAAAGGGTTTGGCAATGCGAAAGTTAACGTGTTTTAAGGCGTACGATATTCGGGGAAAATTGGGCGAAGAGCTGAATGAGGACATCGCGTACCGTATTGGACGCGCTTACGGCGAGTATTTGAAGCCCAAGTCTATCGTATTGGGCAGCGATGTACGCTTGACCAGTGAAAGCCTGAAACTGGCGCTGGCGAAAGGCTTACAGGATGCGGGCACTGACGTTATCGACATCGGCTTAACCGGGACCGAAGAAATCTATTTTGCCACGACCTATTTAAAAACGGATGGTGGCGTAGAGGTCACCGCCAGCCATAACCCTATCGATTACAACGGCATGAAGTTGGTGCGAGAAGACTCTCGCCCAATTAGCGGCGATACCGGACTACGAGCGATCCAGGAGCTGGCGGAGAAAAACCAGTTTCAGACACCGGCAGCAATGCGCGGCAGCTACGTCCGCCAGGACGTGTTGGGGGCTTATGTAGAGCACATTCTGTCCTATGTCGACGTGACAAATTTCAAACCGTTGAAGCTGGTGATCAACTCGGGCAACGGCGCGGCGGGGCATGTGATCGATGCTATTGAAGCGCAACTGAAGGCGCAGGGCGTACCATTGGAGTTTATCAAGGTGCATCACCAGCCGGACGGCACTTTCCCTAACGGTATTCCCAACCCATTGCTTCCTGAGTGTCGTGCGGATACTGCCGATGCGGTGCGTGAGCATGGCGCTGATATGGGCATTGCGTTCGACGGCGATTTCGATCGCTGCTTCCTGTTCGATGAAAAAGGTGATTTCATTGAGGGTTATTATATCGTCGGCTTGCTGGCGGAGGCCTTCTTGCAGAAACAGCCGGGCGCGAAGATCATCCACGATCCACGTCTGAGCTGGAACACCGTCGATGTGGTCACCGGTGCCGGGGGCGTACCTGTGATGTCGAAAACTGGCCATGCTTTCATTAAGGAACGCATGCGTGCGGAAGATGCCATTTATGGCGGGGAGATGAGCGCCCACCACTATTTCCGAGATTTTGCTTATTGTGACAGTGGCATGATTCCGTGGCTGCTGGTCGCTGAACTGGTCAGCGTGAAGGGACAAACTCTGGGGCAGCTGGTACAGGATCGCATTGTCGCCTATCCGTCTTCCGGTGAGATCAATATCAAGCTGACTCAGCCGGCCGTGTCTATCGAAAGCGTTAAGCAACACTATTTAGCGCATGCCGACGAGGTGGACTATACCGATGGCATCAGCATGACGTTTGCAAACTGGCGTTTCAATCTGCGTTCCTCCAATACGGAACCGGTGGTGCGTCTTAATGTCGAATCGCGTGCTGATGTTGCGCTGATGCAAGAGAAAACTGATGAAATTCTTGCGCTGCTTGCTGCAAAAATTTAACGCTTAGTACATTGAAGATCTAGGATGGGGGCGGCTTTTGCCGCTCTTTCTTCATGGTGCGCTCAGAAGGTTGTATGATGCATCCATTATTAAATGGGGTGCTTTTGTCAAACAAAGGGTGTTACCGAAGTATAAGGGGTTGATATGGCAATTCTAGTCACCGGCGGTGCCGGTTACATCGGGTCTCACACCGTTTTATCTTTGCTGGAGCGCGGCGAAGACGTGGTGGTATTGGACAACTTGTCGAACTCTTCTGCCGAGTCATTAAGCCGCGTGGAAAAGCTGACGGGGAAATCCGCAGTGTTCTACCAGGGGGACGTTCAGGATGCCGAATGTCTGCATCGCATCTTTGAAGCGCACTCGATTACGAGCGTGATCCACTTCGCCGGTCTTAAGGCGGTAGGTGAATCTACGCGTAAACCGCTGGAATACTACCAGAATAACGTTACTGGCACGCTGGTGTTGTTGGATGCGATGCGCCGTGCCGGCGTACATGCGTTCATCTTTAGCTCGTCCGCCACCGTCTATGGGGCCAATTCGCCGGTGCCTTACGTCGAGACGACGCCGATCGGCGGCACGACCAGCCCTTATGGTACGTCCAAGCTGATGGTGGAACAGATTCTGCAGGATTTCGCCAAGGCTGAGCCGCAGTTTTCGATTATTGCCTTGCGTTACTTTAACCCGGTAGGTGCCCATGAGTCGGGGTTGATCGGCGAAGATCCTAACGGAATTCCCAATAACCTGTTGCCTTATATCTCGCAGGTTGCGATTGGCAAACTGGAAAAGCTGGGTATTTTCGGCGGGGATTACCCGACGAACGATGGGACGGGAGAGCGTGATTACATTCATGTCATGGATCTGGCCGAAGGCCATCTGAAAGCGATGGATCATCTGCCGAAGCTCAACGGATTTAAGGCCTATAACCTGGGGGCCGGTGTAGGGCACTCGGTACTGGCGATGGTTCAGGCATTTGAAAAAGCCTCCGGTGTCGCGATCCCTTACCAAATATTGCCGCGCCGCGACGGCGATCTGCCTGCCTTCTGGGCGAACGCCGATCTGGCTTATCAGGAGCTGGGGTGGAAAGTGCGCAGGGGGCTCGATGATATGATGCGCGATACCTGGAACTGGCAGAAGAAAAATCCTAAGGGTTTTCAGCGCTGATCCTGCAGTTTACCCCCATCGTTTATAGGAAAGGATAAATGGTGGGGCCAAAACGACCATTGGGCAATCAGTAAGCGATACTTGATAAATTGTAACCAGCTTCCTAGAAAATACAGCAAAACTTTCTACTACATTTCCTATATTTCATTTTAAAACCATTGAGTTAAATCTTATCCTTGAACAAGAACCACACAGATTCAGCGTATTTTTTTACGTTACGGTGTCGGATGTTTTTGCAAATTGTGCTAGTCTCTCAAACCTTCGCGGACCCTATATTATTTCTGTCATATGCACGCGAGTTTGTTTAAGGTTCGTTCAAAAAGACCTCAAACGTGAAGTGTAAACTCGGTGGCGACGCGTGTTTATAAGCATAATTCGAGGTCTCTGGGTAACGTTTTTGTGAGTAAATTTCTAATGAAAGTGATAGAGACGCAGGTTGAAGGTGTAAAGCTGATCGAACCCAAAGTGTTTGGCGACCAGCGTGGTTTTTTCTTGGAAACGTTCCAAAAAAGCCGATACCAGGAGCTGCTCGGCATTGATGCGGAGTTCGTACAAGATAACCACTCCCGTTCTGCGCGTGGCGTCTTGCGGGGATTGCATTTTCAAACGGCAAAACCGCAAGGTAAGTTGGTAAGGGTGGTACGCGGCGAGGTCTACGATGTGGTCGTCGATATTCGTCCTGAGTCGCCGACGTTCAAAAAGTGGGTTGGCGTCTACTTGTCTGAAGAGAACAAAAACCAACTTTGGGTGCCGCCTGGTCTCGCCCATGGTTTTGTCGTAGTTTCGGACTCGGCTGATTTTGAATATAAATGCACTGATTACTATGATCCAAGTAATGAAGGTTGCCTACTGTGGAACGATCCGGAAGTAGGTGTCGAATGGCCAATCAGCGATCCGCTGTTGTCGCCAAAGGATCTGCAGGGAAAACTGTTTAGAGAGCTTTTTTAATGCGTGTACTTTTGACTGGTGCTGCGGGGCAGCTGGGACGCTGTATTATCGATCGTTTCCCTGCCAATTGGACCCTGATGGCGATGGACAGCCAGCAATTGGATATCGCGGACTCCGCTGCCGTTTCGGCAGCGGTTGAACAGCTAGTACCGGATGCCATTATCAATGCTGCGGCTTATACTGCGGTGGATAAAGCGGAATCTGAGCCTGAAAAGGCCAGGGCGATCAATGCGCTCGGCCCAGGATTCCTGGCTACAGCAGCGGCGAAGTTAGACATTCCTTTCATACATATCTCGACCGATTACGTCTTTGACGGCACTTCATCGGAACCGTACTGTGAAGAGACGCCATGTTCACCCCAGAGCGTTTACGGGCAAACGAAACTCGAAGGTGAGCATGCGGCTTTGCTGGCAAATCCGAAAACGGTAGTGATCAGAACGGCCTGGGTTTTCAGCGAGTACGGCAACAACTTCGTGAAAACCATGCTGCGAGTCGGTGCACAGAGGGGGGAATTGGGCGTGGTAAGCGACCAGTTCGGCTGCCCTACCTATGCGGGAGACATTGCGGCGACGGCCATCGCTATGCTGTCCCATCCTCAATTACCTTACGGTATCTATCATTACTGCGGCGATAACGCGGTTTCATGGTTCGATTTTGCTTGCGCTATCTTCCGGGAGGCGGGGAACTCAGGTCATTATCCGCATCAGGTGAATGTCAAACCGATCGCAACCCATGAATATCCAACGCCTGCATCCAGGCCTGCTTATTCGATTCTGAGCACCAGCAAGATTTGTGCGCTGGATCTGAAGCCTAGCCCATGGGAACTGCAACTTAAAATTGTACTCCAGAAGATATTATCTCAGTGATGATCCTTCAAATGGATGAGATTAAAGGGGATAATACTATCCCCTTTGGCGTTTTTGCATGGTGATGAAACGTTAACATCGCTTATGGGCCTGACGTTCAGTCTTTTAACCACCCTAATGGCATGACTTTGTGACTGCGGTAAATTACGGGTTTAGGAACTAGATACAGCATGGCTGTAGACCAAGAAAAATCTCAATTTCAGATCGTTGCATCTATCGTTTTATACAACCACAGCTATGAGCAGGTGGTGGGCACCTTGACGTCCCTCTTGGCCGAACGCTGCGTTGAAAAGATTGTTTTGGTCAATAATGGCGGTGCAGATTGGGCTGATGCTTTGGAAAATGATCGTATCAGCTACATTTCTGCCGAGGGAAATGGCGGGTTTGGCCACGGACATAACCTGGCAATGAGCCGCTATCTGGACTCCTGCGAGTATTTTTTGATCTGTAACCCGGATATCAGTTTTGAGATGGGGGCATTGGCGAGTTTGTATCGGTTCGCCAGCGAAGGGAAACATCAGTTTGTCTCTCCACGGATTCATTACAGCGATGGCCGTTTTCAATACAGTTGCCGATTGCTGCCAACGCCGGCGAATTTGCTGTTGCGCCGCTTTATTCCCCGCTTAGGCGCTAAGATGGATGCCGCTTATGAGCTGCAGGCTGCGGATTATGATTCAACCTTTGCCGTGCCGACCGTGTCGGGGTGCTTTATGCTGATTGCGTCCCCGTTGTTGAAAAAGCTGGAAGGGTTTGACGAACGTTTTTTCATGTACATGGAAGATGTCGATCTCTGTCGCAGGGCTTTATCGCACAGCGATATCATGTACTTTTCGGGGGCGCTGATCACGCATGTCTTCGGCAAAGGGTCCTATAAAAATCTGGTGTTGCTGGGCCATCATGTGCGCTCAGCTGTCGCCTACTTTTGCAAGTGGGGATGGTTTTTTGATCGTCAGCGCCGCCAGTATAACCAGCAATGCTTAAAGAGCATTCCTATGAAAGAAAACGGTCGCAAGCGGTAGCATACGCCGCGAGAAGAAGCGTAAAGACGGTATGTCAAAAGTATTAAGGTATTGATTATGAATATTTTTAATGAGTTTATGGCGGTGACGCATGCTGCCGTGATCACACCGGGGGTAGGGGAATGAGCAATCCGCATAAAAATCAACCGATATCGCCACTCTCCTTGGTGCGTAACATATGGGGTTACAAGCAGCTGATTCTGCAGATGACCAAACGCGAAGTGATTGGTCGTTACAAAGGTTCCGCGATGGGACTGGCCTGGTCCTTTTTAAACCCTTTGTTTATGCTCGTTGTCTATACTTTTGTCTTTTCAGTCGTTTTTAAAGCTCGCTGGTCCGTCGGCGGAGACGAAAGCCGCACTCAGTTTGCCGTGATCCTCTTTGTTGGCATGATTGTGCATGGCTTTTTTGCTGAAGTGGTGAACCGTGCGCCGCAGATCATTTTGGGGAATACCAACTATGTGAAGAAAGTGGTGTTTCCTTTAGAAACCCTGCCGGTGATCAGCTTATGCGCAGCGCTGTTTCACACCGTGATCAGCCTGCTGGTTTTGCTTTGCGCCTTTTTCCTGTTCAACGGCTATTTGCACTGGACGCTGGTGTTTGTGCCGTTGGTTTTCTTGCCGCTGGTCATTTTTTGCCTTGGTTTGGGATGGATCCTGGCTTCGCTTGGGGTATTTATCCGTGATGTCGGCCAGACTACGGTAATCATTACCACTGTAATGATGTTTTTATCCCCGGTCTTCTTCCCAATCACTGCGCTGCCTGAGAAGTATCGGATCTGGATTATGCTCAATCCTCTAACATTTATTATCGAACAAGCGCGTAATATTTTGATCTGGGGTCAGATGCCTAACTGGAGCGGGCTGGCGGTCTATACGTTAGCCGCGATGTTAGTGGCTTGGCTGGGTTATGCTTTCTTCCAGAAAACCAGAAAGGGGTTTGCAGATGTCCTCTAACGATGTTGCGATTCAGGTTAGCAATTTAAGCAAGTGCTACCAAATCTACTCTCGTCCGCGCGACCGTCTGAAGCAGTTCTTTGCCCCTAAACTGCAGCGCGTGGCGAGGAAAGAAAGCCGTACGTATTTCCGTGAGTTTTGGGCCCTCAGGGATGTGTCCTTCACGATAAACCGCGGGGAGACCGTCGGCATTATCGGCAGAAATGGGGCGGGTAAGTCCACGCTGCTTCAGATGATTTGCGGTACGCTGACACCGACGACAGGTGACATCAGCGTCAATGGCCGAATCGCCGCCTTGCTGGAGCTGGGCGCGGGGTTTAATCCTGAATTTACTGGCCGAGATAACGTCTACCTTAACGGCAGCGTACTGGGGTTAAGCAAGGCTGAGATCGATCGCAAGTTTCAAAGTATTCTCGATTTCGCAGATATTGGCGCGTTTATCGACCAGCCGGTAAAGACCTATTCCAGCGGGATGTATGTGCGCCTGGCTTTTGCGGTGCAAGCCTGTATTGATCCCGAGATTTTAATCGTCGATGAAGCGTTGGCGGTAGGGGATATCGGATTCCAGTATAAATGCTTTAAAAGGATGGAAGCGCTGAAGAAGCAGGGGACAACCATCATTATGGTGACCCATTCAACCGGCAGCATTCTGGAATACGCCGACCGCTGTCTGGTCATGAGCGACGGCCAACTGATCGGTGATACGACGGATGTGCTGGCTGCGGTATTAGCCTATGAAAAGGGGATGCTGCTTTCTGAAAAGAAACAGGAACCGGTGGTATCTTCTTCCGTCGATTCTTCCGCCAGGTACGGGATTGAGGAGCTCCGAGCCCTGCAACAGGCGTCGATCAATGCGGAAGTGGATGAGAAACGTTTTGGTAGTGCGCGGGCGATTATCGAGTCGTTCTCTGTCATCAAAAGTGATGGCACCCCCCTGGCTGACAAGCCTTTAGTCAAATCGGGTGAAGAGCTGTACTTTAACTTTACCCTGGCGGCCTCAGAGACGATCAGCGACGTTGTTTTGGGTATCTCGATTTCTCGCGCTCAGGGGGGCGATATTTGGGGGGATAACAACATCGGCGCCGGGCACCCTCTAACGCTGCAACCGGGTTTGCAAACGTTGAAATACAAAGTCAAGTTGCCGATTAACGCCGGCGATTATCTGATCCACTGCGGTCTGGCGTGCTTTAATAATGGCGAGCGAGAAGAGCTCGATCAGCGCAGGCCTATTGGAAAAATTAAGTACTGGTCCTCGCGAGAGCTCGGTGGCGTGATCCATGCTCCAATCCAAATCGTTGCCGATGGAGTGTCATAATGATCAGTGTTTTCTTACCGGCGTACCCCTTTAGAGGCGTTAAAGCACCCTATTTGTGGTTTTTCTATCGCGTCCTGAGCTCGATGAAAGAGCCCGTTTATTTCATGATGGGCAACGATTACCAGTCTTCTCTTGAGCAATGGGAAAGTGAGAAGCGTTGGGAGCTTGAGGAGGATTCGCAAAAGCGTCTGGGCTTCCAATTGCCTGACCTGAACCTGCTGGGTGATAGACATAAAGTCAGTGTGATTGATGAGTCTTTTTTCAGTCACTACATGGCAAAATGTTTTAACAACCCCGATGCGCTCTTTAAGAAGTTCATCACTGAAGTGATTCCTGAGCTTGAGGCGGCTCTGTTTGCTGCGCTAAGCCAGGAAAACCACATCGAGTGCGTATTGACATGGTGTAATTGCCCTTCCTTAAATGCGGCAGCGAAAAGAAGAAATATTAAAGTTGTTAACCTTGAGTTGGGGCCATTGCGTTCGCCGGAGTATTTGTCGACCGCTTATTTTGACTTTAGCGGGGTAAACGGTAATACGGAGGCGGAAAGACGCTACTTGAGTAGCGATTACCGTTTCAATATGAACGCTCAAGTGGAGCAACTCCGCGAGTTCTTTGCCGGCCCGGCTCCGGTGATGCCAAACGCGCCTCAAGATGGTGAAGACCGAGCGGAAGACAAGTTTGATGTCGGTATTGCGCTGCAGGTTGAAAATGATTCCAATATCATCGCGTTCAGCAACTCTTTCAATAACCAGTCGTTGTTGGACTATGCCGAGTTCACTTTCCCTGGAAAGCGGCTGGTTCGCAGCCATCCAGGCAGTCGCTTCACCTTGCAGGCAGGGCACGATGTCATCGACCATTCGGCAAACAGTATCGGCTTTATCCATCGTTGCAAACATATTCTGACGATTAACTCAAGTGTGGGTCTGGAGGCGATGTTATTGGACGTCCCCGTGACTGTGCTGGGTGACTGTTCATACGCGTTCTGTAATGTCGCCAATCAGACAGAGAGGGTAAAGCGTCTTGCCTTCTACTTGTTCTCCTATTTGGTGCCTTTTGAGTTATTGTTTGATATCAACTATATTCGTTTCCGGCTTTCCTCTCCGGATGAAGCGGAAATAATAACGAAACACGTCAATTATTATATTACCCGTGGTGATGGCATGCGTGATGCGGAAATGGAAAAAAAGGCCTCTTCCATTATCGAAGATGGAAGTGTTGAAAGGACTGTTTGTACCTTAATGAATACAATTGAAGATTTGAACTCGGCATTGGCAGCCAAACAGGCTGAGATTGGCGCTCTGGAAGAAAAAGTCGGCGCGTTGGAGGCGACGGTCAGTGAGCAATCTGAAGAGATCATCGTCGACGTCGTGGTCCCGGTCTACGGTGGATTGGAAGAGACTCAGGAATGCATTGAGTCCGCTCTGGCGACTTTGCCGCACTGGGCCCAGCTGGTGGTTATCAACGATGCTTCCCCGGAGCCTGAGCTGACTCAGTGGCTACGGGAGCGGGCTGAAACGGCGCGTTTTAAACTGCTTGAAAACGAACAAAACCTGGGTTTTGTAGCAACGGTGAACCGCGGCATGAAGCTCAATCCAAAGCGGGATGTCTTGTTGCTCAATAGCGATGTTGAGGTCGCTAATGATTGGCTGGAGCGTATTCGCGAAGCGGCTTATTCACGTAGCCGAGTCGGCAGCATTACACCATTCTCAAACAATGCGACCATTTGCAGCTTCCCTAATTTCTGTGAAGACAATGAACTCTTTATGGGAATGAACGTACAGCAGCTGGACGATCAGTTCTCGACTTACGGCAGAGAAAACAACCTGGTGGAAGTGCCGACCGGTGTCGGTTTCTGCATGTATATCCGTCGGGATTGTTTGAATGAAGTGGGGTATTTCGACGTCGAAACCTTTGGCCGCGGTTATGGCGAGGAAAACGACTGGTGCCAGCGTGCGGCAAAAGCCGGATGGCCTAACTTCCATCAGCTCAACGTCTTTGTCTACCACAAAGGCGGCGTGAGCTTCGCTGGCGAACAGAACCCGCGCAAAACGCGAGCGCTGGAGCTGTTGAACGAACTCCATCCTAACTACACAAAAGATGTGATGGATTTCATTGCGCACGATCCGGCCAAAAAAGCGCGCCAACAGATGCTGCTGCGCATCTTGGCCAAGAAAGACGTCAGCAAAGTCTTGCTGGTCTCTCATAAGATGGGTGGGGGCGTTACCCAACATTTGCATGAGTTGGTCAAGTTTTATAAAGATAAGGCGCATTTCCTGCTGTTAACACCGGAAGAGGAAGGGCGCAGCGTTGCGTTGTCGTTAAATACGAACGAGGCAGTGTACCGCGAGAAGTTCATTATTGATGTCGCTCATGGTTATGACACGCTGGTCAACCTGCTGCGCTTTATTGGCGTTGGGCACATTCATTTCCATCATATGATCGGCGTTGCCGATAAAATTGGCGAGCTGAAAAATAGCTTGTCATGCACCTATGACATTACGATTCACGATTACTATTTCGTGAACGCGAATCCGACGTTGACCGATAAAAACGGCATCTTTGCCGGTGATGTTATCGCTATCCGCGATAAACTTTGCAGTGAACACTATCCGATTCCGGGTGGGATGTCGGCAGAACAATGGCGCGCTAAACTGCTGCCGTGGATCGAAAACGCCGAGCGGGTTATTTTCCCTTCTGCCGATACGCAAGTCCGTTTTATGCGCGATTTTCCGAGTTGCGCACAAAAGAGTGTCATTGCCTGGCACCCGGATTACGAAGTTGCCGCTCCTTATCCTGAAGTCAAGTCCACCTATCAGGTGGGGCAGAAGCTGAAGGTGCTTGTGTTGGGTGCGATCAGCCGTGAAAAAGGCGCATTGATGCTGGATGAGGTCGCCAATGACTTGAAACACGAAGATATCGAGTTTCATCTGTTAGGCTACGCTTTTCGCCCCCTGTGCGATGCCGTCAAAGGTCATGGCGCCTATTCAAGCCGCGACCTGCAGCAGAAACTGGATGAGATCAAGCCGGACGTCATTTGGTACCCGGCTCAATGGCCTGAAACTTATAGCTATACGCTCAGCATCGCGCTCGAATACGGTATCCCCGTTGTTGTTCCGAACATTGGCGCTTTCGGCGAGCGTGTTGTCGGCCGTCGTGATAGCCGGGTGATAGCATGGGATACTTCCGCCAAGAAGATGTGCGAGCTCTGGCGTTCTCTGCGTACCGATCCGCAAGCTTTCTTTGCAGCTGCTAATGTGCCGGCAGTGCTGGATCTTTCTCAGGCAGAACGCGTAGGGGACTTCTATCGGGACGGTTATTTGCAGGCTGATTGGCTGCGGGAAAGCGAGTTGGGGCGTATCGATTATAAAGCGCTGCTGGCATCGGTTTACGCCTCTGCTTATGTAGAAGTTGTTGCCGTAACGCCAGCCGCACCGCAAGGCCGTAAGGAGAAATTACTGGCCATTCTGTGGCGGTTAAGCAAGCATCCGGCGTTGGCCTGGGGCGTAAAATTAGTGCCTTACCGTTTGCAGCGTTATGTGAAGCGAATTCTGTCGCGCAGAGCGATCCATGAGATCATCGGCTAACGAAGCAGAGAGTGAGTTTCTTGCATTAAAAAACCGGCGCTATAGCGCCGGTTTTTTTATAGTAAAGAGAACGAGGGACTTTTCAACGGCGCTATTGGCACTACTTGATGGCCAGTTCATCCGTATTAATAGCTGATGTGGCCGACGGTATCGCTTTCTTGCGCAGGAAGCGTCTTTCCACGAGATGCCAGGATAAAGCGCCGAGGAACAGGGTCATTAAAGCGCTGAACAACATACTGCTGTAAAAACCTAACGATGTATGGTTTATCACGATTTGCTGCACTGGGAACGCATAAATATATACGCCATAAGAGTAATCAAATCGGCCATAGATAAGTTTGTCCGTCAGCGAGACGCCAATGATAATGACCAATGTTGGGATAATGAGGTAGCCTAAAACTCGCAATTCATAACTCCCTTTCAGTACATAAAGTAAAACAATGCCTGAAATGAAGAGGAATTTCTTGGCGTTTCTATTATTCCAACTGCTTTCTGTCAATGCCATTAATGCACCGCAGAAGAAGGCGACGGCTCGTGGCGTAAACAGTTGCAGCGAAATTGAATAAAAGCCAAGTGTCGTTGGATTTGACAGGAAATAAATAGTGAGTGCCACCATGGAGAGCAGGACGACGAGTATTGGCTTGATATTTTTTGCGAAGCAAAAAGCGACGGCAAGAATGAGATAACAAGCGAACTCTAATGGCAGTGTCCAGAGGCTGCCATTTATCGCGTTAGGATAAATATAATGCTGCGCCATAGTGATGGGGTCAGCCCCGCGCAAGGCGACCAGGTTAATCGCAGCAATCAACGATCTTTTGGTGAAGACACTTTCAGGTTGTAACGCGAAGCCCACGGCGACGTATAAAACGAGGCTGCATACGACAAGCGCCGGGAATATTCGCTTTATTCTCTTTTCCATAAACGAGACAAAGCTCCCGCTTCTCATCCCTGACTGAGCGATCAGATACCCGGAAACACCAAAGAATATAACAACGGCCAATCCGCCAAAGCTTTCAAAGCCCAGAAAAGATGGCTCGGCTTTGCCACTCAAAGCAAAATGATGCGAATAAAGGACAAGGAATGCTGCAAAAATACGAATAACATCAAAACAGTTTTTTTGATGAGAAGAGAGAGGCTTCATTTTCTTTTTTTACACAAAAAATGGGTTGCTGGATTTTAGTTCATCTCACTTCAAGTTTAAAGTTTTTCCCCTCATTGACTTCCCTTTTTGTCAATGTATGTAACAAAATGTGAGTTTGCTTGCTATGAATTTGTGCTGTGATGTGACCTATCGCACCAATCACTACCCACCCGGCTCAATCCTGAGTTAACATGTGTGCCACATCACAAAACCTGCTGGCCGACGTTGCCGGCAGGGTCATCCTCAGACAGGAGTTCCTAAATGTCCAAGCAACAAATCGGCGTTGTCGGCATGGCGGTAATGGGCCGCAACCTCGCGCTGAACATCGAGAGCCGTGGTTACACCGTTTCCATTTTCAACCGTTCTGGCGACAAAACTGACGAAGTGATCGCTGAGAACCCGGGCAAAAACCTGGCGCCGTATTACACCGTTGAAGAGTTTGTTGAATCGCTGGAAAAACCGCGCCGCATCCTGCTGATGGTGAAAGCGGGCGAAGCGACGGATAAAACCATTGCCTCGCTGACTCCGCACCTGGACAAGGGCGATATCCTGATCGACGGCGGCAACACCTACTATCAGGACACCATCCGTCGTAACCGCGAACTGTCCGACCAGGGCTTCAACTTCATCGGCACCGGCGTTTCCGGCGGTGAAGAGGGCGCGCTGAAAGGGCCTTCCATCATGCCTGGCGGCCAGAAAGAAGCTTACGAGCTGGTGGCGCCAATCCTGAAGAAAATCGCTGCGGTTGCGGAAGGCGAGCCTTGCGTGACCTACATCGGCGCAGACGGTGCAGGCCATTATGTGAAAATGGTGCACAACGGTATCGAATACGGCGACATGCAGCTGATTGCCGAAGCCTATTCTCTGCTGAAGCAGGCGCTGAACCTGAGCAACGAGCAGCTGGCCGAAACCTTCGCCGAGTGGAACAAGGGCGAGCTGAACAGCTACCTGATCGACATCACCAAAGACATCTTCACCAAGAAAGACGAAGAGGGTAAATACCTGGTCGATGTGATCCTGGACGAAGCCGCCAATAAAGGCACCGGCAAGTGGACCAGCCAGAGCTCGCTGGATCTGGGCGAACCGCTGTCTCTGATCACCGAATCGGTGTTCGCACGCTACCTGTCCTCGCTGAAAGATCAGCGCGTTGCTGCCTCTAAAGTGCTGACCGGCCCGAAAGTGGCGCCGTTCACCGGCGACAAAGCCGAATTCATCGAGAAAGTGCGTCGCGCGCTGTATCTGGGCAAGATCGTGTCCTACGCGCAGGGCTTCTCTCAGCTGAAAGCCGCGTCTAAAGAAAACAACTGGGATCTGCACTACGGCGAAATCGCCAAGATCTTCCGCGCCGGCTGCATCATCCGCGCCCAGTTCCTGCAGAAGATCACCGACGCGTATGCGGCGGACGCCGATATCGCCAACCTGTTGCTGGCGCCATACTTCAAGCAAATCGCCGACGAATACCAGCAGGCGCTGCGTGACGTGGTGGCTTATGCCGTGCAGAACGGTATCCCTACGCCAACCTTCTCCGCCGCGATCGCCTACTACGACAGCTACCGTTCCGCGGTGCTGCCGGCGAACCTGATCCAGGCGCAGCGCGACTACTTCGGCGCGCACACCTACAAACGCATCGACAAGGAAGGCGTGTTCCATACCGAATGGATGGAATAAGCCCGCTCGTTGAGCGATAAAAAAAGCCGCCGAGGTTAACGCCCGGCGGCTTTTTTATTGCGTGTAATTTAACGTCACGCTTTTTTCTGATGCCGCTCGCGCAGCCGGCCGATCACCGCGCTCAGATCCAGATCCTGGTCCTGCAGCAGCACCAGCAGGTGATAGATCAGGTCCGAAGCTTCGTTGGTCAGCTCTTCGCGATCGTTGACCGTGGCGGCCAGCGCGGTTTCCACGCCTTCCTCCCCGACTTTCTGCGCGATGCGCTTGGTGCCGCTGGCATACAGGCTGGCGGTGTACGAGCTGTCCGGGCTGGCGTGCTTGCGCTCCGCCAACAGCTGCTCCAACTGATAGAGGAACGTCCAGTCGCTGGCGGCCGGGTGGAAGCAGCTGCTGTTGCCGAGGTGGCAGGTCGGGCCGATCGGGTTGGCCAATACCAGCAGCGTGTCGTTATCGCAGTCCGGCGTAATGCTGACCACCTTGAGGAAATGGCCGGAGCTTTCACCTTTGGTCCACAGACGCTGCTTGGTGCGTGAGAAGAAGGTGACGTTACCGCTCTGCTCGGTGGTCGCCAGCGCTTCCTGCGTCATGTAACCCAGCATCAGCACTTCGCCGGAAACGGCGTGCTGCACGATGGCCGGCATCAGACCGTCGGTTTTTTCCCAGTCCAGCTGGTTTCTCTGTTGTTCTGTCAGCACACGCGAATCTCCACGCCTTGTTCAACCAGGAACCTTTTCAGTTCGCCGATATTGATGATTTGTTTGTGGAACACCGACGCCGCCAGCGCGCCGTCGACGTCCGCATCGCGGAACGCTTCCAGGAAGTGCTCCATGGTGCCCGCGCCGCCGGAGGCGATCAGCGGCACCTTGCAGGCCTCGCGCACCAGGCGCAGCTGCTGCAGATCGTAACCGTTGCGCACGCCGTCCTGGTTCATCATGTTCAGCACGATCTCACCGGCGCCGCGGCGCTGCACTTCCTGTACCCAGTCGAGGGTTTCCCACTGGGTGATGCGGGTGCGGCTCTCATCGCCGGTATATTGGTTGACGTGATACTTGCCGGTTTCACTGTCGAACCAGGTGTCGATGCCTACCACGATGCACTGTACGCCGAAGCGTTCCGCCAGGCGGCTAATCAGCTCAGGATCGGCCAGCGCCGGCGAGTTGATTGAAATTTTGTCGGCGCCGAAAGACAGGATCTGGCTGGCGTCCTCGGCGCTTTTAATGCCGCCGGCGACGCAGAACGGAATATCAATCACCTCTGCCACGCGCGATACCCAGCTTTTGTCCACCACCCGGCCGTCGCTCGAGGCAGTGATATCGTAAAACACCAGCTCGTCCGCACCTTCTTGTGCATAGCGCTGCGCCAGCGGCACGATGTCGCCGATGATCTCGTGGTTGCGGAACTGCACGCCTTTCACCACTTGCCCGTCTTTAACATCCAGGCACGGGATTATCCGTTTTGCCAGCATGCGATCGCCTCCTCAACGCTAAATTTACCTTCCAGCAGGGCGCGCCCCACGATCACGCCGGCAACGCCGCTGCCGCGCAGCTGGGCGATGTCGTCCAGATTGCCGATGCCGCCCGAGGCCTGGAAGGCCACCTGTGGATAACGGCGGCCGATCTCCCGATACAGCGCCACGTTGGACCCGGCCAGCGTACCGTCGCGCGAAATGTCGGTGCACAGCACGTGCTTGAGCCCGTAGGGCAGGAACTGCTCCACCACCTGTTCCAGCGTGGCGTCGGAATCCTCCTGCCAGCCGCTTATAGCCACGCGTTTCACGCCCTGCGCATCGATGCGCACGTCCAGCGCCAGCACCAGCGCGTCGGCGCCGTAGCGCTCGAACCAGCCCTGCACCAACTGCGGCTGTTTCACCGCGGTGGAGCCGATCACCACGCGCGTGGCGCCGGCCTCCAGCAGGGCGCTGACGTCCTGCTCATTGCGGATGCCGCCGCCGACCTGCACCGGTACGTCAACCCCCGCCAACAGCTTGCGCAGCAGCGGGATCTGGCGCGCCGCCGGATCCTTGGCGCCGGTCAAATCGACCAGGTGCAGCACCTGGGCGCCCTGTTGTTGATAGTCCTGCAGGCGCAGCAGCGGATCGTTGCCGTAGTCGCGCTGTTGGCCGTAATCGCCCTGATGCAAACGCACCACGTTGCCGTCGATCAAATCCAAAGCCGGAATAATCATGCTGCCTACATCTCCAGAAAGTTTTTCAACAGTTGCGCGCCGGCCGCTCCAGATCGTTCTGGATGAAACTGCACGCCGAAGAAGTTGTCTTTTTGCACGGCGGCGGTGAAGGGCTCGCCGTAGTTCGCCTGGGCGATGGTGCTGGGGCATATCGGCATCGCATAGCTGTGAACGAAATAGAAGTAGGCGCCGTCATCGATGCCGCGGAACAGATGGTGGCCCGCCTGCGCGGACACCTGGTTCCAGCCCATGTGCGGCAGCGGCAGGCCGAAGTCGGTCATCTGCTTGACCGGCGTATCGATGAGGCCGAGCGTGGTCACGCCGCCGTTCTCTTCGCTGCTGGCCGCCAGCAGCTGCATGCCGAGGCAGATGCCCAGCACCGGCTGCGTGCAGGCCCTGATCAGTTCGATCAGATCGCGCTCGCGCAGTTGATCCATCGCCGCCTGTGCGGTGCCGACGCCCGGCAGGAACAGCTTGTCGGCGCGCAGCACGATCTCCGGATCGCGGCTCACCTCCGGCTGATAGCCCAGGCGCCGCACCGCGTAGGTGACGGAGGCCAGGTTGGCGCAGCCGGTATCCAAAATCACCACGTTCATCACAGCACTCCTTTCGAGCTCGGCAGGGTATTGCCCTCGACGCGGATCGCCTGGCGCAGCGTGCGGCCAAACACTTTGAACAGGCTCTCGACCCGGTGGTGGTCGTTTTTGCCCTTGGTCTTCAGGTGCAGCGTGCAGCCCATGGTGTAAGAGAGCGAACGGAAGAAGTGCTCGACCATTTCGGTGCTGAGATCGCCGACGCGCTGATAGTTGAACTCGGCCTTGTACTCCAGGTGCGGGCGGCCGGAGATATCCAGCGCGCAGCGCGCCAGGCATTCGTCCATCGGCAACACGAAGCCGAAGCGGGCGATGCCGCGCTTGTCGCCGAGCGCCTTGTTCAGCGCTTCACCCAGCGCCAGGCCGGTGTCTTCCACCGTGTGGTGATCGTCGATATACAGATCGCCTTTGACGTCGATCTCCATGCGGAAGCCGCCGTGGGTGGCGATCTGATCCAGCATGTGATCGAAGAAGCCGACGCCGGTTTTGATCTTGCTGCCGCCTTCGCGATCCAGCCAGACGTTGACGTCGATCTGCGTCTCTTTGGTCACGCGATTAACCCGCGCATGGCGATCGCGCAGCGTCAGCTGGCGCACGATCTCTTTCCAGCCCAGCACGCCGCGCTGGTAGCGCAGCCCCTGGATGCCCATGTTTTCCGCCAGCTGCACGTCGGTCGGTCGATCGCCGATCACGTAGCTGTGGGCGGCATTCAGCACGCCGGGTTCGAGGTAACCCTTCACCAGCGCGGTTTTCGGCTTGCGGCAGTCGCAGTTGTCCGCCGGCAGGTGCGGGCAGATCAGCACATCGGAGAACTGAATGCCCTGCGAGCTGAGGATCTGCATCATCAGGTTGTGCGGCGGGTCGAAGGTTTCCTGCGGGAAACTGGCGGTGCCGAGCCCATCCTGATTGGTGATCATCACCAGCTGATACCCCGCCTGTTGCAGCGCCAGCAGGGAAGGGATCACGTCCGGCTCGAGCGCCAGCTTGTCCAGGCGGTCAACCTGGAAATCTTCCGGTGGCTCGGCGATCAGCGTGCCGTCACGATCGATAAAGAGGATTTTTTGGCTCACATTGGCTCCTGGCGAGTCTGGTTGGCACCGGGCTGGGCGGACAAGGCGTCCACCACGCGTTGACATTCGTCGCGGGTGCCTATGGTGATGCGCAGGCAGCCGGACAACCCGGGCTGTTTGTTTTGGTCTCGTAAGATAATGCCCTGATCCCACAAGCTTTTAAACACATTACTTGAGGCGGTGAAGCGGGCCAGCAGGTAATTGCTGTCGCTGGCGAAAACCTGCTCGACGCAGGCGCATTTTTCCAACTGTTGCTGCAGCCAGCTGCGGGTGGCGGCAATGTCGGTGACGCGCTGGCGCATGGTGCGGATACCTTCTTCGCTCAGCGCCTGCGCGGCGATATCCGCCACCGGCGTCGAAAGCGGGTAAGGCGCGATCACTTTCAGCAGCAGGGCGATCAGATCTTCGTTCGCGAGCGTAAAGCCGCAGCGCAGGCCGGCCAGCGCAAAGGCCTTCGACAGCGTGCGCAGGATAGCCAGGTGCGGATAGTCGCTCAGCCACCCGGCCACCGAGGCCTGCGGGCAAAACTCGATATAGGCTTCGTCCACCGCGACGATCGCCTTGCCTTTGGCCAGCTCCAGCAGGTTGCGCAGAGAGTCCGGATCGATCAGGTTGCCGGTCGGGTTGTTCGGGCTGCAGACGTAGATCAGCTTCACGTTGTCCATGCTGTCTGCGATGGCCGGCAGATCCAGCTGCCAGTCTTCTTTGGCGGCTACGGTGCGGCGCTCCACGCCGAAGGTTTCGGCGCTGACGGCGTACATGCCGTAGGTCGGCGGGCAGAACAAGATGGCGTCTTTACCCGGCTCGCAGAAGGCGCGGATCAGCAGCTCGATGCCTTCATCGGCGCCGCGGCTGACCAGCACCTGCTCTTTCTTCACCCCGGCGTAGGCGGCGTAGCGTTCGATCACCAACGCCGGCTGGCACTCCGGATAGCGGTTGAAGGTTTGCGCGGTCAGCTGGAACTCGGGCGCGATCGGGTATTCGTTGGCATTGAGCCACACGTCGCCCTTACCGCCGAGGCGACGCGCCGATTGATAAGGGGTCAGCTCGCGAACGTTGGCGCGTGCCAGTTTTTCGATGCTCATGCTTGCTCCTTCAGGGCGGCGACGCGCAGGGTCACGGCGTTCTTGTGGGCGATCAGCTGCTCGGCGGCAGCCAGCGTCTCGATGGTGGCGGCCAGGTTGCTGAAGCCCTGCGGCGTCAGCTCCTGCACCGTCATGCGTTTTTGAAAATCGGCCAGCCCCAGGCTGGAGCAGGTGGCGGTGTAGCCGTAGGTCGGCAGCACGTGGTTGGTACCGGAGGCGTAATCGCCGGCGGACTCCGGCGACCAGTCGCCGAGGAACACCGAGCCGGCGCTGGTGATGCCGTCTACCAGCTCGCGCGCATTGCGGGTCTGAATGATCAGGTGCTCCGGGCCGTAGCGGTTGCTGATGGCCACGCACTCAGGCAGATCGCGCGCTACGATCAGGCGGCTGCTCGCCAGCGCCTGGCGGGCGGTCTCGGCGCGCGGCAGCTCGGCCAGCTGGCTTTCCACCGCTTCGGCCACTGCCTGCGCCATTGCCGCGTCCGGCGTCAGCAGAATCACCTGCGAATCCGGGCCGTGTTCGGCCTGCGACAGCAGATCGGAAGCGACGAACGCCGGGGTGGCGCCGGCGTCGGCGATCACCAGCACCTCCGAAGGCCCGGCCGGCATGTCGATGGCCGCGCCGTCGAGACGCTGGCTGACCTGTCGCTTGGCTTCGGTCACGAAGGCGTTGCCCGGCCCGAAGATTTTCGCCACGCGCGGCACGCTTTCGGTGCCGAACGCCAGGGCGGCGATCGCCTGCGCGCCCCCGACCTGAAACACTTCCTGCACGCCGCACAGCTGCGCCGCATACAGGATCTCATCGGCGATCGGCGGCGGCGAGCACAGCACCACCCGGCGGCAACCGGCGATGCGCGCCGGCGTCGCCAGCATCAGCACGGTGGAGAACAGCGGCGCCGATCCACCGGGAATATACAGGCCCACTGAGCCGATTGGGCGGGTCACCTGCTGGCAGCGCACGCCCGGCTGCGTTTCGACGTCCACCGGCGGCAGTCGCTGCGCGTTGTGGAAGGTGTCCACGTTGGCGACGGCCACCGCCATCGCCTGTTTGATGTCATCGCCCAGTCGGGCGCAGGCGGCGGCGATCTGCTCGGCGCTGACGCGCAGCGCGGCGACGTCCGCCTTGTCGAAACGGGCGCTGTAGTCGCGCAGCGCCCGATCGCCGTTGGCCTTCACGTTGTCGAGGATCTCGCTCACCGTGCGGGTGATGCTATCGGAAGCGGCGATTGCCGGGCGCATCAGCAGCTCGGCCTGGCGTTCGGCGCTGCACGTTGCCCAATCGATCGGCGTGTTGAAGGTCGACATGGCGTTACTCCATCATCTTTTCAATCGGCAGCACCAGAATCGAGCTGGCGCCGAGCGCTTTCAGTTTTTCCATGGTTTCCCAGAACAGGGTTTCGCTGCTCACCATGTGCATCGCCACGCGGTTCTGCGCGCCGGCCAGCGGCAGAATGGTCGGGCGCTCGGCGCCCGGCAGCAGCGCGACGATCTCGTCCAGCTTCTCGCTCGGCGCGTGCAGCATGATGTATTTGGATTCGCGCGCCTGGATCACGCCCTGAATGCGGGTCATCAGGCGGTCGATCAGCTGCTGCTTGGCTTCCGGCATTTCGCCGTCGCGCTGAATCAGGCAGGCCTTGGAGCGGTAGATCACTTCCACTTCGCGCAGGCCGTTGGCCTCCAGCGTGGCGCCGGTAGAGACCAGATCGCAGATGGCGTCGGCCAGGCCGGCACGCGGCGCCACTTCCACCGAGCCGTTCAGCAGGCAAGATTTAAAGCGCACGCCCTGCTTGTCGAGGTATTGCTTCAGCAGGTGCGGGTAAGAGGTGGCGATGCGGGCGTCCTGCAGGTTTTGCGGGCCGGTATATTCGGCGTCGAGCGGGGTGGCCAGCGACAGGCGGCAGCCGCCGAAATCGAGGCGGCGCAGGGTGAAGTAGCGCGGGTCTTCGCCCTGAGCGCGGCGGCTGAGCAGCTCTTCTTCCAGCACGTTTTCGCCGATGATGCCCAGATCGACCACGCCGTCCATCACCAGGCCCGGAATGTCGTCGTCGCGCACGCGCAGGATATCGATCGGCATGTTTTCCGCGAAGGCGATCAGGCGCTGTTGCTGCAGGTTGATCTTGATGCCGCAGCGCGCCAGCAGCTCCTGGGATTCATCGCTCAGGCGGCCCGACTTCTGCATTGCGATCCGTAAACGTGTCTTGTCCAGCATGGTAACCTCTGTTTAATCTGTAATTTTATGAATTTATTGTAAAAACTATTCTTTTCTGTCTGTCCGGAGCCAAAAAAAAACCCTCGGAAGAAATCTTCCGAGGGCTCTCTCTTGCGTTCTGCGCGCCACTGGAAGATTAACAAACCGTCTTCCAGCACTCATCGCCTGAAAGACTAGTCAGGGTGATGGTGATGATGGTGGTTGAACTGAACGCGTGTCATGGTGTTTTTCTCTAATCAAAAGCCGGTAAAAACCGTATGCCAATTAAGCTAAACTATCCGCTGTCCACCGCGCAACCCTTTTTTAACGTCATAAATTTAATTTATTGAAACAGGTTAGGTTATTAGCCACAGACGGCTTTACCTAACCTTAAGCCGGGCAGATTGTATCGCCGTGCGCAGTGGCGTAGCCTTAGGGGTAGGGCGCTGCGATCTTCAGGAGAGGAAGAGGATGAAAAAGGTAGCCATTATTGGTTTGGGTTGGCTGGGCATGCCGTTGGCGCTGTCGCTGATGGGGCGCGGGTATGATGTGGTCGGCAGCAAAACCACGCCGGACGGCGTCGAGGCCGCGCGCATGAGCGGCATCGAATGCTATCAACTGGAGCTGACGCCGGAGCTGGTGTGCGATCCGGACGATCTGGAATCGCTGCTGCGTGTGGATGCGCTGGTGGTGACGCTGCCCGCTCGCCGCACCGTCGAAGGCAGCGAGAACTATTTCAATGCGGTGCGCATGCTGGTGGACAGCGCGATGGCCTTCGGCGTGCCGCGGGTGATCTTTACCAGTTCCACCTCGGTGTACGGCGAAACCGCCGGCACGCTGCGCGAAGAGTCGCCGCTGCGGCCGGTCTCGCCGTCGGGCCGGGTGCTGGCCGAGCTGGAGCGCTGGCTGCATGAATTGCCGAACACCTCGGTGGACATTCTGCGGCTGGCGGGGCTGGTGGGCGCCGATCGTCACCCCGGTCGCTTCCTGGCGGGCAAGCTCGATGTGAAGGGCGGTTCGCAGGGGGTGAATCTGGTGCACCAGGACGACGTCATCGCCGCCATCCAGCTGTTGCTGAAGCTGCCGAAGGGCGGTCACGTGTACAACCTGTGCGCGCCGCGTCATCCGGCCAAACGCGAATTTTATCCGGCGCTGGCCGAGCAGCTGCACCTGGAGCCGCCGCAGTTCGCCGACGAAGCGGAGCAGGATGAGCGGCTGGTGGACGGCAACCGTATCTGCAACGAGCTGGGGTTTGAGTACCAGTATCCCGATCCGGCGCGCATGCCGGTCAGTTAAGGCAGCATACGTCGTTTAAAGCGGGAAAAGGTGGCTCGTCACAAAGTCGACGAACAGCCTGATTTTGACTGACAGGTGGCGGCCCGACGGCCAGAGGACATGAAAAACCATGTTCTCGCGGTCGTATTCATCCAGAACCGTCACCAGGCTGCCCTGTTCCAGCTGTCTGCGCACGGCGATCTCCGGCAAATAAGCGATGCCGAGCCCTTGCTCCGCGAAGCACACCTGCGGATCGAGGGTATTTGTCACCATGCTGGCCGGCCGTTCGGGGATCATCTCCGTCTTGTCCCCCAGCGGCCAGACATCCAGTTTGCCGGTGCTGGGAAAGCGATAATGCAAACGGGCATGGCTTGTCAGATCCTCGGGCTTGCTCGGCATACCCGCTTGGCTGAAATAGCTTGGCGCGCCAACGAAAACCTTGCGGCAGGTCCCCAACCGACGGGCAACCAGCCGTGAATCGCTCGGGGTGCCGCTGCGGATAACGGCATCGAAACCTTCCTCAATCACGTCAACCAGCCGATCCGAATAATCAATATCCAGCTCGATCTCAGGATAGCGGCGCTTGAAGTCCCCCAGTTTTGGCATGAAAAGCGTGCCCAGCGACGGGAGACTGATGCGCAGCTTACCCTGGGGCGTTCCTCGCGTTTGCAACAGTTCGGCTTCCGCGTCTTTCACCTCGCTCAAAATGCGTCGGCACCTTTCCAGGAACAAGGCGCCTTCCGGCGTCAGGTTGACCGTGCGGGTGGAGCGGTGAAACAACCGCACGCTGAGCCGTTCCTCCAGCCGGGCGATGGTTTTGCTGACCGCCGACGCGGAGATCCCCAGCTGTTGCCCGGCCGCCGTGAAGCTGCGGCTTTCACTGACCCGCACGAAAACGTCGAGAGAACCCAAGCTTTCCATAGGCTTCCATTCTATTGATGACCTTTATGTCATGAGTGTTGTTCACTTTAGCCTGTTTTTCTTTTATCGGCGAGTGGGCAGCATGATGCAAACGTCATCCGCAATGGGCGGAAACATCTTTGAATGGGGAGTGATTGATGAATCAAACGACGATATCTGCGCCTGCCGCGAGCAGCGAGCGGTTGCCTCTGGGGGGCCTGCTGGCGTTGGCGATGGCCGCTTTCATCACGCTGCTGACCGAGATCATGCCGGCGGGCGTGCTTTCTTCGATCGCGGGCGATTTGAGCGTGTCTGAAAGCCTGGCGGGGCAATTCATCACCGCCTATGCGGTGGGGGCGTTGGTCGCCGCCATTCCGCTCACCGCATTGACGCAGGGCATGCGGCGCCGCCCCTTGCTCTTGAGCGCGATCGGCGGCTTTGCCATCGTCAACCTCGTCACGGCGCTGTCGCATGATTACCACGTCTCATTGGCGACGCGTTTCTTCGCCGGCGTTTTCGGCGGCATCGTTTGGTCCTTGCTGGCCGGTTACGCCGTGCGCATGTCACCGGCCCATCTTGGCGGCCGCGCTATTGCGATCTCCGGCGCCGGCGCCACCCTGGCGCTGGTGCTCGGCGTACCGCTCGGCACGTTGCTTGGCCGAGCCATCGGCTGGCAGGGCGCCTTTGGCCTGATGACGTTGATGGCGCTGATGCTTGTGGTGTGGATCATCGCCATCGTGCCGGATTTCCCCGGCCAGGCTAAGGCGCATCGCCCGTCTCTGAGCGGCGTATTCTTGCAATGCGGGATCCGCGCCGTGCTGTTCGTGGTGTTCACCTTCATCGTTGCCCACAACATTCTGTATATCTACCTGGAGCCTTTCCTCAAGCCGTCGGGGTTATCCGAGCGGGTCGATATCGTGCTGTTTATCTTCGGGCTGGGCGCGATTGCCGGATTGGGCGTCGCCGGGATGCTGGTCGATCGACGAGTCCAATCTCTTACGGTGATGAGCATCGTCATCTTTGCCCTCGCCGCCGTGCTGCTGGCCAGTGGCGGAAGGATTGCGCCGATGGTGTATCTCGCGGTCGCATTGTGGGGCGTGGCTTTCGGCGGTTTCGCCACCCTCACGCAGACGGCATTGTCACGCCTTTCCGGCCGCGCGGCCGATATGGCGCAGTCCATGTATACGACGGGCTGGAATACCGCCGTGGCCGCCGGTGGCGCGATCGGCGGCATGCTGCTCGACAAGGGCGGAGCGGCCTCTTTTGCCTGGGCCATTATCGGGCTCCTCATCCTGTCTTTAACCGGCACGCTGTTTGCCATGAATCGGGCGCTGGCCTCTCAGCGATGAGGCGATTGGCGTGCGGCGCGCGCCAAATCCTCCAGCAGCGCGTTCAACGCCTCGTCGGGCTGGACAGGGCGGCTGACCAGGCTGAGCGTGGCGCGGTAAGAGAGCGCCGCGCCGCCCAGCTGCCGCAGCAGCCCCTGTTCCACCCAGCGCGCCGCGTAGTGGGTGGGCAGGTAGCCGAGACAGGAACCGCTCAGCACCAGATGGGCGACGCTTTCCATATGGTGGGCCACCGCAGCCAGGTGAGGCGGCGCGATCGGGCACAGCTGCTGCGCCAGCAGGTAGCCGCGCTTGACCCAACGCGCGTTTTCAATCTGCTCGCGCTCCGGTTCTTCCACCGCGAACAGCGGGTGATCCGCGCTGCAGTAGATCGCCTGCGTCTCCTCCAGCCATGACTGATAACGCAACGCCTCCAACTGTTGGCCGAAGTAGCCGATGCCCAGATCGAGCTGCCGGTGCAGCAGCCCCTGCTCAATCTCGTTCGGTGAACAGATGCGGCACTGCAATTGCACGTCCTGATGTCGGCGCTGGAAGTGTTTGATGGCCTGGCTGAACGGGTTGCCCGGCAGCGAAACCAGATTATCCACCAGACCGATCTGCAGATCGCCGGTCAGCAGGCCGTTCAGCGACTGGCTGACCCGGGTGAAGTCGCGGGCGGCGTTGAACAGCGAACGGCAGGCGATCAGCATGCGTTCGCCCTTGGGCGTCAGCCGGAAGCCTGAGCGGCCGCGTTGGCACAGGCGAAAACCCAGCCGGGTTTCCAGCGAGGCCAGGTGGGTGCTGATGGTGGATTGGTTCATCAGCAGCGTTTCCTGCGCGGCGCTGACGCCCTGGGCTTCTGCCACCGCGACGAACACCCGCAGCAGTTTCAGATCGATATCGCTTAGGTTGGTGAGCATTCCCCCTCCGCAGAACGTCGGCCGGTTAACCCATTTTTAACATCGAAAAAATAGGGGCGGCGCTGAAGATATGGCCTTCCTTATGGCATGAAGTGGAAATAAAAATCAATACTTCAATAAGTTAGTTGCATCGCGTTTTTCGATGTTTACATGCAAAAGCGGGAATGGTAGCCGGGGTGGCCAACGGGGTAGTCTGCGAATGTTGCTCAAATGTTTCAATTCATCGCAGATCAAGACAAGGAAACGCCATGCTGAACCAACCCCAAAGCGGTAACGACATGCCGCGCTTTGCCGGTATTCCCACCATGATGCGCCTGCCCGCGGCCGACCAGGCGCACGGTCTGGATGCCGCCTTTGTCGGCATTCCGCTGGATATCGGCACCTCCAACCGCAGCGGCACCCGCTATGGCCCGCGCCAGATCCGCCAGGAGTCGGTGATGATCCGCCCTTACAACATGGGCACCGGCTCCGCCCCGTTCGAACGTCTGCAGGTGGCCGATCTGGGGGATGTCGCCATCAACCCTTACAGCCTGGCGGACAGCGTGCAGCGCATCGAGGCGGCTTACCACGAGATCCTGGCGCACGGCTGCATGCCGTTGACGCTCGGCGGCGACCACACGCTGACGCTGCCGGTGCTGCGCGCCGTCGCCCGTCGGCATGGCCCGGTCGGGCTGATCCACGTCGATGCGCATTCCGACACCAACGAGGAGATGTTCGGCGAACAGCTGGCGCACGGCACCACCTTCCGCCGCGCGTTCGAGGAGGGGCTGCTGGCGCCGGAAAAGGTGGTGCAGATTGGCCTGCGCGGCAGCGGCTATGCGGCGGACGACTTCGACTGGTCACGGCGCCAGGGCTTCCGCGTGGTGCCGGCCGAGGCCTGCTGGCACCGGTCGCTGACGCCGCTGATGGCGGAGATCCGTGAACAGATGGGCGATGCGCCGGTTTACCTCAGCTTCGATATCGACGGACTGGATCCGGCCTTCGCACCGGGCACCGGCACGCCGGAAGTCGGCGGGCTGTCGGTCTGGCAGGGGCTGGAGATCGTGCGCGGCTGCCACGGGCTGAACCTGGTGGGCGGCGACGTGGTGGAGGTGTCGCCACCTTACGATCGCTCCGG
Source organism: Serratia sp. CY84636 (assembly GCF_052166245.1). Lineage (NCBI taxonomy): Bacteria > Pseudomonadati > Pseudomonadota > Gammaproteobacteria > Enterobacterales > Yersiniaceae > Serratia > Serratia sp. CY84636. The sequence goes on from NZ_JBJNOX010000001.1 coordinate 809,898, forward strand.
CAACACGGCGCTGCTGGCCGCCAACCTGCTGTTTGAAATGTTGTGCGTGCTGCCGGCCCGCTGAGGCCGGTGCGCTGACCCTACCGGCGGAGCGGTTGCGTCGGGGCCCCTGATAACAATAACAACGGAGTGGAGGTACCCATGAATCTCGATCTGCTGGTCGTGGTGTTTTACTTTCTGGTGATAGGCGCGGTGGGGTGGATGGGCATTCGCCGCGCCAATTCCAAAGAGGCGTATCTGGTCGCCGGGCGCAATCTGGGGCCGGGGCTGTATTTGGGCACGCTGTCGGCGGTGGTGCTCGGCGGCGCGTCGACCATCGGCAGCGTCAAACTCGGCTACACCTACGGCATCTCCGGCGTCTGGCTGTGCGGTGCGCTCGGGCTGGGCATCGTGGTGCTGAGCCTGGTGCTGGCCAAGCCGCTGCTCAAGTTGAAGCTGTATACCGTCAGCCAGGTGCTGTCGCGACGCTATCACCCGGCGGCGCGGGTCACCAGCGGCGCGATCATGCTGGCGTATGACCTGATGGTGGCGGTGACCTCGATCATCGCCATCGGCAGCGTGATGCAGGTGATGTTCGGCCTGTCGTTTAGCGCGTCTATCCTGCTCGGCGGCGGGCTGGTGGTGCTGTATTCGACGCTGGGGGGCATGTGGTCGCTGACGCTGACCGACATCATTCAGTTCATCATCATGACCGTCGGCATGATGCTGGTGCTGATGCCGATGAGCATCGTCAAGGCCGGCGGCTGGGAAGCCTTCACCAGCCTGCTGCCCGCCGGTTACTATCAACTGTCGTCGATCGGGGTGGACACCATTCTGGTGTTCTTCCTGATCTACTTCTTCGGCATTCTGATCGGCCAGGACATTTGGCAGCGGGTGTTTACCGCCCGCAGCGCCAACGTGGCGCGCTTCGCCGGGCTGGGGGCGGGCGTCTATTGCGTGCTGTACGGCGTGACCGGCGCGCTGATCGGCATGGCCGGCAAGATCGTACTGCCGTCGCTCAGCAACACCGACGGCGCCTTTGCCGCCATCGCGCAGGCGGTGTTGCCGGTCGGTGTCAGCGGGCTGGTGGCCGCCGCGGCGTTGGCAGCGCTGATGTCCACCGCCAGCGCCTGCCTGCTGGCCTCTTCCACCATCGCGCTGGAGGACGTATTGCCGGCCATCCGGCGCAAACCTTCCGGCGGGTTGGCCGCCGGGCGCTTCACCACGCTTCTCATGGGCGTGGTCATGCTGGGGCTGGCGTTTGTGGTACGCGACGTGCTGGCGGCGCTGACGCTGGCTTACAACCTGTTGGTGGGCGGCATGCTGATCCCGCTGGTGGGGGCGATCTTCTGGCCGCGCGCCACCAGCGCCGGTGCCATTGCCAGCATGCTGACCGGCAGCCTGTGCGTGGTGGGGCTGATGGCCTGGCACGGCATCGACGCCAACAGCCCAATCTACGGCGGCCTGCTGGGCGGCGGCATCGCCTTCGTGTTGGGCAGCCTGTTGAGCCGCCCGGCAGCGCAGCTGCAGCCGCAAACCGAGCGTTGAGACGAGGCTAATGATCGCGACGAGGTGGAACATGAACAATCGCAATGTGGCGTCACGCCCAAAAATTGAAGTGCGCTCGATAGATTATGTGCCCCGTCACGAGCGGCATGGCAAGGTTTGGCATCAGGCGCCGTTTTGGTTCACCGGTAATTTCGTTTTGACGACGATGGTGGTCGGTTTCACCGGCCCGGCGCTGGGGCTGGGTGCGCTTTATTCGATGCTGGCCATTGCCGCCGGCGTAGGGTTCGGCACGTTCTTCATGGCGTGCCATGCCAACCAAGGGCCGCGCATGGGGCTGCCGCAGATGATCCAGTCGCGGGCCCAATTTGGCCTGCGTGGGGCCATCGTGCCCTTCGCCGCCGTGGTGTTTGTTTACATCGGCTTCAATGTGTTCAACGTTATTCTCGCGACCGATGCGATCAACACGGTGCTGCCGGGCCACCGTCTGCCCTGGTATGCGTTGCTGATCGCGGTGGCCGTGCTGTTGGCGATCGTCGGCCACGATATGCTGCATGCGGTGCAGCGCTGGCTGACCTATGTGATGATGGCGGTGTTCGGCGTGCTGACGATCGGCGCCGCGTTGTCGCTGCGGATGGATGCCGCCGTCGGCGCCGGGCATTTCTCGTGGGCGGCCTTTTTGATTCAGCTGTCGGCCGCCGCCGGCTACCAGATCAGCTACGCGGTGTACGTTTCCGACTATTCGCGCTATCTGCCGCAGGAAACGCCGTCTGCCAAGGTGATCTTTTGGACTTATCTGGGGGCGGCCGGATCGGCGCTTTGGCTGATGTCGCTGGGCGCATTTCTGGCTTCAGCCATACCGGCCCCCGATGCGATCGGCAGCGTACAGGCGGTGGGTAATGCCGTTTACCTGGGGTTTGGCACGCTGGCCGTGCTGATCGCCGTGCCCTCGCTGGTCGGCATCATGGCGGTCAACTGTTATGGCGCGATGCTGACCAGCCTCAGCGCGATTGACGCGTTCCGTAAAGTGACGCCGACGTTGAGGTTACGCATGATCGGCATTGGCGTCGTCGCCCTGACGGTGTTTGCGGTTGCGTTGGCTATCCCGGCAAGCTATCTCGCCAGCTTCAACACCTTCGTGCTGCTGATGCTGTATTTCCTGGTGCCCTGGACGGCGGTGAATCTGATGGACTTTTACGTGGTGCGCGGCGGGCATTACGCGATCGGTGAAATCTTCAACCCGGCGGGGATCTACGGCCGCTGGGGGCGCCCTGGCCTGACGGCCTACGCGATCGGCCTGCTGGCGATGGTGCCGTTCATGACGTTGGGCTTTTACACCGGCCCCTTTGCTGTTTTACTGGGCGGTGCGGATATCGCTTTTCTGGTCGGCCTGCTGGTGGCCGGGAGCGTTTATGTCGTGATGTGCCGGAAGCTCGATCTTGAAGCCGAACGGCGGGTGGCGTTGTGCTGCGAGGGTTTATTGGAAGGAGAACGGGAGTGAAGGAAAAAATCAGCGTCGCATGCTGCCAGTTAGCGTTGCGGGTCGGGGAAGCGGAACACAATCGGGCGCTGTCCGCCCAAGCGATCCGCCGGGCGGCGCAGTGCGGCGCCAACGTCATCGTGCTGCCGGAGCTGGTGAACAGCGGCTACGTGCTGCGCGATAAGGCGGAGGCGCGCGCGTTGGCCGAGGCCGAAGACGGGCCGAGCCTCAGCCTGTGGGGAGCCCTGGCGCGCGAGTTGGATGTGGCGATCGTCGTCGGTTTTTGCGAGCGCCTGCCCGATGGCGAGGTGGCCAACAGCGCGGCATTGATCGATGTGCAGGGGGTGAGGGCGATTTATCGCAAAGCGCACCTGTGGCATGAAGAGAGCACCATTTTTACCGCCGGCGATCGGCCGCCGCCGGTCGTCGAGACCCGCTTCGGCCGCTTGGCGGTGATGATCTGTTACGATCTCGAATTCCCAGAGTGGGTGCGGCTGCCGGCGCTGGCCGGCGCTCAGCTGCTGTGCGCGCCGGTCAACTGGCCGCTGGCGCCGCGCCCGCAGGGTGAACGGCCGGCGGAGATGGTGAAGGCGCAGGCCAACGCCGCCGTCAATCGGCTGTTCATCGCGGTGTGCGATCGCTGCGAAACGGAGCGCGGCGTTGCGTGGATCGGCGGCTCGGTGATCGTCGACGCCGACGGTTACCCGTTGACGCAGAGCCTGGCGGGCGAAGGCATGGTGCTGGCATCGATGGATATCGGCACGGCCGATGACAAGCGCATCGGCCGCCACAATCACGTGCATCGCGATCGGCGGCCGACGCTGTACTGAAGCGGCGGGGCGGGCTGCCCCGCAGAGGGTTTTTGCCGGCGGCAACAGCCGCCGTTTTGGCGCTTACAGCCAGCCCGATTTCTTCAGCTTCTGATACAGGAAAATGCAGCCGACGGCGGTCACCCCCAGCGTGGCGTGGTAGGCCCACGGGAACTTCAGCTCCGGCATGTCGGCGAAGTTCATGCCGTACAGGCTGAAGACCACCGTCGGAATGGCCAAAATCGCGCCCCAGCCCGCCAGCCGTTTCACCACTTCGTTCTGCTTGACCGTCACCAGCGCCAGGTTGACGTGCATGGCGTTGGTCAGCATTTCACGCATGTCGTCGATATTGCTGACCACCTGATGCGCGTGATCCTGCACGTCGCGCACGTAGGCGCGCAGCTCTTTCGGGATCACCTCTTCGTGCAGGCGGATCAGCTGGTTGCAGATTTCATCCATCGGCAGCGCGGCGTTGCGCAGCGCTAGCAGATGGCGGCGCAGGGTATAGACGTTCTCGATCGCCGCCTGATCGAATTCCGACTGGAACATGTTGGCTTCGATGTTCTCGATGGTGCTCTCGAAGCGCGCCACCACGCTGCGGTAGTTGTCCACCACGAAGTCCAGCACCGAATAGAGGGCGAAGCCTGGCCCGCGGCACATCTGCTTGCGGTTCTCTTCCGCCTTGGCGCGGATCGGCGCGTAGCTGGGCGAGGCGCCGTGGCGCACCGTCACCAGAAAGTTTTTGCCGACGAAGAAGTGGGTTTCACCGTATTCGATTTCGTCGTGCTCGCCCCACTGCGCGGTTTTAACCACGATGAACAGCGAATCGCCGTAGGTCTCCAGCTTCGGCCGCTGGTGCGCGCACAGCGCGTCTTCGATCGCCAGATCGTGCAGGCCGAACTCCTCCTGCACCTTGCGCATAAACGCCGGTTCCGGCTGCCGGAGCCCCAGCCAGACGAAGGTGTCCGGCTGTTTGACCACCTCGCTGATATCGTCGATGGTCACTTCGCCCAGCCGTTGGCCGGCTTTGTACGCCACACAGTTCACCACCATGCTTTTGCTGTCCATCCGTCCATCCATTAATCAGTCAGGGTTTTGGTGAGAAAATAACACTCATGTTCCACCGGATACTCTTTCAGCGTCATTTGCAGCTGATAGCCGAGTTTTTCGTAGAACGGCCGCGCCTGGAAGCTGAAGGTATCCAGGCGAGCGTAGCGGCAGCCACGTGCCTGCGCCTCGCGTTCGGCGGCGCGCATCAACCGGCCGCCGAGGCCGCTGCCGCGTTGGGAGTCCGCCACCCACAGCCACTCGACGCTCAGCCAGTTGCCCCAGGTTTCGGCGGTCAGCCCGCCTATCACCGTGCCGGCCTCGTCGCGCGCATAGACGCTGAGCGGCTTGCGGTGACGGGCGTCGATATGCGGCAGGTTGTAAGCGCGCAGGCCTTGCCTGATCGCATCGAGGGTGTGTTCGTCAATCGCGTCGGTAACGGTAATGTCCATGATTCCTCCTGGGTGATGCGTTAACTTAAGCACACTGCGGCCAAAAGGCAACCTGTTGAAATGTAATGCAAACGACCGCGCCCGCTGAGTGGGCTACACTAAACGGGTCATTTCACCTCCAGGAGGATGCCATGCCCCGATTGACTTTGCTGGCCGGTTTGCTGCTGTGCAGCGGCCTGCTGCACGCCGCGCCGACGGTTAGCCAACTGCAAGACGGCCTGGAACACCCGTGGTCGCTGGCCTTTTTGCCGGCGGAACAAGGCCTGCTTATCACCGAGCGGCCCGGCCGGCTGCGGCTGTGGCAGCAGGGCAAAGGCCTGTCGCCGCCGATCGCCGGCGTGCCGCAGGTTTACGCCGAGGGGCAGGGCGGCCTGCTGGAGGTGTTGCCGGCCCCCGACTTCGCCGCCAGCCGACGGGTGTACCTCAGCTTCGCCGAACCGGGCGAGGGCGGCAAAGCCGGCACGGCGGTCGGCTACGGCCGTTTGAGCGAAGACGGCGCGCGGCTGGAAAACTTCAAGGTGATCTTCCGCCAGTTGCCCAAGCTGTCGGTCGGCAATCACTTCGGCGGCAAGCTGGCGTTCGACCGGCAGGGCTACCTGTTTATCGCGCTGGGCGAAAACAACCAGCGGCCGACGGCGCAGGAGACCGACAAGCTGCAGGGCAAGCTGGTGCGGCTGACCGCCGAAGGCGCAGTGCCGCCGGACAACCCCTGGGTCGGCCAGGCCGGCAAACGGCCGGAAGTTTGGTCCTACGGCCACCGCAATCCGCAAGGGCTGGCGCTGAACCCGTGGAGCGGCGCGATCTGGGAGCACGAGCACGGCCCGCGCGGCGGCGATGAGCTCAACCTCCCGCAGCCGGGTAAAAACTACGGCTGGCCGCTGGCCACCTACGGCATCAATTATTCCGGCCAGCCGATCCCGGAGGCCAGGGGGGAACGGGTGCCCGGCACCGAACAGCCGCTGCACTATTGGCGGGTTTCGCCCGGCCTCAGCGGCATGGCGTTTTATGACGGGCAGCGCTTCCCCGCCTGGCGGCACTCGCTGTTCATCGGCGCGCTGGCGCAAAAGGAGCTGATTCGCCTGACGCTGGAAGGCGACAAGGTGGTGGCGGAAGAGCGGTTGCTGGGCGATCGCGGCGAGCGCATTCGCGAGGTACGCAGCGGGCCGGATGGCTACCTGTATCTGCTGACGGACGAGCGGGACGGCAAGCTGCTGAAAGTCGGGGCGTCGTAACGCCCCGCAGCGATCAGGTGAGTTCGCTCATCACGCCGCGCTGGTAGGCGGGGCGAGCGCGCAGCTGCTGATACCAGCGCTCCATGTTCGGCCGCGAACGGCGGGCGATCGGCATCTCGAACCAGGCGTAGGCGAAGCTGCCGAGCGGAATATCGCCGAAGCCGAATGCATCGCCGGAGAGGTAAGGCTGATGTGCCAGCGCCTGTTCAATGACGTCGAAGTGTTTTTCCAGCGTGGCGATCGCCGCTTCGATTTTCGCCATGTCGCGCAATTCCGGCGCGGTGCGGATCAGGCCCCAAAAGACGATGGTGAAGGCCGGGACGATGGTCGAGGTGGTCCAATCCATCCACTTCTCGGCGGCGGCGCGTGCCTGCAGATCTTGCGGATAGAACGTCGCGTCGCCGAATTTCGCCGCCAGGTAGCGCACGATGGTGTTGGATTCCCACAGCACGAAGTCATCGTCCTGCAGCAGCGGCACCAGGCCGTTCGGGTTCAGCGCGCGGTAACTCTCTTCGTTCACCTTACCGAACGCGCCGCCGGCGTTGATGTGGGTATAGCTCAGCCCCAGTTCGGCGGCGCACCACAGCACCTTCCTGACGTTGTTCGAATTCTCACGACCCCAAATGGTCAGCATGGGATAACTCCGTTAGCGGATTAAAGACCCTTAATACCTACGCCACAACGCGCTTTTTGTCACACCGCAGGGCACTTTTTGCCTGCCGCTCAGCGCTCCCAGCGGCACACTTCCCAGCCGTGTTCCGCCGCCAGCGCGCTCAACTCGCTGTCGGGGTTGATCACCGTAGCGCTGTCGACGAATTGCAGCATCGCCTTATCGTTGAGGGAGTCGCTGTAGCCGTGGCTGTGTTCGAATTTCAGGTGCGGATGCTGCGCCAGCCAGTGTTGCAGGCGGATCACCTTGCCCTGTTGGTAGGTCATGGTGCCGTAGGTGTTGCCGGTGAAGCGGCCGTCGCTGATTTCCACGCCGATCGCCAGCGCATCGTCGGCGCCGAGCTGTTCGGCGATCGGCGCCACCAGGTGCTCGCCGGTGGCGGAGATCACCAGGATGCAGTCGCCGCGCTCGCGGTGCCACTGCAGGCGTTCACGGGCGGCGGGGTAGACGCGCGGCAGGATATCGCGGCGAATGTAGCGTTGCACCCAGCCGGCTACGGTTTGCACGCTCAGGCCGGTCAGCGGCGCCAGCGTGGCCTGCATATAGTCCTCCATCGACAGCTTGCCCTGATAATAGAGCTGCATCAGCTGCTGCTCTTGCAGTTCCAGCTCCGCCGGCGCGAATCCCTGGCCGACCAGCCAGCGGATCCACAGGCTGGCGCTGTCATCGTCAATCAGGGTTTCATCCAGGTCGAATAAGGCTAAATCCATCAGTATTTCTCCGGCAGGCAGGGTATGAGGTCGTTTACAGGATAGCGGATAGCGCCCATCGCCAGCCAGCGGCGTCGGCGAAATTGCGCAGAGCATAAGAAACATTGATGACGGTTTTGCGACAGTTTGTTGAACGTTTGCATAACTTAGAACGCAACAATATTGGCCGCCCCGGCGAGCGCGGTGATAACTATGAGGCAAACGCAGCCACCCGCTGGAGAGAGACAATGTTGATTATTCGCCTGTACGGCAGCCCGATCGCGATCGGGGAAGAAGAGGAACCGCATGATGACGCACCTGACGACGCTGAAGACGCTGCCGCTGCTGGATCTTTCGCAGCTTGACGGCGATGCGCGCCGGCGGCGCGCCTTTCTTGACGATTTGCGCGCGGCGGCCCGCGACGTCGGTTTTTTCTATCTGCGCGGGCACGGTGTGGACAGTGCGCTGAATGCGCGGCTGCAGCAGGGCGCGCGGCAATTCTTCGCGCTGCCGGAAGCCGACAAATTGGCGGTGCAGATGGTGCATTCGCCGCACTTTCGTGGTTACAACCGGGCGGCGGCGGAGCTGACGCGTGGCCAGCCGGACTGGCGTGAGCAGTTCGATATCGGCGCCGAACGCCCGGCGCTGACGCTGTCTGACGACACCCCGCGCTGGGCGCGTCTGCAGGGGCCAAACCAGTGGCCGGCGGCGCTGCCGACGCTGAAACCGCTGCTGCTGCAGTGGCAACAGGCGATGACCGCCATGTCGCTGCGGCTGCTGCGCGCTTTCGCTTTGGCGCTGTCGCTGCCGGAGCAGGCTTTCGATCGCTTGTACGGCGAGAAGCCCAACGAACACATCAAACTGATTCGCTACCCGGGGCGGGACGCTACCGCCAGCGCACAGGGCGTCGGCGCGCACAAGGACTCCGGCTTTCTCAGCTTCCTGCTGCAGGACGCGCAAAAAGGGCTGCAGGTGGAGGTGAGCGAAGGGCGGTGGATTGACGCCCAGCCGCGTGAGGACACCTTCGTGGTGAACATCGGCGAGCTGCTGGAGCTGGCGACCAACGGCTATCTGCGCGCCACGGTGCACCGGGTGGAAACGCCGCCGGCGGGGCGCGACAGGCTGTCGATCGCCTTCTTCCTCGGCGCGCGCTTGGACGCGGTGGTGCCGTTGTATCAACTGCCGCCGCAGTTGGCGGCGCAGGCGCGCGGCCTGGCCAGCGATCCGCTCAATCCGCTGCTGCGCGACGTGGGGTATAACTACCTGAAAGGCCGCATCCGTTCCCACCCCGATGTGGCACAGCGCTTTTATCGGGACGTCATCGGCGTCTGAACATCAGGCACAAAAAAGCCCGGCGCGCCGGCCGGGCTGATGGCGATTGATTCGGGCGATTATTCCGCCAGCGCCTGCTGCAGATCGGCGATCAGATCTTCCACATCCTCAATCCCCACCGACAGGCGTACCAGCTGCGGCGTGATGCCGGTTGCCAGGCGCTGTTCCAGCGGAATGGAGGCGTGCGTCATGCTGAACGGCTGGCTGATCAGGCTTTCCACGCCGCCCAGGCTTTCCGCCAGGGTGAACAGGTGCGAGCGCTGGATGACCCGGCGCGCATAGGCGTCGTCGCCTTTCAGCCGTACCGAAATCATGCCGCCGAAGCGCGTCATCTGGCGTGCCGCCAGCGCATGCTGCGGATGGCTCGGCAGGCCGGGATAGTAGACGTTTTCCACCTGCGGCTGGCTCTCCAGCCACTGGGCGATGCGCAGCGCGCTGTCGCTGTGGCGCTGCATGCGCAGGGCCAGGGTGCGAATGCCGCGCAGCGTCAGGAAGCTGCTGAACGGATCGAGAATGCCGCCGACCGCGTTTTGCAGGAAACCGAGCTGCTCCGCCAGCGTCGGGTTATCCCCCACCGCCGCGACGCCGGCCACCACGTCGGAGTGACCGTTGAGGTATTTGGTGGCGGAGTGCACCACCACGTCAAAGCCCAGATCCAGCGGACGCTGCAGATACGGCGAAGCGAAGGTATTGTCCGCCACGCTGATTAGCTGATGCTTTTTGGCGATCGCGGCGATGGCGCTCAGATCCGCCAGTTTCAGCAAGGGGTTGGTCGGGGTTTCCACCCAGATCATTTTGGTATCCGGCTCGATCGCCTGTTCCAGCCCGGCGAGATCCGCCGGTGACACGTAGGTGACGCGCAGGCCGGCGGTGCGGCTGCGCACCTTTTCCAGCAGGCGATAGGTGCCGCCGTACAGGTCGTCCACCGCGATCAGGTGGCTGTCTTTATCGAGCAGCTCCAGCACCGTGGAACAGGCCGCCAGGCCGGAGGCGAAGGCGTAGCCGCGGCTGCCGCCTTCCAGTTCGGCGATGGCGCTTTCCAGCGCGGTGCGCGTCGGGTTGGCGCTGCGGGAATATTCGTAGCCGGTATGCTCGCCCGGTGCCGGTTGGGCGTAGGTGGAGGTGGCGTAAATCGCCGGCATCACTGCTCCGGTCGCGTCCGGGGTGTAACCGGCGTGAACGGTCAACGTATCAAACTTGGCCATAATGGGTCCTTATTAACGTAATTTTTGGCGCCAGGCGTTAAGCACGTCTGTGCGGGTAATCAGGCCGAGGAAGCGCTCGCCGTCGAGCACTACCGCGACGTGGCCATGGTTGAAGGTGGCCTGCAATTCTTCGTAGCCGGCTTCTTTTTGCAGCGTATGGACTTGCTTGGTCATCGCGCTACTGGCCGGCAGGCTGAAGTGGGCGGCGTCGGCCTGGACGGCGTTCAGCAGATCCCACTCATCGATCAGGCCGACCACCCGATCGCCTTCCAGCACTGGCAGCTGCGAGATGTCGTACAGCCGCATGCGGGCGTGCACGATCGCCAGCGTGTCGTCCGGCGCGGCAGAAACGGCCGCACCTTCGTCGTGGCGGTAGGCGATCAGATCGCGCAGATCGCCGTGCTGCGGTTTGCTCAGGAGACCCTGTTCCAGCATCCAGTGATCGTTATACATTTTAGACAGGTATTTGTTGCCGCTGTCGCAGACAAAGGTCACTACCCGCTTGGGTTCGGTCTGTGCGCGGCAGTAACGCAGTGCGGCGGCCAGCAGGGTGCCGGTGGACGAGCCCGCCAGCACGCCTTCCTTGCGCAGCAGATCGCGCGCGGTGGTGAAGGCTTCTGCGTCGCCGATGCGGTAAGCGTTGCGGACCTGGTCAAAGTCGCTGAGCGGCGGGACGAAGTCTTCGCCGATGCCTTCCACCAGCCAGCTGCCCGCTTCGCCGATGTGGCCGTTGTCGAGATAGTCCGCCAGGATAGAGCCGGCAGGGTCGGCCAGCACGAATTCCGTCTGCGGCGAAACGTCGGCGAAATAGCGGCTCAGCCCGCCCAGCGTGCCGCCGGAGCCGACGCCGACGACGATAGCGTCCACGTCATGCTCCATCTGCCGCCACAGCTCGGGGGCGGTGGTGGTGGTATGGGCCGCCGGGTTGGCCGGGTTGTTGAACTGATCGATATAAAAGGCGCCGGGGATCTCCCCGGCGAGGCGTTTGGCGTAATCCTGATAGTAAGCCGGATGCCCCTTGCCGACGTCCGAGCGGGTCAGCTGCACTTCCACGCCCAGTGCGCGCAGGTGGAAGATCTTCTCGCGGCTCATCTTGTCCGGCACCACCAGCAGCAGCTTATAGCCTTTCAGCGCCGCCACCAGCGCCAGTCCCAGGCCGGTATTGCCGGCGGTGGCTTCGATGATGGTGCCGCCCGGCTGCAGCTTGCCGTCGCGCTCGGCCTGTTCGATCATTGACAGCGCCACGCGGTCTTTGATCGAACCGCCGGGGTTTTGATTCTCCAGCTTGACGAACAGCCGGCACGGGCCGGTATCGAACTGGGTCAGTTCCAGCATCGGGGTATTGCCAATCATCTCGATGACGGAATGGGGGATCGCCATGACTCATCTCCAGGATTATTCGGTATAAAAGTCGTTATATGGATGATAGCGCTGAGGATAAGCGCTTTAAAAAGAACAAATAACGGTTCTATATGCCATTATGGAATATATTAATCTTTTTTAGACGTATAGATGCGCAGATGTTTAGCGGTGCAGATGCTTGGCCGTGTAGCCGTGGGTGGGCGCAAAAATGCGCGCCGCGATGCTTTTTTGAACGATAAGCGGGGGCCTGCGTACAGTTATGTAAAAATGCTGAAAATTCACGCTAAACCCTGCAAAAATAAGATAAATCACATAAACTCACAGCAAGGGCATTTTCGGTGCGTTGCGTTACCCGCTATGGGCGCCGCAGGGGGTTGCGGCCGGCACGCGCGCACCGGGCCACTCTCGCTGGTTGGCTTAAAACGTGAACATGTTTGAAAGTTAACGCTATTTCAATGGTTTGAATGGACACTCTGGCGACGTCATGATGAAAAAAAACTTATCCACTTCCCTGAAAAAACTGACCTTCAGCGTAGGCATCCTGTTGCTGGCCGCCCCGGCCGTGCACGCGGCCGAGCCGCCGGCGCCGCCGCAGGTAGACGCCAAGGCCTACATTCTGATGGATTACAACAGCGGCAAGGTGCTGACCGAAGGCAATGCCGACACCCGTCTCGATCCCGCCAGCCTAACCAAGATCATGTCCAGCTACGTGATCGGCCAGGCGATCAAGGCCGGCAAGATCAAGCCGGAAGACCTGGTCACCGTCGGCAAAGACGCCTGGGCGCCCGGTAACCCGGCGCTGCGCGGTTCTTCGCTGATGTTCATCAAGCCGGGCGATCAGGTGCCGGTACTGGAGCTGAATAAGGGCATCGTGATCCAGTCGGGCAACGACGCCAGCATCGCGCTGGCGGACTACGTGGCGGGCAGCCAGGATTCGTTCGTCGGCCTGATGAACAACTACGCCAAATCCCTGGGGCTGCAGAATACCCACTTCCTGACGGTGCACGGTCTGGATGCGGAAGGGCAGTACAGCACGGCGCGCGACATGGCGCTGCTGAGCCAGGCGCTGATCCGCGACGTGCCGGACGAATACGCGCTGCATAAAGAAAAAGAGTTCACCTTTAACAAGATCCGCCAGATTAACCGCAACCGCCTGCTGTGGAGCAGCAACCTGAACGTCGACGGCATCAAAACCGGTTACACCAGCGGCGCCGGCCATAACCTGGTGGCGTCGGCCACCGACGGCCCGATGCGTCTGATCTCGGTGGTGCTGGGCGCGCCGAGCGATCGCGTGCGCTTCAGCGAAAGCGAAAAGCTGCTGACCTGGGGCTTCCGCTTCTATGAAACCGCGACGCCGATCAAGGCCGATAAGCCGTTCGTCACCCAGAAAGTGTGGTTCGGCGACGTCAGCGAAGTGCCGCTCGGCGTGGCGAAAGACGCCTCGGTCACCATTCCGAAAGGGCAGATGAAAAACCTGAAGGCCAGCTACAAGCTGACCCAGCCGACGCTGGAAGCGCCGCTGGCGAAAAACCAGGTGGTCGGCACCATCGATTTCCAGCTGGACGGCAAGACCATCGAACAGCACCCGCTGGTGGTGATGCAAGAGGTGAAAGAGGGCAACTTCTTCAGCCGCATCTGGGATATGGTGATGATGAAGCTGAGCCAGTGGTTCGGCGGGATCTTCGGCTAAATACCCTGATGTGAGGCGCGCGCCCCGGGCGCAAGATTCTCGACCAAGCCGCAACGGAGACGTTGCGGCTTTTTTTTCGCGAGTTCCTGGGTCGCGGTGATTAAAAGTAGTCCACCAGCATGGTGGCGCCGCTGGTGAAATCGCCTTCCGCCAGGGTGACGGCGCTGTTTTTCACCGGCACTGCATCAAGCGTCGGCGGATTGGCGTAATCGATGTTCAGCGGCGTATTGATGGCGAAGGCCTTACCGTTGGCCAACAGCTTGATGCCCAATCCATTGACGCTGCTGGTTAACACGCTGCCGTCGAAGGCCGCCGCGCCGCCCATGATCTTCATTTTCAGCTGGCGGCTGTTATCCAGAAACTCGCATTTGATGCTGTAATCGATGCGTTGCATATAGCGATTGCCGTCGATGCGCTTGATGCCGACCTTGCCGAAGTCGATATCGATGGTGCGCCCGTCATTGATCACGCAAGGCGGAGGCGCCACCACGGTGGCGGTGATGTTGACCTTGGTGCCCTGGTCGGCGGCCTGGGTGGTGGCGCTGATCAGGCTCAGCGACCACAGCAGAGCGCAGCGCGTTTTTTTCGTCATGTTCATTCTGGCTCCCGTTTCAAGGTGCGCTGAAGATCAGCGTGGCCGAGCCTGACAGCGGGCCGGTGGCGATGCTGGTGTAAGGCACATTGTTCTTCACCGGCACAAAGGTTACGGTGTCGTTGCCCAGCCCGTTGACGATGCGCGTTCTGAAGGCATTGTTGGGCTTTACCACCGCGCCGTTGTACACCATGGCCACGCCGACGTTAGGGTTGCTGGTTTTGATAAAATCGCTGGAGAAGCCACTGGCGTCGCTGACCATGCGGATCAGAATATCCTGCGTCGCGCTCTGGTCGTCGCATTGGTAGCTGAGCGCCTTGTCCTGTTTGATTTGGGCGTCGCTGGCGCTTTGAGTCAGAAAGTCCTGGCGGATCTGACCAAAGTCGACGTTAATTTGCTGGCCGTTGTTGATGGTGCAACTGGTGGTGACGAAGTAGGCGTCGTTGTCGGCGATCAGGCGCCAGCGATAAACGCCGCACTGCGGGCAACCCGGCTGATCGTTGGTCTGAATAAAGTTTATTTGGCCGATGACGTCGCCCTTGTTCACCTTGATGTCCGGCGTTGGGAAACGGTTCAACACGATATAGACCCGGATGGCGACCGACTGGGTCTGTAACCCGGTAAGGCTGAGTACGCTGATACCTGATGGCACCGGAGAGTTGTAATCGCTGCCGTTGATGGTGGTACCGCTGCCGATGGTGCCAAAAATCGCACTGTTCATCGACAGCGCCGGGCTGTCGGTTTTGAGATAGTCATACCAGCTCGCGACGTCGTTTTTACAGGTGACCTGGCTGACGTTGACGATTTCGTTTTTGCCATAAGAAAGCTGTGGCCCGATGCGTACCCGGACGTCAACCGGCGTGGTCGAGCCCCCGGGTGGAATCAGTCCGCCATCGGACGTGCGGCAGGTAAATGCGTTGGCATTGCCAAGCAGCATGAAGAAAGATAATGCCAGGCAGCAACGTAAAAATAGCAGGGCTGTTTTTCTCACGATAATATCCCAATATATATAAATAGTGTGCGGCATTACTCCGCAATGAAATATCGCCAATCAGGCCGGTTGGCCATATTTATTCCGTTAAAGGGGAGTGAGGGCATCTCTGTTGGGGATGCCGTCGTTATCACCGTTCAGCAACGCGGTGGGATACCACCTCAACGAGTTGTTGATAGAGCCGTCCGTCACAATCACTTTTTGCCGGGCGACAAGATCCAACAACAGCCGCCGAGCCCGGTAAACACCGACGTTGACGGCATTGGCCAGTTGCCGCGTCGATAGCCATTGCTGCGGCGGCGGCAGACCGGCGACGGGGCACTTGCGGGGTGACTGCGCAAATAATGTTTGCAGCAGATCGTGCTGCAATTGCCGTATTTCCTTTTGTTTCGGAGATAACGCTTCCATAGCACTTCCTCTGTATTCCGATTGCCGTATTCCTAAGAAAAAACAAACTTTCGCTGCCTACCAACAACGAGGTAAAACGCGAACAAAGAAAAATCCTATCTATTTATCAGGATTGAAAAAAAAGGCGTTGCCCGCCCCGTTTTTACCTATACCAAGGCAGGGGTGGCGTCACGCTGAAACCTAAAATTTTGGTTTATTATATTCACAAAGTGCCACTTTGCGATCTGATTACTTGGGAATCACAGAAAAACAGGATATTGCTCTATAAAAGCATCTTTTACGATCTATGAGCCTAAAAATAACAGTAAATTAACTTCAATTAGGAAATAAATTGCGAATGTTCGCCTTGATCAAAAAAAGCCTTTTTTTGCTTGGAGGCATTTGCCAGAATATTCATCGCCGAACAAGAAGGGCGGATTAGAAAGTATTGGTCTCTGCTTGTTGTGATTTTGTTTATTTTTATATGACGAATTCATTAATGGGTGGGCCGCTGCGAGCTTGCCGTAATCGACATGTTTATTGTCGGTGCCTTTGGGTTTTGGCAGTTAACCAACCAGCAAGATGCTAAAGAATCAGGGCGGCGCATATATAAGCGCGAGCGGGTTTCCTGTTGCTCTTTTTCTTGATTGGAATATGCATTTTTTCTTATAAGGAATATAGGTTCTATGAAACTTAACAAAATCATGATGGCTGCAGTGATTGCATTTGGCGCAAGTTCTTTTGCACAGGCAGCCGATCAGGGACACGGTAAGGTCACCTTCACGGGCTCTATTATTGATGCGCCATGCTCTATTGCACCCGAGTCGATCGATCAGACCGTAGATCTGGGCCAGGTTTCCAACGTGGCGTTGAAAAACGGCGGCAAATCCAACCCGCGTCCGTTTGAAATCAAACTGGAGCAGTGTGATATCACCACGCTGAAAACCGTTAAAACCACCTTCAGCGGCGTAGCGTCGTCCACCGACAAGGATCTGTTGGGTATCGCGGGTACCGCCAGCGGCGCCGGCGTAGCCATCTCTTACAATGGTCAGCCGATCAAACTGGGTGAAGCGACTACCGCGCAGACCCTGAACACCGGCAACAATACCCTGCATTTCGCCGCCTACCTGCAGGGTGAAGGCGCTTCCGCCGCCATCGTTCCGGGCGATTTCACTGCCGTAGCCGATTTCACCCTGGCTTATCAGTAAGTGAGTCCGAAGGCTTAATCAACCAGGCATGGGGTTCGCCGCATGCCTGGTGAATCTCCCTGTCAAAGGAATGTCGCGATGTTTTTACCAAGGAATCGAGCGGGTGCCGTTCTTTTGGCGTCGTTGGCGTTTGCGCCCGGCTATGCAATTTCCGCCGCGCAGGGGTGGGGCAAAGTCAACATGCACGGCGCCATTATCGACACCGCCTGCGCCATTGCTGCCGGCAGCCGCGATCAGACGATCGATATGGACACTATTCCTCTCGGACAGATCATTCGTGACGGCCAGGGGATGACCAAACCTTTCAGTATCGAATTGGTCAATTGCATTTTGGAACGGCCGGAAAACAAGCCTGACTGGAAATTCTTTCAGGTCACGTTTGATGGTTATGCGGAAGGTGCTCTGTTTGGCGTACAGGGCGATGCGCGCGGCGTTGCCTTGGAGATAAAAGACAGCAGCGGCACGGCGGTTATTCCAGGGAAACCTTTGCCGATGGAGGGAATAATACCGGGAAACCGAGTGCTGAATTATTCCATGACGTTGATGCCGAATCACCAGCCGTTGAAGGTGGGAGCGTATTTTTCCACAGTGCGTTTTAAGCTGGATTATTTTTGATTTTTTCTCGTACTGACGGTTAATTCGTTATTGAAAGGACTTTATTATGCTTTCACCGGCAGGGAAGTTATTTCGTCTTCAGGCCTTGGGGCTTTGCGTTGCCCTTTCTCTGGGAAATCCAATCGCGTTGGTCTATGCCGCCGACGTGATTCAATTCAATACCGACGTATTGGACATCAACGATCGTAAAAATATCGATCTGAGCCAATTTACGCGCAGCGGCTACATCATGCCGGGCGTTTATACCATGGTGGTGCACGTCAATAAGAACGATCTGCCGGAACAGCCGGTAACGTTTATGGCGCCCGAGAGCGATCCAAAAGGCAGCGAAGCCTGTCTTTCGCCAGAATTGGTCAACCAACTGGGGCTGAAAGAAAAACTGTTAAGCACGCTGAATTGGACGCACGGCGGCCGTTGCCTTGACGCTTCCAGTCTGGCGGGGATGGAAGCCCGCGGCGATCTTGCCAGCTCCTCACTGTATCTGAACATTCCTCAGGCCTATCTGGAATACAGCTCGGAAAACTGGGACCCGCCTTCGCGCTGGGATGACGGTATTCCCGGGCTGCTGTTTGACTATAACGTCAACGCCCAAACGCAAAAGCATCAGAAAGGCGGCAGCAGTTACAGCCTGAGCGGCAACGGTACCGGTGGCGCCAACCTGGGCGCCTGGCGTCTGCGCGCCGACTGGCAGGCCAACCTCAACCATCAGACCGGTTCTTCTCAGCCTACCGATAAACAGTTCGACTGGAGCCGCTATTACGCCTACCGGGCGATCCCGGCGCTGCGTTCGCGGCTGACGATGGGTGAGGATTACCTGAACTCCGACATTTTCGACAGCCTGCGCTTTACCGGCGTCAGTCTGCGATCCGACGACAGCATGTTACCGCCCAACCTGCGCGGCTATGCGCCGGAAGTGACCGGCGTGGCGAAAACCAACGCCAAGGTGGTGGTCAGCCAGCAGGGGCGCGTGCTGTATGAAACGCAGGTGGCGGCGGGGCCGTTCCGCATTCAGGACATCAACGATGCGGTTTCCGGCGAGCTGGACGTGCGCGTCGAAGAGCAAGACGGCAGCGTGCAGGAGTTCAAGATGAACACCGCCAACATTCCTTATCTGACGCGGCCGGGTACGGTGCGTTACAAGCTGGCGACGGGCAAACCGTCGGAGTGGGGGCACCATCTGCGCGGGCCGATGTTCGGCACCGGCGAGTTCTCCTGGGGGATCAGCAACGGCTGGTCGCTGTACGGCGGGGGCATCGCCGGCGGCGATTACAACGCGCTGTCGCTGGGGATCGGGCGCGATCTGATGGCGCTGGGGGCGCTGTCATTCGATGCCACGCAGTCGCGTGCGCGTTTGCCGCAGGATGGCACGCTGACCGGCGGTTCGTACCGGCTGAGCTATTCGAAGAACTTCGATGAATACGACAGCCAGGTCACCTTCGCCGGTTACCGCTTCTCCCAGGAAGATTTCATGAGCATGGGGGACTACCTGGATGCGCGTTACGAAGGGGGGCGCAGCGGCAAGAGCAAGGAGATGTACACCATCACCTTCAACAAGCAGTTCCGCGAGCTGGGGCTGAGCACCTATCTCAACTATAGCCACCAAACCTACTGGGATCGGGCGCCGAACGATCGTTACAACCTGATGGTATCGCGCTACTTCGACATCGGCGATTTCAAGAACGTCAGCGTGTCGCTGTCGGCCTATCGCAACCGTTACAACGAGCGCAACGACGACGGGATGTATCTGTCGCTGTCGCTGCCCTGGGGCAGTGCAGGCACGCTCAGTTACAACATGACGCTCGATCGCGAAGAGAACGCTCACCGGGTCGGGTACTACAACCGGGTCGATGAACACAACAACTATCAGATCAGCGCCGGCGCCGCACGCAGCGGAGCGACGGCCAGCGGTTATTACAGCCATCAGGGCGACATGGCGCAGATCAACGCCAACGCCAGCTACCAGGCCGGCCGCTACAGCGCCGTCGGCATCGGTGCGCAGGGCGGCCTGACGATGGCGGCGGAAGGGGCGGTGCTGCACCGCGTCAACACGCCGGGCGGGACGCGCTTGCTGCTCGATACCGAAGGCGTCGCCGGTGTGCCGGTGCGCGGCTACGGCAGTACGGTGCTGACCAACCGTTACGGCAAGGCGGTGGTGGCGGATGTAAATAGCTACTACCGCAACAAGGCCAGCATCGATCTCAACAGCCTGAGCGACAACGTCGAGGCGACGCGTTCCGTGGTGCAGGCCACGTTGACCGAGGGGGCCATCGGCTACCGCAAGTTTGAAGTGATTGCCGGTGAGAAGGCGATGGCGATCGTCAAGCTGGCGGACGGCAGCGAGCCGCCGTTTGGTGCCACGGTGCTGAATGCCCGCAAACAGGAGACCGGCATCATCAATGACGGCGGCAGCGTTTACCTGTCCGGCCTTAACCCCGGCGAGCGCATGAGCGTGCACTGGAACGGCGCGGCGCAGTGTGAAATCCAGCTGCCGTCGCCGCTGCCGGCCGAAATGTTGATGAACACGTTGCTGCTGCCTTGCCGTCCTCTTACCGGCAGCAAGCCGGCGGCTGACGCCAACTGACATACACCCGGCGGAGCCCGCTCCGCCGCTAAACCGCCGGAGCGGGCTCGTCCGCTTCCGGCCGACTGGAACCGTGAAGACATGATGAATCTGACTATGACCAGAAAGACCGTTTTCCTTGTGGGCCCGCTCGCCGCCGCGTTGACGATCGGCGCGGTCAGCCTGCCCGCTCATGCGGCTATCGCGCTGGATCGCACGCGCGTGATTTTCGACGGCGACCTGAAAACGGTCAGTCTCAACATCAGTAACCAGAACAAACAGTTGCCGTATCTGGCGCAGGGATGGATCGAAGACGATCGCGGCAACAAAATCCAAAGCCCTTTCACCGTGCTGCCGCCGGTGCAACGGGTGGAGCCGGGTAAACCGAGCCAGGTGAAGATCCAGTCGCTGCCGGCCGCGCGTCAGCTGCCGCAGGACAGGGAGACGCTGTATTACTTCAACCTGCGCGAGATCCCGCCGCGCAGCAATAAGCCGAACACGCTGCAGATAGCGCTGCAGACGCGCATCAAAATGTTTTATCGCCCGGCGGCGCTCGCCCCGAAAAAGAACGCCGCACCGTGGCAGGAGCAGCTGACGCTGACCCGGCAGGGCGACAAGTACGTGGTGAACAACCCGACCCCTTATTACGTGACGATCGTTGAGGCGAGCGCCGGCAAGGGCGGAAAAGGAGCGGCGGGCTTTGAACCGCTGATGGTGGCGCCGAAGGCCAGTGCCCCGCTGAACGTCTCCGCCGCGAGCCTCGGCAACGGCCCGTCGCTGGCATACATCAACGATTACGGTGGGCGGCCGCAGTTGAACTTCCGCTGCGCCGGCAATGCCTGCCAGGTCGTGCCGGTCGCCAAATGACGATCCGCGCGCAAGCAGGGAAGACAGAGTGAATACAGCGGAGTGAACGAATCATGCAACGAAAGATCCCCATGCTGTTGGGAAAGGCCTATGAACGTCATCAGCGACGCACTATCGGCCTGACGGTATTGGCCGCGCTGATGGTACCGCTGACGGCAGGCACGATGCTGATGCTGATGCCGCCGGCCCGCGCGGTGGACAACTGGGACGTGGAGGGCGCGAACGGCACGCTCCACGTCTACGGCGCGTTGACGGAAAGCGCCTGCAGTCTGGAAATGACCACCGCTCGTCAGGAAGTGTGGCTGGGGGAGACGGGGACGGCGCACTTCCAGCGCCCGGGCGATCGCGGCACGCCGGTGGCGTTCGAGCTGACGCTGAAAGACTGTCTGCGGGCGCCGGCGAGCAACCGCGACGCCTGGACCGGGGTTCTGGCCTGGAGCGGCAGTCAACCTGCGGTGTCCGTGGCGTTTGCCGCGCCTGCGGATGACGACGCGCCGGGTTTGGTCAGGGTGGCCGGCGTCACCGGCTTGGGGCTGCAGTTGGCGGATGCCAGCGGCCTGCCGGTGCGCCTCGGCGCGCGTAACAAACCGATCTTGCTGACGCCGGGGCAAAACACCCTGACGTATACGGTGACGCCGGTGCGAACCCCGGCGACGCTGAGCGCCGGCGCCTACCGTGCGGCGATCGATTTCCGCCTTTATTACGACTAATACGCCGCTTGCGTCGGACCGGCGCAAGCACAACCAAAGGGAGTGGCGACATGCGCGCGACAGAGACGAACCGGCGCCGGAGCGCGCTGTTGGGGGCAGGCATGGTCATGGCGGCCGGCATGATGGCGCCGCCGGCGACTGCGGCGGAAAACATGCGCTTTCACGGTACGCTGGTAGCCGAGCCGTGCGTCATTCAGCCGGGAGATGAGGATATCCAACTGGATTTCGGCACCATCGTCGACAAATACCTGTATCTGAACACCCGCACCCATAGCCAAAGCTTCGCGTTGCACCTGACCGAGTGCGATCTCAGCCTGGGCAATACGGTGGCCATCACGTTTACCGGCACCGAGAACGCTAAGCTGCCCGGCCTGTTGGCGCTGGATGCCGGCAGCCTGGCCTCGGGGATCGGCATCGGGCTGGAGGACAGCACCGGCAAGGCGCTGCCGCTCAATCGCGCCAGCGATAAATTCCGCCTGAATGCCGGTAACACCACGCTCACGCTGCAGGCCTATGTGCAGGGGGAGCCGGAGGCCATCCAAACGAAGTCCATCGGCCGCGGCACCTTCAGCGCGGTGGCCACTTTTACGTTGGAATATGAATAAGCGTCTACAAGGACAAAAAACGCAATGATGATAAAGCCCCTCAATCGCGCCCTGCGCATGGGCCTGCTGTGCCTGTTGGCGTTGAGCGCCGCCGCCTGTCAAAACCAAAAGTCGGGCAAGCCGGCTGTGAACACCAAAAATCAGGCTGTGCAGGCTCCGTCAGAAGAGGCTTTGCGCAAGCAGCGTGAGGCCGAGCAGCTGCAGCAGTGCCAGGAGCAACTGGGTGCATTGCGCACGATCGACGAGAAACAGTATCAGCGCTATAAACAGGCCTTCGACAGCCTGATGAGCGGCGCTTCGCAGTACGCCAACCTGCGCGCCCGGGTAAACGGCGACACGCAGGAGACGGTGGATGCGCTGTATCGCTACAAGGTCAACTATCTGTGCGCCGGGGTGAATCAGGCGGTGTTGACCGGCTTGGCGGATCGCGGGGAGCAGGTTAAATGAGGCTGCGCCTGCTGGGCTGTGCGGCTCTGCTGTTCACCGGCGTCGCGCAGGCGGACGACGGTGTGCCGGCGCTGCTGCAGTTTGCCGAGCAGTATCAACGGCAGAACACCGCGCCGAAGAGCGAAAACGCGGCACCCGCCGACCGCGGGGCGGGGCAAAAAAAGCGTGAGCCGGCAAAGCGTCCGTCGGATACCCACCAGCCTGGTTCCCCGGCCAAAGCTTTTACGCTGAGCCAGGAATTATTGGCGCGTGACCAACAGCTGGCGCGCCAGCGAATGGAACTGACGGTGTTGCGCCAGGAACTCGCCGCGCTGCGGGCGGAGAAAGCGGCACCACCCGTCGCGACGTTGCCCGATTCGTCAACGCTGCAGCAGTGGATCGCCGGGCTGGGCGCCGCCTGGCGCGGCTCGCCCGATGCGCAGCGCGCCGAGGCGCTGCTGCGGCAGGCGACGCAGGAAACCGCCAAAACCAAAGCGACGGCGATGCAGGCCGAACGGCGCGTCACCGAGCTGGAGTCCGCTGCGCAGGCATCGGCACAGACGCTTGCACAACGCCAGCGCGAGCACCAGGAGGAACTGCACACTCTGCGTACCGCGCTGGAGGCGAGTGAGCAGAAGCGGGCCGATGAGCAGAAAGTGACCCAGCAGGCGCGCGAAGCGCTGTTGGCGCTGCATAAGCGGCTGCAATGGGAGGTGACGCCGGAGCAGTTGAAGGATGAACGCAAGCGTTTGTCCTATGCGGCGGGCAGTGCGCTGGGGCGGGATATTCAGGGGGTAGTGACGGAGCGTCAAAGCTGGGGCGTACCGGTGGACCGCGACAGCCTGTTGGCGGGCGTCATCGATAGCGTGTCGGGGCGTTTGCAGCTGCCGCCGGATGAACTGAATACGCTGACGGCGCAGGCGGATGCCGCCGCCATGGCCGCGCGTGAGAAACGCGTTAACGAACAGCGGCGGCGTGATGAAGATTATCTGGCGCAGTTCAGTCAACAAAAGGGCGTAAAGCAGTCGGCGATGGGCTTTTGGTATCGGGTGGATTACGCCGGGGAGGGCGTGCTGGCGCCAACGGCGGTGGTCGATGTGGTCGTGAAGGAGAAATTGACCGACGGCACGGTGATCCAGGATATGGAGCTGAGCGGCAAGGTGCTGTCGCAACCGCTGTCCGAGTATCCGCCGCTGTTCAGGGAGGCGATAAGCCATCTGCATAACCACGGTTCGCTGACGATGGTCGTGCCGCCGGCGCTGGCCTACGGCGAAACCGGCTACCCGCCGAAAGTGCCACCTAACGCCACCATGATTTATGAATTACGCATCGACAACAGTCAGGCTCCGACAAAGGGGGCCCAGGCGGTTAAACGGGAAGCCGGAACGGCGGGAGGGCAGGGATGAACACCATGATAAAAATCGCGCTATTTGATGAAAACCGTTACTTCAGCGCCGGTTGGCAGGAGGCCCTGGCGCTGCATTTCAGCACTTACGGCAAGCGCACGCTGTTACTGGATGCGCAGCAGGTTCACGAAGCCGATCTGGTGTTCTGCTATTTTCCTCCTGGCGTGCAAAGCTGCTTTTGTCACTTCTTTGAGGCGCAGGCCGCAGGGCGTAAAACGCTGTATTTCTCGTTGCGAACGCCGGAGGGGCGGCATAAACGCACCGTCGGCACCCGATGCTCGCTGGAGGCCGGCGTCATTTACCACGATACGCCGCTGGTATCGGCATTGTATCAGGTGAGCGCCGAACTGGAGCGGCGCAGCAAATGGCCGGGCAGGCCGGGTTGTGGCATGAACTGCGTATGCCAGCACCGAGGCCTGACGCTGCGCGAACAGGAGATCATGCGCTGCATGACGCGGGAGATGGGGGTGACGCAAATTGCGCGGATGCTGGACATCAGCGTGAAAACCGTCAGCAATCACAAGATGAGCGTTATGCGCAAGATGGGATTCCGGCGTAATGCCGAACTTTACGGTTGGCTGCGGCACAGCGCCCGTCCCGGCGCCGTGGGGGCTCGAGCCGGCATTCAGCCGGGCGTTGCGGCAGGGAAAGAGCGGCATTGAAACGGCGCCGGCCAGATCGGAACGGCCGGCGCCTTTAGTGATTCGCCGTGGCGGTCAATTGCAGGCAACGACCTTGATCGCCAGCCCGCCCTGTGAGGTTTCGCGGTATTTGGCGTTCATGTCTTTGCCGGTTTCGTACATGGTTTCGATCACCTTATCCAGACAAACTCGCGGTTCGCTGGTGCGGCGCATCGCCATGCGCGCGGCGTTGACCGCCTTGACGGCGGAAATGGCATTGCGTTCGATGCAGGGCACCTGAACCTGGCCGGCGAGCGGATCGCAGGTCAGCCCCAAATGGTGCTCCATGGCGATCTCCGCCGCGATGCACACCTGCGCCGGGCTGCCGCCCAGCAGCTCGGTCAACCCGGCCGCCGCCATCGAACAGGCTACGCCCACTTCCCCCTGACAGCCCACTTCGGCACCGGAGATCGAGGCGTTCATCTTGTACAGCGCGCCAATCACGCCGGACGCCAGGAAATAGCGGGTGTAGGAGTTGGCGTTCACCGGGCGGATGAACTTGTCGTAGTAAGCCAGCACCGCAGGGATGATGCCGCAGGCGCCGTTGGTCGGCGCGGTGACCACGCGGCCACCGGCGGCGTTCTCTTCGTTGACCGCCAGCGCGAACATGTTGATCCAATCGACCACGTTCATCGGGTCGATATTGTTCTTGTCGCCGGTCACCAGAATGCGGCGCAGCGCGGCGGCGCGGCGCGGCACTTTCATCGGGCCGGGCAGCAAGCCTTCGGTGTTGATGCCGCGTTCGATACCGGCGCTCATCACCTGCCAGACGTCGGCGAAGTGCGCGTCGATATCCGCCTTGCTGCGCAGCGCCAGCTCGTTCTGCATCACCAGGCCGGACAACGACAGCCCGGTGTCTTTGCAATGCTGCTGCAGATCGTGCGCCGATTTGAACGGGTAGGGCACCGGCGTGGCGCCCTCGGCGGACTGACCGAAGTGCTCTTCGTCGACGATGAAACCGCCACCGATCGAGTAATAGGTTTTGCTGTGCAGCAGGCGCTCACCGGCGAAGGCGCGGATGCGCATGCCGTTTTCGTGCAGCGGCAGGTTGTCGCTGTGGAAGTTCATACCGCCGTGCAGCGGGAAATCCACCTCGTGATGGCCGTTGGCCAGCGGCAGGCGGCCGCGCTGTTCGACGTCGCGGATAAAGCCCGGAATGCTGTCGATGTCCACGTCGTGCGGCAGGTTGCCGGCCAGGCCCATGATGATGGCGATATCGGTGTGGTGGCCTTTACCGGTCAACGACAGCGAACCGTACACGTCGACCACCACGCGGGTAGTGTCCTGCAGCTGCTGGTGGGCGATCAGATCGTCGACGAACTGTTTGCCGGCTTTCATCGGGCCAACGGTGTGGGAACTGGATGGGCCGATGCCAATTTTGAAAATATCGAAAACGCTGACCATGGTCTCGCCTCCTTCTTCAGGTTTCAGGCGGTGAATACGGGAAATGGGGGAGTGCGGGAGGGCCGGCGCGCAGCGGCGCCGGCCGGACGTGATTAGCCGAGCAGGCTGAACACGATTGCAGAGATGGCGATCAGACCCATCACAACCACGAACACGTTGCTGATGTGGCCGCTGTACTTACGCATGGCAGGCACTTTACGGATGGCGTACATCGGCATCAGGAACAGCAGCATGGCGATGATTGGGCCGCCCAGGGTTTCGATCATGCCCAGGATGCTTGGGTTCAGGGTGGCGACGATCCAGGTGGTCACCAGCATGAAGATAGCGGTCATGCGGTTCAGCTTGGCGGTGCTGACGGTTTTGCCGCGGCTCTTCATCGACTTGGCAACCAGGCCGTTGAAGCCTTCACGCGCGCCCAGGTAGTGGCCCAGGAACGATTTGGTGATGGCGACGAAGGCGATAACCGGCGCGATGTACGCGATCATCGGGTTGTTAAAGTGGTTAGCCAGGTAAGACAGAATCGAGATGTTCTGCGCCTTGGCTTCCGCCAGGTTTTCCGGCGTCAGGCTCAGCACGCAGCTGAACACGAAGAACATCACGGTCAGCACCATCATGATGTGTGCATAAGCCAGAATGCGGGAGCACTTCTTCTCGGCGTCTGCGCCGTACTCTTCGCGTTTGGCGACGGCGAAGGCGGAGATGATCGGCGAGTGGTTGAAGGAGAACACCATTACCGGGATCGCCAGCCACAGGGTCATTATCAGGCCGTGGCCCATGCCGGTACCGCTGCCGGACAGCGACACGTTTTCGAAGATGGCGCCGGTCCAGTTAGGGATCAGATACACCGCCAGCAGCATCAGCACCGCGACGAACGGGAAGACCAGGATGCTCATGGTTTTCACGATGGCCTGCTCACCGAAGCGCACGATGGTCATCAGGCCGACGATCAGGATCAGCGACAGGATGGCGCGCGGTGGCGACGTCATGCCCAACTGGTGGGTGATGAAGCTGTCGACGGTGTTGGTGATCGCCACGCTGTAAACCAGCAGAATCGGGTAGATGGCGAAGAAGTACAGCAGGGTAATCAGCTTACCGGCGGTGATGCCGAAGTGCTCTTCTACCACGGCGGTGATGTCTTCACCGGGATTTTTGCCGGACAGAACGAAACGGCACAGGCCGCGGTGGGCAAAGAAGGTCATCGGGAAAGCGATGATGGCCATGATGATCAGAGGAATCAAACCGCCGATACCGGCGTTGATTGGCAAGAACAGGACGCCTGCGCCGATGGCGGTGCCGTACAGGCCCAACATCCACATGGTATCCGTTTTACGCCAGGTACTGCTGGAGCCCGAGGCCGCAGAGGCAATTGTGCCGGTCTGTGTAGTGTCCATAAATATCTCCGAAGTGAACACGAATTTAAAATTAAAAGGCAAAACTTAAGGTTAAACCGTCAAACGTCCTATTCAGGCAACGCTTGCGGTAAGAATCAGGTGTTGCTTGCGGGGATGTTTTGGCGTCCCCCTGGTTGTTTATTGCGTTCATTACCAAGGCACAGCGCCGGGTAATTCACTAAAGACTTTTCACCGTCACGGGTGATAAAAGTCGTTACCGCTGCCGACAGGTCTTTGCCTGTCGATTTTTGTTGGCGGCAAGATAACGATTTACAGTAGAAACAACCGTGATCCTGCTCTCAAATGCGCAATATGTGCAGTTATCCGCTTTTTTATCGATTTTTCGCGCATTTGTTGCACATTTGTGTAAGATTTCGTGCTGAGAACGCTCTCATAAAGATTTCTGCGATTATGCGGTTTGTACAATAATTAGCCGGATAAAGCGCTGTGCTCAGCAGCAAGCCGAGCAATATATTTTATGCGTGGTTTTGGATCTAGCGAAAAACCCGGATTAAGCAGTTTTAGTGACGTAGATCACATTGTATTTTTAAGTAAAATTCAATTCATCTATTTGTTTTTAATGGTTTTTTGTTAAAAATCACCGCTAATAACGAAGGGAAATTACTTACGTGGTTAGCGGATAAAAATGCGTAACCATTCATCATATAAATAACAGATAACTAACAGGTATTGGCGAGATTTGCTGCAATCGCTTAAACCGCCGTTTATTTAAACATCCCGGCCTTTGGCGCGATTTATCATATAAAAGCCATAAATAGTCGTTAATTCACGCAGCCGACAGCCGGTTTAGCCTGCGAGAAAATAATCACTCGGGTGATCTGTTGCATTTTATTAACCTGATGTTGCGTGCGGATAAGCGAAAAACGCGAATCGATTGCGCATTATTTGTTCATTTTCGGGCGGGAAAAGAAGGGGATTGCAACGGTGCGCCGTCGGTTTCGACGGCGCAGAAGGCGGACTAATAGCGGGTAGCGATGGCGTTGTCGTTGAAGAACGCCATGAAGTCGGCGTCCGGTTGGCGGTCGCTGATCACCCGATCGAACTGCGTCAGGGGGCCGATGCAGGCCGGTTTGGTTTTGCCGAACTTGCTGTGGTCTGCCACCAGGATCTTTTGCTGCGCCATCGCCATGGCGCGATGCTTCATCTCCAGCTCGTCGAAGTTGAAGCAGGTGGCGCCGTGCTGCAGGCTGAGGCCGGCGGCGGAGATAAAGGCGATGTTCGGGCAGATGTGATCGAGCTCGTTACGGCCGCTGACGCTGGAAAAGATGTAGTTGTTCGGCTTGAACTCACCGCCGCACAGGACCACCTTGCAGTTAGGTTTGTCCTGCAGCGCCAGGAAGGTGTTCAGCGAATGACAGACGGCGGTGAAGGTCAGCTCGTCGGCGATGGCGTCGATGATCGCCGGGGTAGTGGTGCCGCAGTCGAAAAACACCGTGTCGTTTTCATTGATCAACGGGGCCGCCAGCAGGCCGATACGCCGTTTCTCCGTCACCTGCTTGGCTTTTTGATCGGAAACGAAGTAGTTGGTCACGCCGTTGCTGCGCGGATCGGTCACCACATAGCCGCCGAGCAGCACCACCGCCGCCGGTTCGGCGCTCAGATCGCGGCGAATGGTCATCTCCGAGACCCCCAGCAGCACGGCGGCTTCTTTCAGGTGGATCTTGTCAGCGCGTTTTAACGCCTGAACTAGCCGGTTGATACGTTCTTCGCGCCGCGTTTCCATAGGTCCGTCTTCCCACAGGTAGTAGAGGTAAAAGGGCGTGCCGGCGTGTCCGGCGCTAAACACAACAATGCGGGGCAATATCGGGCCGCCTTGGCCGCCCGTATTGTCCCGCATCGGAGTGTATTGGCTGTGCCCGTCAGGACATGCCGACGATCAGTAGCTGCCCGCCGCCGGCTGGGCGCCGGAAACGATGGCGACGCCGGAGCTGGTGCCGATACGCGTGGCGCCGGCGTTGATCATCTTCTCGGCGGTGGCGCGATCGCGCACGGCGCCGGAAGCTTTCACGCCCATTTCGCTGCCCACGGTCTCGCGCATCAGTTTGACGTGCTCTTCCCGAGCGCCGCCGGTGCTGAAGCCGGTGGAGGTTTTCACGAAGGCCACATCGAGTTCGCGACACATTTCACAAACCTGGACGATCTGCGCATCGCTGAGCAGGCAGGTTTCCAATATTACCTTCAACGGGATCGCCGCGCAAACCTCGCGCACGGCGGCGATGTCGGCTTTCACTTCGTCCAACAGGCCGCTTTTCAACCAGCCGACGTTGATCACCATATCGATCTCTTGTGCGCCGGCGGCGATTGCCGCTTTGGCTTCAAAGGCTTTGGCGACGGTCAGGCCGGCACCCAGCGGGAAACCGATCACCGAGCAGACTTTTACGGTGCTTTCTTGCAGCAGCTGGGCTGCCAGCGGCACGTAGCCGGAGTTGACGCATACCGCATAGAAGTTGTGCTGCTGCGCTTCTTCGCACAGTTTGGCGATCTGCAGTTCGGTGGCGTCCATCGCCAGCAGGGTGTGGTCAACATAGCTGGCGTAATCGATGGTTTCGGTGGTCATCGCGATTCCTTAGTGAGGTTAAGACAGTAAGCGGGATGGGTAATGTGAAAATAATAACATTCAGATGCCGATAAACCTAGTGATGTTTAAAAAATGTCGATCCGATCGTCGCTATCAGGCTGTTATAGGTATAACTTAAAGGCGTTTTATTTGTTATTTAAATAACATTTAAGGGCTCGCGGCCTGCGCGGGCGCAACGTCGAGGGAAAAAAGATGAAGATCAACATCGATCTGGCTCCTGAAGCTTTCGGGGCGCATCGGCAGGAACTGTTCCGCAATGCGGATTTCGCGGTGAGTACGCATCGCTGCACAGAACGCGGGCCGATGCTGACGTTGGCGAATCATCGTGGCGCACTGACGGTTTTGCCGTATCAGGGCCTCGCGATCTGGGACGCCGAGTTTGACGGTTATTCGCTGAAGTCGGGCCGCCGCAGCGTAAAGGGCGCCGGAAGAAAGCGCGCTGACGATGCCGCGTTCTGTCCTGCCTGGCCGAATCAGGACGGTGAGCCGCTGCAGATGCAACGCGTGTGGCTCCAACTGGCGGGCGATGAGCTGACGTTGCACGGCGAGGGGGAGCGGGCGGGTGGGCGTTGGCGCATCGGCCCGGCGCTGCGTCTGGCGGCGCAGAGCGCGCAGTTCGCCATTGAGATGACGGTCACCAACCTAACCGAGCGGCCGCAGCCGCTGCGCTATGTGTGTCGCCTCAACTACGGCTGCCTTCCCGACGCGGTATTCCGTCAGAACCTGCCGGCGCCGGCGCTGTTGGGGGATGCGCTCGGGCAGGAACTGCTGTGCTCCGACGATCTGTCGCGCTATGTGGATCAGGCCGAGTTCTTTATGCTGGCGTCGCAAGGCCGGCGCTATGTGACGCGCTTCGCTACCGGGCAATTCAACTATGGCCTGCGGCGCATCGCCGTTCAGGGCAACCGGCGGCTGCTGGCTTTTATCCAGCCGGCGAACTGTCGCCCGAATGCGCTGGAGGAAGAGGCGGGAATGATGCTGGGGGCGGGAAAAACGCGGGCGTTTTGCGTGACCACCGGCGTGGTGTGAAATAACGGGGCGATAACGCCCCGGTCATGTTGTGCAGTTACTCTTTCACCCAGCCACGGCGAATGGCGAAGGCGAACAGGAAACGATACAGGCGCGACAGCTTGTCGGCGATGACATCGCCGAACAGATTCCACACCAGCTGGGCGAACAGGCAGCCGACCAGGCCGAGCAGGAAACCGCCGACCATATCCAGCGGCCAGTGCACGCCGAGGTAAACGCGTGACCAGGCGATGCCGACGGCGACGATCATCAGCAGCACGCCGGACCAGACCCGGTGCCAGAACAGAAACGCCAGCGCAAAGGTAAAGATGGCGGTGCCGTGATCGCTCGGGAACGAGCTGTCCGGCGCATGTGCCAGGAAGGTATAGCCAACGCCGGCGACGAACGGGCGCTCATGCGGCAGCAGCGCGCCGATGGTGGCGGCGGCGAGCATGGCGAACAGCAGCGCGATAGTGGTTTTCGCCACCACCTGGCGCTGCGAAACCAGCTGGCTTTGCGGCCCCCACAGCCACAGGCCGACGATCAGCAGCGGCACGATGATGATCAGATCGCGCGCCAAAAAGGTGGCGAAGTCGATCATCCACTCGGGAGACGCCGGGGTCGCATTGATCCAGGCGAAAAGAAAATGGTTCAACTGTTCCATAACCGTTACCTCGTCTTGCGGCGCCAATAGCCGCTAACCGTCCAATAAATAGCCAACTGGCTTAACCAAACCCACCAACCCGCCCACAGGTTATGGGTAAGAAAATGGGCGCCGCGCATGATCTGGCCAAAGCCCATCAGCATGCCGAGCGCAATGCCGCCGCACCAGCACCACCAGGCCAGGCGCGGACGCTGCGGATAAAACAGGAAAAACAACGCCATGACCGCGAAACCGCTCGAGGCGTGCCCGCCGGGGAAGCAGCGGCCAGGGCCCGGCAGCGCCGGTACCGCGCCGAACAGCGGGAAGGACATCGCTTTGCCGCCGTACTCGATCAGATCCCACGGGCAGGAGTGCGCGCTGGTGGCCTTGAGAATGCCTACCACCAACGGGCCGATCCCGATCAACAGCATGGTCACGATCAGGCGCGCACTGCGGCGATAGATGCCCCAAAACAGCGTCAGTACCGCCCCGACGATCACTATTTGCTTCAGCAGGCGGTGGTTGATCAGATCCAGCCAATAATTGTTTTGCCACGGGAAATGCCGGCTGGCGGGATCGTACCAAAAGTTGCTGATCGCCCAGTCCAGCTGTTCGTTGCGGGAGAGCCACAGGAACAGCAGGCCGCTGATCAGCAGGCCAAAAACCTGCCAACGGTAAAAGGATGCCGGCAGGGAGTAAAGGGCGGTTGTCTTAATTTGCGGTGCCGTTGAGGATTGATTTAATGACGATTCTGGATTCACGCGCAGGCTCGGTGGCAGGATTGAATAACGCCACTGTAATAATTCTGTCTTAAGAAAACCTTAGTCCACCGGTAAGAAAACCCTATCCGAGGCCACCGCCTTCGGCTAAGGTAATCGTTTGCTTTTTTTCGGGATGAGAATGTGGTGATGCAGAATAAAGCGCGTGTCTTACTGTTGGCGGCTGCCGGTGCGGCCTTTTCTCCGCTGAGCTTTGGCCAACCTGCGGCCGCCGGGCCGATCGTGGTGCAGGGCGCCATGCCGGTGGAGGCGGAACGTTTTGCCCAGCGGTTGGAAAACCCGCGCGAGGAGCAGATCGGCGGCTGGCGCTTTTGGCACGGCACCGTAGACGGCTACCCGGTAGTGGTGTCGGAGACGCTGAAGGGCATGTCCAACGCCGCGGCGGCCACGGCGATCGCCGCCACGCAGTTTCACCCGGTGGCGATCATCAACCAGGGCACCGCCGGCGGCCATGATCCGGCACTGAAAGTATATGACATCGTGCTGGGCAAATATTCGGTCAATCTCGGGGCGTTCAAAACGCCGGCCAAGGCGTTGGGGGAAGGCAGCGACTCGCGGCAGTGGCGGCCGATGGATCTGTTGGCTTCCAAAGGCAGCGCCGGCGAGGACAAAAAGGCGCACAGCCTGCGTCAGTTTCCCGCCGACCCCAACCTGCTGGCGATTGCGCAAAGCGTTAAGAGCGATTACCGACAGGGCAAGGTCGTGGAAGGGGTGATCGGCTCGGCCGACGTATGGAACAGCGAGCTGGATCGCATTCGCTATTTCCACGACCGCTATCGGACGTCGGTCGAAGAGATGGAGACCGCCTCCGCCGCGCAGATCGCCGCCGAGTTCAAGGTGCCGTTCGTCGGCATTCGCGTGTTGTCCAACAACATCACCAATCAGGGCAAGTACGATCCGCAAACCGGGCTGGCATGCCAGGATTATGTCTATCAGGTGGTGAAGGCCTATGTTGCCAACCTGAAGAAACGCTGAGTCATTGCTCCGGTTAATCGGCTATATCAGGCGATTGTCACTATTGATCGCCTATTGTAAAGAAGATTAAACCTGTGGCGAGCTTGGCTGTAGTGTATTAGTTTATAGGCGGATTATTTGACAACGTGTAGGGATAAAACATGAACAAGGCATCCGTTGTATTTTCTGGCCTGCTGATGGCCGTTTCCGCCGGCGCCATGGCGGCGACCTCTGGCGATGATGCGGATATCAGCAAACAGCCGCTGGAAAAAATCGCGCCTTACCCGAAAGCCGAGAAGGGCATGAACCGCCAGGTGATCTACCTGCCGAAGCAAGAGCACGAAGAGAACTACAAGGTGGAGCTGCTGATTGGCAAGACGCTGGAAGTGGACTGCAACCGCCACATGATTGGCGGCACGCTGGAGACCAAAACCCTCTCCGGCTGGGGCTATGACTACCTGGTACTGGAGAAGCTGTCCGATCCGGCCTCCACGCTGATGGGCTGCCCGGACAACACCAAGACCAAGCAATTCATCGCCGCCAACCTGGGTGATGCCGCGATGCAGCGCTACAACAGCCGCCTGCCGATCGTGGTATACGCGCCGAAAGACGCGGAAGTGAAATACCGCATCTGGAAAGCCGAAGACACCGTAAGCCAGGCCGAACAGAAGTAATCGCCGTCTGACGCCACTCCGCTTGCCCTGCGCGGCAGGCGGAGACTTTCCCCCGTTACGCTTTTTTTTCGCCCACCAACACCGCCCGTTCGGTTTCTTCCCCCATGGCGATTAGCCAATCCAACACCGTTGAGAAGATCGCATCCTCCTGGGCGTCGACCTGGGCCATCAGCACGTAATCCGTCCCGTCAGGCGCAAAGCCATATGGCGCCACCAGTGCGCCGTTGACGATATCATCCGCCACCAGCGCCAACGGGCCGATGCCGATACCGGCACCGGCGACCGCTGCCTGTAGGCTGAGATAGAAATGTTCGAAACGCAGCTCGTTGCCCGGCCGGATCTCGATGCCGCTGTGGGCACACCAGTCGCGCCAGGCATACGGGCGCGTCTCGGTGTGGAGCAGGGTACCGCGCAGTTCACGCCCCGCCGCGGCATGCTCCCGGCGGCATACCGGGCCGACCCGTTCTTTGAGGAACGGGCGGGCGACCACGTCGTCGGCGATCGGGAAATCGTTGCGGCGAATCGCCAGATCGATGCCTTCACGCGAGAAGGCGACGGCGCCGCCGGCGGAGACCAGCTGCAGATCGCGTTCTTTCCCCACCGCCTGCTGCAAACCGGCCAGACGCGGGATCAGCCAGCGGATCAGAAAGGTCGGCTCGCAGGAGATCACCAACGGGCGATTCTGATGATGCCGACAGGCGCGGTCGATCGCCGACTGCAGGTTGTCCAGCCCCCGGCCGATCTCGCTCGCCAGCTCTTGCGCCTGCGGCGTCGGATGCACCATGCGGCTGGTGCGTTGAAACAGCGCGAATCCCAGGGTCTGCTCGAATTCGCGCACCGCGCGGCTGACGGCGCCGTCGGTGACGTTGAGAGATTTGGCGGCTTTCGACACGCTGCCGTACCGCACCGTAGCTTCGAAAGCCCGCAATACCGCCAGGTTAGGCAATCTTCGTTGACGCACTGCGCCCCCTTTTGATTGATTTTTTGTCAATCATTGATACTACGCAAATCGTTTTTTATTGCCAGCAAAATCCGCCAAAGTGTGCATCACTTTCCACTTACGGGTAACTGCGATGATTGCCATTCTCGCCGATGATCTTACCAGCGCGCTCGACGGCGCGGCCCCGTTCGCCGCACGCGGACTGAACGCCTGCGTCATGCTGCGCCTGCCCGATGCCGCGTTGCAGGACGCGGAGATCGTCGCCTTCGATTTAGATTCCCGCTTCGTTTCGCCGGAGCAGGCAGAGCGGCGTTTTCGCCATGCCGCCGCCTGCGTGAAACCGGCGCGCCTCATCTACAAAACGGTGGATTCCACGCTGCGCGGCAATCTGGGGCCGGAAACGCGCGGGGCGCTGACGGGCAGCGGGCGCCGTCTCGCCATCGTCGCGCCGGCCTTCCCGGATGCCGGCCGCACCACGGTGGGCGGCCGGCAATACGTCGACGGCGTCGCGCTGGAGCAGACCGCCTTTGCGCGCGATCCGAAGAACCCGATCGTCACCGGCTACGTCATGGAGCGCATGGCGGGGCTGGAACCGACGCGCTTTCAGGTATTCGACGCCGCAGACAACGGCGAGCTGGATGAGGTCGTGAGGCGGATCGGCATTGCCGAACCGGTGGTGTGGGTGGGATCGCCGGGCCTGGCGGCGGCGCTGTCGCGTGCGTTGTCCTCGGAGGAGAACGCGCCGCCCGCTCAACCGCCGCTGCGAGCCCGCAAGGTGCTGGTGGCGATTGGCAGCCTGCATCCGGCGAATGACGCCCAGCTGGCAAGCCTGCGGCAGGCGGGCGCGGTGCTGGTCACGCTGCCGGAAGCGGCCGATCCCGAGGCGGTAGCGCAAGAGGTGCGAGCGGCGTTTGCGCGTGCCGATGTGGTTTGCCTGATGTCGCCCCGGTCGCGAGCGGCCGCGGCGGATCATGCCGCTGCGCTGGGCGCGGTCGTCAGCCGTTGCACGCCCGCCTTCGACGGGCTGGTGGCGACCGGCGGCGATACCGCGCGGCGTATCGTCGACGCCATGGCGGCCTGCTCATTGACGCTGTTCGGTGAGGTGGAACCCGGCGTGCCTTTCGGGTTGTTAAATCTGCCGGGCCGCAGGCTGCCGTTCGCCACCAAGGCGGGCGGTTTTGGCCGGGCTGCCACGTTGTTGAACTGCGTAACCCGGTTGCGCGCTGACCGAGAAGGAGAAGAACGATGACCCTTTCCACCTTGCCGCTGGCGATAACCATGGGCGATCCCGCCGGCATCGGGCCGGAGATCATCGCCAAACTGGCGGCCACAGAGCGGTTGAGCACGCCTTATGTAGTGATTGGCGATGCCGGTGCCCTGGCGCGCGCGGCGGCCAGTCTGGGGCTGACGCTGCACATCCGCGAGCTGCCCGCCTCGCTGGCGGGATGGTACGAAGCCTGGATGCGGGGAGAAATCGCCGTCTATTCCGCCGGCGTTGCGCTGCCGGCGGACTTGCCCCTCGGCAGGCTCGATAAGCGCGCGGGCGCGGCGTCTTATGCCTGGGTGGTTGCCGCCATCGATCTGGCGTTGGCGGGGCGTATCGCCGGCATCGTCACCGCGCCGCTGAACAAGGAGGCGATGCGCCTGGCGGGGATCGATTATCCGGGGCACACCGAGATCCTGGCGGCGCGCTCGGGCACCCCGGACTTCGCCATGATGCTGGCCAACGACGAGCTGCGGGTGATCCTGGTTTCCATTCACGTTTCGCTACGGGACGCCATCGACGCGGCGACCGTGGAAAACGAACTGCGCGCGTTTCATCTGGCGCAAACGGCCTGTCGGGCGCTGGGCATTGCGAAACCGCGCATTGCGGTGGCCGGCCTGAATCCGCATGCCGGGGAGAATGGCCTATTCGGCCGCGAAGATCTTGACGTCATCGTGCCCGCCATCGCCCTGGCGCGGGAACAGGGGTTGGACGTCAGCGGCCCCTGGCCCGGCGATACCGTTTTCATGCGCGCCCGGCGCGGGGAGTTCGACATCGTGGTCGCCCAATATCACGACCAGGGCCTGATCCCGGTGAAATATCTCGGGGTGGATCATGGCGTTAACGTCACCGTCGGCCTGCCGTTTATCCGCACCTCGGTCGACCACGGTACGGCGTTCGATATCGCAGGCAGCGGACGGGCGGAACACGCCAGCCTGCTGTACGCCTTCCGGCAGGCGGAAAAAATGTTGCACGCCCAATAACTCATATCACCTGAAGACAATAAGGAAACACCATGCACACACCCGAGTTTATTTTCATGCTGACGCGCAACGACAGCACGGTGCCCGATGCGCAAGCGCGGCTACCAGAGGTGCTGGCTGCCGGCGTGAAGCATATCGGCTTTAAGGATATCGGCCTGCCGCTGGATCAACTCAAACAGTTGGCGCAGGCGATCCACGCCGATGGCGCCACCGCTTATCTGGAAGTGGTTAGCCTGGATGAGGAAAGCGAGATGAATTCGGCGCGCGCGGCGCTGGCGTTGGGCGTTGATGTATTGATGGGGGGAACGCGGCCGGAAAGCGTGCTGCCGATCATTCGTCAGTCTGGCCTACGCTACTATCCGTTTGCCGGCCGCATCAGCGGCCACCCCAGCGTGCTGGAAGGTGACATTGACGATATTGTCGCCAGCGCCCGCCAGCGCGCCGCTTTACCGGGCGTGACAGGGCTGGATCTGCTGGCCTACCGCTTTGCCGGCGACGTGCCGACGTTGATTCGGCGGGTGTGCGATGCGGTCGACAAACCGGTTTATATCGCCGGGTCTATCGACCGCGAAGATCGCATCGCCGCCGTGGTGACGGGCAATGCGGTTGGCTTCACCGTCGGTACCGCGGCGCTGGACGGCGTGTTTCCCGCCGACAAGCCGGGGCTGACGGCGCAAGTCAACGCCGTGAAATGCCTGATTGGCAATGTGATCCGCAAACTGTAACGCGTCTCCATTCGGTTCTTTCCACGGCGATGGGGCGGTTATCTCATTCGTTGAATCATTAATTTGTATGGCTTCTCTTTTTAATGCTCTAGCGAGCAGGCACGCCCTTGGGCGCTCGCCGACGTTTACCCGGCAAAACAGCGTAATTGCCGCCAGGTTCAATATATATAGAGGGAGTGAAAAATGAATAAAGGGTTAGGGAGTGCCGTTGTGGCGGTGAGCCTGTTGTTAACCGGCTGCGATACCTTCAGCCTGTTGCGCGATCAAAAGATCGCCGAGGCCTTTCACGTCGGCGCCGACAAGCGCTCGATAAGCCGGGATTTCGGCGCGCCGATCGCCACCCGGCCGACGCTGAACGGCCAGGGCGTGTGCCACGACTATAACCACCGCTTGCCGAACGGCACCGTGACGCCGTTCTACGTCGGCTTCAGAAACAGCGACGGCAAAGTGGTGGCCTTTGGCCCCACCACCTGCGGGGAAGCGCAGGCCAACGGCAATCTGAACAGTGATGAACCTATCAAACAGCGGTTCTAAACGGGCATTGCTGCGCCGGCCTGGGGCCGGCGCCATTAAACATCACAACAATCCTTTCCTGTGGTTGCAACCGTTGCCTATTTGCATGCACACTGCTTTGCCGTGATTTGAAATATGTGCTTCATTTGAGAAAGGATATCTTAATGGCCAAACCTCTTCCTCCCGGTTATTGCATTGTTGAGCAGCCTGGGCCACTTGCCTTTCAGGCACAACAGCTTTTTGGTGGCCGCACCAACGATGCCAGCAGACAATTTATGGCGGTCAATGCCGATAGTTCGTGGTTAAAGCCGGGGCAAATTGTGCTGCTCATGGATCCAGAAAACCCCCTCACACCTGATACCATGCGCCTTTTAAGGCTGACGAAGCAAAATGTGAATCGTACCATTGCGCCGATGACCACAGATGATGCGGGATTTTTGCAACGAAACTATGGCGCCATTGCGGCACTCACGTCGGCAGGAGACAAGTTATTCGGTACTGCGAGCGATGTCGGTGAGAAGTATTTCCGACAGATTGAGTCTACGTTACAGAAAATTGAACGGAGTTATCAGAGTCAATTTCGCT
This sequence comes from Serratia sp. CY84636, assembly GCF_052166245.1. NCBI lineage: Bacteria > Pseudomonadati > Pseudomonadota > Gammaproteobacteria > Enterobacterales > Yersiniaceae > Serratia > Serratia sp. CY84636. Next base: position 848,860 of record NZ_JBJNOX010000001.1, read on the forward strand.
CTCAAGGTAGCCTGATTAGCCAACAATTTTATGCTGAACGCGCTGCATTATTCGCAGAGCTTAAGGTTATGGTAAATAAGCCTGTTTTGTCGCGACTGGTGCAAAAGGCGGTGAAGTTTAAACCCTATGAAGATATGCGGCATGCACTTAATCTTTCCAGTAAGTCTATTGTTCACGAATGGTCTACAGCGGGGGTTGGTGCAATTAGAGGTTATGCCACTTACCTGGAGGGCGCCTCACGGGCTGCCACTTTCATGAAAAGTGGTGGGTATATTGCTATTGCGTTCTCAGGTTTGAATGCAACCAATGAAGTGATGTATGCATGCACCGCTGGGCGTGAGGGGGACTGTCCGAAGGTCGCAGTCAAAGAGTACAGTCAGTTTGGTTTCAGCACTGGAGGCGCCATTTTGGGGGGAAGCGGCGGAGCTATGCTGGTTGGCGGAATTTGTGTGGCTGCCGGCGTTGCTACAGGTGGTGCCGCTGCGTTTGCCTGTGGATTGGTAGGATCGCTGGGGGGAGGGCTGCTAGGCGGAGCCGCTGGTGATAAAGTTGGAAGCAAGTTTGGTGACAGCGTAAACACGCTATTTTTTGACTGAAGAGGATGTCGGCAGTGGAGCTGTTTTTAACAAAAGTTTTTGTGGCGCTTGGGTTTGTTTTTATCTTGCTATTTTTAGTAAGTTTAGTGCTGTTTGTTAAGAATAAGTCTAACTACGCTCAGCTAGTCGAGAACTATCTCGATGCGGGGTTGCTCATGCCAGGCTATGATAAGTTCTTGGCCCGGATGGGGTTCTTGGGGAGTTTTCCTGTCGCGTGGTTCTTTAGAAAAATTCTTGAGCGTAAGAAAATTAAAATCGCTGCTGGAGAGTATTTGCCGGAAGCTTCTTATGCTTTCCTCCAACAGCAACCCACTGAAAGGGTCGGTTGGGTTAGAAAGTATACGGCCTTGTACTTCAGTTTGTTTCCCATTTTCATCGTGCTGGTTGTGTTGTCTTTTTGGATATGAACCGGCAATAGCAATGAACTCTGCAAAATCCTCACTGACCAGGAAAATCACTCAGCCTGGAGGGCTAGGGCTGCACACGTTTTGGTAGCAAAAGCCCCTAAGCAAATGGGGTGTGCCATTTTTCCTTTTCTCTATATCTCTTCTGATTTTCCGCCAGACTTTTATCTGAGATTTATTTTCCTATGGCGTATGCCAGACGCCGCCGCTGAAAAACGCCATTGCATGGACTTCCTCCACCGGGTGTTACGGTGTGAACAGCAAGACAACAAAGCAATCTTTGCTGAATTGTGCTAGTTTTTCGAACACTCACGGACATGCAGTGACCTGCAAGATAAGGATATCCAATGCGTTATCGTTCGCTAAATCTCGGCGAGGTGACAAGGAAAGGGGCCGGAACGCCGCCCCAGGGAAGCGACGTACGGACTGGTGCCGTATGAAGCTGCTCTCTCTCTTTTCTGAACACACGGCGCCGGAAAGTTTCTCCCGGATACTCACCCCGACACAAGCGCGCCATGAGCTGGAGCGGCATTATCTGTTCGGCGGCGCAGCCGGCATATCGATAAGCAGCCGGTATTCCATAACCCGCAATACTCAATCCGGTATTGGCGTCACCGGTTATCGTGAGGACGCGGCTGTGAAGCGCAGCGTATTCGATGATCTCAACCGGGGCGGTTTGCTGGCGATTGATGAGGAAATAGGCGCCTGGACGCCGACCAAATACGCGTTTTACGTCGATGCGGAAGGCCGATTACAGCGCTATCCCGGCAGCTCTCTTCCTGCCTTTTATCCTACAGGGCGCGTGATCGCCCGCTATGAAGAAATGGTCAGCCGCTATGGCCGGCGGGCAAAACCGACGGTGCTGCCGGCGAGGCAGAATACGACCCGGAATCCCCCTCTGCAGCAAGCTATCGCTACCGCAGTGGCAACCGTTGCCGCCACGGTACAGGCCATCCGTCCGATGACCAAGGCAGAACGCTGGCAAGAACGCCAGTACCTGATAGGGCGAGGCAACCGCAGCATTTACCCGGATGCGCGCATGGCGGCACAGCGATTGGCGGAGAACAACGTCGCGGTCGAAAAGGCGAAGTTGGCTGAGAATGTTTACAAGACCACTAACCCGCTCAAGGACACGATAGACATCCCTGAGGGCTGGAAGGACATCAGTAACAATGATGGGGCGCTGGGTAAACTCGGTTTAAGCAAAGATATGCTCTATGACGATGAGGATACACCGGGCTTTCTGGCTCGGGTTTATCAGCCAGATGAAAACGTCTTTGGTAAAGCGATGAATCCGACGGTGGTGTTCCGCGGATCGCGTGCGCCTCAGTTCCCGGAGGGAATAAGCAAGGCTGCCCAGAAAGCGTTACTGAACGGTGATTTGTCAGGCATTAAAAACCTGAGTGACTGGTCAAATAATGGCGCTCAAGGGTTGGGGTTTAATTCGGAATACTACAAAAAAGCGGTCAATATAGGTAAAGCAATTAAAGGCGGTGCTGGGATATCTGGCCATTCGCTGGGCGGTGGCATGGCGTCTGCGGCCTCCATGGCCAGTGGCAAACCGGCTTGGACGTTTAATGCTGCAGGCCTGAATGCGGGAACCGTAAAAAAATACGGCGGTTCGATTATAGGCAGTACCGATAATATTCAGGCGTATCGCGTAAAAGGGGAACTGTTGACCAAGTTGCAGGAGGTTGATTTGTGGGAGGATGCCAAAGACCTTAAATTTTATCCCCCGGCGGTGATGGCGAAAGAACGGTTGTCCATGTTGGCGCCTGACGCCGTGGGAGTAAAACACACGCTTCCTGGTGGAACAGGTTCACTGCTGGATAAGCACGGTATAGACCAGGCGATACAATGCATTGAAAATGAAAAAGACGATGACATTGCCACAATCAAGGGAAGAATATGAAAAAAATCATACTCATTATCACGATGGTAGTGTCTACGCTCATCATGCAGGGGTGCAAACAAGGTATGGATTTACAACCACAGGATTATTTTGAAGGGACGCAGCTGGACATCGCCAACATCATCTACGAGGGTGACAGGCAAAAGCTGGATAAGGTTTTACCGACGGTAAGCAAAGAAACGTTAAATCGACCGGCCAAGGCGGAGATGACGTTGCTATTCTGGGCTATAAACAACGCCATCTTTGACAAGAATACGCCAGAGCGGCTCAAGATCATTACGGATTTGGTCAAGGCGGGGGCAGATCCACTGCAGCCAAGACCGGAAGGGCGAAGTAGCCCGGCTGAATATGTTATGAAAGCGGATAAAGGCGTCTGGATACAGGCTATGCTTGAAGGCGGACTATCGCCTAATGCAAGGGATGAAATAAACAATCAACCAATAATTTTCAAGAGCTTTCAAGCGGTTAATACAGAGACGCTGAGTACTCTAATAGATTACAAAGTTGATGTTAATATCAAAGGTGCTATGAACAGAACGCCATTAATTAATGCGTTGTATAATAGTTGCCCAGAACACATTGAGGTTCTTTTGGCTCATGGCGCTAACCCATTAGCCAAAGATGATTTTAATGACAGCTTCCTTTCTTTGATTTCTGCGGAAATAGCCAAGGGAGACAAAAATAATTCTTATATAAAGAAATTAATTAAAATTAAAGAGAAAATAAACATTATGAATTAGTTGGCTCTCAGGTGGGTGAAATAATTGGCGTTTGACGTGGATGGGATGGGTATGGCATGAAGCACATTATTCTCATTATCACCGTGGTGCTGTCTATATGTGTGATGCAGGGATGCGAACAAGGTAGGGATCTACAACCACAAGATTACTTTGAAGGGAAGCAGCTGGACATCGCCACCATCATTTACGAGGGTGACAGGCAAAAGCTGGATAAAGTTTTATCGACGGTAAGCAAAGAAACGTTAAATCGGCCGGCCAAGGCGGAGATGACGTTGCTATTCTGGACGATAAACAACGCCATCTTTGACAAGAACACGCCAGAGCGGCTCAAGATCATTACAGATTTAGTCAAGGCGGGGGCTGAGCCATTACAACCTCAGCCTAACGCACCAGGCAGCCCCGCTGAATTTGTTATGAAAGCGGATAAAGGCATCTGGATACAGGCTATGTTAGAGGGCGGACTTTCTCCAAATGCTAGGGATAAGGTTCATAATCAACCCATTATATTTAATAGCATCTTTGCAAAAAACACAGAAACATTAGAGGTCATGTTGGAGCATGGTGCTGATATAAATATAAGAAATTCACTGGGTGATACGCTGCTCATCGATGCTTTAGACTATCACTCCTATGACCACGTCATTCTTTTATTAGAAAAAGGCGCCGATAGCGATATAAGAGGCAACTCGGGTTGGACGATGGGTAATCAACTACAACGGCTGATTAATAGGAGTCCGGACGGCAGTGAGGCGAAAGAGTCTCTTGAGCGCATCAAAGACGAGCTAATTAAGCGTGGTGGGAAATGGCCACCTCTCCCTGTCAGTAAATAAGCCGTTCTCAGTATCCCAAGGGTGTAGTGGGATACTGATACGGTAATAAAGCAAAGTTGGGCCGTGGTTATGTTAAAAATGGAGATGGCATGAGGCACAGCACTCTTATCATTATCATGTTGCTGTCGATGCTCATGATGCAGGGATGCGAACAAGGTAGGGATCTACAACCGCAGGATTATTTTGAAGGGACGCAGCTGGACATCGCCAACATCATCTACGAGGGTGACAGGCAAAAGCTGGATAAGGTTTTACCGACGGTCAGCAAAGAAACGTTAAATCGGCCGGCCAAGGCGGAGATGACGTTGCTATTTTGGGCGATAAACAACGCAATCTTTGACAAGAACACGCCAGAGCGGCTCAAGATCATTACGGATTTGGTCAAGGCGGGGGCAGATCCACTTCAGCCAAGAGCTGAGGGGGGGAGTAGCCCGGCTGAATTTGTTATGAAGGCGAATAAAGGTGTATGGATACAAGCTATGTTAGAGGGCGGGCTCTCTCCAAATGCCAGAGATAAGGTTCATAATCAACCCATTATATTTGAAAGTTTTGATGCGGCGAACACCGAAACATTAAAGATGTTAATTGCATACCAAGTTGATGTTGACATCAAAGGCGCTATGAACCGAATGCCATTAATTAATGCCCTGTATAACAGTTGCCCAGAACACATTGAGGTTCTTTTAGCTCATGGCGCTAATCCATTAGCCAAAGATGACTTTAATGACAGCTTCCTCTCGCTGATTTCTGCGGAAATAGCCAAAGGGGATAAGAGCAATGCGTATATAAAAAAGCTAATTAAAATTAAAGAAAAAATAAAACAGGTGGATTAGTTCGCCTCGACTCTCATGGGGGACAATGCTGGCACTTCCCCCAGTGCACTACCATGACGTGATGGCATACAGGAAGATGATAGGATGAGCCACCAAAGAGCACCCAGTCGACGGCGACGAGAGTGCTGTTGTTAAGTACCGTTTTTGACGCCGTCTCTTTGAACAGTGGCGAACCCACAAGCAGCGTTTCTATGTTGAAACCTGCACATTGATAGGGATGCTGGCGTAAGCGACGCTCAGAGGCAGGATGCTTTATGCCTGACGACGAGGCAGCGACAGTAGGTATGTGGGCCGTTTCAGGCAACAAAAAACCCGATAATCTTGAACCTAAAAGGCGGGATTATCGGGCTCCACAAAATGGGGACATCAAAGAAAAGCAGTGGCACTAATTCAGACTGCGGCCCCCAACGAAAGTTCTGGCCGGCGACAAAAAAATCAAAATATTTTTATCGCCGATCCATCTCTCCCGCTAATCGATCAGCCGAGTATGCCCGGCCATAGCACCACGATGAGTGAACCCGCCAGCGTTAACAGCACGTTAGCGATGGCGTAGGTGCCGGCGTAGCCCAATGCCGGGATGTTGCTGCGAGCGGTGTCACTGATGATCTCCATCGCCGGCGCGCAGGTGCGGGCGCCCATAATGGCACCGAACAGCAGGGCGCGGTTCATGCGCAGCACGTAAGCGCCGAACAGGAAGCAGATAACCACCGGCACCAGGCTGACGATAAGCCCGGCGATCAGCATCTGGCCGCCGACCGCGCCCAGGCTGTGGCCAATGCCGGCGCCGGCGCTCAGGCCCACGCCCGCCATAAACACCATCAGGCCGAATTCTTTCACCATGTTCAGCGCGCCCTGCGGAATGTAGCCGAAGGTCGGGTGGTTGGCGCGCAGGAAGCCGAGCATGATGCCGGACATCAGCAGGCCGGCGGCGTTACCGATGCCGAACGAGAAGTTGCTGAACTGAATGGTGATCTGGCCAATCAGCAGGCCGATGATGAAGAAGGCGCAGAATGCCAGCAGGTCGGTCACCTGGCTGTGGATCGAGATAAAGCCAATCTTCTCCGCCACGCTCTTCACCCGGCGTGCGTCGCCGCTCACCTGCAGCACGTCGCCCTTGTTGAGCACGATGCTGTCGTCGATCGGCATTTCGATCTGGCTGCGGATCACGCGGTTGAGGAAGCAGCCGTGGTCGGTCAGCTTCAGCTGGCTCAGGCGTTTGTTCACCGCGTTGCTGTTCTTCACCACGATCTCTTCGGTGACGATGCGCATGTCGAGCAGATCGCGATCGAACACTTCCTTGCCGTTGCGGAAGCTCGGGTCCAGCCGCGCGTGGGCGTCCGGATAGCCGACCAGCGAGATCTCGTCGCCCACCTGCAGCACCGCGTCACCGTCCGGGTTGGCCAGAATGCCGTTGCGGCGGATGCGTTCGATGTAACAGCCGGTTTGACGGTAGATGCCCAGTTCACGCAGGTTCTTGCCGTCGGCCCAGGCCACCAGCTCGGGGCCGACGCGGTAGGCGCGGATCACCGGCAGGTAGACCTTGCGCTGGCTGTCGGTGTCCAGGCCGCGTTCGCGGGCGATCTGCTGGGCAGAGGTGGACAGGTCCTGGTGCTGCAGCTTCGGCAGGTAGCGCGCGCCGAAGATCAGGCTGACCAGACCGATTAGGTAGGTGAGGGCGTAGCCGAGGCTCAGATGATCCTGCGCCGCCAGCAGCGCCGGGCCGTTGACGATGGTGTTACGCAGCGTGTCGCCGGCGCCCACCAGCACCGGTGTCGAGGTCATCGAGCCGGCCAGCATGCCGGCGGTCAGGCCGATGTCCCAGTGGAACAGCTTGCCGAGACCGATGGCGAGCACCATCGCCGAGCCGACCATCACCAGCGCCAGCATCAGGTAATTTTTACCGTCGCGGAAGAAAATCGAGAAAAAGTTGGGTCCGGCTTCCACGCCGACGCAGAAAATAAACAGCATAAAGCCGAGATTCAGCGCCTCGGTGTTAATGGCGAAGTGTTGCTGGCCGAGCAGCAGCGAAACCACCAAAACGCCAATGGAATTACCGAGTTGGACGGAGCCCAGACGGAGTTTACCGAGGCACAGCCCCAGTGCGAGTACCACGAACAGTAACAGAATGTAGTTACCGTTTAACAAACTAGCGACGTTTATGTTCACGGAGGATAACTTATTGTTTACCAGTAAGTGCTTGATATAGATAACTATAAGAGATAAATTCAGCCTTAAAACGACGTCATAAATCACCACCAGCGTAAGGCGAAGCGAACCATCGTTCGGCGGCGTTCATTCTAGACGCTATGACCGATGACAGCCAGCACAGAAAGCTGATTTCCTGCGCCGCCGTGCGCATTTAACTCTCTTTTGACCAAGGAAAAAATTCGGTTCAGCGTCTCCGCGCGGGGGCCAGGCCGATTTCTATTGATGCAGTAATTGGGCGGGGGAGAATTCGCATGACGAGTTATAGATATTGGCTGGGCATTCTCAGCTGTTTTCTGTTGTTCAGCCTGGTGTTTCTCGGCCAGCAAACCGGCCTGTTCGGCAGCACGGATCATGAGCACCACGGCGAAACCGGCCTGCTGCTGTTTGTGATCCCCGGTGCGATCGCCAGCTATCTGTCGAGCCGCAAGCGGCTGCTTTGCCCGCTGCTCGGCGCGCTGTATGCGCTGCCGCTGTGCCTGTTGATCCGCCACTTCTGGCTGACGCCGTCCTCTTCGTTCTGGCAAGAGCTGGCGTACGCCACCAGCGCAGTGTTCTGGTGCGTGTTCGGCGCGATGCTGATGCTGTTCGCCCTCGGCCTGTTGCAGACGCTGCAGCAACTGCACCGGCGGCAGCGGCAATAAAAAAAGGCGCGTTAAGCGCCTTTTTTGTCTTTGTCGTTCAAAAACTTACTGGAACAGGTTCAGGTGTTCTTTGGCGTAAGCTTCGAAATCGGTGCAACCGCCGATGTGCTTCTCATCCAGGAAGATCTGCGGCACGGTTTCAACCGGTTTGCCGACGGTTTTTTCCAGATCGGCCTTGGTGATGCCTTCCGCGTGGATGTCAACGTAACGGAAGTTGAAATCGTCGCGTTCTTCAGTCAGTTTTTCCGCCAGTTCTTTAGCGCGGACACAATAAGGACAGCCAGGACGCCCGAAGATTACTGCAAACATGCAACGCTCCTTAATTGGATTTTCAATAAATTGTTCGCTACCGCAACGACATCCCGTCACCGAAAAAGTCATTACCTGCGTCAGATGGCGCCTACTATGCCCGTTGAGGCGGTGAAAAAAAAGCAGGAATTACCTGTTAATCTGATTCATGTAACCAATTAGTCGGCCGGGGCTGTCACCGCCGACGGGAATTCACTACACTGGGGGCAGACCTTCTGGAGAAGAAAAATATGCGTTCATTCGGTGACTTACCGCGCCCGGTGCTGATGTTGGAAGGGCTGGGCATCGTGATGCTGGTGTTGGCCTACCTCAGCATTCACGGCCACCTGCAGCTGCCGGGCTGGCTGGCGTCGCAGCAGGCGGCGGTCGGCATGATTTTCCTCGGCGTGGCGCTGATGGTGCCGGCGGCGGCGTTTCTGGTGTGGCGCGTGGTGCAGGGCTTCGGGCCGCTGATGCGCGGCGGCCTGCCGCCGGAAAACGATCGCCGCAAGCCGCAATCGAAAGATAATCAGGACAGCGATCCGCGCGCCTGAGCGCCGCGGCCGCTAACCCGCCTGCCGGGCAGGCGTTGGTCTTTTTGGGGTGACGAGTGAAAATTGCCATTCTTTCTCGCGACGGAACGCTCTACTCATGCAAGCGGCTGCGTGAAGCGGCGGAAGATCGCGGGCACAGCATTGATATCATCGATCCGCTCTCCTGCTACATGAACATCAATCCGGCGGCGCCGACCATTCATTATCGCGGCCGCCAACTGGAGCGTTACGATGCGGTGATCCCGCGCATCGGCTCTGCCATCACCTTTTACGGCACGGCGGTGCTGCGCCAGTTCGAGCTGCTCGGCAGCTACCCGTTAAACGAATCCGTGGCCATTACCCGCGCCCGCGACAAGCTGCGTTCGCTGCAACTGCTGGCGCGCCAGGGCATCGATCTGCCGATCACCGGCTTCGCCCATTCGCCGGACGACACCGGCGATCTGATCGAGCTGGTCGGCGGCGCGCCGCTGGTGGTCAAGCTGGTGGAGGGCACGCAGGGCATCGGCGTGGTGCTGGCGGAAACCCGCCAGGCGGCGGAAAGCGTGATCGATGCCTTTCGCGGCCTGAACGCCCATATCCTGGTGCAGGAATACGTGCGCGAAGCGCAGGGCAGCGATGTGCGCTGCCTGGTGGTGGGCGGCCGGGTGGTGGCCGCCATCGAACGGCAGGCCAAGCCCGGCGAATTTCGCTCCAACCTGCACCGCGGCGGTACCGCCCGCAAGGTGGCCATCACCGCCAGAGAACGGGCGATCGCGGTGAAAGCGGCGAGCACGCTGGGGCTGGACGTCGCCGGGGTGGATATCCTGCGCGCCGAGCGCGGCCCGCTGGTGATGGAGGTCAACGCGTCGCCGGGGCTGGAAGGGGTGGAAACCACCACCGGGCTGGATATCGCCGGCATGATGATCGAATACATCGAGCAGCGCGGCCGGCCTGGCTTTCGCCTGAAATCCGGCGGTTAACGGAGCGGTCGGCGCGCTTTTCCCGCCGAGCAATATCTTAATTAGTGAATTAAGCCGCATTGATCGTGGCGTATCGGGTGAATATTCCGTAAGCTATGCGCCTTTTCGCGTATTGAATATTGTGAGGCTGGTTATTATGGATTCACTCATTGTCCCCGATTTGGCGCTGTTGCGGCGCTGGCTGGATCAGTCGGGCATTTCTTTCTTTGAGTGCGATTCCTGCCAGGCGCTGCACCTGCCGCACATGCAGAACTTCGACGGCGTGTTCGACGCCAAGATAGATCTGGTGGACAACGTCATCCTGTTCTCCGCGCTGGCCGAGGTGAAGCCGACCGCCCTGATCCCGCTGGTGGCGGACCTGAGCCAAATCAACGCCAGTTCGCTGACCATCAAAGCCTTTGTCGACATTCAGGACGACAACCTGCCGAAGCTGATCGTCTGCCAGTCGTTGAGCGTGGCGGTCGGCATCACCTACGAGCAGTTCACCCACTTCATGCAGCAGGGTGAAGAGCAGGTCTCGATGGTGATCCTCGAGGCGCGGGCGAACGATCTGCTGTTTATGGGGGACGAAGAAGAGATCCCCGCTGGCGCCGCGCGTCAGCCGATGCTGCACTGATCCTCGCTGTACCTTAAGCATGCCGTCGCTCCGGCGGCATGCTGCCGTTATTCCCCTCCGCAATAAAATATTCTGCATTTTGGCCTTGGCCGCCCGATCTTTCTCGCCTTTTGTGCCGTTAATGGCGTATCACATAGAGAAAAACTGCATAAAAAATCGATAAAAGGCGTTTTTTACCCTGGGGGCTGGCGGGTTGCGGTGGCAGCGGCTATGCTGCTGATTCTGCAAAGGGCTTGCGATTTCCCTTGTGACCACGCGAGCAGGGCAGTGAGAAAAGGCGCATGCAATCATATGCATAGCCATTCAGTTCGCGGTTGCAACGATTGCGCTCAATCAGGAAAGGTTTTGTATCGCTGCAGATACAAGTTCAATTCTATGATTCACCCTGTTTTGGAGGAAGTTACGGATGGTCACCCTACGTAAAAAGTGGTTATCGGGTGTGGTTGCCGGCCTGCTGATGGCCGCGTCCGTCACGGCGTCAGCCGAAGAGAAAACGCTGCACGTATATAACTGGTCCGACTATATCGCGCCGGATACCCTGGCCAAATTCCAGAAAGAAACCGGTATCAAAGTGGTGTACGACGTCTTTGACTCCAACGAAGTGTTGGAAGGCAAACTGATGGCGGGCAGCACCGGTTACGATTTGGTGGTTCCTTCGTCCAACTTCCTCGAGCGCCAGTCGCAGGCCGGCATCTTCGAACCGCTCGACAAGAGCAAAATCCCCAATTACAAAAATCTCGATCCCGAGATGCTGAAGCTGGTGGCGCATAACGACAAGGACAACAAATACGGCATCCCTTACATGATGGTGACCACCGGCATTGGCTATAACGTCGACAAGGTGAAGGCGGCGCTGGGCAAAGACGCGCCGGTCAACAGCTGGGATCTGATCTTCAAGCCGGAAAACCTCGAGAAGCTGAAAAGCTGCGGGGTTTCCTTCCTTGATGCGCCAAGCGAAGTCTACGCCACCGTGCTGCATTACCTGGGTAAAGACCCCAACAGCACCAACGCGGCGGATTATACCGGCGCGGCCAACGATCTGCTGTTGAAGCTGCGGCCGAATATCCGCTATTTCCACTCTTCCCAATACATCAACGATCTGGCGAACGGTGACATCTGCGTAGCGATCGGCTGGTCCGGCGACGTGATGCAGGCGGCCAATCGCGCCAAAGAGGCGAAGAACGGCGTGAACGTGGCCTATGCGATCCCGAAAGAAGGGGCACTGACCTACTTCGACATGTTCGCCATGCCGGCAGATGCCAAGAACAAGGACGCCGCCTACCAGTTCCTGAACTTCCTGCTGAAGCCGGACGTGATGGCGGACATCAGCAATCACGTTTACTACGCCAATGCGGTGAAGGACGCTACGCCGTTGGTGAACGCCGAGGTGCGCGATAACCCGAACGTCTATCCGCCGGCCGATATTCGCGCCAAGCTGTTCACGCTCAACGTGCAGTCGCCGAAGCTGGACCGTGTCATTACCCGCGCATGGACTAAAGTTAAAAGCGGGAAGTGATGATGGGGGATAGTCCCCCATCGTCGGTAAACCGGCAGGCGGGTGCCCCGCCTGCATTGCCGTTTTGGGCCACGGCGCTCGCCGTGGTTTTGTGCCGCTTTATGCCGGAGAGCACCCCGATTGAACGACGCTATCCCTCGCCCTCAAGCCAAGTCGCAGAAGGTTTTCACCCCTCTGCTGGAAATCCGTAACCTCACCAAAACCTTCGACGGGCAGAACGCGGTCGAAGACGTCAGCCTTACCATCTATAAGGGCGAAATCTTTGCGCTGCTCGGCCCGTCCGGCTGCGGCAAGTCCACCTTGCTGCGCATGCTGGCCGGTTTCGAACAGCCGTCGGAAGGGCAGATCGTGCTCGATGGGCAGGATATGTCGCACGTGCCGCCGTACCAGCGGCCGATCAACATGATGTTTCAGTCTTACGCGCTGTTCCCGCACATGACGGTAGAGCAGAACATCGCCTTCGGCCTGAAGCAGGACAAAATGCCGCGGGCGGAAATCGCCGAGCGGGTGGCGGAAATGCTGGCGCTGGTGCACATGCAGGAGTACGCCAGGCGCAAGCCGCACCAGCTTTCCGGCGGCCAGCGGCAGCGGGTGGCGCTGGCGCGCAGCCTGGCCAAGCGGCCGAAGCTGCTGCTGCTGGATGAGCCGATGGGCGCGTTGGACAAGAAGCTGCGCGATCGCATGCAGCTGGAAGTGACCGATATTCTCGAGCGCGTCGGCGTGACCTGCGTGATGGTGACGCACGATCAGGAAGAGGCGATGACCATGGCGGGGCGTATCGCTATCATGAACCGCGGCAAGTTCGTGCAGATCGGCGAGCCGGAAGAGATCTACGAGCATCCGAACAGCCGCTTCAGCGCCGAATTTATCGGCTCGGTCAACGTCTTCGACTGCGTATTGCAGGCGCGGCACGACGACGCGCTGATCCTGCAAAGCCCCGGATTGCGCCATGCGATCAAGGTCGATCCGGACGCCTCGGTGGTGGACGGCGTACCGATCCAGGTGGCGCTGCGGCCGGAGAAGATCCTGCTGTGCGAACAGGTGCCGGAAGACGGCTGCAACTTCGCGGTGGGGGAAGTGGCGCACATTGCCTACCTGGGCGATCTGTCCATCTATCACGTGAAGCTGCACAGCGGGCAGATTATCAGCGCCCAGCTGCAAAACGGCCACCGTTTCCGCAAGGGGATGCCGACCTGGGGCGATGAAGTGCGTCTGTGCTGGGAAACCGACAGCTGCGTCGTGTTGACGGTGTAGTGGAGCCGGTGAGGAGAAACCCGTATGACCCTGCTTTCTGAACGCACGCCGGAACCGCCGGCCAAAACGCCCGGCACCTTAAAGGCGCTGTTCCACCGACTGCTGATGGCTCACGGCCGCAAGCTGGTGATCGCGCTGCCGTATTTATGGCTGACGCTGCTGTTCATGCTGCCGTTCCTGATCGTGTTCAAGATCAGCCTGGCGGAGCTGGCGCTGGCGGTGCCACCCTACACCGAGCTGCTGAGCTGGGCGGACGGCAAGCTGAACATCGCGCTCAACTTCGCCAACTACCTGCAGCTGACCGACGATCCGCTGTATATCGACGCCTATCTGCAGTCGCTGCGCGTGGCGGCGGTCTCGACGCTGTGCTGCCTGATCATCGGCTATCCGCTGGCCTGGGCAGTGGCCCACAGCAAGGCGTCAACCCGCAACATTCTGCTGCTGCTGGTGATCCTGCCTTCCTGGACCTCGTTCCTGATCCGCGTCTATGCCTGGATGGGCATTCTGAAAAACAACGGCATTCTGAATAACTTTCTGATGTGGCTAGGGGTGATCGACCAGCCGCTGGTGATCCTGCACACCAACCTGGCGGTGTATATCGGCATCGTTTATTCCTATCTGCCGTTTATGGTGCTGCCAATTTACACGGCGCTGATCCGGCTGGATTACTCGCTGGTGGAGGCGTCGCTGGATCTGGGGGCCCGGCCGCTGAAAACCTTCTTCAGCGTGATCGTGCCGCTGACGCGCGGCGGCATCATCGCCGGTTCGATGCTGGTGTTCATTCCAGCGGTGGGCGAGTTCGTGATCCCGGAACTGCTCGGTGGGCCGGACAGCATCATGATCGGCCGCGTGCTGTGGCAGGAGTTCTTCAATAACCGCGACTGGCCGGTGGCCTCGGCGGTCGCTACCATCATGCTGCTGCTGTTGATCGTGCCAATTTTGTGGTTCCACAAACACCAGAACAAGGAAATGGGGGGGCAGGAATGAACAACTTGCCGGTAGTACGCTCACCGTGGCGCATCGCCATCCTGACGGTCGGCTTTACCTTCCTGTATGCGCCGATGCTGATGCTGGTGATCTACTCCTTCAACAGCTCCAAGCTGGTGACGGTGTGGGCCGGTTGGTCCACGCGCTGGTATACCGAACTGTTTCACGACTCGGCGATGATCAGCGCGGTAGGGCTCAGCCTGACCATCGCCGCCGCCTCCGCCACCGCCGCGGTGGTACTGGGCGCCATCGCCGCCGTGGTGATGGTGCGCTTCGGCCGCTTTCGCGGTTCGACCGGTTTTGCGTTTATGTTGACCGCACCGCTGGTGATGCCGGACGTGATCACCGGCCTGTCGCTGCTGCTGCTGTTCGTGGCGATGGGGCACGCCTTCGGCTGGCCGTCGGAACGCGGCATGTTCACCATCTGGCTGGCGCATGTCACCTTCTGTACCGCTTACGTGGCGGTGGTGATCAGCTCGCGCCTGCGCGAGGTGGATCGCTCAATTGAAGAAGCGGCGATGGATTTGGGGGCGCCGCCGCTGAAGGTGTTCTTCGTCATCACCTTGCCGATGATCGCGCCGGCGCTGATCTCCGGCTGGATGCTGGCGTTCACCCTGTCGCTGGACGATCTGGTGATCGCCAGCTTCGTCTCCGGCCCGGGCGCCACCACGCTGCCGATGCTGGTATTCTCCAGCGTGCGCATGGGGGTGAATCCGGAAATTAACGCGTTGGCCAGCCTGATCCTGCTGGTGGTGGGCATTCTCGGCCTGATCGCCTGGTGGTTTATGGCGCGCTCGGAAAAACAACGATCGCGTGAATTACAGCGGGCGGCCCGTAGCTGAATCGTAACAAACCTGCTATTTTTGCAATCAATAAGTATTGCAACTAACTACCTGACTTTACATGCGCCATCTGTATTGGTGGCGCGTCGTAGCGGAACACGGATATGTCAGACATGCTGAAAAGCGGGCAGGGAATGGGATCGACTTCGGATGCGCCGGTGCCGGTGATGGTGGCGGGTACCGCCATGGTCGCGATCAAGTGTATCAGCGTGGTGCTGCTGTTGGGCGAACTGGGCGTCGACGGTGCGCAGGAGTTCGTCAACACCAGCGCGCAGGCGTGGGATTCTACCCTTATTTTTCTGGCCGGCCTGATGCTGCTGTGCCTGCAAATCAGCTGCGGCTTTGCGGTGATGCGCGGCCGCAACTGGGGGCGCTGGGGCTATGTGGTCTGCCAGTGCATCGTGGTGCTTTACCTGCTGTTGGCCACCATCGGCAGCGTTTTCCCCGAGGTGTTTACCGTGGAAGGGGAAACCAGCGGCCAAATCCTGCACGTTCTGATCCTGCAAAAGATCCCCGACGTGGTGATCCTGGCGCTGCTGTTCGTCCCTACCGCCAGCCGCCGCTTCTTCGCCGCGCGCAAGTGAGATTTTAGGCGCGCGGAGTGGTAAACTCTGCGCCCTTAATTCGTCATCCTGAACTTCACGGTAATCTTCATGCATTGCGCTTTGTATACGGCGGGCACCTGCCGTTCCTGTCAGTGGCTGGAAAAGCCCTATCCGCAGCAACTGGCCGACAAACAGCATCACCTGCAATCGTTGCTGGCCGGGCGCGACGTCGCGCAGTGGCTGCAGCCGGTGGCGGGAGAGCTGAGCGCATTTCGCAATAAAGCCAAGATGGTGGTCAGCGGCAGCGTGGAGCGCCCGCTGCTCGGCATGCTGCACCGCAACGGCACGCCGGTCGATCTGAGCGACTGCCCACTGTATCCCGCCAGCTTTGCGCCGATGTTTGCGGTGCTGAAAAGCTTTATCGCCCGCGCGGGCCTGACGCCGTATAACGTGGCGCGCAAACGCGGCGAGCTGAAGTACCTGCTGCTGACCGAAAGCACGCTCGACGGCGGCGTGATGCTGCGCTTCGTGCTGCGTTCGGAAACCAAGCTGGCGCAGCTGCGGGCCGCGCTGCCGTGGCTGCAGCAGCAGCTGCAGCAGCTCAAGGTGATCTCCGCCAATATTCAGCCGGTGCACATGGCGATCATGGAAGGGGAGCGCGAGATTGCGCTGACCGAACAGCAGGCGCTGGAGGAGCGGTTCAATCAGGTGCCGCTGTTCATCCGCCCGCAAAGCTTCTTCCAGACCAACCCGCAGGTGGCCGCCGATCTGTATGCCACCGCCCGCGACTGGGTGCGCGCGCTGGGTATCGACAGCATGTGGGATCTGTTCTGCGGCGTCGGCGGTTTCGGCCTGCACTGCGCGCAACCGCAAACGCGGCTGACCGGCATCGAAATCAGCGCGGAAGCGATCGCCTGCGCCCGCCAGTCGGCGCAGCGGTTAGGGCTGCTACACGTAGATTTTCAGGCGCTCGATTCCACCCGCTTCGCCACCGCCGAAGGTCAGGTGCCGCAGCTGGTGCTGGTCAATCCGCCGCGGCGCGGCATCGGCCAGGCGCTGTGCGACTACCTGAGCCGGATGGCGCCGGACTATATTCTTTATTCCAGCTGCAATGCCGAGAGCATGGCGAAAGATATCGAGATGTTGCCGGGGTACCGCATCGAACGGGTGCAGCTGTTTGACATGTTCCCGCATACCGCGCACTACGAAGTGCTGACGCTGTTGGTGCGGATTTTATAAAACATAAGGCCCGGATAACCGGGCCTTATTGCTTACTGCGGGAACCACTTGTCGTTGATGGCCTTGTAGGTGCCGTCGGCCTTGATGGCGTCCAGCGCGGCGTTCAGCTTGGCCAGCAGCGCCTGGTTGTCGGGGCGTACCGCGATGCCGAGGCCGGTGCCAAAGTATTGCGCATCGGTGATGTGCTCGCCCACCGGCGCCAGCTGCGGGTTGGTTTTCAGCCACTCGTTCACCACGGCGGTGTCGCCGAACACGCCGTCGATACGGCCGTTTTTCAGCTCCAGAATGGCGTTCTGGTAGCTGTCGTAAGAGACGGTGTTAATCTCCGGATGCTTGTCCTGCATGTATTTCTGGTGGGTGGTGCCATTTTCCATGCCGAGCTTTTTGCCTTTCAGATCCGCCAGCGAGCTGAACTTGCCTTTTTGCGCGATCACGATCGCCGAGTTGGCGTAGTAAGGCTGGGTGAAAGCGACCTGTTTGCTGCGCTCCGGCGTGATGTCCATACCGGAAATCACCGCATCGTATTTCTTGAATTTCAGCGCGGCGATCAGGCTGTCGAACGCCTGGTTGGTGAAGGTGCACTGCGCCTGCATCTGCTTGCACAGCGCGTTGGCCAGATCGATATCGAAGCCGACGATCTGGTTGTTGGCGTCCAGCGATTCGAACGGCGGGTAGGTGGCGGAAGCGGCGAAGCGGATGGTCTCGGCCGCGGTGGCGTTAAAGGTGATCCCGGCCAACATTGTCGCGGCAAGCAGCAGTTTTTTCATGCGTAGAGCTCCTGTCTGAATCCTGAAAGTGATTATTCGCTATCGTTTGTTTTTACTGGTAATCGCCAGAGGTTTTTACGTGTTCGCCTGCTGATAACCCTGCCACTGAGTGAATTAAAATGCAATATAAATGATTAAGTATTGCTATGGGGATAAAAAAAGCCCCGCACAATGGCGGGGCTCATGGAGGGAGGCGGCCTCAGTTGCGGCGTTCAAACGCCAGCGCGCGGCGTTCCACCAAGCGCATCAGCAGCGTCAGCAGGCCGTTGACGCACAGGTACACCAGGCCTGCGGCACCGAATACCATGACGTCGTAGGTGCGGCCGTACATCAGCTGGCTGTAGCCCATCACCTCCATCAGCGTGATGGTGTAAGCCAGCGAGGTGCTTTTGAACACCAGCACCACTTCGTTGGAGTAAGACGACAGCGCGCGCTTGAAGGCGAACGGCAGCAGGATGCGCAGCGTCTGCCGGCGCGACATGCCCAGCGCTTCGCACGACTGCCACTGTCCGGCGGGAATGGCGCGCACCGCGCCGTAGAACAACTGCGTGGTGTAGGCCGCGCTGTTCAGCGCCAGCGCTATCATCGCGCATAGCCAGGGCTGCGACAGCAGGTTCCACAGCCACGGGTAGTCGCGGATCGCCGGGAACTGACCGGGGCCGTAGTAGATCAGGAAGATCTGCACCAGCAGCGGCGTGCCGGTGAACAGCGTCACGTAGATCTTGACCAGCGGCGTCAGGATTGGCGTTTTCAGCGTCAGGATCACCGTCAGCAGCAGCGACAGCACCAGCGCGACGATCAGCGCGGCGACGGTCAGCGTCAGGCTGGTGTGCAACCCTTTGAGGATCTCCGGTAAATACTCAATCATCAGACCGGCCCCCGCTCAAAGCGCGTGGCGCGCAGCTCAATGCGTTTGATGACGTATTGGCTGAACAGCGTCACCAGCAGGTAGATGGCCGCGGCGATCACATACCAGGTAAAGGGTTCCTGGGTGCGGGTGGCGATGCTCTTGGTTTGCAGCATCAGATCGTTCACGCTGATCAGCGACACCAGCGCGGTGTCTTTCAGCAACACCAGCCACTGGTTGCCGAGGCCGGGCAGGGCGTGGCGCCACATCTGCGGCATGATCAGGCGAAAGAAGATCGCCGCCTTGCCGAGCCCCAGCGCTTGGCCGGATTCCCACTGCCCCTGCGGCACCGCTTTGAGCGCGCCGCGCAGCGTCTGTGAAGCGTAGGCGGAATAGAGCAGGGCCAGAGCGATCACCCCGCACAGGAACGGGCTGACTTCGAAATTGTCGATCGCCAGCTGAATCGGCAGCTGGAACAGACCGAGGTTGAGGGTAAAGCCGTCGGAGAGCATCAGCAGCAGCTGCGACGAGCCGAAATAGATAAACAGCACCACCAGGATTTCCGGCAGGCCGCGCAGCACGGTCACCCAGGCGGTGCCGAGCCAGCTGACCGCTTTCCAGCGGGACGATTCCCATACGGCGAACAGCATCGCCAGAATCAGCCCGAGGATCAGGGCGCAAACGGCAAGGCCGACGGTCATGCCGGCGGCGCTTGCTAAAGGTTGTAATTCATTCATCGGGGCGTATTACTGCTGGAACCATTTTTTGTAGATGGTTTCATAGGTCCCATCCTGCTTGATCTTGTCCAGAGCGGCGTTGAACTTGCCCTGCAGATCGGTGTTCTTCTGGCGTACCGCGATGCCGAGGCCGGTGCCGAAGTAGTCTTTATCCGTCACTTTGGCGCCCACTGCCGCCAGCGCGTCATTCTGCTTCAGCCACTCGTTGACCACCGCGGTATCGCCGAACACCGCATCAACGCGGCCGTTCTTCAGATCCAAAATGGCGTTCTGGTAGCTGTCGTAAGGCACGGTGGTGATTTCCGGGTGTTTGTCGGTCAGGTATTTCTGGTGGGTGGTGCCGTTTTGCACGCCCACTTTCTTGCCTTTCAGCGCCGCCACGTCGGCGATTTTGCCTTTCTGCGCGATGAACAGCGCCGAGTTATCGTAGTACGGCTTGGTGAACAGCACCTGCTTTTCACGCTCCGGCGTGATGTCCATACCGGCCATGACCGCATCGAAACGCTTGAACTTCAGGCTCGGGATCAGGCTGTCGAACGCCTGGTTGGTGAAGGTGCACTCGGCCTGCATCTCTTTGCACAGTGCGTTGGCCAGATCGACATCAAAACCCTGAATCTTGTTGCCGGCGTCAATAAATTCAAATGGAGGATAGGAGGCTTCGGTAGCGAAACGGATCGTTTCGGCTGCGGAGGCGGAAACGCTGATGCCGGCCAGAACGGCGGCGATTATTAGTTTTTTCATCGCAAACTCCCCAAATTACAGCAAGTTAATTGTTAGTGTGATAAGTAGTTGGCAAACTCGGTGGTCCGCGGCTGCGTGAAGTGGCTGCTGTCGCCTTGCTCCACCACGTGGCCGTTTTCCATGTACACCACGCGGCTGGCGGTCTTGCGCGCCACTTCCACTTCGTGGGTGACGATCACCTGCGTGATGCCGGTGCCGGCCAGTTCGCGAATGATGCTGACGATCTGAGCGGTGATTTCCGGATCCAGCGCCGCGGTCGGTTCATCGAACAGCAGCACCTGCGGTTCCATCATCAGGGCACGGGCGATCGCCACGCGCTGCTGCTGGCCGCCGGAAAGGTGCAGCGGGAAGCGATCGGCGAAGTCGGTCAGGCGCAGACGCTTGAGCAGCTTGTCGGCACGCTCCATCGCCTGAGCCTTGGTCAGACCCAGCACGCGGCAAGGCGCTTCGATCAGGTTCTGAACCACGGTGAGGTGAGGCCACAGGTTGTATTGCTGGAAGACCATGCCGACATTTTGGCGCAGTTCGCGAATGGCTTTCTCGCCCGGCGCCTGCTTAAAGTCGAATTGGTTGCCGGCGATCTGCAGTTGGCCCGAACGCGGCATTTCCAGCAGGTTCAGCACCCGCAGCAATGAACTTTTCCCGGCGCCGCTTGGGCCAAGCAGCACCAGGGTTTCCCCGGCTGGACAATCCAGCGTGATGTCAAACAGCGCCTGGTGAGCGCCGTAATAGCAATTGATACCGTTAAGTTGAATACTCATGCGCCAGAATTGAATAGACATTGATGCCGCAAATGTTAACTTCCACAGAATACTTATGCAATCTTTGTGCGTTAAAATTTATGAGTGTGCGGCGGGACAGTAAAAGATTAGCACAAGATACCGCGACTCAAGCCGAGGGAGGGGATTTGTGGCGCAGGCTGTGAGATCGGTAGCGAAATTTTTTCTATTGGACGAAATTCGAGCGGTGGGCGGACGGCGGGGATGACCGACGCGGCAAGCCCGCGTCGGCCGGGGTATTGCGGGTTACTGGTTTTCCAGCACCTGGCGCACGCTGCCGTTGGTGGCGTGCGCTGGAACATTCAGGTAGCGAATATCATCAACCACCCAGCAGGTGCCTTCGCGCACCATCAGCACTTCGTCCTGCCAGTTCACGGTGCTGTTGGCGTCTTTTTGGTAGCTCAAGTCAACGCGCAGCGGGATGTTTTTCGCATCGGTGTTAGGAATGGTCGAGGCGCTGGCGACGGACGCGCTGCTTGGCCCCTGCGCATTGCCGGAGAACAGATCGCCGGTTATCCGGTGCTTGCCCGGGTTCTGGCCGGCGCTGACCAGATCCTGATACAGCACTTTGCTCAGGTAAGGCTGCAGCTGCGCCAGGCGGTTGCTGTCCGGCAGGCCGGCGCCCTGCTGGATGCGCAGGTCATAGAACTTTTGCGCGACCGTATCCGGGCCGCCTTCCACACAGCTGCCGCTGCGGGTGCCGATATCCTTGTATGCCGGTTCCACCGTGGTACAGGCACTCAGCAACAGCGCTAAGGGTAAAACAGCCGCAATCGTTTTTGTTTTCATCTTATTACCTTATGTGAAAGTCTCTACCATGAAGACCGATAGCTTACAGTATAAATGCGTTTTTTGGCCTTGCATTCGTACTGCGTGCCATTGATTAAGCGAACATAATGCCAATCCTCTGGTCATAGATACGTTGAATTAATCAAACAAGGAATTCTGATGCAGCTTTCAACTACCCCGACCCTGGAAGGGTTCACCATCACCGAATACTGCGGCGTTGTGACCGGCGAAGCGATCCTCGGCGCCAACATTTTTCGTGATTTCTTCGCCGGCGTGCGCGATATCGTCGGCGGCCGCTCGGGCGCTTATGAGAAAGAGCTGCGCAAGGCGCGCTTGATCGCGTTCGAAGAGCTGGAAGATCAGGCGAAAGAGCTGGGCGCCAACGCGGTGGTCGGCATTGATATCGATTATGAAACTGTTGGTAAAGACGGCAGCATGCTGATGGTGACCGTCAGCGGCACCGCGGTGAAAGTCAGCCGCTAACGCCATTCTCGCGCCCTGGCCGTTCCGCCGGGGCGGCGTTCTCTTGCTTTACCCCACCTTGTGCTGCTCGACGATCGGGCGGTGCTCCTGCGGTTTTACCGGCGCCGGCTCCTGGCGATGCTGTATCGGCTGAACGAACGACGGGCGGATCTGCGGCGCCGGGGCCGGATGCGGCATGACGCGTTCTTGCGGCATCGGCGTCGGGCGCACTACCGCCGGGTGCGGCGCTACGGCCGGTTCGCGCACCGCCGGCTGAACGACGTGCGGCGCGACCTGAACCGGTGGCCGCACGGCGGATTGATGCACCGGCGCGACGGCCGGCATCGGATGCGTCTGTACCGGCGCTGAATGCACGGCCATCGGCTGCTGCGCGTGGGGCGCCGCAGGCGCGGTATGCGTGAACGTCGGCATGCTCATCGGCTGCTGCACATGGGACGCGTTGACCGATTGTTGCACGTGCGGCGCGGCCGCTACCGGCTGGGTATGCGCAAAGTTCGGCATGGTCATCGGCGCATGGGCTGCAGGCGCGACGCGCGGCTGTTGCGGCGCCGCGTTCGGCGCCGATGCGTTGAAGCGCGGCGTCGGCGCGGCGGGGGGCGTATTGTAGTTGTTCACCGTGCTGGTGCTGCTGCGATTCACATTGTTGACGTTGTTATATTGGTTGATGTTGGTGACGCGATTCACCACGGTGGTGGAATGCGACACGTAGGGCGCATTGCGGTAGACCACCGGCTGGCGCCGATCGTCCCAGCGCATATCCCAGTTGTGCCAGCCGCTGTTGTGTTGGTTGAGCAAAGAGGCGACCGCGATGCCGACGCCGAAGCTGATCACGCCGGCGGCCAGCATGTCGCCGCCGCTATAGCCCGAAGGCTGATACTGATAGCTGGGGTAGGCGGGGATCGGCGTGCCGTAGGCCACCCAGGGATCGTAATGCGGGACGTAAACCGTATCCGGCTGGCTGGGCTCGATGACGATGGTTTCGCCCGGCGCTGCGACCACGCTCTGGCGATAAGACTGTTGCTCCACGTAACGGGTGGTGGGAGCCACGACGATGCGCTGCTGTGGGGTGTTTTTCAGCGTACCCTGGCTGGCCGCCCGCTGGCGCATTACCTGAATGGCGTTCATCACGTCGGTGGGATCGTTGAGGTAGGCGCTGCCCAGGGCGGTGGTCCAGGGGATATTCTTCGCCATCTGATCGAGCACGTCGGGAAATTGTACCAGGCCGCGCACGCTGGGATCCCAGGGCTGAGCGTCGGCCGCCGAGCTGAGCGCCGCCGGTTGCAATCCGCGGTTTTGCGCCAGCCAGGCATCCGCGGCGCTGATTTGGTCGGGATAGCCCGCGCCGGCCAAGACCTGCGCCAGCAACTTATCGGGGAACAGCGCCACCGGGCTGACCAACTGGTACAGCTGATCGGCAGTCAGCGGCGTATAGGCCGGCGCACTTGCAGTGGCGGCGGGAGCGGCCGAGGGCGGCGTGCTCCCGCCCATCGCACCGGCGACTTTTTGCTGATCGCAGCCGCTGAGCGGCAGCATGGCGGCACAGAGCAACCAGGACAGATAGCGTGGTGTGAACATGTTCGACTCCGCTCTTTCAGCGCAGATAATACTTTGAGACTATCATGGGGGGCGCAGGGCGCCAGCCGAGAGAAACACTCGCTTGCACATCGGCGCTATCTGTCATCATTTCTCGATGAGCGTGATGATTGGATACAGGCTAATCGCGTCGCCTTACCATTTTCACGGACGACAATCAGGAGGATAAGTGAAAATTTGGCCAGGGATTATCGCCGCCGCGCTGTTGGCGGGGTGCCAAAATCCACAGCAGGACACGCTCGTCGATCGCGGCGCTTACCAGCTCGAAACCCTGCATCAGGCGCAGGGTGCCGATCAGCGCATCCGGTTTTTGGTGATGCACTACACGGCGGAAGACTTCCATTCATCGCTGAAAACGCTGACCGACGAGCACGTCAGCGCCCATTATCTGCTGCCGGCACACCCACAGCGCGAGCACGGCAAACCGACGGTGTACCGGCTGGTGCCGGAGGCGATGCGCGCCTGGCATGCCGGCACCAGCGCCTGGCGCGGTCGCAGCAACCTCAACGACACCTCGATCGGCATCGAAATCGTCAACAAGGGCTTCACCCGCAGCATGCTGTTCACCCACTGGCAACCCTATACGGCGGAGCAGATCGCCGTGCTGATCCCGCTGAGCCGCGACATTATCCAACGCTATGGCATCCAGCCGCAGGACGTGGTGGGGCACAGCGATATCGCGCCGCAGCGCAAGCAGGATCCCGGCCCGCTGTTCCCCTGGCGGCAGCTGGCCCAGGCCGGCATCGGCGCCTGGCCGGATGAACGAGACGTGCAGCGTTTGCTGGCGGGGCGCGATCGTCATGCGCCGGTACCGATGGCGCCGCTGCTCGAAAAGCTGGCGCGTTACGGCTATGCGATCGACCCGTCATGGGATGCGCGGCAGCAGCGCAACGTGGTAGCGGCGTTTCAGATGCACTTCCGGCCCGACGATGTGCGCGGCGAGCCGGATGCAGAGAGTGAAGCGATTGTCGATGCGCTGCTGGTGAAGTACGGCGCGGCGCGTTGATTACAGGCCGTGCAGCTTGCCGTGATCTTTCAGCCAGCGGGCGGTGCGCGCGATGCCTTCTTCCAGCGAGACGATCGGCTGATAGCCCAACTCTTGCTGCGCGCGGGTGGTATCGAGCGTGAGGTCGAAGTTGAGTTTAGCGACGCCGTAGTGGGTCAGCACCGGCTCCTTCTCGCTTTTGCTGCCGAGGCGTTCCATGCCGCGCGCCATCATATCGAGCATCGGATAGGGGACGGAGCGGATGCGGCATTTCATGCCCAGATCGTCGATCAGCTGCTGCACCACGGTGCGTAGCGGGCGCGGCTGCTGGTTGGTGATGTTGTAGGCGCGGCCGGACGGGGTATCTTCTTTTAGCGTCGCCAGCCACATGGCGTGCACCGCATTCTCCAGATAGGTCATGTCCACCATCGCCGCGCCGCCGCGCGGCAGCAGCAGGTTGCCGTAGCGTTTGATCATCTGCAACAGCCGCGGCAGCATCACCTTGTCGTGCGGCCCGAACAATCCCTGCGGGCGCAGAATGGTGAAATGAGTCTGCGGATTGGACAGCGCCAACTGCTGGATCACCTGCTCGCCGGCGGCCTTGCTGCGCGCGAATTCGTTGGCGTAGCGCTGCGGGCGGAAGTCTTCGGTCACGTTGCGGTGATGGTGGTAATCGAAATAGATCGCCGGGGAAGATATGTGAATGAACTGCGCTACGCCGTAGGCCGCCGCCCATTCGCCAAGGCGGCGGGTGGCGCGGACGTTGGCCAGTTCGAAGGCCTCTTCGGTGCCCCAGGGCGAGGTAAAGCTGGAGCAGTGCCACAGCACGTCGACGTCCGCCAGCATCGCCTTGGCCTGCGAAGAGATCAGATTGGTGAGATCGGCATGAATAAACTCCGCGCCCATTTTTTCC
Source organism: Serratia sp. CY84636 (assembly GCF_052166245.1). Classification (NCBI taxonomy): domain Bacteria; kingdom Pseudomonadati; phylum Pseudomonadota; class Gammaproteobacteria; order Enterobacterales; family Yersiniaceae; genus Serratia; species Serratia sp. CY84636. The sequence continues at coordinate 874,458 of NZ_JBJNOX010000001.1, forward strand.
AGCAGGCCGCCCATCGCCTGGTTGCGGCCGGTGGCGCGCACTTTGATGCCCTGGCGGCGCAGATATTCAACGGCGTTACGGCCTAACCCACTGGTGGCACCGGTGACCAATACCTTCATAACGGACTCTATTCTCACCCAAAATCGGAACACCGGCGGGCGCTTGCGGCGCTCCCAGCAAATAAGATGCCATTCTTCCGTGATTTCGTGCGCTATGCAATCGGAAAGCCCCGAAGCACAGCGGCAAACTGTGCGGTTGATCGACAAATGAACGGCGTTCAGCGCTGTTGGCGATCCCGGCTCTCGGCAAGCTCGGCGATGCGCTTCGCCATGCCGCGAAAAATGAACAGGTGTGCGGGCATCATGGCGAACCAATACAGCAGTCCGCTGAAGCCGGCCGGATGCCACCAGGCGCGCACGTCCAGCGTGCGGCGATCGCCGTGATCGGTGATGCTGAAGCTCAGCCGCCCCAGCCCCGGTGCCTTCATGCCGAACAGCAGCGCCAGTTGCCGCAGCGGCTTCAGCGTGATGACTTTCCAGCCGTCGATCTCGTCGCCCAGCGCCAGGGTCGCGCGCGCCGGGCGGCCGTAGACCACCCCGTTGCCGATCATGTCGTCCATGCGAGCGCGGAGCCGCCACAGAATATTGGCGTAGAAATAGCCTTCTTCGCCCCCCAGCTGCTGCACCGTTTGCCACAGGGCCTCGCGGGTGGCGGCGGTGTCAAGCGAACAACCGGCCTGTTTTGGATAGTAACCGTAGCCGGGGCGCCAGCGGGCCCGCGCCGCCGGATCGTAGCCCCAGTCGGCGGAATCGACCACCTCCTGTTCGCGCTGCAGCGTGGTGGCGACCGCCTGATCAAAGGTGTGCAGCCGCTGCGGGATCAGGGCCTGCAGCGGCCGGCCGTCGGCGGGCAGATCGTGCTTCAGCCCCTGGATCAGCGCGCGGGCGATCGGCGGCGGCACCGAGGTGATCAGGCTGATGAACCACACCGAAATCAGCCGCGTCGGCAAAGGGATCGGGATCAGCCAGCGCCGCTTGCCGCTGAGGGCGATAAAGCGTTTGAACATATCCTGATAGCTGAGGTACTCCGGCCCGGCAACGTCGAAGATGCGGTGTTCCTGCGCCGGGTGCGCCAGCAGATCGGCCAGATAAACCAGCAGGTTCTCCAGCGCCACCGGCGACGACTTCGAGCGCACCCAGCGCGGCGGCGTCAGCACCGGCAGGTTATAGACCATGTCGCGCATCACTTCGAACGCCGCCGAGCCGGGGCCGACGACGATGCCGGCGCGTAGCTCGGTCACCGGCACGCCGCTCTGGCGCAAGATCTCGCCGGTTAGGCGGCGGGCCGCCAGGTGCGGTGAGCTGTCGTCGTTCGGCTGCAGCGCGCCGAGGAAGATCACCTGTTTGACGCTGGCATTGCGCAGCGCGTCGCGCAGGTTTTCCGCCGCCTGGCGCTCCTTCTCGATAAAATCGTCGCCGTCGCCCATCGCGTGCACCAGATAGTAAAGCGTGTCGATCTCCCACAGCGCCGCGCTCAGGGTCTCCGGGCGATACAGATCGGCATACAGGCAGTTGACCTGCGGCCAGTTCCGCTCCTGCAGCCACTCGATGCGCCGCGCGGCGGCGGTAATCTGGTGCCCCTGTTCGATCAGGTGCGGGATCAGGTTCTGGCCTATATAGCCGCTGGCTCCAAGAACCAGTACGCGTTGGGGTGTCATCGGGCCGCCTTGTGCGGTAGAGGATTGGCAGAACGACAGGATGCCAAATTCAGGGTTTAAATGCACTTTTTGTATGGGTATAAGCCGGTTGCATCCATCATGGCGCAGGTTCACACTACGCGCCCCCTTACCGAACGAAAAACCGGATGTCATGAAGCTCAATGTGATTTGTTACGCCCTGCTGGGCCTGGCGCTGGTCGCCAGCCTGTTCTCGCTGCATCCGGTGTGGATGTGGTTGCTGTTGGCCAACCTGTTGACGTTTCTGATCTACGGCGGCGATAAGCTGGCGGCGCGCAAAGGGTGGCGGCGGGTACCGGAGGCGACGCTGTTGCTGTTCGGCGCGCTGGGCGGGTGGTTGGGCGCACTGGCGGCACAGCAGCTGTTTCGCCACAAAACCCAGAAGCAGCCGTTTAAAACCTGGTTCATCCTCAGCGTGGCGCTCAACCTGGTGGCGGTGCTGGGGCTGTGGTACTGGGTTTATGGCCGCTGGATCTTCTGATTACAACAGCAGCGGTAGGGTAGCGCTCGCGGTGGCCTGCATCGCCTGAGCGTAGGCGGGATCGCGCTGAGCCAGTTCGGCGATCATCAACTCCACCAGCAGCATGGCGCCGACCTTGGCCGGCAGGGCGCCGGCGGTCAGCGGCCCTTCCGGTTTGGCCGCCACCAACAGCGTATCCGCCATTTTAGCCAGCGGGCTGCGTTGGGTGTTGCTGATTGCGATCACGCGTGCGCCGCGCCCTTTGGCCAACGCCACCGCATGCAGCACGTCCTTGGTGGAGCCGGAGCTGGAGATGACGATCAGCAGATCCCGCTCACTCAGCGAGGCGGCGTTCATCGCCGCCCGGTGCATGTCGCTGAACAATTGCGCCGGTTTGCCGAAGCGCAATAGTTTGTAGTGCAGAAAATCGCCGATGATGGCGCTGGCGGCGACGCCGTAAATCTGTACCGAAGCGCAACGCTGCAGGCTGTCCGCCGCCTGTTGCAGCGCCTGAGGATCCAACAGCGCGTCGGTATCCCGCAGCGCCTGCACGCTCTCTTCCACCAAATTTTCCGTTGCGCTTTGCCGCGTCGTCGCCTCCGGCTGGTTTTGTTGCAGGCTGAGGGCCAGCGCCATTTTAAATTCGGTATAGCCTTTACAGCCCAGATGGCGGCACAGCCGCGTGACGCTGGCTTCGCTGGTGGCGCTTTCACGCGCCAGTTCGGTGATGGTCAGGTAAACGGCGCGGGAGGGCTCCGCAAGAAGATAGTTGCCGAGCTTTTGCAGCGTGGGGCTGTACCCCGCCAAATCCTGCCGCAGCCGCAATAACAAGTTGCCTGTATTCATCACGTTACCTTTCTGAGTATGCCCGTTTCTATTGTGGCGGAAAGACGCCGCCGCTCGCCAGCAAAATCGACGGATTGTGAAGCCGATCATCGTTATGAATAAAATTTCCATTAAATAAATTTTAATGTGGTAAAAATTTTCATCATAAAAATGATAGCGGGGAAAAATTTATGTCAACACCAGAATTGTCGCGCTCCGGCGGCTGGTTCGAAAAAGCCCAGCTGTTCGGCAAATCGTTCATGCTGCCGATCGCCGTGCTGCCGGCGGCCGGCCTGCTGCTGGGGATCGGCGGTGCGCTGTCCAACCCCAATACCGTCGAGGCGTATCCCTGGCTCGACGTCGGCTGGCTGCAAAGCGTATTTACGGTGATGGCCAGCGCCGGCGCCATCGTGTTCGCCAACCTGGCGGTCCTGTTCGCGGTCGGCGTGGCGGTGGGGTTGGCCAAAAGCGACAAGGGCACGGCGGGGCTGGCCTCGCTGATCGCCTATCTGGTGATGAACGCCACCATCAATGCGCTGTTGAAAATCAACGGCACGCTGGCCACGCAGAACGCCGGCGCGCTGGGGCAGGGAACGATTCTCGGGATCCAGACGCTGGAGACCGGGGTGTTCGGCGGGGTAGTCATCGGTCTGGTGACCTGGTATCTGCACGGCCGCTACAACAAAATAGCGCTGCCGCCGTTCCTGGGCTTTTTCGGCGGCTCGCGCTTTGTGCCTATCGTCAGCTCACTGGCGGCGATGGCGGTCGGCGCCCTGATGACCGTGGTGTGGCCGCCTTTCCAACGGCTGATCTTCGGCATGGGCGGCCTGGTGGACGCCAGCGGCTATCTCGGCACCTTTATCTACGGCTTCGTGCTGCGCATGCTTGGGCCGTTCGGCCTGCATCACATCTTCTACCTGCCGTTCTGGACCACCGCGCTCGGCGGCAGCGAAGTGATCAACGGACAGCTGGTGGAAGGCACGCAGCGCATTTTCTTCGCCCAGTTGGCCGACCCGAATACGCAGCAGTTCTACATCGGCACGGCGCGTTTCATGTCCGGCCGCTTTATCACTATGATGTTTGGCCTGGTCGGCGCCTGCCTGGCGATGTACCAAAGCGCGCGCCCGGAGAACCGCAAGCGCGTCGGCGGGCTGCTGCTGTCGGCGGCGCTGACCTCTTTCCTGACCGGCATCACTGAGCCTATCGAATTCTCGTTCCTGTTCATCGCGCCGGCGCTGTACGTGGTGCACGCGCTGTTCGACGGCCTGGCGTTCGCGATCGCGCACATTCTGCATATCACCATCGGCCAGACGTTCTCCGGCGGTTTTATCGATTTCATGCTGTTCGGCGTGCTGCAGGGCGAAGCGAAAACCCACTGGATGTATGTGCCGCTGGTCGGGGTGCCCTGGTTCTTCCTGTACTACTTCACGTTCCGTTTCCTGATCCTGCGCTTCAATTTCAAAACGCCGGGGCGTGAGGTGGAAACCGTGCCGGAAACGGTGATGAGCGGCACTGAACGCTCGCAGCAGGTGCTGGCGGCGCTGGGTGGCAAAGAGAATATCGTCGAACTGGATTGTTGCGCCACGCGGCTGCGCGTGACGGTAAAACAGAGCCGGTTGCTGGACGAGGGCGGACTGAAGGCCAGCGGCGCGCGGGCGGTGATCGTTCGCGGCAACGGCGTTCAGGTGATCTATGGCCCGCACGTGACCATTATTAAAAACGAAGTCGAGGAGTTGTTGGATTTATGACGCTTTCCATTTTGCAGCAGATTAAGGGCCGGCTGGTGGTGTCTTGCCAGGCACTGGACGACGAGCCGCTGCACAGCGATTTTATCATGGCACGCATGGCGCTGGCGGCTGAGCAAGGCGGTGCGGCAGGGATCCGCGCCAACGGCGTCGAAGACGTTAAAGCCATCATGCGCACGGTGGCGCTGCCGGTGATCGGCATTATCAAGCGTGATTATGCCGGTAGCGATGTCTATATCACGCCGACCCTGCGTGAAATCGATGAGCTGATGGCTGCGGCGCCACAGATGATTGCGCTGGACGCGACCGGCCACCCTCGGCCAGGGGAGCTGCAGCTGGCGGCGTTGGTTGCCGCGATCCGCGCCAGGTATCCCCGGCTGCTGCTGATGGCGGACATCGCCACCGTGGAAGAGGCGCAAGAGGCTGCCAGGTTGGGGTTCGACTGCGTGGGCACCACGCTGCACGGCTATACCGCCGAAAGCCGGGGCGCCCGACTGGCGGAGGACGATTTCGATTTTCTGCGCGCGGTGTTGGCGGCGGTGCCGGTGCCGGTCATCGCCGAGGGCAATGTCGAAACGCCGGCGATGGCCGCACGCTGCCTGACGTTGGGGGCGCATGCGGTCGTGGTGGGCGGCGCCATTACGCGCCCGCAGCAGATCACTCGCCGTTTTGTCGAGGCCATCGGCGGGCGGTGAAGGGCTCCCCGGCGCGCCGGGGAGGAGGGATCAGGCGTGCTGCTGGAGGAACTCTCGCCACAGCTCGACCACCCGCTGCAGATCCTGACGGCTGACGTCGAGGTGGGTCAGAATGCGCGTCAGCGGGCCGCTGCTGATCAGCACGCCGCGTTCGCGCATCCACGGGCCGAATTTGGCCGCCAGCGCCGGTGATTGGCGCAGGTACAGCACGTTGGTCTGTGCGCCGGGTTCGGCGATCTCTACGCCGATCTGCCGCAGCTGTTGCTCCAGCCAGACCGCGTTGTCATGGTCGTCGTGCAACCGCGCGACGTTATGCTCCAAAGCGTAAAGACCGGCCGCCGCCAGGATGCCGGCCTGACGCAGCCCGCCGCCGGTCATCTTGCGCCAGCGCAGCGCGCGCTGAATGAAGGCCTCGCTGCCGCACAGCAGCGATCCCACCGGCGCGCCCAATCCTTTCGACAGGCAAATGGTGAAGGTGTCGCAGTATTGCACGATCTCTTTCAACGGCAGGTTCAGCGCCACGGCGGCGTTGAAGATGCGCGCGCCGTCGATATGCAGCGCCAGCTGCCGCTCGCGGGTAAACTGCCACGCCTGCTGCAGGTACGCCTGCGGCAGAACTCGGCCGCTGATGGTGTTTTCCAGGCTCAGCAGCCGGGTGCGGGCGAAGTGGATATCGTCGGGTTTGATGGCGGCGGCGAGCTTATCCAGCGGCAGCGTGCCGTCCGCGTCGGCCTCGATCGGCTGCGGCTGGATGCTGCCCAGCACCGCCGCGCCGCCGGCCTCGTATTTATAGTTGTGCGCCTGTTGGCCGACCAGATATTCGTCGCCGCGCTGGCAGTGGCTCAGAAGTGCCACCAGGTTGGCCTGGGTGCCGCTGGGCAAAAACAGCGCCGCTTCTTTGCCCGACAGGCGTACCGCCTCGGCCTCCAGCGCGTTGACCGTCGGGTCATCGCCGTAGACGTCGTCGCCGACCTCTGCCTGAGCCATCGCCTGGCGCATGGCGGCGCTGGGGCGGGTGACGGTGTCGCTGCGTAGATCGATAAGCATAGGGTTCCTGGAATGTAAGGGAGAGGAAAAGGGTACATGGCATCATATACCCTTATTTCACCGGGGGCAGCTTGCTTAGCGCAGCCAGTTGGTCTTCGCCAGCTCGACCACTTCGTCGCCGCGGCCGTTGATGATGGCGCGCAGCATGTACAGGCTGAAGCCTTTGGCCTGTTCGAACTTGATCTGCGGCGGCATCGCCAGCTCTTGCTTGGCGGTGACCACGTCCAGCAGCGCCGGGCCGGGGTGCGCCAACATCTCCTGCAGCGCGCCGTCCAGATCCGACGCTTTTTCCACGCGGATGCCCTTGATGCCGGCGGCGTTGGCGATCGCCGCGAAGTCCGGGTTATGCAGGTCGGTGCCGTCGGTCAGATAGCCGCCGGCCTTCATCTCCATCGCCACGAACCCCAGCACGCTGTTGTTGAACACCACGATTTTCACCGGCAGTTTGAGCTGCGCCAGCGACAGGAAATCCCCCATCAGCATGGTGAAGCCGCCGTCGCCGCACATGGCGATCACCTGTTTATCCGGCGCGGTGGCCTGGGCGCCGATCGCCTGCGGCATGGCGTTGGCCATCGAACCGTGGTTGAACGAACCGAGCAGGCGGCGCTTGCCGTTCATTTTCACGTAGCGGGCGGCCCACACCGTCGGCGTGCCGACGTCGCAGGTGAAGATGGCGTCGTCGCTGGCGTACTGGCTGAGCTGCTGCGCCAGATACTGCGGGTGGATCGGCTGGTCGTCGTTGGCGGTCGCCAGCCCGTCGAGATCCTTGCGCGCGTTGCGGTAATGCTCCAGCGCCTTGTCGAGGAACGCCCGGTCGCGCTTGGGCTCCAGCTGCGGCAGCAGGGCGCTGAGGGTGGTGTGGATATCGCCCACCAGCGCCATGTTGACCGGGCAGTGCGCGCCGATGCTGCCGGGGTTGATGTCGATCTGAATGATATTGGCGTTGGTGGGGTAGAACGCGCGGTAGGGGAACTGGGTGCCGAGCAGCACCAGCGTGTCGGCGTTCATCATCGCGTGATAGCCGGAGGAGAAGCCGATCAGCCCGGTCATGCCGACGCTGTACGGGTTATCCCACTCGATGTGCTCCTTGCCGCGCAGCGCGTGCACCACCGGCGCCTGCAGCAGCTCGGCCAGCTTGACGACCTCATCGTGCGCGCCGGCGCAGCCGCTGCCGCACATCAGGGTGATGTTCTTCGCCTGATTCAGCGTCTCCGCCAGCTTGTTCAGCTCGCTCATCGGCGGCTGCACCAGCGGCAGCGCCGGGGTATGCCAGGTCAGGGTCGCGTCCTCCGGCGCCATGCGCAGCGCCACGTCGCCCGGCAAGACTACCACCGAGACGCCGCGGTTGAGGATCGCCTTGCGCATGGCGATCTCCAGCACGCGCGGCAGCTGTTCCGGGTTGGAAACCAGCTCGCAATAGTGGCTGCATTCGCGGAACAGCTCCTGCGGATGCGTTTCCTGGAAGTAGCCGCTGCCGATTTCGCTGGAAGGAATGTGTGCGGCGATCGCCAGCACCGGCACATGGTTGCGGTGGCAGTCGAACAGCCCGTTGATCAGGTGCAGGTTGCCGGGGCCGCAGGAACCGGCGCACACCGCCAGCTGGCCGGTGAGCTGGGCTTCGGCGCCGGCGGCGAAGGCGGCCACCTCTTCATGGCGGGTGCCCAGCCATTCGATGGTGCCCATGCGGTGCAGGCTGTCGCTCAGGCCGTTGAGCGAATCGCCGGTCACGCCCCAAATGCGTTTTACGCCGGCTTGATCCAGCGTTTTGGCGATCAGTGTGGCTACGGTTTGCTTCATGGTTCCCCCAAACATGGTTTGAAAAACGATGTGTACTCGATCCGGTGAGTGTCAGCAGAACAACTGCAAGCATAGCTTACCGGCTGTGGACGAGATGCGGTCAGGAAGGGTAAAGAGCGTAGGACGGAGGAAAGTGTAACCGGGCGGGGATGAGGGAGCTTGCCGATAAATGCCCCATCGCGGCGATGGGGCCTGGGGATCACGCCAATGTGACGTCGCCCTGCAGCTGGCAACTGCAGGCCAGCACGTAGCCTTGCGCTACCTCTTCTGCGCTCAGCGTCATGGTGCTGGTGGTGGTGTAGTCGCCCTCGAGGATGCGGGTTTTGCACGAGCCGCACACCCCGGCGCGGCAGGCGGCGTTGACCGGCAGGGCATTGGCCTCCATCGCCGCCAGCAGCGTGCTGCCGACTGGCACGCGGAATTCGCGCAGCGGGCGGGCGGCGCGCAGCGTCAGCCCTTCGGTGGCATCGGCCTGCGTTGTCGGCGTGTGGAACTGCTCTTTATGGAAACGCTCGGCCGGCACGCCGAGCCGGCGGCAAAGCTGCTCCACCTGTTCCATGTAGGGCGCAGGGCCGCAGGTCATCACCGTGCGTTCGGCGATATCCGGCGCCGCCTGCCGCAGCGTCTGTTCATCGATGCGGCCGCTGAGGTAGCCGGGTTGCAGATCCCGCTCGGCCATCAGCGTCAGGCGCAGCTGCGGATGGGCGGCGCACAGCGCGCGCCATTGATCGGCGAAAATCGTGTCGGCGGGGGTGCGCACGTTAAAGATCACGGCGATATCGCAGGCCGGGCGGTTGGCGGTCAGCCAGCGGCACATCGAGACGATCGGCGTCACGCCGCAGCCGGCGGCCAGCATCAGATAACGATCGGCCGGGTGACGCTCGCAGCTGAACTCGCCCTGGGCATCGGACAGCCACAGCGTGTTGCCGGGCTTGACCTCTTGCGTCAGCCAGCGCGACCCGACGCCGTCCGGCAGGCAGCGCACGCTGATGCTGAGAAAGCGGCTCTGGCCGGGCGAGGAGGAGAGCGTATAGGCGCGCAGCGTCTCCTCGCTGTTGCGGATGCTGACCAGCGCAAACTGGCCCGCCTGATAGGGGTAGAAAACGTCGCAGATCAGGTTCAGCGTCCAGACGTCGGCGGTTTCACGCTGGATGGAATGCACCTGCATGCGGTTCGGGCAAAGCGGAGTGGGTTGAGTCATCGGGGCACCTCAAAAAGCAAAGGGGCCGGCGCAGGCGGCCCCATAACGTAACGGCATCAGGCGAGCAGCGCGTTGATATCCTGCTCGACGGTGGTGATCGGACGCAGGCCGAATTTCTCGTTGAGGATCGCCATCAGGTTGTCGGTTAGGAAGCCCGGCGCGGTCGGGCCGGTGACAATGTTTTTCACCCCCAGCGACAGCAGCGTCAACAGAATGACGATCGCCTTCTGTTCAAACCAGGACAGCACCAGGCTGAGCGGCAGCTCGTTGACGCTGCAGCCGAGCGTGTCCGCCAGCTTGACCGCCAGCATGATGGCGGAGTAGGCGTCGTTGCACTGGCCGACGTCCAGCAGGCGCGGCAGCCCTTCCAGGGTGCCGAAGTCCAGCTTGTTGAAACGGTACTTGCCGCAGGCCAGCGTCATGATCAGGCAGTCTTGCGGCACGCTGCGGGCGAAGTCGGTGAAGTAGCTGCGCTCGTCGCGGCTGCCGTCGCAGCCGCCGACCAGGAAGACGTGGCGCAGTTTTTTCTGCGACACCAGATCGATCACCGTGTCGGCGGCGTTCAGCAGCGTCTGGCGGCCGAAGCCGACGGTGATCAGGTGCTCAATCTCGGTGTAAGGGAAGCCGTTCATGCCCTGCGCCTGGCGGATCACGGCGCCGAAGTCGTCGCCTTCCAGATGGTTGACGCCCGGCCAGCCGACGATGCTGCGGGTCCAGATGCGATCGCCGTAGTTGCCGACGTTCGGATCGATGATGCAGTTGGAGGTCATCACGATCGGGCCGGGGAATTTGGCGAATTCCGTCTGCTGGTTCTGCCAGCCGCTGCCGTAGTTGCCCACCAGATGCTTGAATTTTTTCAGTTCCGGATAGCCGTGCGCCGGCAGCATTTCGCCGTGGGTGTAGACGTTGACGTTTTGCCCTTCGGTTTGTTCGAGCAGCATACGCAGATCTTTCAGATCGTGGCCGGAGATCAGAATGGCTTTCCCGGCCACCGGGCGCACGTTGACCGCGCTGGGCTGCGGATCGCCGTAGGCTTGGGTTTCGCCGCGATCGAGGATCGCCATCACGTTGAAGTTCATCTTGCCGATGCCCATGGCGTTGTTCAGCAGGGTGTCGACGTCGCGCGGCCGGGTGCCGAGCCAGGCCATAAAGGCGTGGTAGTCGGCATAGAGCTGCTCGTCGAACTGGCCGAGCACGTGCGCGTGTTCCATATAGGCCGCCGCGCCTTTCAGGCCATACAGGCACAGCATGCGCAACCCGTGGACGTCGTCGCCTACCTCGGTCTTGTCGCTGTTGAGGGCAAACTGCGCCGCCTGTTGCAGCAGCGCAGGCATATCGTCACCGGCCAGCTGCAGCGCCGCCATCGGGTGATCGACGCGTACGCCGGCGTCCAGCAGCCGGCAACGGGCGGCCAGCGAATCGCGCAGCAGCAGGGTTTCGCGCGCGTAGCCGATGATGCGCTGAGAGTCGAAGTTAACGTTGGTCAGGGTGGAGAAGAAGGCGCGCGGGGCGAAGCTGTCGATCTCGTGGTCGACGATGCCCAGCGAACGCGCCTGCAGCGCCCAGGCGGAGAGCCCCTGCAGCGCCGCCACCAGCAGATCCTGCAGATCGGAGGTTTCCGCCGTCTTGCCGCACATGCCCTGAGCATACGCGCAGCCGTTGCCTGCCGGGGTACGGATGGTTTGTTCACATTGCACACAGAACATAGTCGCTTCCTTTTATTTTTAAAGTTGCATTTGTAATGCTTGTTTAAAAGCATAGATCGACGATCGGGGTTGCAAAAGGCTTTTGTGCGACTACTGCGGGCAAGTTTGATTTAGCGCAATTTTGCCGTGCGGATGGGAATTATTACCCTTTGGGGGCCGGGCGGCCCCCAGGGGAAAGGATCAGGAGAACAGGGCGATCAGCACCGGCGCCAGCAGGCTGAGCAGGAAGCCGTGCACGATGGCGGGGGGCACCATGTCCAGCCCGCCGCTGCGCTGCAGCACCGGCAGGGTGAAGTCCATCGAGGTGGCGCCGCACAGGCCGAGGGCGGTGGAGCGGCTGCGGCGCACCAGCGTCGGGATCAGCATGATCGCCACCAGCTCGCGCGCCAGATCGTTGAAGAACGCGGCGCTGCCCATCACCGGGCCGTAGGCGTCGGTGATCAGAATGCCCGACAGCGAATACCAGCCGAAGCCGGAGGCCATCGCCAGCCCGGCCTTGACCGGCAGCCCCAGCAGCTGCGCCGCCAGCGCGCCGCCGGCCAGCGACGCGACGGTCACCACCAACGCCACCAGCGTGCCGCGGCGGTTGAGCACAATCTGGCGCAGCGTCATGCCGCTGTTGCGCAGCTGAATGCCGACCAGCAACAGCAGGAAGATCAGCGCATATTCGCTGCCTTTATGGGCGAACTGCAGCCATTGCCACTGCGTCAGGCCGAGCAGGAAGCCGCCGAGCACCACGCCGCACAGCTTGAGCGACTCCAGCGCCATGTGCACGCGCGAAGGCAGCTTTTCCTGTTTATGGCTGCTGCGCCACGGCATGCGCCGCTCCAGCAGCGCCAGCAACAGCAGATTGGCGCAGAGAATGCAGAAGAAGAACACCGCGCTGTACTGGAAGATCAGCACCAGGTTGCTGCTGAGATCCTCCATAAACGCCAGGCTGATACCCATGAAAAACAGGATCACGTACACCATCCAGCTCAGCAGCCGGTTGATCAGCACCAGCAGCGGGCGATGGCGTAAGGGAATGAGGTAACCGACAATCAGCGGTAACAGAATAATCAACAGTCCTGAGTACATGGTGCAGCTTGTGTCCTTGAGTTTTGAAGCGCGCCGAACGGCGGCGAGGAGCACACGCTAACCAAAAGCCCGGCCGGAGTAAAGCGGCAGATTTGACGTTGGCCGCTTGACCTGCAAGGGGTTTTTTGACCATGCTCTGTGAAGGTCACCTCATTGAAGAGGCGACGGCGCGCACGGGAGGCGGCGGATGTTCTTGGAGCGTATCGAAATTGTAGGTTTTCGCGGCATTAATCGGCTGTCCCTGATGCTGGACGACAACACGCTGTTGCTCGGCGAAAACGCCTGGGGTAAATCCAGCCTGCTGGATGCGCTGACGCTGCTGCTGGCGCCGGAGCAGAAGCTGTATCGGTTTGAAGCGCACGACTTCCATTTCCCCCCCGGTGAAGAGTCGGCTAAAGAGCGCCACCTGCAGGTGGTGTTCACCTTCTGCGAAAAAGACATCGGCCATGCGCACCTGCCGCGCTATCGCCACCTGACGCCGCTGTGGGTCAAGGGCGAGGATGGCCTGAGCCGCATTCATTACCGCTGCGAAGGCGAGCTGGCCGACGACGGCACGGTGTGCACCTGGCGCGGTTTTCTCGACGCCGACGGCAACGCCTTTCAACTGCACCATATCGAACAGCTGGCCCACGCCATCATCCGCATCCACCCGGTATTGCGCCTGCGCGACGCGCGCTTTATTCGCCGCCTGCGCCCCAGCAGCCTCGGCGATGAACGCAAACCCGATACCCAGGCGCTGGCGCAGCAGCTGGATCAGCTGACGCGCGAGCTGGTGCGCAATCCGCAGAAGCTGACCAACGGTGAGCTGCGCCAGGGCCTGGCGGCCATGCAGCAGCTGCTGGAGCACTATTTTGCCGAGCAGAGTTCGCAGGTGGCGCGGCCGCGCCGCC
>NZ_JBJNOX010000010.1:0-4028 GCF_052166245.1 Serratia sp. CY84636
GGTAACAACCGGCGACGCCGCTGACAATCTGGCAGTCGTGCAGCAGCACGGCGTTGGCCTTCATGTAAGACGCGCGGATTTGCATGCGTTTGCGGGCGGTGGCCAGATTCGGTGGGGAGTCTTGTACGGTGGTTTGGCACGATTCGCCGGACACTTCACCCAGATCGCGGAACGGTTTACCCACGAGCTCTTCTGCACTTTTGTACAGTTTTACCGGAGCAGGGCGGGCGGCCGGCGTGGTCTTGGCCGGGCTGGTGGTGGTCGGCTTGCTGGTGCTGTTTGTTGAGGACGGCGCGATACGTTGCGATGAACATCCGGCCAGCGCGAGCGCTAACAAACAGAGAGGTAAAACACGCATTGAGATTCCTCTGCCTTAATGAAAGTGGCGCTATTGAAGCAATCTATGGCGGAAATAACAAGACGGGCCTTGGCCCGTCTTGCAATTATAGGAATAAAATTGGCGAATAAGCGCTTACCAGCCTTTCACCGCACCACCGTTGAAGATTTTGTTGGCGGCGGCGTCGACTTCGTCAGACTGATAGGCCTGCACGAATTTCTTCACGTTTTCCGCATCTTTGTTATCTTCGCGCGCAACCAGCAGGTTGACGTAAGGCGAGTCTTTGTCTTCCACGAACAGACCGTCTTTCGCCGGCGTCAGGCCGATCTGGCTGGCGTAAGTGGTGTTGATTACCGCCAGCGCGATCTGCTGATCATCCAGGGAACGTGGCAGCTGAGGCGCTTCCAGCTCAACCAGCTTCAGGTTTTTCGGGTTCTCGGTCACGTCCAGCACGGTCGGCAGCAGGCCAACGCCGTCTTTCAGTTTGATCAGGCCGACTTTCTGCAGCAGCAGCAGCGAACGGCCCAGGTTGGTCGGATCGTTAGGCAGTGCGATCTGAGAGCCGTCTTTCAGTTCGTCCAGCGATTTGATTTTCTTGGAGTAACCGGCAATCGGGTAAACAAAGGTGCTGCCGACCGGCACCAGCTTGTAACCGCGATCTTTGATTTGCTGATCCAGGTATGGCTTGTGCTGGAAGGCGTTCAGATCGATATCGCCTTTGCTCAGCGCTTCGTTAGGCAACACGTAGTCGTTGAAGGTCACCAGCTCAACGTCCAGACCGTATTTCTCTTTCGCCACTTTCTGAGCGACTTCAGCTACTTGCTGCTCAGCGCCGACGATCACACCGACCTTGATGTGGTTTGGATTTTTTTCATCCTGGCCGCAGCCCGCCAGAGCCAGAGTACCGATCAGTGCGCCAATTGCCGCGATGGATTTAAATTTTAACGACATATCCCTTCCTCATTAGACTCGCATTAACATGCTGTGAAACTATTTATGGGTAACGGCTTTGACGATGCGATCGCCGCAGAACTGGATCAGATAAACCAAAACTACCAGTAATACTAATACGGTATTCATCACTGTGGCGTTATAACCGATATAACCGTATTGGTAACCGATTTGGCCCAGACCACCGGCGCCGACCGCGCCGCCCATGGCGGAGTAGCCCACCAGGGTGATCAGCGTGATGGTTGCGGCGTTGACCAGGCCCGGCAGGGCTTCCGGCAGCAACACTTTCTTGATGATCTGCATCGGCGTGGCACCCATGGCGCGCGCCGCTTCCACCAGACCGGACGGGATCTCCAGCAGGGCGTTTTCCACCATGCGCGCGATGAACGGTGCGGCGCCAACGGTCAACGGCACGATGGCCGCCTGCAGACCGATAGAGGTGCCGACGATCATGCGGGTAAACGGAATCATCCAAACCAGCAGGATAATGAACGGGATGGAACGGAAGATGTTCACCAGCCCGGACAGGATTTTATACAGCGAGTTGTTGGCGATGATTTGCCCCGGGCGGGTGACATACAGCAGCACGCCGACCGGCAGACCGAGCACGAAACCGAAGAAGCCGGAGACAAAGGTCATCATGACGGTTTCCCACACGCCACGCGCCATCAACCACATCATTGCCTCAGACATAACCCAGAACCTCTACTTTTACCTGATTTTCTTGCAGGAACTTAATCGTCGCCAGCGCGTCTTCGTCACTGCCGTGCAGCTCCGCCAGCATCACGCCGAATTTCACGCCGCCGGCATAATCCATCTGGGCGCTGATAATGTTGTTGTTCACGTTGAAGCGGCGAGCGGCTTCAGACAGCAGCGGCGCATCGACCGACTGGCCGGTGAATTCCAGGCGCAACAGCGGCTGGCGGTCGCCCTGACGTTCCGGCGACAGGCGCGCGGCGTAGTCGTCCGGGATATCCAGATGCAGCGTGGACTGAATGAACTGTTGGGCCAGCGGGGTTTTCGGGTGTGAGAACACTTCGCTGACGCTGTCTTTTTCGATCAGTTGCCCCTGGCTGATGACCGCGACCTGGTCGCAGATGCGTTTCACCACGTCCATTTCGTGGGTGATGAGCAGAATGGTCAGGCCCAGACGGCGGTTGATGTCTTTCAGCAGTTCCAGGATGGAACGGGTGGTGGCCGGATCCAACGCGCTGGTGGCTTCGTCGCACAGCAGCACTTTAGGGTTGCTGGCCAGCGCACGGGCGATCGCCACGCGCTGTTTCTGGCCGCCGGACAGGTTGGCCGGGTAGACGTCGTGCTTGTCCGCCAGGCCGACCAGCTCCAGCAGTTCGGTCACGCGCTTTTTGATCTCGGCGCGCGGCGTATTGTCCAGCTCCAGCGGCAGCGCCACGTTGCCGAACACCGTGCGGGAAGAGAGCAGGTTGAAGTGCTGGAAGATCATGCCGATTTGGCGACGGGCGCGCGTCAGTTCGCTTTCAGACAGCGAAGTCAGATCCTGACCATCGACCAGGACCTGGCCGGACGTTGGACGTTCCAGCATGTTGGCGCAGCGGATCAGCGTGCTTTTGCCGGCACCGGAAGACCCGATAACGCCATAGATTTGCCCGGCAGGGACGTGAAGGGTCACGTCAGAGAGCGCGGTAATAGTGCGCGAACCCTGCTGGAACACTTTAGTGATGTTAGAAAGTTTAATCATATTCTTCTTATTTTAGCGTGGTTGCCCGTGGCTAGATAAAAGTAAACCTCGGCGTGGAACCAAGGTATGGATCAGATGTTAAGGCGTCTAGACGTCCAAGTCAACGGCCAACGACGTTCTCCGGCGTTCTCAGTGCGGGGTAAAACATGCGATACTGTCAGCGTATACAGGCCCTCAGGAGCAAAGCGGTGACACAAAGCGTTCCAGCAATTTTTCTCGATCGTGACGGTACGATTAACGTTGACCATGGCTATGTCCATGAAATCGACAACTTCCACTTTATTGACGGCGTGATTGACGCCTGTCGCGAACTCAAAAAGATGGGCTTCGCGTTGGTGATGGTGACCAACCAGTCCGGCATTGCGCGCGGCAAGTTCAGCGAAGACCAATTTATGTACCTGACCGAGTGGATGGACTGGTCGCTGGCCGATCGCGACGTCGACTTCGACGGCATCTATTTCTGCCCGCACCATCCGGAGGCAGTAGTAGAAGAGTATCGTCAGGTGTGTGACTGCCGTAAACCGCAGCCGGGCATGCTGCTGCAAGCGCAGCAGGAATTGAACATCGATATGGCCGCTTCTTATATGGTGGGCGATAAACCGGAAGATATGCAGGCGGCGATCGCGGCCGGCGTCGGTACCAAGGTGTTGGTGCGCACCGGCAAGCCGGTGACCGAGCAGGGCGAACAGCTGGCCGATTGGGTGCTAAATAGCCTGGCGGACCTGCCGGCAGCCATCAAAAAGCGGGTTTAATAGGCGTTACGAATGAATAGTGAGCGGTCAGATAAAAAATGCATATTATCGCTTGTCATTCTGAACCGGCTCCCTATAATGCGCCTCCATCGACACGGCGCAAGTGATTCACTTCACACAGCGGCCGGGAAGAAAGAGAAAAAATCCCGAAAATTAGGGTTGACTCTGAAAGAGGAAAGCGTAATATACGCCACCTCGAGTTAGCAAGCGAAAGCGCCTAACTCACTGCTCTTTAACAATTTATCAGACAATCTGTGTGGGCACTCCACAA
>NZ_JBJNOX010000011.1:0-239788 GCF_052166245.1 Serratia sp. CY84636
AGCTGTTCGCCGAGTTCGGCTTCACCGTGGACAACGTGGTGGCCAAGGCGCAGGCGCTGCTGAAGTAAGCGGCCTGGCGCAAGCCGATAAAAAAGCCGGTCATCGTGACCGGCTTTTTTTATGCCATCACCCGATGAATCTGCAAATATTGCAGCAGCATGATGGTCTTGCCGTCTTTAATGCGGCCGTCGGCGATCATCGCCACCGCTTCGCTGAACGGCAGTTCGATCACTTCGATATCTTCATCTTCAATGCCGCCGCCGGCCGCGCGCCGCTCATCGTCATGGTATTCGGCGATAAAGAAGTGCACGATCTCGGTCACGCCGCCCGGCGACATGTAGGCTTCGAAGATTTTCTTGACCTCGCTCACCTGGAAGCCGGTTTCCTCCACCGCTTCGCGGCGCGCGCACTGCTCCGGCGAATCGGCGTCCAGCAGGCCGGCGCAGGCCTCGAGCAACATGCCGCTTTCGTTGCCGTTGACATAGGTCGGCATGCGGAACTGGTTGGTCAGCACCACCGTGCCCTTGGCGCGGTTGTACAGCAAAATGGTGGCGCCGTTGCCGCGATCGTAGACCTCACGCACCTGTTGCACCGAACCGCCGTTTTTGCGTTTCAGATCGAACGTGTACTTGTGCAGCACATACCAGTTGTCCGACAGCAGCTCTTTCTTCACATTCTCAATTTTCGACGACATGCCCTTTTCCCTTGAGTAGCAACCTGAAGATCATACCGCGATTGCGCCGCGCCGCGGCAGACGATTTGCAACAAAACATCATCGCTCCCAACGGTACCCCAACCTGAAATCATCTTAAAGTAAGTACATCTAAGTAGCGGAAAACCTGAAAAAAAACCATAAGGAAGAGCGCCAATATCATCCTAATAACACGCGCCTACTTTATTTTTCAACGCCTCTTTAGGGAAAACCAACGTGAAACTGACTCATCGCTGCTTGTTACCGTTAAGCCTTTTATTGATGGCCAGCGCCGGCGCCCACGCGGCGGACTGCACCAACGTGCCGGAATGGACGGCTAAAACCTACGCCATCAAAGGCACACAGGTCATCAAGGACAATGCGCTGTTCGCCAATAAATGGTGGGCAGAAAAACACCATATCCCCGGCGTAGCCGGTTGGGTCGGCGAACCCTGGCAAAACCTCGGCCAGTGTACCGCCCAGGAAGCCCCCTGGTGGCAAGCCTACGCCGAGCAGGAGGGATTCAACGATGCGCTGCGTTACATCGGCACCAGCCTGGACGCGCTGAATCAAGACGCCGAACAGGCGCTGGCGGACTCGCAAGATGCCCGCACGCCGCTGTATTGGCTCAAGCGCACCATGCAGATGTACCCGTCAGACACGCCAAATGTCTACCGGCTGCCGATCGTTCACGCCGCCAGTTGGTACAACTCCTTGTATGGCAGCATGGCGCGCGGAATTTTCTTCTACACCCGCACGCTGGGGAATCAGGGCGACAGCGTCACGATCAAGACCGGGGCCATTCCGGCAGGCAGCTCATGTTTTGCGGCGACCAGCGCCCGTTTCGATAATGTCGACAGCATCTACTCGGAAAAACGAAAGCTTGATGCCAACAAGGAGACCACTTATACCTTCGCGCAAACCGGCGTACTGGCCTTAGGCTGCAGCCATCCGCAAAAACAGCAAAACGGCGAATTGGTCCGGTTTGAGGTGAGCGGCGGTGGCGACAGCAACCTGCACATTCTCGGTCAAAATACGCAAGGCGACTGGGAGCAACAGAAGGCCGGCGCCAGCATCCTGGGCGGCGTCGTGTTGTATGACGGTAAATCCAATCACTTCGTACCGAAGAAAATCACCGACAAAACTCAGGAGATCATCAATAAATCGCTGGGGGAAAGCCTCAGCATTGCCGCGCTGTATGAAGCGGTGAACGGCATGGATGGTACCCACGAGATGTTCACGGCGTCACAGGGCTCCCTGTTCCTCAACTACAGCAAATGCTGCAGCGCGGAATACCGCGAGGGCGCGGTCAACGTCGGTTTCTTCGCCGACAAGACCACCCGCGCCAATGCCGCTCACTGGGGGCTCTGGCACGAACTGGGGCACGAGAACGAGCCGCAGTGGGAATACAACGTGTTCCCCGAAGTGCAGGTCAACCGCTATTCGGTACTGGCCTGCCGCCTGCTGTCGGAACGTAACGATTTTGACTATGGCCCGACCTGCAAACTGGGGGCAGACAAAGAGTGGGATCGGGATGCGGTGCGTAAGTTCCTCGCTTCGGAAGTGCGCTACGACGAGTTCCCGAAGCAGCAGCACGATCTCGCACTGGGATTCTTTACCCATCTGCTGCACGCTTATGATGAATCCTTCTTCCCGCGCATCAATCAGGAACGGTTGAAGCAGGCCTTCGCGGCACCGGGTAACACCATGCAGGATAAATATAAATACGTCTTCGGCACGCCGCAGAAGGTCATCGACTTCAGCGTGATCGTCTACAGCCGGGAGGCGGGGCAGGATCTGCGCGAGTACTTTACCCGCTGGGGGTTGCGCTTCAGCGATGCTGCGGCGAAACAGGTTGCCGCGATGCATCTGCCGACGCCTTGACCGGCAGTGACAAAAACCGCCGACGAGGAGCCTTGCGCAAGATTTGATCCACGCTAAAGACAAATCGCCGGAGGAAACCAGCCCGCCGCTGAACATCGGCGGGCATTTCGCTATTCATTTGATTATACGACGACAATTGTTCCCGTTTTGTTGACAACTTGATACAAATCGCGGTGCATTTTAGTTGCAAAAGTTATAGTTTTGCTTTCGAATGAAACTGGCGAAGCGCCTCACCTGAGAGAAGGATCCGTGATTGCTTGTTAAACGTTCCGTGACCGGCAGCCTGGCCAGAGCGCTGTTCGGCATCGTGATACTGTCGGTGCTCGCCACCGGGTTGGCGTTGACCACCGTCGCCGGCAGCCAGAGCGACGCCGAAGCGATCAATATCGCCGGTTCGCTGCGCATGCAAAGCTACCGGCTGGCCTTCGATCTCGACCAGCAGAGCCCGGAGCTGGAGCTGCACCTGCAGCAGTACCGGCAATCTTTACAGGCGCCGGCGCTGCAAAAGCTGGCGCGGTTTTACGTACCGGCCGAGGTGCGGAATCACTATCTGGCGCTGCAACGGGCATGGCAAACGATGGAGCGCCAGATCCGCGGCGGGCAGGCGGCCGCCTACCGGGCGGAGGTCGCCGGCTACGTCAACCGCGTCGATCATTTCGTTTCTGCCCTGCAGCGCTATTCCGAGCTGAAACTCACCCTGGTGGCCGCCGTCAGCGTGATCGGTTACGCCGCCATCATTGGCCTGGTGCTGTTCTGCATTCGCTTTATGCGCCGCCAGGTGGTCACGCCGCTGCAGCATCTGGTCGACGCCAGCCAGCGCGTGCAGCAGCGCGACTTCAGCCACCCGCAGCTGGACGTGGCGCTGCCGAACGAGCTCGGCGTGCTGTCGCAAACCTTCAGCGCCATGTCGGACGAGCTGGCCCGGCTCTATCAGTCGCTGGAGCTGAAAGTGCAGGAAAAGACCCGGCGCCTGCAGCAGGCCAACGAAACGCTGGAGGTGCTGTATCGCTGTTCGCAGGCGCTGAGCGTGCGCCAGATCGATCAGCAGGCGTTCGAGAATGTGCTGCGCATCGTGCGCCAAAGCGAACGGCTGCGCTGCATCCGGCTGAACGTGGCGGACGACCACGGCCAGTGGCAACTGAATGAAGGGGAACCGGCGCCGACGCAAGCCTGGAACACGCTGCCGATCACACAGAGCGACAAACCGCTTGGCGAGCTGCGTTGGCAGCCCGAGGCGCACCCGCCGCATCCTCATCTGATGCAGAGCCTGGCCAACATGCTGGGCCGCGGCGTCTACTTCAACCGGGCGCAAAAGCAGCACCAATATTTGCTGCTGATGGAAGAGCGCGCGACCATCGCCCGCGAGCTGCACGATTCGCTGGCGCAGACGCTGTCGTTCCTGCGCATTCAGCTTACGCTGCTCAGGCGCGCCACCGATGCGCCGGCGGCGCAGGTGATTATCGACGATTTCGATCGCACGCTGGCCGATGCCTATCGCCAACTGAGAGAATTACTGGCCACCTTCCGTCTCAATATTCAGGAGGCGGACCTGAACGCCGCGCTGGAGCAGCTGTTGCAGCCATTAAAGGCTCTAACCCCCGCGCGGATTCAGTTACACTGTCGGCTACCTTCGCAGGCGCTCAATGCCCAGCAGCAGGTGCACGCGCTGCAGATCGTGCGCGAGGCGGTGCTCAATGCGGTCAAGCACGCCGGGGCGAATGAAATCACCCTGTGTTGCGAAGTCAACGCCGCAGGCGACAACGTATTCAGCATTATCGACGACGGTTGCGGCATCGCCAGTCTGGAGGAACCGGAAGGGCACTACGGCTTGACCATCATGAGCGAACGCGCGGCGCGATTGGGAGGAACGCTGCACATTCGGCGCAGAAACGGCGGCGGCACGGCGGTCTGCCTGACATTCCCGCCCTGACCTCGCCGCTGTTCACTTTGCGTTACGGCTGCCGCCGGGCAGAAGGCCGCCCGGGGAGGTTTGCGGCGAAGATTGCCGCTATTTTTGAAGAGACAGTCCCACTGTGAAGCACGCCCCAGGGCGCGTTTGAGTGGCTTTACTTGCTACAGGGAGCATATTTCATGGTGATGAAGCAATACCGAGTCATGATCGTTGACGATCATCCGTTGATGCGGCGCGGCATCAAACAACTGCTGGGACTGGATGCGCGATTTGGCGTGGTGGCAGAGGCCGGCAACGGCAGTGAGGCGGTTGCGCTGGCACTGCAGCACACGCCGGACGTGATCTTGTTGGATCTGAACATGAAAGGCATGTCCGGGCTGGACACGCTGCGGGCCCTGCGCGACGAAGGCGTGGATGCGCGCATCATCGTGCTGACGGTTTCCGACGCGCGCAGCGATCTGTATGCGCTGATCGACGCCGGCGCAGACGGCTACCTGCTGAAGGACAGCGAGCCGGAACAGCTGCTGGAACACATCAGCGCCGCCGCCGAAGGGCAGAACGTGATCAGCGACGCCATGGCCGACTATTTGTTGGCGCGCGGCGAGCAACGCGATCCCTTCGCCGCCTTGACCGAACGCGAGCTGGACGTCTTGCAAGAGGTGGCGCGCGGCCTGTCCAACAAGCAGGTGGCGGCGCAGTTGCATATCTCTGAAGAAACCGTGAAGGTGCACATCCGCAACATACTGCGCAAGCTGGACGTGCGTTCTCGCGTGGCGGCGACGGTGATGTACCTGGAGCACAAAAGTCAATGATCGCCCCGCCCCGGCCAATGCGCCGGGGCAGCTTACTCGATGGCGCTGAGCAGCGCCTGATGATGCTGGTGCACCCAGCTCTTGTTGAACGGCCCCCAGCTTTCCAACTGATAAAAACCGTCGTTGTTGCGCACGCCCTGCTGCACGAACTGCAGCTCG
Source organism: Serratia sp. CY84636 (assembly GCF_052166245.1). NCBI lineage: Bacteria > Pseudomonadati > Pseudomonadota > Gammaproteobacteria > Enterobacterales > Yersiniaceae > Serratia > Serratia sp. CY84636. The sequence continues at coordinate 5,459 of NZ_JBJNOX010000011.1, forward strand.
ACGCCCATGCCGGGCAGCGCCTTCAGCACATCCTGCAACGTGCGGCGCGGCCAGCCGGTCAGCGCCATCAACCGCGGCACATTGGGCCGCTCACTGTGGCTGATCAGCCAGCACAAATAAAGCCGACGGGCAAATACCGGGTTAATTCCCATGCCAAGCTCCTGCTGTAAGGTAAGTCCAGTTTTTACTTTCCGGTTCCCTGCGGCGAAGAGATGCGCAAGGCCTTTGATAGTAATAAAAATGTCTTAATAGCGTACAATTACCGACGCCAGTACACCCACGCCGTTTTCCGCTACCGTTATTTACACTATCTCCTTTTTTTCTCCACGCTTTCCTCGGCTATCCCGAGTAAAGTGCAATAGCGCCGGAATCCTTCCCTGCCGCTGAAATGCATAATTCTGATGCGTTTTAAAGATAGAACAAGTCATAACGAGGTTCGCGCTGCATGGCCAATTTTTTTATTGATCGCCCGATTTTTGCCTGGGTGCTGGCAATTATTCTTTGCCTGACCGGGGCGTTGGCGATTTCTTCCCTACCGGTAGAACAATACCCGAATTTGGCGCCGCCGAACGTGCGCATCAGCGCAACTTACCCAGGTGCTTCGGCGCAAACGCTGGAAAACACCGTTACCCAAATCATTGAGCAGAATATGACCGGCCTCGACAACATGATGTATATGTCGTCGCAGAGCACCAATACCGGCCAGGCCACCGTCACGCTGACGTTCGAAGCCGGCACCGATCCCAACGAGGCGATGCAGCAGGTGCAAAACCAGCTGCAGGCGGCGATCAAACGTCTGCCGCAGGCGGTGCAGAATCAGGGGGTCACGGTGTCGAAATCCGGCGACACCACGCTGATGATGGTGGCGTTCGTCTCCACCGACAACAGCATGGACAAGCAGGACATTGCCGATTACATCGTCTCCAACCTGCAGGATCCGCTCAGCCGCATCAACGGCGTCGGCAGCATGGACGTGTACGGCTCGCAATACGCCATGCGCATCTGGCTCGATCCCAACAAGCTCAACAGCTACCAGCTCACGACCCAGGACGTGGTCAAGGCCATTCAGTCGCAGAACGCCCAGGTGGCGGTCGGCCAGCTGGGCGGCACCCCGTCGGTCGACAAGCAGGCGCTGAACGCCACCATCAACGCCCAGTCGCAGCTCCAGACGCCGGAACAGTTCCGCCAGATCACGCTGCGGGTCAATCAGGACGGCTCGCTGGTGACGCTGGGCAACGTCGCCACCGTCGAACTGGGCGGCGAGAACTACAACTACCTCAGCCGCTACAACGGCATGCAGGCCGCAGGCATGAACATCAAGCTGGCCTCCGGCGCCAACGAACTGCAGACCGACCAGCTGGTGAAGGACAAGATCGCCGAGCTGTCGCAGTACTTCCCGCATGGGCTGGAGGCCAAGGTGGCCTATGAAACCACCCCGTTCGTCAAAGCCTCGATCAAGGACGTGGTGAAAACGCTGCTGGAAGCCATCCTGCTGGTGTTCCTGGTGATGTACCTGTTCCTGCAGAACTTCCGCGCCACGCTGATCCCCACCATCGCCGTGCCGGTCGTGCTGATGGGCACCTTCGCCATCCTTTCCGCCTGCGGTTTCAGTATCAATACCCTCACCATGTTCGCCATGGTGCTGGCGATCGGCCTGCTGGTGGACGACGCCATCGTGGTGGTGGAAAACGTCGAACGCGTGATGAGCGAGGAAGGCCTGCCGCCGCGTGAGGCCACGCGCAAATCCATGGGGCAAATCCAGAGCGCGCTGGTCGGCATCGCGCTGGTGCTGTCGGCGGTATTTGTGCCGATGGCGTTCTTCGGTGGCACCACCGGCGCCATCTATCGCCAGTTCTCCATTACCATCGTCTCCGCCATGGTGCTGTCGGTGCTGGTGGCGATGATCCTGACCCCGGCCCTGTGCGCCACGCTGCTCAAACCGATCGCCAAGGGGCACCATCACGGCAAGCGCGGCTTCTTCGGCTGGTTCAACCGCATGTTCAACCGCAACGCCGAACGCTATGAGCGCGGCGTGGGGCGGATCCTGCACGCCAGCGGCCGCTACATGGTGATTTATCTGCTGTTGCTCGGCGGCATGGCGCTGCTGTTCATCAAGCTGCCGACCTCGTTCCTGCCGCAGGAAGACCGCGGTATCTTCACCGTACAGGTGCAACTGCCGGCGGGCTCCACCCTGCAGCAAACCTCTAAGGTGGTGGAAAAGGTCGAGCAGTACTTCCTGACCGAAGAGAAACAGGATGTGGTGTCGGTGTTCGCCATCATCGGCTCCGGCCCGGGCGGCAACGGCCAGAACGTGGCGCGCCTGTTCGTGCGATTGAAAGACTGGGATCTGCGCACCTCGGGCGCCAACAGTTCGTTCGACATCATCGATCGCGCCACGCTGGCATTCAACAAGATTAACGAAGCGCGGGTGATCGCCAGCAGCCCGCCTGCGATCACCGGCCTCGGCAACTCCTCCGGCTTCGATATGGAGTTGGAAGACCACGCCGGGCTCGGCCACGCCAAGCTGATGGCGGCGCGCGATCAACTGCTGCAGCTGGCCGGGCAAAACCCGCGGCTGTCGCGCGTGCGCCACAACGGCCTGGACGACAGCCCGCAGCTGCAAATCGATATCGATCAGCGCAAGGCCCAGGCGCTGGGCGTGTCTATCGACGACATCAACAACACCCTCTCCACCGCCTGGGGCTCGACCTACGTCAACGACTTCGTCGACCGCGGCCGGGTGAAAAAAGTCTACGTGCAGGCCGCGGCGCCGTTCCGCATGCTGCCGGATGACATCAACAAATGGTATGTACGCAACAGCGCAGGCGGCATGGTGCCGTTCTCGGCCTTCGCCACCTCACACTGGGAGTACGGCTCGCCGCGGCTGGAGCGCTATAACGGCAGCTCGGCGCTGGAGATCGTCGGCGAGGCGGCCAACGGTGTCAGCACCGGCACCGCCATGGCGGAAATGGAGAAACTGGTCAGCCAACTGCCGACCGGCTTTGGCCTGGAATGGACCGCAATGTCCTATCAGGAACGGCTGTCCGGCTCACAGGCGCCGGCGCTGTACGCCATCTCGCTGCTGGTGGTGTTCCTGTGCCTGGCGGCGCTGTATGAGAGCTGGTCGATCCCGTTCTCGGTGATGCTGGTGGTGCCGCTGGGGGTGATCGGCGCGGTCGCCGCCACCTGGCTGCGCGGCCTGGAGAACGACGTTTATTTCCAGGTTGGCCTGCTGACCATCATTGGGCTGTCGGCGAAAAACGCCATTCTGATCGTCGAGTTCGCCAATGAGCTGAACCATAAAGGGCAGGATCTGATGTCCGCCACGCTCGATGCGTCACGCATGCGTCTGCGGCCGATCCTGATGACCTCGCTGGCGTTTATCTTCGGCGTGCTGCCGATGGCCACCAGCAGCGGCGCCGGTTCCGGCAGCCAGCATGCGGTCGGCACCGGGGTCATGGGCGGCATGATCTCCGCCACCCTGCTGGCCATTTTCTTCGTGCCGCTGTTCTTCGTACTGGTGCGCCGCCGTTTCCCGGGTAAAGCGCATCCGGCAGGCAATACGACGGCCGCCGGGGACTGACCCGCGGGATATAAAAAAAGCAGCGTCGGGTGAACCGATGCTGCTTTATTTCGAACGATAATCTCGTTCCCAAGGTGTTTCAGTGACGCTCCAATGACCCAACCTTGCCATCTGCTTCAACGCTGTGTCAGTTGCCCAACATCTCATCAATGAAGTCTTTCCAGTTTCCTAATTCACGATCAACCATAATACTTTACAACCTCAATTATTTGACGAAGCGGATTCTACGCCTGTTTTTTGACCATGTGAAGGGAAACGGGAACGATGCCGGGCCCGGAAACCGGGGTTAGCGCACATTTTCGTATTTATCTGATCAATACTCAGTGCAGCTATTCCCTTGTGATATCAATTTCTCCACGATAGCGTGTAAAAGGTATAAAAATACGCCAATGGAGCGCCGATCATGTCCACCTCTTTGTCTCTTTCACAGCTGAAAACGCAGGGCCGCTATCAGGAAGCCACTGCACTGGCGCTACGGCAGCTGGCAGCAGAACCGGAAGCGGCGATGCTGCACTTTCAGCTGGCCTGCCTGTATGACGTACAGGGTCTGGAGCAACAGGCCATTCCCTGCTACCTCGCGGCGCTGGCCCGCGATTTGCCGCCCGCCCAGCGCCGCGAGGCCTGGCTGGGCCTCGGCAGCACCTACCGCGCCCTGGGAGAATACCCGGCTTCGCTACGGGCTTTCGACGATGGCCTGACCGAGTTCCCGCAGGCCAACGAGCTGATGCTGTTTCGCGCTATGGCGCTGTACAACCTGGGCGAAAATAAACGGGCCGTGGCCGATCTGTTGTTGCTGTTGGCGGACACCTCGTCAGACCCCGACATCCGCGGCTATCAGCGCGCCATTCGGCACTATGCCGCCGATCTCAATGTTATTGGTTAGAGGAAAACGATGGAAATTGTCACCGATCTGAACCGCCGCGCCATCGACTGGCAGCGGCTGTGCGAATTGCTGGAGGCAGCCGGACTGGGCAAGCGCGATCCACACACCCTGCGGCGCGTTTACCAACACAGCCAGTTTTGCTATTGGGGGTTTATCGGCGACGAGCTGATCGCCACCGCGCACGCCATCAGCGATCTGACCTCGGTCGCTTACCTGGCCGACGTGGCGATCGATCCGCGCTTTCAGGGACAGGGATTGGGGCGCCGGTTGATGGATCGGGTGATGCAAGACCTGGCGCCGCTCGGCAAGATTTTCATCTATTCCGTCCCGGAAAAGCTGGCCTTTTATAAAAAGTACGGCTTTCACGATTTGACCACCGGCATGGTGTATGCGGACGGCGCCTCCCTGCAGCGCCTGCAACAGGGAGGCTACGTGCGTTAAACGCGCTTCACAGGGTTTTGCTCATAAAGATACGGCTAGTCCCCGGCGGCAAGCAAGGCACTTCGCCCATACGTTGCCAGCCATGCCGTTGATAAAAGTCCGGCGCCTGAAAGCTGATGGTGTACAACACGGCGGAAAGGCAACCGCGCCGGCGACCTTCCTGTTCGAAGCGGCGCAACAGTTCGCTGCCCAGCCCCGCGCCGCGCAGCGCTTCCGGCAGATAAAAGAGATCGAGAAACAGCAGCCCTAACGATGAACGCCCGGTAATTCCCCCCAGAACCTCCCCACTGTCGGGATCTTTTACCACCACCGCCAGCGGCAGACGATCGCCGTAGCCGATCTGTTGATCATTAAAACGGTCCAACCCCTCCGCAATACAAGACGTTATTTCCGGCGTTACCCGATCGGAAATTTCGATATGACATTCTTTCACGCCAGCTCTCCGTATCAACCGCCCACATTACGCGCTGTTCGTCGCTCAAAACATCGCATTTTCTTTGTTTAGATTTATCTTTATCTCAATTTTAAACCGAATTTCCGCATAAACTCATAGACTGTCTTTCCACCGTTCAAAATAAAACCGCCATCGCGGCAAGAAAACAAGAAATATCTTAGTTATTAACCCATTAACGAAATCAGCCACGCTACAGGTATCGATAAAAACGATCGAATTTACTTTTGTGATAGGTGACATCTATGTTAATTCCTTTTAATAACCTGAGTATTAATAGAGGATTTCTATTCTATTAAACCGTCTCCGGCCAAAGGGCCGGCTAAAAAGCAGATTTACTCTTTATAAATCATGTTAGTATATGAGACTTTCCTTATTTGCCGCCGCCGAGAGAGAGTTTCCGCCTACGCGACAAGATAAGTTCAATGTGAAATTATTTAGATTGTTTCTTTTTTTATGTTTTAAGATATCGATCCTCACCGGGAAATAGAAAGTAAAGGACTATAATAAAATGGAAATTGATATTTTCAGCGATTGTGCCTATACCAGCGTCGGCATCCGACAACTCATTAAGCAAACCTGGGCGGAAAAACGCGCACCGGCCGGCTTTAGCCGCAAAAGAGTCTGCTTCATCGATGTCACCATCGCCAATTTTGAAGCGCGTTACCGCGATGAATATGCCAACCCCAACACCTACAAAATAGTCATTATCACTGACTGCCCGCATGAAATGGTGATTGTCGACAGAAAGACCATTATATTATCAAACCTTATATCATTGAGCCGTTTTAGCCACCTGATCGGCGACTTATATAAACGTTACAGCCACTATACCGAGCCGCCGCAACTGTCCCAGCGTGAGTCACTTTTCCTCTCGGAATGGTCGACGGGAAAATCGCTGGCCGATATCAGCAGTGCCATGAATATCAGAAATAAAACCGCCAATCATTACAAGTCACGAATAATGAAAAAACTCGGCGCCAGCCGGATAAAACCGCTATTGCACATTACCCGCGTGCGCTGTTTAACCGATCGTTTAAACATAAGAATAAATAAAGAGTAACGCCCTCTTCTTCAGATTCGCATTTGCGGCTGAACGCCTTCGCCGGCATCTCTTCGAGAGCACCGCCGGCGAAGGCCGCCGCTCCGCCACGTTGCCTCTCCCTCTCCCAGGCACCCAATCGCACCTCGCCCGCATCGTTGTCTGGATCTCGCCGCCGCTTTACTGGCATTATCTCTGCTATCGCCGGGCGGCGAGAGGGCCAAAGATCGCGCCCGCCGCTCAGTATCGACTCGACGAGACAGGTAGCTTTACGCCATGGCAAACAAACCGCAACAGACAACGCTGACGATGTACGGCATCAAAAACTGCGACACCATCAAAAAAGCCCGCCGCTGGCTGGAAGATCAGGGCGTGGCCTATCATTTTCACGACTACCGCGCCGACGGCCTGACCGAACAGCAGCTGCGCGGTTTCATCGCGCAACTGGGTTGGGAGCCGCTGCTCAATACTCGCGGCACCACCTGGCGCAAGCTGGATGAAGCGCAACGCAACGCCTGCGATAACGCCGACGCCGCCATCGCCCTGATGCTGGCGCAGCCGGCGATCATCAAACGCCCGCTGCTGAACGACGGCAACGGCCACGCCCTGCTCGGTTTCAACGCCGACGCTTACCAGCAATTTATCGCCGAGGTCGCCGTATGACTTGCCCGGTTATCGAACTGGCCCAACAGCTGATTAAACGCCCTTCCCTCAGCCCAAATGACGAAGGCTGCCAGCAGCTGATGATCGATCGCCTGCAGGCGATCGGTTTCACCGTCGAGGCGATGGACTTCGAAGACACCCAAAACTTCTGGGCCTGGCGCGGCGAAGGGCAAACCCTGGCGTTTGCCGGGCATACCGACGTGGTGCCGACCGGCGATGAAAAGCGTTGGGATAACCCGCCGTTTGAACCGGCGATCCGCGACGGCATGCTGTATGGCCGAGGTGCGGCAGACATGAAAGGCTCGTTGGCCGCGATGGTGGTGGCCGCAGAGCGCTTTGTCGCCGCCAACCCGAATCACCAGGGCCGCCTGGCTTTTCTGATCACCTCCGACGAAGAGGCCAGCGCCACCCACGGCACGGTTAAAGTGGTCGAAACGCTGATGGCGCGCAATGAGCGCCTGGATTACTGCCTGGTCGGCGAGCCGTCCAGCACCGAGCGCGTCGGCGACGTGGTGAAAAACGGCCGACGCGGCTCCATCACCGCCAATCTGCACATTCACGGCGTGCAGGGGCACGTCGCCTATCCGCACCTGGCGGACAACCCGGTGCACCGTGCCATGCCGGCGCTGAATGAACTGGTGGCGATCGAATGGGATCGCGGCAACGAGTTCTTCCCGCCGACCAGCATGCAGATCGCCAACGTGCAGGCCGGTACCGGCAGCAACAACGTGATCCCAGGCGATCTTTACGTGCAGTTCAACTTCCGTTTCAGCACCGAACTCACCGATGCGATGATCAAGCAGCGCGTGGAAGAGCTGCTGGAACGCCACCAGTTGAATTACAGCATCGAGTGGCGGCTGTCCGGCCAACCGTTCCTCACCTCGCGCGGCGCGCTGGTGGATGCGGTGGTCAACGCCGTCGAGCACTATTCTGAACTGACGCCGCAGCTGCTGACCACCGGCGGCACCTCCGACGGCCGCTTCATCGCGCAGATGGGCGCGCAGGTGGTGGAACTGGGGCCGGTCAACGCCACCATCCACAAGGTCAACGAATGTGTCAACGCCGCGGATCTGCAGCTGCTGAGCCGCATGTATCAACGCATCATGGAGCAATTGGTCGCATGATCAACGCAGAGATGCTCACCGGCCGCTCAACCGAACACCTGGCGCCGCTGAGCGGGAACCACCGGCTACAGCCGCAGGCGGTCAACGCCTTTCTGGCGATGCAGCAGGCGGCGCGTGAGGCGGGATTCGATCTCCAGCCCGCCAGCACCTTCCGCGATTTCGACCGGCAGTTGGCTATCTGGAATGGCAAATTCTGCGGCCAGCGGCCAGTATTAGATAAGGACAGCCGCCCGATAGACGTTGCGCCGCTGTCCGCCGCCGAGCGCTGTGAGGCGATCCTGCGCTGGTCGGCCCTGCCGGGCGCCAGCCGCCATCACTGGGGCAGCGATCTCGACGTGTATGACCCGTCGCTGCTGCCGGAAGGGCAAAAGCTGCAGCTGGAGCCGTGGGAATATGAAGAAGGCGGTTACTTTGCGCCGCTCAACCAGTGGCTGACGGCGCATATGGCCGAGTTCGGTTTCTATCGCCCCTTTACCGAAGACAGCGGCGGCGTGGCGGTAGAGCCGTGGCATCTGAGCTACCGGCCGCTGGCGCAAGAAGCCGAGCATTTACTGACCCCGGCGCTGTTGCTGGCGGCCTGGCAAGATAGGGAGGTCGCCGGTGCCGAATGGCTCGAACGCCATCTGCCATCGATTTTTTCGCGTTTTATACGCAGTGAAGGAAAGGAGTAGCTATGCAATGGTTAGCTGATTACTGGTGGATTATCCTGCTGGTTCTGGTGGGAATGGTCGTCAGCGGCATTAAGGAACTGCGCCGCGTCGACGTGAAAAGCTATCTGGCCAACAAGCCGGAGATACCGCCGCACCGCGACAACAACGCCCAGTGGGATGACGAAGACGACTGGCCGAAAAAGAAATGACATCAGGGCGCTCATCGGCGCCCTGAATTTTTAGCGAAAGGCGATCAGCTCGCCGCGCTTGCCGGACAATGCCTCGTCCCAGTAGCGCTGCGGCACATAATAATGCAGCCTTTCCAGCGCGGCGTTCATCATGCCCTGGTTGATTGCGTGCCCGACGTTTTCCTCCACGTCCAGCGTAAAATCGGCGCCGCCGGCCCGTAGCGCTTCTGCCGCCGCGTGAGCGTGTTGCACCGCGATCATCGCGTCATCTTCACCGTGGATCAAATGCACCACGCTGTCGCCGAAAGCCTGCTCAGGCAGCTGGGCAAAACGCCCGCTGAACGCGACCACGCGCCCGGCCAGCCGGGTTTCCGCTTTTAGCGCCTCAAGCGCCATGATCGCCCCCTGCGAGAACCCCACCAGCGCCGTGCCGGCATAGCCTACGCCGCTCAGCTGCTGCCAATGGCGCACCACCGCCACAAACTGCGGCATTACTTCTGCGATGCGGGCCGCGCGGTTCTCTTCGGTCACGTCCTGCACCGAAAACCACTGGCGCCCGGCGCCGTTGCCGAACGCTTCGGGACCTCCGATGCTCACCACCTGTGCCTGAGGAAAGTCTTTAGCGAAGTAGCTGCCGATCTCCCCCATCGCCACCGGGTTGTCGCCGACACCGTGAAACAGCAAGATCAGCTGCGCCGCCGGGGTCGCCGGGCTTTGGACAACGAAATGCTCATGTTTCATCGATGACTCCTTAATAGTAACCCAACCTGGTGCGGCGACAGTCGCCGCCTCACCGCTGACAGTGACTATACGCCGTTGAGAAATCGGGAAAATCGGGTTTTATTGAGCGAGTTATTCAATTTATTGCAACGACTGCGTCCAGTCGCGCCAGTAGCGGCAGTGCTGCGCATTCAGCTGTTCCAGCGCCTGCGCCGCTTCGTGCCGCCAGTGGCGCAGCAAGGCTTTCTGCCCGCTGACGCCCGCCAGCTCCGCGCAGGCCGCCGGGGATTGCCGCCGTTGCAGATGGCCGCGCAGCGCGGGCAGCGGCAGATTGCTGGCCAACAGCAAACGCTGCAATGCCCCCAGGCTGGCCTCCAGCGGCCGATGGGCGAAAGCGAACCCGGCCAGCGCGCGCCAATCCTCTTCGCCCAGCGGCGTGTCGCCGTCGTCGCCCGGGATCGCCAGCGCGAGTTCAATGCGCTGCCGCAGCCAGGGCCAGTCGCGCGCCAGATGCTTGTGCGCCGCGTGCCGCAGCGCCTCTCCTTGCTCGCTCAGGGGCAAGATAGCCATCGCGGTATAGCAGCTGCTGCTGGCCTCCGGCTTGCTGCCGATGCGCACCAGCTCGAAACCGCAGGATTGCCAAAAGCGCCACAGCGGCTCGGTATAGCCGAAGCTGACCGACAGAAAATCCAGCCCCTGCGCCTGACGGCGTTGCCGCTCGACCAGCTGACGCGCGATACCCTGCCGCCGCAACGCCGGCAGCGCCGCGATGCGGGTAATGCGCCGTGACCGCAGCGTCGGCGCCCACCACTGGCCGCCATGCGCCGCCAGCGACTGCGCCACCAGGTTGCCGCGCGGCCGGCGGCGGCCGGCCCACACATCGTGCGCCAACTCGGCGCTCAAGCCGCCTTCGTCCACCAGCCACACGGCGCCGACCACCTCCTGCCCGGCCTGCGCCAGCCCGAAGTGCATGCCGGGCGCATCCATCAGCCTGCGCAAATCCAGCGGCGAAGTGCGGTAATGCGCGCTGCTCAGCAGAGCATAGAAACGCGCCAGCCGCTGCGGATCGGCGCACAGTTCGCGCTGCTCCGCCTGGCTGTAATCGATCGTCTGGCCATCCGCCGGCCAGGCGGGCAGCTCGTTGAACAACAGCGCATTGTCCGTTATCCGTTCCAGCGCATCCCCCTGCGCCCAGCGCATCGGCTGTTGCAGGCTCAACGCCTGATAGGAAGGCAGCCCGGCGCAAAACTTCAGCAGAAAACCACGGCCGGTGCCCTCATAGCCCTGCACCGTGGTGGTCAGCAGCACGCGCGGGAAATAACCGATCAGCTGCTGCAACAACGGCGCGGGGATCGCCGCCGCTTCATCCACCAGCAGCCACCCCACGGCGCTGACGTCCCCCTCCCGGCACTGCGCCAACAGGGCATCGGGCGCCCAAAACTGCGCGCGCCCCTGCGCCCATTCCCCGGCCACCTCAGTGGCGGCGCGGCTCGGCCCGGTTATCCAACAGGTCAGCGGCGACTGCGCCACCAGCATGCCGGCCAGTGTCGATTTGCCGCGGCCGCGGGCGGCGGTCAACACCCACACGCCGGATTCGGCCTGCAGCAGCGTCGTCAAGATCGCCTGTTGTTCCTCGGTCGGCCGGCCGTCCGGCGGCTGCCATCCTTCACGCGCCGGCAGCGCGGCCAACGTCAGGGGCTCATCCTGCCGCCAGATCGTCACTTCGCGGTCGTCGGCCAGATGCTGCTGCAGGTGGTGGATGAAATGCGGGGTGGTAATTGGCTGCGGGCAATCGCTCCAGCGCAGGCTGTCGCCGTCCGGCTGCTGCGGCCATTGCCGCCAGGGCGGCGTCAGCAACAGCAGCCAGCTGCCGGCACGCAGTGCGCCGCACAGCGCCGCCAACGCCTCCACGTCCAGCGACTGACCGGCGTCGAACACTGCGTGCAGCCGTTCCTGCCCCAGCAGTTGGCGCACTGCGCCGCTCGCCAACGCCGACAGGCCGGGCGGCGGGTTTTCCCCCACCCACGACCAGTCGCCCGGCAGCGTCGCCGCCAGCCGCTGCGCCTGTTCGCGACACCAGTCGGTCTCACCGCTGAGCACCAGCAGGCGCCGGATGCCCTGTCGCCGCATGAGTTGTTGCGCTGCCTGTAACATAAGGCTGTATCTCAATCCGAAAAAAATGCCGGAGTCAGGCTCCGGCACTTGAGGCGTTAACGGGATGCGAAGGTGTTGCAGGTATTGGGATCGCCGCTGTCGAAGCCCTGTTTAAACCAGGTATAGCGCTGCTGCGAGGTGCCGTGGGTGAAGCTGTCCGGCACGACGCGGCCCTGGCTCTGCTGCTGCAACCGATCGTCGCCAATCGCCTGCGCGGCATTCAGCGCCGCCTGCAGGTCGCCCTCTTCCAGCATCTGCTGCTTCTCGGCGTATTTACCCCACACGCCGGCGAAGCAGTCCGCCTGCAGCTCCATTTTCACCGACAGACGGTTCACTTCCGCCTGGCTGGCGCCCTGCTGCATCTGGCGCACCTTGGGCTCGATGCCCAGCAGGTTCTGCACGTGGTGGCCGACTTCGTGCGCCACCACATAGGCCTGGGCAAAATCACCGCCGGCGCCCAGCTTGGTTTTCATGTCCTGATAGAAAGACAGATCGATATACACCGTTCTGTCGCCCGGGCAGTAGAACGGCCCCATCGCCGCCTGGCCGGTGCCGCAGCTGGTGCGCGTGACGCCGCGATACATCACCAGCTTCGGCGGTTGATAGGTTTTGCCCATGCGCTGGAAAATCTCTTTCCAGTTATCCTCGGTGGAGGCCAGTACCACCGAAGTGAATTTGGCCAGTTCATCGTCTTTCGGACTGATGTTGGCGCTCTGCTGTTGACCCTGCGGTGCGACGTTACCGCCGTTCAACAGCGGCGACAGATCGATGCCGTAATAGCCGGCCACCAGCACCACCACCAAAATGACGATGCCGCCCTTGCCGCGCACCGGCACACGGAAACCGCCGCCACCGCCGCCCAAACCTGAAGACTGCCCGCGACGATCCTCAACATTGTCACTTTCCCGACGCCCTTGCCAACGCATAAATATACTCCAGATATTTCCCCTACTCGTTGAAGTTGCGCCGCGATCGTAAGCGCAAAGGCAGCTTCAAGCCTGAGTGGGATAGGTTTTAGTCATCTCGCATCCATCATTATAAATGGTCTGCCGCGGAGGAAATGTAGAAATTTTCTGGAAAAACGCAGAATAGCGGGACGATCCGGCCGGATCGCCCCGAATGGCGGTGCCAATGCTTAGTCGAGCTTCACGCCGATGCGGCGCGCCACTTCTTCATAGGCTTCGATCAGGCCGCCCAGGCTTTGACGGAAACGGTCTTTGTCCATCTTGTCCAGGGTGTTTTTGTCCCACAGGCGGCTACCGTCCGGCGAGAACTCATCGCCCAGCACCACTTCACCGTTGAACAGGCCGAACTCCAGCTTGAAGTCGACCAGGATCAGGCCCGCGTCGTCGAACAGCTGGGTCAACACGTCGTTGGCGCGGTAGCTCAGCTCGCGCATGCGCGCCAGATGCTCTTTGCTCACCCAGCCAAAGGTTTCGCAGTAGGATTCGTTGACCATCGGATCGTGCATGGCGTCGTTTTTCAGGAACAGATCGAACAGCGGCGGATTCAGCACCAGGCCTTCTTCGATGCCCAGACGCTTCACCAGCGAACCGGCGGCGCGGTTGCGGATCACGCACTCCACCGGCACCATGTCCAGCTTCTTCACCAGCACTTCGTTGTCGGACAGCAGACGCTCCATCTGGGTCGGGATGCCGGCTTCTTCCAGTTTGCTCATGATGAAATGGTTGAACTTGTTGTTCACCATGCCTTTGCGATCGAACTGCTCAATGCGCTGACCATCCAGTGCTGACGTATCGTTGCGGAACTCCAACACCAACAGATCGGGATTCTCGGTGGTGTAAACGGTTTTTGCCTTTCCGCGATACAGCTCAGCTAGCTTTTGCATCTTACTTACTCCAGTGATGTATCCCCGTTGTCTCCCGAGCGCGGCCCGAAATTAGGGGGTATAGAATTGACCTAATGAATTCTTTGGCGTGCCGGACACTATTGTGCCAAACCTGCGACGCAAACGATACCGTATCGACAAAACAAAAAGGGGCCGAAGCCCCTTTTTGATTATTTAACGCTGGTTTTACTGAAGGCAGACTGGAATGCCGCCACCAGTGCGTCGTTTTTCGACTGGGTCAGCGGTTTGCCTTTCGGATCGATGAATTGCAGGCTGGTGCGGTTGTTGAGATCGCCGACCTGCAGTTTGTAATCGCCTTCCGCCAGTTCAGGATCCTTGACGCCCAACGCATCCCAATCGCTGCTGCTCAAGGACTTGTAGGTCACGGCGACGGTGCCCTGCGGACGGCTGCGGTCACCCACTTTCATCCCCAGTTTTTCGAGCGCCGCCGGCAGGCGATCCCACACCACGGTGTACGGGCCGCGCACCACCAGCATCGGCAGGCCGGTGTCATCGGCGCCGCTCTGCACGTCCAGCGCGCCGAAGCGGCTGGCGGTCTGGCTGCTCGCCAGGTTGTCCTGCTTGTCCAGGCCTTCGATCAGGGTGTTGATCATCATGCCGTTGTAGCGCTGAATCTCAGACTGATCGGTCACCTGCTCGGTCTTGCCCTGCTGCTGCAGGCCAACGCTTTTCACCACCAGCGCCTGCTGGTAGCCCTGTTGCTGCACGCTGATCTGATAACGGCCTTCGTACTGGTTGTCTTCGTCCAGACGGTTCCACTTCACCCAGTCGGTGGTCAGGGTCTGACCGGCGTCCTGACGGGAAGCGATCGCGATGTTCTTCGCCTGCAGCAGGCTGACTACGCGCGACCACAGGTTCTGGTTCTGCGGGCTGTTTTCCAGCAGCAGCGTGCCGCTGTCGCCGGCGTATTGCGCGCGTGAACCGCTCAGCAGCGCCAACGGCTGCACCGGCGGACGAATGTCCAGTTGCTTGCCGACGTTGCCTTGCAGCGTCGTGGCGGGAACGTCATAGTTGCCGCTCTGCACCGGCAGGATCATGCCGGACGGCGCGTTCAGCGCCTTGAGCGGAGCCGCGTCGAGGTAAGCCTCGTCGCCGCTGACCTGGCGCTTGTAGCGCTGATCGCTGCTGCAGGCTGCCAGCATCATCACCAAAGAGATGCCCACTACTTTTGCTACCGTCGACTTTTGCAATGAATAAGCCATCAAATTTCCCTTAGAGTTACAGCAAGCCGACGCTTTTCAGCGCGCGCTCCACCACCGGGCGGGCGGCTTCGCTCAACGGCGTCATTGGCAGACGCAGCGTATCGGTTGCCATCAATCCCAACGCCTTACAGGCCCACTTCACCGGAATTGGGTTTGCTTCTACAAATAGATCCTGATGCAACGGCATCAAGCGCTGATTTAAGCGGCGCGCTTCGGCAAATTTGCCCTGCGCCGCCAGCGCGCAAAGTTCCGCCATCTCGCGCGCGGCCACGTTGGCCGTCACGGAAATCACCCCTTTGCCGCCCAGTTGCATGAAGTCCAGCCCGCTGGCGTCGTCGCCGCTCAGCAAAATGAAGTCTTCATCGTCAACCAGCACTTGGATCTGACTAACGCGACTTAAGTTCCCCGTCGCTTCTTTTACAGCAACAATATTCTTGATTTTCGCCAGCCGAGCGATGGTCGGCGGCAGCATGTCGCAGCCGGTGCGCGAAGGCACGTTGTACAGGATCTGCGGCAGCTCGGTGCTCTCGGCGATCGCCTTGAAGTGCTGGTACAGCCCTTCCTGCGTCGGCTTATTGTAGTACGGCGTCACCGTCAGGCAGCCCACTACGCCGGTATTGGCGAAGCGGGTGGTGAGCGCGATGGCTTCGGCGGTGGCGTTGGCGCCGGTGCCGGCGATCACCGGGATGCGGCCGTCGGCCAGCTCCAGCGTCTGCAGCACCACGTCAACGTGCTCGTCATGGGCAAGCGTTGCGGACTCGCCGGTGGTCCCTACGGAAACGATCGCCGCGGTGCCACTGGCTACATGATAATCGATCAATTTTTTTAGGCTCGCGCGATCGACAGCACCTTTGTCGTCCATCGGCGTAACCAGTGCAACAATACTTCCCGTAAACATTGGCCGTCCCCTCCACAAACAAGTCACTCATGGTACTTTTGCTGCCTATCCAAAAGCAAGCGCACAACCGCGTTGTAAGCGCTTGGCAGGCGGTTTTTTTTATGTTTACCATGGTAACCCCATTAAGCACGACAGGAAGCGCTATTTTGCCTCAGTCAGACGAACACTATCTCGTGATTACCGCGCTCGGCGCCGACCGCCCCGGAATCGTCAATACCATCACCCGCCACGTCAGCAGTTGCGGATGCAATATCGAAGATAGCCGTCTGGCCATGCTGGGAGAGGAGTTCACGTTCATCATGCTGCTGTCCGGCAGCTGGAACGCCATCACCCTGATCGAATCCACCCTGCCGCAAAAAGGCGCGGAGCTGGATCTGCTGATCGTGATGAAGCGCACAAACTCGCACGAAAGGCCGCCGATGCCGGCCACGGTGTGGGTGCAGGTGGAAGTGAAGGACTCGCCGCACATCATCGAACGCTTTACCGATCTGTTCGACTCCAGCCAGATGAATATCGCCGAACTGGTCTCGCGCACGCAGCCGGCGGACGGCGACCTGCCGCCGCAGCTGTATATCCAAATCACCGCCCACAGCTCCGGCGATCGGGACGCCTCAAATATTGAGCAAGCCTTCCATCGCCTATGTACAGAATTGAACGCGCAAGGCAGTATTAGCGTGGTGAACTATCCACAGCATGACGAGAAAGATGGAGAGTAGTGATGAGCCCATTGAAAGCCGGTGACACAGCGCCGAAATTTAGTTTGCCTGACCAGGACGGTGAGGAAATTAATTTGGCCGACTTCCAGGGACAGCGAGTATTGGTCTATTTCTATCCGAAGGCGATGACGCCGGGCTGCACCGTGCAAGCCTGCGGCCTGCGGGACAACATGGACGAATTGAAAAAGGTCGGCGTCGAAGTGCTGGGCATCAGCACCGACAAACCGGAAAAACTGTCGCGCTTCGCCGAAAAAGAGCTGCTCAACTTTACGCTGTTGTCTGATGAAGATCATCAGGTAGCGCAACAGTTTGGCGTGTGGGGCGAGAAAACCTTCATGGGCAAGACCTACGACGGTATTCACCGCATCAGTTTCCTGATCGATGGCAAAGGCAAGATTGAAAAAGTGTTTGATGATTTCAAAACCACCAATCACCACGACATCGTTCTGAGCTACCTGCAGCAGTAATTCTCACGAAGCGCAGCGGCCTGCTGCGCTTCGTTTCTTCCCTGTCAGTCGGCCTTGTCTTCCACTTCGACCCGCAGTTCATCCGGCCAGGCATGGATCACCGCCTTCACCAGCGTCGCCAGCGGTATGGCGAAAAACACGCCCCAAAAGCCCCACATTCCGCCGAACACGATCACCGACAGGATAATCACCAGCGGATGCAGGTTGACCGCTTCAGAGAACAAAATGGGCACCAGCAGGTTGCCATCCAGCCCCTGCACCACCAGATAGGCGACGATCAGCGTCCAGAAATCGGCGCCGACGCCCCACTGGAACAGCGCCACCACCACCACCGGAATGGTGACCAGCACCGCGCCGATGTAGGGGATCAACACCGAGAAGCCCACCAGCACCGCCAGCAACAGCGAGTAGCGCATGTCCAGCACGGCGAACACCAGGTAGGTCGCCACGCCGACAATCACCATCTCCAGCACCTTGCCGCGAATGTAGTTGGTGATCTGCTGATTCATCTCGTTCCAGACCTGTCCCGCCAGGCCGCGATTGCGCGGCAGCACGCGGCGCACCGCGTTCAGCAGCTGTTCTTTGTCCTTCAACAGGAAGAACATCATCATCGGCACCAGGATCAGGTAGATAGCCAGCGTCAGCAGACCGACCAGCGACGCCAGCGAGAATTTCACCACCGACTCGCCCATGCCGGACAGCCGGCTGCGCAGGTTTTCCGCCATCATGTCGATGATGCCGGCATCCACCAGCGCCGGGTAACGCTTCGGCAGCGTCGCGGCAAAGTTATAGAACTGATTGAGCATGCCCGGCAGATCGCTCATCAGATTGATGCCCTGCTGCCAGGCGGTTGGCGCGACGACGAACACCAGCAGCATGGCGACGCCCGCGAACACCAGCAGCATGATGCTCGCCGCCCAGGTGCGCGAACAGCCGATGCGCTGCAGGCGCGCGGTCGGCCACTCCAGCAGATAGGCCAGCACGATGGCGACCAGCAACGGGGTCAGAATACCGTGCAAAAAATAGAGAATAAGGAACCCGGCGACCAGGATCACCAGCAGCGCGATAGCCTGCGGATCGGTGAAGCGGCGGCGGTACCACTGTAATAACATCTCCAGCATCAGAGCGGGCTCCTCGAGATTTGGCGGGCGGGCATGGCGATTCCTGTGATGGGCCTGATTAAAGCATAGATAGAACGGGCGCACTCGAGGTGTGCAAAGCACTCAGAGTACTCAAAGTTGGCCATACATCAACAGCGATTTGGCTGATTTTATCGCGCGGGCAAGCAATCGGCGCAAAAATCCGCAGACGCGGCGACAGACTGGGTGAACGGCCCCGGACGGGGCCGCGGAAGATTACAGCGAGGTACCGATAGAAAGGGGCGAACCGACCGCCAGTGCGAACAACAACACACAGCCAATCGCGATCGCCGCCGCCAGATCATTTTTCATAGTCCCGTCCCCTGATACTTAAACTGGTTATCGTCACGAACTCTGTCGGTTCTACGTTGAAGGCCTTTTCCGATGCACGTCATTAAAAACCCCCGCCTGGGCGGGGGAGAAAACGTTCTGGTGCATCAAGTGTTACAAGGAGGTCATGAGGGATTGCTAACCCTAAATGACTATTTCAAGCTAGGATTATTCTCAGAGCATGGCAAGCGATCGCATCGAGGTTATCCGCACTTTGAGATAAACCTCATAAAAAAATCCCGCACGGCAGCGGGATGAAGGGATGATAACGTCATGAATTTTTTATGCGGACAATGAGGCGGTATTGTCGTCATTTGGCGACAATACCGCGCCGACACGGTGGTCACAAGGGAAATTTGACCACCGTGAGGAAATCAGAATTTCGCCAATGCACGAGATCGCGCGCCAGTCAGCATCAACGAAAAAATGGGATTTTCGTCAGACAGCCGTCGAGCAAAAACCGGTAGCATGGCCGATATCATCCCAAATGCCGTAAGGGGGAAAGATGAACAGCAAACCGTGTGAATTTGATGAAGCCATCTGTCTGGCAATCGGGCGTGGCGTTTGCGAAGTCGTGAAGATAGGGGATGAAATCAGCGTCTTCTCCCTGTTGGAAGCTATCGAATGCTTCATCGAACGACAGGCGCTCAGCGAAAGCGAAATCGCGGCGGCGGACGACGCGCTGGATTTGATCAGCGTACTCACCCACCGGTCATGCTGAAAAACGCCCTCCCGGTGGCAAAGGAACCGGCGTCCCATCGCATGTGGGACGCCGTCGTTTCTGTATCGATTAGAAGTCGTAAGTTACCGACGCTTTCAGCGTCCTCGCCTGTCCCTGGAAGACGTAAGTGCCATTGCTTTCTACGCCGGACCAATACTTCTCATTCGTGACGTTGTCCAACCCCACACGCCATACCAGCGTGTTTTGATCCTCATTCAAACGCATGCGATAGCGAAGGCCGAGATCCAGGGTCGTGAAACTATCGAGCTTTTTGGTATTGGCAGAGTCGGCATATTGCGAACCGGTATGCCGCACTTTCGCCGTTGCCGTCAGGCCATCGATTGGCTTGATATCGTATTCCGCTCCCAGTACCGCGTAGAAGTGCGCTACGCCGATAGCGTCTTTGCCATCGTTACGACCGCCCTGGGTTTTGGTCAACTCAGGCGAAAGCCAGGTAGCGCTGCCGTTAAGGCGCAGGCCGAATGCCGGTTCGCCGAACACATTCAACTCCACGCCGCGGTTGCGTTGTTCGCCGTTCAACGTGTAGTAGTTGTTGCTGTCGATCATGGTGGCCGGCTTTTTGATTTCAAACAGCGCCAACGAGCCGCCCACGCGTTCGAAATCAACTTTCACCCCCACTTCATTTTGCTTGGAACGGGCGATACCGGTACTTTGCCCGAAGTTGGCCGCCTCTTTCGGCGCGATGCCGCCAGGCTGCAAGGCCTCGGTATGGTTGGCATAAAGCGACACCGTTTCCCACGGCTTGTAGACCAGCCCGAACGTCGGCATCCAACGGCTTTGCGTATAACGAGAGGCGGTATCCTCCAGACCGGTGGCGTTGCTGTAATTACGCACCACCACTTTCTGATGGCGCGCGGCCGCCGTTAACAACACCCGGTCGCCGAAAAAGCCCAGCGTATCGCTGAACAACCAGCCCTGCGTCCGGTTGCGCGCCGTGGTCAGCGGATCGCTGTAGTTGCCACCGAAATAGGCGTTGTCCGGTATTGCGACATCATGGTTATCGTAGATATTGGTCGTCGGATTGTTGGCAGACATGCGCCACGCGGTTTTGTCGCGTTTAATCTGCGCGGAATAACCGACGTTGACCCGATGCGAAACCGCCCAGGTCGTGAACTTGCCCTCAAGCCCCGCCATGCCGCTGAAAGCGTCGATGATGCGATTGGTGTCCAGACGCCCAACCGTGGCATCGCCGTTGGCGTTGATGAGCTTCGGTGCGCTGTAAACGCCGGTTTCATGGCCGTGCTGCGCACCCAACCCGGCATAGGCCTTCCAGTCGCGGGTTAAATCATATTCCGCTTTCGCCATGCCGAATTCGTTCTCGATATCGCTGTAGCCCCACTGCTGACTGTAATTTTTACGGGTGTCAGGCACTGCGGGTATCACATCGATGCCGCTGATGTTGACCCCCATCGTTCCGCCATGGAAGGTCTTTTTCTGATAACCGAAGTCCAACGATGAACGGAAACGATCGCCGCGATAGTCCAGCCCGACCGATGCCAGCGTGGTGCGCCGCTTATCATCCTCAACCGCCGTTTCCCCCTCTCGGTGTACCAGGTTGACGCGAGCGCCAAACTGGTTGTCGTCACCAAAACGGCGGCCCAGATCCAGCTTGCCGCCCACCTGAGAATCGGAGGTGTAGTCGAGGCCGATCTGAGTGGTCGGCGTTTCTTCCGCCCGTTTCGGTTCAAGATTGATCATGCCGCCAACGCCGCTGGAAGCCAGGCCGTTCAGCAAGGCGTTCGCCCCTTTGAAGATCTCTACCCGCTCCAGCATCTGGGTATCCATCACCTGACGCGGCACCACGCCCGGCAGCCCGCCCATCGTCATGTCGTCGCCGTCCAGTGAGAAACCGCGGATGCGATAGGTTTCGGCGAAGTTACCGTATCCCTGCACCGCCTGCACACCCGCGTCGTTGCTGACCACGTCGGCGATGGTCTTCGCCTGCTGATCCTGTACCAGCTTCGCGGTATAACCTATGACGTTGAACGGGACGTCCATCGCTTTCTGTTCGCCCAACATTCCCAGGCGGCCGCCGTGGGCAACCTGTCCATCCAGGTAGGCGGGAACCAAATCATTGCCGCCGGAGTTGAAATCGGCGTGTTTTTCGGCCCGGACGACCAGGGTGTCCTCCTGGTTTTTCTTGGCGTCGCCGTCTGCGGCCAGCGCGCCTTGGCTCAGCGCGCCGATAGCCAGAGCCAGCAGCGTTTTGCGTAAAGGGGAATTCGTTGTACTGGTGTTGTGCATAATTCACTCATGAATGAGGATAAAAAGTTAAATGGCCCGTCGCCGAGCCGATGGGGCTTATTGATTCAACGCGATGCGAACCACGCTGTCCGGCCCCTGAGTGGAATGATCTTTGTTAAACGGTTGTTTGACAGTAACGAACAATGTCTGGCCATCTGCCGACAACAGCAAGCTGTTTGGATTCGGCGGCAGCGCCCAGCGCTGTTTCACCGCATAGGTCGTCGCATCCAGGCTCAGTACATTGCCGGATTCACGCTGCGAGATATAAATTTCATTGCGCCGTGAATTGAAAACGACAGCCAAAGAGTCGCCCACATCAAGCCGCTTCAATAATTTTCCGGTATGAATATCCAAGACCAGCGTGGTCTTCGCCTTGGAGTTGTCAGTGACGAACAAACGACCGGTAGCCTCGTCTTCAGCCATATTAAGCAGCAGTGCCGGTTGGTCTCCCAACGGTTTCCAGCGTTTCTCGATGCGATTGGAACGCGGGTTGATCACCAGGATCTCGCCGCTGCCATTGGCGGCATACACACGTTGGGTCTGTTCGGAGTAATGCAGGCCGGTCATCCATTTGCCGGTATTTTTAATGCGCGTTTTCAGCTTGAGCGTTTCGGCGTCAACCACCCAAATTTGCGCCGGATCGGCCACCGCCCCCACATACAGCGTATTGTTGTGAGCCAGAATTTGGCGCGCACCATACGGCAACCCTTTCTCATTGCGCTCGCTGAACAACAAACGTCCTTTCACCTTACCGTCGGCGGCGCCGATTGCGCTGATACCGCCGTCCAGCGAATTGCTGACATAAAGGGTTTTTCCATCCGCAGAGGCCTGCATGGCGAAATTTTTCAGATCGGTATGCGTCGTGCCAAGGGTTTTCAGGGTCTTGGCGTCCAGCTTATAGACCACGCCCCCCTGTACATCTTTAAAACTTTCGGCGCTGGCGACGTACAGCGCATCTCCCCCTGGCGTCAGCGCCATTTCATACAAACCATAAGCCAGTTGGCGTTTGACGACGCTGTCGGATTGCGCCGCTGGCGCGAGAGGTTGCACGGCAGGGGAAGAGGAGGTGGTTTGGTGCGGCGCGCAGCCGCTTAGCGCCATACCCGTCAGCAGGGCGAGCACAGAGATTTTCATTTTCATCGGGGAAATCCTTGACCATTTAAAACGGCGTTAACGGGGGCTCTGCAGTTTAGTTTTGAGCTTTCTCATAACGAGAAATGAGCGCCACCGCGCGTCTCAGTGTTTCCCTGTGAATCAACTATCACGCTAATGCAGGCTAATAACTCCTTCATGCGCCCGCGAACAACAAAGAGAATGAGAAACATACTCATTATTATTTACGCAATCAAGCGTAATTATTTTCCTTCGCTCTCTAAAAGTCATGGCGGTATCTCGTATTATCAAAGCCAATACGTCAGCTATCGACCGCGGTGCCGGGCATGATTATCTCGCCTTACACCGTCGAGAGACTGCCTCACCCTGCGTACAGACACTTAACGGCAAACAAGCAGACAACAGGAGAAGAACCCTCATGACAATCCCTGCCCCACTGGAGTGGCGGCGTGCTGACTATCTCGTCAGCACCGAGCCCAGCCTGCTGGATATTGACGCCATTCATGCATTTCTGACCCGTTCGTCATGGGCGGAGGGCATTGATAAAGAGACCGTTCGCCAGTCCCTCTCCCACAGCCTGTGCTTCGGCTTGTATCACGGCACCAGACAAATCGGTTTCGCCCGGCTGGTCACCGATTACGCCACCTTCGGCTATCTGTGCGACGTTTACGTGCTGGAGGCGCATCAAAAAGGCGGGTTGGGCCTGTGGCTGGCGGAATGCTGCCAGGCCCATCCGCTGATGGCGACGCTGCGGCGAATCATGCTGGTCACCAGCACCGCCCCCTGGCTCTATGAAAAAGTGGGCTATACCGCCATCAACTGTCCCGATTTTGTGTGGCAGATCGCCCGACCGGACATCTACCGACGTTAATTTTTCAGCAAGGCCGCCCCAGTTCACACTCTTCCCCCGCGACATTGGCAATCGCGGCGGTTAGGGCCCATGCTGGCGACAAATTTTACCGTTTGCCCCTTTCAAGGAGAATCTATGCCCGTTTCAGCCCGTAACCAGTTAGCCGGTACCGTGTCCGCCGTCGCCAAAGGCGCCGTCAATGACGAAGTGGAGATCACCCTGCAGGGCGGTGAAAAACTGGTGGCCATCGTCACGGTACAAAGCCAACAGTCGCTGGGATTAACCATCGGTAAAGAGGCCGTCGCGCTGATTAAAGCGCCGTGGGTGATCCTGGCGACGGAGGATTGCGGTTTGCGTTTTTCCGCCCGCAACCAGTTTGCCGGGGAAGTGATTGCGGTTGAGCACGGCGCGGTCAACAGCACCGTGCACCTCAAAGCGGATGCCGGTTTTGTGCTGACGTCGGTGATCACCAATGAAAGCCTGCAGGAGATGGCGCTGAAGAACGGTTCGCGCGCCATCGCCCTGATCAAAGCCTCATCGGTGCTGCTCGCCGTCAAAGCCTGATACCGCCAGGCCCGCACAAGCGGGCCTTTCAAGGCGCTATTTCAGCGCCTGCTCGGCCAGCAGCCCGAGGGCGATGACGATCATCGCCGCGCCGGAGATGCGCCCCACCACCTTCGCAGCCTGCGGGCGCGTGCGCAGCACCGACTGCGAACCGAATCCCACCAGCAGGTACACCAGGCCGCAGCTGATCAAATGCACCACGCCCAACGCCAGCATCTGCATCGGCACCGACCATTCGGCCCGGGCGTCGGTAAACTGCGGCAGCAGCGCCAGAAACAGCAGAAACACCTTGGGGTTCAGCCCGCTGACGCACACGCCCTTGCCGGCCCAGCGCAGCCAGGAATCGGAACGCTGATCTTCACCGGCGCCGGGCACCGGCGGGTGCAGCAGCATGTTGAAACCGATCCACAACAGATAAGCCGCCCCCAGCAAGGTAAGCGCCGTCAGCGCCAGCGGGTTGCCGACCAGCAGCGCGCCGACGCCTGCCACCACGATCGCAATCATCAGCAGGTGGCCAAACAGCAAGCCGGCGACGGCGGGCACCACGACCCGCCCGCGAATGCCCGCCGAGATCACATAGGCCCAATCCATACCCGGCGTGATCACTAACAAAATCGACACCGCCCAAAAAGCGGCGAACAGAGCGAGCGTCATGCCGGCCCCCTCTCAAACGCGCCGCGCCATTCCGAACAAAGAACCATTGCGCTTTCCTCTTGGATTGGAAGAAGAACGGCCTCCGCCTGCCGCGGCGGCCGTCAAAACCGTTCAATAGATGGCAAGAATATCCTCAAGGCGTTAAAATGTGCTTTCAATTACTTGCCTGAAACCGGCATAAGCAGGGAAATTTTTCCAAATGGATAAGATTGATCGCAAGATTCTTGCTGAACTGCAGGCCGACGGGCGTTTGTCGGTGACCGAGCTGGCCGAGCGGATCGGGTTGAGCGTCTCTCCCTGCCACCGCCGGGTGCGGGCGTTAGAGGAGTCCGGGGTGATCAGGGGTTATCGCGCCCAGCTCGATCCCGGCAGCCTGGGCTATAACTTTTCCGCCCTGGTGTTCGTCACCATGCGCGAAGGCGATCGCCGCGCCGTTGAAACCTTCGAAAACGCCATGATGGACATTCCACAGGTGGTGCAGGCGCAGCGGCTGTTTGGCGATCCGGACTATCTGCTGCACGTGATCGCCCGCGATCTGCCCGCTTTCCAACAGCTTTACGACGAGAAACTCTCCGCTCTGCCGGGCGTGCAGCGCCTGAGCTCCACGCTGGTGATGAAAACCGTGGTGCCAGAGCGCTCGTTCCTGCCGCTGGGAAAATGACGACGGGAGCGTTGCCGCTCCCGTTTTGACTTCCTTAAGGCACAATCACGAAATCCGGATTGGCGACGGCAAACAGCGCCTCGCGATCCGCCGCCGGTGGATAAATCCACTGCGTGTTGATCTCCTGCTTAATCTTTTTGCCTTCCTGACGGGTAAAGCGCACCTGGCGCTCCCAGCCTTCGGTATACAGCGCGCCCCAGGGCCCCAGGTCCAGGCAGGTCACATACTTCGGCTGGCTGTACGGGTGAGTCGGCAACCCCGCCAGCTCCGCCGCCGCATTGTGGCCGGCCACCCGGCCAAGGCTCATCGCATGCTGGCAGGTCATCAGGTTGTGATTGCCGAGATCGTCGGTCGCCGCCTTCACCGTATCGCCGGTCACGAAAATGCCCGCCGCCGCCGGCGCGCGCAGGAAGGCGTCGCCGATCACCCGACCGCTGCCGTCGCGCTCGCCGGGGATCTGCTCGGTCAGCGGATGCGCCCGCACGCCCGCTGCCAGGATCACCGTGTTGGCGGCGATACGCTCACCGTTCGACAGCATCACCCCCTCAGCGTCGATAGCCGAGACGCGCAGGCCGGCTCGTGCTTCCACGCCGCACTCCGCCAGCGCCTGGCGAATCACCGCCCCCGGCTCCGCGCCCATTCCGGCGCCCACTTCCGGGGCGCTATCGACGATCACCACACGCACGTTCTCGTCTTTGCCCAGCGCATCCCGCAGCCGCTGCGGCATCTCCGCCGCGCTCTCCAGCCCGGTCAGCCCCGCGCCCACCACCACGGCGGTGTTGCGCGCCGGCGTCGAGGGTTTGGCCGCCAGCGCTTTGATATGGGCATCCAAACGCTGCGCGCTTTCCAGCGTATCGACGTTGAAACCGTATTCGGCAAAGCCCGGCACCGCAGGCACGGAGAGCCGACTGCCGGTGGCCCACACCAGGCGGTCGTAGGCCAGCTCAAGGGATCCCCCCGTCGCCTGCGCCACCGTGAGCGTCTTGGCGGCGGCATCGATGCGCTCTACCGCCCCGGCCAGGTGGCGCACGCCGACGGCGGCGAGCTGCGCGGAAATGTCCGGATTCATGTTTTCCAGCACCGCTTCATACAGGCGCGGCCGGATGGTGACCGTTGGCGTCGGCGAGACCATGAGCACCTCGATATCGTCATGCTTACCGGCGAGGGTAATGGCGCGCATGGCGGACACGGCGGCCCAAAAACCGGCAAAACCGGAACCGGCAATCACTATTTTCTGCGTCATGGGATGACTCCTTCATACAGGGTTAACCGGGCGATAAGGCTGCCCGCAGTTTTTTCGGATGAACGATGCCGTTCCGCTCCCGTAGCAGGGTGCAGAAGGCCCGCCCGCCCCTTCCGAAGAGGCGGGAAAAAGTGTGTTTGGCTTTAAGGAAAGGCGGTGGTTAGGTTTTGGCCCGCGCCGTTTTGCCGCTGCGCGCGGTGCGTTCCGTCATGCGTTCATCGAGCCAGAGGTTGACCTCACCGAAGAAGCCCTGCGGCGCCTTGCGGCCAAAGCGGGCCGCGACGGCGCCAAGGGTCTGCGCCGCCAGCGCATCGCGCATCGCCTTCTCCGCCTGCAGCATCACCGCGTGGATGGCGCATTTACCGGAGACCGCCCAATCCGGCGGGGAATCATCGAACACCGCGCAGCGCCCGCGCACCTCCTGGCAATCGAACAGCGGCTTGTGCCCTTCGATGGCGTCGATGATCGCCAGAAAACTGATCTCATCCGCTGGGCGCGCCAGCCGGTAGCCGCCGCGCACCCCTTCGCTGGCGACGACGATCCCCGCCTTTTCCAGCTTGGGGAAAATCTTGGCCAGAAAGCTGGGGGAAATGCCCTGCAGCTCGGCGAGTTCGCGGCTGCTGAGCGCGCGCTGGTTATCGCCGACCAGCCACAGCAGGCAGTGGATGCCATATTCAACGCTGGTTGTGATGTACGCCATATGTCCGTTTTCGACCGTCAATGAACCTTCAATAACGCAGACTATATGAGTCTGCGTTTATCTTGTCAATAAAACACGGATCAACTTTGTCCGCGTTTTATTGACAATGCACGCCGCCGGCGACGCAGAAAGCGCCCTTCAAAATGAAAAATAAAACTTTTTTGCCCGATTCGCGCCCGGCTAACGTTTCCTTGTCGCCTGCGGCTGACTATGATGTGATGGGTGCCGCCGCCGCGGTTTGTGAGCCGCCGCACTTTCGCGCGGATTGCGCCGTGGGAATAAAGAACTCTTGTCTGCTGCTGACGTCTTAGAAATGATTATTTAAGGGAAACGCCTGACTATGACCAACCGGTTGACCAAAACCGCGTTAGCGGTGCTGCTGCTCGGCACGCTGAACGCCACCGCCCTGGCGCCAGCACAGGCGGAAAGCCAAGACCAGTTGCCGGATATGGGCACCTCCGCCGGCGGCACCCTGAGCATCGGACAAGAGCTGGCGATGGGCGATTTCTACGTGCGCCAACTGCGCGCCAGCGCCCCGCTGATCAACGATCCGCTGCTGAGCCAGTACATCAACCAGCTGGGCAACCGACTGGTGGCCAGCGCTTATTCGGTGCGCACGCCGTTCCATTTCTATCTGGTGCGCAACGACGAGATCAACGCCTTCGCCTTCTTCGGCGGCAACGTGGTGCTGCATTCCGCGCTGTTTCGCGTCAGCGACAACGAAAGCCAACTGGCTTCGGTGCTGGCGCACGAAATCTCGCACGTCACCCAGCGCCACCTGGCGCGCGCAATGGAAGACCAGCAGCGCAACGCCCCGCTGACCTGGGTGGGCGCACTCGGCTCCATCCTGCTGGCGATGGCCAACCCGACCATGGGCATGGCGGCGCTGAGCGGCACCCTGGCCGGCACCCAGCAGGGCATGATCAGTTTTACCCAGTCGAACGAACAGGAAGCCGACCGCATCGGCATTCAGGTGCTGCAGCGCGCCGGTTTCGATCCCGAAGCGATGCCCGACTTCCTGCAAAAACTCTCGGATCAGTCGCGCTATGCCTCCAAGCCGCCGGAAATGCTGCTGACGCACCCCTTGCCGGACAGCCGCCTTTCCGACGCGCGCAACCGCGCCAACCAGATGCCGAAACACATCGTGCAGTCTTCGCAGGACTACCTGATGGCCAAGGTGCGCGCACTGGGCATGTACAGCTCGGAAGGCTATGGCCTGAACGAAGAGCTGCTCGGCTCACTCAGCAAGGGCAACGTGCGCGAACAGGCGGCCGCCAAATACGGCCGCGCCATCCTGTTCTATGAAGCGAAAAAATACGACGACGCACGCAACATCATTCAACCAATGCTGGCGCAGGATGCGAAAAACGTCTGGCTGATCGACCTGATGACCGACATCGATCTCGGCCAGAAACGCGCGCCACAGGCCATCGCCCGCCTGCAGGCGGCCAACGCCGCCCAGAACAACAACCCGGTGCTGCAGCTCAACCTGGCCAATGCCTATGTCGAAGGCAACCAGCCGGCGCAGGCCTCGAAGATCCTGAACCGCTATACCTTTGCCCATCCGGACGATCCGAACGGCTGGGATCTGCTGGCGCAGGCCAGCGCCGCCCAGGGGCTGCGCGATGAAGAGCTGTCGGCCCGCGCCGAAAGCCTGGCGCTGACCGGCCGGCTCGATCAGGCCATCGGCCTGCTCAGCAATGCCAGCTCGCTGCAGAAACTCGGCAGCCTGAAACAGGCGCGCTACGATGCGCGCATCGACCAGCTGCGCCAACTGCAACAGCGCTTCCGCCAATACCAGCGCAGCTGATTCAACAAGGAATGAACGCCATGAAAAACGTCACGATTTACCACAACCCGCGCTGCTCCAAGAGCCGTGAAACCCTGGCGCTGCTGGAGCAGCACGGTGTCGATCCCAAGGTGGTGCTGTATCTTGAAACGCCCCCGTCGGCCGATGAGCTGAAAAAGCTGTTGAAAGAATTAGGCTTCACATCCGCGCGCGATCTGATGCGCAAAAAAGAAGATCTGTACAAAGAATTGAAGCTGGCGGACGACAGTCTGAGCGAAGAACAGCTGCTGGCGGCGATGACGGCGAACCCGAAACTGATCGAACGCCCGATCGTGGTGAAAGGCAGCAAGGCGCGTATCGGCCGGCCGCCGGAGCAGGTGCTGGAGATTTTATAAATTCGAATTCGGGCGCGGACTGTCGCGCCCTTTCTTTTGCGGTAGCCGCTACAGCCCCAGGATCTCTTTAACGAACGGGATGGTCAGCTTGCGCTGGGCGGTGATCGAGGCACGATCGAGCTGATCGAGGGTCATAAACAGCGTGCGCATCTCGCGATCCAGCCGTTTCAACAGGAAGCGGCCCACGTCTTCCGGCAGCTCAAAGCCGCGCAGTTTGCCGCGCAGCTGCAGCGCCAGCAGTTTCTCTTCGTCCGACAGCGGCTGCAGCTTGTAGATCTGCCCCCAGTCCAGGCGCGAAGCCAGATCCGGTAAACGCAGGTTCAGCTGGCGCGGCGGGCGATCCCCGGTGATGAACAAACGGGTGCGGCCGGTTTCCAGGATGCGGTTGTAGAGGTTGAAGATCGCCATCTCCCACTCTTCGTCGCCGGCGATGCATTCGATATTGTCGATGCAAACCAGCGCCAGCTGCTCCATGCCGTCCAACACTTCGGGCACGAAGTAAGCGCGTTTGTCGAGCGGCACATAGCCCACCGCTTCCCCCTTCTGCGAAAGCTCGGCGCAGGCCGCATGCAGCAGATGGCTGCGCCCGCCGCCTTCACGCGACCAAAAATAGATATAGCTGCCATGTTCCTGACGGACGGCGGATTGGATCGCGGCTAATAGGGATGGGTTCTCGCCCGGATAAAAACTGGCGAAAGTTTCATCATCGGGAAGATAAAGTGGCAGTGAAAGCTGTGCCGGCGTATTCAGAGAAGCACCTCAACCAAAACTGGCAGAAAAACGCGGGCAGTTTAACACAGAAAACGGGCGCTGTTGAACCGGCAGGATCTTATGCCGCAATAGTGAGCAATGCCTTAGCGCCGTTTAATCGATTGCGGCTCCCTCACCGGCAAGAATAGTCTGATATCAAACCCTAACCCCATGCCTAAGCAGGTTAAATTTGTAATTTAAGTAAAACCTGACCTAGTATAGGTAGGCAAAACGCAATCACCATCAACAAGGTTTCTGCAAGGATATAGACGATGAAAGTATGGAATAAAGTGCTGTTAGCCTCCTTTATCGGGTTGTTGGTTGCCGGCTGTGATGACTCTTCCAAGGTTGACGCCAACCTGGATAAAGCCAAAGACAGCGCCGAGCAGATGAAAGACGCCGCCCAGAAAAAAGCGGACGATCTGACGGACAAGGCGAAAGCGACGGCGGATGAAATCAAAAAAGAGGCCGCCACGCAGGCTGACCAGCTGAAGGACAAAGCCTCGGCGATTAAAGATGAAGCCGCCAAGCAGGCCGACGCCATCACCAACGACGCCAAGGCCAAGGCCGCCGCGATCAAGGATGACGCCGGCAAACAAAGCCAGCAGCTGGTGGATCAGGCCAAGGCCATCAAAAACGACGCCATCAACGGCGCTAACGATCTGACCGAGCAGGCCAAGGCGAAGACCGAAGCCATCAAGAACAGCGCCGAAAACAAAGCGCAAGAGTTGAAACAAGAGACCGATGCGGCGGTGAACGGCAATAAGCAGCCGGCCACCCAGCAGTAAGCTATTCTCAGCCACAAAAGAAAGGAGCAGTAAATGGGGATTATTTCCTGGATTATCTTCGGCCTGATCGCCGGTATTTTGGCTAAGTGGATCATGCCCGGTAAAGACGGCGGCGGCTTTATCCTGACCGTTGTGCTGGGGATCATCGGCGCCGTGGTCGGCGGCTATATCAGCACCTTCTTCGGCTACGGCAAGGTTGACGGCTTCAACTTCGGCAGCTTCGTGGTAGCGGTTATCGGCGCCATCGTGGTGCTGTTCGTGTACCGCAAAATTCGCAGCTAATATGACATTGGGGAGCTGAGGCTCCCCTTTTTCACTATTTAACTATACGTCCGTCATTAAGAATGAATGCTGTCCTACCGTCCCAAAACTCAGCAATAAAAATATCTTTCGGCTCTATGCCATGTTCACGGATAGTTTGGTTCAACCACTCCTCATCTTTACTAATCTCCTGCAGCTCATAAGGCCTGGCCCTGCCATTTTTCATAATGATAACTGAAGGCAGTTCATTTCCCTCGCATACCGCAGTGATCTGGCCGCCCGGCTCAATTTGCGCATAGACAATCTCCTGAAAGGCGTGAATCCCCTGCGCATGCAGCTGTGAGGAAACGTTCAAGATGTCGATTTTATTTTTCTTGGCTAAAATATTTTCCATCAAAAAGCGGCCATTTTTTATAATTGGTATCGGATTGCCTATAGTGACCGAACGAAAGAAGTTGCAGTGTTTACTGATTGCATTCAACAGAGAAATTAGCCCTACACCGATAAGTAATACAACGACATACTGGTACAAGGGGATGCTGTCGCTATAGATAACGCCCCCAATAATGCCCCCGAGCACAAAGTTTCCGATAAAATCTACTGGGGTCATCTGCGATAGCTGGGTCTTTCCCGACAGGTTCAGGTGGGTGATAACAATGACAAAGCCAATCACAAATTTGAGCAAAATATAGCCGTAGTACTCCATGCCCTCTTTCCTTTTAACCGATGTTGTTAATGCTATCAGCTACTTTATCCCAACGGATATAAATGCAGAAACACGAATAAAAAGGGCAGCCCCTGGGCTGCCCTTTTCGTTACTTCTGCTCCGCCGGTTCGTCCGGCGCGTCGAGCACCTCTTCTTCCTTGCGGAACAGGCTGATGACCTTGAACAGCAGGCTCAGGCCAATGCCGACGATGGTCGCCAGCGCCATGCCTTTCAGCTCCGCCGCGCCGATATGCACCTTGGCGCCGCTCACTCCGATGATCAGGATCACCGAGGTCAGAATCAGGTTTTGCGCTTTGTTGTAATCCACTTTGGACTCGATCAGCACGCGAATACCCGAGGCGCCGATCACGCCGTACAGCAGCAGGGAAACGCCGCCCATCACCGGCACCGGCACCGCCTGGATCGCCGCCGCCAGTTTACCGATGCAGGACAGCAGGATCGCCAGCACCGCCGCGCCGCCGATCACCCAGGTGCTGTAGACCTTGGTGATAGCCATCACGCCGATGTTCTCGCCGTAGGTGGTGTTCGGCGTGGAGCCGAAGAAGCCGGAGAACACCGTCGAAATGCCGTTGGCGAACATCGAACGGTGCAGCCCCGGATCGCGGATCAGGTCTTTTTTCACGATGTTGGCGGTCACCACCAGGTGGCCGACGTGCTCGGCGATCACCACCAGCGCCGCCGGCAGAATGGTGAAGATGGCGAACCACTCAAAGCGCGGGGTGTAGAAGGTTGGCAGCGCGAACCAGTGTGCCTCGCGGATCGGGGTCAAATCCACCACGCCCATGAAGAACGACAGCGCATAGCCCACCAGCACGCCGATCAGGATCGGGATAATTGCCAGGAAGCCGCGGAACAGCACCGAGCCGAGCACCGTGACCGCCAGCGTCACCAGCGAAATGGTGATGGTGGTCGAGTCGGCGCTGGTACCTTCCGCCGGCAGCAGCCCCGCCATGTTGGCCGCCACGCCCGCCAGTTCCAGCCCGATGACGGCGACGATCGCCCCCATCGCCGCCGGCGGGAACATCACGTCCAGCCAGCCGGTGCCGGCCTTTTTCACGATCAGCGCCACCAGGCAGAACAGCACGCCGCACATGATGAAACCGCCCAACGCCACTTCATAACCGAGCGGCAACAGCAGCAGCACCGGCGAGATAAACGCGAAGCTGGAACCGAGGTAGGCCGGGATCTTGCCTTTACAGATGAACAGATACAGCAGCGTGCCGATGCCGTTGAACAGCAGCACGGTCGCCGGGTTGATCTTGAACAGGATAGGCACCAGCACGGTGGCGCCGAACATGGCGAACAGGTGCTGGAAGCTGAGCGGAATGGTCTGGAGCAGCGGCGGGCGCTCGCTGACGCCGATGGCGCGACGGGTCATGTGTGCTTTTCCTCGGTTTATTGGTTTTATAGGTTTTAGTCAAAAAAAAGCCGACTCATTAAGTCGGCTCAAATGTTTACTTGGTACCAAATATCTTGTCGCCCGCATCGCCCAGGCCAGGCACGATGTAGCCCTTGTCGTTCAGGCACTGATCGATGGAGGCGGTGTACAGCTCAACGTCCGGGTGCGCTTTCTCCAGCGCGGCGATGCCTTCCGGCGCCGCCACCAGGACCAGCACCTTGATGCTGTGGCAGCCGGCTTTCTTCAGCAGATCGATAGTGGCGATCATCGAACCGCCGGTGGCCAGCATCGGGTCAACGACCAGCGCCATGCGCTCTTCGATGTTGGAAACCAGCTTCTGGAAGTACGGCACCGGCTCCAGGGTTTCTTCGTCGCGGTAAACGCCCACCACGCTGATGCGCGCGCTCGGCACGTGCTCCAGCACCCCTTCCATCATGCCCAGCCCTGCGCGCAGGATAGGCACTACGGTAATCTTTTTCCCTTTGATCTGATCCACTTCAACTGGCCCGCACCAGCCTTCGATGGTGACTTTTTCCGTCTCCAGATCGGCGGTCGCTTCATAGGTCAGTAAACTACCCACTTCTGAGGCCAGCTCACGGAAGCGTTTGGTGCTGATGTCATTTTCGCGCATCAGGCCAAGCTTGTGTTTTACCAGCGGGTGTTTCACCTCAACGATCTTCATCATTTTTCTCCTATTAAGGTGGTTGCGGCCAAAAAAATCGCGGGATTATACCTCCTTTTTTTCGCCGCGCCACCCACAATAGCCCGATCGGGATCAACAAAAGTTTGAATATCAGTATAGATGACGAAAAAGCAGAGCCGGTTCACAAGCCGCTCGCAAACGTTTGCCTGCGCTGTTAGAATTGCCGCGCCTTATTCCGGAATCAACATCGGAAGCACAGTTTTCAAACCGCAAACCGTCGTGGGGAATCGCGCAGTGACCGACAAAACCTCTCTCAGCTATAAAGACGCAGGTGTCGATATCGATGCAGGCAACGCATTGGTAGATCGCATCAAAGGTGTAGTTAAACAGACCCGTCGCCCGGAAGTGATGGGCGGTCTGGGCGGGTTTGGCGCCCTGTGTGCGTTGCCGCAGAAATACCGCGAGCCGGTGCTGGTTTCCGGTACCGACGGCGTGGGCACCAAGCTGCGTCTGGCGATGGATCTGAAACGCCACGACACCATCGGCATCGATCTGGTGGCGATGTGCGTCAACGATCTGGTGGTTCAGGGCGCCGAGCCGCTGTTCTTCCTCGACTACTACGCGACCGGCAAGCTGGATGTGGACACCGCGGCCAGCGTGATCACCGGCATCGCCGAAGGCTGCAAACAGTCCGGCTGTGCGCTGGTGGGCGGCGAAACCGCTGAAATGCCGGGCATGTACCACGGCGAAGATTACGACGTGGCCGGTTTCTGCGTCGGCGTGGTCGAAAAATCCGAGATCATCGACGGCAGCAAAGTGCAGCCCGGCGACGCGCTGATCGCCCTGGGCGCTTCCGGCCCGCACTCCAACGGCT
The DNA here is from genome assembly GCF_052166245.1 of Serratia sp. CY84636. Classification (NCBI taxonomy): domain Bacteria; kingdom Pseudomonadati; phylum Pseudomonadota; class Gammaproteobacteria; order Enterobacterales; family Yersiniaceae; genus Serratia; species Serratia sp. CY84636. The sequence continues at coordinate 40,377 of NZ_JBJNOX010000011.1, forward strand.
ACTCGCTGGTGCGCAAAATCCTGGAAGTGAGCAACACCGATCCGACCGCCACCCAGCTGGAAGGCAAACCGCTGGCCGACCACCTGCTGGCGCCGACCAAGATTTACGTGAAGTCCGTGCTGGAGCTGATCGAGAAGGCGGACGTCCACGCCATCGCTCACCTCACCGGCGGCGGCTTCTGGGAAAACATTCCACGCGTGCTGCCGGAAGGCATGCAGGCGGTGATCGACGAAGCCAGCTGGCAGTGGCCGGCGGTGTTCACCTGGCTGCAGCAGGCCGGTAACGTCAGCCGTCATGAAATGTACCGCACCTTCAACTGCGGCGTAGGCATGGTCATCGCCCTGCCGGAAGCCGAAGTGGAAGCGGCCATCGCGCTGCTGACCGCAGCAGGTGAAAAAGCGTGGAAAATCGGTAAACTGACCGCCTCTTCCGACGAACAACAAGTGGTCATCAACTGATGAAAAAGATCGTGGTGTTGGTCTCCGGCCAGGGGAGCAATCTCCAGGCGCTGATTGACGCCTGCCAGCAGGGCCGCATCACCGCCGAGATCGTGGCGGTGTTCAGCAACAAGGCGCAGGCTTATGGCCTGCAGCGCGCCGAGGCGGCCGGCATCGCCGCCCAGGCGTTGGATGCCAAGGCTTACGCCGATCGCGCGGCGTTCGACGCCGCGTTGGCGGACGCTATCGACCAGTACCAGCCCGATCTGGTAGTGCTGGCCGGCTACATGCGCATCCTCAGCCCGCAGTTCGTGCAGCGTTATGCCGGCCGCCTGCTGAACATCCACCCTTCCCTGCTGCCGAAATACCCGGGCCTGCATACCCACCGTCAGGCCATCGACAACGGCGACAGCGAACACGGCACCTCGGTGCACTTCGTGACCGAACAGCTCGACGGCGGCCCGGTGATTTTGCAGGCCAAGGTGCCGATTTTCGCTGACGACGAAGAGGATGACGTGGTTGAACGGGTGCAAACCCAGGAACACACGATCTATCCGCTGGTGGTGAGCTGGTTCGTCGACGGCCGCCTGGCGATGCGCGATGGCGCCGCCTGGCTGGACGGCGAACGCCTGCCTGAGCAGGGTCACGCCGCCGACTGATGCGCGCAGCCTGAACCTTGCCTAAACGGTGCCCATGCGGCGCCGTTTTTTTTCGCCTTCATCCATTCTGTGAAGTTATACTTTGCACAATTTCACGGCACAGAGGAGCCCACATGTCCAGCACTGCCAGCGTCAGGTTACGCCCATTGGAACGGGACGATCTGTCGTTCGTCCACCAGATGGACAACAACGCCAGCGTTATGCGCTATTGGTTTGAAGAACCCTACGAAGCCTTTGTCGAGCTTTCCGATCTCTACGATAAACACATCCACGATCAGAGCGAGCGCCGCTTTATCATCGAGCACGAAGGCGCCAAGGTCGGCCTGGTGGAGCTGGTGGAGATCGATCACATCCACCGCCGCGCAGAGTTCCAGATCATCATCGATCCCGCCCACCAGGGCAAAGGCTACGCCAGCACCGCCGCCCGCTTGGCGATGGACTATGGCTTCTCGGTGCTGAACCTGTACAAGCTGTACCTGATCGTCGACAAGGAGAACCCGAAGGCGATCCACATCTACAGCAAGCTGGGATTCAACGTGGAAGGCGAGCTGATCGACGAGTTCTTCGTCAACGGCGAATACCGCACCGTGCTGCGCATGTGCATCTTCCAGCCGCAATATCTGGCGAAGTTCAAAACGCCCAATGATAAGCCGCTGGTGAAGTGACAATTCGCGAGAAAAAAGTGAAAACCCGCGAAAGCGGGTTTTTTATTGGAAAATAAGCGACTAGTATTAATGGATGTTATTTTATCGTCAGGAAATAGCCTGATGAATGCGGAAATAAATAATATTCATCCGAGATAATTAATCGAACAATAATTAATAGTGATAGTAAGAGTTACCCTCTGCCTCTACAAAGGAAAAATGCCATGACAACCGTCTCAAACCTGCTGCTTTTTATCGGCCTGGCGATGCTCGCCATCGCCGCCGGTCTGAATACCTATAGCGGCTACGCGCCTGCAGATCCCAATAGCACCCCGCTATTTTCCCCGCTCTGGTGGACGCGCTGGTTCCCGCTCTATGCCTCGGGGGCCGCGCTGCTGTTGGTGGGGGTGGTGTTGCGGGTTACGGGGCGGGGACGTTAAAAAAAAGAAACGGCTGCGAAGAGCCGTTTCTGTGTGCGGATCAGGTCCAATCTTCGTAGCCGCTGTCATGGATCCAGACGATGCCGCCGGGGCATTCCTCTGTCAGAAACCAGAATCCGTCGAAGGCATCGGCATCCATTTCCTCCTGATTTTTGGGGAAAACATGTTTAAATAGCGATATTTGCTCACTAGTGCTGCCTCGAAGATACTTACCATGAGAAGCCAACCTAATTTTCCCATCTTCAAGTAGCATCTGTAATAGTTGAAAGAAAAATGATTTTCTTTGACTAAAACTTGGTTCCTCGCCATAACACTCTGGTAGAGTCACATGCCAGATAGCATTCATCGAATGACCTTCTAAGGCATTCTTGTATTCGAGAAATTCCTCAGCTGTAATTTTCATATGAGTTACCTAAATTTAATTTCAATAGGTTTTTTAACTTTTCCCTGTAGATTATTGAGTTGTTCATTTTTTATAATTTCAATCGTCCATCGAGCCTTTGTGCTATCCTCACTTTTGGAAAAATCTCTAAGATTGATAACCATTCCATCTTTTTTTGCAAAGTAAACCATGCCTTTCGGAGTTTTCTTCTCTTCCAATGGTACCGTTCCAGCTAGCGACTGAGCGTAGTCGATGATTTCTTGTCTTGACAGTTTTCCTGTCGCAAAAACCTTGGTTGTTCCATATTTATTGCATCCACCTTCGCCCATAACCTGCTCGAACTGCTGACCAAACACATTCAGCTTACTTTCGTTCTGTTTCGGGTCAAACACCTTGACCAACTGGTTAGTGTTAACCTTCTGCATGTCCCGTAGATAATCTGCCGTTTTAGTCGACAGATTCGCCCCGGCTGCCGTTTCTCCTTTGATAAAATCGGCAACCGGCTGAGTGTTGAACGTTTTTGTTTTGTATAGTTCATCGGAAGCGTTCACCAGCTGTCGGCTCAACTTCCTCACGCTGTCTTCGGTTTTCCCCAGAATCAATGTGCTGCCGGTGGTTACGGCGCCAGTACCAATAATCGCCTCTGGTGCCACAATATCTGCCGCATAAATACCGGCCTGGTTCAGGCAAAGCGCGGGGTTGGTTTTACAGCCGGCAATTGCCAATCGTGCAGCCAGAACCAATTCTGGCGCAGCTCCCACCAGCGTCATTCCCCCCGCAGTAAGTACCAGACCGCCGCCACCTACGGTCGCCACTATTGCGGCAGCTTCTCGGCGAGCCACAACACGTTTTGCCGCAGCAACATCACCTTTATCAGCGGCCAAAATATCTTTCTGATTATCCAGCGCATACTGCATCAACATATGTTCGGTCATGTTGTAGCGATAAACCGACTGTGCGCTGTCCGCAGCACTGTAGGCGCCTTCCGGCGTATGCGTTGTCAACGCCCCGGTCAAAGCCCCGATCACTCGTGCCGTTTGCTCTTTTACTTCATTGCCGTTTAACGCTTCCTGCAGACGGTAAAGCTGGCGTTCCTTTTCGTTGAGATTGGCCGGTTCAAACAGCGTGCTCTGCATCACGACGCCGGCCAGCTCCGCTGCCAGCGCCCCGGCAGCAGCCCCTTTACCGTCGCCGCGCCCGATTTCCGCAGCGATGCCTGCCACAACCGCATGGCTGACTGACTTCCCGGCCGCCCCCAGAACGTCGCCGTTATCCCCAATCAGGTTGGCGCCCTCGGCCTGAACCTGGCTGCCGATGTTCGCCAGCAGCGCATTGGTCAAGTTGTCTTTGAAGCTGCCACCATTGATGGCGGTATTCAGGCTGGAGCTGATAACCGATTGCCCGGCCACCCGCTGCGCCACCTTGCTCCAATCGCCGTTGCTCAGCTGCGGCAGTTTGACGTTGTTCGGGTTAAGCGGTTTGCCCGCCGCATCCTATCGGCGTTATATGGAATACAACATCAAGAGAAAACGGCTCCGAAGAGCCGTTCGTATGGGCGTTAGATTTCCGTCAATCTTGATCTATAGTGGTACTTTTTACCTTGGCTAGCCCCTTCATGAGAAAAACGTGCTTAATCTCAAACTGTTAGGAGCTGGAAGGTTACTCGGCTTTATCAAGCAGTCCAAGCAACTCCATATCATAAAGCAAATCGGTTTTTTCCTCTTCGTCAAGACCTTCAATTAGAGATTCAAGATTCGTTTTTTCCAAAATGGCTGAAATTGAGTTTCGGTAATTACTCTCAACATCTTTAGGCCCTCTACCGGCCATAAGAATGAGTGAAAACACCTCGAACATCAGCTTTTCTATCGGCGAAAAGGGGGTGCATTCAAATTGATAGGATGCATAACCTATTTCATAACCATCATAAGATGGTTTAAAAGAGCTGGCCCCTAATTTTTTTTTAGTAGAGAGTATATGCCTACAACAATCATAGAAACACTCCAGTGTCATTCCTCTAATTTCACTGTACGTCATACGTTCGTCGTCCATTACTTCAACCTCCCAGGAATTAACATTACATTATTGTTGTCAAGGACTTCCACTTTGATTCCGGGGTATTTTTTTTGAAATTGATCAACAACACCCAAGCAGCTCTCACAGGCAGCACGTTCAGTGAAAATGGTGACTTTACCTTTGGCAGACACATTGTTACCCAACTTATCAGCCAGGTTGTCCAGTATTTTGTATTCAGAGTCTGTATTTCTGGCTATAGGTATATCCTTAGCATTATCTATAATTTTAAATTTAAAATTGCCGTTACCCTCACCAATAAAGCCTTTCTCTGCTTTATCGATCCCACTGTGCGCCGCAAGTGTCTTTGGCATACCGGGGATATCAATTTGCGCGACGGCGGCATTCCCACCTTTCCTGATCTTTTGTGAGAACGGTGCCCTGGCATCCAATACCTGCTGCCTGAACGTTGCTGCCTGCTGAACCGTCTTCTCATTGACCAGATACCCTTTCCAGGCGCTGGTTGGCCCTACCAGTTTGGATGACAGGTATTGGTTGCCGACGTTCGCTTTACCCATACCGGCAAACGTACTGGCGATAGAGACCGCCATCACCGAGGCATTCACCCAGTCCGGCGACCAACCGGTCAACTTGCTGATTTGTTCTATCTGCTGGTTGCGAGCAAACAGCTGGCCGTCGGTTATCTGGTCACCCAAATCATACGTGAATAACTTTTCGCTGTCATAGCCGGCAAACGCCGGATAGTTGCCGAAGCGCTGACGCTCTTTTTGTACCCAGTAGTTGGCAATGAGGCCGTCTTCATCCCGCGTTGACGGGTACTTATTCATCAGGGCTTCAAACTGCTTGCGTTCGTCTGAGTTCAACGCCTCTTGCGTGGTGCAAGCGACTTTTCGGCATGAAGCCGCCATCAGACGCGCTTCTTTTTCCTTGTCGCCCTTAGCCAACTCTTTAATCGCGTTGAGTTCTTCCTGGTGCAGTTGCCGATTGAAACGCTCGACAAACTCACCCGCATTTGCACCGCTGGTGGCGCCTGCGGCTTTGGCGGTTACGATGGCCCCTGCAAAGGCGCCCGCTACGCGGCTGATTTGAGCCTGACGCTCCTGCCAACCTTCACTTCTGACCAAATTATCATTGATGATCACCCCGGCCAGCTCCGCCGCCAGCGCCCCGGCCGCCGCGCCTTTGGCATTACCCTTGCCGATTTCTGCGGCCACGCCCGCCAGAACGGCATGGCTTACGGCCCGGCCCGGTATATCGAGAACCTGACCGTTATCCCCAATCAGGTTGGCGCCCTCGGCCTGAACCTGGCTGCCGATATTCGCCAGCAGCGCATTGGTCAGGTTGTCCTTGAAGCTGCCGCCGTTGATGGCGGTATTCAGGCTGGAGCTGATAACCGATTGCCCGGCCACCCGCTGCGCCACCTTGCTCCAATCGCCGTTGCTCAGCTGCGGCAGTTTGACGTTGTTCGGGTTAAGCGGTTTGCCCGCCGCGTCCTTGCTCCAGCCCATCGCGCTGTCGAAGCCGTTGAGCGCGCCGCCGATCGCCATCGCCGTGGCGGTCGCCTTGACGTTTTCATTGCTGCCCAGCGCCTGCAGGGTTTTTGACAGGTTGCCCTGGTTCTCCACCAGCGCCACCGCCGCCTGGGAGGCCAGCGAAGACATCCCGGCCGTGACCGCGCCGCTGGTTACCGCCCCGCCGCCCACGGCGCCGGAAACGCTGGAGGCCGCCGTGGCCGCCAATGAACTGCCTGCGGTCACCGCCGCTGCTGCGATGGCGATCACCGCCGCCACCGCCGGGTTCAGGTGCTGGCTCTTGTAATCCCAGCTATCGTAAGCGTCTTTGACCTTGCTCCACTGCACGTCGTTGCGCTTGTTCAGATCTTTGACCCAGGTGGTGCCCGGCGTATTGCCCAGGGCGTCGATGGCGCTTTGCAGCGCCTGGCCGTTTTTCACCTTCACATCGGCGCTAACACCCTTGGCGGCCTCTACGGTCAAGGCGCCACCGGTATGGATGCTCGGCAGCACCCACTTATTGTCTTCGTACCCTTTATTGGCCTGCTTGATAAAGAAGCCTTTCGAATTGCTGACGGTCTGTTCGAAAGAGGTGTTTTTCACCGCGCGGAAGTTAACCTGTCCACGGGAGCTGGTCAGGCGCGCGTTTTGCCCGGCGGCGATTTTGCTGGCTTCATAGGTGCTGTCGTCGCGGCTCATCAGCGTGATATTGCCGGCGGCGGTAAACTCGGTAACCTTGTTGGTCACGTCATGACGGGTCTGCTTAACCTCGGTTTTCTTGCCCCACCATTTGCGCTTGGTTTCTTTTTTCTCGTAGTGGCTGGACTCTTCCATCGCCTGGGCGTAGAGATAGCCACCCTTGGCGGCAATATCCAAAGAACCGGTGCGGATCGCCAGTTCACGATTTCGAGCATCTTCCTGCTCTTTACGTTGTCTTTCCGCATCATGTTGGCGCTGTTTTGCTGCCAGAGCCACGTTAAGTTGATTTTCGGCATCATCTTTTTCTTTCGTCTGTTGTAGCGTCTGCTGCTGGGCTTGGTCAAATGCATGTTGGGATGCATTTAGCACACTTTGCGCGTTATTTATCGCATTCTGGCGGTCTATTAAACGCTGACGAATCTTGTCATATTCTTCTATGGTCGCTTCTTTTATCGCGTTACCGACCTTGACGCCGTCTTGAGTCGGTGCAGTGACATCTCCCCATTGAAGGACATTATTAACAAACGCCCGGCCCCCTTCTCGTAATAACCGCTCGAGGTGTGTCTGATTGTCAATCAATGCCGAAGCGTCAAAGTGAACGCCCCCTCCGCTATAAACCGGCACTGAAACGAACCGGGATGATGATGACGTAATTGGATGTGCGGCAGCATCAAATAACGACAAGGTATCAGGGTGCTGACGTGCGCTACCCAATGCGTGTTTACTTGTATTTAGTTGGTTTTCGGTCTTAGTCCTATTATTTATCGTCTGTTCAAGTCGCTGCCTAGCCTCCTGAACCCGGCGTTCAGCCATTGAAAATGCAGAGTCAACCCCAGAAAGGTCGATAGAAATACCTATCTGTCCAAGTTGTCCCTTAGACAGGAGTTTGGTGGCCTGAAAGAGAATGCTGCCGCCGGAAATCACCGTCATCAGGCCGCCGGCATTCAGCTCGGTGCCTTGCTGGGTGCGAGTTTCGGTAAATTCGTTGCCGCCCTCACGGTAAGTGTGGTTTTGCACCGCCTCGAAGCGCATATCGCCGCCGGAGGTCAGCGTCATGTTGGCGCCGGAGGTCAGCCTGGCGCCGTAAGTCAGCAGTTGGTTGTTCGCCGACGCGGTCAGGTTTTTCCCGGCGCTGAGGGTCGTGACCACATGGCGGTCATCTTTATTGTTGTCATTGGCGGCATCAATGGCGGAATAGGCCAGATTCGATAACCATAGATTCTGCCCGGCCAGCAACGCGATGTTGCCGTTAGCGGAAAGCGCGCCGCCCTGGGTGCCGATGTCGCGGGCCGAGTTAATCAGCAAATTGCCGCCGGCGTGTATCCGGCTGCCCAGTTCAGGCGTGCGCGACACAGGGAAAAGCGCATTGAATCGGCCGTCAAGTTCACGGTAATTAAGATCGGCGTTATGGGCGGCTAACAGCGTAACGTCCTTGTCCGCATTAATCTTGGCGCCGCGTAGCGCCAGATGACCACCGCTATTAAGCAGCACCGAGCCTGTAGCTCTCATCTGACCACTGGCCAACAGCTGGTTGAAGTATTCTTGCCGTTTAGCCGGAGAAACCGTCTCTCCTAATAGCGGCCCCTCTAACAACGCGCTGTTTTTGACGATTGCAATGCTGCCGTTAGCCGTCATGGCGATATTGCGGCTTTGCGGCGCCAGCAGCGTATTCAGCAACGTAATGGTACTGCCAGCCGTGACAGACAAATCGCGTGAAGCATCAAGACTGCCCAACCAGCGAGAACCATCAGGGCGGAAGTAGTGAGGCTTCTCGCTGGAATGTATTTTTATCTCACCGTTTTTGGAATTTAACGTGACGTCCTGCCCTTTCAGCTCACTTTGCCATGCGTCGATAGCGTTGACTGCTGTCAGAGACAGTTCTTTTCCGGCGGCCAAAATGCCTTGCCCAAGAACAATCCGATCTTCGGCAATCGCGGTGATATTACTGTCAGCACGAATTATGTCAGTATTGATGATATTCGCAGCATGCAGAATAATGTTCTGCGCCTTTAAGGTCTCAGGACGTTGTAATGTTCTCACTTCATAGGGTTTATTTTCTTCTGGTGTTTGGTTTTTTATCTCTATTTTATCTTTGAAATCCGCCACCAAACTTTTTCCAGCACTTAAACTAATACGCTGTAAAACGTAGCCTACAGAATGCCAAGCTTGAACACTATCACCTCGGGTAAAGTAATTGGTTATACGTAACTCTTTTGCCGTTAATGGATTAAAGGTCACCCCCCCATGTTCTTTATTGGCTTTTTCATCAGGAATATAGCGAATATAATTCAATAATGTGCCTGTAGAAGTTTGCGTATTGACAAAGCGCTGACCAGTCAAAATAAGGTCTAAATTAGCACTCAACACACTGTTATTATTATCTAATTCATCCCCATAGATATAAAGGTGCTTACCAGAAGAGATCTCTGCAGGTGCTGAATTTCCCACCACATCAAACCGAGTTTGCTGGTCGTTAACCAATACCCCCCGCTCAATATTGCTAAAATCCGCTTTTCCAAACCATTTTTCAGGTAATGGCGACGTCAACTCAGCGGTAATAATTACCGGATAATCACCGGTTTCTGCCATGACATTCGCCACTTGCATATTTTTATCAGTTGATGTCGGTATTAGCTTGGTTTTACTAATACTCTCGACATCTCTTTTATTGCGAACCTGTTCGGCACGTATCACCAAGTCGCCGCTGTTGGTCAGGATTTTCGCCGAACGGTTCTCGACGGATTTAGCCTTGTTGCCCTGCGCATCCTTTTGGATCCACATATTTTTATTGGCGTGCAGCTTGGCGTTTTCCCCGGCGTTGCGGATATGGTCGCCAAAGATACGCATATCGCCGCTGGTGCTGGTTTGCCCGTCATTCACCAGCGTCGTTGCTGCCAGCGTGGCGTTGCCGTCCGCCTGCACGACAGCACCCCGCGTAATGTGCAATCCCTTGGCGCTGACATTGAGGTCACCTTTGCTGTGCGTGGTGCCGTTAAGCACCAGGTTACCGTTAACGCTCAGCGTAATATCCCGCTGCTTGCTGGTGAGGTCTTTCAGGTTCACCCCTACTCCATCCTCATTGGCCACCAGGCGGATTTTGTTGGCGTACATGCCGCCCAGCGCTTTGGTATCCACCGCCAGTTGGGGCTTAGCGCCTTCACCGGCGATCGGTTTGATGCTGCCGTCCTTGAAGCTAATGCGGTTGGCGCCCTGGGTCAGCGACAGATTTTGCGCATTGATTTTGCCGTTCAGCTCGGTGGCGCGGCTGATGATATCGACATAGTCGGCGCCGCTGCCGTCCAGCCCTTTGCCGCCGATGGTGACGCCGCCTTTTTTCACCTCCAGCGCTTCCAGCGCGCCCTGCTTGTCGAACTGCGGTTTGCCGGTGGTTAACGTCACGCCCGGCGCGTTGATAAAGCCGCAGCCGTCGCAGGTGATGCCATTCGGGTTGGCGATCATCACGTTGGCCTTGTTGCCGAATACCTCGAGCTTGCCCTGAAGCTCGGAACGACTGCCGCCGATCACCTCGTTGATGATCAACTCCGCCGGCTTTCCCTTCAGGTAGGTGTTGCCCTGCGCGCTGTAGATCTCCACGCCCAGCTGCGTTTTGCCGCCGTGCGTGGCGTTATTCAATACGGCGCCCTGTGGCCCAACGTTGAAATCTTTATAGGTGTTGTGCGAGATGCCCGCACCGTTCGGCGTGGCGATATTCACCACCGGCACGTCGCCCGGCTTGATAACCACCTGCGTATTGCCGTTGGCAGCGGTAATGCCGGCGGCAAACGCCGGGTGCAACGGCTGGAAAGCCGTCAGGTAGATCAGCAAATAGCTGGCGCCCCGCGCCAACGGAGGGTTGAGCTTATCCATATTCATTCCTTCGAAAGGATGTTGTTTTGAACGCCGAGGCGCTCCTGCTGTGTGCTGGCGTTATAAGGTGACGGTGGCTTGCCAGTAGGCCACCCAACGATCCGGTTGCAGGCTGTCTGGGTGCGTCAGCGGTTTACCGACGGTGATCGCCTGATTGAACCAACGGCCGCTTAACGTGGCACCCAGCGCCGCGCCGGCGACGTTGCCGCCGTCGATCTGCCCGGCGCGCCCCCGCAGCCAGCCGGCGTCTAACGCGCCGGTCAAAGAGAGCTCCCCCAGCCCCGGCAAGGTCTGCCATTGCCAGTTGAGTTCATTGCGCCAGTAGGCTCCGCGATTGCCGGTCAGGTACTGCGCTTTAAAGCCACGCACCGAGTATTGCCCACCGATGGAAATGCGCTCGCCGGCATACAGGTTGTCTGCGCTGGTTTGTACGTAGGCCGAGGTCAGGTAGTAGAGAGAGGGGGCGAGCGGATAGAAATAGCTGGCGCTGAGACCAAGCTTGCGGAACTCGCTGCGCGGCGCTCCGTCGCGCTCCGGATCGTCGGCGGTAGCGCCCAGCATGCGCAGCCCGCGGCTTACCGTCGGGTTCAGCGTCATATAGCCGCCGCCCGCGACCGCACTGTAATTGAGGCCCAGGCTGGCGATGCTGAGCGTCGGGCTGCTGACGCCCAACCGTTCCCCCGCCAGCTTATTTTCCGTGGTGCGCCGCGCCAGCCCGATATCGACGGCCAACTTGCGTTTGCCATCCCTCAGCAACGTGCGGTTAGCGCCCAGACGCTGGGTCTGGTTGTTGCCCTGATAGCGGTAAGCGGCACCGTTGGACGGCACCTGCTGGAAAAAATCGTTCCAGGCATACTGGTAGCTGAACAGCCAATAGCCATAGGGTAAGGTGACGCTGCCGTTCAGGCTACGGCTGCGATGATACGGGCTGAAATCGTTATTGCGCGCTGCGGAAAGCGACCATTGATCGGCGAGACGCAGCGGATTATCCAGCGAGAAGGCGGCGTTCATCTGCCCGGTGCCGGTGCTTTTCTGGCCGCTGTTATCGGCGCCGAAAGAGAAAGAGACCGGTGCACGCGTGGCGCCACGCAGCAAAACCACTTTGGAAAAGCCGGGTTGCTCGCCGGGTTGAATATCGATAGTCACCTGTTGCGACGGCAGGCGGTTGAGCTGCTCCATGCCCTGCTCGATATCGCGCAGATTTAATACGTCACCAACCAGGCCGGGAAACGCCATCTTCAACGCCAGCGTCTGCTCACCGTTTTGCGTGATGGACTCGATTCGCCCTTCGCTGACGCTGACGGCCAACACGCCGCGGGAGATATCCTGCTCCTGCAGCCAGGCCTGCGAGGTGACATAGCCGCGTTGCAGATAAGCATTGGTGGTTTCGCGCACCAGACGGTTGATGTGCTCTAACGTCAGGCAGCGCCCCTGATACGGGCGCGCCAGGCTTTCTTTTACCGACCAGGAAAGATGTTCGGCGCCCTGAAAAACGATCTGCCGCACCGGTTGGCAAACCGCCCCTGCGGCGGCCGGCTCAGGCAGCGGTAACGCCGGCAGTTCAACGTTATTTTGCAGCGCCTCGCGTTGCTGCTGCGCCTGTTCCAGCAACGTTTTCTGCTGTTGGGTAATGCTGTCGCGGTCAGCAGGGCTGGTGATTTCCGCACACCACGCCGAGCTGCAAAACGCTAATAATAGCGACCAGGCACCAAGCCTCCATGCACACATTCAAACACATCCATTTACACTGATTTACACAGACTGGCGAATTATAAACAATTCGCTGGCTCCGTCCATGCAAATGAGAATTATTTTTATTAATGAAGCCAGTGAAAAGACGTGCTTGGCGTGTTAGCGAGAATAATCGGAGGAAACACAAAGACGGGAAAAGGGGCGCCGTATGCAACGCCCCCAGAACTCACCCATACCGCCCGGTAATATAATCCTCGGTGCGGCGCTGGCGCGGCGAGGTGAAAATCGCGTCGGTGTCGTTATACTCCACCAGCCGGCCCTGATGAATAAACGCGGTGTAGTCAGAGACGCGCGCCGCCTGCTGCATGTTGTGCGTCACCAGCACCACGCTGTAACGCTGTTTCAGCGCGGAAATCAGCTCTTCGATGGTCAGCGTGGAGATCGGATCCAGCGCCGAGGTCGGCTCGTCGAGCAGCAATACCTCCGGCTCGATGGCGATGGCGCGCGCGATCACCAGGCGCTGCTGCTGGCCGCTGGACAAGCGGAACGCATTTTCGCGCAGCCGATCCTTCACCTCATGCCACAGCGCGGCGGCGCGCAGCGAACGCTCCACCGCCTCATCCAGCAAGCGCCGGTCGCGCACGCCCTGCAGCCGGAGGCCGTACACCACGTTTTCATAGATCGATTTCGGGAACGGGTTCGGCCGCTGGAACACCATGCCCACCCGCCGCCGCAGCGCCGCCACGTCGATCTGTGCCCCGGAGATCGCCGCGCCGTTCAGCTGTAGCTCGCCCTCGATGCGGCAGTTGTCCACCAGATCGTTCATGCGGTTGAAACAGCGCAGCAGCGTCGATTTACCGCAGCCCGAGGGGCCGATCAGGGCCGTCACCCGGTGCTTCGGGATACGCAGCGAAATATCGTGCAGCACCTGTTTGTCGCCATAAAACAGGTTCAGGCCGTTGACCGCCAGCGCGGTCTGTTCATCGTCGAGATGCTGGACATCCAGCCGGGGCAAACTGCCTGGCGTCATCAAACCCATTACGCACTCCCCAAAAATAGCGTCATTGTTACTGCGACCATGCTCGGTACCGCTCCCTCAACGAATGGCGGATACCCATCGCCGCCAGATTCAAACTCACCACGATCGTCACCAGCAGGAAGGCGGTGGCGAACACCAGCGGCCGCGCCGCCTCTACGCTCGGGCTCTGGAATGCCATATCGTAGATCTGGAAGCTCAAATGCATAAACTTCCGTTCCAGGTGCAGATACGGGAAAATCTCGTCCACCGGCAGCACCGGCACCGATTTCACTACCCCCACCAGCATCAGCGGCGCGGTCTCCCCGGCGGCGCGCGCCACCGCCAGAATCAGGCCGGTCATCATCGCCGGCGCCGCCATCGGCAGCACGATGCGCCACAGCGTCTCGGCCCGGCTGGCGCCCAGCGCCATCGAGCCCTGCCGCAGCGAAGTGGGAATGCGCGACAGCCCTTCCTCGGTGGCGACGATCACCACCGGCAGCGTCAGCAGCGCCAGCGTCAGCGCCGCCCACAGCACGCCGGGCGTGCCGAAGGTCGGGTTGGGCAAGGATTCAGGATAGAACAGCTGGTCGAGCGTGCCGCCTATCATATAAACGAAAAAGCCGAGGCCGAAGACGCCATAGACGATCGAGGGCACGCCGGCCAGGTTGACCACCGCAATGCGGATCACCCGCGTCAGCAGATTGTTGCCGGCATACTCGTGTAGATATACCGCCGCGATCACGCCAAACGGCATCACCACGATCGACATCAGGATCACCATCAACACCGTGCCAAAAATGGCCGGGAACACCCCGCCTTCGGTGTTCGCCTCACGCGGGCTGTCGGTGAGGAACTTCTTCACCTGCTCGCCCCAGTGCGCCAGCTTCTCGGTGGTGTTCATGGCGTTCGGGTACCAGGCATCGCGCACCTGGCTGAGCGGAATGGTCAACGTCTGGCCGTGCATGTCGCGCAGCAGCAGCGCATCGCGCTGGCGATCGCGGTTCAGCCCCGTCAGGCGTTCGGACAGCAGCTGGTATTGCCGCTGTAACTCCAGCCGCTCGGCCTTGATGGCGTCCTGCGCACGGGCGTCCAGCTTATCGTCGCGCTGCAGGCGCTTTTCCCTCAGCCGCAGCGCGTCAAACTGCTGATTGATGCGCGCCATATCGCGGAATTGAATATCGTGCGCCTGGCGCGAGAGCGCGGCGATTTGCGGCAGCCGCTGCTGCAACGCCTGCCCCAGATTGCGGCCGGTCAGCGGTTGCCCATCCTCCAGCAGCCCCGCCAGATAGCCGTAGGCGGTACCGTGGCTGTCGCGCTCCAGCACCAGCAGGCCGCGCGGCGTGCTTTGGCTGCGGATGTCGCTGGCCAGCAGCGTGCGGAAGTCCTGCCCCTCGCGCTCGCGGTTGCCGACCTTGATCAGATAGCGTTCGACGCTTTGCGCCTCGCCCGGCGGCGCCACGCCCGCTTCCGTCAGCTGGCGGCGCGAAATGCTTTGCTGCTGATACAGCTCGCCGATCACCGTCACTGGCCCGGCGCCGTTCTGATTCAGCTCAAACTGATAAACCGGGCTCGGCCAGAAATAACGCATCCCTTGCCCAGCCAGCAGCAACAGAATGCCGATCAGCGCCAACAGGCTGACGGCCACCGAACCGGCGGTCAGCCAAATCCACGGCGAGCCGCTCTTCACCCAGTTCTTCATGGCGCCTCCTGATTCGGCGTGTAGCGCTTGCGCAGCCGCAGGCGCACCGCCTCCGCCAGCGTGTTGAACACGAAGGTGAAGACAAACAGCACCAGCGCGGTCAGGAACAGCACGCGGTAATGGCTGCTGCCGGAGACCGCCTCCGGCATCTCGATGGCGATATTGGCCGCCAACGCCCGCAGCCCCTGGAACAGGCTGCCGTCGATAATCGGCGTATTGCCGGTGGCCATCAGCACGATCATGGTTTCCCCCACCGCGCGGCCAAAGCCGATCATCAGCGCGGAGAAAATACCGGCGCTGGCGGAAGGCAGCACCACCTTGATCACCGTCTGCCATTGGGTGGCGCCCAGCGCCAAAGAGCCCTGGCTCAGGGTGGCCGGCACGCTGAACAGCGCGTCCTCCGCCAGCGAGAAAATGATCGGCACCAGCGCGAAGCCCATCGCCACGCCCACCACCAGCGCATTGCGCTGGTCGTAATTATCCCCCAGCCAGAAATGCAGCGGCTCACCGAACAGCGCCACCTCCAGCCGCGGCCCCAGGCTGAGCGCCAGCCACACCGTCAACGCCAGCAGCGGCAACAGCAACAGCAGATCGATGCCCGGCCGGCAACGCGGCATAAAGCGATGGGTCAACGCGCCGCACAGCAGCACCGCCGCCGCCAGCAGCAGCGGCAACGCCAGCACCGCCAACAGATACTGCTCGATGATCGGCGCCAGCCAAATGCCGGCCACCAGCCCGATCACCACCGTCGGCAGCGCGCCCATCACTTCGATAGCCGGTTTGATCACCCGCCGCAGCCCCGGCGTCATAAAGTAAGCGGTATAGATGGCGCCGGCCAGCGCCAGGGGAATGGCGAACAGCATCGCGTAAGCCGCCGCCTTGAAGGTGCCGAAGATCACCGGCATCAGGCTGAATTTGGGTTGGTAACTGTCTTCGCCGGAGGTGGACTGCCAAACATAGGCCGGCTGCGGGTAGTTCTCATACCACACCTTGCCCCACAGTGAACGCCAGGTAACGTCCGGATACGGGTTGTCGAGCGCATAGCGCTGCCAGCCCTGTGCGCTCTCCAGCAGCAGGCCATCGCCGCGCGGCGCGAACGCCATCTGCTGCACCTCGGCGCCCAAACGGGTATTCAGCAGCGGCTGCGGTTGAATGGTGGAGAACAGCGAGAAGCCGCCATCGGGCCGCAGGGTGGCGAACACCCGGCGATAGGGCTCAGCCACCGTCAGCTCCTGCCCGTCGGCGCCATGGTCGAAATGCTGCACCGGCGTCAGGCGCCAGCGCTGCTCTTTTTCTACTTCGAACCACTCGCGCAGATTGCCGTCGGCGCCCTTGATCAACAGCGCGCTGCCGCCGGGCAGCGCCGTCATCTGATACGGGGCATGTTCGCCAAGGGTGCGCGTTTCACGCAGCTGCAGCTGCGCGCCGTCGATCTGATAACGCGCCAGCCGGTTGCCGGTCAGCAGGTAAAGCTGGCGGCCATCCGGCGTCAGCACCAGTTGTTCTGCATCCTGTTCCAGCGGCCGCTCGCTGAACTGCGGCGGCCGGTCAGGGCTGAAACGGCCGAACACCAGCCGCCGATCGTCGGTCACCCCAGCCAGCAGATACTGCCCGCGATGGGCATCCGCCAGCGACAGCCGTTTCAGCGGCTTGCGCTGCGGATCCAGCGCCAACGGCTGCTGCCCGAGCGGGAACAGCCACTGCGGCCGGCCGTTTTCCGCCGTCGCGAAATCCGCGCGCGCCACCACCAACCGGCCGTCGGCCTGCGCCAGCGCAAACAGATCGCGCTCTCCGGCGGCCTGGGCAAGCAGCGCCGGTTTGGCCAGCAGCGTCTGCTGCGCCAGCGGCGCCTGGGGCTGGCCGTTCGGTGCCGGCGTCAGGCGATAAAATTGCCCCGCGCCCTGCGCGTCGATGCGGTAACCGACGCGCTGCTGCACGTCCATGCCCAGCGCCAGCGCCGGGGCCGACGCCGCGATCGGCAGCGGCTGCGCCTGGCCGAGCGAGGCCGGTTTGAACAGCGGCAGCACGGCAAACAGCAAATAGACGAAGATCAGCATCAACGTCATCAGCACCATCAGCCCGCTGGCGGTTACTGCCGCCTGCACGCCGCGGTCGATGCGCCCGCGCATGCGATCTCGGGGATGTTGATTGGCCGTCGTCTGTGTCATGTGTCTCGCTGTCGCTGATGTAATCGGGCTTGCGCCGTAAGATAACCGGGCATCTTATGTCAGTTTTATGACGTTTGCATGACAAAGTTACCCGCCACACTCCAGGTTTTTTACACTGCAAACAGACAATATGGCGTTGATATATTGCTGAAAAATGAACGTAAATACGCCTAATACCACCAAGAATAAGCCTGCTAACCTTCATTTCATGCTGCTCATTCCACCCCCCTGCACCCTGCATCGGCGAAAATTTATTGCCGCCGAAAAACGCCGCGCGCCAACGCAATGGATATGTTGGACTTTCCTGTCAATCTCTCGCAATAATGATGAAGGACACTAGAGCGGCATCCGGGCGCTGCGTCCCGGATCCTATTCTAAATTTGAACTGGAGTGGCAATGGGTCAGGAAAAGCTCTACATCGAAAAAGAACTAAGCTGGTTATCCTTTAATGAACGCGTGTTGCAGGAAGCCGCAGATAAGAGCAATCCCCTGATTGAACGTATGCGTTTTCTGGGCATTTACTCCAACAACCTCGACGAGTTCTATAAAGTCCGCTTCGCCGATCTCAAACGGCGCATCCTGATCAGCGAAGAGCAAGGCTCCGCCGGCGCCTCGCGCCACCTGCTGAAAAAGATCCAGGCCAAGGTGCTGAAAACCGATCAGGAGTTCGACGGCCTGTACAACGATCTGCTGCTGGAAATGGCGCGCAATCAGATCTTCCTGATCAACGAACGCCAGGTGTCCGAGAACCAGCAAATCTGGCTGCGGCAATATTTCAAACAGCATCTGCGCCAGCACATCACGCCGATCCTGATCAACCACGACACCAACCTGGTGCAGTTCCTGAAAGACGATTACACCTACCTGGCGGTGGAGATCATTCGCGGCGCGCGCATCGACTATGCGCTGCTGGAGATCCCGTCCGACAAGGTGCCGCGCTTCGTCAATCTGCCGCCGGAAGCGCCGCGCCGCCGTAAACCGATGATCCTGCTGGACAACATTCTGCGCTACTGCCTGGACGATATCTTCAAGGGCTTCTTCGACTACGACGCGCTCAACGCCTACTCGATGAAAATGACCCGCGACGCGGAGTACGATCTGGTCACTGAAATGGAATCCAGCCTGCTGGAACTGATGTCCTCCAGCCTGAAACAGCGCCTGACCGCCGAGCCGGTGCGCTTCGTGTATCAGCGCGACATGCCGAACGAAATGGTGGAGCTGCTGCGCGGCAAGCTGGGCATCTCCAACTACGATTCGGTGATCGCCGGCGGCCGCTACCACAATTTCAAAGATTTCATCAGTTTCCCGAACGTCGGCAAGGCCAACCTGGTCAACAAGCCGCTGCCGCGCCTGCGCCACATCTGGTTCGACGGTTTCCGCAACGGCTTCGACGCCATTCGCGAAAAAGACGTGCTGCTCTACTACCCGTACCACACCTTCGAGCACGTGCTGGAGCTGCTGCGCCAGGCGTCGTTCGATCCGAGCGTGTTGGCTATCAAGATCAACATCTACCGGGTGGCCAAAGATTCGCGCATCATCGAATCGATGATCCACGCCGCGCACAACGGCAAAAAGGTCACGGTGGTGGTCGAGCTGCAGGCGCGCTTCGACGAAGAGGCCAACATTCACTGGGCGAAGCGCCTGACCGAAGCCGGCGTGCACGTGATCTTCTCGGCGCCGGGCCTGAAAATCCACGCTAAGCTGTTCCTGATTTCGCGCCGTGAAGGCGATGAAATTGTGCGCTATGCTCATATCGGTACCGGCAACTTTAACGAAAAAACCGCGCGCATCTACACCGACTATTCGCTGTTGACCGCCGACTCACGCATCACCAACGAGGTGCGCCGGGTATTCAACTTTATCGAGAACCCCTACCGGCCGGTCACCTTCGACAACCTGATGGTGTCGCCGCAGAACTCGCGCCTGAAGCTGTATGAGCTGATCGACAACGAAATCGCCAACGCCCAGGCCGGGGAACAGGCCGGCATTATGTTGAAAATAAATAATCTGGTGGATAAAGGGCTGGTAGATCGGTTATATACCGCGTCCGGCGCCGGCGTGAAGATCCGCCTGCTGGTGCGGGGCATGTGTTCCCTGATTCCCAACCTGCCGGGGATCAGCGACAATATTCAGGTGATCAGCATCGTCGATCGCTTTTTGGAACACGATCGGGTTTACGTTTTCGACAATAAAGGTGACAAACGGGTGTATCTGTCCTCCGCCGACTGGATGACCCGCAACATAGATTACCGTATCGAAGTGGCGGTATCGCTGCTGGATCCGGCGCTGAAACAGCGCGTTCTGGACATTCTGGAGATCCTGTTCAGCGATACGGTCAAGGCCCGTTATGTGGATAAAGAACTGAGCAACCAGTACGTGCCGCGCGGCAACCGCCGCAAAGTGCGTGCCCAGGTGGCTATTTACGAGTATTTAAAAGCTCTGGAACAACCAGGACAGTAGGCCAGCAACTATGCCGCTAAAAAACACTGCAACGAACAAACCGCAGGAAATCGCCGCCATCGACCTCGGGTCGAACAGTTTCCACATGGTGATCGCCCGCGTCGTCAACGGCGCCTTACAGGTATTGGGCCGTTTAAAACAGCGGGTGCATCTCGCCGACGGATTGGACAGCAACAACGTACTCAGTGAAGAGGCGATAGAGCGCGGCCTGGCCTGCCTGGCCCTGTTTGCCGAACGGCTGCAGGGCTTCCCGGCGGATAACGTCACCATCGTCGGGACGCACACCCTGCGTCAGGCGGTGAACGCCGAAGTGTTCCTCAAGCGCGCCGCCAAAGTGATCCCCTACCCGATCGAAATCATCGCCGGTCAGGAAGAAGCGCGCCTGATCTTCATGGGCGTGGAGCACACTCAGCCGGAGAAAGGCCGCAAGCTGGTGATCGACATCGGCGGCGGCTCCACCGAGCTAGTGATCGGCGAAGACTTCGAGCCGCTGCTGGCGGAAAGCCGCCGCATGGGCTGCGTCAGCTTCGCCCAGCTGTTCTTCCCGGGCGGCGAGATCAGCAAAAACAACTTCCGCCGCGCGCGGCTGGCGGCGGCGCAGAAGCTGGAAACGCTGGCCTGGCAGTACCGCATTCAGGGCTGGCAGTATGCGCTGGGCGCTTCGGGCACCATCAAGGCCGCCCACGAAGTGCTGGTGGCGATGGGGGAAAAAGACGGCCTCATCACCCTGGATCGCCTGGAAATGCTCGCCGAGCAGGTGCTGCAGTTCAAAAGCTTCAGTTCGCTGAGCCTGCCGGGGCTGTCGGAAGATCGCCAATCGGTGTTCGTGCCGGGGCTGGCTATTCTGTGCGGCGTGTTCGATGCGCTGGCGATCCGCGATCTGCGCCTGTCCGACGGCGCGCTGCGCGAAGGCGTGCTGTATGAAATGGAAGGCCGTTTCCGCCACCAGGACATCCGCAGCCGCACCGCCAAGAGCCTGGCCGATCACTACAACATCGACCGCGAACAGGCCAAGCGGGTGCTGGAAACCACCGAGCTGCTCTACTCGCAGTGGATGGCGCAAAACACCAAGCTGGCGCACCCGCAGCTGGAGGCCCTGCTGAAATGGGCCGCCATGCTGCACGAGGTGGGGCTGAGCATCAACCACAGCGGCATGCATCGCCATTCGGCCTACATTCTGCAAAACTCCAACCTGCCTGGCTTCAACCAGGAACAGCAGCTGCTGCTGGCGGCGCTGGTGCGCTTCCACCGCAAGGCGATCAAGCTGGAAGAGCTGCCGCGCCTCAACCTGTTCAAGAAGAAACACTACCTGCCGCTGATCCAGCTGCTGCGTCTGAGCACCCTGCTCAACAACCAGCGTCAGTCGACCACCACGCCGGAAACGCTGCGCCTGACCACCGACGACAACCACTGGACGCTGCGCTTCCCGGCCGGCTACCTGGCGCAGAACAACCTGGTGCAGCTCGATTTCGAACGCGAGCAGGCCTACTGGAACGACGTCGTCGGCTGGAAGCTGCTGATCGACGAAGAAGGCTCGCAAGACGAACAGCGCTCCGCCTGATCCCCCCCGCCCCCTGCCAGACAGGGGGTTTTTCTTTCCGCCCTCGCCCCGACAACCTAAACGAAACCCTAATGCGCCGTGCCGCACGCCGGAAAAAAATGGACAACTTTTGTCATCAGCGCCTAAAATCCGGTTACAAATTCTCGAGCGAATAACACAGGATACCGGCATACCGGGTGATATATGCGCAAGAAAACCACCGGACAGATGACGAAGATAGTGTTGTTTATCAGCTTTATCATTTTAGTCGGCCGACTGCTGTACGCCGCCGTGGTGGCGGTGCCTCATCATCAGGAAAAAAAGCAGGCCGCTGCGCAAAACGCCGCCGAAGTCAGCGCGCCGCAACAGGACGCCTCCTCTGAATAACCGCCGCGCCCCGTCCGTTTCATAAAAATGACTCCGGCACTCGCTATGCTCTATCTTTTAATGAGCCTGCGTCAGGAACGCCGAGCGCCCGTTAAGGAACACCATGTCAGCCGCAACCCATAACGTCAAAAAAGTCGCTGAACACCGCCAGCGCATTCTCACTCTGTTGTTGAACAATAAGGAATTGGTCGACGGCATTCTCGGCCGGCCAGGGGATGAGCACGCCCTCAGCCAAAGCGAACTGCTGAACCAGACGGCGGAAATCACCGGCCTGTTGGACGACATGCACGCCGCCGACCTGGCGGACCTGCTGGAAGCGCTGCCGCAGGATGAACGTATGGCGCTGTGGCGGCTGGTGGGCAACAGCAAGCGCGGCCAGACGCTGGTGGAGGTCGCCGAGCCGGTCTGGGACAGCCTGATCGAGGAAATGAGCGACAAAGACCTGCTCAAAGCGATCAAAACGCTGGACGTCGACGAACAGGCCTACCTGGCGCAATACCTGCCGCGTAACCTGATGGGCCGGTTGCTGACCTCGCTGGAGCCGGAGCAGCGCGCCCAGGTGCGCGAGATGAGCCAGTACGCCAAAGACAGCGTCGGCTGGATGATGGATTTCGAACTGGTGACGGTGCGGCCGGACGTCACGCTCGGCGCGGTGCACCGCTTTTTGCGCATGCGCAAAACCATTCCCGACGCCACCGATAAACTGTTCGTCACCGACCGCAAAAACACCCTGCTGGGCGAGCTGCCGCTGACCGCGGTGCTGCTGAACGATCCGGAGATCCCGGTGCGCGAAGTGATGGACAACGATCCCGCCACCTTTCAGCCCGAAGACAAGGCCGATGAAGCGGCCGGCGCGTTCGAGCGTTACGACCTGATCAGCGCCCCGGTGGTTGACGCCAAGGGCAAACTGATGGGCCGCCTGACCATCGAAGAGATCGTCGACGCCGTCAACGAAGAGAGCGACACCAACCTGCGCCGCATGGGCGGTTTAAGCCCGGAAGAAGACGTGTTCGCCCCGGTCAGCAAGGCGGTCAAGACCCGCTGGGCCTGGCTGGCGATCAACCTCTGCACCGCGTTCGTCGCCTCGCGCGTGATCGGCCTGTTCGAACACACCATTTCCCAGCTGGTGGCGCTGGCGGCGCTGATGCCGATCGTCGCCGGCATCGGCGGCAACACCGGCAACCAAACCATCACCATGATCGTGCGCGCGCTGGCGCTGCACCAGATCGAAGTCGGCAACATCTCACGCCTGATGCTCAGAGAGCTGGGGGTGGCCATCATCAACGGCGTGGTGTGGGGCGGCATCATGGGCGTGATCACCTGGCTGCTGTACGGCGACGCGGCGATGGGCGGCGTGATGACGCTGGCGATGCTGCTCAACCTGCTGCTGGCGGCGCTGATGGGCGTGGTGATCCCGATGACCATGCTCAAACTGGGCCGCGATCCGGCGGTCGGCTCGAGCGTGCTCATCACCGCGCTGACCGACACCGGCGGCTTTTTCATCTTCCTCGGCCTCGCCACCCTGTTCCTGCTGTAATACGCCAAAAGCCGGCCCCGCGCCGGCTTTTTCGTCATTCTGCCGCCGGGCTTGCGTTAACGCAGCAAAGTCGGCCTTCCCGGTAGGTTTTCCTCTCGCGCTGTACTACCCTTTGCCAATAAATCGTCTTAATTCATCCACGTCATGAATCCAATCACTGACAGAGGCCATCGGTAAGGGTGTCTATGGAGATCAGCGCGCCGAACACGTTCGGCACCCACAAAGGCGTCATGCTGACGCATTCCCTGTTAGTGGCGTTGGCGACGTTTCTGCTCGCCTTGCTGAGCCTGTCGCTGTCCAGCGAAGCCCGCCACTTCACGCCGCTGTGGTTCCCGACCGCCGCCGCGATCGCCGTGCTGTACCGCCACGCCCCACGCCACTGGGGCCTGCCGCTGCTGGCCAGCGGCCTCGGCATCGTGCTCGCCAGCTTCTTGCTGTTCGGCGTCAGCGCCACTCCCGTCAAGCTGGCCGCCATCAACCTGCTGGAAGCGGCGGTTTGCGCCCTGCTGCTGCGCCGCACGCTGCCGGCGAACGATCCGCTGAGCGATCTGGGCTGCTGGCTGCGCTTTGTGGTGTGCGCCGTGATCTTCACCCCGCTGTTCAGCGCGCTGCTGGCCGCCGGGCTCTCGCCCACGCCGGATCAAACGTTCTGGCAATCGTTCGGCATCTGGTTCATCTCCGAAGCGATAGGGGTGCTGTCGCTGGCGCCGCTCGGCCTCACCTATCACCGCCGCACCTTGGCGGCGCTGAACCCCTACCCGCTGCTGCTCACGCTGATGGGCTCCCTGGCCTTCAGCTACCTGGCGCTGACCTATCTGCCGTTCCCGTTCACCTTCGTCATCCTGCCGCTGCTGTGGGCCGCCATCGCGCTGCCGCGCTTCGAAGCCTTCGCCGTCTGTTTCTGCACCCTGCTGCTGATCACGGTGCTGATCTCGCTGGGCGTGCTGCACCTGCAGGCCTCTGCACACGTCTTCGGTGAGCTTGGCCTGTACTTGCCGATGCTGCTGATCCTGATCCCGGCACACGCGATGGCGATGGTGATGCACACCTTCCGGGTGGAGAAACAGCACATCGTCGAGAGCGAAAGCCGCTTTCGCAGCGCGCTGGAGTATTCCGCCATCGGCATGGCGCTGGTGTCGCCGGAGGGCAAATGGCTGCAGGTCAATCAGGCACTGTGCAAACTGCTCGGCTATACGCCGGAAGGGTTGCACCGCCTGACGTTCCAGGCCATCACCCACCCGGACGACCTCAACGCCGATCTCAGCCAGCTGCACGATCTGCTCGACGGCCACATCAGCAGCTACACCATGGAGAAACGCTATATCCGCAGCGACGGCCAGACCGTTTGGGCGCTATTGGCCGTCTCGCTGGTGCGCGACGCCGAAGGGCAACCGCTGTACTTCATCTCTCAGGTCGAGGACATCAGCGGCCTCAAACGCAGCGAGGCGGAGAACAACCGGCTGGTGGAGCGCATTACGCTGGCCAACCAGGTGGGCGGCGTCGGCATTTGGGAATGGGTGATGAACCAGGAAAACTTCACCTGGGATCAGCGCATGTTCGAACTCTACGATCTCAATCCCGACCAAACGCCGACGCTGGCGCTGTGGCGCACCCTGCTGGTGCCGGAAGATCGCGAGCGCACCGATCGCGAGCTGGCCGCGCTGCTGGCCGATCCCAAGCCTTTCGTTATGGAATTTCGCATTACCACGCGCGGCGGAAAATTGCGCCATATTCGCGGCCAGGGCAACGTGATCCTCGACGACCAGGGCCAGCCGCTGCGCATGATCGGCACCAATATCGACATGACCGAGCTCAAGATCCTCGCCGAGGCGCTGCACGAAGAAAAAGAGCGCCTGCACATCACCCTCGACGCCATCGGCGAAGGGGTGATCTCCACCGACAGCCACCTGCGCATCACCTTTATGAACCCGGTGGCCGAGCAGATGTGTGGCTGGCCGCTCGAGCTGGCGATCGGCATGCCGGTCGCCGGCGTGGTACGCCTGACCAACGGTAAAGACGGCCCGGAAATCGAAAACCTCACGCAATACCCGCGGCAGTGGCCGGCGGATTACGCGCTGGTGCTGCACAGCCGCGACGGACGTTATTTCGATGTGCAGCAGTCGGTCTCACCGCTGAAAACCCTCGATGGCGAAACCATGGGCGCGGTGATGGTGCTGCAGGACGTCACCGCCTCGCGCGAACTGATGAAAAAACTCAGCTACAGCGCCTCGCACGACGCGCTGACCGGCCTGCCGAACCGCACCCGCTTCGAGAAGCAGCTGAAGGCGGCGATCGCCGCCGGTGGGGAACCGTCGTCGCCGCATTCGCTGGTGTTCCTCGATCTGGATCGGTTCAAAGCGGTAAACGACACCGCCGGTCACGCGGCGGGTGATGCCTTGCTGCGGGACATCGCCCAGCTGATGCGGCATCAGCTGCGCAACAGCGACTGCCTGGCTCGGCTAGGCGGCGACGAGTTCGGTTTGATCCTGTTCGACTGCCGGCTGGAGCAGGCGAAATCGCTGATGCAGCAGGTAGTCAACCAAATCAGCCAGCATCCGTTCTACTGGGAAGGGAAAATTTATCGCGTCGGCGCCAGCGCCGGCATCACGCGCATCGGCGGCGACGCCAAAAGCAGCGAACTGCTGGCCCAGGCCGACATCGCCTGCTACACCGCCAAGCACCACGGCCGCGGCCAGGTTTATCTGTACGAAACGCGGCAAAAACAGCTGCTGGAACGGCAGCATGAATTGCTGAACCCACAGGAGGTACAGACGATCATCAGCGAGGGACAACTGCGGCTGCTGACCCGCGCGGTCGCGCCGCCGGCGACGCCGCTGTCGGCCGCGTTTCACCAGGTGAAACTGCAGATGATGGCACCGGACGATCGGCCGCTGCCACACGAGGCGTTCATCGCCGCAGCGCAGCTGTACGGCCTGATGCCGGACATCGACCGCTGGGCGGTGACGCAGCTGCTGGTATCGTGCGCCGACGACATCAAGCGCAAGGGGCTGTCGCTCGCGTTGCCGCTGGCTACCGACAGCCTGCTGAACACCGACTTCCAACGCTTCCTGACGGAAACGGTGCGCGCTTCCTCGCTGCCGCCGCGGGCACTGCTGTTCAGCGTTGATGAAGCCGTGGTGCTGGAGCACGCCGCGCAGTGCCGAGCGTGTCTGCGCGAACTGCAGCAGCTGGGCTGCCGACTGATCGTCAACGGCTTTGGGCATAACATCAATGCCTTCGATGAGCTGGGCGATCAGAAGATAGACATCATTCGCATCGATGAACGCTTTATCACCAACCTGCACTGCAACCAGATGGATGAGCTGATGGTCTCGATGCTCAACGGCGCGGCGCATCGGATCAAGGCGCAAACGCTCGCCGGGCCGGCCCACCAGCCGGTGACGCTGCAGGCGCTGCGCGATGTCGGCGTCGATCTGGCAGACGGCGACCAGGTGGCGCTGGAGCAGCCGTTGGCGGTTCTGCTCAGCGACGGCTACTTCGGCATCCGCTAACGCCTTCCCTCGCCGGCGCCGTCTCACGGGCGGCGCCGCACCTCTCGTCTTTCACATTATGTTAACCAATACGAGATTAGTGATATAAATAACACCTGAAGCTTAAACGATTAAGTAAGATGAAGCTCCCATGCGGACATCGACGTATCCGTTGATTTTCCTCGACATGTGATAGCTCAGGGATAAGGGACTATGGAAAAGAAATGGTTTTCCGCCAGGGAACTGATGGGGAAGGCGGGGTTGCCCTCGACCCCGCAAGGGGTCAATCTGATGGCCCGACGCGAAGGCTGGGTCAGCCGCCGCCGCAGCGGCGTGCAGGGTAAAGCGCTGGAATACCATATCGACAGCCTGCCGTTCGGCGCGCGCAGCCTGTCGGCCTTACGCGAGGCCGACCATCCGGACTACGACATCAAACGCCAGGATCCTATTCGGGTCTGGATCGAGTATTACTACCATCTGACGCCGGCCGAGCGGGAAAAGCTGCTGGCGTTCCTGATGCGCGAAGGCATGAGCCGCCTGCTGCAGCTGATCGACGCCCCCCGCTAGCCCGAATGCGCCTCACTCCTCCCCTTCCGGCGCCCAACCGTCGTTGTGCCACAGGTGCAACGTGGCGTAAGATCGCCACGGGCGCCAACGTTCGGCATAGCGTTCGATCTGGCGCGGCGTCATGCCGGGGAAACGCTGTTTGATCAGGTAATCGCCGGCCAGGAACACGTCCGGCCAAGACCAGGCGCGCATCGCGATATAGCTGGCGGTCCAGCTGCCGATGCCCGGCAGCGCGGTCAGCGCCTTGATGCCCTGTTCGATATCCAGCACGTTATCGAGCTGCAGCCGTCCTTCGCCCAGCGCGCGGGCGATCTCGATCAGCGCCGCCGCGCGCTTCAGCTGTACCCCGAGCGGGCGCAGTGCTTCGGGCTGCAGCTGCGCCACCCGTTCGGCGCTAGGGAAAACGTGGGTGATGCCCTCGTGCGGCGCCGCCAGCGGTTCTCCCCAACGTTCGGCCATCCGCCCGGCGAAGGTTGCCGCCATTTTCACGCTGACCAATTGCCCCAGCACCGCACGCGCCGCCTGCTCGAAGCTGTTTACGCAGCCCGGCAAGCGCAGCCCCGGCGCATCGGCCGCCAGCGAACCCAGCGCCTCATTGATGCGATCCGGCGCGGCGTCCAAATCGAACAGCAAGCGTACGCGGCGCAGCACCTCCGTCGTCACCAAACTGAGCGCCGGCGCGATCTCTACCCTGACCCGGTTGCGCGCTTCTTCCGGCTGCACGCTGAGCCAGCCGCAATACTCCGTACCGCCCTGGCTGACTGAGATCGAACGCAGATAGCGGCGGCCCTCGACCCGCTCTACGCCCTGCACGGCGCGCGCCTGCAAGAAGTTCAGCATGCGATCCCAGTCATAGGGCGGCCGATAGCCCAGGTGGAACACCAGGCCGCTGGCGGCGGCCCGTTCACCGCGCGCGCCGCCGCTGCGCAGCGCCGACGGAATCAGGCGATAGCGCGCCTTGAACAGCTCGTTGAAACGCCGCAGGCTGCCGAAACCGGCGGCGAATGCCACTTCGCTGAGCGGCAGATCGGTATCCGCCAACAGGCGTTTGGCCTGCAGCAGCCGGTGCGACTGCGCGTAATCGATCGGCGAAGCGCCAAACTGCTCGGCGAAGATACGCCGCAGGTGGCGATCGGAAATGCCGAGCCGCGCCGCCAGCGCTTCGCAGCTGTGTTCGGACAGATAGCCCTGCTCGATGAGCTGCACCGCCACCTGCGCATAGCGGTTGCCCAGATCGATCAGCGCCAGGCCGGGCGCCAGTTCCGGCCGGCATTTAAGACAGGGGCGAAAGCCCGCCAGCTCGGCCGCCGCCGCGCTCGGATAGAAGGTGCAATTTTCCAGCTTCGGCGTGCGGGCGCTGCACACCGGGCGGCAATAAATGCCGGTGGAAGAGACGCCGACGAAAAAGCGGCCGTCGAATTTGCGGTCACGCGCGCGCAGCGCGTCGTACAACGCTTGCTGTTGGGTATTCATGGCAACGCTCGGGTTCGGTTTTTTCTGCATTATGGGGCTCGGCTGGCGCGCTGACGTGCGGAATTCGGACATTAAGTTAAGCATGCCGATGCCGCGCCCGCTAAATTTTTCAACACTCGCGCATCAGCGCATTGCCCACCGGCCCCGTCTCGGGTAAAGTCGCCCCCCTTCATTGGCATGGGGACAAAAAAGAGATGTTTATTGGATTCGACTATGGGACAGCCAACTGTTCCGTCGCGGTGATGCGCGACCACGGCCCCGAGCTACTGACGCTGGAAAACAACGAGCCGTATCTGCCTTCAATGCTGTGCGCGCCGACCCGCGAAGCGGTGAGCGAGTGCCTGCACCGCCACTGGCAGGTACCGACCGGCAGCGAAGAAAACCAGCAGCTGCTGCGCCGCGCCATCAGTTACAACCGCGAAGAGGACATTCCGGTCGGCGGCGACAGCGTGCTGTTCGGCCTGCAGGCGCTGGCGCACTACATGGAAGATCCGGAAGAGGTGTACTTCGTGCGCTCGCCGAAGTCTTTCCTCGGCGCCAACGGCCTGAAGCCGCAGCAGATCGCCCTGTTCGAAGACCTGGTCTGCGCCATGATGTTCCACATCAAACGCCAGGCGGAAAACGTGCTGCAGGCCGGTATCGATCAAGCGGTGATCGGCCGACCGATCAACTTCCAGGGCATCGGCGGTGAAGAGGCCAACCGGCAAGCGCAGGGCATTTTGCAGCGCGCCGCCGAACGCGCCGGTTTCAAAGCCATTGAATTCCAGTTCGAGCCGGTGGCGGCAGGGCTGGACTTCGAGGCGACGCTGAGCGAAGAGCAAACCGTGCTGGTGGTGGACATCGGCGGCGGCACCACCGACTGCTCGGTGCTGCTGATGGGCCCGCAGTGGCGCGACCGCGCCGATCGTCAGCAGAGCCTGCTGGGCCACAGCGGCTGCCGGGTCGGCGGTAACGATCTGGACATCATGTTGGCCTTCAAACAGCTGATGCCGCTGTTCGGCCTGGGCGGCGAAACCGGGAAAGGCATCGCCCTGCCGGCGCTGCCTTACTGGAACGCGGTGGCGACCAACGACGTACCGGCGCAAAACGACTTCTACAGCGCCGCCAATGGCCGCGTGCTGCGCGATCTGATCCTCGACGCGGCGGAGCCGGAAAAGGTCAAACGCCTGCTGAAAGTGTACCAGCAGCGCCTGAGCTACCGGCTGGTGCGCGCGGCCGAAGAGAGTAAGATAGCCCTGTCAGGCCAAACCGCCATCAGCGCGACGCTCAGCTTCGTCCAGGCCGATCTGGCGGAAAGCATCAGCCAGGAGCAGCTCGCCGACGCCATCTCACAGCCGTTGATGCGCATCCAGGAGCAGGTCAGCGCCGCGTTGGCCAGCAGCCAGACCGCGCCGCAGGTGATCTACCTGACCGGCGGCAGCGCGCGTTCGCCGCTGCTGCGCGCCGCGCTGCAACAGCAGCTGCCGGGCATTCCGATCGTCGGCGGCAACGACTTCGGCTCGGTCACCGCCGGGCTGGCGCGCTGGGCGCAAACGCTGTTCCGTTGACGGCCCAAGGGCGCGGCTCGCCGCGCCCTTGCTCATTGGAGGCTATGCATCATGTCAACCATCCTTACCCTCGACAGCGACAGGCTGCGGCTGCGCCCCTGGCGCGACGACGATCTGCCGGCCTTCGCCGCGCTTAACGCCGATCCGCAGGTGATGCGCTATTTCCCGGCGACGATGACGGCCGAAGAAAGCCACGCGCAGGCCGAACGCATCCGCGCCATCATGCAGCAACATGGCTGGGGGCTATGGGCGGTGGAAGTGAAAGGCGGCGCGCCCTTTATCGGTTTTGTCGGGCTGGCGCGGCCGGGCGACGATCTGCCTTGCTCCCCCTGCGTGGAGATCGGTTGGCGGCTGGCGGCGGCCCACTGGGGCAACGGCTACGCCGCTGAAGCGGCACGCACTGCGCTGGCGTGTGCCTTCGACACGCTGCACTTGCCGGAAGTGGTGTCCTTCACCGCCGAAAACAACCAGCCGTCGCGCCGGGTGATGGCGCGCATCGGCATGCACTTTGACGGCGAAACCTTCCTGCACCCGCGCCTGCCGGCGGGGCACCCGCTGCAAAAACATGTCTTGTACCGGCTGAACCGGCAAACGTGGCGCGAACGCCGCGGCGATTAATACAGCGTATCCTTCAGCCGCTGCGGCAGCGCCTGGTCGTACTCCTCACCGTCGAAGCGCGTTTGGCTCACCGCGGCCAAAATATGGCCGGGGCTGGGCAGCGCCGAACGTTCGAGGCGGCTGCCCTCTTCCCAAAGTCCCGAACGCAAGATCGCCCGGCTGCACTGGAAGAACACCGCCTCCACCCGAATACGCAACACCGAACGCGGCAGCTGATTGCGGTGGGCGAAGCGCTGCAGCACCGCCGGCGCCACCACGATCTCCGCCCGCCCGTTAATCCGCAGCGTTTCGCCGATGCCGGGGATCAGCAGCAGCAGCGCCACCCGGTTGTCGTGCAGAATATTGCGCAGGCTATCGATGCGGTTATTGCCGCGCCGATCCGGCAGCAGCAGGGTTTTCTCGTCTTCGATGTGGAGAAAACCGGCCGGATCGCCGCGCGGCGAGACATCCATGCCGTCCGGCCCGACCGTCGAGAGGGCGGCAAACGGCGCCGCCTCGATAAACGGGCGGTACGCCGGGTGGATATAGCTGACTTCTTTAAAAACCGAGGGGGCGCCGGGTTTGCCGTACAGCTGTTCCAGCGTCGCGAGGTCGTTGATGGTATCACCAGACATTGCGGTTTCCTGAATGGGCCATGTTGACCCCTTCAGCATAGAGCAAAATCGCCGCCGGGTAACGCGCCTTACCCGGCACTGGCGTGGTTCAGCGCCTGGATGTCGTCCGCATCCAGCGTCAGGTGGGTGGCGCTGACCAACTCATCCAGCTGCGGCAACGAGGTGGCGCTGACGATCGGCGCGGTGATGCTCGGGCGCGCAATCAGCCAAGCCAGCGAGACCTGCGCCGGGGAGGTGCCGTGCTTACCGGCCACCTGATCCAGCGCCGCCAGAATGCGGAAGCCGCGCGGGTTAAGGTAGCGTTCGACGATGCGATCGCCGCGCTGGCTTTTGCCTTCATCCGCTTTGCTGCGGTATTTGCCGGTCAGGAAGCCGCTGGCCAGCGCGAAGAAGTTGATCACCCCGAGACCATGGCGCTGCGCCACGCCTTCCAGCTCGGCTTCATACCCTTCTCGCGCATACAGATTGTATTCCGGCTGCAGGGTTTCGTAGCGCGCCAGCCCGTTGCTTTCACTCACCCGCAGCGCTTCTTCCAGGCGATCCGCCTGATAGTTGGAGGCGCCAATCGCCCGCACCTTGCCGGCTTTGATCAGCGCATCGAACGCCGCCAGCGTCTCTTCCAACGGCGTATCGCGGTCATCGTCGTGCGATTGGTAAAGATCGATATAATCGGTTTGCAGGCGGCGCAGCGAGTCTTCCACCGCCTGCTGAATATAGCGCGGCGACAGCCCCTGTTTGCCTTCGCCCATCGGTTTGCCCACCTTGGTGGCAATGATCACCTGGTCGCGCTTGCCGCTCTTCTTGAGCCATTCGCCGATGACGGTTTCCGATTCGCCTCCCCGATTGCCCGGCGCCCAGCTGGAATAAACGTCGGCGGTGTCGATAAAGTTGAGCTGATTGTCCACCAGCGCATCCAACAGGCTGAAAGAGGTCGCTTGATCCGCCGTCCAGCCGAACACGTTGCCGCCGAAGGTCAACGCCGGCACCTGAATGCCCGAACGGCCCAGTTGTTTTTTGCTCATTGATAGAGGCTCCATGGGTTAAATAATTCGCTCGTTAATTATTAGCGCCAAGTACAGAAAGTCGTTAAAACGCATTGGCTATAAGTTAAAAGCCAACGCTTATAAACATAGCAGGCAACAATCGTTAACTTATTCGGAAAATGCTGACGGTTCCTCCTTATTTCCTTCATTTTTATGCCGCTTTGGCTAGCTAAACTAGTATTCTGTAAGGAGTGTCACTTTTGTGGCAATGCGTGCCCGCACGGTTGTCCTCTGGAGAGAATTTTCGCCGCCATGAATGCAAAACCCCAACGTCGTTCCCTGATGCTGCGCCTGCTGGTTGCCGCCATCGTGGCCATTGTCGCCGTGCTGATTTGGCGTCATTTCAACGCCGCGCCGCCGGCCGCTGAAACACCGGCGGCAGCCCGCCCTGCCGGCGGTGCCAAAGGAGCGGCCGCCGGTGGCAAACGCCGCGGCAATCTGTCGCCGGTTCAGGTGGCCACGGCCACGCAGCAATCCGTGCCGAGCTATCTGATCGGGCTGGGCACCGTCACCGCCGCCAATACCGTTACCGTCACCAGCCGGGTCGACGGCCAACTGATGGCCCTGCACTTCACCGAAGGGCAGCAGGTGAAAGCCGGCGATCTGCTGGCGGAAATCGATCCCCGGCCATTCCAGGTCCAGTTGACCCAGGCACAGGGGCAGCTGGCGAAGGATCAGGCGACGCTGGCCAACGCCCGGCGCGATCTGGCGCGCTATCAGCAACTGGTGAAAACCAACCTGGTTTCCCGCCAGGAGCTGGACACGCAGGCCTCGCTGGTGCAGCAGACCGAAGGGTCCATCAAGGCCGATCAGGGCGCGGTGGACAGCGCTCAGCTGCAGCTGACCTACAGCAAAATCATCGCCCCGATCTCCGGCCGCGTGGGCCTCAAACAGGTCGATATGGGCAACTACATCACCAGCGGCTCCACCGCCATCGTGGTGATCACGCAAACGCATCCGATCGACGTGGTGTTCACGCTGCCGGAAAGCACCATCAGCGACATCATGAAGGCGCAAAAGGCCGGCCCGGTCAGCGTCGAAGCCTGGGGGCGCACCAACAAGACCCTGTTGGCGCAGGGCAATCTGCTCAGCCTGGATAACCAGATAGACACCACCACCGGCACCATCAAGCTGAAGGCGCAGTACGCCAACCAGGACGACGCGCTGTTCCCCAATCAGTTCGTCAATGCGCGGCTGAAAGTCGCCACGTTGCAAAACGCCATCGTGGTGCCGACCGCCGCCGTGCAGATGGGCAACGAAGGCAACTTCGTCTGGACGATGGACGATGAGAATAAAGTCAGCAAACGCCTGGTCACCGTCGGCATTGAAGACAGCCAGAACGTGGTCATCGCCAGCGGCCTGAACGCCGGGCAACGCGTGGTGACCGACGGCATCGACCAACTGACGGAGGGCATGAAGGTTGAGGTGGTGACGCCGCAAACCAAAGCGGCCGGCGGCAACGCTACGCCGCACGCTAAGCGGGAGAAAGCCTGATGCAGGTGATGACGCCGAACCCCGGCGGCGGCCCGTCCCGCCTGTTTATTCTGCGCCCGGTCGCCACCACGCTGCTGATGGTGGCGATCCTGCTGGCGGGGATCATCGGCTACCGCGCGCTGCCGGTTTCCGCCCTGCCGGAAGTGGACTATCCGACCATTCAGGTGGTTACGCTGTACCCCGGCGCCAGCCCGGACGTGGTGACCTCCGCCATCACCGCGCCGCTGGAACGCCAGTTCGGCCAGATGTCCGGCCTCAAGCAGATGCTGTCGCAGAACTCCGGCGGCGCCTCGGTGATCACCCTGCAGTTCCAGCTGGCGCTGTCGCTGGATATTGCCGAGCAGGAGGTGCAGGCGGCGATCAACTCCGCCACCAACCTGCTGCCGACCGATCTGCCCTATCCGCCAATCTACAGCAAGGTTAACCCCGCCGATCCGCCGATCCTGACGCTGGCCGTGACCTCCACCGCCATGCCGATGACGCAGGTGGAAGACATGGTGGAAACCCGCGTGGCGCAAAAAATTTCCCAGGTGACCGGCGTCGGTCTGGTCACCCTTTCCGGCGGCCAACGCCCGGCGGTACGCGTGAAGCTCAACGCGCCGGCCATGGCGGCCAACGGGCTCGACAGCGAAACCGTGCGCACCGCCATCACGGCCGCCAACGTCAACTCCGCCAAAGGCAGCCTGGACGGCCCGACCCGCTCGGTCACTCTGTCCGCCAACGATCAGATGAAGTCCGCCGATGAGTACCGGCGGCTGATCGTCGCCTACAAAAACGGCGCGCCGATCCGCCTGCAGGACATCGCCACCGTCGAACAGGGTGCGGAGAACACCCGGCTGGCGGCCTGGGCCAACAAGCAGCCGGCGATCGTGCTGAACATTCAGCGCCAGCCCGGCGTCAACGTCATCACCACCGCCGACAGCATTCGCGAAATGCTGCCGACGCTGATTAAAAGCCTGCCCAAGTCGGTCGACGTCAAAGTGCTGACCGATCGCACCACCACCATTCGTGCCTCGGTCAGCGACGTGCAGTTCGAGCTGCTGCTGGCGATCGCGCTGGTGGTGATGGTGATTTACGTGTTCCTGCGCAACGTGCCGGCAACCATTATCCCCAGCGTGGCGGTGCCGCTGTCGCTGGTCGGCACCTTCGCCGCCATGTACTTCCTCGGTTTCTCCATCAACAACCTGACGCTGATGGCGCTGACCATCGCCACCGGCTTCGTGGTGGACGACGCCATCGTGGTGATCGAGAACATCTCGCGCTACATCGAGAAAGGCGAAAAACCGCTCGACGCCGCGCTGAAAGGGGCCGGCGA
This sequence comes from Serratia sp. CY84636, assembly GCF_052166245.1. Lineage (NCBI taxonomy): Bacteria > Pseudomonadati > Pseudomonadota > Gammaproteobacteria > Enterobacterales > Yersiniaceae > Serratia > Serratia sp. CY84636. The sequence goes on from NZ_JBJNOX010000011.1 coordinate 75,710, forward strand.
AATCGGCTTCACCATCATCTCGCTGACCTTCTCGCTGGTGGCGGTGCTGATCCCGCTGCTGTTCATGGGCGACATCGTCGGCCGCCTGTTCCGCGAGTTCGCCGTGACGCTGGCGGTGGCGATTCTGATCTCCGCCGTGGTGTCGCTGACGCTGACGCCGATGATGTGCGCCCGCCTGTTGAGCCATGAGTCGCTGCGCAAGCAGAACCGTTTCTCCGCTGCCTCGGAACGTTTCTTCGAACGCGTGATCGCCGGCTACGGCCGCTGGCTGAAAGTCGTGCTCGCCCACCAGTGGCTGACGCTGTGCGTGGCGTTGAGCACCCTGGCCGTCACCGTGCTGCTTTACCTGTTCATCCCCAAAGGCTTCTTCCCGATTCAGGACAACGGCCTGATCCAGGGCACGCTGGAAGCGCCGCAGTCGGTGTCGTTCAGCAAAATGGCGGTGCTGCAACAGCAGGTCGCCGCGCAGGTGCTGCAAGATCCGGCGGTAGAGAGCCTGACCTCGTTTATCGGCGTCGACGGCACCAACGCCGCCCTCAACAGCGGCCGGCTGCAGATCAACCTGAAGCCGCTGAGCGAACGCAGCGACAGCCTGCAGACCATCATCGACCGGATGCAGGAGAAGGCGGCAGCGCTGCCCGGCCTGAAGCTCTATCTGCAACCGGTGCAGGATCTGACCATCGACACCCAGGTCAGCCGCACGCAGTACCAGTTCACCCTGCAGGCGATGTCCCTCGAGCAGCTCAGCCAATGGGTGCCGCAGCTGATCGACGAACTGCGGCAGACGCCCGAGCTGCAGGATGTCAGCAGCGACTGGCAGGATCAGGGGCTGGAGGCCTATATCAACGTCGATCGCGATTCGGCGTCGCGCCTCGGCATCCAGATGAGCGACGTGGACAGCGCGCTGTACAATGCCTTCGGCCAGCGCCTGATCTCCACCATCTACACCCAGGCCAACCAGTACCGCGTGGTGCTGGAGCATGACGTGCAGGCGACGCCGGGGCTGGCGGCGCTGAACGATATCCGCCTCACCAGCAGTACCGGCGCCGTGGTGCCGCTGAATACCCTCGCCAAAATCGAACAGCGCAACGGGCCGCTGGCGATCAACCACCTCGATCAGTTCCCGGCGACCACCGTCTCCTTCAACGTGGCGGAGGGCTACTCGCTGGAAGAAGCGGTCAACGCCATTACCCAGGTCGAGAAGACCCTGGCGATGCCGAAAGACATCACCACCAAGTTCCAGGGCGCGACCCTGGCCTTCCAGGCGGCGCTCGGCAGCACGCTGTGGCTGATCCTGGCGGCGGTGGTGGCGATGTATATCGTGCTGGGCGTGCTGTATGAAAGCTTCATCCATCCGGTCACCATCCTCTCCACCCTGCCGACCGCCGGGGTTGGCGCGCTGCTGGCGCTGATGCTGGCGGGCAGCGAGCTGGACGTGATCGCCATCATCGGTATTATCCTGCTGATCGGCATCGTGAAGAAAAACGCCATCATGATGATCGACTTCGCCCTGGCCGCCGAACGCGAGCAGGGCATGAAGCCCTATGACGCCATCTATCAGGCCTGCCTGCTGCGTTTTAGGCCGATCCTGATGACCACGCTGGCCGCCCTGCTTGGCGCGCTGCCGCTGATGCTCAGCACCGGCGTCGGCGCGGAGCTGCGCCGGCCGCTCGGCATCTGCATGGTCGGCGGCCTGATCATGAGCCAGATCCTGACGCTGTTCACCACCCCGGTGATTTACCTGCTGTTCGATAAACTGGCGCGCAACACCCACGCCAAAGAAGAAGCACGGGAGACACCGTGAAATTCTTCTCGCTGTTTATCTTCCGGCCGGTGGCCACCACCCTGCTGACGCTGGCTATCGCGCTGGCGGGCGCGCTGGGCTTCAGCCTGCTGCCCGTCGCGCCGCTGCCGCAGGTGGACTACCCGGTGATTTCGGTCTCCGCTTCCCTACCGGGCGCCGATCCGGAAACCATGGCGACCTCGGTCGCCACCCCGCTGGAGCGTGCGCTCAGCCGCATCGCCGGGGTTAACGAAATGACCTCGATGAGCTCGCTCGGCAGCACCCGCGTGATCCTGCAGTTCGATCTCAGCCGCGACATCAACGGCGCGGCGCGCGACGTGCAGGCGGCGATCAACGCCGCGCAAAGCCTGCTGCCCTCCGGCATGCCGAGCCGCCCGACCTATCGGCAGATGAACCCGTCGGACGCACCGATCATGATCCTGACGCTCACCTCCGACACCTACAGCCAGGGGCAACTTTACGACTTCGCCTCCACCCAGCTGGCGCAGAAAATCGCCCAGACCGAGGGCGTCGGCGACGTCACCGTCGGCGGCAGCTCGCTGCCTGCGGTGCGGGTGGAGCTGAATCCTTCCGCGCTGTTTAACCAGGGCGTATCGCTGGACAGCGTGCGCCAGGCCATCAGCAACGCCAACCTGCGCACGCCGCTCGGCTCGACCGAAAGCCAGGACAAGCGCTGGCAGATCCAGAGCAACGACCAGATCAAGAAGGCCGAGGGCTACAAGCCGCTGATTGTGCATTACAACAACGGCTCCGCCGTCCGGCTGAGCGACGTCGCCAACGTCATCGACTCGGTGCAGGACGTGCGCAACGCCGGGATGACCAACGCCCAACCGGCGATCCTGCTGGTGGTCAGCCGCTCGCCGGACGCCAACATCATCGCCACCGTCGATCGCATCCGCGCCGAGCTGCCCGATCTGCAGGCCAGCATTCCGGCCTCGATCAAGCTGAACATCGCGCAGGATCGCTCGCCGACCATTCGCGCCTCGCTGGCGGAAGTGGAGCAATCGCTGGTCATCGCCATCGCGCTGGTGATCCTGGTGGTGTTCGCCTTCCTGCGCTCCGGCCGCGCCACGCTGATCCCCGCCGTCGCGGTGCCGGTGTCGTTGATCGGCACCTTCGCCGCCATGTATCTGTGCGGTTTCAGCCTCAACAACCTGTCGCTGATGGCGCTGACCATCGCCACCGGCTTCGTGGTGGACGACGCCATCGTGGTGCTGGAAAACATTTCCCGCCACGTGGAAGCCGGTATCAAGCCGCTGCAGGCGGCGCTGCAAGGGATACGCGAGGTCGGCTTTACCGTGCTTTCGATGAGCATGTCGCTGGTGGCGGTATTCATTCCGCTGCTGCTGATGGAGGGGCTGCCGGGGCGCCTGTTCCGCGAGTTCGCCGTTACCCTGTCGGTGTCTATCGGGCTGTCGCTGATCATCTCGCTGACGCTCACGCCGATGATGTGCGCCTACCTGCTGCGCCCGCAAACGGAACGCGCGCAGCAGCGCGTGCGCGGCTTCGGCAAGCTGTTGATGAAACTGCAGCAGGGCTACGGCCGCTCGCTGCACTGGGTGCTCGACCATGCCCGATGGGTGCTGGCGATCCTGCTGGCGACGGTGGCGCTGAACGTCTGGCTGTATATCAGCATCCCGAAAACCTTCTTCCCGGAACAGGATACCGGCCGTCTGATGGGGTCGATTCAGGCCGATCAGAGCATTTCGTTCCAGGCCATGCGCCAGAAACTGCAGGATTTCATGACCATCGTGCGCGACGATCCGGCGGTGGATAACGTCACCGGCTTTACCGGCGGTTCGCGCACCAACAGCGGTTCGATGTTCATCGCGCTTAAACCGCTGTCCGAACGCAAAGAGAGCGCGCAGCAGGTGATCGCCCGCCTGCGCACCAAGCTGGCAAAAGAACCCGGCGCCAGTCTGTTCCTGATGGCGGTGCAGGATATCCGCGTCGGCGGCCGGCAGGCCAACGCCAGCTACCAGTACACGCTGCTGTCGGACGATTTGAGCGCCCTGCGTACCTGGGAGCCGAAAATCCGCACCGCGCTGGCCGCCCTGCCAGAGCTGGCGGACGTCAACTCGGATCAGCAGGATAAAGGCTCGGAGATGGATCTGATTTACGATCGCGACACCATGTCGCGCCTCGGCATCTCGGTGTCCGACGCCAACAACCTGTTGAACAACGCCTTCGGCCAACGGCAGATCTCGACCATCTATCAGCCGCTCAACCAATACAAGGTGGTGATGGAAGTGGCGCCGCCCTACACCCAGGACGTGAGTTCGCTGGACAAAATGTTCATCATCAACAGCGAAGGCAAGGCGATACCGCTCTCCTATTTCGCGCATTGGCAGCCGGCCAATACGCCGCTGGCGGTCAACCATCAGGGGCTGTCCGCCGCCTCCACTATCTCGTTCAACCTGCCGCTCGGGGCCAGCCTCGGCGACGCCACCGACGCCGTCACCCGCGCCATGACCCAGCTCGGCGTACCGCCTACGGTGCGCGGCGCCTTCGCCGGCACCGCCCAAGTGTTCCAGGAGACCCTGAAATCGCAGGTGATCCTGATCCTGGCGGCGATCGCCACGGTGTACATCGTGCTCGGCGTGCTGTACGAGAGCTATATCCATCCGCTGACCATCCTCTCCACGCTGCCTTCCGCCGGCGTGGGCGCGCTGCTGGCGCTCGAGCTGTTCGGCGCGCCGTTCAGCCTGATTGCGCTGATCGGCATCATGCTGCTGATCGGCATCGTGAAGAAAAACGCCATCATGATGGTCGACTTCGCGCTCGAGGCGCAGCGCAATGGCGGCATCAGCGCCCGCGAGGCGATTTTCCAGGCCAGCCTGCTGCGTTTCCGGCCGATCATGATGACCACGCTGGCGGCGCTGTTCGGCGCGCTGCCGCTGGTGCTGGCCAGCGGCGACGGCGCAGAGCTGCGCCAGCCGCTCGGCATCACCATCGCCGGCGGTCTGGTGATGAGCCAGCTGCTGACGCTGTACACCACGCCGGTGGTCTATCTTTACTTCGACCGGCTGCAGGCGAAGTTCCGCCGCAACAAGCAACTGGCCCCGCTGCCACACTAATGGCCGACCGATGCTGATGAAACACGCCGCCACGGTACGCTGGCAACTCTGGATAGTGGCATTCGGCTTCTTTATGCAGACGCTGGATACCACTATCGTCAACACCGCCCTGCCCTCGATGGCCGCCAGTCTGGGGGAGAACCCGCTGCGCATGCAGTCAGTGATCGTCTCCTATGTACTGACGGTGGCGGTAACGCTGCCGGCCAGCGGCTGGCTGGCGGACAAGGTCGGCGTACAGCGGGTGTTTTTCAGCGCCATCGTGCTGTTCACCCTCGGCTCCATTCTCTGCGCCCGCTCGGAAACCCTGAACGAACTGATCGCCTCGCGCGTGATTCAGGGCATCGGCGGCGCGATGATGGTGCCGGTCGGCCGCCTGACGGTGATGAAGATCGTGCCGCGCGAGCAGTACATGGCGGCGATGACCTTCGTGACGCTGCCGGGCCAGATCGGCCCGCTGATGGGGCCGGCGCTGGGCGGCTTTCTGGTGCAATACGCCAGCTGGCACTGGATTTTCCTGATCAATATTCCGGTGGGCATCGTAGGCGCCATCGCCACGCTGCTGCTGATGCCCAACTACCAAATGCAGACCCGACGCTTCGACCTCAGCGGCTTTATCCTGCTGGCGATCGGCATGGCGTCGCTGACGCTGGCGCTCGACGGCCACAAGGGCATGGGGCTCTCCGGCAGCGCCATCGCCGGCCTGGTGGCGCTGGGCGTTGCGACGCTGTTGGGGTATGTTTGGCATGCCTACGGCAATAGCCGCGCCCTGTTCTCGCTGCGGCTGCTGCGCACCCCGACTTACAAGATCGGGCTGCTGGCCAGCCTGCTGGGGCGCATCGGCAGCGGCATGCTACCGTTCATGACGCCGCTGTTCCTGCAGGTGGGCATGGGTTTCACGCCGTTCCACGCCGGGCTGATGATGATCCCGATGATCATCGGCAGCATGGGCATGAAACGCATCGTGGTACAGGTGGTCAACCGCTTTGGCTACCGCAACGTGCTGGTGGCCGCCACGCTGCTGCTGGCGCTGGTCAGCCTGAGCTTCCTGTTGGCGGCGATGCTCGGCTGGCTGTGGCTGCTGCCGGTGGTGCTGTTCTTCCAGGGGATGGTCAACTCGCTGCGCTTCTCGGCGATGAACACCCTGACGCTGAAAGACCTGCCGGATCGGCTGGCCAGCAGCGGCAATAGCCTGTTGTCGATGGTCATGCAGCTGTCGATGAGCCTTGGCGTCAGCGTTGCCGGCATCTTGATCGGCAGCTTCGCCCATCACCAGGTGGTAGCCGACAGCCCGGCCATCCACAGCGCATTTATTTACAGCTACTGCTGTATGGCGTTGATTATCGCTCTGCCCGCACTGGCCTTCGCGCGCGTGCCGGCCGATAGCGCGCCCAACCGCACGCTGACCAAAGAGCCGGGTACCGGTTCAACGAGGTTGCAATGAAGATAGGCATTACCGGGAAACTGTTCCTGGCCATTTTCGCCACCTGCATGCTGGTGCTGATCACCATGCATTGGGGGGTGCGCGTCAGCTTTGAACGCGGCTTTATCGACTACATCAAGCACAGCAACGAGCAGCGCATCAATATGCTGAGCGAAGCGCTGGAGGAACAGTACAGCCACCACGGCAACTGGGTGTTCCTGCGCAACAACGATCAGGTGATCTACCAGATCATGCGCTCGTTCGAACAGAACAGCGACAGCAGCCACAACCTGCCGCCCAAGGGCTGGCGCACCCAGTTTTGGGTGGTGGACAGCCAGTTCAACCGCCTGGTAGGCCACTCCGGGCCGGTCCCGAAAGAGGGCCCGCGCCACCCGATCCGCTACAACAACGAGATCGTCGGCTGGGTGATCACCACCCCGGTCGAGCGCCTGACGCGCAACACCGACATCAACTTCGATCGCCAGCAGCGGCGCACCAGCTGGATCATCGTCGCGCTCTCCACCCTGCTGGCGGCGGCGGTGACCTGGCTGCTGTCGCGCGGCATGCTGGCCCCGGTCAAGCGCCTGGTGGCGGGCACCCATCGCCTGGCGGCGGGCGATTTCACCACCCGCGTGGCGGTCAGCAGCCAGGATGAACTGGGCCGGCTAGCGCACGACTTCAACCAGTTGGCCACCTCGCTGGAGAAAAACGAACAGATGCGCCGCGCTTTTATGGCCGACGTCTCGCACGAGCTGCGCACGCCGCTGGCAGTGCTGCGGGGCGAGCTGGAGGCGCTGCAGGACGGCGTGCGCCAGCCGACGCCGGCGTCGCTCAGTTCGCTGCAGGCCGAGGTGTCTACCCTGACTAAATTGGTCGACGATCTGCACCAGCTGTCGCTTTCCGATCTCGGTGCGCTGGCCTATCGCAAATCGTCGGTGGACTGCGTGCACCTGCTGCAGATCGCCGTCGCCGCCTTTCGCGAACGCTTCCGCGCCAAAGGGCTGGAGATCGTTACGCATCTGCCGGCCCAGGCGCCGCTGTTCGGCGATCCCGACCGTTTGAACCAGCTGTTCAATAACCTGCTGGAAAACAGCCTGCGCTACACCGACGCCGGCGGCCGGCTGGAAATCAGCGCCGAGCTGCAGCCGGGGCGGCTGTTCCTCTACTGGCAGGACAGCGCGCCGGGCATCAGCGATCAGCAGCTGACGCGCATTTTCGAACGTTTCTACCGGGCGGAAGGTTCACGCAACCGCGCCAGCGGCGGTTCCGGGCTGGGGCTGGCGATCTGCCACAACATCGTGGAAGCCCACGACGGGAAAATCCGCGCCGAGCATTCGCCTTTAGGCGGCGTGCGCATTACAGTAGAATTTGCTACCCCGATAAAAAATAAGGCGCCCTGATGGACATTCAGAATCACCCCGTGCAGATCATGATTGTTGAAGATGAGCCCAAGCTGGGCCAGCTGCTGGTGGACTATCTGCAGGCGGCGGGTTACGCCACCCGCTGGCTGACCAACGGCAACGAGGTGGTGCCGACCGTGCACCAGCATCCGCCGGCGCTGATTTTGCTCGACCTGATGTTGCCGGGTGCCGACGGCCTGACGGTGTGCCGCGAGCTGCGCCGCTTCAGCGACGTGCCTATCGTGATGGTGACGGCGAAAATCGAAGAGATCGATCGCCTGCTGGGGCTGGAGATCGGCGCCGACGATTACATCTGCAAACCCTACAGCCCGCGCGAAGTGGTGGCGCGGGTGAAAACCATTCTGCGCCGCAGCTATCGGCCGCAGGAGAGCGCGCGGGAAGATGACCTGCTGCACATCGATGAGCCGCGTTTCCAGGCCAGCTATCAGGGGCAGTTGCTGGATCTGACGCCGGCGGAATTCCGCCTGCTGAAAACGCTGGCCAGCCAGCCGGGCAACGTGTTTTCACGCGAGCAGCTGCTGAACAACCTGTATGACGACTATCGGGTGGTCACCGATCGCACCATCGACAGCCACATCAAAAACCTGCGCCGCAAGCTGGAACTGATCGACGGGGAAAAATCCTTTATTCGCTCGGTATACGGCGTGGGCTACCGCTGGGAAGCCGAGCCCTGCCGGCTGGTGAATGGGGTTTAGGGGATCAGCGCGTCCAGTCTTCAACCGCCAACCCGGGCACCATGGCAAATGCGCGATCGTTGGTCACCAGCGTCGCGCCACGGCTCTGCGCGTGAGCGGCGATCAGTTGATCCAGCGCGCCCATGATTTTGCCCTTTCTCTCCATGTTCGCGCGCATTTCACCGTAGCAGCGGGCGGCCTCGCTATCCCATGCATAGACCGTCACCGCGGCAAGAAAGGCCTCGACCATGCTTTGCAACGCCTTGTTCCGCCGTTTAGCCACACCGTAAAGCAGTTCCGCCTCCGTGACGCTGGAAATGCACACGGCAGAAGGCGGAAGCTTTTCCATGATGCTTAGCACCTGCGGATGCTGCCGAAACAGGTGGCCGACGGTGTTGGTATCAAACATGTACATCGCCTACTCTTCCTCTGAGAAAGGATCGCGCTCTGCAACCCCTTGCTGACGATCTTCCGCGCCAAGAAACTCTTGCGGCACCGGCGTTTGGGCGATAATGCTCAGCAGCGGTGCCCAGCTGTCCGGCTTTGCCGGATATTTGGATAAAATCACGTTGCCCTCCCGATCGCGACGGATATACACACGATCCGTATCAAATTCAAATTCCACCGGTAACCTCACCGCCTGATTTCTGCCGTTTTTAAACAGCTTTGCGATTCTTTCCATCTCGACACCTCCACAGCAGGCATAGGCCAAAGCATATGCCTGTAGCGTGTCGATGCCAAGATGTATCGCTCACTTTTTACTCACCTTTACGTAGCGGGCAAACGGTAACGCGCAATGCTGCTCGATGAAACCACGTAATTGTCATTATGCGGCGCACTGCGCAATCACCACGCCTTCCCTTAGCTTCCCGTGCGGCGCCGGGATTCTCGGATGAAAACTCCGCGCCGGCGCAAGAAAACTGCGCATTTTTTAGACTAAGCTGCTGTGAGGTTTAGCCGCCGATTTTCAAGCGATTGGCTACACTTACATCACGAATCGGAACCTACAGGAGAAGAACCATGGCAATCGGTCATTACGAGCTGAAAAAAGCAAAGAACGGACAGTACCACTTCAACCTGAAAGCCAGTAACGGCGAGATCATTCTGGCCAGCGAGATGTACGCCAGCAAAGCGTCGGCGGAGAACGGCATCGCCTCGGTGCAGACCAATGCGCCGCACGAAGCGCAGTTTGAACTGAAGCACAGCACCAGCAATCAGCCCTATTTTGTGCTGAAGGCCAAGAACCATCAGGTGATCGGCGTCAGCGAAATGTACAGCTCCGAAAGCGCGGCCAAAAACGGTATCCAGTCGGTGATGAAAAACGGCCCGACCACCGATATCCGCGATTTGAGCGCCTGATCCCCCGTGTCGCCCGCGCGGTGGCCGCCATCGCGCGTTTTCCGTTTGACCGGGATCAATCTCCCTTGAATAAATCCGGTTAACTGCTGATTTCTTGCCGCGCTGCGGCTACAATTCCCCGCTTTTGCTGCGCCATCTGGGGCGCGATATACCCACTGGCTTTCATACGGCAGCTAGGCGGCAAGTTCGTGAGTCTCCAGGAGCTTGTTCAACCAAGTGACTGGAGTGAGCGAATGCAGCCAACAACGCTGCAGTTCGAAAGACAGAGGTATACTGACCTGAAATCAGACCGAGACACACTATGTTTACACCGGAACTTCTCTCCCCGGCCGGAACGCTGAAAAACATGCGTTACGCCTTCGCCTATGGCGCCGATGCGGTTTACGCCGGCCAGCCGCGCTACAGCCTGCGGGTGCGCAACAACGAATTCAACCACGAGAATCTGGCGCAGGGCATCAATGAAGCCCATGCGCTGGGCAAAAAATTCTACGTGGTGGTGAACATCGCCCCGCACAACGCCAAGTTGAAAACCTTCCTGCGCGATCTGAAGCCGGTTATCGATATGGGCCCGGATGCGCTGATCATGTCCGATCCCGGCCTTATCATGATGGTGCGCGAAGCCTTCCCGCAGATGGACATCCACCTGTCGGTGCAGGCCAACGCCGTTAACTGGGCGACGGTGAAGTTCTGGAAGCAAATGGGTCTGACCCGCGTGATCCTCTCGCGCGAGCTGTCGCTGGAAGAGATCGCCGAGATCCGCGCCGAAGTGCCGGACATGGAGCTGGAGATCTTCGTCCACGGCGCGCTGTGCATGGCCTACTCCGGCCGCTGCCTGCTGTCCGGCTATATCAACAAGCGCGATCCCAACCAGGGCACCTGCACCAACGCCTGCCGCTGGCAGTATAAGGCTGAAGAAGGCAAAGAGGACGACACCGGCAATATCGTGCACCTGCACGAGCCGATCCCGGTGCAAACCGTCGAGCCGACGCTGGGCATCGGCGCGCCGACCGACAAGGTGTTCATGCTGTCTGAAGCGCAAAAACCAGGCGAATATATGAGCGCCTTCGAAGACGAGCACGGCACCTATATCATGAACTCCAAGGATCTGCGCGCCATCCAGCACGTGGAGCGTCTGACGCAGCTCGGCGTGCACTCGCTGAAGATCGAAGGCCGCACCAAGTCCTTCTACTACTGCGCCCGCACCGCCCAGGTCTACCGCCGCGCCATCGACGACGCGGCCGCCGGCAAACCCTTCGATCCGACCCTGCTTACCACGCTGGAAGGCCTGGCGCACCGCGGCTACACCGAAGGCTTCCTGCGCCGCCACGTGCACGAAGCGCAGCAGAATTACGACTACGGCTCCTCGCTCTCCGAGCGCCAGCAGTTCGTCGGCGAATTCACCGGTGTGCGCCGCGATGGCTGGGCAGAGGTCGACGTGAAGAATAAGTTCGCGCTCGGCGACAGCGTCGAGATGATGACGCCGGGCGGCAACGTGGTCTTCACCCTCGAAAGCATGCAAAATAAGAAAGGCGAACCGATTGAGGTGGCGCCGGGCAACGGCCATATCGTTTATTTGCCGATCCCGCAGGATATCGATCTCAATTATGCGTTGCTGATCCGCAATTTGGCGGAAGAAAATAGCGCCGGGGCATAAAAATGAATCGCCGTCATTCGGCGGCGATTTTTAGCAAATATTAGAATTGGATCACATCAATGTGCGCGCAGCTTGGTTACTATCACGCTGCTTAAAACGAACAACGAAAATATTTGCATAGCAATACTAGGAACCACCTCCTTAGCCGGCCCAATCTCCCTTGGGCTGGCTTTTTCTTTATGGGCCCGCCTATTTTTTTTGCTGCGCCTATTTCCATAACTTATTCTCGTTATCCGTTTTAATAATAATAATCACGCCGCTTCGATATATAAATAACGCTACAGCGATTAATCCTCTCGTCTTTAAAACCTGGATTATTTCCGCGTAAAATTCAGATAAATTCGCCTTGCTTCATATTCACTGAACGCCGGGGAATAACCAGAATTAGCTGAATATTCTGATGGCCTGGTGGCGGCAGCTGGTTTATCTTGAGGCATTCTTGGTTTTCCGCCGGAGGAGATCGGCAATGCCTCAACACTCACATGGGCCCGCCCTGCTTATTCTCAACGGCAAAGGCGCCGGTAACGAAGAGCTGCGTCAGGCGGTCAAACGCCTGCGCGCAGAACGCATCACGCTGCACGTGCGCGTGACCTGGGAGCACGGCGACGCCGCGCGCTACGTCGCGGAAGCCGCACAGCTCGGCGTCGGCACCGTCGTCGCCGGCGGCGGTGACGGCACCATCAACGAAGTGGCGGCCGCGCTGGTGCAACTGCCGGCGCACAACCGGCCGGTGCTGGGCATCCTGCCGCTCGGCACCGCCAACGATTTCGCCATGGCCTGCAATATTCCCCCGTCGCCGGAACAGGCGCTGCAGCTGGCGATCAAGGGCCGCTCGGTGCCGATCGATCTGGCCAAGGTCAACGGCGAGCGCTACTTCATCAACATGGCCACCGGCGGCTTCGGCACCCGCATCACCACCGAAACGCCGGAGAAGCTGAAGGCAGCGTTGGGCGGCGTGTCCTACTTCGTGCACGGCTTGCTGCGCATGGATACGCTGCAGGCCGACCGCTGTGAAATTCGCGGACCGGACTTCCGCTGGGCCGGCGAGGCGCTGGTGATCGGCATCGGCAACGGCAAACAGGCCGGCGGCGGCCAGGAGCTGTGCCCCAGCGCGCTGATCAACGACGGCCTGCTGCAGCTGCGCCTGCTGATCGCCGATGAACTGCTGCCGGCGCTGGTCGCCGCCCTGTTCAACGACGAAGAGAGCAACAGCATCCTCAGCGCAGCGCTGCCGTGGCTCGAGATCGACGCGCCGCATGAGATGACTTTCAACCTCGACGGCGAGCCGCTCAAAGGCCGTCATTTCCGCATCGAAGTGTTGCCGCAGGCCATCGAATGCCGCCTGCCGCCTAACTGCGCCCTGCTGGGCTGACCTTGTCGGGCGCAGCCGCTGCGCCCCGCTTCTTCCCCCTCCGCTTACCCGCTTCCGCTCGCGATCAAATGTGATCCTCTCCGGCAAATTCATTAATTCATACTTGTATGGTAGTTAGTTCATGGCGTATTTTCGCGCTATCTCTCCGCAGCTACAGGATGTGAAGGTTATGAAAATCGTCAACGCCGAGGTGTTCGTCACCTGCCCGGGGCGCAACTTTGTCACGCTGAAGATCACCACCGATGACGGCATCGTCGGCCTCGGTGACGCCACGCTGAACGGGCGTGAACTGTCGGTGGCCTCTTACCTGAAAGATCACCTCTGCCCGCAGCTGATCGGCCGCGACGCGCAGCGGATCGAAGACCTCTGGCAATTCTTCTACAAAGGCGCTTACTGGCGGCGCGGCCCGGTGACCATGTCGGCCATTTCCGCCGTCGACATGGCGCTGTGGGACATCAAGGCCAAGGCCGCCAACATGCCGCTGTACCAGTTGTTGGGCGGCGCGTCGCGTTCGGGGGTGATGGTGTATTGCCACACCACCGGCCACTCGATCGACGAGGTGCTCGACGACTACGCCAAGCATAAAGAGCAAGGCTTCAAGGCGATCCGCGTCCAATGCGGCGTGCCGGGCATGAAAACCACCTACGGCATGGCCAAGGGGAAAGGCCAGGCCTATGAGCCGGCCACCAAGGGTGACTGGCCGGAAGAGCAGCTGTGGTCGACGGAAAAATACCTCGATTTCACCCCCAAACTGTTCGATGCGGTGCGCAACAGGTTCGGCTTCAACGAGCACCTGCTGCACGACATGCACCACCGCCTGACGCCGATCGAAGCGGCGCGCTTCGGCAAAAGCGCCGAGCCGTATCGCCTGTTCTGGATGGAAGATCCGACGCCGGCGGAAAACCAGGCCTGTTTCCGCCTGATTCGCCAGCATACCGTCACGCCGATCGCCGTCGGCGAGGTGTTCAACAGCATCTGGGACTGCAAACAGCTGATTGAAGAGCAGCTGATCGACTACATCCGCACCACCCTGACGCACGCGGGCGGCATTACCGGCATGCGGCGCATCGCCGACTTCGCCTCGCTGTATCAGGTGCGCACCGGCTCCCACGGCCCTTCCGATCTGTCGCCGATCTGCATGGCGGCGGCGCTGCATTTCGATCTGTGGGTACCGAATTTCGGCGTGCAGGAATACATGGGCTATTCCGAGCAGATGCTCGAGGTGTTCCCGCACAGCTGGACGTTCGACGACGGCTATATGCATCCGGGCGACAAGCCGGGCATCGGCATCGAGTTCGATGAGAAGCTGGCGGCCCGTTACCCGTATGAACCGGCCTACCTGCCGGTCGCGCGTCTGGAGGATGGCACCTTATGGAACTGGTAAACACCATGCGCAGCGTCGTGATCGAACAGCCTGGGCGCCTGGCGCTGCAGACGCGCGCGCTGCCGCAGCCGGCGGCCGGCGAGGTGCGGGTCAAGGTGAAATTCGCCGGCATCTGCGGCTCCGACGTCCATATCTATCACGGCCATAACCCGTTCGCCCGCTATCCGCGGGTGATCGGCCACGAGTTCTTCGGCCTGATCGATGCGCTGGGCGAAGGCGTCGATCCGGCGCGCCTCGGCGAACGCGTCTCGGTAGATCCGGTGGTGAGCTGCGGCCACTGCTATCCCTGTTCGGTCGGCCGCCCCAACGTCTGCACCTCGCTGCAGGTGATCGGCGTGCATCGCGACGGCGGCTTCAGCGACTACGCCTGCGTACCGGCGCGCAACGCCTATCCGGTTCCGCCGGCCATCAGCGATCGCCACGCCGCGATGATCGAACCCTTCAGCATCGCCGCCAACATCACCGCCCACCTGCAACCGCGCCCTGACGACATCGCGCTGATCTACGGCGCCGGGCCGATGGGGCTCACGGTGATCCAGACGCTGAAAGGCGTGTACGGCGTCAAGCAGGTGTGGGTCGTCGATCGCATCGCCGAGCGGCTGGACATGGCGCGCGCCAACGGCGCCGACGAGACGTTCAACAACGCCGAGGCCGCATTGCCGCAGACGCTGCAGCAGCGCGGCATTCAGCCGACGCTGATCGTTGATGCCGCCTGCCACCCTTCTATTTTACCGGAGGCGATCGCGCTGGCCTCGCCGGCGGCGCGCATCGGCATCATGGGCTTTTCCGGCGACGCCTGCACCCTGACCCAGCAGAGCATCACCAGCAAAGAGCTGTCGATCTTCTCCTCGCGCCTGAACAGCGCGCGCTTCCCGCAGGTGATCGCCTGGATGGCGGACGGCAAGCTAGACCCGCAGCGGCTGCTCACCCACTGCGTGCCCGCCGGCGACGTCGAACGGGCGATGCGGATGTTCGAGCGGGATCAGCGCACCTGCTGCAAGGTGCTGCTGCAGTTCGAGTAACGCCAAGGCCGCATCGGGGCATTGGGCGGCACCCGCCGCCCGTGCAAACAACGAAGCATCACGATTAAAACGACACCCAGTGGAGTGCTTTATGTTTAAAAACCTGCGTTGGACCATCGTGTTCCTGCTGTTCATGGTCTACATGATCAATTACCTCGATCGCGTGGCGCTGTCGATCACCGTGCCGATGATCGAACAGGATCTGATGCTGAACGCCGAACAGTTCGGCCTGATCTTCGGCAGCTTCTTCTTCGGCTACGCCATCTTCAACTTCGTCGGCGGGCTGGCGGTCGACCGTTTCGGCCCGACGCTGGTGCTGGGCGTGGCGGTCGGTCTGTGGTCCCTCTTCTGCGGCATGACGGCGATCGCCACCGGTTTTTACTCGATGCTGATCCTGCGCGTCCTGTTCGGCATGGCCGAAGGGCCGATCTGCGCCTCGGCCAACAAGATGATCAACGGCTGGTTCCCGAAGAAACAGGCGGCGACCGCCATGGGCTTGCTCAGCGCCGGTTCGCCGTTGGGCGGCGCGGTGGCCGGGCCGATCGTCGGCTATCTGGCGCTGGCGTTCGGCTGGCGGCCGGCGTTTATGATCATCTGCGCCATCGGCATCGTCTGGATGCTGGTGTGGTTCTTCGTGGTGGCGGATAACCCGGCGAAAAGCCAGCGCATCAGCGCCGAAGAACGGGTGCTGATCGCACGGCTGAAACAGGAAAACCTCGGCGAGGAAAGCGCGCTGAGCGACGCCGCGCACGGGCTGGGTTACTACCTGAAGCAGCCGATCATTCTGGTCACCGCCTTCGCCTTCTTCTGCTACAACTACATTCTGTTCTTCTTCCTGAGCTGGTTCCCCTCGTATCTGGTGCAGGCGCACAACCTGAACATCAAGGAGATGAGCCTGACCACGATGATCCCGTGGATCGTCGGCTTCGTCGGGCTGGCGCTCGGCGGCTATATTTCCGACAAAATCTTCAACATCACCGGCAAATTGCTGCTGTCGCGCAAAATTGTGCTGGTCACCAGCCTGCTGGCGGCGGCGGTGTGCGTGGCGTTGGCAGGCACCGTCAGCAGCGTGGTGCCGGCGGTGATGCTGATGTCGGTGTCGATCTTCTTCCTTTACATCACCGGCGCCCTCTACTGGGCGATCATCCAGGACGTGGTGCATAAATCCCGGGTCGGCGGCGCCAGCGGGTTCATTCATTTGATCGGCAGCGTCTCCGGCATCATCGGGCCGATCGTCACCGGCTACATCGTGCAGAACACCGGCAAATTCGACAGCGCCTTTATGCTGGCGGGCGGCGTCGCCGCGCTGGGCGCGCTGCTGGTGCTGCTGGTGATCAAGGCGCCGCGCGCAACGGCGGGCGTGCAAATCTTAAAACCATAACGCCAGGCGGGGCGGCTTCGCCCCTTTGCTTACCTCTCCAGGGACATTGAACATGAGACTTTCCGACCACCGCGCGCTGCCGGCCGCCATTATTCGGCCCGGCTACGCACGTGAGCGCGTGAAACCGCGCATGGTGCATATCGGCTTCGGCGCGTTTCACCGCGCGCACCAGGCGATGTACGCCGACAGGCTGGCCAGCGAGCACGGCAGCGACTGGGGCTACTGCGAAATCAGCATGCAGCACGGCCGGCAAAAGATCGCCGACCTACGGCAACAGGATCTGCTGTTCTCGGTGGCGGAGATGGACGACGACGGCTGGCGGGGCAGGGTCATCGGCGTGGTGCGCCAGGCGCTGCACCTGCAAACCGACGGGCTGGCGGCGGTGCTGGCGGCCCTGACGCAGCCTGAGATCGCCATCGTCTCGCTGACCATCAGCGAAAAGGGCTATTGCCACCACCCTGCCAGCGGCCGGCTGATGACGGAACACCCGGCGATCGCGCATGATATCGCTCACCCGGCGCAGCCACAGTCGGCGCCGGGGCTGCTGCTGGCGGCGCTGCGCCTGCGCCGTGAACGCGGGCTGCCGCCGTTCGCCGTGATGTCCTGCGACAATATGCCGGCCAACGGCCGGGTCACGCACCAGGTGCTGCTCGACCTGGCGCAGCGGCAGGATCCGGCGCTGGCCGACTGGGTGCGTCAAGAGGTCGCCTTCCCTTCCACCATGGTGGATCGCATTGTGCCGGCAGTAACGCCGGAGACCCGCCGGCAGTTGCACGCCTGGCTGGGCGGCGTCGAGGATGAGGTCGGCGTGGCCTGCGAGCCGTTCAGCCAGTGGGTCATTGAGGACCGTTTTCCCCAGGGGCGACCGGCCTGGGAAAAGGTCGGCGCCGAACTGGTGAGCGACGTGCTGCCGTTTGAGGAGATGAAGCTGCGCATGCTGAACGGCAGCCATTCGTTCCTCGCCTATCTCGGCTATCTGGCCGGTTATCAGCACGTCGGCGACTGCATGCAGGACGCAGATTTTGTCCGCGCCGCCCGTCACCTGATGCTGGCGGAACAGGCACCGACCCTGCAGGTGCCGAACGTCGATTTGGCGCAGTATGCCGACTCGCTGCTGCGGCGTTTCCGCAACCGCGCGCTGAAGCACCGCACCGCGCAGATCGCCATGGACGGCACGCAAAAGCTGCCGCAGCGGCTGCTGGATGCGATCCGCTGGCATCTGGCGCATGGCAGCCGCTTCGACTGCCTGGCGCTGGGCGTCGCCGGCTGGATGCGCTACGTCGGCGGCCGCGATGAGCAAGGCGCGCCGATCGACATCAGCGATCCGCTGCGCGACCCCATCGCCGCGTTGGTCGCCGGCAGCGAGGAAGGCCGGCCCCGCGTCCTGGCGCTGCTGCAGCTCGACAGCGTCTTCGGCCAGGATCTGCCCGACTCGCCTGACTTCGTCCGCGCCGTCAGCCACGCTTATCATCAACTGCTGAGCCTGGGGGCCAAAGCCGCCGTCGCCGCTCTGCCGCTTACCGACCGAGAGGTTTCCGATGACCGTCACCACGCATAACGCCGTCAATACCGGCAATCAACCGCTGCTGCGGCGCGTCGCCAGCGCTTCGGCCATCGGCACCGCCGCCGAATATTATGATTTCTTCGCTTACGGCACCGCTGCGGTGCTGTTCTTCGGCCAGCTGTTTTTCCCCAGCGCCGATCCGCTGATCAGCACGCTGGCGGCCTTCGCCACCTACGCGGTCGGTTTCCTGGCGCGCCCGCTGGGCGGCATCGTGTTCGGCCACATCGGCGACAAGGTCGGCCGCAAGAAGGCGCTGGTGATCACCATCCTGATCGTCGGCCTCGGCACCTTCTGCATCGGCCTGCTGCCCACCTATGAACAGATCGGCATCTGGGCGCCGCTCGCGCTGATTTTCATCCGCGTCCTACAGGGCTTCGGCGTCGGCGGCGAACAGGCCGGCGCAGTGCTGATGACCGCCGAATACGCGCCGCCGCCGCGGCGCGGCTTCTACGCCAGCTGGGTGCAGATCGGCGCACCCGCCGGCTTCCTGCTGCCATCCGGGTTGTTTGCGCTGCTGACCGCCCTGCTGTCGCCGGCGCAGATGCTGGACTGGGGTTGGCGCATTCCGTTTCTGCTCAGCCTGCTGCTGGTGCTGGTCGGCCTGTTTATTCGCCTGAAGATCGACGAGTCGCCGGTGTTTGCCCAGATCCGCGCCACCAAAGCGGTGGAAAGTCGGCCGGTGGTAGAAGTGGCCCGCAGCTATCCAGGCCTGATCGGCAAAGGGGTGTGTGCCAAGCTGATCGAAGCCTGTGCCTTCGCCATGTTTACCGTGATCGTCTTGGCCTACGGCAAGGCCAACCACCTCAACGAAACCATTCTGCTCGAGGCGATGATCGTGGCGGTACTGCTGGAGATTTTCGCCATTCCGCTGATGGGCCGCCTCTCCGACCGGTTGGGACGCAAACCGGTATACATCGCCGGTGCGCTGCTGCAGGTGGTGTGCATCGTGCCGTTCTTTATGGCTATCAACCTCGATAATTTCTGGGTAACGCAGATCGCCATGATCGTGGTGCTGACCTTCGGCCACAGCATGTGCTACGCGCCGCAGGCCTCCTACTTCCCGGAGCTGTTCCCCACCCGCGTGCGCTGCAGCGGCATCGCGCTGATCTGGCAGATAGGATCGCTGATCGGCAGCGGCATTCTCGGGCTGCTGGCGGTGAAGATCCTACAGGTGACCGGCGGCCACTACTCCGGGCTGGCGAGTTACATGATGGTGCTGGGCGTGGTGTCGGCCATCGGTCTGAGCCTGATGCCGGAAACCGCGCCGGGGCGACGCAAGCAGGAATATCAGGATTGGCATCACTGAGTTACCCTACCCGGCGGGTGGATTTATCCCCCCGCCCTCAACCAATAATCTGCTAGTATGGTGGCATTCGAATTCCAGCCAGATGCCTGATTGTCGCCATGTCTGAAACGTACAGTCTCACCAACAACGTCCCGGTCAACCAGCAGATCTATCGCTTCCTGCGCAAGGATATCGTCGACTGCACCATCCCCCCCGGCACCCTGTTGTCCGAGAAAGAGATTTCCACGCGCTTTTGCGTTTCGCGCCAGCCGGTGCGCGAAGCCTTCATCAAGCTGGCGGAGGCCGGCCTGGTGCAGATCCTGCCGCAGCGCGGCACTTTCGTGATGAAAATCTCCGCCAAGCGCGTGGCCGACGGGCGCTTTATTCGTCAGGCGGTGGAATGCGCCATCGTGCGCCGTGCAGCGGAGCGCGCCACCGCGGCGCAGCTGATGACGCTGGAGCATAACCTGCACCGTCAGGCGCTGGCGGCGCAGAACGGGCAGACGCGCGAGTTTCTGGCGCTGGACGACGAATTCCACCAGTTGCTGACCCAGTTCGCCGACTGCCCGCTGGCATGGGAGACCATCGAAACCATCAAGGCCACCATGGATCGGGTGCGTTTCCTCAGCCTGAGCGAAGTCTCGCCGCCGGAGAGCCTGATCAAGCAGCACTACCGCATCTACGAGGCGCTGAAAGCGCGCGATGCCGAGGCGGCGGAGCGCGCCATCCACGATCACCTGCAGGAGATGATCTACTCCATCACCCCGATCGCCCTGCAGAACACCGAGTGGTTCGAGATCGAATAATCAATCGCTTAGCGCGCCGGGGGCGATCGTCCCCGCGTATTTGGCCTCGCAAATGGCATTTCCTCTCAATCGCATCTATTGTTTGTCCTTGCCGGATCAAGTTCGGTAGTATCGCTTTACAGCTTCAATCACCGCTTTTTTACTTCGCCGGTGGTCAAAAACCCTTGCATTGCCGGTGTATGAAGAAGCTTAATCGGGAGTGAATCATGACTGATATTGTGCAGTTGCTAGGAAAGGAAGCGGAAGATCTGCTGCAACACCGCTGTACCACTATCCCCGCCGAGAATCTCTACCTGCCGGGCGCCGACTTCGTCGACCGCGTAATGATCGATAACAACCGTCCCAACAGCGTGCTGCGTTCGATGCAAAACCTGTTCAACCACGGCCGTCTGGCCGGCACCGGCTACCTGTCGATCCTGCCGGTCGATCAGGGCATCGAGCACTCCGCCGCCGCCTCGTTCGCCGCCAACCCGCTGTATTTCGATCCGAAGAACATCGTCGAGCTGGCGATTGAAGCCGGCTGTAACTGCGTCGCCTCCACTTACGGCGTGCTGGCGTCGGTATCGCGCCGCTACGCGCATAAAATTCCGTTCCTGGTCAAACTCAACCACAACGAAACGCTGAGCTACCCGACCCAGTACGACCAGACCCTGTACGCCAGCGTCGAGCAGGCGTTCAACATGGGCGCGGTGGCGGTCGGTGCCACCATTTACTTCGGCTCCGAGCAGTCGCGCCGCCAGATCGAAGAGATCTCGATCGCCTTCGAGCGCGCGCATGAGCTGGGCATGGTCACCGTGTTGTGGGCCTATCTGCGCAACCCGGCGTTCAACAAGGATGGCGTGGACTACCACTCCAGCGCCGATCTGACCGGCCAGGCCAACCACATCGCCGCCACCATCGGCGCCGACATCGTCAAACAGAAAATGGCGGAAAACAACGGCGGCTACCGCGCGGTGAAATTCGGCTATACCGACGATCGCGTCTATACCAAGCTGACCACCGATCACCCGATCGATCTGGTGCGCTACCAGCTGGCCAACTGCTACATGGGCCGCGCCGGGCTGATCAACTCCGGCGGCGCCGCCGGTGAGAACGCCCTGCAGGAGTCGGTGCGCACCGCGGTGATCCACAAACGCGCCGGCGGCATGGGCCTGATCCTGAGGCGCAAGGCGTTCAAGAAATCGATGAAAGACGGCGTGGCGCTGATCAACGCCGTGCAAGACGCCTACCTGGACAAGAAGGTCACCATCGCCTGATGCGACGGACCACCTGTCCTCAAGCCCGGCTAGCCGGGCTTTTTTGTGCCCGCTTTCTCCCCCTCATGCCACAGACCTTCTTTTTCTTTCATTTTAAACTTTCAAAATAAAATATTTATCTTTCAAAATGTGATCTATTTAAAACAAATAGCCCAACAAAGTGACTACTGTAAGGCCCATGGCGACAGAGCCGCCGTTCGCTCCAGGCCATATCAGTCCATTACAGGAGAACATAATGATTGAGCTAATCACCCACGGCGCCGAGTGGTTTATCGGCCTGTTTCAGAAAGGCGGTGAAGTGTTTGTCGGTATGGTGACCGGCATTTTACCTTTGTTGATCAGCCTGTTGGTTATCATGAACGCGCTGATCAAATTTGTTGGCCAGGAACGTATCGAACGATTGGCGCAGCGCTGCGCGGGCAACCCCGTCTCGCGTTATCTGCTGCTGCCGCTGATCGGCACCTTTGTCTTCTGCAACCCGATGACCCTCAGCCTGGGGCGCTTCATGCCGGAGAAATACAAGCCGAGCTACTACGCGGCGGCCTCCTACAGCTGCCACTCGATGAACGGCCTGTTCCCACACATCAACCCCGGCGAGCTGTTCGTTTACCTCGGCATCGCCAGCGGCCTGACCACCCTCGGCCTGCCGCTCGGCCCGCTGGCGGTGAGCTATTTCCTGGTGGGGCTGTTCACCAACTTCTTCCGCGGCTGGGTCACCGATCTGACCACCAGCCTGTTCGAACGCAAGATGGGCATCCGTCTGGATCGCCAGGTGCAACTTTAATTCATGGAGTGCAGCATGAGTGCTTATATCCGTATTGAAAAAGGCGCCAGCGGCTGGGGTGGCCCCCTGGAGCTGCCGATAGAGCCCGGCAAGAAAGTGGTGTACATCACCGCCGGCACCCGGCCTTCGATCGTCGATCGCCTCAGCGAATTGACCGGCTGGCCGGCCGTCGACGGTTTCAAAGAGGGCGAGCCGCCGGCGGAAGAGATCGGCGTGGCGGTGATCGACTGCGGTGGCACCCTGCGCTGCGGCCTGTACCCGAAACGCCGCATTCCGACGGTCAACATCCACGCCACCGGCCAGTCCGGCCCGCTGGCGCAGTTTATCCTCGAAGACATCTATGTCTCCGGCGTGCGCGACCACAATATCAGCCGAATCGAAGCGGCAGATAGCCAACCCGCCGCCGCCGTTGCAGCACCGCCCAAGGCGCGCGACTACGACACCAGCAAGAAGATCACCGAGCAAAGCGACGGGCTGCTGGCGAAGGTCGGCATGGGCATGGGATCGGTGGTGGCGGTGTTCTTCCAGGCCGGGCGCGACACCATCGACACCGTGCTGAAGACCATCCTGCCGTTTATGGCGTTCGTCTCGGCCTTGATCGGCATCATCATGGCCTCCGGCCTCGGGGACTTTATCGCTCACGGCCTGACGCCGCTCGCCAACAGCCCGATCGGCCTGGTGACGCTGGCGCTGATCTGCTCATTCCCGCTGCTGTCGCCGTTCCTCGGCCCCGGCGCGGTTATCGCCCAGGTGATCGGCGTGCTGGTCGGGGTGCAGATCGGCCTCGGCCATATTCCGCCGCAGCTGGCGTTGCCCGCGCTGTTCGCCATCAACGCGCAGGCCGCCTGCGACTTCATTCCGGTCGGCCTGTCGCTGGCGGAAGCCAAGCAGGACACCGTGCGGGTCGGCGTGCCCTCGGTGCTGGTCGGCCGCTTCCTGACCGGCGCGCCGACGGTGTTGATCGCCTGGGCCGCCTCGGCCTTCATTTATCAATAAGCTGATTTCCAGGGAGACGTTTATGCACACTATTTTTCACACCACCATCACGCAGATCGGTGGCTGCGCCCGCGACGCGCTGCTGGACAACATGCTGATCACCTTCCGTGAAGGCGCGCCGGCGGATATCGAAGAGTTCTGCTTCATCCACCGCCACGGTGCGACCGCCGGTGAGCTGCAGGTCGGCGGCGTGATGGAGCTGGCGCAGCAGCGCTACGCCATCACCGCCGTCGGCAGCGTTGCCACACAGAACCTGCGCGAGCTGGGCCACATCACCGTGCGCTTCGACGGTGAAGCCGAAGCCGAATTCCCCGGCTCGATCCACGTATCCGGCCCGACGCCGACCGATATCCCGTTGGGCAGCACGCTGTCATTTATCGCATAAGGAGTAGACCATGTCTGAAGTAGCTGTAGTGATTGGCGGCGGCCAAACGTTAGGCGCCTTTTTGTCCCGCGGGCTGGCGCAAGCCGGCTATCGGGTGGCGGTGGCCGATCTGAACGCCGACAATGCCAATCAGGTGGCACAGCAGATCAACGAAGCGTTTGGCGCAGGCAGCGCCTGCGGTTTTCAGGCCGACGCCACCGACGAGCAGAGCGTGATCGCGCTGGCGGCGGCGGTTGACCGGGCATTCGGCCAGGCCAACCTGCTGGTGTACAGCGCCGGCATCGCCAAGGCGGCGCCGATCACCGATTTCCCGCTGGGCGACTTCGATCGCTCGCTGCAGGTGAACCTGGTGGGTTATTTCCTCTGCGCCCGCGAGTTCTCGCGCCTGATGATCCGCGACGGCATCGCCGGGCGCATCATTCAGATCAACTCCAAGTCCGGCAAGGTCGGCAGCAAGCACAACTCCGGCTACAGCGCCGCCAAGTTCGGCGGCGTGGGGCTGACGCAGTCGCTGGCGCTCGATCTGGCGGAGTACGGCATTACCGTGCATTCGCTGATGCTCGGCAACCTGCTGAAGTCGCCGATGTTCCAGTCGCTGCTGCCGCAGTACGCGCAAAAACTGGGCATCGCGCCGGACCAGGTGGAACAGTACTACATCGACAAAGTGCCGCTGAAGCGCGGCTGCGACTACCAGGACGTGCTGAACACCCTGCTGTTCTACGCCAGCGACAAGGCCTCTTACTGCACCGGCCAATCGATCAACATCACCGGCGGCCAGGTGATGTTCTGACGCCATCGACGCCCCCTTCCGCGGAAGGGGGCCTAAGGAGAACACCATGACTCAAGCTCTGATCGCCTTCGCGCTGCTGGCCTGGCTGCTGCAAATCGCCTTCGGCTGGTGGCAACTGCAACTCTTCAACCGCGCCTTCGACGGCCTGTGCCAGCTGGGCACCGTCGGCGTCGGCCGTTCCGGCGGCCGCTTCCGCCCGCGAGTGGTGCTGGCGCTGGCCTTCGACGCCGATCGGCGGGTGTGCGGCAGCCTGTTGCTGCGCGGCCTGACCGTTTTCGCCCGGCCCCGCCCGCTGCCTCGATTGCACGGTTTGCATCAGTGGGATTTGCGCCCGGATGTGATCTTCCCCGAGGATCGCGCATGCCAGTCTGCACTATCGTTAGCGATTAAACCCAAATCGTGATATTTTCACATTAAAAGACATTACCTTTCATAGTGAATTATTCAGCGAGGGGAAATGCCCAACTCTTGTGAACGGGAATCGCGATGAAACCAAAGCAGCGGCAGGCCGCTATCCTTGAATATCTGCAGCGGCATGGCAAAACGGCAGTGGACGCCCTGGCCGAGCATTTCTCCACCACCGGCACCACCATCCGCAAGGATCTCACCCTGCTGGAAGAAGAAGGCGAGGTGATCCGCACCTACGGCGGCGTGGTGCTCAGCCGCGACGACGGCGATCAGCCGATCGACCGCAAAACCCATATCAACACCGAGAAAAAACGCCAGATCGCCAGCGCCGCCGTGGCGCTGATCGCCGACGGCGACTCGCTGATCTTCGACGCCGGCAGCACGGTGCTGCAGATGGTGCCGCACCTGGCACAGTTCAACAACATCACGGTGATGACCAACAGCCTGACGATCGTCAACGCGCTGGTGGAGCTGGACAACGATCAGACCATCCTGATGCCCGGCGGCACCTACCGCAAAAAATCGGCCTCGTTCCACGGCAGCCTGGCGGAATCGGCGTTTCAGCAATTCAGCTTCGACAAGCTGTTTATCGGCGCGGACGGCGTCGATCTCAACGCCGGCGTCACCACCTTCAACGAAGTGCACAACGTCAGCAAGGCGATGTGCGAAGCCGCCGGCCGCATTATTCTGTTGGTAGACTCCTCGAAATTCGGCCGCAAGAGCCCGAACGTGGTGTGCGAGCTCAGCGCCGTCGACACGCTGATCACCGACCGAGACATCAACCCCGATTATCTCGCCGCCCTGCAGGCGAAAGGCATCAATATCCTTCTGGTAGGAGACCCCGATGAGTAACGCCAACGCCCTGCTCGCCTTTGCCCGCGAAACGCTGGAGATCGAGCTGACCGAAGCGCAGCGCCTGCTGGCGCGCCTGGATGACAACTTCGTCTGCGCCTGCGAGCTGCTGCTGAACTGCCGCGGCAAAGCGGTGATTTCCGGCATCGGCAAGTCCGGCCATATCGGCAAGAAGATCGCCGCGTCGCTGGCCAGCACCGGCACGCCGTCGTTCTTCGTGCATCCGGCGGAGGCGCTGCACGGCGATCTCGGCATGATCGGCGCCGATGACGTGGTGGTGTTCATCTCCTATTCCGGCCGCGCCAAAGAGCTGGATCTGATCCTGCCACTGCTGGCGGAGAACGGCATTCCGGTGATCGCCATCACCGGCGGCAAAGAGTCGCCGCTGGCGCTGGCCGCCGCCTGCGTGCTGGATATCGGCGTCGAGCGCGAAGCCTGCCCGATGGGGCTGGCGCCGACCTCCAGCGCGGTCAACACGCTGATGATGGGCGATGCCCTGGCGATGGCGCTGATGCGCCAGCGCGGTTTCAACGCGGAAGATTTCGCCCGCTCGCACCCGGGCGGCAGCCTGGGGGCTCGCCTGTTGAACCGCGTGCATCACCTGATGCGCACCGGCGATCGCCTGCCGCGCGTGAGCGAAAGCGCCAACGTGATGGAAGCGATGCTGGAGCTGAGCCGCACCGGGCTCGGGTTAGTGGCGGTCTGCGACGCGCAGCAGCGGGTGGTGGGCGTGTTTACCGACGGCGACCTGCGCCGCTGGCTGGTGAAGGGCAACAGCCTGCAGGATCCGCTCAGCCCGGCGATCACCCGCCCCGGCTATCGGCTGCCGGAGCAGTGGCGCGCCGGCGAGGCGCTGGAAGCGCTGCACGAACAGCACATCAGCGCGGCCCCGGTGGTCGATATGGACGGCGTGCTGGTGGGGGCGCTCAACCTGCACGATCTGCATCAGGCCGGCATCGGCTGATCAACGCCGGGGGCGCCATCACCGGCGCCCCCAGTCAGATCATTTCCAATCAGGATTGTTCTCGAACTGCTGCTTCAGCAGCGCCTTCATATCGTCATTCGGCTTGCCGAGCCACTGGTACTTGGCATACTTCTTCGGATGATCGACGGCTTCCGGCCGATCTTCCACTGCCACCCGCACGCCCCAGGCCTGGGATTTGTCCGCGCTGAACGCCACGATCAAAAAGTTGTTGCCGCAGTCGTGCGGCTTGCACAGGTTGCCGACCAGATACTCTTTGCCCTTCCAGCTCAGATTCTGCGCCGGCGTAGAGGTGCCGACGCCCTTGCGCGCCCAGCCCGGCATCCGCGCCTGGCCTTTCACCATGTTTTGCCAGCTGGCCTGATACCCCGGCTGCTGAATCAAATCCGACGTGGTGACGATCTGCTGGGCAAAGCTGCCCGCGCTGAAGCTGAGCAGTGCGCCGAAGAGGGCGCAACGCAGCGCCTGGTGTCCCGTCATAGTCCTTCTCCCTAGGTTAAATCAGGTTTCGCCCATAAAACCGGGCCTGAACTAGTCAGACCACGGTTGCGGCAAAAAGTTGACTCACCACCAGGCGTGGAAATGATGCACCGGCCCGATGCCGTGCCCCACCTCCAGCGTGTCCGCCTGTTGCAGCGCTTGTTGCAGGTAGTCCTTGGCGGCGGCCACCGTCGCCGCCCAGTCGGCATGGCGCGGGCGCAGCGCCGCCAGCGCGGCCGAGAGCGTGCAACCGGTGCCGTGGGTGTGGCGGGTGGCGACGCGCGGCGCGGTAAAGCGCTGCTCGCCTTCTGCGGTAAACAGCCAGTCCGGGCTCTCACTTTCGCTCAGATGGCCGCCCTTCATCAGTACTGCCCGGCAGCCCATCGCCAACAGCGCCCGCCCCTGCTCGCGCATCTGCGCTTCATCTTCCGCCGGCGCGCACGCCAGCAGCGCCGCCGCTTCCGGCAGGTTCGGCGTAATGATCGACACCAGCGGCAACAGCTCGCGCCGAATAGACGCCACCGCCTCCGGTGCCAGCAACGGATCGCCGCTTTTCGCCAGCATCACGGTGTCCAGCACCACGAACTCCGGCCGGTAATGGCGCAGCCGTTCGGCCACCGCCTGCACAATGTCGGCGTTGGCCAGCATGCCGATCTTGACGCTGTCGATACGCACGTCGCTGAACACCGAGTCCAACTGCGCGGCGACGAACGCCGGATCGATGTAATACACCGACTGCACGCCGCGGGTATTCTGCGCCACCAGCGCGGTGATCACCGAGGTGCCGTAGGCGCCAAGCGCCGAGAAAGCCTTCAAATCGGCCTGAATGCCGGCGCCGCCGCTGGGATCGGTGCCGGCGATGGTCAGCGCGTTAATGCGTTTCATCACAGATCCTCCCCGCGCAGTTGATACAGGGCATCGAGGAACGCCGGCGTAAAGCTGCCCGGCCCGCCGGCCTGCCTGGCCGCGAGGCCGCCGCAGTGGGACATCACCCGGCAGGCGGTCGCCACGTTGTCCAGGCGATCGCCCGGCAGAGCGCAAAACGCCGCCACGACCGCCGACAGCGCGCAGCCGGTGCCCACCACCCGCGTCATCAGCGGGGAACCGCCTTCGATCGCCCAATCGCGTTGGCCGTCGGTGACGTAATCCACCGCGCCGGTGACCGCCACCACCGCGCCGCTGCGCTGCGCCAGCTCACGCGCGGCGGGCAAGGCCGCCAGCGAATCGTCGCCGCTGTCAACCCCGCGGCCGCTGGCCAGCAACCCGCTGAGCGCCATGATTTCCGAGGCGTTGCCGCGTATCGCCGCCGGTTTCTCGTCCAGCAGCTGTTTAGCAAAGGCGGTGCGGTAGGAGAGCGCGCCGACCGCCACCGGATCCAGCGTCCAGGGCTTGCCGGCCCGATTGGCGGCGGCCACCGCCGCCCGCATCGATTCGGCGCGCAGCGCATTGAGGGTACCGACGTTGATCAGCAGGCCGTCGGCCAGCGCGCTGAACTGCGCCGCCTCTTGCGGCTCCACCACCATCGCCGGGGAGGCGCCGAGCGCCAATAGCACGTTGGCAGTCAGCGATTGCACCACTTCGTTGGTCAGGCAGTGGATCAGCGGAGGCCGCTGTTGGAATTGGGTCAGACAGGCCGCGGGGGGCGCGCCGGGTAGTGCATCAGGTCGAGCGATCATATTCCTCCCAACCGGCGTTCAAGAAGGCGGCGCCGGCTGGGCGGCCGTGACTTCCCTACGCTGGCATTATCCAGATCAGGTAATACGGGTATTTCTCAGCCTTCACGTAGAAGGGCACCCCGAGTCATGAAAATCAATAGGTTGTGATCAACGTTGCGTTAATCCCTGCAGGGGATCATGCCAGCGGCGGCGCGGACAAACAAGCGAATAAATTGGCTCGGCAGGCATACGCCGCGCAATGCGCTATAGTGAGCACAAACCACCGGGAGATGCCATGCAGATAAGACCCTACCAAGAGACCGATCGCCCCTTCCTGCGCACGCTGTACCTGGCGTCGCGCAAGGCGGCGTTCGGCTGGCGCGATACCTCAAACTATCAGTTGGAAGATTTCGACGGCGCGACGCTGGGCGAAGCGATTTGGGTGGCGGAAGACGGCGGCACGCTGCTGGGATTCGTCTCCGTCTACCGCGAAGACAACTTCATTCATAACCTGTATGTCGATCCCCATCAGCCGCCGCGCGGCGTCGGCAGTGCGCTGCTGCAGGCGGCGGAAGCTACCTTCACCGCCACCGGCTCGCTGAAATGCCTGGTGAAGAATGAAAAGGCGCTGGCGTTCTACCGCAAACACGGCTGGCGCATCATCTCTACCGGCAACGACGGCGAAGAAGATTATTACCTGATGCATTCGCCGGTCCGCTAACGCCGCCTTTCCCGTCACAGAACTCATTAATGATAATGGATTTCATTATCATTTAAGCATAACCTTCCTTGTCTCTCTCAATGAACTTGGCAAGGAAGGTTATGCAACACCAAACGGATACACGCTTCCCCGATGCCGCAGCGGCGGACTACGATCGCCGTATTCTGACCCTGGTGCCCGGCTATCAGTTTGCCCAGGCGCTGCTGACGGCGACGCTCGCACAGACGCTGCCGAATGACGCCACGCTGTTGCTGGCCGGCTGCGGCACCGGCAGTGAACTGGAGGCGCTGGCCGCCGCCAACGCCAGCTGGCGTTTCAGCGCCGTGGAACCCTCCGCCGGCATGCTGGCGGCTGCGCGCGCCAAGGCCGAAGCCGCGGGTTACGCACAACGGGTGAGCTTCCAGCCCACCTTGCTGCAACAAGCGCCGCAAACCCGCCACGACGCGGCGGTGTGCTCATTGGTGCTGCACTTTATCGCCGACGATGGCGCCAAACTGGATTTCCTGCAGCAGTTGGCGCAGCGCCTCTCCCCCGCAGCACCGCTGCTGCTGTTCGACTATCAGCCGGAGGGTCTGCCCGTCAGCCACTACCAACACTGGCTGCAAAGCGCCGGGCACTCGGCGGCGCAGGCGCAGGAGGTGATCGAACGCACCCGCCGCAACTGGCACCCGATGGCGGCGGCGCGCAGCCGTCTCCTCTTGGCGGAAAGCGGCTTCACCGCGCCTCAGCAGTTGTGCGGTGCGCTGGGCTTCCAGCTTTCACTGCTCCACCGCCGTCGTTGAGGGCGGCATCCCGCGCAGCGTCAGCCGCCAAAACAGCAGCGCGCTCAGGCTGACGCCCGCCCCCAGCCAGCAGACGCCGCTCCAGCCCGCCCAGGCGTACATATGGGTGCCGGCAAAGGCGCCCAGCCCGCTGCCGACGGCGTAAAACAGCATGTAGCAGCCCACCAGCCTGCTGTGCGACTGCGGGTGCGCGCTGAAGATCATGCTCTGGTTCAGCACGTGGATCGCCTGGCCCGCCAGATCCAGCAATACGATGCCCGCCACCAGCCAAACCAGGCCGCTGCCGAGCAAACCGAGCGGCAGCCAGGCCAGCGTCAACAGCAGCAGACACACGCCGCTGGCCGCCTGCCCCAGCCCGCGATCCGCCAGATGCCCGGCGCGCACCGCCGCCAGTGCGCCCACCGCGCCGACCAGGCCGAACGCCCCCACCGCGGCATGGCTGAAGTTGAACGGTGCCTGGCTCAGCGGCAACACCAGCGAACTCCAAAAGAGGCTGAAAGCGCCGAACATCAGCAGCGCCAACATGCCGCGAATTTGCAGCGTGCGGTCATGCAGCAACAGGCTCAGCATCGAACGCAGCAGCGCGGGATAGCTCAGCGTACTGGGAGCGGTGCGCGGCGCAGGCAGCAGGCGCGACAAGATCGGCAGCAATACCAGCGTCACCCCGGCAGAGAAGAAATACACCGTGCGCCAGCCGCCGACGTCCGCCAGCGCGCCGGACAGGGTGCGCGCCAGCAGCAATCCCAGCACCACTCCGCCCTGCGCCGCACCAACCACCCGCCCGCGCTCCTGCGGCGCCGCCAGGGCTGCGGCGTAAGCGATCA
This sequence comes from Serratia sp. CY84636, assembly GCF_052166245.1. NCBI lineage: Bacteria > Pseudomonadati > Pseudomonadota > Gammaproteobacteria > Enterobacterales > Yersiniaceae > Serratia > Serratia sp. CY84636. The sequence continues at coordinate 106,848 of NZ_JBJNOX010000011.1, forward strand.
GCCCCTGCGTCATGGCGGTGCCCAATAAGCCTACCAGCAACATCCCTACCAGCAGCCAGGGCGCGCTGTGCGCCCAGCCCACCAATAGCAGCGCGCCGATCAGCCCCAGCTGTTGCCCCGCCAGCAACCGATGCCGGTTCAACCGATCCCCCAGCGGCACCACCAACAGCAGCGCCAGCGCGCAGCCCAACTGAGTCACGCTGATCACCATGCCGACCGCCGCCAGGCTGATGGAAAAATCATGGGCGATGGCGTCCAGTAGCGGCTGCGCATAGTAAACGTTGGCCACGCTGAAGGCGCTGGCGGCGGCCAACAGCAGCACCAGGGGGGCCGGCAGGCGCCCCAGCATCGCACAGGGGGGATCCAGCAGTTTGTCGCTCATTGCACACCTCAATCTGGTTTCATTATTAAACCCAATGAACTTTAGGCGTGGAGGTTTTATAATGCAACCAGAATATGCAGCTGGAGATAACCGTCGTGAAACGTAAAAGTCTGGAAGACGCGCCGTGCCCGGTGGCGCGCACGCTGGATGTGATTGGCGACTGGTGGTCGCTGCTGATCGTGCGCGACGCCTTCGACGGCGTCACCCGCTTCAGCGAATTTCAAAAAGGGCTGGGGATGGCGAAGAATATCCTTGCCACCCGCCTACGCGCCCTGGTGACGCACGGCGTGCTGGAGATCGTGCCCGCCGCAGATGGCAGCGCGTATCAGGAATATGTGCTGACCGAGAAAGGCCGCGCGCTGTTTCCGGTGATCGTCGGCCTGCGCCAGTGGGGGGAAGATCATCTGTTCGCCGAGGGAGAAGCGCACTCAACGCTGGTGGAAAGCGACAGCGGCCGCCCCGTCCCGCGCCTGACGCCGACCGGCAGCGCCGGGCAGACGCTCACCCCGCTGAATACCCGGGTGGTGAAGGTGGGGGAACGGTGATGAGAGTTAGTGGCGCTGCCCGCAGCTCACCCGCTGAAAAACCTGGCGGATAAAGAGCCATTCCAGACACCCGGCCAGCAGATAAACCGCGCCCAAAACGAGCGCACCAAACCATTCCGTATCGTTAAAATGGAAAAACTCGCTGGCGTCAATCAGCCAAGCGGTTTGATTCTGGTTTAGCCTGGGTACAGGAAAAAGCTTTATTGTCAGCACAGCCAGCCCAACGACAGCCAATACGTTAGCGAGCAACAGGGCACGTTTTTTCATAGCCTTTCATTCTACAACCTAACGCAGTCCAACAAACTAAACCTAAGAACATGCGTTAATGGTTAACCCTCAGGTTGCCCCGTTCGTCGGAGACAACCATGAATGCGGCGGTAATCAAATGCGAACCTTCGGGTGTCTGTATATCGTAGGCGACGGAATAACGCTTCCCTGGCCGAAAAGCATAATCGAATACCGGCATGCACCTCCCCGGCTCAACGAAGAAAACGTCATTATCAATAGCTTTAATGAGCTTATCGCCTGATTCGCTATAAATCTGAACGAAGCGAATATTATCCCCCGCCTTCATAGAAGAAAGAATGCAGACATGGTTATCTTTGGCAGTGACGACGGCGGGGAAGCGCGGAGTCAGCTTATCGCCAGGCCCCGGACAGCCGACCAGGAAGCAGGCCGTGAATAGAACCACATATTTTTTCATGCTCCCTCTCATCCCCTAATAATTTTTTGATAAAGTGCATGAATGTCACGCAAACTATCGGTTCCCCTGTACCTACCCACTCGTCCAGGACGTTGATAATAACGCCACGTTTCAATACCATAAACCAACAGCAGCCAGTAATCAGCAAAAATCGAAGCTTGTTGCTCCAGCGAGTAATCAGTAATTTTATTTCTATCAAGACGATAGTTGTACTCAGCCGCCCAACTAAACAACCCACGCATTCTTACCCATTGTCCATGCTGATGTTGCCATACATGCCCCAATTCATGGATGAAAAGATGTTTATCTTCTATCAGAACCCTATTATCAGAAAAATCGTCTTTATAGAGCTCCCTCCGTAACCATAACTCACCATTAGGTGCCATGGCATAACTTCTGTTTTGTAAGCCAAACGGGAAATAGCTATCACAGTGTATCCATACACGACCATATATAATTGAGCTTCCATATATATGGTGAGCCAATTTAATTTCTCCCATGGTCATACGTCGTAACGCCCCTTCCTCGGCTAATGCGTTCATTTATCCCTCCTTGAATTTATCAATATCCTAATGCTTTTCTAAAATTAATCTATACATGAACGCTTAAATGGTTTGATTTGGCACAATCCATTTATAACTTGAATAATTTGCAGAAAAATCCTCATCGATTTTCTATAATTAATTAAACGAAAAAAACATATTGCAAATACCTTTGTAGTAGCTGCGGTCAGGATACCCTTATCCAGCCCCCCCTGCATGATTCGCTTCGCAGCGTCATCCGGGTAATGTATAGTCCGCGTTTTACGGAGATCCCATGCTGACTAACTCATCCATTCGTCTGAACAAATACATTAGCGAGAGCGGTATCTGCTCACGCCGCGACGCCGATCGATACATCGAACAGGGCAACGTTTTCATCAACGGTAAACGCGCCACCGTCGGCGCTCAGGTATTTGCCGGCGATGTCGTGAAGGTTAACGGTCAGCTGATCGAACCGCGCAATGAAGAAGATCTGGTGCTGATCGCGCTGAATAAGCCGGTCGGCATCGTCACCACCACTGAAGACGGCGAGCGCGACAACATCGCCGACTTCGTCAACCACAGCAAACGCATCTTCCCGATCGGCCGTTTGGACAAGGATTCGCAGGGGCTGATCTTTCTGACCAACCACGGTGACCTGGTCAACAAGATCCTGCGCGCCGGCAACAATCACGAGAAAGAGTATCTGGTGACGGTCAACAAGCCGGTGACCGACGAGTTTATTCGCGGCATGGGCGCCGGCGTGCCGATGCTGGGCACGGTGACCAAAAAGTGCAAGGTGAAAAAAGAGGCGCCGTTCGTGTTCCGCATCACGCTGGTGCAGGGGCTGAATCGCCAGATCCGCCGCATGTGCGAACACTTCGGCTACGAGGTCACCAAGCTGGAACGCACGCGCATCATGAACGTCAGCCTGAAAGGTTTGCCGCTGGGCGAATGGCGCGATCTGACCGATGACGAGCTGATCGAGCTGTTCAAACTGATTGAAGGCTCCTCGTCCGAGGCCAAGCCGGCGAAGAAGGCCCCGGCCAAATCCGCCGCGGCGAAAAAACCGAGCGCCGGCGGCCCCAAAAGCGCCGACAAAGCCGCTGCGCCGGCCGGCCGTAAGCGCTTTACCCAGCCAGGGCGCAAGAAAAAAGGGCGTTAACCCCCTTTTACCCGCGCCAAGCCCGCCGTTGCGCGGGCTTTTTCATCATAAAAGTCAGCCACAGGCCGCCACTGAGCCCTCACCATAAAAAAGGCCCGCATCAAGCGGGCCTGCAAGTACCAGAGAAGTCTAGAGGAAAAATCAGAACGACCAGCGCAGGTTGGCGTTGACCGAATTCACGCGGGTATCGGCGCCGAATTGCCCCTGATAGCCGACATCCAGCGTCGCGGCGCGCGAAAGTTTCACGCTCACGCCGATATCACCCACCATCACGTTGTCATCCACAGCCTGGCCCTGAGTGACGAACGCGTCACTGCCGGCAAACGCCATGCGCGATGAAGTGTTCTTATCGCCGTAGGCGTGCTGCCAACCGAGCGAGCCATAGAGGCTGACGTTCTTCGGCAGCTCGGTCACGCCGCGCACCCCGAGCGTGGAGTAGAAGGTGTTCATCGTTTCATTGCGCACGCTCAGCGCCGCCGCGCCACCCGACTCCTGGAAGCTGTCGGTATGCAGGCGGATGTAGCTCAAGTTAATGAACGGTTCGACGTTCATCTCCGGCTGGCCGAAACGGTAACCCGCTTCGGTGAACGCCAGCAATGAGTTGGCATCGTAGTCCGACTTCAGCCGATCCGAGAAGCCGCTGAAATCGACGTTGCGCTTGCCTTCGATCTTGTGCCAGGTGTAACCCAGCGCGCCGCGCAGCGAGAACGCATCCTGCTGCCCCGCCGCATACAGGCCGAGGTGGTAGTTGTCGGTATCAGCCTTGGAACGGCGGCTGTCGACGTCGTAGTCGCCGCGGCTGTAACCGAAGTAGCCGCCGATGCGCACGTTATGGTCCGCCAGCTTGCGATCCGCCCCCAACAGGAAGCCGGTGGTGTTGCCATCCAGCTTGCCCACGTTGCCGTTGCCGCTGTTTTTGCCCCAGGAACTGAAGGTCTGCCCCCAGACGCCGCTGTTTTGCGCCTGCGCCGGTTGCACCAGCGACATCGCCAACGGCGGTATCGGCAGGCTGTCGTTGTCGAACAGGCGCAGCATGCGCTGGTTCAGCACGTTGAACAGCTGGGTGCTGCCGGCGATCAGGTTAGACTGCATCGACGGATAGACTTCGCCGGACAGCTGATTGAACGCCTCGCGCGCTTCCGGCGCGCTCAGCAGCAGCAGCGAGTTGTACAGCGCCAGCGAAGGGCCGTTCTGCACCAACGTCGAGAGCGCACCGGCGGTATTCCACTGGTTGCCGCTCTCGGCCACCGTTTGGAAAATGCCCGGCTTGCCGCTGCCTGGATTCTCGCCCCCCGGATTTTCACCGCCTGGGTTTTCCCCGCCCGGATTCTCGCCCCCCGGATTTTCACCACCTGGGTTTTCACCGCCCGGATTCTCGCCCCCTGGATTCTCACCGCCTGGGTTTTCTCCACCCGGATTCTCGCCGCCAGGGTTTTCACCGCCCGTGTCTTTCTGCGCGATGGTCAGATCCACGGCGTTGGGGCTGTGGTTCAACGCCACATCGAGGAAGGCAGACTTGGAGACCGCCGCCGCGAATTGGCCGTCAATGCCGCCGTCCGAGGTCAGAATGCGGTAGCTTTGGCCGGTTTTATAGCTGGTTTGCGGATCCAGCGCCGTGACCTGCACCTTGGCCCGATCGCTAATGGTGGTTTTGCCCGCCACCAGCAACTGGTCGCTGCGGCCGTCACCGGCGATATCGACGTCATAGAAGGATTCGCCGATAAAATTCAGGTAGCGTTTCAGCGTCAGCGTGCCGATATTGCCGTCGCCGGGCGAGATATGGCCGCCGGACTGGATCTCGGTCTGGCCCAGCGTGCCGTTGCCACCCAGCGTGCCGCCGGCCTTGATCGACGCGGCGCTGCTGTAGCCCTGCCCGTTATTGACGTCGGAACCCGCCGTCGCGTTGAGGATCAGCGTGCCGCCGTTTTCGGCGCTGAGGGTTTGGATCTCGAAGATATCGTCTTCTTTCTGGGTATTGATGTCGCTGGCGATGATGAGCTTACCGCCGCGCGCGGTGACGTTGGCCTGCAGCCCAGTGAGATCGCCGTTTAGCGTCGTGTGCCCGGCGGTGTTGATCACCTCGCCTTCGCCGCTCATCTTGTTGCTGAAAACGTAATTGCCGTCGGTATGGTTAAAGTACACATAGCTGCGGAACAATCCACCCCGCAGGGCGATCGCCGTCTGGGCATCGATAGCGCCAGCGGCGCCCGCCGCGCCGAGCGTCGGTTCGGTCAACCCGGTGCCGGTATCCATATTGCCGCGGCTACCGATAATCAGCGCGCCGCGGTTCGAGCCGGAACCGGTCTTGCCCAGCACCACTTCGTTGCCGCCGGCGGAGAATGTCCCGCCGTCCATGACCGCCAACACGCCATTGCCGTAATCGCCGACGTTGACGCTGCTGCCGCTGGTAAACCGTGAGCCGTTCCCGGCGATCGTCAGCTCGGCGGTTTTACGCGCGCCCGAGACGCCCGCCACCTGAATATTACCGACGTTGACCGCAGCGCCGTTCAGCACGTCCAGATCGCCGTTGAGCGTGAGCGCGCGGCCGACGTTCCACTGGGAATTGGCCCCCGTGACCGTGGCCTTCGGGCTCAGCGTATCGGTCTCGCCCGGCCCGCTGCCATTACCGATGCGCGCGTCAAAGGCGGTATTCAACACCGCGCCGTCTTCAATCGCCAGCGTGGATCGCGCCCCTAAGTCGGTGCCGACGCTGAGAAAATTGCTGGTGACGCGGGAACCGGCGCCGGTGGCGATCAGGTGGCTGTCGTAGCCACGCGTGGTGCCGACCACGATCTCTTTCGCGCTGGCCAGCGCGCCGTCTTCAACCCGCAGGGTGCCCCGCCCCAGATTCAGGCCGCCGCGCAGCACGAACTGATCGTTCACCGCGTTCAGCTCAGCGTTCGGCCCGCGAACCGTGACCAGGCTGTCATGAATTTGGCCGTTGAACATCCGGCCGATATTGATGTTATAGGCGCTGATCTTGCCATTCTCGATCAGCAGGTTGCCGCTTTGATTGCGGCCGACGTAAACGTCCCCGGTGTAGGCCAATGATTCGGTAATTTTTGAGTCGCCGTCAAAAATAGCATCGTCTGCGCGAGCGATATCGGCGGGCGCCAGCATCAACAGCGGCGCGGAAAATAGAGCGAGGTAAAGTTTGGAAAGCGGTGTTTTAACCGCTAAAGGGTGCGATGTCTTGTCATTCACGGGCTATCTCCGTACTCGTTGGCGTGATGGCGCGAAATTTATTGTTATGGGTAAACTCACTGCGCTAGAGGAAGTGTGAGGCGTTATTTCGCGCACGCCGGTTTAGTGATCGTCGAAGCAAAAGCTTATTGCCCCCCGGCGCTGACGCTTCGACGATGGAAAACCAGGAAGCGGAAATACCGCCCCCAAAGCGAATTATTTATGCGTGACCACCGGCGTACAGGTCGGCGCGCTCAGCGACGGCGACGAACCTAAAATTCCCGGCATCATCAGCGACGAGCAATCGAAAATACGGCCCTTTTCCGTGGTGGCGCGATATGAAAGTTTTTGGCCGCCCAGCGCATCCGGCTGCGCGCCATTGACGTTGGTCACGGTAATTTCGTCCGATGAGCCCAGGCCCAGCATTTTGGCGGTTTCCGCCTGCAGCAGTGGAATGGCCTGATCGGTTTTCAGGGTGGAACAACCGGCTATCATCATCGTCATGGTTAAAGCGATAAGTGGTTTATTCATAAATTATCCTTTATAACCAATCAGTTAAAATTATCGATTGGCTTTATGTTTTCTCTTATCCAAATCCTCGAATAATATATTTCCCTTTCCTAAACGAAAAAACCCTCCTAAAGTAGGGAGGGTTGATAATAATTCATCAGACTTATCTGAACTGTGAAGGCGAAAGGAGAATCCTTTGGGGCAGGATTATGCGTTGGTCGTTGATGACCATCCATTGGTAGCAAGCGGCATCGCTAATTTTCTCAGCACGCATTGCCGATTCAAACAGGCGCATGTGGTGACCAATGAAGAGAATTGCTACCGTCATATTAGGGAAAATGGCCCGCCGCGTTTACTGGTAATTGATTTTTGGCTCTCTTCCGGTACAGCGTTGAAATTACTCAAAGAAGTAAAACAACGTTATCCGCAGGTACGGATTTTAGTGATCAGCGGCGACGAGAATAACGATATCTGGCAGAAAGTGCACAATGCCGGCGGGCACGGATTCGTATTAAAAAACGAGCCACCTGAATTATTCGCCAGGGCAGTCTTTGCGCTAAATAATAATCAGGAGTGGTTCCCGAAGGGAAATGAACTTGCTATTAAAAGCAGCCACGAACATTTAAATAAATTCAATTTAACGCCGAGACAAATCGACGTATTAACCATGATGTTGCGCGGCCTGCCAAATAAAAGAATCGCGACGCAGCTCTCTATTTCCGAACCTACCGTCAAAGAACATATCAGCAATATATTGAAAAAGATCGGCGTCAACAGCCGGGTAGAAGCCATCACGCTGTTGCACGGCAAACGGGATCCGTCGTCATGAGGTTTTTCCAGAATTTACAAAATGATGGTATCTCCCCACGCGCGCAGATCCGCCTGCTGGACAACACCTTCATGCGGCTGGTATTCAGTTTCACCGCCGTGCCTTTCGTCGGCATCCCGTTCGCCATCTGGATTTATTTGCTGGGTGATGAACTCGGCCCCACCATTACCTGGATCATCGTTTACCTGCTATGCGCCGTGGCGATCCGAATATGGCACCGTCGCTACCTGCATGAGGCCAAGGAAAATGATGAAGACGCCGTGCTGCGCCGCTGGCTGCCGCGCATTAATAAGGTGGCCTTTATTCACGGGCTGGGGATCTCATCACTCTATTTAATTACGCCGCAGACCCATAACTTTGACTTTTTTCTGCTGCTCAATATCAGCATCGCCGCGATCGTCGCCGCCAACGCAACGCATCTGACGCCGGTTATCAGCACCTTTACCCGCTTTTTCTTCGCCTCCTGGGGGCTGCTGAACCTCGGCATCATCTGCCGGCTGGAAGACGTGATGTTCATCGTGCTGATGCTGAACTTGCTGTACGGCTTCGCCATTTACCGCCACGCGTTAACCTCGCATGCGTTCTTTATCCAGCAGGCGTTGCTCGAAGAACAAAGCTCGCGCCTGGCGGAGCAGTTCCGCCAGGCTAAAGAGGAGGCGGAACAGGCGCTGCTGGACAAGAACCAGTTCCTGACCACCGCCAGCCACGATCTGCGCCAGCCGGTGCACGCCATGGGCTTTCTGATCGAAGCCATCATCCACAAAAACCGCGACGACAGCCTGACGCCGCAGCTGCTGGATCTGCAGCAGAGCGTGCGTTCGGTGCATTTGATGTTCAATTCATTGCTCGATCTCAGCAAGATCGAATCCGGCAACGTACGCACCGCCGCCACCCATGTGGATATCGGCGCCCTGCTCGACTCGGTGATCACCCTGTTCCGCGAAGAGGCCAACAGCCGCGCCCTGGCGCTGCGCACCTGGCGGCCCAAACGGCGCATCAGCGTGATGGGCGATCCGCTGCTGGTGCGGCAATCGTTGATTAACCTGATCCAAAACGCCCTGCGCTACACGCAACAGGGCGGCGTGCTGATCGCCATCCGCCCGCGCGGCGCCGAGTGCCTGGTGGAAGTGTGGGACACCGGCGTGGGCATCGCCGACGAAGAGAAAAGCAAAATCTTCTCCCCTTACTACCGCCCCGAACTGGCGTGGAAAATCGACAGCGCCGGCCACGGGCTGGGGCTGGCGGTGGTGGCGCGCTGCGCCAAGCTGATGAAGGTGAAGTACGGCATGCACTCCGTCGAAGGCAAAGGTTCGCGCTTCTGGATGCGCTTCACGCAATACATCGGCGAAGATAAAGCGCCGGAAACCGCGGCTGCCTACGACAACACCGCCACGCCCATCCGCTATGCGCCGCTGCGCGGCGCCTGCCTGGTGGTGGACGACGATCCCTTGGTGACCTCCGCCTGGGAGAGCCTGATGAGCACCTGGGGCATCACCGTGCGCTGCGCGGCCTCCGCCGAGGAAGCCTTCGCCATTGTCGAGGACGGTTTTACGCCGTTCGCCGTGCTGTGCGACCAGCGCCTGCGCTCCGGCGAGAGCGGTTTCGACATCCTGAAAGCGCTGTTCGAACGCCTGCCGGACGTGAGCGGCGCGATGGTCAGCGGCGAGTTCAACTCGCAGATATTGCAAGAGGCCGAGCAGGAAGGCTATCTGGTGCTGCGTAAACCGCTGGAGCCGGCCAGGCTGCATGCGCTGCTGACGCAGTGGGGGGCCGGCTAGCGCGAGGCGGTGCCTTAGCGGGCAAGATGCCGCAGCAGGCCTTCAAGGTTGCGCTCCCCCTCCGGGGTTTGCGCACCGGCCTTCAGCCCGCCGCGAATCAACCGCTCCGCGGCCGGGCGTGCGAACAATCCCGCCCAGGCGTCGTGCTCGCGATAAAAACCGGCCTGCAGATCCGGTGCAGGCATCGCCTGCTTGGCCGCCGCAATCACCCCCGCAGGCAATGCCGCGATATTGCGCGCTAACCGATCGACGAAATCATCCAGCTCGGCAGCAGGCAAGGCGCGGTTAATCCAGCCATAACGTTCTGCGGTAGCGGCATCGATAAGGTCGGCGCCCAGGATCACTTCCAGAGCGCGGCCGCGCGTCATTCGGCTCATCAGATACTGCGTCGCGCCACCGCCGGGCGTAATGCCCATCAAGGCCTCGCACTGGGCCAGTCCCGCCGTTTCCCGTGCCGCGAAAGCCATATCGGCCGCCGCCACAAACTCGGCGCCGCCGCCGCGCGCCAGCCCAGCCAGCTTAACGAGAGTGACCTGCGGCTGGCTGCGCAGCAGTTCGCCAAACGCCTGGAACGGATTAAGCCCCTCCGGCGCGTTGCTAGCCAGTTCATCGAAAGCGTGCGGCTCATCGATCAAGGTCATATCGACATGAGCAATAAAGAACGCTGGGTTCGCGCTCTGGAACACCAACACCCGCGTATCCGGATCGTCACGCACCGCGAGCAATAAACGGCTGATTTCCGACATCAGCGCCACATCAAGCACGTTTACCGGTGGGTTATCGATAGCGATCGTCATCACGCCGTGCGCATGAGACAGCCTGAGTTTGCTGAAATCTGTATCTGTCATCTCAATGTCCTTTTACCTGGGGTACAAGTGCGGGTTATTCGTGCCCTGTTTCGAATGGTATACTTTGCATACCAGGCGTCAATTACGCATCTTAAGCATCCCAGGGATGCAGGAGGATACCGATGGATACGACCGACCTTGTTTACCGCGCCGACTGCCCAAGCCGCATCGTGCTCGATCAGATTGCCGATAAATGGTCCATGATGGTGCTGGAAGTGCTGCGCGAGCCGCAGCGTTTCAACGCCATCAAGCGCCGTTTGGATGGCGTCACGCAACGCGTGCTGACCCAGACACTACGCAAGCTGGAACGCAACGGCATGGTGCATCGCAAAGTGTTGGACGGGCGGGTGCTTGGCGTCGAGTATTCGCTGACGCCGCTCGGCAAATCCCTGCAGGGGCCGTTCTCGGTACTGTTCGACTGGACGTTAGGAAATATTGAGGCGATTCAGGAGTGCCAGCGCAAGTATGATGAGCAGGACGGGTGATGCGATCCCCAAAGTCTTTCACTTGCAGGTAAACGAGGGTTAGGCAGCCCTCGGGCTATCAGGGCATGATGAGACGCTTAAACAACAACTGCTGGATATCCTGCCGATGTGACAAAATCGCATGTGCTGTTACCAACCTTCCGTCTACGGAATACAAAACCCGGTAACCTTCAGCGTGATTAAACTCCCGGTACTTTGCACAGCCAATTTTGAGCAGCTCGGGGCAAATCTGGCATCCCTGCGGGAATTGGCCAACGATGCTCTCAAACTGAGTGAGTATATCCGCAATCACCGGGCGCGGTTCGACATCAACGCGACGGAGATGGTTCACTATTGTGTCGATGCAGTGCTTTACCGTAAGCGTGTACTCAAAGGTCACCTGCTGTTCCATCGCAATCCCTTAATGTTGAGCACTGTAATGCTTAAAGCCCATCCAGCAGCTGTTCCTTCGAGAACACGCGCCCTTCCGCTTCATCCTTCTCTGACAGCGTCAGCAATTTCAGCAGAGCAATGGCGTTCTCCCGCTCCTGTTGCTGCTCATAGGATTCTATAACGTAGGCGGGAACCCCATTTTGCGTGACCAGGATAGGTTCAGAGAGATCGAGCGTGGCCGCGTTTTTTTTAACGTAGCTGATGGTCTCTACTTTCATCTGTGCCCCCAAGCGCTATCAATCATACCAAGGTTTGAATATAGGCCATATTTAGACCACAAACAATGTTCGGCTTTACCCATAACTTACCTCATGGCTGACAACAGGCAGAAAAGATATGGCCATATAAAGAAAAACCCTCTGTAAAAACAGAGGGTTTCAGTCACTACGGCCTAGTTACGAACAGGCTGCGGGAAGTGTCCAATCACTCCCACTCGATCGTCGCCGGCGGCTTGCCGCTGATGTCGTACACCACGCGGGAGATGCCGTTCACTTCGTTGATGATGCGGTTGGACACGCGGCCGAGGAAGTCATACGGCAGGTGCGCCCAGTGCGCGGTCATGAAGTCGATGGTTTCTACCGCACGCAGGGAGACCACCCAGTCGTATTTGCGGCCGTCGCCCATCACGCCGACCGAACGCACCGGCAGGAACACGGTGAACGCCTGGCTGACTTTGTTGTACAGGTCGGCCTTGTGCAGCTCTTCGATGAAGATGGCGTCGGCGCGGCGCAGCAGATCGCAGTACTCTTTCTTCACTTCGCCCAGCACGCGCACGCCCAGACCCGGGCCCGGGAACGGGTGACGGAACAGCATGTCGTACGGCAGGCCCAGCTCCAGGCCGATCTTGCGCACTTCGTCTTTGAACAGCTCTTTCAGCGGCTCGACCAGGCCCAGCTTCATCTCTTTCGGCAGGCCGCCCACGTTGTGGTGCGACTTGATCACGTGCGCTTTGCCGGTGGCGGAAGCGGCGGATTCGATCACGTCCGGGTAGATGGTGCCCTGTGCCAGCCATTTCACCTGCTCTTGCTTGCAGGCTTCTTCGTCGAACACTTCAACGAACACGCGGCCGATGATTTTACGCTTGGCTTCCGGCTCGTCCACGCCCGCCAGCGCGGTCAGGAAGCGATTTTCCGCCTCGACGTGCACGATGTTCAGGCCGAAGTGGTCGCCGAACATTTCCATCACCTGCTTGGCTTCGTTCAGGCGCAGCAGGCCGTTGTCGACGAACACGCAGGTCAGGCGTTTGCCGATGGCGCGGTGCAGCAGCATCGCAGTCACGGAGGAGTCGACGCCGCCGGACAGGCCGAGGATCACGTGGTCTTCCCCCACCTGCTCGCGGATGCGCTCGACCGCATCTTCGATGATGGTGGCCGGGGTCCACAGGGCTTCACACTGGCAGATGTCCAGTACGAAACGCTCCAGCATGCGCTGGCCCTGACGGGTGTGGGTCACTTCCGGGTGGAACTGCACGCCGTAGAAGCGTTTTTCTTCGTTGGCCATAATGGCGAACGGGCAGGTGTCGGTGCTGGCGATGGTTACGAAGTCGGACGGGATTGCGGTCACTTTGTCGCCGTGGCTCATCCACACGTCCAGCAGCGGTTTGCCGGCCGGGCTGATGGCGTCTTCGATGTCGCGCAGCAGCGCGCTCTCTTTGACGATTTCCACCTGGGCGTAGCCGAACTCGCGTTCGTTGGAACCCTGCACATGGCCACCCAGTTGCATCGCCATGGTCTGCATGCCGTAGCACACGCCCAGCACCGGCACGCCGGCGTTGAACACATAGTCCGGGGCGCGCGGGCTGCCGGCTTCGGTGGTGCTTTCCGGGCCGCCGGACAGGATAATGCCGCTTGGGTTGAATTCGCGGATCTGCTCTTCGCTAACGTCCCAGGCCCACAGTTCGCAGTAAACGCCGATTTCGCGCACGCGGCGGGCGACCAGTTGGGTGTATTGCGAACCGAAGTCCAGTATCAGGATGCGATGCTTATGGATATTTTGTGTCATGTGAGGCGAATTCCAGCAACAAGAGAAAAAGAGCGAAAATGTGTGTTTCGGGATGGGGCTTAACGCCCCACCCCGGCCTCTCACTCAGGAGAGGTTAAGGCATCAGCCCATGCGGTAGTTCGGCGACTCTTTGGTGATGGTCACGTCGTGCACGTGGCTTTCCTGAATGCCGGCGCCGCTGATGCGCACGAACTCCGCCTTGGTGCGCAGATCGTCGATGGTGGCGCAGCCGGTCAGGCCCATGCAGGAGCGCAGGCCGCCCATCTGCTGGTGCACGATGGCTTTCAGCATGCCTTTATAGGCCACGCGGCCTTCGATACCTTCCGGCACCAGTTTGTCGGCGGCGTTATCGGTCTGGAAGTAACGGTCGGAAGAACCTTTGGACATCGCGCCCAGCGAGCCCATGCCGCGGTAAGATTTGAACGAACGGCCCTGATACAGCTCGATTTCGCCCGGGGATTCTTCGGTGCCCGCCAGCATGGAGCCGACCATCACGCAGGATGCGCCCGCGGCGATCGCTTTGGCGATGTCGCCGGAGAAGCGGATGCCGCCGTCGGCGATAACCGGGATGCCGGTGCCTTCCAGCGCTTCCACCGCGTCGGCGATGGCGGTGATCTGCGGTACGCCCACGCCGGTCACGATGCGGGTGGTGCAGATAGAGCCAGGGCCGATACCCACTTTCACCGCGCTCACGCCGGCTTCAGCCAGCGCTTTGGCGCCCGCTGCGGTCGCGACGTTGCCGCCGACGATCTGCAGATCCGGGTATTTGGCACGGGTTTCGCGGATGCGCTGCAGCACGCCTTCGGAGTGGCCGTGCGAGGAGTCGATCAGCAGGACGTCAACGCCTGCCGCCACCAGCGCGTCAACGCGCTCTTCGTTGCCGGCGCCGGCGCCGACCGCCGCGCCCACGCGCAGACGGCCGTGCTCGTCTTTACAGGCGTTCGGCTTACGTTCCGCTTTCTGGAAGTCTTTAACGGTGATCATGCCCAGCAGGTGGAAGCTGTCGTCCACCACCAGCGCTTTTTCTACGCGCTTTTCGTGCATCTTCTGCAGCACCACGTCGCGTGCTTCACCTTCTTTCACGGTGACCAGGCGATCTTTCGGCGTCATGACCGCGGTGACCGGCTGGGTCAGATCGGTCACGAAGCGCACGTCGCGGCCGGTGATGATGCCGACCAGTTCGTTGTCTTCGGTGACGACCGGGTAACCGGCGAAGCCGTTGCGCGCGGTCAGCTCTTTCACTTCCTGCAGCGTGGTGGACGGGGTAACGGTCTGCGGGTCGGTAACTACGCCGCTTTCATGCTTCTTCACGCGGCTGACTTCTTCAGCCTGGCGCTCGATAGACATGTTTTTGTGGATGAAGCCCAGGCCGCCTTCCTGCGCCAGCGCGATGGCCAGGCCGGATTCGGTAACGGTATCCATGGCTGCGGACAGCATAGGGATGTTCAGGCGGATGGTTTTGGTCAGTTGAGTGCCGAGCTCTGCGGTGTTAGGCAGAACCGTGGAGTGGGCTGGAACCAGGAGGACGTCGTCAAACGTCAGAGCTTCTTTAGCGATACGTAGCATGGGCAATATCTCACCAGGGTGGGCTGTGAAAAAGATAAAATATTGCCGCGGCATTATACAGAGCGGAATCGGTTGCCTCCAGCACTTTCTTGCAAAAAGTCTTGATTACCTTTTTCAGCCATGTAGTATCGACCAATTAAGTGATTGTTTTGAAATTTGATCTGGGTCACATGTCGCTACCTGTTTCGCCTTCCATTTTTACCGTAAGCCGCCTCAATCAGACGGTTCGCCAACTGCTGGAAATGGAAATGGGGCAGATTTGGCTCTCCGCCGAGATCTCCAACCTCTCCCAGCCCGCCTCCGGCCACTGGTATTTTACGCTGAAAGACGACCGCGCCCAGGTGCGCTGCGCGATGTTCCGCAACAGCAACCGCCGCGTCACCTTCCGGCCGCAAAACGGCCAGCAGGTCCTGGTGCGCGCCAGCATCACGCTGTATGAACCGCGCGGCGACTACCAGCTGATCGCCGAGAGCATGCAGCCCGCCGGCGACGGCCTGCTGCAGCAACAGTTCGAGCAGCTGAAACAGCGCCTGAGCGCCGAAGGGCTGTTCGATCAGCAATTCAAGCAGCCGCTGCCCGCCCCGGCCAAACGCGTCGGGGTGATCACCTCCGCCAGCGGCGCGGCACTGCACGATATTCTGCAGGTATTGCAGCGGCGCGATCCGTCACTGCCGATCGTCATCTATCCCACCTCGGTGCAGGGCGCGGAAGCGCCGATGCAGATCGTGCGCGCCATCGAGACCGCCAACCGCCGCGACGAATGCGACGTGCTGATCGTCGGCCGCGGCGGCGGTTCGCTGGAGGATTTGTGGAGCTTCAACGACGAACGCGTGGCGCGGGCGATCTTCGCCAGCCGCATTCCGATCGTCAGCGCCGTCGGCCATGAAACCGACGTCACCATCGCCGACTTCGTCGCCGATCTGCGCGCGCCAACCCCTTCCGCCGCCGCCGAACTGGTCAGCCGCAATCAGCTTGAGCTGTTGCGCCAGCTGCAGTCGCAGCAGCAGCGGCTGGAGATGGCGATGGATTACTACCTGGCGCAGCGCCAGCAGCAGTTCACCCGCATTCACCACCGTTTACAGCAGCAGCATCCGCATCTGCGCCTGGCACGCCAGCAGACGCTGCTGTTCAAGCTGCAGCGCCGGATGGAAGACGGCATGCAGCAACAGCTGCGCCTGGCCGCCCGCCGCAGCGAACGCGCCCAGCAGCGGCTGGCGCAGGTGCAGCCGCAGGGCCGCATTCACCGCTACCAACAGCGCGTACAGCAGCAGGAATACCGCCTGCAGCAGGCGATGGAGCGGCAGCTCAACGCCTACCGCCAGCGCTTCGGCGTGGCCTGCAGCCAACTGGAAACCGTCAGCCCGCTGGCGACGCTGGCGCGCGGCTACAGCGTGACGCAAACCCCGCGCGGCGAGCTGCTGAAAACCACCAAACAGGCGCAGGTCGGCGAACTGCTGAAAACCCGCCTGCAGGACGGCTGGGTGGAAAGCGAGGTGAAAACCATCACCGTCGCCAAGAAGCCGCGCAAGAAACGCGCGGCCGAGTAACCCCTACTCCAGCGTAAAACGCTCGCCCGGTTCGCCGTTTACCCACAGCGCGCGCGTCTCGCCTTCCGGCAGGCTGAGCGCCAACGTGCGCCAGGCCGGGCGGAAACGCCCTTCCGTCGTGATATCCAGCATGATGCGCTGATTGTCGCAGCGCATTTCCCAGCGCAGCCACAGCGCATCGCCCTGCCGCCAGCCTTCGCTTTCACCGTCGTCCTCAAACAGCAGCCCGCTGCTTACGCCGCAGCCCTTGAGCGGAAACAGCCGCAGCTCGCGCCGATCGTCGGCGGCCACGTCCACATGCGCCAACCGCTGCGACAGCGGCAGCGCCGCCCCGGCGCGCACCAGCAGCGGCAGACGCTCCAGCGGCGCCGCCAGCGTCACCGTCTGGCCGCCGCCGAACCACTGGCCGCTGTAGAAGCAGTACCAGCCTTCGCCGTTGTCCGGCAGATACACCGAACGCCGGCGCTGCCCCGGTTCCACTACGCTGGCCACCAGCAGATCGCGGCCGATCAGAAAATCGTCGTTCTCGTCGAAGGTGCGCGCATCCTGTTCATGATCGAGAAAGGTCGGGCGCAGCATCGGCTCGTCGTCCGCGCAGGCCTGCCAGAACAGGGTGTAGAAATACGGCAGCAGCCGGTAACGCAAGTTGATCGCCTCGCGCACCGCCGGGGTGGCGGCCGGGTACATCCAGGGCTCGTTGACCGTGGCGTCGTCGTTCCAGGAATGAATGGTGAAACGCGGATGCATCACGCCGTTTTGCACCCAGCGCACCAGCAGCTCCGCATCCGGCTTGTCGCCGGAGAAGCCGCCGACATCGTGGCCGAGGTTATACAGTCCGGACAGGCTCATGCCCAGCCCCATGCGGATGTTGTAGCGCAGCGTCTGCCAGCTGGTGCGGTTGTCGCCGCTCCAGGTCTGCACGTAGCGCTGCATGCCGGCGCAGCCGGAGCGTGAGATCAGGTACGGCCGCTTCTGCGGCGCGAAGCGCTGCTGGGCCTCCATCGAGGCGCGCATCATCAGCAGCGGCATCACCGGGCGGATGTGCTTGATGGCAATCGGCCGCCCGAAGCCGTGGCAGCGCGCTTCGCCGTCCCACACTTCGTATTCGTTGTTGTCGTTCCAGGTCGAGTCGATGCCCATCTCCAGCAGCTGCTGCGTGACACCCTGCTGCCACCAGCGCACCGCCGCCGGGTTGGTGAAGTCGAGGTGCGATCCCTCGTCGTCCCAGAAGCTGGAGCGCTCGGGCGCGTCGCTTTGCGAATCGCGGATAAACAGCCCCTGCGCCGCCACCGCCTGATACTGCGGGTGATCCTGCAGCAGGCACGGCTTGATGTTAGCCGCCAGCCTGAGACCGGCGTCGTGAAACGCCTGGCTCAATTGCTTGGGCTGCGGCACCTTGTCGTAATTCCAGTTGAACACGTAGCGCTTGTTGTTGATCGAGGTGTAGCCCGACGACAGCTGGAAGGAGTCGCAGGGAATGGCGTGTTGACGGCACAGCGCGATGAACTGCTGCAGCTGCTGCTGGGCATCCGGCGCGTCGGTGTAGTGCATGGTCGAGCCGCTGTAGCCCAGGCTCCACTTCGGCCCGAAGTGGGTGCGGCCGGTCAGGCGCACGAAGGCCTTGGTGACGTCCACTACCTTCGGCCCGAGGAACAGGTAGTAATCCAGATCGCCCGCTTCGGCCTGATAGCGGCGATAGGCCGCGTGGTAGTTGTCGATCTCGTTGCCCAGATCCAGCCAGCAGCTGCTCAGGTTGTCGTAGAACAGGCCGAAGCTCGCCTCCGGCCCGCGGGTGATGGTAAACGGAATGTGTTTGTACAGCGGGTCGGTGCTGGCGGCGTTGTAGCCCATCGCGTCCAGATTGCGCATCTCGAAGCGGCGGCCGGTGCGTTCCAGATCGCCGGCTTTTTCCCCCAGGCCGTAATAGCGCTCATCGGCGAAACGGCGCTGGTAGTGCGCCACGCCGTCGCCGTGCGCATTGAGCAGGTAGGCGCTGGTCGGCCGGTCCGCCGCCAGCGGCCGCCACTCGCCGGCGGCGTTGCAGTACGCCCATTCCAGCCACAGCGGCTGATGCACCGTTACGCGCAGACGCGGCGTGCTGACCACCAGCCGATCGCCCTCCTGGCGCAGCTGATAGCCCGGCAGGCTGAAGCCGGCGACGCTGAGCCGATCGCGCCCCTCCCAGGGCACATCCTCCTGCGGCGCGATGCTCCAGGTGCGATCCAGCGCCAGCTCGCCCTCACGTTTGATCAACACGCGGAACAGATCGTTTTCCAGCACGTACAGGCAGAAACGGTGGCGTTCATCGACCAGCAGCTCAACGTGGTCGGCATGCTGCGCCGCCAACGTCCAGTTTTTCAAGGTTTTCATAAGCATTCCACTTAGCTGTGTGAAGGGGTTTTCTTACCGCCGCGTTCGGCGATCAGGGCAATCAGGAACAGGGCGCCGATCAGGTCGAAGAAACCCATGGCGATGAACAGCGGGTTGAAGCCGATGGTGTCGGATACCGCGCCGATCAGCAGCGTGAACAGGAAGCTGGCGATCCAGGCACTGGAGCCGCGCATACCATTGACCGTCGCCATCTGGTTTTTATCGAACGACTCCACCACCAGCGCACTGAGCATGCAGGAGATCACCTGGTGGCCGAAGCCGCCGATCGAGATCAGCGCGATCGCCACATAGGGATCTTGGGTGATCGCCACGAACGCCAGCGACACCATCAGGAAAGCGCCGGTCACCGAGCTGGCGACCACCGAGTTGACGCGGCTGCAGCCGAACCATTTGCGGTACAGGGTGGTGAGATAGCCGCTGGCGACGCTGCCGATATCCGCCGCCAGGAACGGCAGCCAGGCGAACATCGCGATCTGTTTCAGATCCATGCCGCGTTCGGTGGCCAGGTACAGCGGCACCCAGAAGCTGAAGACCGCCCAGGCCGGTTCAGCGAGAAAGGCCGGGATGGCGATGCCGTAGAACTTCTTGTTCTTGCACAGGCTGGCCAGCGAGGTGAGGAACGGCAGCTTCGGCAGCACCGGCTCGTTGTCTTCGCGGATCAGATCCAGCTCTTGCTGGCTGAGGTTCGGGTGCTGCTGCGGCGAGTGGTAGAACAGCCACCACAGCACCACCCAAATCAGCGCCAGCCCGCCGGAGAACAGGAAGGCGCCCTGCCAGCCGAAGGAGACGTGAGCGATGACGATGATCGGCGGCGCCAGCATGGCACCGATGGAGAAACCGACGCCCGCCCAGCCGGCGGCGATCGGCCGCTCCTTCTTCGGGAACCAGTCGGAGATCGCCTTGGCGTTGGCCGGGGTGGCCGCCGCCTCCGCGCCCCCCATGAAGAAGCGCAGAATGGCCAGTTGCAGCCAGCTGCCGGCGCCGGCGTGCAGCATGCATACCACCGCCCAAATGCCGGCGCAGATCAGAAAGCCCATCTTCAGGCCGATAACGTCGATCAGCCAGCCGCAGATCGGCTGAAACACCGTGTAAGCCAGCTGGAACGACGCCACCACCCAGGCATATTGCTCGGTGCTCATGTTCAGGCTGGTTTTCAGCTCCGGCGCCAAAATGCCCAGCGAGTTACGGGTGATGTAGTTGACCGTGACGCCCAGCAAGAACAGCGCCAGCATCCACCAGCGCAGCGATTTGAACTTGCGCCGGCCGCTCTGCGCGACCGCCTGATTGATCTCCACACTCATCGGTTCTCTCCCCGCGGCCGCCGGCGACGGCAACGCGCGTTTTAGTAGGGTACGTTGTGCTATCAAACACGGGACGGTGAAAACGGGTCGGCGCCGTATCATTGGCCGACAGACAATCACAACCCCATGATTTATTTTTGGTTTTCTTTTTCGCACACCGTTAAAATTGGACTGACAGGTCGCTAAAATTGGTGTACCAATGCAGACTACTCAGCGAGAGCGCGTAGCGAAACGGGGTTTTTTGCAAAGATTTTCACAGGCGGGTGAAAAAATAGTCATAATGGGCATAAAAGCCGGTCAAGACGCTGAAAATCCGCGGTGAAAATATTCTCATGGACGAATTTGAAGGAGATCACAGAATGAACGGAAAGCTGAAAATTCAGGAGATCGCTCGCCAAACCGGGTTGTCGATCAGCACCGTTTCCCGCGTGCTGGCGGGCAAGGCCAACACCAGCGCCGAAGCGCGCCGCAAGGTGCTGGACTGTGCGCAGCAAAACGGCATTCTGCAGGGTATTTCCAGCGGCCGGCTGATGCTGAACAACGTGATGGTGTTCGCGCCGCAGCGCGCGTTCGACGTACGCACCGACATCTTCTACTACAAGGTCATTCAGGGTATCGCCGCCGCGCTGATGGAGCACGAGGTGCGCATCCGCTACTGTGGGCTGGAAGAGCAACACAGCGACGGCGCGCTGTTTCTGGAAAAGATGAGCGACCCGCACACCGAAGCGGCGCTGATCATCGGCATCGATGACGAGCATATCCACACTCTGGCCGCCGATCTGCACAAGCCCTGCGTGCTGATCAACTGCAGCGATCGGCAGATGCGGCTGGACAGCGTCTCGCCGGATCATCAGTTGATCGGCGACTATTCCGCCAGCTACCTGTTTCAGCAGGGGCACAGCCATATCCTCAATCTGCAGTGTCTGCGCCGCCACACCATGGAGCTGCGGCTGGCGGGCATCCGGCAGGCCTACGCCCGGCATCATTTGCCGTTCGACGACGGCCGCCATCTGGTCACCACCTCGGGCTTCGGCGGCGAAGAGGCCGAGCAGGCGCTGACCACCTATCTCGACGGCCTCCTCGGCCACTCCCCGCTGCCGACGGCGATCCTGGCCGGCGGCGACTACATGGCGGTCGGAGCGGTCAAGGCGCTCAACAAGCGGGGGCTGAGCGTGCCGGGCGACGTCTCGGTGATGAGCACCGACGGCTTCAACCTGGCGGAAATCCACGATGTGCCGCTGACCTCGGTGCAGGTTCCGCGCGATGAGCTGGGCTACGAGGCGATCCAACTGCTGCAGCGGCGCATGCTGCGCGCCGACGCGCCGCCGTGCAATCTGCTGCTGCACGGCCGGCTGGCGGTGCGCGCCTCGGTGCGGCGCATCAGCCCGCACAAGACCGCGCCGGCGGTGAGCACGCATGACCACAGGCTTTATGACGAGTAGGCTACACTTAGGCACAGTGCATTCATTCGATGAGGTAAAATTTTTGCCTAAGGAGAGCCACTATGCCAGCCCAGCGCATGCGTTCCGTCATTCCTCCCTACATGCTGCGCCGCATCATTGAACACGGCAACGCCCCGCAGCGCGACTGCGCGCTGCACACGCTGAACCACGTGCAAAGCCTGCTCGGCAACAAGCCGCTGCGTTCGCCGACCGAGAAAAACGCCCGAGCCGGCGAAGCGCTCCGCGATATCTACGACGCCAAGAACGGCACCCAGCTGCCCGGCAAACAGGTGCGCAAAGAGGGCCAGCCCAGCAACCACGACGTGGCGGTGGACGAGGCCTACGACTATCTCGGCGTCACCTACGATTTCTTCTGGCAGGCCTACCGCCGCAATTCACTGGATAACCAGGGGCTGCCGCTGGTTGGCAGCGTGCACTACGGCAAGGAGTACCAGAACGCCTTCTGGAACGGCCAGCAGATGGTGTTCGGCGACGGCGACGGCGAGATCTTCAACCGCTTCACCATCGCCATCGACGTGGTCGGCCACGAGCTGGCGCACGGCGTGACCGAGAGCGAAGCCGGGCTGATCTACTACCAGCAGTCCGGGGCGCTCAACGAGTCGTTGTCCGACGTATTCGGCTCGTTGGTCAAGCAGTTCCACCTGCAGCAAACCGCCGATAAAGCCGACTGGCTGATCGGCGCCGGGCTGCTCGCCAAGGGCATCAAAGGCAAAGGGCTGCGCTCGATGTCGGCACCCGGCACCGCCTACGACGATCCGCTGCTGGGCAAAGACCCGCAGCCCGCCAGCATGAAAGATTATATCCAGACCAAGGAAGACAACGGCGGTGTGCACCTCAACTCCGGTATCCCCAACCGCGCCTTCTACCTGGCGGCGACGGCGCTGGGCGGCTTCGCCTGGGAGAAAGCCGGCTACGTCTGGTATGACACGGTGTGCGACAAAGCGCTGCCGCAAAACGCCGACTTCGCCACCTTCGCCCGCGCCACGGTGAAACATGCGCTAGCGCGTTTCGACCAGAGCGTGGCGGACAAGGTGCAGCAAGCCTGGCATCAGGTGGGGGTGGAATAATGAAACCGCTGCCGACGCTCAATCAGGATACGGTCATTGAGCTGGCGCGCGAGGGGGGCTTCGCCTACATTCCCAAACTGGCGGGCCAGCGCCGCATCGCGCTGGCCGATATCACGCCGGAGCAGCGGCAGCGCCTGAATCAGTTGCTGAACCAGACGCTGCCCTATGCGCAGGAAGAAGGCCAGCCCACCTCCCCCGGCTGCGGCGACCAGCGCTACTACCGCGTGCAAATCAACTACACCAGCCCCACCCTGAGCACTGAGATCGTGCTGTTAATCCCGGAAAGCAGCGCGCCGCAGGCGCTGGTGGATCTGTGGAAAACCGGCCAGGTGGATGAGTGAGGGCTTACAGCGGCTGATAGCTGAAATTCACCCGTTTTTTGGAGATCAGCCCGTGCCCGTTCTGGCACAGGTAATCCACCGCCCCGCAGGCTTTCAATTCTTGCAGCGGCTGCCCGCACTCCGGGCAGCTCGCCAGCTGCCGATAATCGCTCTGGCAGGTTTCACAATGGTAGTGACCCGCTACCCACTTCATGGTCTGACGGCAGTGCGGACAGTGCGCTTCCATAACGACTCCAGGTTAAATCGCGCCCCATGAGCGCAAGAAATAGATCCCCAACGCGGTGGTGAAGAACGAACCGACGGTGGTGATGGCGATAATGTTGGCCGCCAGCGTGGCGTTGCCGCCCATGGCGCGCGTCATCACATAGCTGCCCGAAGCGGTCGGCGTGGCGGAAAACAGGAAGATAATGCCCAGCGCCGCCCCCTGAAACCCGCACAGCCAGCCGGCCAGCGTCATCAGGCACGGCACCAGAAACAGCTTGGCCGCCGACGACAGCGCCGCCACGTTGGACGAGCGGAACATGGCGCGAAAATCCAGGCTGGCGCCGGTGCACAGCAGCGCCAGCGGCAGCGACAGCGCGGAAATATAGCTGCCGGTCTGGCGGATCACGGCCGGGATGCCCAGCCCGGTTTGCGCATACAGCAGCCCGCACACCAGGCCAATGATCAGCGGATTGGTAACGATGCTGCGCAGCAAAGACAGGTGGCTGATTTTCTTGCCCTGCCCGCCCTGCAGGCTGCGCGTCAGAGTAATCACCGACAGCACGTTGAACAGGATCACCGTCACCGTCAGATACAGCGAGGCGAGCGCAATCCCTTCGCTGCCGTAGGCGGTCATGGCGTAGGCCAGGCCGACGATGGCGGTATTGGCGCGGAAACCGCCCTGCACGAACACCCCACGCTCACGCGGCTCTTTCACCAGCCACTTGGCGGCCAGCTCCAAGAGCAGGAAGGTCGCCAGCGTGCCGACCGCGCCAAACAGCACCAGCGGCAGGTTGCCGAGCAGCTGCGGGTGGTTGGTGGCGATGCTGAAAAACAGCAGGCACGGCAGCGCCAGATTGAACACCAGGCGGGTCGCGCCGTCGACAAAGCGGTCATCCATCAGGCGCCAATGGCGCAGCAGGATCCCCAGCAGCATCATCAACAGATTCGGCACGGTGACGTTGAACGCAAAACTCCAGGTTTCCCAGGACATGGTGTTCCTTCAGGCAGGCGAGGTAATCTTCAGATAATAAAACGATTTCGGGCCAATAAAAAAGGGGCGCGGCATCACTGCCGCGCCCCTCATGAGCGATTACTTGCTCTTTTTCAGGTGGCTCATCAGGCGCTTGCGCTTGCGCATCTGGGTCGGCGTCAGCAGGTTGCGTTTGCCGGCGAACGGGTTGTCCCCCTCTTTGAACTGGATGCGGATCGGCGTCCCCATCACGTTCAGCGAACGGCGGAAGTAGTTCATCAGGTAGCGCTTGTACGAATCGGCCAGATCGCTGACCTGGTTGCCGTGGATCACCACGATCGGCGGGTTGTAACCGCCGGCGTGGGCATATTTCAGCTTCACGCGGCGGCCGCGCACCAACGGCGGCTGGTGATCGTCAACCGCCATCTGCATGATTTTGGTCAGCATCGAGGTGTTTACGCGGCGGGTTGCGCACTCGTAGGCTTCCTGTACCGATTCGAACAGGTTGCCGACGCCGCTGCCGTGCAGCGCGGAAATGAAGTGCACGCGCGCGAAGTCGACGAAGCCCAGACGCAGGTCGAGCATCTCTTTCACGTGCTCGCGATCTTCTTCGCTCATGCCGTCCCACTTGTTGACCGCAATCACCAGTGAGCGCCCACTATTGAGGATAAAGCCGAGCAGCGAGAGATCCTGATCGGAGATGCCTTCACGCGCGTCGATCACCAGCAGCACGACGTTGGCGTCTTCAATCGCCTGCAGGGTTTTGATCACCGAGAACTTCTCGACGGTTTCGGTCACCTTGCCGCGTTTACGCACCCCGGCGGTGTCGATCAGCACATATTCGCGTTCGTCGCGCACCATCGGAATGTAGATGCTGTCGCGGGTGGTGCCCGGCATGTCATACACCACCACGCGCTCCTCGCCGAGGATGCGGTTAGTGAGCGTAGACTTACCAACGTTCGGACGACCGACGATCGCCAGTTTGATCGGCAGATCCTGCGGGTTGAACTCTTCTTCCGGCTCTTCGTCTTCTTCGCCTTCCAGCGTTTCGCCGTTTTGCTCGGCCCAGTAAGCGGCGTTGGCCTCTTCCTCGGTCAGCTCGACGTCTTCCGGTTTTTCCGGCACGAACGGCACCAGCACGTGTTCGATCAGCTGGGTCACGCCACGGCCGTGGGAAGCGGCGATAGCGAACACTTCACCCAGGCCGAGCGAGTAGAAATCGGCGGTAGCGGTGTCCGGATCCAGGCCGTCGGTCTTGTTGGCCACCAAGAAGGTCGCCTTCTGGCGGCTGCGCAGGTGCTGAGCGATGCCCTGATCCGCCGGCATCAGGCCGGCGCGGGCGTCGACCATGAACAGCACGATGTCCGCCTCTTCGATCGCCAGCAGCGACTGACCGGCCATGCGCGTTTCGACGCCGTCTTCGGTGCCGTCGATACCGCCGGTATCGACGATGATGAATTCATTGCCTTCGATTTCAGCACGACCATACTTGCGGTCACGCGTCAGCCCCGGGAAATCCGCCACCAGCGCATCGCGCGTATGGGTTAAACGGTTGAACAAGGTGGATTTACCCACATTCGGGCGCCCGACCAGCGCGACGACAGGTATCATTGTTGAAGCCTCATTACTTAATAATCAATGCGTTACTGCACTGTGGATAGACACCAGCGGTGCAGCTTATAAAAATACGAAACGGCCCCTGAACATTCAGGAGCCGTTTTCAAGCCTTGCGACGAGCGGCGTTAGCGGGTGAAAGCGTAAACTTTCCCGCCGCGAGCCTGGATGACCAGCTTGTCGCCGGCCACCATCGGCGCAGACAGGAAGCCGGAGCTGTCCACTTCCTGCTGGGCGACAAAACGGCCATCGGTGGTGTTGATCCAGTGCAGATAGCCTTCGGCGTCACCGGTCACCAGATAACCATTATACATCACCGGCGGCGTCAGGTTGCGGTGCAGCAGATCGCTCTGCGTCCACACGGTCACGCCGCCTTCAGTGCTGAGCGCGACGACGCGATCGTTCTGGTCGATCAGGTAGATGCGGCCCGCGTCGACGATGAAATCGTTCACCGAACCCAGCTCGCGTTTCCAGATGATCTGACCGGAACGCAGATCCAGCGCCGTCAGGTTGCCGTTGTAGCCCAGCGCGTAGACCACGCCGTCAACGATCACCGGCGTGGTGTCCACGTCGTTCAGGCGATCGATTTCGGTCGCGCCGCTCGGCTGAGAAATGCGCTGTTGCCAGATCAGTTGACCCTGCTGCATCAGCACGGCGCTGACGCGGCCGTTGTCACCGCCGACGATGGCGGCGCCAAAAGCGACGGCCGGCGCGGATTCACCGCGCAGCGACAGCGAAGGCATGTCCAGGTTAACCGTCCATTTCACCGCGCCGTCGGCTTCGTTCAGCGCCTGCAGCATGCCGTTGGAGGTGTGTACCAACACCATGCCGTCGCTGACAACCGGACGGGAGATCGCTTCGCCGGCCACTTTGGTCTGCCAGGCGATGGCGCCGTCGGCGGTGTTCAATGCGTAAACCACCGCTTTTTCGCTGCCGACGTAAACCTTGTCACCCGCGACCGTCAGGCCGCCCGACAGCAGCGCAGACAGGTTGCTGGAGAAGAAACCGGTCTTCTCGGAGAGATTAACCTTCCACTTCTCGTTGCCGCTGTCGGCGTCCAACGCTTTCACGATGCCGAAGCGATCGGCGGCGTAAATGGTGCTGTCCTGATAGGCCGGACGCAGGTGGGAGTAATACTCACCGATACCGTCGCCCACAGAGGTGCTCCACGCCTTGTTCGGCGTAAACTGATTTTCAACTTTCGGCAACGGCGACATGGTAACCACGTCTTCTTCGCTGTTAAACAGCGAGCAACCACTCAGCAAGGCAGCGGAAACCAGTCCGACCAAGAGTGTTTTACGCAATTGCATGGGAATTCCCCTTAGCTGGACAAGTTATTCAATTTCATGCGCAGCAGAACCTGCAGCGCCTGAGAAGCGTTGGACTCAATGCCTTTGCTGTAAGCTTCGCGTGCGCCCTTGGCGTCGCCCTTGGCCAGCAGCACATCGCCGCGCACATCCTGCATCATCGCCGCCCAGCCTTCGCCTTTCACGCCATCTAGCGTTTTCAGCGCTTCATCCAGCTTTTTCTCCTGCAGCTGGACGCGCGCCAGACGCAGATCGATCATCGCCAACAGGTTGTCGTCTTTGGTCTGGCCCTGCGCCAGCGCCAGTTGTTGTTCCGCCTTGGCGAAATCATTCTGTTCGACAAAGTGCTTGGCCAACTGCAGCGCGGCCAATACGCCGTAGCTGTTGCCATTAGCCTGGACAAATTTCTCCGCGGCAGCCACGTCATCCGGCTTGCCGGCCGCCAGACGATCGCTGGCTTCCTGATAGGATTGCGACGCAGCCATCATGTTGGAGTTTTCATGGCTCTGCCAGTAACGCCAGCCAACCAGGGCACCAATTCCGAGCACCACGCCCACCGCCAGCGCTTTGCCGTTCTCGGCAAAGAACCGACGCAGTGCGTCGACTTGTTCGTTTTCAGTGGTATAGACTTCCACGGTGTCCTTCTCCTTAACCTAACATCAAAGCCAGACGCGCAGCGACTTCGCTTTGCGCCAGCGTTTCTTGTTCACCACTGCGCAGGTCTTTCACCACCACCTGCTGCGCCGCCACTTCGCTCTCACCCAGGATCAGCGCGATGCGCGCGCCCCATTTGTCCGCACGGGTGATCTGCTTCTTGAAGTTGCCGCCGCCGTAATTGGTCATCAGCTTCAGCTGCGGCGCCGCGTCGCGCACCTGTTCAGCCAGCTGCATCGCCGCGCTTTGGGTGCCCGCGCCGGAAGAGATGACGTACACGTCGATAGCCGACGGCGCCTTGAATTCCGGGTTAACCGCCTGCACCAGCAACACCAGGCGCTCGAGGCCCATGGCGAAACCGACCGCCGGGGTGGCACGGCCGCCCAATTGCTCGACCAGGCCGTCGTAACGGCCGCCCGCGCAGACGGTGCCCTGCGCGCCCAGGCTGGTGGTTACCCACTCAAACACTGTGCGGTTGTAGTAATCCAGACCGCGCACCAGGCGCTCGTTAACGGTATATGGGATACCTGCCTGCGCCAAAAGTTCACACAGACCGGCGAAGTGAGCACGGGATTCTTCGTCCAGGTACTCGGACAGGCGCGGCGCGTCGTTCAACAGCGCCTGCACCTCAGGATTTTTGGAATCCAGCACGCGCAGCGGGTTGCTGTACATGCGGCGTTTGCAGTCTTCGTCCAGCACCTCGACGTGCTGCTCCAGGAACGCCACCAGCGCGTCGCGGTAGTTGGCGCGCGCCTCCAGAGAACCGATGGAGTTCAGCTCCAGCTTGACGTGCTCGGCGATGCCCAGCGCTTTCCACCAGCGGGCCGTCAGCAGGATCAGCTCGGCGTCGATGTCCGGGCCTTGCAGGCCGAACACTTCCGCGCCCAGCTGATGGAACTGACGGTAGCGGCCCTTCTGCGGGCGCTCGTAGCGGAACATCGGGCCGATGTACCACAGACGCTGTTCCTGATTGTACAGCAGACCATGTTCGATGCCGGCGCGCACGCAGCCAGCCGTCCCTTCCGGACGCAGCGTCAGGCTTTCGCCGTTGCGGTCTTCGAAGGTATACATCTCTTTTTCCACGACGTCGGTCACTTCGCCGATCGCGCGTTTGAATAACGGGGTCTGCTCTACAATCGGCAACCGGATTTCGCTGTAACCGTAGCTGCCCAGCACCTGCTTGAGGGTGCCTTCAATACGCTGCCATAATGCCGTTTCTTCCGGCAGGTAGTCGTTCATGCCGCGAATGGCTTGAATGTTCTTTGCCACGTGAGTTCTCTGTCCGTTGTCTGTAAAAATGAACCCGATTATAGGGACTTTGCCGCCCGGTATTCAACGCGGATGCGGTTTTCTGCCCTTCAGGTTCATAAACAAGCGGGCCAACAGGCCCGCCGTGTAGCGATAACGCTTATTTTTCCAGCAGGTTGACCGTGATGCGGTTGCTTTCGTCCATCATCGCGGCCTTGGCGCGAATTTTCGCTTCCAGCTGGTCGATCATCTGTTCGTTGTCGAAACGCTCTTTCTGGCGCACGCCGTCTTCATAGAAGCCGCTCTTCTTGTGGCCGCCGGTCACGCCCATGGTGGACACCAGCGCTTCGCCCGGGCCGTTCACCACGCAGCCGATGATCGAAACGTCCATCGGCGTGATGATGTCTTCCAGGCGCTGTTCCAGCGCGTTCACCGTGCCGATCACGTCGAACTCCTGACGCGAACAGGTCGGGCAGGCGATGAAGTTGATGCCGCGCGCGCGGATGCGCAGCGACTTCAGGATATCGAAACCGACCTTCACTTCTTCGACCGGATCCGCCGCCAGCGAGATGCGCAGGGTGTCGCCGATGCCTTCAGACAGCAGCATGCCCAGGCCGATGGCCGATTTGACCGACCCGCTGCGTGCGCCGCCGGCTTCGGTGATGCCCAGATGCAGCGGCTGATCGATGCGCGAGGCCAGCAGGCGGTAAGATTGCACCGCCAGGAACACGTCCGACGCCTTGACGCTGACCTTGAACTGGTCGAAGTTGAGGCGATCGAGGATGTCCACGTGGCGCATGGCAGATTCCAGCAGCGCTTCCGGCGTCGGTTCACCGTACTTTTCCTGCAGATCTTTCTCCAGCGAGCCGCCGTTGACGCCGATGCGAATCGGGATGTTCTTGTCGCGGGCGCAGTCCACCACCGAGCGAATGCGCGATTCGTTACCGATGTTGCCCGGGTTGATGCGCAGGCAGTCTACGCCGTATTCGGCAACCTGCAGCGCGATGCGATAATCGAAATGGATATCGGCGACCAGCGGCACGTTGACCTGCTGCTTGATCAGCTTGAACGCCTCGGCGGCGTCCATGGTAGGAACCGAAACGCGGACGATGTCGACGCCCACGCGCTCCAGCGCTTTGATCTGATTAACCGTTGCTTCAACATCGGTGGTACGGGTGTTGGTCATCGACTGCACGGCAATCGGCGCGCCATCACCAATAGGCACCTTGCCGACGTAAATGCGTGTAGATTTTCGACGGTTGATGGGCGCTTGGTTATGCATTACTTACTCTCCATTGCTGCTCTGACATCACGACCGGGGCCGCGCGATTACTGCGCGGCGACGGTCAGGCGAGCAACACGGTTTGACTTAACGAACCGGCTTAAATCAACCGGTTTACCCTGATACTGGATCTGTACTGCCGCCGGCGCGCCGATGGTCAACTTATACGGCGCAGTGCCGGCCAGGTTCAGCTTGCCGCCCTTCTTCTGGGTGCCGCTGAAAAGCGTTTTACCGCTCGCGTCGCTCACCTGCAGCCAGCAGTCGGCGGAGAAGTCCATTACCAGCGCGTTCGGATCGGCTGCCGGCGCAGCCACGCCCGCATCGGCGGTCGGCAGCGGCGCTTGTGCCGCCGGGGTGGTTTCCGGCAGGGTAGTCTGGCTTGGCGACACCACGGCAGGCTGCTGCTGAGCCGTGCCCGGCACCTGAGCGGTAGCCGCCGGTGCCTGAGCCGCTGCGCCGGCATCGGCCGGCGCAGCGCTGTTGTCGGTCAACGGCACGTTGGTGCCGGCGTCGGCGTTGCCGTCGGTCAGCGGCACGGACTGCCCTTCGTTATTCTGTGAAAGCTGCGCGGAGGACTGATCGGCCATGGTGGCGATCTCTTCCTGCTGGGCCTTGTGGTTTTGCCACCACCAGGCGCCGGTCAGGCCGATCACCACAAACACGATAAGCCAGGTGAAGCTCATCAGCCAGCCGTCGCGTTTCTTGCGGCGCTTGCCCAGCGAGAAGCTTTGCATCGGCGCCACTTTCGCCATCTTCAACGGCGCCTGCTTGGCCAGCATCGGCAGCAGTTCGTCTTCCGGCAAATGCACCAGCTTGGCGTAGGAACGGATGTAACCGCGCACGAAGGTGGACGCGAGGTCAGCAGACACGCTGTCTTCCTCAATATCGCGCACGGTGGACATTTTGAGACACAGGCGTTCTGCAACGGTCTGTTGGCTCAGCCCGAGTTGCTCACGGGCCTGACGCAGGCGCTGGCCCGTCGTCATGGATACGGTTTTATCTTGGGAGGCTTCAGTATTCATTAGCTAAGAACTGCTGGTACTGTTTGGATTGTGGAAAACTTCGCGCTAGCTGCTTGCCATAGCGTTGAACGCTATCCTGACGGCCGGCTAACGCGGCGAAACGAATCTGTAACCATAAGCTGCTGGCGCTGGCCGGCAGAACATGCTGATAAACATCCAATAAAAGTTGCGACTGGGCGCGCTTCCCTTCTCCAAATTGCTTTTCGGCCTCCGCCAACAGCGGAGTGCCTTTGTCCGGATCGACCTTCAGCGCGCGGCTCAACAGCGTGCGCGCCTCATCGTTTTGTCCGGCCTTGAGAAAACAGTAACCTGCGTTTTCCAGGCTGTCGGCGACCTGGCCATAATCGGGCGCCAGCGCCGCAGCGCTAAACTGCTGTTGCGCCGGTACATACTGCCCTAAACCGCAAAGAAACGCACCGTAATTATTCAATACGGTGCCATTGCCTGGCGCAAGTTTGAGCGCTTGCCGATAACGCTGTTCGGCCGCGGCATTTTCACCGATCCGCTGCTCATAGAGCGCCATGCCCAACTGCGTGCGGTAATCCTGTGGGGCCGCGTCCAGCGCCTTTTCCAGGTTCTGGCGCGCGGCGTCCATGTCGCCTTGCTGCAGGTACTCCAGGCCCAGCTGCAGCCGCGTCTGGCCCGCCTCAGAGACTTGTGCATCCTTTTCCGGCGCTGAACCGGAACACCCGGCCAACAACCCGGCCGCCAGCCACACACCCCACAGTTTCAGCTTCATGCCCGCATTCATTTCCTTATCGGCCGTCAGCTAACGCCCGCCAGCGACACGCTTGCGCATAACAGGCTGTTAGATAACAAAAAATGGTGCTATAGGATTCAGACCGCCCGTACGTTGATAGGTTCCCCGGCCATTTTCTTCTTCAGGGTACGCTTGGTACGGTCGATCACTTCACCCGCCAGTTGCCCGCAGGCGGCGTCGATATCGTCACCACGGGTTTTACGAACAATAGTCGTAAAGCCGTATTCCATCAACACCTTGGAGAAACGATCCACTCGGCTGTTGGAGCTGCGGCCGTAGGGGGCGCCCGGGAACGGGTTCCACGGGATCAGGTTGATCTTGCACGGCGTGTCTTTCAGCACTTCCGCCAGTTGATGCGCATCGTCGGTGCTGTCGTTAATATGATCCAGCATCACGTACTCGACGGTCACGCGGCCCTGATTGGCGTTGGATTTTTCCAGATAGCGACGCACCGCGGACAGGAAGGTCTCGATGTTGTACTTGCGGTTGATCGGCA
The DNA here is from genome assembly GCF_052166245.1 of Serratia sp. CY84636. Taxonomy (NCBI): domain Bacteria; kingdom Pseudomonadati; phylum Pseudomonadota; class Gammaproteobacteria; order Enterobacterales; family Yersiniaceae; genus Serratia; species Serratia sp. CY84636. The sequence goes on from NZ_JBJNOX010000011.1 coordinate 139,463, forward strand.
CGATCTCATCGCGGATGGTGTCGTTCGGCGCATGCAGCGAGATCGCCAGCGCCACGTCGATCATGTCGCCCAGCTTGTCCAGCGCCGGCACCACGCCGGAGGTAGACAGGGTCACGCGGCGTTTGGACAGGCCAAAGCCGAAGTCGTCCAGCATGATTTCCATCGCCGGCACCACGTTGTTCAGGTTGAGCAGCGGCTCGCCCATCCCCATCATCACCACGTTGGTGATCGGGCGTTGGCCGGTCACCTTCAGCGCGCCGATGATCTTCGCCGCGCGCCACACCTGGCCAATGATTTCCGACACGCGCAGGTTGCGGTTGAAGCCCTGCTGCGCCGTTGAACAGAATTTACACTCCAACGCGCAGCCTACCTGCGAGGAGACGCACAGCGTCGCGCGGTCGGCTTCCGGGATATACACGGTTTCGACCTGCTGATCGCCGACTTTAATCGCCCACTTGATGGTGCCGTCGGCCGAACGCTGTTCTTCCGCCACTTCCGGCGCGCGGATCTCCGCCACGCGCTGCAGCTTGCCACGCAGGACTTTGTTGATATCGGTCATCTGCTCGAAATCGTCGCAGCAGTAGTGGTAAATCCACTTCATCACCTGATCGGCGCGGAACGGTTTCTCGCCCATTTCGGCGAAGAACTCGCGCATTTGCTGGCGGTTCAGGTCCAGCAGGTTGATTTTGGCCGCAGCCGGTTGCTCCACGTTAACGGAGGGGGTAGTCAGCGAATTATTTTCAGACACGGTGTGCTCGGACGTGATGGGTTCTAACATAATGATCTCTGGCCTCGTTATTACACGTTATGGCGCTAAAGAATGGACAGTAAGTTGTGCATTTCAGCCCGCATGATTCGGGTGGCGGCACTAAAAACACGCCCCTGACAAGTCGTCTTATCAGGGGCGCGGCATTGTACAAATTTTAGTAGCGGGTGGCTACGGCTGAAAGGCATTCAGGGCATTTTTATTGTTTCAGCCGGTGAATGCCTGGTTATCAGCCAAGAAACGGCACGATTAACGTGCGCAGATTTCGCTTTCGTTGAAGAAGTAAGCGATTTCGCGCTGTGCAGATTCAACGGAGTCGGAACCGTGCACGGCGTTAGCGGTGAAGCTGTCCGCGTAGTCGGCACGCAGGGTACCGGCCAGCGCGTTGTCCGGGTTGGTTGCGCCCATGATGTCGCGGTTGCGCTGCACGGCGTTTTCAGATTCCAGAACCTGCACCATGATTGGGCCGGAGGTCATGAACTCAACCAGACCGTCGAAGAATGGGCGGCCTTTGTGCTCAGCGTAGAAGCCTTCAGCTTGCTCGCGAGTCAGACGCAGCATTTTAGCGGCGATGATTTTGAAACCGGCGCGCTCGAAACGCGCATAGATAGCGCCGATGTCGTTGTTGGCTACAGCGTTTGGTTTAACGATGGAAAAGGTACGTTCTACGGTCATGATGGCCTCTGTATGACTTCCAAAACAGGCCGGTCTGCAATGTTGCCGGCCTTCTCAAGTGGCGCAGATTATATGTGCGCCGTTAACGCTTGCCTACGGGAAAATCAACATTTCATTAAAAAAATATGATCTTCATGGGCCATTTTCGACCACGCGGCGGCGCTACTGGGTCTTGTCGGTAGACGGGATCAAATTGCGCAGCCAGCTGCCCCAGCGGCGCTGATAAAACGGCTGCGTATGGGAGATCAGATAGTGGCTGATGCCGCGCTCTTTCTCCGACACCAGGCAGAAATCCACCGGTTCGTCGTTCGGCGCCGTTTCGCTGGCGACGCTGCCGGCCTCGTTGATCAACGCCTCGATCTCCGCCGGCTCGGCGTCCACTTCCAGCCCGATCAGCAAATTCGGCTTCTCGTCCGCCGCCTGGTCGTGCATCAGCGCCAGAAACGCGCGGCGCACCGGCTTGCGCTGGCTGAACAGCGTGGTCAACGCGTCCACCATCGCCGACGGGTACTCTTCGGGCTGCCCCAGCAGGATTTGGGTCTCTTTGTCGACGTAATGCTCCACCGGTTTGACGACGCCGCCGGTCGCCAGCAGCATCGCCACCTCTTCCGGATAGAACTCCTTGCCGTACTCCGCCTTCGGGTTGAGGAACAGATCCGCACCCTGGGTGATTTCGAACAGCACCCGCGCCGGCATGGCGATAAATGGCTGTTCGTCCTCAACGGCCTTCTGCAGCGCTTCCAGCGAGGTGAAGAACGGAATGATGCTGCCGCCGTCCTGCTTCTCCCAATGCTGGATATTGACCGGCGTATCCGCGTTCAGCGCGATGTCGCCGCCCTGCTGCACCTGCTCGCTGTCGCCGAGGATCAGCACCGTGGCGTCGAGCAATTCACGGAAGAACGCCGGGCGGTGGGCCGGCTCCGTCACCGCCAGCTTCAGCAGGCGTTCAAGTTCGTTCTCGCTCGGGGCGGCATCGTGATGATGGGCACTCATGGCAAACTCCAGGGATCAAATAGCGAGGCCCAGCATGCTGGGCCCCGAAGATAATGCGCATTCTAGCGCCCGACACGGCGGGCGTTCAATTATTTGGCTTTGCTCAGCAGCAGATTGGCCAGGGTACGCACACCCAAACCGGTCGCGCCGGCCGACCACTGCTCCACCGCGCCTTTGCGGTAGGTGGCGGAACAGTCGATGTGCAGCCAGCCTTGCTGGTAATTCTTGACGAAGTGCGACAGGAAGGCCGCCGCGGTGCTGGCGCCGGCGGTGTAGGCCGGGCCGGCCACGTTGTTCAGCTCGGCGAAGTTGGACGGCAGCTGGCTGCGGTGGAACTCGGCCAGCGGCAGACGCCAGAACGGCTCTTGCTCGGCGGCGGCGCTGCTCAGCAGCTCCTGCGCCAGCGCGTCGTCGAAGCTGAACAGCGCATGGTAATCGTTGCCGACCGCGGTTTTGGCCGCGCCGGTCAGGGTGGCGCAGTCGATAATCAGCTGCGGGTTCTGCTCAGAAGCGTCGATCAGGCCATCGGCCAGCACCAGGCGCCCTTCCGCATCGGTGTTCATCACCTCGACGGTTTTGCCGTTGCGGTAGCGAATGATGTCACCCAGTTTGAAAGCGTTGCCGCTGACCATGTTGTCGGCGCAGCACAGGTACAGCTTCACGCGCTGCTTCAGGCCGCGCGCCGCCGCCAGCGCCAGGGCGCCGGTGATGGTGGCCGCGCCGCCCATGTCAGCCTTCATCGAGTCCATAAAGGCGCTCTGTTTCAGGCTATAACCGCCGGTATCGAAGGTGATGCCCTTGCCGACCAGGCAGGCGAACACCGGCGCGTCCGGGTTACCGGTCGGGTTGAAGTCTAGCGCCAGCAGCACCGGTGGGCGCTCGGAGCCGCGGCCGACGGTGTGGATGCCGGCATAGTTCTGCTCGCGCAGATCTTCGCCCTTGGTGATGCGGTAGCTGACGGCATCGCAGCCGACGTCGCACATCAGATCGACGGCGCGGGTCGCCAGCTGCTCCGGCCCCAGCTCTTCCGCCGGCATATTGATGGTGTCGCGCACCCAGTCTACGATCTTCAGGCGCTTATCCAGCTCCTGACGCGCGGCTTCCGGCAGCTCGGCCCATTCGACGTTGCGCTGCCCTTTCGGCCCGCGGTAGCCCTGCCAAAACGCCCAGCTGTTTTCCAAGTCCCAACCGTCGCCGGCCAGCTTGACGTTTTTGATGCCCTGACCGTCAACTTTGCGGCCCGCACGCTGGATCGCACCCAGTTTGTCGGCGCCGGTCAGGTGGATGGTCATCCCTTCGCCGTTGGTGCTGAGCAGCGCTTTTTCGCCCCAACGGGCGTCGGCAGGTTGTTGCGACAGCGTGACCTGCATGAATTCTGTTGTCATAGCCTTCTTACTCCGGATTATTCTTTTATTAATCTTGTCGGATACAAAATAAACGGGCCGCCCATGGCAGCCCGTTACGCTATTTACTCCGCTTCATCTAACCAGACCAGCAGGATCGCTTCCAGTATTTTTTCGTTGGAAGCCTGCGGATCGTCGTCGAACTCTTCCAGATCGCAGATCCACTGATGCATGTCGGTAAAACGCACGGTTTTCGGATCGGTGTCCGGGTATTGGTCGTACAGGGCTTCGCCGATTTCTCGGCTGTCGGTCCACTTCAGTCCCATTATGATCTCCGGGTTGGCGCTGCGGCTAACAATTAATGCTCACGCGCGTGGTTGACGGTGTAGCGCGGCATTTCGACCACCAGATCTTCGTCGGCGACCAGCGCCTGGCAGCTCAGACGGCTTTCCGGCTCCAGCCCCCACGCTTTGTCCAGCATGTCATCTTCCAGCTCGCTGCTCTCTTCCAGCGAATCGAAGCCTTCACGCACGATGCAGTGGCAGGTGGTGCAGGCGCAGGATTTCTCGCAGGCGTGCTCGATTTCAATGCCGTTGCGCAGCGCAACGTTGAGGATCGACTCCCCTTTTTCGGCTTCCAGAACCGCCCCTTCCGGGCAAAGATCTTGATGGGGCAGGAAAACAATTTTAGGCATGGTTAAACCTCATCCACAGAATGGCCAGCCAGCGCGCGGCGAATGGAAGCGTCCATGCGGCGCGCGGCAAAATCTTGCGTTTGTGCATCTAATGTTTTGATGGCGTCTTCGATAGCGGCGGGATCTTCCCCCTGCGCCGCCTGCTGCAACGCCTGGGTCGCGGCGGCGATCGCCTGGCTTTCCGCCTCGCTCAACAGCGCGGCGTCGGTGGCCAGCGCGCCCTGCAGGCTTTCCAGCACCCGTGCGGCTTCCACGCGTTGCTCCGCCAGCTTGCGCGCGCCCACGTCGCTTTGCGCGTTGGCCATCGAATCTTTGATCATGCCGGCGATTTCGCCGTCCGACAGGCCGTACGACGGCTTGACCTGGATCGAGGCCTCAACGCCGGTGGATTTCTCCATCGCGGTGACGCTCAGCAGACCGTCGGCATCCACCTGGAAGGTAACGCGAATGTGCGCCCCCCCGGCAGGCAGCGGCGGCAGGCCGCGCAGCGTGAAGCGCGCCAGCGAACGGCAATCCTGCACCAGCTCGCGCTCGCCCTGCAGCACGTGGATCATCATCGCGCTCTGGCCATCTTTAAAGGTGGTGAACTCCTGCGCGCGCGCCACCGGAATGGTGGTGTTGCGCGGGATCACTTTCTCCACCAGGCCGCCCATGGTTTCGAGGCCCAGCGACAGCGGGATCACGTCCAGCAGCAGCATGTCGCTGTCCGGCTTGTTGCCCACCAGGATGTCGGCCTGGATCGCGGCGCCGATGGCGACCACTTTATCCGGATCGATCGACGTCAGCGGCGTGCGGCCGAAGAAGGCCCCCACCTGCTCACGCACCAGCGGCACGCGGGTGGAACCGCCGACCATCACCGCTTCCAGCACCTCGTCGGCGGCGACGCCGGCGTCTTTCAGCGCGCGGCGGCAAGCCATCAGCGTACGTTTCACCAGCGGAGCGATCAGCGCTTCGAACTGGGCGCGGGTCACCTCGCCCTGCCAGCCGGCTACCTCAACGCGCACGCTGTCGGCATCGCTCAACGCGATTTTGGCGGCGATAGCGGCATCCAGCAGCTGGCGCTGCACGCCGTGGTCGCTGCGATCGGCCACGCCGGCCTGCTCGCGCAGCCAGTCGGCCAGCAGGTGATCGAAGTCGTCGCCGCCCAGCGCGGAATCGCCGCCGGTGGCCAGCACTTCGAACACGCCGCGGCTGAGGCGCAGAATGGAGATATCAAAGGTGCCGCCGCCCAGATCGTAAACCGCGATCACCCCTTCCTGGCCGGAATCCAGCCCGTAGGCGATCGCCGCCGCGGTCGGTTCATTCAGCAGGCGCAGGACGTGCAGGCCGGCCAGACGCGCCGCGTCTTTGGTGCCCTGGCGCTGCGCGTCGTCGAAGTAGGCGGGAACGGTGATCACCACGCCATCCAGCTCGCCTTCCAGCGCCGCTTGCGCGCGCGCGGACAGAGCCCGCAGGATATCGGCGGAGACGCCGACCGGGTTAACCGGGCCGGCGGCGGTGACGATCAGCGGCAGGCCGTTGTCGCTGGCCTGGAATTGATAAGGCAGGTTCGGGTAACGTTGCTGCACGTCCGCCAACGAGCGGCCCATCATGCGTTTGATGGAGCTGACGGTATTGGCCGGATCCTGCGCCGCCTGTTGGCGCGCCTCCCAGCCGACGCGCTGCGCGTCCGCCTGATAATGCACCACCGAAGGCAGCAAATGGCGGCCCTGTTCGTCGGCCAGCGTTTCCGCTTGCCCACTGCGCACCGTGGCGACCAGCGAGTTGGTGGTGCCTAAGTCGATGCCGGCGGCCAGACGTCGCTGGTGCGGCGCGGCGCTGAGGCCAGGCTCACTAATTTGTAATAAGGCCATGTTGAAGCTTCCACAATCAGAATCAGAAGGTGTTACTCAAAACCCAGCAGTTTTTCTTCGAGTTGTTCAACCTGTTGCTGGAGTTTGTCCAAAAAGCGCAGCTTGCGCACGGTGTCGGCGGCATCCGCCCACTGTTCACTGTCCAACTGCTGCAGCATCAGCGCGCTGCGCTGCTTGATGGAGACGGCCAGCCGCGCGCCGAAATCGGCCAGCAGGCTTTCCGCCTCCGGCTTGCACTCAATGGCGTCGAGCTCTTCGCGCAGCTCCAGCTGTTCCATCAGGAACGCGGTGTCGCGCATCGTATGCTGTTCGTTGCCCAGATCGAAGCCGTGCAAAGATAGCATATACTCCGCGCGTTTTAACGGGTGCTTCAGCGCCTGGTAGGCTTCGTTGATGGTCGCCGCCTGCTGCAACGCCATCAGGCGTTCGCGCTCCGGCTGATTGGCGAAACGATCGGGGTGGAATTGGCGCTGCAGATCCTGGAAGCGGGACGCAAGCAGGCTGCCGTCCACGGTGTAGCGAACTGGCAGCCCGAATAAAGTAAAGTAATCCATAGCGTGCTCTGGGCGTTAGCGGATGAAGTTCCCCCGCCGAAACGGGGGAGCACGATGGACTGTCAGACGTTGAAACTCTCGCCGCAGCCGCATTCGCTTGAGACGTTCGGGTTGTTGAACTTGAAGCCTTCGTTCAGGCCTTCCTTAACGAAATCAAGCTCGGTGCCGTCAAGGTAGACCAGGCTCTTGCCGTCGATGATCACCTTGATGCCTTTGTCTTCAAACACGATGTCGTCATCGTTGGCTTCGTCAACAAATTCCAGCACGTACGCCATCCCGGAGCAGCCGGAAGTTCGCACTCCCAGACGCAGGCCGAGACCTTTGCCGCGGTTCGTCAAAAACGCCTGAACACGCTGCGCAGCGCTGTCGCTCATGGTAATAGACATCACAACCTCACACTTCACATCAAAGCCCGGCGCGGCCGGGCCGACTCAGACAAATTACTTGGCGCTGTGCTTGCTCTTATAGTCGGCAATCGCTGCTTTGATGGCGTCTTCAGCCAGGATCGAGCAGTGAATTTTGACCGGCGGCAATTCCAGCTCTTCGGCGATCTGGGTGTTTTTGATCGCTTCAGCCTGATCGAGCGACTTGCCTTTCATCCATTCGGTCACCAGCGAGCTGGAGGCGATGGCGGAACCGCAGCCGTAAGTTTTAAAGCGCGCGTCTTCGATGATGCCTTCATCGTTAACCTTGATCTGCAGCTTCATCACGTCGCCGCAAGCCGGCGCCCCTACCATGCCGCTGCCGACGGTAGGATCTTCGTTGTCGAAAGAACCCACGTTGCGCGGGTTTTCATAATGATCGATTACTTTTTCGCTGTAAGCCATGACCTTGCTCCTGAAACCTGAGAATTAATGATGCGCCCATTCGATGCTGTTGATGTCCACGCCCTGCTTGAACATCTCCCACAGTGGGGACAGATCGCGCAGACGGCCGATGGATTTACGCACCAGTTGAATGGTGTAGTCGATCTCTTCTTCCGTGGTGAAACGCCCCAGGGAGAAACGGATCGAGCTGTGCGCCAATTCATCGCTCATGCCCAGCGCGCGCAGCACGTAGGACGGCTCGAGGCTGGCGGAGGTACAGGCTGAACCGGAAGAAACGGCCAGGTCTTTCAGCGCCATGATCAGCGACTCGCCTTCAACGTAGTTGAAGCTGACGTTCAGGATGTTCGGTGCGCCGTGCTCCAGATCGCCGTTCAGATACACTTCTTCCATATCTTTCACGCCGTTCCACAGACGATCGCGCAGGGTGCGCAGACGCGCCATCTCTTCGGTCATCTCTTCTTTGGCGATGCGGTAAGCTTCGCCCATGCCGACGATCTGGTGAACAGGCAGGGTGCCGGAACGCATGCCGCGCTCGTGACCGCCGCCGTGTACCTGCGCTTCGATGCGGATGCGCGGCTTGCGGCGCACGTACAGCGCGCCGATGCCTTTCGGGCCATAGATTTTGTGGCCAGAGAACGACATCAGGTCGACTTTCAGCTTGCTCAGATCGATAGGCAGTTTGCCCACGCTCTGGGTGGCGTCAACGTGGTAGATGATACCGCGCGCGCGGCACATTTCGCCGATCGCTTCGATATCCTGCACCACGCCGATTTCGTTATTGACGTGCATGATGGAGACCAGAATGGTGTCATCGCGCATCGCCGCTTCGAGATCCTGCAGGCTGATGATGCCGTTGCTCTGCGGCGCCAGGTAGGTCACTTCAAACCCTTCGCGCTCCAACTGACGGCAGGTGTCCAGCACGGCTTTGTGTTCGGTTTTGCTGGTGATGATGTGCTTGCCTTTTTTCTGGTAGAAATTGGCAGCGCCTTTGATCGCCAGGTTGTCGGATTCGGTCGCCCCGGAGGTGAAGACGATTTCGCGTGGGTCGGCGCCCACCAGTTCGGCGATTTGGTTACGGGCGATGTCTACCGCCTCTTCCGCCTGCCAACCGAAACGGTGGGAACGGGAAGCCGGGTTGCCAAAAGTGCCGTCCAGGGTCAAAAACTGCATCATCTTCTCAGCAACGCGCGGGTCAACCGGCGTCGTTGCTGAGTAATCCAGATAAATCGGTAATTTCATTGCTCTTGTGCTCCGTACATCACTTCCAAAAACTAAAATAATTTCGCCAGCTGCTTATGCGCGCAGATTAACGTTGATAGTTTCTTGCGGACGACCGTTGGCCGTGCGGCGCGTATCGTTGTTTTGACGATCCGCCACCACCAGCACTTCCTGGTTATTGACCAGTTCTGCCAGCGTAATGTTGTTCAGGAACCCGCTGATGCGCTCGCTCAGATCGCGCCACAGGGCGTGGGTCAAGCAGCGATCGCCGCCCTGACAGCCTTCTTTGCCCTGGCAACGGGTTGCATCTACCGATTCATCGACGGCAGTGATGACAGCGCCAACGGCGATCTCACCCGCGTCTTTACCCAGCAGATAACCACCGCCCGGACCACGCACGCTGGCCACCAGGCCGTTCTTGCGCAGACGGGAGAATAATTGTTCCAGATAAGAGAGCGAAATACCCTGGCGTTCGGAAATGTCCGCCAGTGGTACCGGCCCTTCCTGGGAATGCAGCGCTACGTCAAGCATAGCGGTTACGGCATAACGGCCTTTGGATGTCAGTCTCATAGCTCAATGGTTACCTGTTGGTCAAATATGGCCGAAAGTCTGACATTCCTGAGTAAAACAGTCAACTATTTAACCTAGTAATTGACTCAAGTATTAGCACGTTTTGAACTTAGCAAGAACAAAGGTATATAAAATACATGTTATAACCTTTGGATAACTAATACTATTGTCGCCCACCGTTATGCCACATCAATTAATTACCTTGATGTTTATCCTGTTTCTCGATCGACGTCAGCATGCCGCGCAGGATATTCAGCTCCTGCCCTTCCGGGCGCGCGCGGGTGAACAGCCGACGCAGGCGGCTCATCACCTGCCCCGGATGGGACGGGCGAATAAAGCCGGTGCGCTGCAGCGTCTGCTCCAGATGCTGATAGAAACGCTCGAGGTCATCCACCAGCGGATACGGCGTCTCTTCCAGCTGCGGCGCGCCCGCCTGTTGGCGATCGAGGTAAGCCACGCGCACTTCATACGCCAGTATCTGCACCGCCATCGCCAGGTTCAGCGAGCTGTAGTCCGGGTTGGCCGGAATGGCGACGTGGTAGTGGCACTTCTGCAGTTCATCGTTGGTCAACCCGACGCGTTCGCGGCCGAACACCAGCGCCACCGGCGCGTGTTCGCCCTCGTGCACCGCGCGCACGCCGCATTCACGCGGCTCCAGCATCGGCCACGGCAAGGTGCGAGAACGTGCGCTGGTGCCCACCACCAGGCTACAGCCGGCGATGGCGTCATCGAGGGTATCGACGATAGTGGCGTTGCCGATCACATCGCTGGCACCGGCGGCCAGGGCGATGGCCTGAGAATCGGGTTTGATCAGCGGATTAACCAGATAAAGGTTGGTTAAACCCATGGTTTTCATGGCTCTGGCGGTCGAGCCCATGTTGCCGGTATGTGAAGTCTCTACCAGAACAATGCGGATATTGTGCAGCATACAAACTCTGAGCGTGGCGGAAAATCGCAGCATCTTAACACAGCCATAGGCAATTTGCCGAACAGCTGCTATACTTCGCGCCGTTTCCTGTTCTTTAACATCCTAGTTGGAAGATACCCATGCATCCGATGCTGACTATCGCCGTGCGCGCTGCGCGCAAGGCCGGTAACCTGATTGCCAAAAACTACGAAACCCCGGACGCTGTAGAAGCGAGCCAGAAAGGGACCAATGACTTCGTCACCAACGTCGATCGCGATGCAGAGCATCTGATCATCGACGTCATCCGCAAGTCTTATCCGCAACACAGTATCGTGAGCGAAGAACGCGGTGAGCTGATCGGCGAAGATCGCGATGTGCAATGGGTGATCGATCCACTGGATGGCACTGCAAACTTCATCAAACGTTTCCCTCATTTCTCCGTTTCCATCGCCGTACGCATCAAAGGCCGTACTGAAGTGGCCGTGGTCTACGATCCGATGCGCAACGAACTGTTCACCGCCACTCGCGGCCAGGGCGCACAGCTCAACGGTTACCGCCTGCGCGGCACCAACGCCAAAGATCTGGATGGCACCATCCTGGCGACCGGCTTCCCGTTCAAGGTCAAGCAGCACGCAACGCCTTACATCAACATCGTCGGCAAACTGTTCACCCAGTGCGCAGACTTCCGCCGCACCGGTTCCGCCGCGCTGGATCTGGCCTATGTGGCCGCCGGCCGCGTAGACGGGTTCTTCGAAATCGGCCTGAAGCCGTGGGATTTCGCCGCGGGCGAACTGCTGGTGCGTGAAGCCGGCGGCCTGGTGACCGACTTCGTCGGTGGCCACAACCACTTCAGCTCCGGCAACGTGGTTGCAGGCAACCCGCGCGTAGTGAAAGCCATGCTGGCCACCATGCGTGAAGAACTGAGCGAAGCGCTGAAGCGTTAATCGCCAGAAGCGAATCGAAAAAAAAGCGCTGCCGATGCAGCGCTTTTTTTATGCCCGTTAGCGGGAGAAGGGCCGGATGCCGCCGCCGAATTCCGGCTGCGCGCTGACGTACAGCAACAGCCCCGCAGCCAACAGGATCAGGCCGCCGGCCAGCGCCAATGCCCCCCAGGCCACCGCGCTCCAGGCGGCGGGCGCGCGCGAACGGCTGAGACGCACCGCCAGCCGGCGGCTGTAATGCACCAGCAGCGCCAGCATCGAGATGGTCAACGAGGTGCCGAACGCCATCGCCAGCGCGGAGATCACTCCCCAGCCGAACACGCCGATCACCTTGGAGAACAGCAGCACCAAAATCGCCCCTGAACAGGGGCGCATGCCCATCGCCAGCACGATGGCGGCCTGAGTGCGCCAGTCGCTTCCCGCCTGCAGCTCGCTGTCGCTCGGCAGATGCCGGTGGCCGCAGCCGCAGTGGGCGCTGTGCACATGATCCGCCGCCAGCGGCGCCAGGCTGTTGATTCGCAGCGCCGGCGCCGGGCGCATCGCCTTGATCGCCGCAAACAGGCGTTTCAGCGCGCGCCAACTCAGCAGCACGCCAAGCAGCATCACCAGAATAAAACTGCCCTTTTCCAGCCAGAAGCTGCTTTGGTGCAGCTGGCGCGAAGAGAGCTGCAATACCACCAGCATCAGCGTGACCAGCGCGATCGCTACCCCACCCTGCACCAGCGAGGCGGCGAAGGTCAGCTTCAGGCTGCTTTTCAGCCGCGCCGGATGGGTAGCCAGGTAGGTGGCGATCACCACTTTGCCGTGGCCGGGGCCGAGCGCATGCAAGACGCCATAGCCGAGGCTGAACAGCATCAGCGCCAGCCCGGCCTGCTGCGGCGCGGCCTTCACCTGCTGCAACAGCCCCGCCATCTGCTGGTGCAGCGCTTTTTGCCATACCACGCTCTGCATCAGCAGCTGCGGCCAATAGTGCCACGCCAGCAGCGCGGCGGCCGCCAGCACCAGCGTGAACGGCAGCAGCGGCCACAGGCCAAAGGCCCAGTGGCGTCGGCTCGTCGTCGGAGGTGAGAAATTTAACGACATTGCAGCGTCACCCGCTGGGCGAACTGCTGCCCCAGCGCCAGGTCTTCACCGGGCGAGTCGTTCTTGTCGAGCGACAGCGCATAGGCCTGCAGCGACGCATTCGGCTTCGGCGTCATCAGCTTATAGCTACACAGCTGCGCCATCTCCGGCGGCAGATGCAGCGCATTTTGGTCTTTATAGGTCATATCCACGAAATAAGTCGGATCGTAAGTAGAAAGTTCGAACGGCTTGCCCGCCAGCGGCTGTGGCTCGGCCAACGGCAGCACGAACTCCAGCACCGCCTGATTGCCCTGGCGCGACAGGTGATATTCGCTGGGCAAGTTCAGATATTTCACCGGCTTGCCGTCGCGGTAAAGATCGGTGAAATAGTGCTGCCCCAGCACGTTGGCCATCACTTCCGCCGCCAGCTTTTTCCACACTTCAGAATCGCTCTTGGCGTTTTTCGCATCGTAGAGCAGATCCGCCGAGGTGATTTCATCCATCACCCACACCATTTTCAGGCCGACCAGCCGCTGGTCTTTGGCGACGAAGGTGGTATTCATGTCGATAAAGCTGTGCGGATGCGCGATCGCACCGGCGCTGAACACGGCGCCGAAGGCAGCCAAAAGACGACGTAACTTCATCATTATCCTGTCTTACCTGCATTTGTTATAACGTAACACAAATAAATACCGAACGGCCCGCCTCTCCCGGCAATATTTGTGACGAAAGTTGTAAGCCGAAGTAAAAGCCGCGCGGTAACCCTGCCATTACAAAGCCTTTTGCTATGCTTAGGCATAATCGCAACCTTTTATGCCGGAAGGTGATAATGAGCCTGGACACCTCTCCCGTGCCCGAGCTCTCCAGACAACAACGGCGCTGCCATCTGCTGCTGATGCTGTACACGCCGGAGCCCGAGTTACAGCTGGAGACCCTGAGCCGAATCAACGGCGTCGCCCCCCCGATAACCCGGCAAGATATAGCCGAGGTGGCCAGTGAAATCCAGCGTTTCCACCACCTGGAGATCGCCGTCGATCACGATCGTGGTTACCAACTGCGGGGCAGCACGCTCGACCAGCGCCTGTGCCTGATCCATTGGCTGCGGCGGGCCCTGCGCTGCAGCCCGCAATTCGTTGAAGGCGATTTCGCCCCGCGCCTGCGGCACGCGCTGGCGGCCGATGCCGCCCCGGCGTCTGCGCTGGCAGAGGCGATCGATGCCTGCGAGCCGCTGCTCAACCGCCGCTTCGATGCACGCGACCGCCAATTCCTGCAGCATTATCTGCTCTACTGCGCCTGGCAAAATCGCCTGCGGCAGCATCCGCGTTTCGATGCCGTTCAGCGCGACTGGCTGCGGCAAAAACCGGAGCAGCAGGCCGCCGCCTGGCTGCATCAGGCCTGCAACCGGCTGTTTAACCAGCCGCCGCAGGCAGACGAGCGCGATTTTTTGGCGCTGACGTTTACCATGTTGAAAAATCACAGCTACCACAGCAACGACTCCGCGCAGGAACAGCGGCTGATGACGGCCATCGACAGCATGGTCGAGCGCTTCCAGCAGCTTTCCGGCATGGCCTTCAGCAGCAAGGCGGAGTTGGTCAGCCAGCTGTTCGCCCACCTGGCGCCGGCGCTGGAGCGCTGCCGTTTCGCCATCGGCATCGACAATATGCTGCTGGAAGAAGTGGTGCGCAAATACCCGCGGCTGATGCGCACCACGCAGGAAGCGCTGAAACCGCTGGAGCAGGAGTACGGCGTGCATTTTTCCAACGAGGAGGCGGGCCTGGTGGCCATCAGCTTCGGCGCCTGGCTGATGCAGGACAACGCGCTGCAGGAAAAACAGGTGCTGCTGCTGACGCTGGACAACCCGCAGTTGGAAGAAGAAGTGGAATACCAGATCCGCGAGCTCACGCTGCTGCCGCTGAACATCAAGTATCTGCCGCTGAGCGACTATCTGCGCGGCGGTGCGCCACAGGGCGTCATGCTGGTGATCACCCCTTATGCGGCGGTGCACAGCGATCCGCACCCGCCGCTGATCTATACCGAACTGCCGCTGGAAACCCGACAGCGCCAGGCGATCCGCGCGCTGCTGGAAGCCCCTTAATCAGCGGCTGACGCTGACCGCCGGCGGCCGGATGAACAAGGCCGGCACCGCGACCGCCGCCATCACCCAGAATACCCCGCCCTGCCAATGTTCGAACAGGAACCCGGCAATGACCGTCATGACGGCGATGCCGCCGCCCATCGCCAGCGCCGAATACACCGCCTGCAGCCGGATCACCTCTTGCCCCTGGCGCGCGGCGATAAAGCGCATCGCCGCCAGATGGCAGACGGTGAAGGTGCCGCAGTGCAGGATCTGGATCAGCAGCAGCCAGCCCAGCTCGGTGCTGTAGGCCATCAGGCTCCAGCGCAGCACGCCGCAGCAGGCAGAGAGCAACAGCAGGTTGCGCGCATTCCAGCGGCGGAACAGCACGTTGCTGCTGGCGAAGATAATCACCTCCGCCACCACGCCGAGCGACCACAGATAACCGATGGTCGAGGCCGAATAGCCGGCCTCCTGCCAGTAAATGGAACCGAAGCTGTAGTAGCCGGCATGCGCCCCCTGCAGCAGCGTGACGCACAGCAGGAAGCGCCAGACCGGCCCTTCTTTCAGCAGTGCCCACAGCGAGCGCTCGGCTCCGCTGTGCGTGCGCGCTTCGCCCTGCGGCATGACACTCGGCTTCAGCAACATGCCCAGCAGCATCGCCAGCACGCTGAAGATCAGGCTGTAGAGAATAGCGTTATGGCCCCACACCGCCACCAGCTGCCCAGTCAGAGCCGAGCCGATGACGAACGCCAGCGAGCCCCACAGCCTTACCCGGCCGTAGTCCATACGGATCTGCTTTTGCCAGGTGCCGGCCAGCGCATCGGTCAGCGGCACCAGCGGCGAGAAGAACAGGTTGAACCCCGCTATCACCAGCATCAGCCAGCCCCAACCGTTGCCGAAACAGAAGCCAACCGCGAAAGCCAGGGTCAGCAGCGCCAGCAGGCGCAGGGCGGAGACTAAATGAGAGGGATCTTTAACGCGGGGTGCAATCAGTAAACTGCCGAGGAAGCGGGCCACCAAGCCGGCGCCGAGCAACATGCCGATGGTTTCGGGTGCGATGCCCTCGCCTTTCAGCCACACGCCCCAGAACGGTAAGAAAATGCCATAGGAAAAGAAGTAGGTGAAATAACTGAGAGCGAGCCAACGCGTTGATTGCAGAACCATGATCCCTCCGGAGTGAGGGCAATACTTTGACAGAGCTCACACTGCCCCGCAATCGTCATTCCACTTCAATGCGTTAGAGTGCCAGACAGCTCACAGTTTACCTCGAGCGGCCACAAAAAAACCCGCCGCAGCGGGTTTTGTCGGGCAAAAGCGGGATTATGCGTAAACCGGCAGGCGGGCGCAGATATCCAGCACTTTCTTCTTGGTGCGTTCGATGGTGGCTTCATCGTTGATGTTGTCCAGCACATCGCAGATCCAACCGGCCAGTTCGCGCACGTCGGCCTCTTTGAAGCCGCGACGGGTCACGGCCGGGGTGCCGATACGCACGCCGGAGGTAACGAACGGGCTCTTCGGATCGTTCGGCACGCTGTTTTTGTTGACGGTGATGTTGGCGCGGCCCAGGGCAGCGTCCGCTTCTTTACCGGTCAGGTTTTTGTCGACCAGATCCAGCAGGAACAGGTGGTTATGGGTGCCGCCGGAGACCACTTTGTAGCCGCGCTGTAGGAACACGTCCACCATCGCCTTGGCGTTGACCGCCACTTGCTGCTGGTAAACCTTGAACTCAGGCTCCATCGCTTCTTTCAGCGCCACCGCCTTGCCGGCGATCACGTGCATCAGCGGGCCGCCCTGGCCGCCAGGGAACACGGCGGAGTTCAGCTTCTTGTACAGCTCTTCGTCGCCGCCCTTCGCCAGGATCAGGCCGCCGCGCGGGCCCGCAAGGGTTTTGTGGGTGGTGGTGGTGACGATGTGCGCGTGCGGTACCGGGTTCGGGTACACGCCGGCGGCGATCAGGCCCGCTACGTGCGCCATGTCGACGAACAGGTAAGCGCCGATGCTGTCGGCGATTTCGCGCATTTTGGCCCAGTCAACCACGCCGGAGTAAGCGGAGAAGCCGCCGATGATCATTTTCGGCTTGTGGGTTTGCGCCTGCTTGGCCAGATCGTCATAGTCGATTTGACCTTTGTCGTCGATGCCGTAAGGCACCACGTTATACAGTTTGCCGGACAGGTTGACCGGGGAACCGTGGGTCAGGTGGCCGCCGTGCGCCAGGTTCATGCCCAGAATGGTGTCGCCCGGCTGCAGCAGCGCGGTGTACACGGCGAAGTTAGCCTGGGAGCCGGAGTGCGGCTGCACGTTGGCGTAATCGGCGCCGAACAATTCTTTGGCGCGATCGATAGCCAGCTGCTCAACGATATCCACGTATTCGCAGCCGCCGTAGTAACGCTTGCCCGGATAGCCTTCAGCGTATTTGTTGGTCAGCTGGGAACCCTGAGCCTGCATCACGCGCGGGCTGGTGTAGTTCTCAGACGCGATCAGCTCGATGTGCTCTTCCTGACGCACCACTTCCTGCTCCATGGCACGCCACAGTTCCGCATCGTAATCGGCAATGTTCATTTCACGCTTTAACATCCGGCATCTCCTGACTTAAATCAGCTAACTAAAAAATCACCAAATAACTACCCGTTTGGGTTCTGGGCCACAGTGTAAACCGTTTCGCCCTACCGAAGATAGGTCTTGACAGAGGTTTTTACGCAAACGATTGGCATAAGGTGGCGCAAGGCTTTGATCCGCTAAATGCCGCCGTTTATCAACGGACATTTCCTCATGCGAACGATGCGCTTTTTTCATGTTCTGTGAGCGCGATCGACGCCCGAAGAACACCGCAACGAAAACAAGGGTATTTACAAGCGACGCGGAACCCAATAAGATGCATTTAAAATACATCATTAAAATTCCCGTCAAGATCCCAACCCAAGGAGCGCTTCCATGCTGGATAGCCAAACCATCGCCACCGTGAAATCCACCATTCCCCTGCTGGCTGCGACCGGGCCGAAGCTGACCGCCCACTTTTACGATCGCATGTTCGCGCACAACCCGGAATTGAAAGACATTTTCAACATGAGCAACCAGCGCAACGGCGATCAGCGTCAGGCGCTGTTCGACGCCATCTGCGCCTATGCCGCCAACATCGAGAACCTGGCGGCGCTGCTGCCGGCGGTGGAGCGCATCGCGCAGAAGCACACCAGCTTCAATATCCAGCCGGAGCAGTACAACATCGTCGGCGGTCACCTGCTGGCGACGCTGGACGAAATGTTCAGCCCGGGTCAGGAAGTCCTGGACGCCTGGGGCAAAGCCTACGGCGTGCTGGCCAACGTATTTATCCAGCGTGAAGAGCAGATTTATCAGCAGAGCGAAACCGACAACGGCGGCTGGCGCGATCTGCGCGCATTCCGCATCCTGAAGAAACAGCCGCAGAGCGACGTGATCTGCAGCTTCGTGCTGGCGCCGGTGGACGGCGGCCGGGTGGCGGACTTCAAACCGGGGCAATACCTGGCGGTCTACATCAAGCACGACAGCCTGGAGCATCAGGAAATTCGCCAGTACTCGCTGACCACCTCGCCGAACGGCGAGTTCTACCGCATCGCGGTGAAGCGCGAAGATCAGGGGAAAGTGTCCAACTACCTGCACCAGCAGGCGCAGGAAGGCGACGTGATCTACATCGCCCCGCCGCACGGCGACTTCTTCCTCGACGTGGCGCCGACCACGCCGGTGGCGCTGATCTCCGCCGGCGTCGGCCAAACCCCGATGCTCGGCATGCTCAACACCCTGCACGACAACCAGCATCAGGCGCAGGTCCACTGGCTGCACGCGGCGGAAAACGGCAGCGTGCACGCCTTTGCCGATGAGGTAGCGGATATTGCCGGGCGTATGCCGAATCTGAGCCGCCATGTGTGGTACCGCGAGCCGGCTGCCGATGACGTGGAAGGCCGCGACTACCACAGCCGCGGATTGATGGATTTGAGCGCGCTGCAAGGCAGCCTGGCCGATCCGCAGATGCACTATTACTTCTGCGGCCCGGTGGCCTTCATGCAGTTCGTGGGCAAACAACTGCTGGAGATGGGCGTAGAGGCCGAACGCATCCACTACGAATGTTTCGGCCCGCATAAGGTGCTGTAATGCGTGCGGAGCGCGGCCGTCAGACCGCGCTCCCCCCTCATTTCGCCTGCAGCTGGCGCGCGTCCTGCACCTGCTGCACCGTCACTGGCGCCGCCTGGTTGCCCCAGCTTCCCCGCAGATAGCTCATCAGATCCGCCGCCTGCCGATCGTTCAACGCCCAGCCATAAGCCGGCATGTCAAACGCCATCGCCTGCTGCGTGATCGGCGTATGCGCCCCCTCCAGCACCACCCGCAGCGCGGTCAGCGGATTGTCCGCCGTTACAGTGGCATTGCCCGCCAGCGCCGGAATGGCAAAATCGGTGCCCTCGCCCTTGTTGCCGTGGCAGGTCGAGCAGTACATCGCGTAGGTCGCCTTGCCGCCCGAATTATTCGCCTGCACGGCAGGCGCAGCGGCTTTGGTGGCGGTTTCCGGCGCCAGGCTGCGCAGGTACACCGCGATGGCGTTCAAATCGCCGTCGCTGAGATACTGCGTACTGTGGGTCACCACCTCGCTCATCGGCCCGGCGACCGCCGCATGGCGGCTGCGGCCGGTTTTCAGCAGCGCCGTCACCTCTTCCGGCGGCAGACCGCGCAGATTGGAGGCGTACCAGCCGTCCAGCTCGGCGCCGCTCAGGAACACCGGCTCCTTACCGTCCAGCCCCTTCTCTTGCATCGCCCAGCCGCGCGGCGTGTGGCAGCTGCCGCAATGGCCCGCGCCCTGCACCAGGTAGGCGCCGCGGTTCCACTCGGCGCTTTGCTGCGGATCTGCCTGATACGGCTGGTCGTCGTGGAACAGCTGGTTCCACACCGCCAGCGGCCAACGCATCGACAGCGGCCAGCTGATGTCGCTATCCCGGTTGGCGACGTTCTGCGGCGGCACTTCATTCATCAGATAGTCATACAGCGCGCGCATGTCTTCCGCGCTCATTTTGGCGTACGAGGTATACGGCATCGCCGGGTAAAGCCGGTGACCGTCTTTGGCCACCCCCTGGCGCATGGCGCGATCGAACTCTTCGAACGAATAGGCACCGATGCCGTGCAGCTTGTCCGGCGTGATGTTGGTGGCGTAGATAGCCCCGAGCGGCGTCGGGAACTTCATGCCTCCCGCCAGTTCAGCGCCGCCCGGCGCGGTGTGGCAGGCGGTGCAGTCGCCGGCCTTGGCCACATATTCCCCGGCCGACATCGCCTGGGCCGAGCCGCCGGCCGCCAGCAGGCCCAACAGGTACAGCGAACGCAGACTCATGCTCCCTCCTTGGCGGCAACCTTGCCGTAGGCCAGTTCGTTCACCGCGCGCCACGCCTGATCGATCG
Source organism: Serratia sp. CY84636 (assembly GCF_052166245.1). Taxonomy (NCBI): domain Bacteria; kingdom Pseudomonadati; phylum Pseudomonadota; class Gammaproteobacteria; order Enterobacterales; family Yersiniaceae; genus Serratia; species Serratia sp. CY84636. Next base: position 159,354 of record NZ_JBJNOX010000011.1, read on the forward strand.
CCGAGTTGGCGTACGGGCTCCAGTCGGAATCGGAGTTGGCGATAACGATCTTGCCGATCGGCTGCCGCGCCGTTTCGATGATTTTCTTGGCTTCTTCTTCATCGTCAAACAGCCCGTTGAGGAAGTAGGAATAACCGTGCGACCAGCGGTTGACGGTGATCGCCTGAATATCGCGCTGGTGGTCGAAACCCGCCTCGCCCAGCATGCCCTGCAGCTGTTCGCGGATCATCTGCTCATGCACCTCGAACGGCGTGCCCAGCAGCAGCGCGCGCCCTTTGCGCGACTGCTCGCGCGGACTGAGGCCGCTGCCCGGCAGCGTCGGCACGTACACCATATGCAGACCGATTGGCCGATCCGGATCGCGCGGGTGCTGATACCCGCCCATGCTCACCGGGTAGTCCAGCTTCACGCGGCTGTACGGCGCGGCCGGCGAATAAATTTCGTGCACGCCCAGCTTGATGAACGGCTGCCAGTTGCGGATCACCACTTTGCTGTACACCAACGGCGCCTTGACGTTCTGCTTGAGCGCCTCCTGCTGCTCGTGCGACATCTCCGGCACCAGGTACGGAATCATCATGTTGTAGCCGGCCATCACCACCTGCCCGGCGCGCACCTTGGTCATCTTCTCGCCGGTCATGTAGGTGACTTCCACCTTGTCGCCGACGTTGGCCGCGTGCAGCCCGGTGCTGTTCAAACGCAGCTTCACCGGCGACTCCGGCCGATCGAGCTGGCTGTAGTCAAATTTGGCCAGCACCACGTCGTTCATGTCTTTGCCGGCCGGCGCCACCGCCGGGATCAGCTTGCGCACCATCAGGCGCGTCAGCGTGGCGTTGCCGTCCGGGAAGTGGAACACGTAAGGATCGTCGAGATCCGCCTGCGACTCTTCGTCCAGCGGCGGCAAATTCATGCCGCCGAGGCCCGGCAGATCGCAGATGCGCGCATCGCTGCACGACGTGCCGTCGATGCCCACCGCCTGGAAGTCGTTGGTGGTCTGCTGGAAATAACGGATCGCCAGCTCGCTCAGGCCCACTTTTTCACGCAGGAACTGGGTGTAGCTGTGGGTATCGAGCCACTCGACCTTCTGCTCCAGCGCCATCTCCGGCAGATAATCTTTCTCCACCGTATGCAGTGCGATCAGCGCCTGGCGATCGCTTTCCGGCAGCGGGAAATCACCGATGAACGCTTCATAAGAGCGGCCGTTGAGGCGAGCGCGCGGAATGTCGTCCGCCACCGTGCGGCCCGGATCGCCGCTCACCACCTTGTCGACGCCGAAGTTCTTGCGATCGAAGTAAACCCCGCGGCTCAGGTTCAGATCCGGGTAGAAGGTGGTGTCAAACGCCTGCTCCAGTTGGTCGATATCGACGCCGAGCTTGCGCAGCAGCCCCATCGCCACCGGGCTGAAGTTGGAGCGCGGCGACTGCAGCGATTCGCTGCCGCCGTAGCCGAGCAGCATGCCGTCGTCGCTGTTGAATTCGTTGCGCTTGGCGTGGCCGCCGAAGTCGTCATGGTTGTCGATCAGCAAAATGCGTTGCTGCTCGCCTTTCAGCTGCTGCCAGAAGCAGGCGGCCGCCAGCCCGCTGATGCCGGCGCCGACCACCACCAGATCGAACTCTTCAACGGCGGGTACGCTGCCGAAATCAAAGGTTTTACCGTCGCGCCCCAGCTGGTGCGCATGCTCGAACGAGCCCGGATGGTTACCCCGCAGCCCGGTCAGCGCCGGCGGGTAGTACAGGGTTTGATTGGCGGTTTGCGGCGACGCGCGCAAGATTTGCAGCGGCGTCAACCCGGCGGCGATGGTGATCGCCACCCCGTTGAGAAAATCGCGTCGGGTGATACCCATATAGGCTTCCTTTCAATTTTTATTATCATCGGCCGGCCGGGGCCGGCCCGAAGGCCGCGCTATTGTGCGGATAATTATTGTAAAATCAATGTTTGAACATCACATGACGAATGGCGGTGTAATCCTCCAACCCGTACATCGACATGTCCTTGCCGTAGCCGGACAGTTTCTGGCCACCGTGCGGCATTTCGCTCACCAACATGAAGTGGGTGTTCACCCAGGTGCAGCCGTATTGCAGGCGGGCGCTTAAGCGATGCGCGCGGCCCACGTCGCGGGTCCACACGGAAGACGCCAGCCCGTAGTTGGATTCGTTCGCCCAGGCCAGCACCTGCTCTTCGTCGTCGAACGGCGTCACCGTCACCACCGGGCCGAACACCTCGCGCTGCACGATCTCATCCTCCTGGCGCGCGCCGGCCAGCAGCGTCGGCTGGAAGTAGTAACCCGGCCCTTTCACCTTCTCGCCGCCGGTCACCACCTGCACGTGCGGCAACGCTTTGGCGCGCTCGACAAAACCGGCGACCCGCTCCAGATGCTGGGCGGTGATCAATGGCCCCAGCTCGGTGCTCTCGTCGTCCGGCGCGCCGATCTTCAGGCTGGCCACCGCCTCGCCCAGCCGCTTCACCAGCTCGGGATAAATGCTTTTCTGCGCGTAGATGCGGCAGGCGGCGGTGCAATCCTGCCCGGCGTTGTAGAAACCGAAGCCGCGAATGCCGTCCACCACCTGCTGCAGATCGGCGTCGGCAAACACCAGCACCGGCGCCTTGCCGCCCAGCTCCATATGGGTGCGCTTAATGCCGGCGGCGGTGTGGGCGATGATGTGCTCGCCGGTGGCGATCGAGCCGGTCAGCGACACCATGCGCACGTTGTCATGCCCGGTCAGCCGATCGCCGACGCTTGCGCCGCGGCCGAACAGCACGTTGAGCACGCCCGGCGGGAACAGCCCGGCGGCCAGTTCGGCCAGTTTGAAAGTGGTCAGCGGCGTCTGCTCCGACGGCTTGATCACCACGCAGTTGCCCGCCGCCAACGCCGGCGCCAGTTTCCAGGCCGCCATCATCAGCGGGTAGTTCCACGGCGCGATCGAGGCCACCACGCCGAGCGGATCGCGGCGGATCATCGAGGTATGCCCGGCCAGATACTCGCCGGCCGCCATGCCGGTCAGGCAGCGGCTGGCCCCGGCGAAGAAGCGAAACACGTCGGCCACCGCCGGCAGCTCGTCGTTCAACACGCAGTGATAAGGTTTGCCACAGTTGAGCGACTCCAGCCTGGCGAAAGTCTCGGCATGCTCGTCGATCAGATCCGCCAGCTTGAGCAGATGCTCGGCGCGCGCCTTCGGCGTGGTTTGCCCCCAGGCGGCGAACGCGGCGTCCGCCGCCAGCACCGCGCGATCGACCTGCTCCGGGCTGGCCTCCGCCACCTGCGCAATCACTTCGCCGGTCGCCGGGTTATACACCGGCTGGGTCGCGCCCTGGCCATTCACCAGGTGGCCGTCAATCAACAGTTGGCTTTGCATAGGGTTATCCTTTTATCAGAGGTCGGGTAAGGAAATTATTTGCCGCTGCCGGCGACGCTTTCCCCACCTTTGGTCAGGTAGTAAGCGCCGAGGATCGGCAGCATGGTCAACAGCATTACCGACAGTGCCACCACGTTGGTGATCGGCACGTCGCGCGGGCGACCGAGCTGGTTCAGCAGCCACAGCGGCAGCGTGCGCTCGTGGCCGGCGGTAAAGGTGGTCACGATGATTTCATCGAACGACAGCGCGAACGCCAGCATGCCCCCGGCCAGCAGCGCCGAGCCGAGGTTTGGCAAGATCACGTAACGGAAGGTTTGCCAGCCGTCGGCGCCGAGATCCATCGACGCTTCGATCAGGCTGTACGAGGTGCGGCGGAACCGGGCGATGACGTTGTTGAACACGATCACCACGCAGAACGTCGCATGGCCGACGACGATAGTCAGGATACCCGGCTCGATATTCAGCGCCTTGAACGCCGCCAGCAGCGCCAGACCGGTGACGATCCCCGGCAGCGCGATCGGCAGCAGCAACAGCAGCGAAATGCTGTCCTTGCCGAAGAAATCGCGCCGATACAGCGCCGCCGCCGCCAGCGTGCCGAGCACCAGCGCGATGGCGGTCGCCAGGCAGGCGATCTGCGCCGACAGCAGCACCGCATCGATGATGTCCTGCCGCCCGGCGGCAACGTTGAACCAGTGCAGCGTGAAGCCCTTCGGCGGGAAGCTGAAGGCGGCATCCTCGGTGTTGAAGGCGTAGATGGCGATGATCGCCAACGGGAAATGCAGGAAGATCAGTCCGCCCCAGGCGGCCAGCTTCAGCCCTAAGGGCGCGCGTTCAGAGTGCATCGAAAGCCCCCAGACGTTTGACGATGGAAAGGTAAATGGCGATCAGGACGATCGGCACCAGCGTAAAGGCCGCGGCCATCGGCATATTGCCGATCGCACCCTGCTGGGCGTACACCATGCTGCCGATGAAATAGCCCGGCGGCCCCACCAGCTGCGGCACGATAAAGTCGCCCAGCGTCAGCGAGAAGGTGAAAATCGACCCGGCGGCGATGCCCGGCACCGCCAGCGGCAAAATGACGTGGCGGAGGGTCTGCGCCGGTCGCGCGCCCAGATCCGCCGAGGCGTGCAGCAGCGAAGGCGGCAGGCGCTCCAGCGCCGCCTGGATCGGCAGGATCATGAACGGCAGCCAGATATAGACGAATACCAAAAAACGCCCCAGCCCCGAGGTCGACAGCGTGTTGCCGCCGACGCCGGGCACCGTCAGCAGCGAAGCCAACAGCGGCTCCAGCCCCAGGTGCTGCAGGAACCACTGCGCCACGCCGTCCTTCGCCAGCAGCAGGGTCCAGGCATAGGCTTTAACGATATAGCTGGCCCACATCGGCATCATCACCGCGATGTAAAAGAACGCCTTGACGCGGCCGCTGGTGTAACGCGCCATGTAATAGGCGATCGGGAACGCCAGCGCCGCGCTGGCCAGCGACACCAGCACCGCCATGGTCAGCGTCCGCAGAATGATGTCGTAGTTGGCCGGGTTGAACAGCGCCGCCAGGTTGGCGAAGGTCAGATCCGGCGTCACCGCCATGGTGAAATCGTCGAAGGTGTAAAACCCTTGCCACAGCAGCGTCAGCAGCGAACCGAGGTACACCGCGCCGAACCACAGCAGCGGCGGCACCAGCAGCAAAAGCAGATACAGCGTCGGCCGGCGATAAAGCCAGGTCGACAGCGCGCGCACGGTACCGCCGCGCGCCGAGGGGGAATCGATGCTCATGTCCATCTCACCTCTCCTCCAGCAGCGGTACCATCGCCGCGCGCGGCCAGCAGGCGACGATCGGCTGGCCGATCTGCCGCTGTTGCCCTTCGGCGATCCACTGCGGATTGGCCTGGCTGACCAGCAGCTTTTCGCCGCCGTTCAGCGCGATTTCATACCGCGTGGCCGCACCCTGGTAATGGATTTCCTGCAGCGTGCCCTGCACCTGGATCTCGTCCTGCGCCGCGCCGCCGTGCTCCAGCAGGCGGATGTGTTCCGGCCGGATCGAGAACGTCCGGCTTTCGCCGAGCAGGCGCTGCGCCAGCTCGCTGCGCACCACGTTGGAGGTGCCGACGAACTCGGCGACGAACGGCGTCTTCGGCCGCATGTAAAGCTCGCGCGGCGTATCCACCTGTTCGATGCGGCCGTTATTGAACACCGCCACCCGATCGGACATCGACAGCGCTTCGCTTTGATCGTGGGTGACGAAGATAAAGGTGATGCCCAGCTGGCGCTGCAGCTTCTTCAGCTCGCCCTGCATCTGCTCGCGCAGCTTGAGATCCAGCGCGCCGAGCGGTTCGTCCAGCAGCAGCACCCGCGGCCGATTGACCAGCGCGCGCGCCAACGCCACGCGCTGCCGCTGGCCGCCCGACAGGTGCGCAGGCTTGCGTTCGGCAACGAAACCGAGCGCCACGCTCTCCAGCGCCTCTTGCGCCCGCGCCAGCCGCTCACGTTTGGCGACGCCCTTCACCATCAGGCCGTAGGCGACATTTTCCAGCACCGACATGTGCGGGAACAGCGCGTAATCCTGAAACACCGTATTCACGTCGCGCTGATACGGCGGCAGGTTGGCGGCTTCCTGGCCGTGAATGCGAATCGAGCCGGAAGTGAGCTGTTCAAAGCCGGCGATCAGGCGCAGGCAGGTGGTTTTGCCCGAGCCGGACGGCCCGAGCATGGAGAAGAATTCTCCGTCCTGAATGTCGATGGATACCCGATCCACGGCGCGAACATCGCCGAAAGTCCGCGAAACATCGATGAATTGCACGGCAATGGTCATTTTCTGTGCTCCATACTGATGTAGTTCGGGCGCAGCGGGCTGCGCCCCGCGGCTTAGCGGCCGCCCATGATGGCGATGTAATCCTGGGTCCAGCGGCTGTACGGCACGAACTTGCCGCCCTGCGCCTGCGGCGTTTTCCAGAAGGCGATTTTGTCGAACTGGTTGAAGCCGTTGGTTTCGCAGCCCTTCTCACCCAACAGCGCGCTGGCCTTGCAGCCCGCCGGTGAAGCCGGCACCGATCCGAACCAGGCCGCCACGTCGCCCTGCACCTTCGGCTCCAGCGACCAGTTCATCCACTGGTAGGCGCAGCTCGGGTGCTTGGCATCGGCATGCAGCATGGTGGTGTCCGCCCAGCCGGTCACGCCCTCTTTCGGGAACACGGTGGCGATCGGCTGCCCCTCGCCCTTCAGGGCGTTGGCCTGATACGGCCAGGCGCTGGAGGCCACCACACCTTCGTTTTTAAAGTCGCTCATCTGCACCGAGGTGTCGTGCCAGTAGCGGTGGATCAGCGCGTGCTGGCTGCGCAGCAGCTTCAGCGCCGCCTGATACTGCTCTTCGTTGAGCTGATAAGGATCGCTGATGCCGAGCTGCGGCTGGGTGGCCTTCAGGAACAGCGCCGCGTCGGCGATGTAGATCGGGCCGTCGTAAGCCTGCACCCGCCCTTGGTTGCTCTTGCCGTCCGGCAGGTTCTGCTGCTGGAAGATCACCGCCCAGCTGTCCGGCGGCGTCGGGAAGGTTTTGGTGTTGTACATCAGCAGGTTCGGCCCCCACTGGTACGGCGTGCCGTAGGTTTTTCCGTCCACGGTGTACCAGGCGCCGTTCAGCAGGCGCGGATCGATGTTCTTCCAGTTAGGGATCAGCGCGGTGTTGATCGGCTGCACCCGCTTGCCGAAGATCAGGCGCAGCGAGGCGTCGCCGGAGGCGGTCACCAGATCGTAGCCGCCCTTGGCCATCAGGCTGACCATTTCATCGGAGGTGGCGGCAGTCTTCACGTTCACCGCGCAGCCGGTTTGCTTTTCAAACTGGGTGACCCAGTCGTAGTTTTTGTCGGACTGGCCGCGTTCGATGTAGCCGGGCCAGGCGATGATATCCAGCCGGCCTTCGCCTTTGCCCAGCGACTGCGGCAGATCGGCCGCCTGGGCCAGGCCGCACAGCACGGTGAGACAGAGCGCGGAGACGGTGGTGGTGACTGCGGTAGTTTTTCTCATCGTAATTACCCCTGTGTTGCGTATCTGTGTGCGGCAGGGAACGGCTGCCGCCTGATTTTGCTTTATAGAACCGCTAGAAGCTGGCTTTGAACTTCGCCATTACGTGCCTGACAACGCTGTAATCCTGCAGTGAATCGCTGGACAGATCCTTGCCGTACCCGGAGCGTTTCAGGCCGCCGTGCGGCATCTCGCTCGCCAAGGTGAAATGGGTGTTGATCCAGGTGCTGCCGTACTGCAGATGGGCGGCGATGTGCAGCGCCCGATCGATATTTTGCGTCCACACCGACGAAGCCAGCCCGTATTCCGAGTCGTTGGCCCACTCGACCGCCTGCTCCAGGTGTTCGAAGCGCGTGATGCTGACCACCGGGCCAAATACCTCGCGCTGCACGATTTCGTCGCTTTGCAGGCAGCCCGCCAGCAGGGTCGGCTGGTAGTAGAACCCCGGCCCGGAGTGGGCCGCGGCGCCGGTGATCAATTCGATATGCGGTTGGCTGAGCGCTCGCTCGACGAAGCTGGCGACGCGATCGCGCTGGCGGCTACTTATCAACGGGCCGATCTCGTTGTCCTGATCGCGCTTGCGGGCAAAGCGCAGGCTGGCAACCGCCTCGCCCAGCGCGTCCACCAGCTTGGGATAGATGCCCGCCTGCGCGTAGATGCGGCAGGCGGCGGTGCAGTCCTGGCCGGCGTTGTAATAGCCGTAGGTGCGGATGCCGTTGACCACCTCGTCGAGATCGGCATCGTCGCAGACGATCACCGGCGCCTTGCCCCCCAGTTCCAGGTGGGTGCGCTTGACGCTTTTGGCCGCCGCCTGAAGAATTTTTTGCCCGGTGACGATATCGCCGGTGACCGACACCAGCCGCACCTGCGGGTGCCCCACCAGCTGGCTGCCGACCCCTTCCCCGCCGCCGTAGACGATATTCAGCACGCCCGGCGGCAGGATCTCCTGCAGCGCCGGCACCAGCGCCAGAATGGTCAGCGGCGTATGTTCGGAGGGTTTAAACACCACGGTATTGCCCGCCGCCAACGCTGGCGCAATCTTCCACGCCGCCATCATCAGCGGATAGTTCCAGGGGGCGATCGAGGCCACCACGCCGATCGGATCGCGGCGGATCATCGAGGTGTGGCCCGGCACATACTCGCCGGCCAGCTGCCCTTGCTGCGTGCGCACCGCGCCGGCGAAGAAGCGGAACACGTCGACCGCCGCCGGCAGATCGTCATTGAGCGCCTGATGCAGCGGTTTACCGCAGTTGAGGGCTTCCAGCTGCGCCAGCTGCGGCGCCTGCCGCTCGATGGCGTCGGCGATGCGCAGCAACAGAGCGGCGCGCTGGGCCGGCGTGGTGCGCGACCAGTGGCCAAACGCCTGCTGCGCGGCTTTCACCGCGCCGCCGACCTGCGCCGAAGAGGCTTCGGTCAGGGCGATTAGCGTCTCGCCGTTGGCCGGATTGACGATGCACTCCTGCTGGCCTTCGCCGTCGACCAACTGACCGTTAATGAACTGCTGACAGGACAAACCTGAGAGAACCTGCACATCTGCCATCGCCTGACGCCCCTAAGTGACAAAAACGTTAACCAAATGTGAATAAGTTAGTTTTAATCAGCCTAAGCGAGCCTCTGGCGGGCAACAAATTCTAAATACTGAACGACGCGTTCGATTAAATCGAATGCTTAAGCCCGGCGGCATGTTTGCTGCCGTTCTCGCGCGCGATGGTAAGGAACGGCGTCACCAGCTCCGGCCGCGCGCTGCCGCGCCGCCACGCCAGCCCGATATCCAGCGGCTCCAGCAGATCGTCCAGCTTGCGCGCTTCGATCATGTTGCCCTCGAGCGACCAGGCGCGGTACGCCATATCCGGCTGGATGGAGACCCCCATCCCCGCCGCCACCAGGCTGCGCACCGCCTCGGTAGAGGCGGTCTTCATGGCGATCTCCGGCTTCAGCCCGGCGCGCGACCAGATGCGCCGCGCATGCACGTCCATTTCATCGGCGTTGAGCTGGATCAGCGGCTGTTTGGCCACGTCCGCCAGGCTGATGCTCTCGTGCTCCAGCAGCGGGTGCAGCGGCGGCAGCCACAGGCGATACGGCGAGTGCATCAGCACCTCGGTCTGCAGCGCGTCGCGGTCTTCGATGTTCGACAGGATCAGCACGCCGATGTCGATCTCGCCGCTGACCAGCAGATGCTCGATATACGGGCGCTCGTCTTCAACCACCTGCACGGTGACGTTGGGATAGGCCGATTTAAAGCGCGTGAGCAGCTCCACCAGGAAGTAGCCGGCCACCAGGCTGGTGACGCCGACGGTCAGCTTGCCGGTCAGGCTTTCGGTGCCGATCTGCAGGCTGCGCTTGGCGTTGTCCACCGTCGCCAGGATCAGATACGACTGGCGCAGGAACTGATGCCCCTGATGGGTCAGCGTCATGCCCTTGGCGTGGCGATCGAACAGCCGCACGCCAATCTCGGTTTCCAACTGCTGGATCGCCAGCGTCAGCGAAGACTGGGAGACAAACACCGCCTGGGCGCCGGCGGAGATCGACCCGGTTTCCGCCACCGCGATGAAGTGGCGGATTTGGCGTAACGTCATCATCCCCATCGCCTTTCAAGCCGCTGCGTTGTTGTCTGCGTGCGCTTACCCCAGTCACTTACTTGAGTAAGCTCCTGGGGATGCACGCCCTTGCCGCCTAGCCGCAACTTGAAATTCATTGGGGATCACCTCAATCAAGATAGTTAGATTGATTGTAGATCCCGCGAGAAAAGCGATCGGAAAAAGTATCAAAAACGCGATAGCGTTCGCTTTTTTAGAATGCCGACGAGCAAAAAGAGGGGAACGGCGAGGCGAAGAAGCATGATGCGCGGGGGGGGGGGGGCAGAAATGACAAGGGCGCAGCACGCTGCGCCCTGATGGCCGATGATCCTGCGGAGGATCAGATCGCTTCTTCGTCCTGCTCGCCGGTACGGATACGCACCACGCGCGCCACGTCGAAGACGAAGATTTTGCCGTCGCCGATCTTGCCGGTCTGCGCGGTCTGCATGATGGTTTCCACGCAGGTGTCGACGATGTCGTCGGCAACCACGATCTCGATCTTCACCTTAGGCAGAAAGTCGACCATGTACTCGGCACCGCGGTACAGCTCGGTGTGGCCCTTCTGGCGGCCGAAGCCTTTCACTTCGGTGACCGTCATACCGGTGATGCCCACTTCGGCCAGCGCTTCGCGGACGTCATCCAGTTTGAACGGCTTGATAATCGCGTCGATCTTTTTCATCTTCTTTCCTTTTACCAATTTTTGCGGCCAAAACCGGATGTGATGGGGTAGCGGCGGTCTTTGCCGAAGTTACGGGCGGTGATGCGCGGCCCGACGGCGGCCTGACGCCGCTTGTATTCGTTGATATCCACCAGGCGGATCACCTTGCGCACGATCGCTTCGTCGAACCCTTCGGCCACCAGATCGGCAACCGACTTGTCGCGTTCAACGTAGCCTTCCAGGATCGCGTCCAGGATATCGTACGGCGGCAGGCTGTCCTGATCGACCTGATCCGGCGCCAGCTCGGCGGACGGCGGACGATCGATCACCCGCTGCGGGATCACGTAGGACACGGTGTTACGGTATTCGGACAGCTTGAACACCAGCGTTTTCGGCACGTCCTTCAGCACGTCGAAACCGCCGGCCATATCGCCGTACAGCGTGGCGTAACCCACCGCCATTTCGCTCTTGTTGCCGGTGGTCAGCACGATGCTGCGGCGTTTGTTGGACAGCGCCATCAGCACCACCCCGCGGCAACGCGCCTGCAGGTTTTCTTCGGTGGTGTCGCGCTCGGTGCCGGCGAACATCGGCGACAGCTGGCCCATAAAGGCGTCGAACATCGGTTCGATGGAGACGATATCGAACTCCACGCCGAGGATTTCCGCCTCTTCCTTGGCGTCGGCGATGCTGATATCCGCGGTATAGCGGAACGGCATCATCAGCGCCTGCACCTTGTCTTTACCCAACGCATCCACGGCGATCGCCAGCGTCAGCGCCGAGTCGATGCCACCGGACAGGCCCAGCACCGCGCCTTTAAAGCCGTTTTTGGTCACGTAGTCGCGCACCGCCAACACCAGCGCTTGGTACACCTGCGCCAGCTGCGGCAGCTCAGCGGCCGGATCGGTCATCGGCACCACGGCCAGCTCATTGAATTCCAGACGAGTCACCTGCTCGTCGAAGGCCGCCAGACGGTGGGTCATGGTGCCGGCGGCGTCAAATACCTTGGAGCAGCCGTCGAAGATCAGCTCATCCTGGCCGCCGACCTGATTGAGGTACACCAGCGGCAGCTGGGTGCGCTGGCAGTGGCCGGCCATCAGCGTTTTGCGGATATACGGCTTTTCGCGGTTATACGGCGAGGCGTTGATCGACAGGATAATTTCCGCGCCGGCCGCCTTGGCGGCGTCGATCGGCTCAGGGAACCACAGATCTTCGCAAATCAGCAGACCCAGACGGTAGCCTTTCAGCTCCACCACGCAGGTGTCGTTGCCGGCGTGGAAATAGCGCTTCTCATCGAACACGCCGTAGTTCGGCAGCTGCTGCTTGAAGTAGCGGGTCAGCAGGCGGCCTTCGGCAAACAGCGACAGCGCGTTATACAGCTTGTCGCCTTCGCGCCACGGGTGGCCGACCAGGATCGCCGTCTCGGCGGAGGCTTGCTGCAGGCGCAGCAGCTGCGCGTCGCAGCGCTGATAGAAGTCATTGCGATACAGCAGATCTTCCGGCGGGTAGCCGGACAGCGCCAGTTCGCTGAACATGACCAGATCGGCTCCCGCCTTCTGCTGCTCCTGCACGATTTGCAACATGCGTTCGGTGTTGCCTTCAATGTCGCCGACCAGCAGGTTCAGCTGGGCCAGGGCGATGGAAAGTGATCTGCTCATTTGTGTACGATCCCGCTTAATACGTTCCATGGTGCTCTACGCCGGGGCGCGCCGCGGCAAAGAGAACGGAGTGTAAATCATTCCGCCGGATTTGTTGAGAACCTGCGTGGCAGGCGCCGGCGGCAAACTGTCATTCTTTAAAATCGTTGGCGTCCAGCTCGTGGCGCGACAGCAATTTGTAAAACTCGGTGCGGTTGCGGCCCGCCATGCGCGCGGCCTGGGTCACGTTGCCCTTGGTGATCTGCAGCAGCTTGCGCAGGTAGTGCAACTCGAACTGGTTGCGCGCTTCGGCGAAGGTCGGCAGCGCGGTGTTTTCCCCTTCCAGCGCCTGCTCCACCAGCGCTTCGCTGATCACCGGCGCCGAGGTCAGCGCCACGCACTGCTCGATGACGTTGACCAGCTGACGCACGTTGCCCGGCCAGCTGGCGGTCATCAGCCGCTTCATGGCGTCGGTCGAGAAGCTGCGCACGAACGGCTTGTGCCGCTGAGCCGCCTCGCGCAACAGGTGGTTGGCCAGCAGCGGGATATCTTCGGCGCGTTCGTTGAGCGCCGGGATCTTCAGGTTCACCACGTTGAGGCGGTAGTAGAGATCCTCGCGGAACTCGTTCTTCGCCATCGCCTTTTGCAGATCGCGGTGGGTGGCGGAGATGATGCGCACGTCAATGTCCAGATCGCGGTTGCTGCCCAGCGGCCGCACCTTGCGCTCTTGCAGCACGCGCAGCAACTTCACCTGCAGCGACAGCGGCATATCGCCGATCTCGTCGAGGAACAGCGTGCCGCCCGCCGCCGCCTGGAACAGCCCTTCGCGGCTGCTGACCGCGCCGGTAAAGGCGCCCTTGGCGTGGCCGAACAGTTCGGACTCCAGCAGCTGCTCCGGCAGCGCACCGCAGTTGATGGCGATAAACGCCTTGCCGGCGCGCGGGCTGGCGGCGTGGATCGCCTGCGCCACCACCTCTTTACCGGTGCCGCTCTGGCCGTTGATCAAGACGCTGACGTCGGACTGCGCCACCATTTTCACCTGCTCCAGCAGGCGCAGCATCAGCGGGCTGCGGGTGACGATGTCTTCGCGCCAGGCCTCGTCGCCGGCCGGGGTGGCCGACAGCGCGAGCGCTTCGTCGATGGCCTTATACAGCGCATCGCGATCCACCGGTTTGGTGAGGAAGCTGAACACCCCCTGCTGGGTGGCGGCCACCGCATCGGGAATCGAACCGTGCGCGGTGAGGATGATCACCGGCATGCCCGGCTGATGCTTTTGGATCTCGGCGAACAGCGCCATGCCGTCCATCTCGTCCATACGCAGATCGCTGATCACCAGATCGATCTGTTCGCGCGCCAGCAGGCGCAGCGCTTCCTGGCCGCTTTCGGCGGTGGTGACGTGAAAACCTTCGCTGGTCAGACGCATGCCCAGCAGCTTCAGCAGGCTGGGATCGTCGTCAACCAAGAGCAAATTGGCCGGTTTGCGTGCGGTCATTGCGCGTGGGACTCCTTATTGGCAGGGTGCGGCGTATAGGTGTCTTCCGGTTCAACCGGCAGCGCGGTGCCTTTTTCCGGTTCGTCCTGCGATTCAGCCCCTTTGGCGGCCGCGCCGTTTTTACCGGCGGCTTCGCCCTTTTGCGAACCTGCGCTGTTGTCCGGGATTTCCCCTTGCAACTGCTTGCGCGAAGAGAGCTGGCGCTCGATGTCGGTCAGGTTCTCCAGCTTGCGCGAGGTGTCCTGCAGCTGAGATTGCAGACGCGCCTGGCTCTGGCGCAGCGAATCGATCTGACTGTCGCTGCTCTCCTGCAGATGCTGATAGCGAGCTTTCTCATCGAACAGCGTGATCTGCAGCAATTGCTGCTGGCGCCACAGCTGCGTCAGCGGACGCAGTGAACCGGGGAATTCCATCCGGTAGCTGTTGATCCTGTCGATGATCTGGCGGCGTTCGCCGGAGGTCGGCTGCGCGCTGCCCAGCAGGATGCTCTGTTTGAAAACGCCGGACCAGCTGTCGCCAGGCACCGTTTTCGCCAGCGCACGCGCCTGGGTCGACCCGATGCGATCGGCGCAGTCCATCGCGCGCAGCCAGTAGAGCGAGTTAGCCAGCGCGTCCTTGTCGTCCAACTGCCACAGGGTATCGCAAGCCGCGGTGCGGTAATCGATCACCTTGGTATCCGGGATCGCCTCTTGCTGCTGAGGGTTCAGGCCACCGCTGACGGCGCGATCGACGCAGCCCGCCAGCAACAGCGGCATAAAGAAGACGGCACCCAACCAGCTGATCGGGCGTTTGCCGAGCGGCGCTCTGTGCGTGGCACGCGGTGAACGTTCGGTCTGTGAAAGACGAAGGCGTTTAGACCATGTGTACATTATTTATTCATTCTCGGCGGTTAACGGCAGTTCAATGCGGAAGCAGACGTCTGCACCGGCGACCGTCGCCAGTTGCAGCTCACCGCGCATGCGACGGATACAGTCCTGAGCGATGCTCAACCCCAGTCCGCTTCCTTTTACCGCCCCTTTTCGCTGGTGACTACCCTGGAAAAAAGGCTCGAAAATCATGGCTCTTTCAGCCTCGGGGATCGGCGTGCCGGTATTGGCGACGTCGATTTGCACCCGTTGTCCAACCTGACGGCTGCGGATCCAAATGTTACCGGATTCCTTGCCGTAGTGCACCGCATTGGAGTAGAGATTATCCAGCACGCGCATTAATAGCGTAGGCTCTGCCCAGCAGATTTCCGCCTCCAGCGTAATTTCGGTGGAAATCATCTTCGCCCGCGCCGGCAAACTGTGCGCGGCGACCACCAAATCGACCATTTCGCGCAGCTCGACGTTCTCGTGTTCCGCCGGGCCATCGGCCAGTTTGCGGTTGTAATCCAACAGCTGTTCAATCAGCTGCTGCAGATGGCGGCTGCTGTTGTCGAGGATCGCCACCACCTCTTTCTGATCGGAAGTCAGCGGCCCCGCCACCTCGTCGGCCAGCAGTTCGGTGCCTTCACGCATGCTGGCCAACGGCGTTTTCAGCTCGTGCGAAATATGGCGCAGGAACTCGTGGCGCTGCGACTCCAGCCACGCCAGCCGCTCGCTCAGCCAGATGATGCGCTGCGCCAGCGAACGCAGCTCGCGCGGCCCTTTGAATGACGCGGTGCTGCCCAGCGCACGCCCTTCCCCCAGGCGGTTGATCATCCGCTCCACGGCCTTGACCGGCCCGATGATCATGCGGGTGAACAGCACCACCAGCAGCACGCTGACCAGGAACAGCAGCAGCGCCTGCCAGCCGAAGAACTGGCCGCGCTCGGCAATGGCCTGCTGCAGCTGCTGGCCGCGCGAGAACACCACCGCGCGCGTGGCCTGCACCATTTCGGCGTTGGAACGGGAGAACGACTCGAGCAAGGCGGAAGCCTCTTGGTCCGGCCCGCTGTTATGGCATTTGATCGCCGCCAGTTGGGTCAGCAACTGGCGCAGCGTTTGGTAGTAGCGCTCGTCCGGCAGGATCGGCGCGTGGGCGTCCAGCATCTGCGAATACTGCTTGCGCTGGTTCTGGTACAGCTTCTGCAGCGTAGGATCGACCAGCACGCAGTACTGACGATAGCTGCGCTCCATCTCCAGCGCCACGCTGGTCATCGCCTCGCTGCGCCGCGCGTCCACCAGCGTGGTGCGGTTGATGTCCGCCGCCTGCGCGCTGAGGTGATCCAGACTCTGGTAGGCCTGATAGGCCAGCACCAGCAGCGGCAACAGCACCAACAGGAACGCCAGCAGCACCAATTGCCGCAGCGAACGGGGGAATAAACGCCATTTTTTCAACGAAATCATCTCATTCTCTCAGCTCTGTCACGATGCTAACTGACTCGCCGGAAAGAGAAAAGCCCGGCAAGGGAGAATCCTGAACGCACAAGGAAAAAGCTGCGGGTTCGGTGAACCGCGCCCATAGGCCTGGCCTGCCGACGGCATGCGGCCTCGGTAACATCAACCGGTGTGAAAGCAAGAGTGTGGGGAGAGCGTCTGCGTTCGAGGGCATAGGCAACGAAACAGGGAAAAGCGCAGCGTTGAGAATTGACATCGGGGCAAGAAACTTGCCCCAACGCAAGGAAAGTGTGGATGCCCTTAAGTCTCGTCCCCAGGGTGATGTAGCGCAGCGGCTGGCATCGAACAGGACGAATAGCATCCGTAAGTATCCAGGATTGATGAACCCTTCATCACAGTTGGATACAGGCGGTGCCTCACTCCACGTGTCGCCCGATGCTTGATAAAGCCGTTTGCACGGTCTGTTATCGGTTTGGTTGGACGATAGGCACCATTTCTTTGGCATCATTCGGAGGCTTATGAGGCGATTTGCCGTCTAATTACGGCGCCGTCATAAAAAGTTGAATGAGCAACCGACGAGAATAATGCACGTTGCGTGCCAATTTTGCAATAAAAATAATAACAACATGATTTTATTAAAAAATAAAATTATACCAGTAAGTTTCTTTGCGCATCACGCCCCGATGAGCGATGAAAAAAACGCCGCGCTGTCGCCAAATGCAGACAACTAAAGCCAAACCCGATTACCACCAATAAAATCAATTAGTTAAATGTCTCCATTTAGCGACAGAGAAAATAGCGCCTGTCGCAAAATGCAGACACTGCCGCCAATCGCCGAACACCGGCCATAAAAAAGGGCGCAATTGCTTGCGCCCTCTGTACGGTGGTGGCCGTTTTTAGCCCAGTTGCTTACGGGCGTTGCGGAACATGCGCATCCACGGGCTGTCCTCGCCCCACTCTTCCGGGTGCCAGGAGTTGCTGACCGTGCGGAACACGCGTTCCGGGTGCGGCATCATCACCGTGGCACGCCCGCTGGCGCTGGTCACGGCGGTAATGCCGTTCGGCGAACCGTTCGGGTTAGCCGGGTAAGCTTCCGTCACCTGACCGGCGTTGTTGACGAAACGCAGCGCCACCAAACCGTGGCTTTCCAGCGCCGCCAAATGCGCCGCATCGCGCACTTCGACATGCCCTTCGCCGTGGGAAACGGCGATCGGCATACGCGAACCGGTCATGCCCTGCAGGAACAGCGACGGACTGGCCGCCACTTCCACCAGGCTGAAGCGCGCCTCGAAACGATCCGACAGATTGCGCACAAAACGCGGCCAGTGTTCTGCGCCCGGGATCAGCTCGCGCAGGTTGGACATCATCTGACAACCGTTGCACACGCCCAGCGCCAGCGTCTGCGGACGGTGGAAGAATGCTTCGAACTCGTCGCGCACCCGCTCGTTGAACAGAATAGACTTCGCCCAACCTTCGCCGGCGCCCAGGACGTCGCCGTAAGAGAAACCGCCGCAGGCCACCAGCGTATGGAAGTCCTGCAGATCGCGGCGCCCCGCCAGCAGATCGCTCATGTGCACGTCCACCGCGTCAAAGCCGGCGCGATGGAACGCCGCCGCCATTTCAACGTGGGAGTTCACCCCCTGCTCGCGCAGCACCGCCACTTTCGGGCGAGCGCCCTTGGCGATGTACGGCGCGGCGATGTCTTCCTCCGGTGCGAAGGTCAACTTCACGTTCAGGCCGGGATCTTGTTCATCCTGCTTGGCCTGATGCTCCTGATCGGCGCACGCCGGGTTGTCGCGCAGGCGCTGCATCTGCCAGGTGGTTTCCGCCCACCAGGTGCGCAGCGTATTGCGGCTTTCGCTGTACAGCGCCTTGCCGTGTTGGGTGATGACGAAACGATCGCCGGCCTGCACGCTGCCGATGTGATGCACGTTGTCGGTCAGTCCGTGCTGAGCGAACGCCTGCTTCACGTCGTCGAGACGTTCGGCGCTCACCTGGATCACCGCGCCCAGCTCTTCGTTGAACAGCACCGCCAGCGCATCGTCGCCGAGGCCGTCGAGATTGACGTCCACACCGCAGTGACCGGCGAAGGCCATCTCCGCCAGCGTCACCAGCAGGCCGCCGTCGGCGCGGTCGTGGTAAGCCAACAGCGCTTGATCGGCCACCAGCTGCTGCATGGCGTTGAAGAAGCCCGCCAGCTGCGCAACGTTGCGCACGTCGGCCGGTTTGTCGCCCAGTTGGCGGTAAACCTGCGCCAGCGCGGTGGCACCCAGCGCGTTATGGCCGTTGCCCAGGTCGATCAACAGCAGCGCGCTGTCGCCCTTATCGGTGCGCAGCTGCGGCGTCACGGTGTGGCGCACGTCCTCCACGCGGGCGAAGGCGGTGATGACCAGCGACAGCGGCGAGGTCATTTCGCGCTGTTCGTTGCCTTCCTGCCAGCGGGTTTTCATCGACATGGAGTCTTTGCCCACCGGGATGGTGATGCCCAGCGCCGGGCACAGCTCTTCGCCCACCGCTTTCACCGCTTCGTACAGGCCGGCGTCTTCGCCCGGGTGGCCGGCGGCGGCCATCCAGTTGGCGGACAGCTTCACGCGCTTCAGGCTGCCGATCTCGGTGGCAGCCAGGTTGGTCAGCGCTTCCCCGACCGCCAGGCGGCCGGAGGCGGCGAAGTCCAGCAGCGCCACCGGCGCACGTTCGCCGAGCGACATCGCCTCGCCGTAGTAGCTGTCCAGGCTGGCGGTAGTGACCGCGCAGTCGGCAACCGGGATCTGCCACGGGCCGACCATCTGGTCACGCGCCACCATGCCGGTAACGGTGCGATCGCCGATGGTGATCAGGAAGGTTTTCTCCGCAACGGCCGGCAGATGCAGCACGCGTTTCACCGCGTCGGCCAGCGTGATGTTCTCACGCTGCACCGGCTGGCCACTCGCCTGCAGACGGGTCACGTCGCGGGTCATTTTCGGCGTCTTGCCGAGCAGCACGTCCAGCGGCATGTCGATCGGCTGGTTGTCGAAGTGACGGTCGTTCAACGTCAGGTGCTGTTCTTCGGTCGCTTCGCCGATCACCGCATAAGGTGCGCGCTCGCGGCGGCAGATCTCGTCGAACTGCGCCATCTGCGCCGGGGCAATCGCCATCACGTAACGTTCCTGCGATTCGTTGCACCACACTTCCAACGGGCTCATGCCCGGCTCGTCGTTGAGGATATCGCGCAGCTCGAAGCGGCCGCCGCGGCCGCCGTCGCTCACCAGCTCCGGCATGGCGTTGGACAGGCCGCCGGCACCGACGTCATGGATAAACAGGATCGGGTTCTGGTCGCCCAGCTGCCAGCAGCGGTCGATCACTTCCTGACAGCGGCGCTCCATTTCCGGGTTGTCGCGCTGCACCGAAGCGAAGTCCAGATCGGCATCGGACTGGCCTGACGCCATCGACGAGGCCGCGCCACCGCCCAGGCCGATATTCATCGCCGGGCCGCCCAGCACCACCAGCTTGGCGCCGACGGTGATTTCCCCTTTCTGCACGTGATCGGCACGGATGTTGCCGATGCCGCCCGCCAGCATGATCGGTTTGTGGTAGCCGCGCAGTTCGACGCCGTTGTGGCTGTTGACACGCTCTTCATAGGTACGGAAGTAGCCCAGCAGCGCCGGACGACCGAATTCGTTGTTGAACGCCGCGCCGCCCAGCGGGCCTTCGGTCATGATATCCAGCGCGGTGACGATGCGTTCCGGCTTGCCGAAATCCTGCTCCCACGGCTGTTCAAAGCCGGGAATACGCAGGTTGGACACCGAGAAGCCCACCAGGCCGGCTTTCGGCTTGGCGCCGCGGCCGGTAGCCCCCTCGTCGCGGATCTCGCCGCCGGAGCCGGTCGCGGCGCCCGGCCACGGCGAGATCGCCGTCGGGTGGTTGTGGGTTTCCACCTTCATCAGGATGTGCGCTTCTTCCTGATGGTAATCGTACTTGCCGTTGTCCGGCGCGGCGAAGAAGCGGCCGACCTGCGAGCCTTCCATCACCGCGGCGTTGTCTTTATACGCCGACAGCACATAGTCCGGCGTCTGCTCATAGGTGTTCTTGATCATCTTGAACAGCGATTTAGGCTGCTGTTCGCCGTCGATGATCCAATCGGCGTTGAAAATCTTGTGGCGGCAGTGCTCGGAGTTGGCCTGTGCGAACATATAAAGTTCGATATCCGTCGGGTTGCGCCCCAAACCGGTAAAGGCATTCAGCAGGTAGTCGATCTCGTCCTGCGCCAGCGCCAGGCCGAGCCGGACGTTGGCCTGCTCCAGCGCGGTGCGCCCTGCGCCCAGCACGTCGATCGACTGATACGGCGCCGGCTGATGGTGCGCGAACAGCTGTTCGGCCTGTTGCAGCTCGCTGAAGACGGTTTCCATCATGCGATCGTGCAGCAGCGCGGCGAGCTGGCGCCACTGGGTTTCCGTCAGCTCGGGCGCCTTGACGTAGAACGCCAGGCCGCGCTCCAGGCGCACCACCTGCTGCAGACCGCAGTTGTGGGCGATGTCGGTAGCTTTGGAAGACCAGGGAGAAATGGTGCCCGGACGCGGCGTGACCAGCAACAACCGGCCTTCGGGAGCGTGTTCGGCGAGAGAAGGACCGTACTTGAGCAGCCGCTGAAGTTTGGCGTGTTCTTCGGCACTGAGCGGTGCGCTAACATCGGCAAAGTGGACGTACTCGGCGTAGATATCACTGACGGGCAGGTGGGCGTCCTGGCAGCGGGACAGCAGTTTGGTAATGCGAAAAGCCGATAAAGCGGGCGAACCACGCAGAATTTCCATAATCAAAGTTCTCTCGTCTTCGAAGCGACGGATAAGACGCTTCATTGGGCGCAACAGGGGAAAACGCGCGCCATTATAGAGAATCCTCGCCGCCGACGAAACCGTTTGCGTAGGGATTATTGATAAAAGCGTGCCGCACCGTCGAATTGTCATAACGTGTCAATAAAGTTGCACACTGGCGTTTTGTTGCGCAAAATGCCCCCGCACTGGTGATTTAACCATGAGAAAAGTCGCGGTTGTCGTCGCCGGTGTACCTGTGCCACCACTGGATAACTATTTGAAACGTCTTAAAATAAACTACATCCTTATCGGCGTTGTCACCCTGCTTCTGGCTCTCGCGCTGTGGCCCAATATCACCTGGCGCAGCGGCCAGGGCGGGCAACTCCAGGAGATCATTTCCCGCGGCGAGTTGCGTATCAGCACGCTGAATTCACCGCTGACCTATTTCAACACCAAGCAAGGGCCGGGTGGGCTCGACTACGAACTGGCCAAGCGCTTCGCCAACTACCTCGGGGTGAAGCTGGTGGTGATCCCCCATCAGAACATCAATGACCTGTTCGACGATCTGGACGATGACGACGCTGACCTGCTGGCGGCCGGCCTTATCTACAACCAGGAGCGCCTCAGCCGCGCGCGTACCGGCCCGGCCTACTACTCCGTTTCCCAACAGCTGGTGTACCGGCTGGGCACCCCGCGGCCGAAAAACTTCGCCGACATTAAAGGCAAGCTGGCGGTCGCCTCCGGTTCCGCGCACGTCAGCACGCTAAAGCAGCTCAAGCAGGATAAATATCCGGATCTCGCCTGGGAGTCCTCCAGCGATCTCACCTCCAAAGAGCTGCTGGAGCGGGTAGCCGACGGCAAGCTGGACTACACCCTCGGCGATTCGGTGACCATCGCGCTGCTGCAGCGCATCCATCCGCAGCTGGCGGTGGCGTTCGACGTCACCGACGAAGAGCCGGTCACCTGGTATCTGAAACGCGACGGCGACGACAGCCTGTACGCGGCGATGCTGGACTTCTACAGCCAGATGGTGGATGACGGCACCCTGGCGCGGCTGGAAGAGAAGTACCTCGGCCACGTCGGCAGCTTCGACTATGTGGACACCAAAACCTTCCTGTCGGCCATCGACTCGGTGCTGCCCAACTTCCGCCCGCTGTTCGAGAAGCACGCCAACGAGATCGACTGGAAGCTGCTGGCGGCCATCGCCTATCAGGAATCGCACTGGAATCCGCAGGCCACCTCGCCCACCGGCGTGCGCGGCCTGATGATGCTGACCCGCGCCACCGCCGACGGCCTGGGGGTCAACGATCGCCTCGATCCGGAAGAGAGCATTCAAGGCGGCGCCCTTTACCTGCAACGGCTGATGGCCAAGGTGCCGGACAGCGTGCCGGAAGACGAGCGCATCTGGTTCTCGCTGGCGGCTTACAACATGGGCTGGGGCCACATGCTGGACGCGCGCAAGCTGACCAAGACGCAAAAGGGCAACCCGGACAGCTGGGTCGACGTCAAGCAGCGCCTGCCGATGCTCAGCCAGAAGCGCTACTATCCGCAGCTGACCTACGGCTATGCGCGCGGGCGTGAAGCCTACAACTATGTAGAAAACATCCGCCGCTACCAGGTCAGTCTGGTGGGCTATCTGCAGGAAAAAGAGAGAAAGGCGGCGCAAGCGGCCGCCGAGCAAGAGGCGTTGGGGAAAGGCTACCCGACGGTGATGCCGGAACTGGCGCTCAACTACTGATTATTCCGGCTTATCCGCCGCCCGCTGCGCCAGCCTGAGCGCTTTTTTCTGTTCACGGCGTAGACGGAAGAAATTGCTCAGGGTGGCGGCGCATTCGTCCGCCAGCACGCCCGAGACGATCTCCACCTGATGGTTCATGCCCGGATGGCGCAGAATGTCCACCAGTGAACCGGCCGCGCCGGTTTTCTCGTCGGCGGCGCCATACACCAGCCGGCGGATACGGCTGTGCACCATCGCACCGGCGCACATCACGCAGGGCTCCAGCGTGACGTAAAGCGTGGCGTTCAGCAAACGGTAGTTTTGCAGCACCGCGCCGCCCTGGCGCAGCGCCATGATCTCGGCGTGTGCGGTAGGATCGTGTCGGCCGATCGGGCGGTTCCAACCCTCGCCGATGACCTGATTGTCCAGCACCAGCAGCGCACCCACCGGCACCTCGCCCTCTTCCTGCGCGCGCAGGGCCAGCTGCAATGCCTGACGCATCCAGTACTCATCGTTATATTCAGTCATCGCATAATTCCTCGTGCGCTTTTGCGGCGGGCATTATACACACTAGCCTCCCTTTGTCGTAGCCACCCGCCAATGGCTATACTGGCCGAATCAGCGTGTGATTCAGGGACCAGAAGCATGAAACTCAGTAAAAAGAACGCGGTCGTGGTGCGCAAGGCGCTGGACGGTTGGGTGGGAGAAGGCGCCTTGACGCCCGAACAACGGCAGCAACTGCTGCAGCATGTGGCCGTGCAGCCTTTCGACTGGCGGCGGCTGGCGCGCTATGCGTTTCTCGCCGCGCTGGCCTCGCTGCTGATCGCCGTCACCAGCCTGTTCGCCGACAGCGAACTGCTTGCATGGCTCAGCGGGCTGTTCCGCTTCGACGCGCCGGTGCGCATGGCGATCGCCGGCGTACTGGCGGCACTGGCCTACGTCTGGGCGCTGCGTCGCCGCCGGCGCCACCCGGAAAAACGCTACGGCAATGAGGCCGCACTGTTTGTCGCCGTGTTGCTTACCGCCTGCGCCTTATGGCAGCTGGGGGTCTGGCTGGATAACGGCAGCGGCCGGGTTTCCGTGCTGCTGCTGTTCGCCGCGCTGCTGTACGGCGCGATCGGCTGGTTCAGCCGCTCCGGGCTGGTGTGGTGGTTCGCCCTGCTGTCGCTCGGCAACGCCTTCGGCGCCGAGACCGGCTACCTGTCCGGCTGGGGCGCCTACTGGCTCGGCATGAGCTACCCGATTCGCTTTATCGCCTTTGGTGCGGTGCTGATCGCCGCCGCGCTGCTGTTGCGGCCGCTGTTGGCGCAACGCGGCCTGCAGCGGGTGTCGCTGGCGATGGGCCTGCTGTACCTGTTTATCGCCCTGTGGCTGCTGTCTATCTTCGGCAACTACGGCGATCTCGACAGCTGGTACAGCGCGCGCCAGATCGAGCTGTTCCACTGGAGCCTGCTGTTCGGGCTGGCTGCCCTCGCCGCCATCTGGCTGGGGTTGAAGCATGACGACGCCATGCTGCGCGGCTTCGGGCTGACCTTCCTCGGCATTAACCTTTATACCCGTCTGTTCGAGTTTTTCTGGGACAGCATGCCGAAGGCGGTTTTCTTCGTGCTGCTCGGCCTGAGCCTGTGGGCGCTGGGGCATTATGCGGAGAAGATTTGGCAGCTGGGGCGCAAGCCGCACGACGTGACCGGCGACTGATCGCGCTGCCGATAAAAGCAGAAAGGGCGGAATCTTCCGCCCTTGGTTTATTCCAGCTGTTGCAGCTCGCCCTGCTTGCTTACCCGCCAGCGGTGCTCACAAAAGAACAGCAGCGGATTATCCTGCTTGCTGTCGCTGTAACCGCTGTACAGCTTCAGCGGCGCACCGAGCCGCTGCTCCAGCTGCACCACTTTCTGGGCCCCCAGACAGCGCAGGGTCAAGACCCAGCCACCGCAGCGGCGCGTGATGCGGCTGCCGATCAACCGCACCCGCGGCAGAAACGCCGAATCGCGATACACCTGCTCCACCAGCCGCTCCGGCGAGCCGGTAATCAGCCACACTTCGGCATCGTGCTCCTCCAGGTACTGCCGCAGCCGCATTTGCACCACCGGAAATGCGGTCACCTTCTGACGAAAGGCCTCGATAAACTGCCGCTCCAGCGCCTTTAGCGTCGTTTCGGAACGCCCAAAAGTGATCGCCCACAGCAGCAGGCTCATCGGCCAACGCGCGGCGCGCCCCAGCAGCAGCAGCGCCAGACCGATCGGCAGCAGCAGCGGTATCACCAGCAACAGGTTCAGCGGTAAGCGGCGCAGCAGAAAACGTAAGAAACTGCCGAACATATCCTCCTGATGCAGGGTGCCGTCCAGATCGAAAAAGACCACGCGGCGCCCCTCTGCGGCCGGTTGTTGCTGCTTGTCGCTCAAACGCTACTCCTCGGGATCGTTGAACCCCATCATCCAGGTGAAGAGAAAACCGGCGATAATCGTAATCAGCATCCCCGCCAGATACAACATCACCTTACCTGAGACGATGGTCAACGCCAAAGGCAGCCCCGAAATGCCGAAGGTGATCACCGTCGCCACCTTCCAGTAGCTGATCAGCGCTCCGCCAACCGCACCGCCGAGGCAGGCGCCGATAAACGGCCGGCCCAGCGGCAGCGTCACCCCGAAGATCAGCGGCTCGCCGATGCCGAGAATGCCGACCGGCAACGCCCCTTTGATCACCTTTTTCAGCCGCGCATTGCGGGTTTTCAACAGCACCGCCAGCGCCGCCCCCACCTGCCCGACGCCGGCCATCGCCAGGATCGGCAGCAGCGGGTTGGAACCGTGCGCCTGCACCAGCTCGACGTGGATCGGCACCAGCCCCTGATGCAGACCCGAGAGCACCAGCGGCAGGAACAGCCCCGAGAGCAGCGCTCCCACCAGCAGCCCGCCCTTGTCGATCGCCAGATTGGCGCCGTGGGCGATGGCGTCGGAGATAATGCCGCCGATCGGCTGCAAAATCAGGATCGCCAGCGAGGCGGTGACCAGCGTGGTCAGCAGTGGGTTAAGGATCAGTTCGACCGATTCCGGCAGCAGCGTGCGCAGGCGTTTCTCCACCCAGCACATAAACGCTACCACCAGCAGCACGGCGATCACCCCGCCGCGCCCCGGCTGCAACGCCTCGCCGAACAAGGTAATCTGCGCCAGCGCCGGGCTGGAGAGAATGCCGGCCATCACGCCGCCCATTGCCTGAGAGCCGCCGAATACCCGCGCGGCGTTGACCCCGACCAAAATGTTCATGATGGCGAACACCGCGCTGCCGAAGATCGCCAACAGCCCCAGCACGTTCGGGTAGTCCACCGCCAGCTGGCCGGCGATGTCAGGCCGTTTCAGCAGGTTGATGATGCCGGTGATCAGGCCCGAGGCGATAAACGCCGGGATCAGCGGAATAAAGACATCGGCCAGTTTTTTCAGCGCGCCGCTCATCGGCGCAGCGTATTTTTGCTTAGCCTGCGCCTTGGTGCGGGCCGCGTCACCGACGGCGACGACGGGCTGCGCGCTTCCGCTCAGCAATTCGCGCATGGCATCCACCACTTTGGCGGCGGCGCCTGGGCCAACGATAAACTGATGCTGCTCACCCTGTTTGATATAGCCCTTCACGCCGGGCAGCTGCCTGAGGGCGGCCAGATCCAGGCGCTGTTCGTCGCTGACCTCGACGCGCACCCGCGTCATGCAGTTCTCCAGTTTGAGGATATTACCCTCGCCCCCCACGCCCGCCAGGATCTGTGTCGCCAATGCCGTTGTCTTGTCCATCGCCGCCCCCACCGTGAATTAACGCGCCAGCGCCGCGCGCAGGTAGCCGTCGTGCCGCTGCAGCCGCTGCTGTGCCTCTTCGGCGCTGACGCCGGCCAAAAGCATCAGGATCGCCGGTTTGACTTCGAAGCCGGTCTGCGCCAGCGCCGCCTCCGCCTGAGCGCGTTCGGCGCCGGTGGCCTCCACCACGATGCGGCAGGCGCGATCCACCAGTTTGACGTTGGTGGCCTTCACGTCCACCATCAGGTTCTGGTAGACCTTGCCCAGCTTGACCATCGCGCCGGTCGACAGCATGTTGAGCACCAGCTTCTGCGCAGTGCCGGATTTCAGACGCGTCGAGCCGGTCAGAGCCTCCGGCCCCACCACCGGCGAGATCGCCACCTGCGCTTCGTGCGCGATCGGCGAATCCGGGTTGCAGGAGATGGCCGCCGTCGGGCAGCCCAGCCCGCGCGCATAGCGCAGTGCGCCAATCACATAAGGCGTGCGCCCGGAGGCCGCCAACCCCACCACCATATCGACGGCGGTGAGGTTAAGCGCCCGGAGATCGGCTTCGCCCAAAGCTTCGTCGTCTTCCGCCCCCTCCACCGCTTTAAGCAGCGCGCCCGGCCCGCCGGCGATCAGCCCCACCACCACGCCGTGCGGCACACCGAAGGTCGGCGGGCACTCGGAAGCATCCAGCACGCCCAGGCGGCCGCTGGTGCCGGCGCCCAAATAAATCAGCCGCCCACCAACCTTCAACGCCGCCGCCGCCAAATCGACCGCCTGCGCGATCGCCGGCAGCACCTTTTCGATCGCCTCCGGCACCTTGCGGTCTTCCTGGTTAAAGCAGCGGACCATCTCCAGCGTCGACATCTCATCCAGCCTCATGGTGGCCGGGTTGCGGGTTTCCGATACCAGTGCGCCCAAGTTCATCTGTTCACCTTTGAATTTTTAATTCACAAAATTAAATCAATATTTGAATATTTTATTCAACAAAGCGAGCGCTATTTGCTATTTTAACGACGAGCTCACAAAAATTTTCACCGCGCGTTTTCGCCGCCTGCGTGGCAAAATGGCCGCTGGTTTCCAGGGAAAGATCAATGAGTACCCTTCTGCGCATTCGCCAGATGTATCCGACACTGGCGCAAAACGACCGCAAGCTGGCGGATTTTTTGCTGAACAACGCCGAGCAGGCGCGCCATCTCAGCTCGCAAAAGCTGGCCCAGCTGGCCGGCATCAGCCAGTCGAGCGTGGTGAAGTTCGCCCAAAAGCTGGGCTATAAAGGTTTCCCGGCGTTGAAGCTGGCGCTGAGCGAGACGCTGGCCCAGCCGCAGGCCGAGCCGGTCGTGACCGTTCACAACCACATCCTCAGCAGCGACACGCTGAAAATCGTCGGTGAAAAACTGCTGGCGGAAAAGCAGGCGGCGCTGCGCGCGACGCTGGACATCAACAGCGAAGAGCGGCTGCATCAGGCGCTGGACATGCTGCGTCAGGCGCGCCGGGTGATGCTGATCGGCATCGGCGCTTCCGGGTTGGTGGCCAAGGATTTTTCCTTCAAACTGCTGAAAATCGGCGTGATGGCAGTGGCCGAAGCGGACATGCACGTTCAGCTGGCGGCGGTGCAGGCGCTGGATAAGCGCGATCTGCTGCTGGCTATCTCCTTCAGCGGCGAACGGCGTGAAATCAATCTGGCGGCGGAAGAGGCGCGCCAGGCCGGCGCCAGGGTGTTGGCGCTGACCAGCTTCTCTCCCAACGGCCTGCAGCAGCGCGCGGACCACTGCCTCTATACCATCGCCGAAGAGCCCCACACCCGCAGCGCGGCCATCTCTTCCAGCACGGCCCAGTACGCTCTCACCGATCTGCTGTTTATGGCGCTGATCCAACACGATCTCGATCATGCCCGCGACCGCATCAAGCACAGCGAACAGTTAATGAAAAAGTTGGTTTGAGGCGTATAATGGCGGCCGATAAAACGCCGCCAGTTCAATTATTTCCCTTCTTTGCATTCGAAAAGTAATGTACGGGCGGTGACCTGCTCAATTATCGATCAACAATTGAGCGTGCATGGACAGCATTATTTAACGATACCATTATGAATACACACACTGTTATTTTAGATAAGTTGCGATATTCCGTGACTCATCCGATTCTGCGTGCCTTTTTGCTCTATGTCATTACTGCATTGATTCTAATCAAGGCGATGGGATACAGCGGTGGAAAAGGCATTGATATTCTTTTTATTGCACTTATTTTACTATTATTATCTATCCATTCGGTTACCCGATACGGCCTGATCATTCCGTTTATTCTGCTGTGTGCGTTGTATGCGCCGGTCGGAGCTATTTACGGCCCCCCTTCCGCTGCCGTGATGTCCGCCCTGTTGCAAACCAACCTCATAGAAGCGACGGAGTTCTTGCAGACCCTGCCGACCAGTTGTTATCTGCTGCCTGCCGCCATTCTGGTTATGCTGGCCATTCTCAGCCTATTTATTTGGCGGCAAGCCATTTCAAAACAAACCATACTTCCCATGCTAGCCCTGCTCATGGTTATCATTATCGTCAGAACCTTCAATGGCGGCGTGGCGAATCTTAAATTGCCTGACTTCTTTTTATCCATCTACTCAGCTTACCATCAATACCAACAGCAGGTTGATGAATTAAGTGCCGGCGCTTCAGCACCGGACACTTGGTCAATAACCGCAAGCGCACCAACGAATGAGAACTATGTCATTATCGTCGGCGAAAGTATGCGCAGGGATCATATGTCCTTATTTGGTTATCCGGTGTCCACTACACCGTTTCTGGATAATGCCAAGGGACGGTTTTACAGTAATTATATTTCCACCGCGCCGAATACGTTCGAATCGCTCCCCCGCACGCTGGCTTTAAGCAACGGCCACAACATTGCCCTCGGGGATAATATCATCACCCTGGCAAAAGCCGCCGGCCTCAATACCCACTGGCTGTCCAATCAGGGCATGTTCGGGCAATTCGATACGCCGGTATCAAAAATCGCCATGTTCAGCGATAACCATTACTTCCTGAAGAAAGGCGACTATCAATCGCGCAACACCGATGATGATGCGCTGCTGCCGATATTTGACCAACTATTGAGCCGCCAGGGGCAAGGCAACCTGTATGTGCTGCATCTGATGGGCTCGCACGCCGACTTTTGCGAGCGGCTTAACGGCGAACCGCCGAGCGTCGAGTCGCCGAATAAGGAGCTGGCCTGCTACCTCTCTACCTATCGCAAGACCGATCGTTTTATCGAGCAGGTTTATCAAAGTCTGAAACGGACCGGTGCGCCGTTTAAACTGTTCTATTTCTCCGATCACGGTCTTTCCCATAAGGATATCGGCGGCATACGTTCTCTGCGTCACAGCAGCGATACCCGGCAGAATTACCAGGTGCCGTTGCTGGTGCTGAGCGATCGCGACCAACAGCACCAGATCATTGATGATCCCTTGAGCGCGTTCGATTTTATCGGATTGTTTGCTCAAGAGGCGGGAATACCGGTTGCCCATCCGGAGGTGATGCCTACGATGCGTATGGCGGATACCGATAAGCGCTGGGTGTTTGACGGGCAGAGAAGGGTTGATTTCGATCAGTTGACTGACGACCCACCTGAGTTACCCTAAGCGGTAAGATGACGAAAAAACGCCCGCCGCGCGGCGATTCTATGATAGATTGCGCGCCAGCCCGAGCACACCGATGGAAAGATAACTGACAATGGCACTGCTGATTACCAAGAAATGCATCAACTGCGACATGTGCGAGCCGGAATGCCCGAACCAGGCGATTTCGATGGGCGATGAGATTTATCAGATCGATACCGATCGCTGCACCGAGTGCATCGGCCATTATGATACGCCGACCTGCCAGCAGGTTTGCCCGATCGACAACACCATCATCACCGATCCGCAGCATCGCGAGAGCAACGAACAGCTGTGGGACAAGTTTGTGGTGCTCCACCACGCCGATCGCATTTAATCCGCCGCAGGACTGACAAGGGCGCCACAGGCGCCCTTTCTATTTTCAGCTTTCGACGATCACCGTCGCGCAGGCGTAGCGCCGTTCGTCGGCCAGCGAAACGTGGATCGCGGCGACCCCCATCTCCCCGGCCAGCTCGGCGGCGCGGCCGTGCAAACGAATATTCGGCTTGCCCAACGCATCGTTGAACACTTCGAACTGATTGAACGCCAGGCCGTTGCGAATGCCGGTGCCGAACGCCTTGGCAGCGGCCTCTTTCACGGCGAAACGTTTGGCCAGAAAGCGAATCGGCTGCTGGTGCTGCTGATACAGCGCCCACTCGGCGTCGCTCAGCACGCGGCGCGCCAGACGATCGCCGCTGCGCTCCACCACCGCTTCGATACGCGCCATCTCGACGATGTCGGTACCCAGCCCGAGCACCGCCATTACCGGCGCGCTTCCCGCATCAGCACTTTCATGTCGGCAACCGCGGCCGGCAGCCCGCACATCACCGCCTGGCCGATAATCGCATGGCCGATGTTCAGCTCGTGCATTTCCGGCAGCGCGGCAATCGGCTGCACGTTGTGGTAGGTCAGGCCGTGGCCGGCATTGACCTTCAGCCCCTTCTCGGCCGCGTAGGCGGCGGCTACCGCGATGCGGCGCAGCTCGGCCTGTACCGCCAGCTCGCCCTGGGCTTCGGCGTAGGCACCGGTGTGGATCTCGATATAAGGAGCGCCCACCGCCACCGCCGCGTCGATCTGGCGATGATCGGGATCGATGAACAGCGAGACCAAAATGCCCGCCTGCGCCAGGCGCTCAACCGCCACGCTCATTTTGTCCAGCTGGCCGGCGACGTCCAGGCCGCCTTCGGTGGTCACTTCTTCACGCTTTTCCGGCACCAGGCAGCAGAAGTGCGGCTTCAGCTCAATGGCGATATCCAGCATCTCGTCGGTCACCGCCATCTCCAGATTCATGCGCGTCTGGATGGTCTGGCGCAGCAGGCGCACGTCGCGGTCGGTGATGTGGCGGCGGTCTTCGCGCAGATGCACGGTAATGCCGTCGGCCCCCGCCTGTTCGGCAATGAATGCCGCCTGAACCGGATCCGGGTATTGGGTTCCGCGCGCGTTACGTAACGTGGCGATGTGATCGATATTGACGCCCAGCAGCAAATCAGCCATGACAACCTCTAAATACGATTTTCAGTGCCAGCAGTTTACACGCGGGCGCAGGGCGGCAAAAGGGGAAAAGGTCAGGCGTCGTCGACCGGCGTATTCGGCTGTTTGCGCACGAACTGGCGGAACAGTTCGCGGCTCTTCAACGGCTTGCCGCCGAGGTAGGGTTTCAGCGCCATACGGGTGAAACGCTTGGCGGCGCGCAGCGTCTCGGCATCGGGAAACTGACGCTCCGCCAGCGCGCGCAGTTCGCGCCCGGTGAAGCTGTAATGATCCACCACCAGGCTGGCGATAAAGCCTTTCTCTTCGCGGTAACGATAGGTCATGGCATCATCCACCGGCAGGCCGCTGCCGGCGCAGTGCAGGAAATCGAGGCCGTAGCCCAGGTGGTGCAGCAAGGCCAGTTCGAACTGACGCAGCGCCTGCTCCGGCGAGCTGTCTTCCGCCGCCAGCGCCTGCAGGCATTGCAGATAGTCGAAGAACAGCACCGAGTAGTTGGTTTCCTGCTCCAGCACGCGCGCCAGCAGTTCGTTCACGTACAGGCCGCTGTAAAGCATCATGCCGCTGAGGGGTAAACCGAGGGAGACCGCTTCGGCGTTGCGCAGCGTTTTCACTTCGCCGCGGCCGCCCCAGCGCACTAACAGGGGGGTAAAGGGTTGCAGGCAACCCTTCAGATTGGAACGGCGGCTGCGCGCGCCTTTCGCCAGCAAGCGCACCCGCCCATGACCTTCGGTAAACAGATCCAGCATCAGACTGGTTTCACTGTACGGCCGTCCATGCAGGACGAAAGCGCGCTCCCAGCCGTCCACGGATCGTTACTTCAGATCGTCAACATAGCCCAGGCTGCGCAGCGCACGTTCGTCGTCCGCCCAACCGGATTTCACTTTCACCCACAGCTCGAGATGCACTTTGGCGTCGAACATCTGTTCCATGTCCTGGCGCGCTTCGATGCCGATGGTTTTGATCTTGGCGCCTTTGTTGCCGATGACCATTTTCTTCTGGCCTTCGCGCTCGACCAGGATCAGGCCGTGCACATCGTAGCCGCCGCGATCGTTAGCCACGAACTGTTCGATTTCCACCGTCACCGAATACGGCAGCTCTTCGCCCAGGAAACGCATCAGCTTCTCGCGGATGATCTCAGACGCCATAAAGCGCTGGGAGCGATCGGTGATGTAGTCTTCCGGGAAGTGGTGTTCCGCTTCCGGCAGCAGCTTGCGCACGATGCCGGCGATGGTGTCGACGTTCATCCCTTTCTCGGCGGAGATAGGCACCACGTCGAGGAAGTTCATCTGCTGGCTGAGGAACGCGATGTGCGGCAACAGCTTGGATTTGTCGGTGACGTTATCAACCTTGTTGATCGCCAGCAATACCGGGCAGCGCAGGCTGCGCAGCTTGTTGACCACCATTTCGTCGTCGGCGGTCCAGTTGGTGCCTTCGACCACGAAGATCACCAGTTCGACGTCGCCGATCGAGCTGCTGGCCGCGCGATTCATCAAGCGGTTGATGGCGCGTTTTTCTTCGATGTGCAGCCCTGGGGTATCGACGTAGATCGCCTGATAGGCGCCATCGGTATCGATGCCCATGATACGGTGACGGGTCGTCTGCGGCTTACGCGACGTAATGGAAACCTTCTGCCCCAGCAGTTGGTTCAGCAACGTCGATTTGCCCACGTTCGGGCGGCCGACGATGGCGATAAACCCGCAGTGTTGTTTTACTTCGCTCATTCAAGCTCCAGCTTTTTCAGCGCTTGTTCCGCTGCCGCCTGCTCGGCTTTACGGCGGCTCGAGCCGGTGCCCACCACGGGCTCGCTCAAACCACTCACCTGGCAGTGGATGGTAAACTCTTGGTCGTGCGCTTCACCGCGAACCTGCACCACCAAATAAGAAGGCAACGGCAGATGACGCCCCTGCAAAAACTCCTGCAAACGGGTTTTCGGGTCTTTCTGCTTATCACCGGGGCTGATTTCATCCAACCGGCTGCGATACCAGTCCAAAATCAGACGCTCGACGGTCTGGATGTCGCTGTCCAGGAACACGCCGCCGATCAATGCCTCCACCGTATCCGCCAGGATTGACTCGCGGCGGAACCCACCACTTTTCAATTCACCCGGCCCCAGCCGCAGACATTCGCCCAGGTCAAACTCGCGCGCCATCTCCGCCAGCGTGTTGCCGCGCACCAGCGTGGCACGCATGCGGCTCATATCGCCCTCGTCTACGCGAGGAAAGCGGTGATAGAGCGCATTGGCGATGACAAAGCTCAGAATCGAGTCACCCAGAAACTCAAGACGTTCATTGTGTTTACTGCTGGCGCTGCGGTGAGTCAAAGCCTGCAGTAAAAGCTCCTGCTGTTGAAAAGTGTAGCCCAGCTTCCGCTGCAGCCTGTTTATTACGATGGGGTTCATGAGTTACCAATAGATCAAGAATGCGTCAAAAACTTGCAGCATACGGAACAGGCCTGCTTCGCCGAAAGCCGATCCAAAGCTGTTTCGTTTGCAGTGGCTCCCAGCAGGAGCCAACTTTTTATCGCTCGAGAAAGTATTCTACAACGAGTGGAAACATAATGCTGTGTTTATATCCCCTTAATCTTTCACGCCGCAGTAGGCTGCGGCGTGAAATAGACAGAGAATAAGTCAGCGATTAATGAATGCCGCCGATCCGGCTGAAACGCACGCCGGTAGGCCACTCACCTTCCTGCTTTTCAAAGCTCATCCAGATGGCCGTGGCTTTACCCACCAGATTCTTCTCCGGCACAAAGCCCCAGTAGCGGCTGTCCGCGCTGTTGTCGCGGTTGTCGCCCATCATGAAGTAATGCCCGGCCGGCACCACCCACTCCGCCAGCGGTTTGCCCGGCTGTTGGTAGTAAGCGCCCACCTGATCCTGCGTGCCCGGCACGGTCAGGATGCGGTGGGTCACGTTGCCCAGGCTCTCCTGACGCTCGCGCAGACGAATGCCGCCCTGCGGCACGTTGTCGTTCAGCGGGATTTGGTAGAAGCCGTTGCTGGCCTCGCCCATGCCACTGCGGCTGAACAGCTGCACGAAGTCGCTCGGCTGGGCGTCCGCGTAGGTCACCGCCAGCGCGGTATCGCAGGACTGCCCGCTGTTGCAGGACGGCTGCACCGTAACGCGCTTATTCACCGGATCGTAAGTAATACGATCGCCCGGCAGGCCAATTACGCGCTTGATATAATCGAGCTTCGGATCCAGCGGATATTTAAATACCGCAATATCGCCGCGCTTCGGATGGCCGGTTTCAATGAGCGTGGTCTGGGTAATCGGATCTTTAATGCCGTAGGCATATTTCTCCACCAGAATGAAATCGCCAATCAACAGCGTCGGCATCATTGAGCCGGACGGGATCTGGAACGGTTCGTAAATAAACGAACGCACCACAAAGACCAGCAACAGCACCGGGAACACCGATGCGCCAGTCTCTACCCAACCAGGCTGCTTCGCCACTTTCGCCAGCGTTTTATCGTCTACGGCGCCCGCGGTCTGCTCGTTGACCGCCGCGATCTTCGCGCGGCGGGCCGGCGCCCATTTAAAGCGCTCGAAGCACCAGATGATCCCGGTGACCAAGGTGGCCAACGCCAGGATCAGGGCAAACATATTCGCCATGCAAACTCCCTCGTTTCGCGAACTCGTCGCGGTTACTTGCCGTCTTTACCGACGTGCAGAATGGCCAGGAACGCTTCCTGCGGCAGCTCGACGTTGCCGACCTGTTTCATGCGCTTCTTACCGTCTTTCTGTTTCTGCAGCAGCTTTTTCTTACGGCTGACGTCACCGCCGTAGCATTTCGCCAGCACGTTTTTACGCAGCTGCTTCACGGTGGAGCGCGCGATGATGTGCGTGCCGATCGCCGCCTGAATCGCGATGTCGAACTGCTGACGCGGGATCAGATCTTTCATCTTCTCCACCAATTCACGGCCGCGGTACTGCGAGTTGTCGCGGTGAGTGATCAGCGCCAGCGCATCCACGCGCTCGTTGTTGATCAGCACGTCCACGCGCACCATGTCGGAGGCCTGGAAGCGCTTGAAGTTGTAATCCAGCGACGCATAGCCGCGCGACGTGGACTTCAGGCGGTCGAAGAAGTCGAGCACCACTTCCGCCATCGGGATTTCATAGGTCAACGCCACCTGGTTGCCGTGGTAGACCATGTTGGTCTGCACGCCGCGCTTCTCAACGCACAGGGTGATGACGTTGCCCAGGTATTCCTGCGGCATCAGCATGTGGCATTCGGCGATCGGCTCGCGCAGTTCCTGGATATTGTTCAACGGCGGCAGCTTGGACGGGCTGTCGACGTAGATCACTTCTTTGCCGGTGGTTTCCACTTCGTAGACGACCGTCGGCGCGGTGGTGATCAGATCCAGATCGTATTCACGCTCCAGACGCTCCTGAATGATCTCCATGTGCAGCAGGCCGAGGAAGCCGCAGCGGAAGCCGAAGCCCAGCGCGGTGGAGCTTTCCGGCTCGTAGAACAGGGAGGCGTCGTTGAGGCTCAGTTTGCCCAGCGCATCGCGGAAGGATTCATAGTCGTCGGAGCTGATCGGGAACAGACCGGCGTACACCTGCGGCTTCACTTTCTTGAAGCCCGGCAGCGCTTTATCCGCCGGCTGACGCGCCTGCGTCAGGGTATCGCCCACCGGCGCGCCGAGGATGTCTTTGATCGCGCAGACCAGCCAGCCCACTTCGCCGCAGTTCAGCACGTCGCGATCGACCTGCTTCGGCGTGAAGATGCCCAGGCGATCGGCGTTGTACACCTGGCCGGTGCTCATGACCTTGATCTTGTCGCCCTTGCGCAGCGTGCCGTTCTTGACGCGCACCAGAGACACGACGCCCAGGTAGTTATCGAACCAGGAGTCGATGATCAGCGCCTGCAGCGGCGCATCCGGATCGCCCTGCGGCGGCGGGATATCGCGCACCAGGCGCTCCAGCACGTCGGGCACGCCGACGCCGGTTTTGGCCGAGCAGCGCACCGCATCGGTAGCGTCGATGCCGACGATGTCTTCGATTTCCTGTGCGGCGCGATCCGGATCGGCGGCCGGCAGGTCAATCTTGTTCAGTACCGGCACCACTTCCAGATCCATTTCGATCGCGGTGTAGCAGTTGGCCAGCGTCTGGGCTTCTACGCCCTGACCGGCGTCCACCACCAGCAGCGCGCCTTCGCAGGCCGCCAGCGAGCGGGAAACTTCATAGGAGAAGTCAACGTGGCCGGGGGTGTCGATAAAGTTGAGTTGATAGGTCTGCCCATCCAGCGCCTTATAATCCAGCGTCACGCTCTGCGCTTTGATGGTGATGCCGCGCTCGCGCTCCAGATCCATGGAATCGAGCACCTGCGCGGCCATTTCACGGTCGGACAAGCCACCGCAGATTTGGATAATGCGGTCAGACAGCGTCGACTTACCGTGGTCAATATGGGCAATAATGGAGAAATTTCGTATATGCTTCATTATAAA
Organism: Serratia sp. CY84636; assembly: GCF_052166245.1. NCBI lineage: Bacteria > Pseudomonadati > Pseudomonadota > Gammaproteobacteria > Enterobacterales > Yersiniaceae > Serratia > Serratia sp. CY84636. The sequence continues at coordinate 196,223 of NZ_JBJNOX010000011.1, forward strand.
AGTTTTTCTGCCTTGGTATTTCTGAATTACTCGCCTATAGAAACCCGCATGGACCTAAAGCGACAGTGAATGGGTTAGGCCGTCTTGCACCTGAATCGCTGCATTCTACATGCCACACCACTGAAAACCTAGCGATCGGTGCAGTGAAGGCATTCTATTATGCGCAGCTAAATGTTACAGGGCACCCCGGCGGGTGAAAACAGATGTTAACGCGGACGATACGGCCTGAACCCAAGGCTTGCAGGTGCTCCGTGGCCGTCAAACTCCGGCGCTAATACATAACCGGCCGCAGCGCAATAAACCCTCTCCGAAATTATAAGAAAAGAATATTTGGATCAACCTCTTAGAATTCCATTTCGCCCCTCTTCCTTTAGGAAAAACCCCATATACGCCACCACCGCCCCTCGGATAGAAAGGGCATGAACTCCGCGACAAAACATTATTCCGGGCACTACATCGGCAGCCCACCGGGGTTCAGCAGCATATCTGCGTACGTTGATTGGAAGGTGCATATGATCGATAAAGGGCAAATGCTGAGCCGGCACGATTTTTCGAAGGTCAACTGGGGCATTCTGGCGGCGGCGGCGCTGCTGTTTAGCGTGGGAGCCGCGCTGTTGGTGCTGCCGCTGCTGAGCAGCATTGATGAGAGTGAAGTCATCACGCTGTTGCAGGCCGGCGCGGGCACGGTTTTACTCGGCTGTACGCTGCTGGCGCTGCGGCACTATCTGCGCCCGACGCTGACCTATCGCCTGTACGAGCATGGCGTGCGGGTCTTTGACGGCCACCATCACAAAGAGCGCTTCATCCCGTTTGAGAAAATCGGCGACATCTATCGCTTTCGCGGCGGCAAAGCTTTTGGCGGGCTGTTTGACGTCACGGCGTTCCGCGCCGGCGCGGATCAGCCCTGGTGTACGGTTTTCAGCAACGTCGCCCATTCGTGGCGGCTGGCGGACGTGATCGTTGACCAACAGCTGCAGCAGCGCGGGCCGCTGGCATTGAATGCGCTCTATCAGGGGGAGGTGGTGCCGTTTCACACCGTTGAAGGCGACGCACGCTGGCTGTGGCAGCTGCTGCTGGGCAAACGGCAAGGTACGCCGACCGAAACGCTGCGGCTAAGCGCCACCTTGCTGGCCACGGAACGGGGAAACGTGCCGCTCGAGCAGATCCGCACGGTGGAAAACCATCCGCAGCTCGGCATCCGTTTGCTCGACGGCCAGGGAAATGTGCTGTTCGCGATTAACTACGATTCGCTGCTCAGCGCCGATCTGTTCATCGCGCTGTTGGAGCATATGATCCACAACCGCATCCCCGCCTATCACAACCCGGCGATGACGCGGCCGTCGGTTTAAATCAGCGGGGAGTTTTCCGCCTGCATGCGCATCGCGGTAGGCGGCAGCCCAATCTGCAGCACCACCGGCTGGTAATCGGCCTGCTCGCCCAGACGCCGGGCCAACCGGCGCGCCAGCATAAAGGCCGCCCCGCCGCCCAGCACGGCGCCGACTGCCGCCGAGGCGTCGCTGCCGAAACAATATTGCAGCAAGGTGCCGCCCAGCATCATGCCCAGCAGCGGCGTCAGGTAAACCAGCATTGCGGAGCGCAGCAGGCTGCCCTCCGCAATGCCAACCTCGACGCGCTGCCCCGGTTCGAGCGGCTGATCGATATGCACCTGCAGCTGATGCTCGGTTTCCGGCACCAGCTCGTTCAACGCGCGCGCGCCGCAGCCGGAGCGCGCGGTACAGCTGCCGCAGCCGGCTTTGGGTTCACAGCGCAGCAGCGCTACGCCCTGTTGCCACGAAACCACCGTGGCCCACTCTTTCATCATTACGGCGATACCTTGAAAGAAATGCTGTCGGCGATGCGCTTGGCCGTAGCCGGCGGCAATTCGCCCACGATAGTGATTTCGTTGCCCGCGCGTACTTCGGTCTGAATGGTGCGGCGCCCCTGACGATAGTATTGCTGCCCGGCTCCGCTGCCCGCCGGGCTGACGTTGACCGAGAAGCTGAACAGACCGTCGCTGTAAAGCCGGGATTCGACCGGCACGGCGACATTCGGCAATTTGCGGCGATTGCGCGCCACCTCGTCCACCCCGGCCGGCAGCCAGCCGGTGCTCCAGCTGAGCTGGACGTTTTCCACCGCCGGCAGCGACAGCAGCGGCGGCAGGTTGGCTTTGAGCAGCCCCTGCATCGCGCCCTGCACGTCAGCGCCGACCGCGAAGGAGATCACCCGATATTGCTCCAGCGTTTCGCCGTCGCGATCGAGCAGATCCACCCGCAGCGGCAGCTTGGTGTCCTCGTCCATCCAGACGATGTAGCTGTAGCGGGAACCGTCGCGCGCCACCACGCGCAGCACTTCACACGGCCGATCGGCGATGCGGGTGCTGCCCACGGAGATGAAGTCGTAGTACTTGGCCAGACGGGTGAAATCGGCATAGACGATCGCCGGCAGCGCATCGACGATGTGATCGCCGGTGAGCGTGAACGGCTCCAGGCCAGGCTCGAAGTAGCTGATCCCGCCGCCGCGCTGCAATACTTCGCGGCGCGGGCCGTCCATATGCAACAGCTGGCCGAGCGGCACGTTGCCGATCACCGCATGGCGATAGCGCAACGACTCGATTCCCTGCTTGCTGATGCTGATGTAGGCGAGCTCGTAATTGAGAGAACGGCTGGCGCTGCTCATCTGTTGCAATAACGCCCCGGACGCAGTTGGCTGCGCCGGGGCGATGCTGGAATAGAGCAGGCTGCCCGTCAATAAACAAACGGAGAACCAGATTTGCTTCATTACTGCTGTTGCATTCCTAAAGACTGAGTTCCGGGAACCTGAATGGCAGCCTGTTGCGGGTTGCTTTGTTCAAGCTGCAGCTGATCCGAATGCAGGCGACGTTGCAGTTCATAGTCCTGCAGCATGGCGTTGATACGCTTGCGCTGTTCCTGCACCTGCTGCTGTTGGCCGCTGCCGGTGGAGAAGCTGTCGGCCGGGACGCCCAGGCTGACCGGTGAGGCCTGGCCCATGATCGGCAGCGTGGTAAAGGCCGGCGATTCGGACGCGTTCGATGACGCAGCAGGTTGATTATAGTGCTGTACGCCGACGATCACCGCCAGCGACACGCAGGCCGCCATACCGATTTGCGTAATCTGGCTCGCCCAAGGACGCACTTTGTCCCAGAACGGCATTTTCTGCCAGGTGTGAGGCTGCGGCTGAGATTCCTGAACGGCAGAAGGCACCAGCCGGGCGGGTTCTTTCTCAAGTGCAGCGGCTACGCGATCGGCGATGTCGAGATGCATCACTTGCCCGACATCACCTCGCAGTGTGTCACGTATCAGGTGATAGCTCTGCCAGCTTTGTTGAAGCGTTCGATCTTGCGACAGAGAACTCAACAGCTCGCTGTCGAACGATTCACCATCCATCAGAGCGGAAAGCTTTTCTTTCTGCATGCCTAAGTACCCTTCCTGTGCCCGCCATTGCTAACGCTGGATCAGCGGTTGAACTTTATTATCGATAGCTTCCCGGGCGCGGAAAATACGCGAACGTACGGTTCCGACCGGGCAATCCATGATGGCAGCTATCTCTTCGTAGCTTAGACCATCCAACTCCCGCAGGGTAATCGCCATGCGAAGATCCTCAGGGAGCGACTCAATGGTACGGAAAACTATCTGTCTCAGCTCTTCTGACAACATTAAGTTCTCAGGGTTCGAAATTTCTTTCAGTGCGCCCGCACTTTCGTAATTTTCCGCATCGTTAGCGTCCACATCACTGGATGGCGGACGGCGCCCCTGAGCAACCAGATAATTCTTTGCCGTGTTCACGGCGATTCGATACAACCAGGTATAAAAAGCGCTGTCGCCACGGAACGATTCCAGTGCGCGATAGGCCTTGATAAACGACTCCTGCACCACATCGGGCACATCGCCCTGCGGCACATAGCGGGAAACGAGACTCGCCACCTTATGCTGATAGCGCACTACCAGTAGGTTAAACGATTTCTGATCGCCCTTTTGGACCCGCTCGACCAGAACTTGATCCGTTAACTGCTCGCTCATCCGAGGTAAACTCTCCCCAAATCCGTCTCCACGCGTAAAATTGTACTGCCAGCCATACATTATTTTCCTGAGCAAGCACTCGCTTGGAGTTCATATAGAACACGAAGTTCCATATCGCCATTGTTTTTTCTGTTGATGTCGCCCTATCCGTGGCTTTTGCCCGGACAGTTAGGCTAACATGAAATTCACTCTTCTTCTGCACACATCATACGTTATGCAACCATCATCTGAACATGTTAGCGATGTACTGATCGTCGGCAGCGGCGCTGCGGGCCTGTCACTGGCGCTGCGCCTGGCGCAGTATTGCAAGGTTACCGTTCTCAGCAAGGGGCCGCTCAGCGAGGGGGCCACCTTTTACGCCCAGGGCGGGATCGCCGCGGTGTTCGATGAGACGGACAGCATTGCCTCACACGTTGATGACACTTTGATTGCCGGCGCCGGCCTGTGCGACAAAGAGGCCGTCGAATTCATCGCCGGCAACGCGCGCCACTGCGTGCAGTGGCTGATCGATCAGGGCGTGCTGTTCGACACCGAGGTCAACGCGCAGGGCGAGGAGCATTATCACCTCACGCGCGAAGGCGGCCACAGCCATCGCCGCATTCTGCACGCCGCGGACGCTACCGGTAAGGAAGTAGAGACCACGCTGGTGGGGAAAGCAAGCGCTCACCCCAATATTTGCGTGATGGAGCGCCGCAACGCGGTTGACCTGATTACCTCGAACAAAATCGGCCTGCCGGGCACCCGCCGAGTGGTGGGCGCTTACGTCTGGAACCGCGAGCTGGAGCGGGTGGAAACCTACCGCGCCAAAACGGTGGTGTTGGCCACCGGCGGCGCGGCCAAGGTATACCAATACACCACCAACCCGGACATCTCCTCCGGCGACGGCATCGCCATGGCCTGGCGCGCCGGCTGCCGGGTCGCCAACCTGGAGTTCAACCAGTTCCACCCGACCTGCCTGTTCCATCCTCAGGCGCGCAACTTCCTGCTGACCGAAGCGCTGCGCGGCGAAGGGGCTTACCTGAAGCGCCCGGACGGCAGCCGCTTTATGCCCGATTTTGACCCGCGCGGCGAACTGGCCCCGCGCGATATCGTCGCTCGCGCCATCGACCATGAAATGAAGCGCCTGGGCGCCGACTGCATGTACCTGGACATCAGCCACAAGCCGGCGGAGTTCATCACCCAGCACTTCCCGATGATCCACGAGAAGCTGCTGACGCTGGGCTTCGATCTGACCCGGCAACCGATCCCGATCGTCCCGGCGGCGCACTACACCTGCGGCGGCGTAATGGTCGATCAGCACGGCCGCACCGATCTCGACGGGCTGTACGCCATCGGCGAGGTCAGCTATACCGGCCTGCACGGCGCCAACCGCATGGCGTCGAATTCGCTGCTGGAGTGCCTGGTGTACGGTTGGTCGGCGGCGGAAGACATTCTGCAGCGCCTGCCGTTCATTCAGCAGGCCAAACAGGTGCCGCACTGGGATGAAAGCCGGGTGGACGATGCGGACGAACGGGTGGTGATTCAGCACAACTGGCACGAGCTGCGGCTGTTCATGTGGGATTACGTCGGCATCGTGCGCACCACCAAGCGGTTGGAACGCGCCCTGCGCCGCATCAACACGCTGCAGGCGGAAATCGACGAGTACTACGCTCACTTCCGCATCTCCAACAACCTGCTGGAGCTGCGCAATCTGGTGCAGGTGGCCGAGCTTATCGTGCGCAGCGCCATGGCGCGCAAAGAGAGCCGCGGCCTGCACTACACGCTGGACTATCCGGATCTGCTGCCGGAAGCGCTGCCGACCATTTTACAGCCTTAAACTCTGCGACAGGGCGCCTAATCGGCGCCCTTTTCTTTTCAGTAGAACAGGTAGAAGTCGGCGATCAGCCGGCGGAAATCCTCGGTATAGCTGCCATCGGCCTGCTTGATCGCCAGCGCCTGCTCCCGCAGCGGCGTTTCCCGCCGCGTCAGCGCCAGCAGCACCCGGTGCAGCGGCGTATCGGCCCGATCGCTGACGTTCACCTTCGCCGCCGTCTGCCAGCCGCTTTGCTGCGCCAGACGTTCGAATTCGGCGCCGATGTCGTGCGGCAGCACCACGCAGAACGTTCCCTGTTCCGCCAACAGCTGTGCCGCACAGGCCAACAGCGCATCGTGCGTCAGGGTTTCGGTGTAACGCGCGTTGTGGCGCGCCTGGTCGCGGCAGGCCACCGCCGGCTCGAAATAAGGCGGATTACTGACGATCAGATCATACTCAGCGGCATGCTGCTGCGCATAATGGTGAATATCCTGCGCATGCACGCGGATGCGCTGCGGCCACGGCGACTCCGCCGCATTTTCGCGCGCCTGGCCGGCGGCGGCTTCATCCAGCTCCACCGCGTCAATGGTCACTTCGTCGCCGCTGCGCTGCGCCAGCATCAGCGCGATCAGCCCGCTGCCGCTGCCGATGTCCAGCACCCGGCGCGCCTGCCCCAGCGGCGCCCAGGCGCCGAGCAGCACCCCGTCGGTGCCCACTTTCATGGCGCAACGATCGTGGGCGACAAAGAATTGTTTAAAGGTAAAACCCCCGCGGCGCGGGGTAAAATCGGCTTTCGATCGCTTGCTCACACTCACCACCTGGCTATAAAACTGGCGTAGCATAAGGCAATCTGATCGACGGGAAAAGAGCGGCTTTCCGCTTAAATAGGTGAAGATCGCGGCCAACCCGTCTATAATCGGCGCCCCAAGTAGAGGTAGACCATGACAGCAACCACTTTTTCCGAACTCGAACTCGATGATCGCCTGATCGACGCGCTGCGCGACAAAGGCTACGATCGCCCCACCGCCATTCAGGCCGCTGCGATCCCGCCGGCGATGGACGGGCGCGACGTCTTAGGTTCGGCTCCGACCGGCACCGGCAAAACCGCCGCCTTCCTGCTGCCCGTGTTGCAGCACCTGCTGGACTTTCCACGCAAAAAATCCGGCCCGCCGCGCGTACTGATCCTGACGCCAACGCGTGAACTGGCGATGCAGGTCGCCGATCAGGCGCGTGAATTGGCTGCTCATACCTCGCTGGATATCGCCACCATCACCGGCGGCGTCGCTTACATGAACCACGCGGAAGTGTTCAGCGAAAACCAGGACGTGGTGGTCGCCACCACCGGCCGTTTGCTGCAATACATTAAAGAAGAGAACTTCGACTGCCGCGCGGTGGAAACCCTGATCCTCGACGAAGCCGACCGCATGCTTGACATGGGCTTCGCGCAGGACATCGAAACCATCTCCGCCGAAACCCGCTGGCGCAACCAGACGCTGCTGTTCTCCGCCACGCTGGAAGGCGAAGCGATCCGCGAATTCGCCGAGCGCATCCTGAAAGAGCCGGTGGAAGTGGAAGCCGACCCGTCGCGCCGCGAACGCAAAAAGATCCTGCAGTGGTACTACCGCGCCGATGACGTGCAGCACAAAACCGCGCTGCTGATCCACCTGCTGAAACAGCCGGACGTGCAAAAATCGGTGATCTTCGTGCGCAAGCGCGAGCGCGTGCACGAACTGGCCACCTGGCTGCGCGAAGCGGGCATCAACACCTGCTATCTCGAAGGCGAAATGGTGCAGGCCAAACGCAACGAAGCGGTCAAACGCATGATGGATGGCCGGGTTAACGTGCTGGTCGCCACCGACGTTGCCGCACGCGGTCTGGATATCCTCGATATCACCCACGTGTTCAACTTCGACATGCCGCGCACGGCGGACACCTACCTGCACCGCATCGGCCGTACCGGCCGCGCCGGGCGCAAAGGCACCGCCATTTCGCTGGTGGAAGCGCACGACCATCTGCTGCTGGGCAAAGTGGGCCGTTACCTGAATGAGCCGCTGAAAGCGCGCGTGATCGATGAGCTGCGGCCGAAAACCAAGGTGCCGAACGAGAAGAGCAACGGCAAGCCATCGAAGAAAGTGCTGGCCAAACGCGCGGAAGATAAAGCGAAGAACAAAGAAAAGGCCAAGGTAAAAGTGCGTCATCGCGACGCCAAAAACGTCGGCAAACGCCGTCAGGCGAAGGCCAAACCGGCCGGCGACGCGGAATAACCCCCGCTGCCTAAGAAAAAACCGCCTGTACAGGCGGTTTTTTTATGGGCGTTTACGGCTGCGCGTAGTGCGTGGCCAGGCGGTGCCCCTGCAGCCATTTATCCAGTTCGCGGAACTGCGCCTTCAGTTCGTCATTCTGCAAATGCGCCGGCGTTTGCGAGAAATAAAACTGGAACGCGACGCCCTGCTGGTTGCGCGCCCGGGCATCGGCCCCGGCCTGCAACAGCAGCAGCGCCAGGTGCGGCGCGTTAATCTTCGCCGCCAGATGCAGCGGGGTATCCCCCAGCCGGTCGCTCAAGGTGGTGTCCGCCCCGGCCGCCAGCAACATCCGCAGTTGCTCTTCACGCCCGGCCAGCACCGCCGCCGCAAGCGGCGTGGCGGCGGTAACGGCATTACGCACGTTCACCAGCGCCCCTTTGGCCAGCAACAGCCGCAGGTACTGCGCGTCTTGCAGCATCGCCGCGGTGTGCAGCGCGCTGTTGCCGTCCAGCCCCGCCGCCGCCGGGTCGGCGCCGAGATCCAGCAACGCCTGCACGCTATCCGGCTGCTGCGAAAGCACCGCCCACTGCAACAGCGTGACCTGCCGATCGCCCCGTTCGCGCAAGCGATCCTGCGTGGCCTGCGCATGGATACCCTGGGTATCGCCACGCGCCACCGCCTGAGCCAGCGCCAGATTGCTGTGGCCGTCAAACGGCGAAATCTCCTGCCCCATCTGTTGCTCCTTAGCCATCATCAGTAAACCGGTCACCGCGACCAGCGCCAGTAAGGCTATCGCCAGCGCCCGCCGCAAGCGACGCCCTTCAGGCATTGGCCTTCGCCTCCCACGGCTTTTGTTCCGCCATCGAGCTTATCACCTTGTCGATGCCGTGCGCCGTCAGGCTGCGATCCAGATGCTTGCTCGGCCGCCAGTCATCGATGCCGGTCAGGGTATCGTTGTTGGCCAGGGTGATGTTGTGGCCGATGGCGTCCGGGATCAGCGAGGTCGACTCCTGGGTGCTGGTCAGCATGTCATATTGCTCGCTGTAGCGGCGAATACCGCCGGCTTCGGCATCTTTCTTCGCCGCCGCCGGATCGATGCCCAGGCGATTCAGGGTGTAATCCGAGACCCCGGCCGCGTTGAAGGTGACCGCGACGGTGCCGGTCGCCAGCGCGGCCGTGGCCGCCAGACCGCCGCCAAGCGAATGGCCGGCGATCACCAGCGCATCGCCGAAGGCCGCCTTGGCGCTTTTGGCAGCGGCAACAGCCTGATTGTACTGCACATCGTCATAGCCCGTCGCCTGCCGCACGTTGCTCAGCCAATCGCGCCAGTCGTTGGTGCCGGCGAACGCCAACACATACTGCTTGTCGTTGCTGTAAATCCCAGCCTGGAAACCGCTGCCCACGTCGTGCAGGCTGGCGGGATCGATGCCGAAACCGAGCAGCGCGCTGTCGCTCAGGCGGTTGAACCCGGCGGCACCCTGGCCAGTGAGTGAGTAAACGTCCTTGGCCAACAGCGCCAACGCATAATCCCCCTCCTGCGATTGCTGCCCCCGCGTCACGCCCGGCGCTGCCGCAGCCGTCGGTGCCGCCGCTGAGATATCGCCGACCAGCGTATTCAACAGATTCTGCGCGTTCAGCGTGTTCTGAGAGGGAGAGGCCACCGGCGCCGGATTTGCCGGCGCTGCCGCGGGCTGCGCCGCCGTCGCCGTCTCGGCAGCGGCGCGAGGCGTAGGGATCGCGGCCACCGGGGATACTGCAGAGGTAAAACTTAAAGGCATACTCATGCCGACTCCTTGTCGATAGACTTTTTATTGAGCACCTGAATAGGTGCTGATTTAGCTATCGGCAGGTCGGATGAGTTCTGTATTAGAAATGCTTATCTTTGTACAGAATGTGATCCACGTTCGGTTTTCGGCCGCCAAACGCCAGAAAGGGAGCCGAAGCTCCCTGATTGACTGCGCCGCAAATTACAGGCTTTCGGTAAAGGTGCGGGCGATAACGTCGCGCTGCTGTTCCGGCGTCAGGGAGTTGAAACGCACCGCATAGCCGGACACGCGGATGGTCAGCTGCGGGTATTTTTCCGGGTGCTTGACCGCGTCTTCCAGGGTTTCGCGACGCAGCACGTTGACGTTCAGGTGCTGACCGCCTTCCACGCGCACGGTCGGCTGCAGTTCCAGCGGCACTTCACGGTATTCGATCTGGCCCAGGTCGCTCACCGCGACAACCTGATCTTCCGCGTAGTTGGCCTTGGCGCACACGCAGCGAGCTTCCGCTTTTTCATCGTCCAGCAGCCAGAAAGAATTCACCAGCGCCTGGTCGTTCGCTTTGGTAATTTGAATACCGGTAATCATTATGTTGCCTCCGTACAAGGGCGTAAAAATTCACGTCGTGAGAAAACCCAATTCTGGTTTCGGCCATTTGGTAAAACCATTGTTGTCTTGTTGTTCTGTATACCAGCCTGACCGGGCCAGTTCCTTGATTAAAGTCAATTTTTACCGGGTAGGCACAGGGCATGAAGGGGCAAATTTATGTTTTATATCAATTTTCCCGCTGCGGCAAAAACCAATTATTTTTGTAAATTTTCAAAAATAATTGCATAAGGCACGGCAGCGAGAAATGAAAAGCGGGTTTCGCTGCGCGTGCTGAAACGGTAAGCTATAGCCCATGAATTGCTAAAGAAAACAAAGGAGAGCGTTTATGGCCACCTCCCTCACCTGGCATGACGTGATCGGCAAAGAGAAAGAGCAGCTCTATTTTGTTGAAACGCTCGCCTTTGTTGCCGCTGAACGCCAGGCCGGTAAGACCATTTATCCACCGCAGAAGGACGTGTTCAACGCTTTCCGCTATACCGAGCTGGCGGACGTCAAGGTCGTCATCCTCGGCCAGGATCCGTATCACGGCCCCAATCAGGCGCACGGCCTCTCTTTCTCGGTGCGCCCCGGCGTGCCGGCGCCGCCGTCGCTGGTGAACATGTATAAAGAGCTGGCGACCGACATTCCCGGCTTCGAACGCCCGGATCACGGCTACCTGCAAAGCTGGGCTGAACAGGGGGTGCTGCTGCTCAACACCGTGCTAACGGTGGAAGGCGGCCGCGCGCACTCGCACGCCAACCTGGGCTGGGAAACCTTTACCGATAAGGTGATCGCCGCCCTGAACGAGAACCGTGAAGGCGTGGTGTTCCTGCTGTGGGGCTCGCACGCACAGAAGAAAGGCAACTTTATCGACCGCAACCGCCACCATGTGCTGAAGGCGCCGCACCCGTCGCCGCTCTCCGCGCACCGCGGTTTCCTCGGCTGCCGTCATTTCTCGCAGGCCAATCAGCTGCTGGAGCAGCAGGGGCTCACGCCGATCGACTGGATGCCGCGCCTGCCGCAGGCGTAACCCAGAAACAAAAAAGGCACCCTCGGGTGCCTTTCTTTATGCCGTTGCCGGGGCGATTACGCCTTGGCTTTGGAGACTGCAACCATCGCCGGACGCAGCAGGCGGCCGTTCAGCGTATAGCCTTTCTGCATCACCATCATCACGTGGTTCGGTTGGTGATCGGCGGATTCCATCATGCTCATCGCCTGATGCACTTCCGGGTTGAACGGCACGTTGACGTCGCCGACGATTTCGATGCCGTACTTGCGCACCACGTCCAGCAGCGATTTCAGCGTCAGCTCGATGCCTTCGATCATCGCGGCCAGTTCAGGATTGTTTTTATCCGCCAGATCCAGCGCGCGCTCCAGGTTGTCGATCACCGGCAGCAGATCGCCGGAGAATTTCTCCAGGGCGAACTTGTGCGCTTTCTCGACGTCCAGTTCAGCGCGGCGGCGGATGTTTTCCGCTTCCGCTTTGGCGCGCAGCAGGCTGTCACGCTCGTGCTGCTGCGCTTCCGCCAGTTGGGCTTCCAGTTCGGCGATACGCGCATCGCGCAGATCGACGCCTTCCGCCGCTTCCGGCAGCGTATCATCGTGATGAGCGTGTTGTTCCATTTCTTCCGAGACTTGCTCGTTTGGCGTCTTCTGTTCTTTACTACTCATGAATATCTCCGCGTTTTAGCATTAATCTCGCAACTTGGCTTATTATGGGGATCAAAACCGGGGTTTCAAGTCAACCGGTCACAATGTGGGGCATAAACGGGTCCCGGTGAGGAAAATCACAACAAATGAATAAAAAATTCGCCTGTATTGGCATTGTTGGCCACCCGCGTCACCCTTCAGCGCTGGCAACCCACGAGATGCTGTTCCACTGGCTGGTCGCCCGCGGCTATTCAGTGATGGTCGAACGCCAGATCGCCCATGATTTGGGGCTAAAAGACGCCGTCACCGGCAGCCTGGCGGATATCGGCCAGCGCGCCGATCTGGCGGTGGTGGTCGGCGGCGACGGCAACATGCTCGGCGCCGCGCGCGTGCTGGCGCGTTACGACATCAAGGTGATCGGGGTCAACCGCGGCAACCTCGGCTTCCTCACCGATCTCGATCCCGACAACGCCCTGCAGCAGCTGGCGGACGTGCTGGAAGGCGAATACATCGACGAACAGCGTTTCCTGCTGGAAACCATCGTGCATAAAGAGCACCAGCAGTGCCGCATCAGCACCGCCATCAACGAAGTGGTGCTGCACCCCGGCAAAGTGGCGCACATGATCGAATTCGAAGTGTACATCGACGATCGCTTCGCCTTCTCACAGCGCTCCGACGGCCTGATCATCGCCACGCCGACCGGCTCCACCGCCTACTCGCTCTCCGCCGGCGGGCCGATCCTCACCCCGTCGCTGGAGGCGATCGCGCTGGTGCCGATGTTCCCGCACACCCTTTCCGCCCGGCCGCTGGTGATCAACGGCGACAGCACCATCCGCCTGAAGTTTTCCCAGATCGGCAGCGATCTGGAGATCAGCTGCGACAGCCAGATCGCGCTGCCGATCCAGGAAGGCGAAGAAGTGCTGATCCGCCGCAGCGATTTCCACCTGAATCTGATTCACCCAAAGGACTACAGCTATTTCAACACGTTAAGCACCAAGCTGGGCTGGTCGAAAAAATTGTTCTAAAATCTGCGTCGGCCACTTTACTGTATATAAAACCAGTTTATACTGTATGAAACTACAGTTATGTGTTTATACACAGGAAGGTTCCCATGCTGGCGCAATTAACCATCAGCAACTTTGCTATCGTTCGTGAGTTGGAAATCGATTTTCAACCGGGTATGACGGCGATCACCGGTGAAACCGGCGCCGGCAAATCCATCGCCATCGATGCGCTGGGGCAGTGCCTCGGTAACCGCGCCGACGGCAACGTGGTGCGCCTGGGAGCCGCCCGCGCCGACCTCTGCGCCCGCTTCTCGCTGGCGGACACCCCGTCCGCACGCGAGTGGCTGGAGCAGAACCAGCTGGACGACAGCAACGAATGCCTGCTGCGCCGGGTGATCAACGCCGACGGCCGTTCGCGCGGCTTTATCAACGGCACCGCCGTGCCGCTGTCGCAGCTGCGCGAGCTGGGGCAACGCCTGATCCAAATCCATGGCCAACACGCCCATCAGCTGCTGCTCAAGCCGGAGCACCAGAAAGCGCTGCTCGACGCCTACGCCGACGAGCCCGCCCTGCTGGCGGCGATGAGCCAGGCCTACCAACGCTGGCACCAGAGCTGCCGCGAGCTGGCGCACCATCAGCAGCAGTCCATCGAGCGCGAAGCGCGCAAGCAGCTGCTGCAATACCAATTGAAAGAGCTGAACGAATTCGCGCCACAGGCCGGCGAGTTCGAACAGACCGACGCCGAGTACAAGCGCCTGGCCAACAGCGGCCAGCTGCTGACCCTCAGCCAGCAGACGCTGCAGCTGCTCGCCGACAGCGACGAGAACAACATGCTCAGCCAGCTCTACAGCGCCAAGCACCTGCTGCTCGAGTTGGCCGGGCTGGACGACAAGCTCAGCGGCCTACTGGACATGCTGGAAGAGGCCTCTATCCAGATCAGCGAAGCCAGCGACGAGCTGCGCCACTACGCCGATCGCATGGATCTCGATCCCAACCGCCTGCACGAGCTGGAACAGCGCCTGTCGCGCCAAATCAGCCTGGCGCGCAAACATCAGGTTGCGCCGGAAGAGCTGCCGCAGCTGCATCAGCAGTTGCTGGATGAACAGCAGCTGCTTTCACAGCAGGAAAGCGACCATGAACACCTGAACGAGGCGGTCACCCTGCATCACCAACAGGCGCTGGCGCTGGCAGAGCAGCTGCATCAGAAACGCCTGCATTACGCCGCCGAGCTGACCACGCTCATCACCGACAGCATGCAGGCGCTCTCCATGCCGCACGGCAAGTTCAACATCGATGTGCGCTTCGAACCGCAGCATCTGAGCGCCGAAGGAGCCAGCCGCACCGAGTTCTGCGTCTCCACCAACCCGGGGCAGCCGCTGCAACCGCTGGCGAAGGTCGCCTCCGGCGGTGAGCTGTCGCGCATCGCGCTGGCCATACAGGTGATCACCGCCCGCAAGATGGAAACCCCAGCGCTGATCTTCGATGAGGTGGACGTGGGCATCAGCGGCCCGACCGCCGCCATCGTTGGCCGCCTGCTGCGCCAGCTCGGCGAATCCACCCAGGTGATGTGCGTGACCCACCTGCCGCAGGTGGCCGGATGCGGGCATCAGCACCTGTTCGTCAGCAAACAGACCGACGGCACGGTCACCGAAACCCAGATGGCGCCACTGGATAAACGCGCCCGGCTGCAGGAGCTGGCGCGCCTGCTCGGCGGCAGCGAAGTCACCCGCAATACGCTGGCGAACGCCAAAGAACTGCTGGCGGCATAAAAAAGCTCAACTTTTTCACTTTCCTGCGGTCTGACAGTGACGCTGTTGACCCGAAAGATATCTAAAGTGCGGCGCGGCGGCGATCCTAAGCCTCCTCAACGGCCTGAAACAGGCCAAGCGCTTGAGGTGCTGAAAGAAAGCCAACGCGTCGCAACTTGAAAGATGAAGGGTATAAAGGTTTCCAACTGCCGCAAGGTCTATTATCATCGGCATCCTATGCCCTAAAGGAATGTGATTACTATGCGCTGTAAAACGCTGACTGCCGCCGCTGTAGTTCTTGTGATGCTGACTGCAGGCTGTTCTACTTTTGAAAAGGTGGTTTATCGTCCTGACATCAACCAGGGGAACTACCTGACGTCGACCGACGTGGCGAAAATTCAGAAAGGGATGACCCAACAACAGGTCGCTTACACATTGGGCACCCCAATGCTGCAAGACCCGTTCGGGACTCAGACGTGGTTCTATGTGTTCCGCCAGCAGCCTGGCCATGAAGACATCACCCAGCAGACGCTGACGCTGACCTTCGACAGCGCAGGCGTGTTGACCGATATCCAAAACAAACCGGCGCTGACCAAGTAATCGGCGCCGCCCGCTCTTCCGGCCCATGAGGGGGCATGATGTTCCTCATGACAGTCGCAGGCTGCAACGCGGAAGAGAAAATCAGTTTCAGATAAAAAAATAAGGCGCTCATAGCGCCTTATTTTTTTGCCTTTTCTGCCCGTTGCCGGCGCAGCTCTTTCGGATCGGCTATCAGCGGCCGGTAGATCTCCACCCGGTCGCCGTCGTTCAGCGTATCGCCCAGCTTGGCCGGGCGGCTGTAGATGCCGATTTTGTTGCTCTTGAGATCGATATCCTGGCGCAGCTCCAGCAGGCCCGAAGCCTGGATCGCCTGCTCGACGCTGCTGCCCTCGGCCAGCTTCACCTTGCGCAGGTACTGACGCTCCGGCAAGGCGTACACCACCTCGACCTGGATGTCAGACACTGTAAACCTCTTTCGCCCTCTGGGTGAATGCCTGCACCATGCTGCCCGCCAGCTCTTTGAACACCTTGCCGAACGCCAGCTCTATCAGTTTGTTGGTGAACTCGAAGTCCAGGTGCAGCTCCACCTTGCAGGCCTCTTCGCTCAGCGGCGTGAACTGCCAGCCCCCCATCAGCTTGCGGAACGGACCATCGACCAGCTGCATATTGATGCTCTGGTTATCCAGCAGCGTATTGCGCGTGGTGAAGGTCTTGCTGATACCGGCCTTGGCGACGTCCACCGCGGCGGTCATTTCGTTGGAAGTAGCGTTAAGCACCCGGCTGCCGGTGCAGCCTGGCAGAAAATCGGGATAAGAATGAACATCGTTAACCAACTGATACATCTGCTCGGCGCTGAACGGCACTAATGCAGACCGACTGATCTGGGGCATATCATTTCCTGTGAGACATAAAACGTACAGATAATACCATTTATCTGGCGGCAAACAAAAAATCTGCTAAGGGATGGGGGCGCCAAAAATGCGAAAAATTGCGCAGGTGCTGAACGGGAAAGGATTTCTTTCGCTGAAGCATCCAGTATAATGAACGCACTATGACAAAGAAAAAAGCACACAAACCCGGTTCCGCCACCATTGCTCAAAACAAGCGCGCGCGTTTCGAATACTTCATTGAAGAAGAGTTCGAGGCGGGCCTGTCGCTGCAAGGGTGGGAAGTTAAATCGCTGCGTGCAGGCAAAGCCAACCTCAGCGACAGCTACGTGACGTTCCGTGACGGTGAAGCCTATCTGTTTGGCGCCACCATCACCCCGCTCAACGTGGCTTCGTCGCATGTGGTGTGCGATCCGACGCGTACCCGTAAACTGCTGCTGAAACGACGCGAGCTGGACACCCTGCTCGGCCGCGTCAACCGCGACGGTTACACCGTGGTGGCCTTGTCCCTGTATTGGAAAAATGCCTGGAGCAAGATCAAGATCGGCGTAGCCAAAGGCAAGAAAGAGCACGACAAACGCGATGACATCAAAGATCGCGAATGGCAGACGGCGAAAGCCCGTATCATGAAGCACGCCAATCGTTAAGCCGCTGGCTTATCGAGGTAAACTTCTGGTATACTGCACAAAGTTACTTGGGGCTGATTCTGGATTCGACGGGATTTGCGAAGCCCTAGGAGCATGCCGAGGGGCGGTTGGCCTCGTAAAAAGCCGCAAAAAAATAGTCGCAAACGACGAAAACTACGCTTTAGCAGCTTAATACCCTGCTTAGAGCCCTCTCTCCCTAGCCTCCGCTCTTAGGACGGGGATCAAGAGAGGTCAAACCCAAAAGAGATCGCGTGGACGTCCTGCCTGGGGCTGAAGCGTTAAACTTAATCAGGCTAGTCTGTCAGTAGCGTGTCCATCCGCAGCTGGCCGGCGAATGTAAAGATTGGACTAAGCATGTAGTGCCGACGGTGTAGTAATTTCGGACGGGGGTTCAAATCCCCCCAGCTCCACCAAATACGTCGCCAGTGAACCAGATAGACCCGGCGATAATAGCGAAAAAGCCCGCAACTTCGGTTGCGGGCTTTTTTGTATCCGTAATCGTCCGAGTTTATCCGGCTAAATCTGGAGACTGTTGGTATGCGGTTAGGTATACGCTAAATTGATACCAATTACGTACAACCAATAGATGGAAGACTCCGTGCATAGCGTGGACTACATAAGTATAAAAACCAGAGCCCAGCAAATGGCAGAATAGCAGCAAATTGCCTTAGAGAGCATTTTCTCAGCCGTCGAGGCCAATTGGTTTGCCCTTAAGCGAACAAGGATAACTGCGGACTAGCCAAGGATATCTGGCGATCTTAAGAAAGTTGTTTTCCGAGGTCTGTAGTTATCCTAATTCAGGAAATTAAGGCAAGAATGGTGATTGAAGCATTAGTATGGCAATAGTAGAGTGCATTCCAGTTTCAGTTAGTTGACAGGTCAACGCACCCCAGTTTGGGTAGCTCGCAAGAAACTACTGTTTACAGTTAACCTGGGGAGTCCTAACCGTTTAGCGATACGCTTCTGAGGCAGACAACCTTGATTATGGAGAATAAATACCTCGATAAACCATACCCTTTCACTTATAAAATAATGCCCATTAAGCAGATGACGATCATTTTTTTCGAAAAAAAGCCACCCTAACAGACGTTTAGAATGTAATCTCTACAGCTGCGCTGTGCTTAGGTAAGCATATCACTTCTGTTCAGATGGACGAATTCAGTAAGCCACTCAACTACCTAAGGTTACAACATAAAAGGTTGGTTAGAGCTAGTTTCAATTGGAAGATATCGTTCCTTATCGCCTCGCAAGATATGCCCGTCCAGAAAAAGGCTACGTAGCTGAGCTGTCGACGATATGCGCATTTTTATCATGGCGTTACGTTTGTGCGTGCTTATAGTTTTATATGCAACATTAAATTTCTTGGCCAAACACTTGATACTATCCCCTTCAATGATACCTGTAATTATAGCTATTTCACTAGGTGTGAGGTTTGACATGGGAGGACCTATGTAAAACTGGGAATTATATGGGTCAAAATTCTCTCCATCAAAAAATCGTTTCAAAAAACTAACAAAGCAACTTACGTCAATTTTTTTTGGTATCTGCCAGCCAGCCTCCCCCCGCTCAAAATTATTGAATTTATTTATAAACATGGTCGGTTTTGAAGACCAGAGCAGACACTTTACTGACGGATAATAAGTGGCCATGAAGTGAGTGAACTCACCCCAGTTATTATAACTCTCATTCTGACCGAAGGCCTCCATCAAATAGACATCGGCAGGCCCTTTTCTCAGCGCCAAGCACATTAGTGCGGATAGACTGGATACCACATCGGTAACATTTATTCTTTCACCAAAATATTTACTTAAGACCTGAACCATACTCTCCCGATAAAAACCCACCGGATCCATCACTATAATATTTATCTTTTTGTCGTTTTTTTTCAAGATTGCGATGCCCATGTAATAACCATATGCTTATGAACCCGGGCGCCAGTAGTTTCGAGATACGAGCCCTACATGATAATCATGTCGAGAATTTTCATCTGCTACAGCGTTTTTTATCGAGGTATAATATATAGATAATGCTACTCGTAAACGAACGTCACGCCAATAATGGACTGAACATTGCCTGCTACCACTTGCCCATTGATTCGTGCATAGGAAGCCGTTAGTCCCAAACTTTGGGGGCTGGTGCCAACCGTACCGAGAGAGACATTCTTATTGGTAGCTACAATGCCATTACGGTTAGACAGTTGTACGCCAACGCCAGTAGCCGGATTTGAAGATGACGTATTGGTAAATATGGTGCTTGCCGTATCAGCAGTTGTGCCGGTCAGATAATAAGCCAGCTGTTGGTTTTGTCCGCAATGGACAGTCAGCGGTACAGCAGCCGTGCCGGGGTAATCCGGCAAGGTAACCGTCACATTGCGCGATGACACGTCGCAACCACCAGTGGGAACCACCACTGTGTTATTAGCATAAATATTCCATGTGAAACGGTCTATTGTGCCATTTTGTTGACCGGTTTGAGGGTTTGTTGAATATTTATACATATTTAATCTGGCAATCAAACTACCCTTATTAATTAATACTCCTGACGCCGCTGAAATAGGCTTCAGGAATAGCATAACATTCCATGGCTGATATGAACTGGTTGTAAATGCGGTCTCTTTTGTTCTATTAGTAACTGGCAGTGGATAGCTTGAATTATAATACTTTACCGTTCCTGTGAAATTTTCCAGCGCCCCACCATAGGCGCTGCCGTCATTTAAAGCCACCCAGTCAATATAGGATTGTGGAAGTTCATTTCGACAACTTATGCTTGAGTTTAGGTCTACAACGAGGTTCTGACCAGCCTGTACGCTAGGCGTTAAGTTAGCATAAACAGTGAAAGTTCCTGCCCCTCCTCCAGAGCTAGAATTAATTACATTTCCTGTAGCATCCTTACAAGCAAAAGCATTAGCGCCGGATGAATATGCCATTAGGCATACAGAAGCCACGAGGGCAGCAACTTCTTTTTTCTTCAACACTTTCTTTAGTTTTGAAACCAGTGTCATGACGTGACTCCTCAATTTAGGCGTAAGTGTATGTGACATTAATTACGGCCTGAATACTGCCTTGCTTGGCGTTGCCATTAACTGATAACGCACGAACCTGTAATGGCAGACTCGCTGACTGTGTGGAATCATCAACCTGAACCGCCTTGGTTTTTCCGTTGTTTAGGTTATTGCCACTGGTGTCCTGCAGTTCCAATTGAAGATTGGTTGCCCCACCTTGATTTTTGTAATATCCCGTGCTGTCCGTTGTCCCCGTGAATGTTGCCGTGACTCTCGAAGTGCCTATTGGACAATTGGTCAAATTCAGCGTTACCGGATGCCAGGCTGAACCCGAGCCGGCCTGTATATAATTAAATGTAAACAAGTCGCCCAAGTCTACCGTCGCCGATGGCGTTGATACGGTGCAGGGCTTGGCCACTACGCGTCCGTTGACCGTAATGGTCACGTCAGCTGCATGCGCGGCGAATGTTGTAGTAAAAAGCAACGCCCCCGCCAGCATAATGTTCTTGATAATGATCATCTTCAGACTTCCTTACTGAAACTCTAAGGTGAAATTGGCCGTCGCTGTCACTGTTCCTGCCATCACGGGAGCGCGCGTTGCCATTAAGCGTGCATAAAAGCCCAACGTATTGGGCTGGCCCGCCGTCAATGTCGTCCACTTCAGGGAGTCCTGAGCCGCATTTAATGGAATCGGAGTCTTGTCGCGATCCAGTATTTGCACTCCAATACCGCTTGCGGCGTTTGTTCCAGCATCAATCTTTAACAGGGTAGTGTTGTCGTTGTCAGAGGTTCCGACATACCCCACGCGAACTGCCGTCGCGGAACTGCCGCACTTGTCGAAGACAATCTTGAAAGGTATGGATGGCGTGACGGCCCCAACCCGGTTGAATTGCTTGGCCGCATTGCTCAACAAATCCACCGTAAAATCCTGAGAGTCAACAGAGACCGAGCAGGCATTGTCTTTTAGATAACCTGTGATGGTGATAGTACTGTCCGCCGCATGGGCATATCCCGCAACCAACGGCAACAAACACAGGATTGGAAGGTATTTTCTCATTGCGTCATCATCTCCTGCTTATCACCGGCAAATGGCAGAGGCATAGCTCAAAGCCTGGTTTTGACTGTCAGCCGGCAAACTGTACGTCGCCGTGCAGCGTTCATTTTCGCTATTGCCCCACCTCACGTTGACGGTACCTTTTGGCGCAAGGCCGGTAAGGTAAACTTGCCCGCCATCTGCCACGATGCTGCCTGACTGACCATCTCCGTAAGAGGCTACAGAGCCGAACGGGACTGGCTTGCCGTTGTTTGTCAATGTCATAAGAACCTTCAGCCCGACTTTGGCCTTGAAGTCCGCACGCACGACGGCTCCCCGTGTAGGAACGACGCTTAATACCGGTTCCTCCAGTTCGACGTTGTTCGCCAGTGTATTCGTGTTCAAGGATATCCGATTCTCGCGGTAGTCCATCGCATAAGGGAGCACGGCATAACCACGCCAATCTGTACGCACCCCTGTTTGATTCTCGACAGAAACGTGTTTCGCCCCCGGCGCCTTGATAAGCACCATGGTGTCATTGAGTGGCTGGCTGAAGGTGATGCCATTTTCGTGGGCAAGTACGCCACCACTGGCACCATAGTAAATCTGCTTATAGTCACCGCTGTGGCTATAACCGACGTTGGCGTTGCCGTAAGCGCCGCGGTAATTGAGCGCGGCGTTACCCGTTGCGCCGCTGTTACCATTACCGCCGCTGTTATAGCCCGATTGCACGCTATAACTCAGGTTGTTATCTTCCAGCAGCGTCCCGTAAAGGCCGGCCGTATTTGTCGTACGTCCCTTGAAGTCTGTCGACGTGTTGTAACTGGCATTGGCATTTCGGAATACTGACCGGGTATCCGAGCGCATCCAGTGGCTGAACGGAATATTAATGTTGAAAGCAAGCAGTTGGTCTTTATCGTCGGACCAGGCATTTTTGGACAGACTATAACTCAGGCTCCAGCTGATATCCTGAATGGTGCTGTTATAACCAATCTGCAGCTGTTCATCTGAACGGCTGGTATTCCAGTAGCTTTGATGACTGCCAGTCAGGTATATCGTCGATGTCCGTCCAACCTGTTGCGTCACCGTCGCCTGCAAACGACCGCGCTTGCTGTAGTTCAGATTGTAATAATCCGTCAGCTTTGGTTTGATATTCACGATCCCGTCTTCACTAATCACGGAGTAACCGCTCATGCGTCGCCACGCGGTGTCGGCCAGAGAATAGAAGCCCCGAGTAGAATAACGGTATCCGACCAGTTGGAAATTGGTCCCTAACTCATTGAGCGATTTGTTATAGAGAAAACGCAGAGATTGTCCCTGATGCTTGCTGCCGTCAGGCAAGGTGGCATTCGCCTGCGTAATATCTGAAGATACCGCCCCGAGGTAGCCCAGGTTTTTTCCCACCCCGAGGTTAAAGGCACGATAGTCGTTTGAGGCACGTGTGCCGCCATAGACCGTCCAGCCATCGGGTAATCCCCAAAGCGCCGTTCCCTGGAAAAACTTCGGCTTGTCTTGTTGTTCATTACCACTGCGGAACTGCCCTGCAGTCACCGCGTACTTCACCTGTCCTTCACGCTGCAACATCGGGACGGATGAGAAGGGAACGGTAAAGACCTGAACGGAGCCATCCGCCTCTTTCACCGTCACCTGCAGATCGCCACTGTTTCCTGCCGCATACAGATCACCGATAGTGAATGCGCCGGCGGGTACCGTGGTCTGATATATTTCATATCCGTTCTGCTTGACCGATACGCGTGCGGTACCACGTGCTATTCCATGTATAACAGGAGCAAAGCCGCGTTGACTGTCGGGCAGCATATTATCGTCTGTGGCAACCTGAAGGCCGCGGAAGTTGATACCTTCAAAGATATCACCCGCAGTATAGCCATCACCCATCGTCAGCCGGCTGCGCCAGGATACAATGTCACGTTCAAGCCAGGTATTGACATGTTGCCAGCGATTTTCGTTATATCCCGTGCCGCTGCTGTAACTCCAGGTTGAGTTATCCCGCAGGCGCCATGCCCCCAGGTTGAGACCCGTTTGCAGATTGAGATAGGCGTAATTGCGGGTGCCGCCATTGTGACTGCGCACTTCACTGCCGGTATAGTTGTAATTGAGCAAACCGGCCGTAATACCATTATCCCAAAGCTCGGGAGCTATGTACCCTCTCGCCTGATTTCCCATGAAAGCCTGAGGAATGCTGATGGAAAGACGCTGGCGACCGACATCGAATGAGCTTGCAGCATCAGCAATAAGCCGTGTGAAAGGCACGCAGGCCGTGCTCTTCATTACGGCAATATCTGGAATAGTCAAGGTATTGACGCCAAGTGAAGCCAGCTGAGAGCGAGTGAGACACGGTTCCAGCTTGCTACCGTCATCACTTTTATCAAAGGTGATGTCTCGCGTCGTCACGTAACCCTCGTTCATGTAAATGTCGACACGATAGGTACCCGGCGGCGCATCAAGCCCCTTTTCGAAACTGGAGAGATCGGCAACCGATGCCGGGTCGTCAGCCAGGAACCGGGGATTGAAGTAGTTGTCTGCGCGCGCGGAAAATGTCGAAGCCACCAAGAGCAATGCCAGCGGCGTAAGCATTGCTTTGTTTAGCGCCCGTTCCCGGATGTGGTATTTTTTCATGTTATCCGTGCCTGCTCCATAAACCAGGTGACTTGTCGCTACCGCACGCCGTCATCAATGCCGGTGCTGCGTTACCTGCGTTATTGAATCCATTGTTTTAGTGAATGACTCAGATCGTTACTGCAAGGTGCCTTTCATCACAGACGTGAGCGCACCGTAATCATTAATCGTGCGATATGTAATTGCACTGCCGGCATCGCCCGGCAGTTTCACCGTTGCCGCCCCCATAGGCGGGACCATGACATTGGCTAATGAACGTGTGCCGGCATTCAATTCCGTGACGGTCAGAAAATAGGGTGTTGGATTATTCAGTACCAGTGTGTTCGCATCGCGTTTAAACGTCAGTTTTCCGGGGGCCTGATCAGGCGCCATACTGAGATTTTGTGGGCGATACAACAATTTGATTCGGCTCGTTATCGCCAGTTGAAGCGTATTTTCTTTCTGTTTTGCCTTGTCCAGAGAGGGAATAGCTTTGACGTTGACCCAGAAAAGACTTTCGCGGTCTTTAGGCAAGGCGTTATTGGTTGCATCAATAATACGCAGCGTATTTTCTTTTTTCCCCTGCATGAGGAACAACGGCGGAGTAATAACGAACCGGCCTTCTTTTTGACCATCATCGTTCTCGACCCAGGATTGAATAAGAAAGGTGTCTTTATCATTATTGTTGCTCACACCCAGAGTGACCTGTTTCTGTTCTGCCGGATAAATAACGCGTGTTGCCCCAAGAGCCACGCCCGCTTCAGCATGCGGAGTACAAAATACGACTGCCAAAGCCAGCAGTGAACCCATGACGTTTCCGGTCGCTTTCATTTTAATCACGTTAACCTCTTGGGCGGATAACCGCCGTTTTAACCTTTTGCGCGCGCTTATCTCATCCGAGATAAAAGTTTCATACGCGAAAACGAATGTTTTATTGGTATGTCAAAGAGAACCAAGCCTGGGCATTTGCAGCACCACCGATAACCGTATTGCCGGTTGCCCGATATTTGGCAACAAATTGCAAGATACGCGTTCCTTTAGTCAGCGGTTTCCAAGACTGAGGTTCTGAATTAATGGGTATGAGTTGCCCCTGTTCATCGAACAGGGCGATGCCGACGCCAGACGCAATTCCCTCGCCTTCGCCAACCGACAGAACATCAGGGTTTTTGCCATCGGCTACGCCGTGAAAGACGATACCGACGCGATCGCTGACATTGGGATTACAATCCTGGAGATGCAAACTGAACGGCACCGGATCGGCGTCATCCCCTGCATCCTTGAAACGGTTACTGCTAACCTGTCCCATGCGAACAACCAGTTGCCTGTCACCCGCCTCAACCGTACAGGCTTCAGCGATGAGCTCCCCCTGAAAGCGCATCTGTCCTCCAGGAAGCGTGACGTTCCACTTGTTGCCGGCGATAGACAGAGGAGCAATGAAAAGCAGGCAGAGTCCCAGTCTGGTTTTGAGCATCGCTTATTCCCTCTTCGATAGCTGAAAACAGGCCGTCCTGGCCTGATTAAGCATCCTTGCAGACCGGTATTACTGGTACTGAACTTTAAAGTTGGCGTTCGCGTTGGCAGTACCAGGAGTGGCAGCACCGGTGGCGATGTAACGCGCCTGGAATGGCAGAGTGTTGGTACCGTCAGTCAGAGTGGCAGCAGTACTGAAGGTTGCACCGTCGAATGCCAGCGCTTTGCCTGCACTGTCCAGCACCTGCACACCCACGTTGGTAGCACCACCCGCAGAGGAGCTTTCCAGTGCCAGAGCAGTTGGGTTCTCAGCATTGACAGCAACACCAGAGAATGCAATGGCCGCTTTGGTAGCAACGGTGGTATCGCAATCGTTCAGCTGAATGTTGAAGCCTACAGCAGAGCTGGTTTTACCCGCCTCGCTCAGCGTGGCAGTTTTGACCTGGCCCAGCTGGACGGTTTGGTCTACAGAACCGGCATCAACGGCGCAAGCAGCGTTAACTACTTCACCTTTAAAGTGAACGGTACCACCGTTAACGGTAGTAGTTGCTGCATGAGCCAGGCCAGCAGTCATCAGAGAGGCGGCAATCAAGGTGTTGATAAGACGGATCTTACGCATAAGTTCAAAACTCCATGTCTTGGTAAAAGGCCAATAATTGGCATAACAACTTGATTCACATGAGCATTTTCTCTGTTTGTCTCGCGCCAAATCGAACACGGAAAGACAAAAAAAGTAGTCAAAATGAACCAAATTGTATTATTTGGAGTTAAATATCGTTTTTGGAATAATTACAGTTAAATATTTCGAAATAAATATACATTGCAGTCAAACAAGCTGGAGAGGCGATTGATGGGATAATATAAGAATGGATAAAGTATGGATTGCGACTGCAAAGAATTTTGCACTCTCAGATGTTTCTGCTGCGGTTGGCTAGTTAGGTAACTAATAAAAGCGGATATTCTGTTAAAAAAAAGAATCCAAGAAGAATTGACTTGGCGCAAATTATAGACGAAACTAATTACAATTTGGTTCATTTTGACTAATTCCTCTACAATTCCTTTTGCCAAACCTCTGCAAACCGACGATGATTGCTCGAGGTATATAACACTGTGTGTTGAATGTTTCTATGTCCCAAATAGTCCTGTATCAGCCGCGTATCTGTCCCCCTGTTAGCCAAAGCATATCCGCATGAATGCCTCAACATATGTGGATTAAGAGAGACGGCGATACTTGCCAAGGAACCGAACTTCTTCATCATGTTATAAACTTGTTGGCGAGAAAGAGGACCGCCTTTTTGCGAGAGAAATATCCAAGGTGATTCGCAGCCACGCCATGTTACTCTTTCCTCTAGCCAAGCTTTTAGAAGCTTTATCTCTGAAGCCAAAAGTGGATGCGTTGTTTTTAAGCCGCTTTTTAGCCTGTTTACGTGCACGACTTTATCAATGAGATTGATATCCGAAAATTTTAAGTGGCAGAGCTCACTAACCCTGAAACCATGAATAAAACACATTTGAATAAAACACTCATCTCGCTTAGGGAAACTTCCTTTACGAGATGCCTCAAGCAAGCGATCTATTTCATTTTGTGTAAGATATTTTCTTTTCTTCACAGAAACACCTCCATATTTTAGGCCGTGTGAAAAATTACCGTCGATTTTCAAGCTTCTTGATATCAATAGTATTATCTCAAGTGAAACATAGTTAGGCAATATAATTAAGGTATAAATCAAGATGGTTTAATCCGTGTATTAATATCACAGCCTATTTATTGAACGACATAACTTAATTGCGGACACCATCTATTTTTCAAGCTATCTTTTCCATGCATAATAACTTTTAAATAAAAACGAATCACATTCCAATATGGAAACATCTGATTTCATCATGTCAATAAAAATGACTATACATACTACTTATCACTCTCCCGTCTATTAAACCCGACTAAGAATGCATTTCACATCAGCATTGACCTGTTCGCGTCGTTGGCTAATACACTGCGACCTGGGTGATCCGCTAATACGTTCTTCTATTTATCTCATATACTGAGCACAAAAAGATTGTGTGGTGTGGAAGTGGCTGAAGTGAAAATCTCAAAGCTCCTGTGCAAGTGTAAGCATCCAGTAAATCGAATTATTCAATTTTAGAGATCTTTCGGCATATAGAATGTGTCCTTTAAAGAGATCATCATGCGCAAAGCCCATTTTACTGAGCATCAGATCATCCTCGTACTGAACTCCGTCGAAGCAGATTGGACCATCAAAAATGTTTGCCGCGAAGCAGGAATATCTGAGGCCTCGTACTACAACTGAAAAGCAAAGCGCGGCGGGAATTCACCCTATGATATTAAATAAATAAAATATTTTAAGGAGGAAATAAAACGAGTATGCTTACATTTTCTGGTATTAGGTTTCTTTGTTGTGCAATTTCCTCGCGGTTATCGCTTTGTCCCTTCGTTATTCAAACGTCATCGTTCGCTTCCTTTCAGTAGAGATTACCCTTTGGTGAGATGATACGCGCTTGAGTCACATTTCCAAATATCCGGCATGCCCGCAGGCATGCCGGACGCTACCTCACCGCCCCTCTTTCTCCCCCAGGAAGAAATACCACAGCGGAATGGAAAGCAGCAGGGTGAACACCAGCGTATACAGCAGCACCATCAGGCTCTGCATGATCACCATCTGGGCGCTCCAGGCGCCGATCGGCAGCTGGAATTGCTCGACGGTGCCGCCGAGGATCGCTCGGCCCATCACGCAGCCGACCGCCAGCGCCACCGTCGCCACCGCCGCGCGGAACTTGCGCACCTCGGCGCGGCGGGCGGCCGCTTCCGGCGTTTCGTTCTGAAGGCCTTGCCGCTGGCCGCGCCAGCGCCATACGTCCACCAGCAGCAACGCCGCGAGGCTCACGCCCATCACCGGCAGGCAATACCCCAGCGCCGCTGCCACCAGCAGCGTGGCGGCGCGCGCCGGCAGGGAAAGCGCCAGCCAGGCGGCAATCAGCGTATGCACCGGATGCTGCGCCCCCGCCGCCGGGCGGCGACTCCACCACATGCGGTAACCCAGCACGATCATCAAGCACAGCCCAAGGCCAAACGCCGCCAGCAGCAGCTGATTCGGCAAGCCGAACAGAATGCCCATGTGGGCGTCGATGCCCCAGCGGGTCAGCTTGGCGATGAGCGGGAAGGTGTCGAACCGCACCTGATCGATGACGGCGAAGCTTTGCGGCGCGATGGCAACCGCGTCCACCTGCGTCGGCCAGCTGCGATCCACTTCGGTTACCGTCCAGGCTTTGCCCTCGCCTTTCGGCTGGCGCAGCTCGACCTTGGCGGCGTCGATCCCGGCGGCGCGCGCAGCGTGCAGCGCCCGATCCCAGTCGCCGTTCAGCGCATTGGCCTGCACGGCAGGGTTCATCTTCATGCCCGGCATCATCCCGCGGTGCTCGGCGTGCGGATCGGCCGGCATCTGCGGCGCATCGGCCTGCAGGCTAGTGTTGACCTGCGGCGTCAGCCAGCCCAGGTTGGCCCGCAGCGCGTCGATGTTGCCACCGGCCCACTGCGACCAGGTCAGCCCGGTAGCCGAGAAAAACAGCAGCCCGGCCAGCAACGCCACGCCCAGCGTGATATGCCAATGGCGGCTGGCGGCGAAGCCCCCTTTTGCTCTTTTCAGCCTGCGCTTCGGCCGCGTCGCCAGCCACAGCGCCACGCCGCCCAGCGCGGCCACCCACAGCCAGGAGGCCGCCAGCTCGCTGTAGTTGCGCCCCAGATCGCCAAGCAGCAGGCTGCTGTGCAACTTATCCAGCCAGGTGCGCAACGGCAGCACGCCGGAGGTGCCGTATACCGTCATATCGCCCTTGATCGCCAGGGTGTAAGGGTCGACAAACAGCGCGCGCGACTCGGAAGCGCCCAGATCGGCGCCCGCGAACTGCACGCGCGTGGTGTCCATTACGCCGGGTGCCGGGCGCACGGCGTAAATGCGTGCCTCGTCACCCACCGCGCGGCGGGCGGCGGCGATCTGGTCAGCCAGCGATCTCGCCTGCCCGTGCGGTTCAGTGAAAAGCGCATCGCGATACAGCGCCTCTTCAAGCTGCGGCGTCAGCACATACAGCGTGCCGGTCAGTGCTGCGACAAAAATAAAAGGAGCGACCAGCAGGCCGATATAAAAATGCAGCCGTCTGATCAGGTTCAGCATCGCGCCACGCGGCGATGCGGCAGGTGGAGTTTTGGTTATTGAAGACATGGCCTTTCTCGTTTTTCAAACTGTGCGCGCAGGCAAACCGTCCGCAGCGATACGGACGGCGTTACCCATGATCAAGCAATAGGGAAAAACGGTTGGCCAGGCGGCCCGCGCGGGCTCGGCCGCAGAGTCAGGCGCCGAAGGGGCGGAGAAACGATGCGCGGCGCGCAAGGCAGGCGCGCGATGCGCGCCATGAGCCACAGCAGCGGGACGAATGCCCACAGCAGCAGCGGCACGTGGATCAGCAGCTCGCAATAGCCGCAGAAAATCATCTCCGCAGGATCCATGCCGTGGTGGCCGGCATGCTCGGCGGCGGGCATCGCCATCGCGTGCATGTCGTGCGGCATGGCGGCGTCCGGTTGCGCCATGCCGCCCATCATCGGGTGGTGCATCAGCGATTTCGACACCACCGGCGCCACAAACAGCAACAGCACCGCCATAATGGCGATGCAGGCGGTAAAGCGTTGCTGTAGCTGGCGTGGCACTCTCATCGCGGCGGCGAATTAACCCGGTCGGTGGCGAACAAGCGGTCAGTGTAACCCGCGATGCGCGATGAGGTGAAAGAAAAGTCAGGTTTGTCTTACGCGCCCCCGGCGGCGGCGATCACAGCACCCGCGAATAGACCCGAGAGGATTCGCCCCAGGGGTGATACCCAAGCCCGTTATAAACGAAGCCGCTGCGCTCGTAGTAGCCTTCCAGATCGGTGCACAGGTGTAGCTGCGGGAAGCCCAGCCGGCGGGTTTCCGCCGCCACATGCTCAATCAGTTTGGCGCCATAGCCCCGGCCGCGCTGCGTTTCCTCTACGTAGAGCGCGCACAGCCAGGGATACAACTCCCCACGGCTGATAAAGTCGTTGGTGATGAGCCCCGCGCAGCCGAGGATCTGATCATTTTCCATCAGCAGGTACCACTGCGGCAGCGGGTTAGCGGCGCCGAGGCTGCGGTTGATGGCGTCTTCATACATCATCAGCGTCTCTGCTGTGGCCCAGTGCCGCTGAAAATACGCAATGGCGCGCGGCGCCAGTTCGGGCGCGTGCCGCACCGAAATCATGTCCATCGTCATTCCCGTTATGCATGTTGTCAGCGTAGAATTATGCAGCAATATGCACGGTATGGCAGCGGCATTCCGCCGCCGTCATTCACTAAGGAGTCTTCATGACGCAAAACATCTATGACAATCAGGCCTTTTTCGACGGCTATGCGCAGCTCAGCCGCTCGCGGCACGGCCTGGACGGCGCGCCGGAATGGCCCGCCATTCGCCGCATCCTGCCGTATTTGCAGGGCAAAAGCGTGGTCGATCTCGGCTGCGGCTACGGCTGGTTTTGCCGCAGCGCGCGCGAACAGGGCGCCGCCGACGTGCTGGGACTGGACGTCTCGGAAAAAATGCTGGCCAAGGCGCGGGAGATGACCGTCGACGCGGGCATCGAGTACCGTCGGCAGGATTTGGCGCAGCTGCAGCTGCCGCCGGAAAGTTACGATCTTGCCTACAGCTCGCTGACGCTGCACTACCTCGAGGATCTGGCCGCCCTGTTCGCCACGGTTTACGCCGCGCTGAAACCCGGCGGGCAGTTCATCT
The DNA here is from genome assembly GCF_052166245.1 of Serratia sp. CY84636. NCBI lineage: Bacteria > Pseudomonadati > Pseudomonadota > Gammaproteobacteria > Enterobacterales > Yersiniaceae > Serratia > Serratia sp. CY84636. Next base: position 227,046 of record NZ_JBJNOX010000011.1, read on the forward strand.
TCACCGCCGAGCACCCGATCTACACCGCCCCGGCGCAGCAGGGCTGGCTGACCGACGGCAATGGGCAGAAATCCTGGCCGGTGAACGGCTACCAGCGAGAAGGCCAGCGCGTTTCCAACTGGCTGGCGGAAGGTGTCATCAAGCAGCACCGCACGCTCGGCGGCTATATTAACCCGCTGGCGCAGCAAGGCTTTATCATCCAGCATTTGAACGAATGGGGCCCCAGCGCGCAGCAAATTGCCGCTAATCCGGCGCTGGACGAAGAGCAGGAGCGCCCGATGATCTTCATTCTCGCCGCCCGCAAACCCGCCTGATTGATCCGCAGTAAACCGTTCACATCACCACAGTTGGGGAGGCCACCTCCCCCCAACGGCTATTATGCCGGCAGCGCCGCCCCGTGCGCCGCGAAGTGCGTCAGCGCCTCGCCTTCCATACGATAGCGCACCCACTCGCCCTGCGGCTGCGCGCCGATGCTGAGGTAGAAATCGATGGCCGGTTGGTTCCAGTCAAGCACGCTCCACTCCAGGCGGCCGCACTGCCGTTCGCACGCCAGCTGGGCGATGTGCCGCAGCAGCTTTTTACCGGCGCCCTCGCCGCGATGCTTCGGCGCCACGTACAAGTCTTCCAGATAGATGCCGTTTTTACCCAGCCAGGTGGAGTAACTCATAAAGAACACCGCATAACCCGCCGGCTCGCCGTTCACCGTACAAATCAGCGCTTCGGAACAGGCGCCCGGCCCAAACAGGCTGCGTTCGATATCTTCCACGCTGGCCAGCACCTGCTCGCGCGCCTTTTCGTACACCGCCAGCTCGATAATCATATCCAGAATCAGTTTGGCGTCGCTTTCTTGCGCCGGGTAAATCTCGATGGTCATGGCAAATCCTGAGTGTGTTGATGACTGTGCTTGCCAGCATATCGCGCCTCCAATACTGTATGAACTGCATTTTCATCAACAGGTAATGAATATCATGCATCTGGATTTGAAGCGTCTCGATCTCAACCTGCTGCTGGTGTTCGAAGCGGTCTATCGGCTGCGATCGGTGACGCGCGCCGCGGCGGAGCTGGCCCTCAGCGCGTCGGCGCTGAGCCACGCGCTGATCCGGCTGCGCAAGGCGCTGGCGGACGAGCTGTTCTACCGGGTCGGCAACGACATGCACCCGACGGTGTATGCCGACAGCCTGGCCCCGACCGTCAGCGAAAGTCTGGCGCTGCTGGCCAAAGGGCTGCATCCGCGCCCGCGCTTCGTCCCCGCCGAAAGCCGGGAGAGTTTCACCTTCGCCATTACCGATTACACCGCCTTCGCGGTGTTTCCCGCGCTGATGGCGCAGATGCAACGCCTGGCGCCCGGGCTGTCGTTCCAGCTGCGCTATTCCGAGCGCAAGGTGGCGCTGAACGATCTGCTGGCGGGACGCATCGACTTCGCGCTGGGCTTTACCGAAACCGACGGCGAAAGCTACCCGGAGATCGACGAGGTGAGCTGGCTGGAGGATGAGTATGTGGCGATTTGTTCACCCGCCTTCAGCGTAAAATACGGCGAACTGACGCTGGAAAACTACCTGCGGGCGCGCCATCTGGTGGTGACGCCGTGGAACGAACAGCGCGGCGTCATTGACTACCAGCTCGATAAGCTGGGGCTGCAGCGCGATATCGCCATCCGCACACCTTCGCTGCTGGGAGCGCCGTTCATCGTCGCCGACAGCGAACTGGTGATGAGCATGCCGCGCTACGCCGCGCAAAAATTGCGGCAGGCGGCGGCGCTGGATATCCACCCCCTGCCGTTTCCGGTGCCTCCGTATCAGATCAAAATCTATCTGCACCGCAAGAACGGCCGGCCGGAGGCCTGCCGCTGGTTGCGGCAACAGCTGCAGGCGCTGGCGGCGTTATAACGCGGGTTCGCCGATCGGCAGATACCCCTGCCACAGCGGCCGGGCCGGTTTGCCGTGCGGGTTGGACCGCAGATGCACATGGTAGCCCTGCAGCGCCTGCAACAGCAGGCAGTCGTCCACCTCGGCCAGGTCATCCTTGTGCTGCTGTGCGCTGTCCGTCAGTAGCACCCGTTTGGCTTTGTCCTTCGCCTCGTCGGCGGAACGCGCCACAAACAGGCCGAACTGGTGCAATTCCGCCAGCTCATCGCTACGGTAGCCGCCCACGTTGACGAAAAACAGCTTCTCTTCACCGGCGAACGGCGCAGGCTCCAGGCTCACGTCGTAACCGTCCGCCCAGTCGATGCGCGCATAGCCGTCGACATGCACCTTGCGCTTATCGCCGAACCACTTTTCACGCAGCAGCGGATACGCCTCTTCCGGCCGATCCGCCGCCGCGAACTGCACGTCGTGCAGCTCAATATTGGCGCCCGGCGCCGTACCGCCCACATAAAACATCAATAATCCCGGCATGTTATTCTGCTCTCCTTGGTGATAATCGCTATATAAAATAATACATAACGAAACTCGTGCCAACGGCAGCGCCATTCTGTGTTATCAATAGGTGAGGTTTAATCTGTTGTGGAGGAACGCATGGCATTCAATATCGGTGATTTTGTTCAACGCACCACCGGCGGCCCAAAGATGACCGTGGTGGCGATCGACGGTGAAACCCTGGTTTGCAGCTGGAATGAACTGGGCAAAGAGCAGCGCACGGAGGTGCAGGCCAGCGACGTGGCGCTGTACCACGAAGACGGCGATTTCGGCGTCTGCTGAATAACCGGGGCGCACCGCGCCCCGTTATCGCCTCAGGCGCGAATGTCCTGATAGGCCGGCGTGGTATCAAACTCATGCTTGGCGAACGGGCAGAGCGGAATGATTTTACGCCGCTCCGCGCGCATCTTCTCCACCACCAACGCCACCAGCTTTTTGCCGACGCCCTGCCCCTTCAATGACTCATCCACCCAGGTGTGATCGATAATGGTCAGCTTGTCGCCGCTCGGCACGAAAGAGATCTCGGCGATCAGCTTGCCCTGCTCGTCATTGATATAAAAACGCTTGTCGTCTGCCAGTATTTTATGTTCCATATTATTTCTCCCTATATTTAAGTGCGCCGCTGGGGCAGGTGTCGATAACGCGTTTCACCTCCGCCGCGTCGGCATTGTCCGGCATAATCCACGGGCGGCGGTTCAGGGTAAAAATAGCCGCGTTGCCACGCACGCAGTTGGCGGAATGGCGGCATATCGCGCTGTTAAAATAAACGTCAATCTTGTCGCCGGAATAACGGCGGTAACCGGCGGCGGTCAATTCCTCGTCCATTTTGGCCTCACATTGCCTGTTTTATTGTTTTTGCTCCAGGCTCAAGTATAGGCAATGCCACCGGCTTCACCACGCGTCTCACCCAACGAAAAAAGTGGCGCAACCGCCCGTCGCCGCTAGAAAAAAACGTAAATTGTTCTAATCTTTATTCAGTAAGACAACATCATTCCGACAGTGGCTAAGGAGTTCGAAATGGGTGATAGCTCAAAAGACGGCGTAATTCTGCTGTCCCGCATATTACTGATGGTTCTGTTTATCATTTTCGGCTGGATGAAACTGGTCAACTTCGGTGCGACCGTCACGGCGATGGAAGGCTACGGCACGCCGATGCCTTATTTAGCGGCGATCGTTGCCGTGGTGGTGGAGTTTATTTTCGGCATCGCGCTTATTCTCGGTCTGTTTACTCGCCCTATCGCGGTCATTTTCGCCCTGTATGTGTTGGGCACCGCGTTTATCGGCCATCCGTTCTGGAAAATGACCGGCATGGAAATGATGGGCAATGAAATCAACTTCTTTAAAAACATCAGCATCATTGGCGGCTTGATGTTGCTGGCGGTAACCGGCGCCGGCCGTTATTCGCTGGACTATAAAATATTTAATAAATAATTCATCGATGGCCGGCGATATTCGCCGGCCATTTTATTTCGGCTATCCTTTCAACGGCTGCGCTTGGCGTGGCGCTCAAAGTTTTCTGCCTTGGCCTGCGCCGATTTGCGCAGCGTGACATAGCAGGCGCCCTCGCCGCCGTCGCGCGGTAAGGCGCGGCAAAATGCCTGTACCTGTTCAAACTGTGCCAGCCACTTGGCGAGGTAACTGCGCACGATATTCGGATGGCTTTCGTTCTGCCGCCCGCGACCGTGCACGATCAGCAGCGAACGCAGGTTTTGCGCCTCCGCCAGCACGATGAAGCGAAACAGCGCCTGCCGGCTGGCTTCGACCGACTGGCGCAGCAGGTTCAGCGACGCCTGCGGCGGGTAACGGCCGTTGCGCAGCTTGTCCAGCACGCCCTGCTGAATGCCTTCTCCTTTGAACTCCAGCGGCTGTTCGCAGGGGATCACCTCGAGAAAATCGGTGCTGAGGAAGTTTTCCTGCATCAGCCGCTGCGCTTCGCGCCGCGCGCTTTTGTCCACCGCCTCCTGCGGCTTGAGGTACAGCGTCTGCCGCCCGCTCTCCAGCGGCACCACGTCCGCCATCGCCTGTTCAAAAAAGTCTTTTTCCTGCTCACTCATCTTCCACCTCTCTTGAACGGCAGCCTTTACGGCCGGGAATGGGGTCGATTGTAAGTCGCCTTGGCGCGGTTGCAAGCCGGGAATTGTCAGCGGCATTTGTCTCATTTGTCGTCAACGGGTGAGCTTGCGAACAGTTTTCGCTATACTGCTAAGCCATCATTGAGTGCCGCAAAGGATCGAGCCCATGACAATGCGCGAGCTGGAAATCCAGTTTCAAAATGCGATGAATGAGTTGCAGAGCAGCTTCGAACGGCAACACCGCGAATGGCAGCAGAGCTACCAGGCGCTGCAGCAACTGCTGGAAGAAGCCAAACAGCGCGAAGCCGCGCTGCGGGCGCAGAATGAACAACTGGCGCGCAAGCTGAGCACCGCCAGCTCGGTACCGGAACAGCATGCGCTGGTGAAGCAGATCAAAATGCTCGGCGCCCATCTGGACGCGCTGGCCAAAGACGCGGCCACCTTCAATCACCACCTGCGCCAACAGAGCGCGGTCGGTAATTTCAGCGGCGAACAGCATTGATAGCGGGCGCTGTCGCACAGCGCCTCCCGCCCCTCTTCTGGCGTATTGAGAGTGTAATAAAGCCTAAATGACCTGGATCATCCTCGCCGCCCTGATCGTCGTATTCATTATCGGTTACCGCATCCTGACGTCCGACACCCGCAAAGCCATCGATTCGCTGGCCCATCTGCTGAGGGTCAAGCCGATGCTGATCGAATCGATGATCCAGGAAATGGGCGGCCGTCAAAGCCAGACCTTTATCCGCATGCTGAACAACGGCTACACCGAAGAGATGCACCAGGCGGCTTATCTGCTGTTCATCTACCTGACGTTCATCAAACAGGCGGACGACGAACAGATTGCCCTGTGGCGGGACGTGCTACTGCGCGCCGGGCTGTCGCCGGAGCTGCACGCCGAGCACACCGAAGCGGCGCTGTTTTACTTCGCCGAGCTGGATATCGATGCGTTTGAACTGGCGCAGTTCCGCCGCGCCTACAATGAGCGTTTCAACCGCGAAGCGTTGGCCCACGGCTGATCGCGTCCCCCAATGCGGGGGACCGATTACAGGAACATGCTGAAGAGGTAGCGCGACAGCGCTTCGCGCGAGCTGAAGCCGTGTGCGATGCCGTAACGCAGGTTCGGGGCGTCGCCGCTTAAATCCAGGGGAAACTCCAGATACTGCTCGCTGGTGCGCACCGGGGAGGTTGGCGTGGCGAAATGCACGCTTCTCTCTTTCAGCGCTGGGTGGATCACCAACGCGGTTCTGCCCATCCGCGCTTCGCGATTCACATACACGTAGTGCGCACCCTTGCGGTAGCCATAGGCCTGATCGGTGACATAATCACGCTCAAAGCCGGTATTCTCCAACACTTTAGCCACTTCATCCGGCCGTAAATACATCGATTCCTCCTCTCATTCTGGACCGCTGAGCGACCTTACCGTAATCATTCACCGAAACAATGATTTTCTGGGGAGGAATCCGGGTTTCGGACTATTCCTGAATCAGCTCACCCTGCGCTGCAGCAAGCGCAGGGTGAGCAACACCCCGAGCGCCACCAGCAGGGCCGCCGCCAGATAGATCGACGGCACGCCCGCCTGCCCAATCAGCAGCCCGGCCAGCGGGCCGGTGATGCCCAGCGCCAGGTCGAGGAACGCCGAATAGGTGCCGAGCGCCGTGCCCTGGTTCTGCGGCGGCACCTGTTTCACCGCCTCGACGCCCAGCGCCGGGAACACCAGCGAGAAACCGGCGCCGGCCAGCAACGCGCCGGTTTGCACCATCCAGGGCTCACCGGCCTGCCAGATCAACAGCAGCCCGACGATCTCGACCAGAAACGACGCCAGCGTCACCTTCAGACCGCCGTGGCGGTTGATGACGTTGCTGAAGATCAGGCGAATGCCGACGAAGGCGCAGCTGAACAGCGTCAGCGAAAACGCCGCGCCGCTCCAACCTTTGTCGGCATAGTAAAGGGTGATGAACGTGGCGATCACGCCGAAGCCGACGGTGCCCATCGCCAGACCGAGACCATAGGCCCAGATACGGCCGAACACCGCGCGAAAGGCGATGCGCTGCCCGGCGGCGATCGAGACGTCCGGCTTGCCGCTCGCCAACAGCAGCGCCACCGCGACCGCCAGCACGATCAGCGCCGCCACCCCGGCCAATCCCCACTGCTGATTCAGGTACACGCCGAGCGGCGCCCCGGCCGCCATCGCCCCGTAGGTGGCAACGCCGTTCCAGGAAATCACCCGCGCGGTGTGCATCGCTCCGACCCGGCCGATACCCCACAGCGTGGAACCGGTGCTGGCGAAGCTTTCGCCGACGCCGAGAAACACCCGCCCCACGCACAGCAACAGCAGGCTGAGCCACGGGTAACCGTCAACGCCGAATGCCAGCGCGTAAAACAGGCCGCTGGCGCCGCAGCACGCCAGGCCGAACAGCACCACCTTCTTCGGCCCCAGCTGATCGGCATAGCGCCCGGCGTGCGGGCGGCTGAACAGCGTGGCGAAGTACTGCGCGCTGATGATAAGGCCCGCCAGCACCGAGTTGTAGCCCAGATGCTCATGCACAAATCCCGGCAGCACCGCCAGCGGCAGGCCGATGGTCAGGTAGCAGACGAAGGTGAACATCACCACGGACAGAATGCGTCGGTTCAGCTGGAGGTTATTTTCTGCGGTCATCGAAGGTGGCTCGCATCGGACGGGGTAGACAGAGATTGCCAGCATACCCCGATGGGATCTGATGATAAATGAGAGAGTTATAACGAATTATTATTTCGCTAACGATTTTGCCGCCACCCGCGCGCGCAGAAAATCGATAAACGCCCGCACCTTTTCCGGCACATGGCGGGTGTTCGGGTAGAGCGCATAGATGCTCTGCTCGGGGAAACGGTGATCCGGCAGCAACCGTTGCAGCCGGCCGGCGTCGATTTCGGGCTGCGCCAGCCACGCCGGCAGCAGCGCCACCCCGGCGCCATGCAGGGCGAACGCCAGCAATGCCGCGGCACTGTCGCCGGTGAGCGTGGCAGCGTCCGCGACCTTGAACAGCACCGCTTCGCGCTGCGGCGTGGCCACCTGCCAGCTGAGCGGTGAACTGAGCCGGCTGTGGGCGATCCACTGCGCCTGCGCCAGATCCGTCAGCGAATGAATCGGTCGGTCGGCCAGATAACCCGGCGACGCCACCGGAAAAATGGCGAAGCTGTCGATCAGCGCCGCGCGGTGGCTGGAGTCCGCCAGCTGGCCCAGGCGGATCGCCACGTCAAAGCGCTCCGAGATCAGATCGGCATGATAAGAAGAAGAGACATGCTGGATGCGCAGCCGCGGATGCTGCCGCGAAAAATCCGCCAGCGCCGGCACCACCACCTGCGCGCCGTACTCCGGCGTGCTGGTGATGCGCAGCACGCCGCTCAGGCCGTGATGATCGCGACGCACGTCGTCCAGCACGTTTTCCGCCTCCTGCAGCAGCTGCAGGCTGCGCTGGTAAAAGCGTTCGCCGGCGTCGGTCAGCGACAGCCGCCGGGTGCTGCGCGCCAGCAGTGACACCCCCAGCTCGTTCTCCAGCTGTTTGACGTTAAAGCTCACCACCGCCTTGGTTTGCCCCAGCGCCGCCGCTGCCGCGGTAAAGCTGCCCGCTTCCACCACCGCCGCAAAGATCGCCAGGCGCTGCAAATTCAGCATTTCGCCGCCCTTATTGTCAAAATCATTTTGACAGTGTAATCGCCCGCCGCCGATTTATCCGCACTTTTCCCCCCGATACACTGCTCGCCTTCAACCGGAGGCACCATGTCTTATCGCAGCAAAGTGGCAATCGTCTATCTGCTCGGCTTTTTCGTCGATCTGATCAATATGTTTATCGCCAACGTCGCCTACCCCGCCATCGGCCAGGCGATGCGGGCGTCGGTCAGCCAACTGGCGTGGGTCAGCAACGGCTATATTCTCGGCCTGACGCTGGTGATCCCCCTCAGCGCCTGGCTGGCGCAGCGCATCGGCGGGCGGCGGGTGTTCCTGCTGTCGCTGGCGCTGTTCATGCTGGCCACCCTCGGTGCGGGCAATGCCGACAGCATCGGCGCGCTGATCGGCTGGCGCACCCTGCAGGGCATGGGCGGCGGCTTACTGATCCCCATCGGCCAAACGCTGACCTACCAGCTGTACCGCAGCCATGAACGCGCCGGGCTGTCGGCGGCCATCATGTTGGTGGGGCTGCTGGCGCCGGCGCTGTCACCGGCGCTGGGCGGCTGGCTCGTCGATCGGCTGGACTGGCGCTGGGTGTTTTTCGCCAACCTGCCGCTGGCGGCCCTGGCCCTGGCGCTGGCGGCGCTGTGGCTGCGCGCGGAAACGTCGACGGCGGTGCGTAAACCGCTCGACGGCAAAGGGCTGCTGAGTGCCTGCGCGGCGTTGACGCTGCTGCTGCTCGGCCTGACCCGGCTGAGCGAGACCGGTCATCAGGCTTCCGGCGCGGCGCTGCTGGCCGCCGGCCTGCTGGTGCTGGCCTATTATCTGCGCCATAGCCTGCGCACCCCGCAGCCGCTGCTGAACCTGCGGCTGGTCGCCGATCCACTGCTGCGCAACGCCATGGCGGTTTATTTGTGCATTCCCGGCCTGTTCATCGGCGTCAGCCTGGTGGCGATGCTGTATCTGCAAAACCAGCTGGGGATGCCCGCCGCCCAGGTCGGCGGCCTGATGCTGCCCTGGGCGCTGGCGTCGTTCCTGGCCATCACGCTGACCGGCAAAACTTTTAACCGCCTCGGCCCGCGGCCGCTGCTGATCGCCGGCTGCCTGTTACAAGGCGCCGGCATGCTGACGCTGGCGCAGATCGATCTGGCCGGCCAGCACGCATTGCAGATCGCCGCCTTCGCCCTGATGGGGTTTGGCGGCAGCCTGTGCAGCAGCACCGCGCAGAGCAGCGCGTTCCTGCAGATCCCCGACGCTCAGCTGGCGGACGCCAGCGCGCTGTGGAACATCAATCGCCAGCTCAGTTTTTGCCTCGGCGTGGCGCTGCTCAGCCTGCTGCTGAATTTGCTGCTGACCGGGCTGCCGCCCGCGGCGGCCTACCGCACCTGCTTCATTCTGGCGGGCGCCAGCGTATTTATCCCGCTGCTGCTGTGCCTGCGCCTCGCCAACCGCGCCATCGTGCGCCAACTCAACGCTCAACAGGATGCTTTATGAACCCGTACTTTACCGAAGTGATCGACGCCCACATCGCCATTGAACGCTGGCTGGGCAAAGGGGCTGGAGAAGAACAGGCGCTGCTGGCGCGCTTTACGCCGGATTTCAGCATGATCGCGCTGAGCGGCGCTCCGCTGGATTTTGCCGCGCTGTGCGCCTTTTTCCGCGCGCATCGCGCCGCCAAACCGGGATTGGAAATCGAGATAGAAGAGATGAAGCTGGTGGCCGAATGGCCGACGGGCGCAGTAGTCAGCTACCGGGAAAAACAGAGCCTGCCGGGGCAAAGCGCCACGCTGCGCTATTCCACGGTGGTCTTTGAACGTCAGCCCAACGTACTCGGCTGGCGGCATTTGCACGAAACCGCCGCAGCGCAATAATTACAAAAAGCTGCCGGCCAAAAACAGTTCCCAACCGACGATCACCCCGCACAGGGTTACCGCACTGAAAATGACTTCAAACAGATAGCGATTGATCATCGTTCGTCGCCTCAAAAGAAGACACCCGGAAGAACCGGGTGTCTGGAGTACGGGCTGGAGAGTGCGGAACCTTTCGGTTCCGCAAACATCACTTAATTAAGCTTTTTTACCGGCTTTTTTGTGGTGTTTTTTAGCGGCCTGAGCTTTCTGCACTGGCGCTTTTTTGTGGTGTTTTTTAGCAGCCTGGGCTTTCTGAGCTGGCGCTTTTTTGTGGTGCTTTTTAGCGGCCTGAGCTTTCTGGGCTGGCGCTTTTTTGTGGTGCTTAGCTTTCTTGTGGTGCGTTGCTTTAGCTGGCGCTTTTTCAGCAGCAGCCGCTGGCGCAGCGGTAGTGGTGGTCGCAGCTGGCGCGGTGGTGGTAGCCGGAGCAGTAGCTGCAGTATCAGCAGCGAAAGCAACAGAAGACAGACCCATAGTGGCAGCAACGATCAGCGCTAATACTTTTTTCATCTTTAAATCCTCAGAGTGTTGTTTCGGTAAGCTCCGGTGGAGCCGTTGAAACAGATACTAGTGGAATCAAACTGCCGTTTCCGTGAGTGATTGGTTTCGCCGAGTAACCAAATGTACAACGTTTGTGAACGGTGCTTGTGAACCGCATCGGCGGGTATATGCTGAAGGAAGATGCCCCTCGTACAGGCTCGCTCACGCTATGAAAACCGTCTCGCTGAAACACGCGCCGGGCCGCTACGCCGGTCTGGCCCTCGCTGGTCTGCTGCTGCTGACGCTGCTCTACCTGTTCGTGCGGCACTGGGCCGATTTTGTGCAGTATTGCATCAACTTCCAGATTTACATGCACCGCTATCTGGTGCTCTATCTGCTGCAGCAGCGCAACCAGCAATACAGCGGCGGGCTAATGCTGACGCTGGCCAGTTTCGCTTACGGCTTCCTGCACTCCATCGGCCCTGGCCACGGCAAGTTCGTCATCACCACTTATCTGGCCACTCACCGCGAACGGCTGAACGCCAGCCGGGCGATCACCCTGCTGGGCAGCCTGATGCAAGGCGTGGTCGCCATTGTGTTCGTGGTAGTGCTGGCGGTGGCGCTCAACCTGTCGATGGGCGATCTCAGCCTCAGCCGTTATTGGGTGGAAAAAGGCAGCGCGGTCTTCATCGCCGCCTTCGGCCTGATGGTGATCCTGCGCGCCAGCGGCTGGCGCTGGCGTCGGCGCCGCGCGCCGGTCATTCAGGCGCTGCACCCGGCGGACCACGCGCATAGCGCGGCGTGCGAGTGCGGCCACCGGCATCAGCCCAGCGCGGCCGAACTGACCGGCGGCTGGCGCAACGCGCTGTGGCTGATCGTCTCCATCGGTATTCGTCCGTGCAGCGGCGCCATCCTGATTCTGGTGTTCGCCAACGCCATCGGCATGTTCACCTGGGGGGTGATCTCCGCCATGAGCATGGCGCTGGGTACCGGGCTGTCGATCATGATCCTCGCCACGCTGGTGCACCACGCGCGCGAGCGTTTTCTGGCCCATCAACCCGGCCTGACGGGCTACTATCTGGCACAGGCGTCGCGCATCGCCGTGATGCTCGGCGGCGTGATCCTGATCCTGTTCGCGCTGGTGCTGTTCAATTCGGTGATCCCGGTCAGCGCCAACGGCGATTTTATCGCCGCCGGCTGCTAACGCCGGTAAATCGTCGTTTTTTTGCGTGATCGGCCACACAAATCTCGGCATGGTCTACACTTAAAAGACATGTGTCGAAATGGAGAGCTGAATGTTTAAGAAAGCGGAAAGAACAGAACGCGATATCGATCAGGACGTCACTCTGTTGGCCGATACGCTGGATGAAGTGTTGCGCGAGTCCGGTGACAAGACCAAAGAGGAACTGAAAGAGCTGCACAGTAAGGCGAAAGGCGTGCTGCGCGACGCCCGGGCGCGGTTCAATGGCTCCACCAGTCTGACACAGCATGCGCGCGACGCGGTCGATCAAGCAGACAGCTATGTGCGTGACAAACCTTGGCAGGGCGTAGGGATCGGTGCCGCCGTCGGCATCGTGCTCGGCGTGCTGCTGGCCCGGCGTTAACACCCCTGCAGTCATAAAGATAAAACAGATGTGCGTCTGGCCCGCGGAAATCGCGGGCCGTTTAATTGAGGCGTTTGAACAGCTGCGCCAGCCCCTGCACCGCCCGCTCCGTCTCCTCTTGCCGAGTGAAATTGGCGAACCCCAGCAGTAACCCCTGCCCCGCCGGATGGTCGATTCGCCAGTCCGACAACGCCTGCGCCGCCAGCCCCTGTTGCCAGGCTTGCGCCGCCAACGGCGTATCCGCCACCCCGTCACGCAGCCGGGCCAACAGCTGAATGCCGCCCTGTTGCGGCACCGCCGTCAGCCACGCCCCCAGCTGCCGTTCCAGCGCCTGCGTCAGCCACTCACGCCGCTGGCGGTACAGCGGCCGCATGCGTTTCAGGTGGCGGTAGAAATGCCCTTGCCGGATAAAATTCGCCACGCCGGCCTGCAGCAGCGGCGGGCAGCCGCAGCCACGTAGCCGGCTGCTGCGCGCAAAGGCCTCCGTCAGGCCGGCGGGCACCACCAGGTAAGCCATGCGCAGCGCCGGGAACAGCGTTTTGCTGAAGGTGCCGGCGTACAGCACCCGCCCCTGAACATCGAGGCTTTTCAGCGGCGGCAATGGCCGCCCGTGATAG
>NZ_JBJNOX010000012.1:0-221594 GCF_052166245.1 Serratia sp. CY84636
CGATTTTGCCGGCATCGAGAGATGCAACGTAAAAGAATCGGTGGAGCGGTAGTTCAGTTGGTTAGAATACCTGCCTGTCACGCAGGGGGTCGCGGGTTCGAGCCCCGTCCGTTCCGCCACTTATTTAATTATGCCTGCTTTATTAGCAGGCATAATGTTAAGCGAGATTTAGGGGCGTAGCTCAGTTGGTAGAGCACCGGTCTCCAAAACCGGGTGTCGCGAGTTCGAGTCTCTCCGCCCCTGCCATATTAAGAACCCTTTGCGAAAGCAAAGGGTTTTTTTTGCCTATCATTTTTCTTCCTTACCGCTTTGGAACAGAGCACATGGACGTTAGGTGCCGATGATTGCCCGATCCTGGTTGCTCCATCTTTCTTCCGATCTTTACCCCCGTGACCTCCTGATTCCCTTGCTGTTTTGCATTATCTCCTCTCAGAAGGCGATGAGCGCGTTTTTGCTTGATAGACAGTCATGACCACGATAACGGCGTTTAAGGCCGCCATAACGCTTTAGGCTGCGGTATTTAAAGGTATTTTAAGTAATTGCCGAATCAAAGGCTGTTGATCGCTGTTTTGCAACCAGACGGCATACAGTGGGCGGATAATCGGTGGGATCTCAGCGGAGGCCACCAGCTGTGGGTACTCTTGTTCCCACTGGCTGGGCAGGAAAGCGCATCCGCCCGTGGTTTCCAGCAGCTGACGCGTCAGGTGAGCGGAGGTAGTGGTGAGCACCGGCACGTTATCGCCTTCCAGCATGCGGCTTTCCTGTTGGTGAAAGTCGGCTCCCCATTCCAGCTTGATGTAGGGCATTGGGGCTTGTTTATCACGATGCGCGGATGAGAACAGGCGTAATGAGAAATTGCTCAGCTGCTGGCTGGCCAATTCATCCATCTTCGGCGGTTCAGTGGTGATCAGTAAATCGAGCTGCCTTTCATGCAATTGTTTTACCAAAGAGTGCCTTAATGCCACCCTGGCTTCGAGCTGTAGCGCCTCGCGTTGTTGATAGAGCGCTTGCAACCAGGGGGTCAGATAGGCTTCCCACAGCGAAGCGGTAGCGCCGATCGACAACTCGGTGTGTTGCAGCGAACGCACGACCTCCTTCTTCGCCAACTGCCAGGTGTTCATCAGGCTCTCGGCATAGGGTAGAAGCCGCTCACCGGCAGGTGTCAGGCGGATATTATTGCGATGACGGGTAAATAAATTTGCGCCCAGCTGGTTTTCTAACTGACGGATGCGGAAACTGACCGCGGACTGCGTTAAGTACAAAGATTCTGCGGCTCTGCCAAAGTGACGCGTTCTACTGACCTCCAAAAAGGTTTTCAGTAATTCGGTATCCACACCTATCTCCAAAAAAATTTGTCGTTAAGATTTAAATGTTTTGTTTTACACGCTGTCAAGCCTATCTAATACTCCGCGCCATAAACAGCACGGCCATAAGAGAATTAGGAGCGTGTCAGATGGCGGATAGCTTCACCACGACCAATCGTTTTTTTGATAATAAACATTACCCTCGCGGGTTCTCCCGTCACGGCGATTTCACCATTAAAGAGGCGCAATTGCTAGAGCGCTTCGGCTACGCGTTTAACGAGTTGGACTCAGGTAAACGCCAGCCGGTCACTGAAGAAGAACAGCTGTTCGTCGCAGTGTGCCGCGGTGAGCGCGAAGCGGCTACCGAGCAGGAAAAAGTATGGGCTAAATATCTGGCGCGCACACGTCGCCCGAAGAAATTCCATACTCTGTCCGGCGGTAAACCGCAGGCTGACGCAGTAGAAGATTACAGCGACAGCGACGACTAAAGACGATGGGGCCTGCGGGCCCCATTTTCTATTCCAGACTCCGATGCAGCTGTAACAGCAGACGGTCCATACTGCGATAGCCCAGCGCTTCGCTGAGGTGGCGCCTGTTGAGCTCAGCATCTCCCGCCAAATCTGCCAGCGTGCGTGCAACCTTCAAGATGCGCTGCCAGGCGCGGACCGATAACCCCAGCGCGTTTAATGTCGTCTCCAAAAACTCGGCGTCTGCCGCCTGCAAAACGCAATCCCGTTCCACTTCGCGGTTGCTCAACAGCGCGTTGACTTTCCCGGCGCGTTCGAGCTGCCGGGCGCGCGCCAGTAACACTCTTTCTCTCACTTGCTCGCTGCTTTCTCCATGCCTTTGCCGCTGACTGAGCGTACCCGGCGGCAGCAGCGGCACCTCGATAGACAGATCGAAACGGTCGAGAAAAGGCCCCGATAGCCGAGCCAGATAACGCAGCACCTGCTGCGGTGAGGCGCGATTGTGCAACCCTTGGTAATGCCCGGTTGGGCTGGGGTTCATCGCTGCGATCAATTGTACCCTTGCAGGGAAGCAGACCTTGGCGTTGGCGCGTGAAATCACGATCTCGCCGGATTCCAGCGGTTCACGCAGCGCATCCAGTACCTTGCGCTCGAATTCCGGCAGCTCATCCAGAAATAGCACGCCGTTATGCGCCATCGAGATCTCGCCCGGGCGCGGCAGTGAGCCGCCGCCGACCAATGCCGCCATCGATGCGCTGTGATGCGGCGCGCGAAACGGCCGCTGGCGCGATAGCAGAGCGGTGGGAACATGATG
Organism: Serratia sp. CY84636; assembly: GCF_052166245.1. Lineage (NCBI taxonomy): Bacteria > Pseudomonadati > Pseudomonadota > Gammaproteobacteria > Enterobacterales > Yersiniaceae > Serratia > Serratia sp. CY84636. Next base: position 2,586 of record NZ_JBJNOX010000012.1, read on the forward strand.
CTGCAAGCTGGCGACCGCCAGGCTTTCCAGCGCTTCATGCTCCGCGAGCGGCGGCAGCAAGCCCGTGAGACGGCTGGCCAGCATGGTTTTACCGGTGCCAGGCGGCCCGATCAACAGCAGGTTATGCCCGCCGGCGGCGGCGATCTCCAGTGCCCGTTTGGCCTGTTCCTGGCCGATGATGTCGCGCAGGTCGGCGCTTTCGCAGACGTTGTCCGCAGCGGGAGGCGTGGCCGCCACCGGTAGCTCGCCCTGGCCGAGCAGAAAGGCGCAGACTTCCAACAGGTGTCGGGCGGTATGGGAGTGCGACTGTGCGATCAGGCCGACCTCGGCGGCGTTATCCGTTGAGAGGATCAGTTGTCGCCCGGCCTCGGCCGCCGCCAGCGCCGCCGGGATAGCGCCCTGGACCGCGCGCAGTGAGCCGGACAGCGCCAGCTCGCCGAGAAACTCGTAGCGCGCCAGGGGGGCGAGGGGCAGTTGCTCGGAGGCGGCGAGGATAGCCAACGCTATCGGCAGATCGTAACGCCCGCCTTCTTTCGGCAGATCGGCGGGCGCTAAATTGACGGTAATGCGCCGTGCGGGGAAGGTGAAACCGTTGTTGATCAGGGCGCTGCGCACCCGATCGCGCGCTTCTTTCACCGTGGTTTCCGGCAGACCGACCAGCGTCAGGCCGGGCAGGCCATTGCTGATATGCACCTCTACCGTGACGGAAGGGGCCTGAACGCCGATGATGGCGCGGCTATAGATTACCGACAGTGACATATCGCTCTCCTTGCTGATGGCGACATGATGCGCGATTCATCCTGGTGGCGCGCGGCATTATTGGTATTTTTTCGATGGTTTTCGCAGCTTAATCACCGATTTTTATCTCATTGAATGAGATTGTGCGATCCGCCTCGCAGGCTGCGGCAATACCCATTAACAATATCGCCGAAGGCTGCAACACATTAGCGGCCCAGACGCATTGCAACCATAGGCTTGATGGGTATATTTAACAATTGATTAAAAGAAAAATCACTTCTTTAACAAACTCCGACCGCCGCCGCATTCTGCCCGGCAGCCGCTAAGCCTCCTGACTTCGTACTCTACGGTAGGGATAACACTATGTTTGGTTGGACCCCGCTGCAACGCAATGCGGCAATCGCCAGCTTTTCAAGCTGGACGCTCGACGCTTTCGATTTTTTCGTGCTGGTATTCTTACTCAGCGATATCGCGCAATCCTTTCACGTCGGCCTGGAACAGGTGACGTTGGCGATTCTGCTCACGCTGGCGGTGCGGCCTATCGGCGCGCTGATCTTCGGGCGCGCGGCGGAAAAATATGGCCGCAAGCCGATCCTGATGCTGAATATCGTCTTCTTCTCGGTGTTTGAGCTGCTCTCCGCCGCCGCGCCCTCGCTGACGGTCTTTTTGCTGTTGCGGGTGCTGTACGGGGTGGCGATGGGCGGCATCTGGGGCGTGGCGTCGTCATTGGCGATGGAAACCATACCGGACCGCTCACGCGGCCTGATGTCGGGTATTTTCCAAGCCGGCTATCCGTTCGGTTATCTGCTGGCGGCGGTGGTGTACGGCCTGCTGTTCGAAACGGTCGGCTGGCGCGGCATGTTCGTTATCGGCGCAGCGCCGATCCTGCTGCTGCCGTTTATTTATTATTGCGTGCAGGAGTCGCCGGTGTGGCTGGCGGCGCGCGAACGCAAAGAAAGCACCGCCTTGCTACCGGTGCTGAAGAGCCACTGGAAGCTGTGCTGCTATCTGGTGCTGCTGATGGCGGCGTTCAATTTCTTCTCCCACGGCACGCAAGATCTGTATCCGGTATTTTTGAAAGTTCAGCACGGTTTCGACCCTAAAACCGTCAGTATCATTGCCATAAGCTACAATATCGCGTCCATTATCGGCGGCGTTTTCTTCGGTTCGTTATCGGAAAAGATCGGCCGTAAGAAAGCGATCATCATCGCCGCGCTGCTGGCGTTGCCGGTGATCCCGCTGTGGGCGTTTTCCAGCGGTTCACTGATGCTCGGGATCGGCGCTTTCCTGATGCAGTTCATGGTGCAGGGTGCCTGGGGCGTGATACCGACCTACCTGACCGAACTGGTGCCGGCCAACACCCGCGCGGTGCTGCCGGGGTTCGTGTACCAGCTGGGCAATCTGATAGCCTCGGTCAACGCCACGCTGCAAGCCACCATCGCCGAGCATCATGGGCACAATTACGGCCTGGCGATGGCGATCGTCGCCGGTACGGTGGCGGTGGCGATCGCCCTGTTGGTGTTCTTTGGCAAGGATACGCGCGGCAAGGCGATCACCGACGCGGTGAAAAATCCGGACATGCGCGCCAACGTGTGAAAGAGTGGCGATTTGCGTGAGGTATGACCAGATTGCGCCGAATAATAACGCAAAAAAAGTGTTGTCATGCCGCGCGCGACTATGGTACCTCTGTAAGCATTAGTTCTGAATGAGCACAGTGAACAAACCCATTATGAAAGCCTTTGCCCAAGTGATTAGCCTAGTCGTGATTAGCGTGGTGGTGATTATTATCCCACCGTGCGGGGCTGCACTTGGACGAAGAAAGGCTTAGCAAACAAGCCGGAATCGCAAGAGAACCCCCGCACCGTCAGGTCCGGGGGTTTTTTATTGGCAAGAGAAAAGTGGAGCAAGGGGCAGAGCATGAAAAACAGAACAAAATCCTGCAGTTGTCGAAGTAAGGCGGGGAAATAACTATGAATGGCGCTCAGTGGGTAGTTCAAGCGTTGCGTGCGCAGGGGGTGGATACCGTATTCGGCTATCCGGGCGGGGCAATCATGCCGGTGTACGATGCGCTGTACGACGGTGGTGTGGAACACCTGCTGTGTCGCCATGAACAGGGCGCCGCGATGGCCGCCATCGGCTACGCCCGCGCCACTGGCAAAGTCGGCGTTTGCATCGCCACTTCCGGCCCTGGCGCCACCAACCTGATCACTGGCCTGGCTGATGCGCTGCTCGATTCCGTTCCCGTTGTCGCCATCACCGGTCAGGTGGGTTCCGCGCTGATCGGCACCGATGCCTTTCAGGAGATCGATGTTCTCGGCCTGTCTCTGGCCTGCACCAAGCACAGTTTCCTGGTGGAATCGCTGGACGCCTTGCCGGGCATCATGGCGGAAGCGTTCGCCATCGCCGCAGGCGGCCGCCCTGGCCCGGTGCTGATCGATATCCCGAAAGACATCCAGCTGGCGCAGGGCGACTTGCACCCGCATCTGATGCCGGTCGACGAAGCGCCGGCGTTCCCGGCGGCAGCGTTGGCAGAAGCGGCCGAGCTGCTGGCGCAGGCGCACAAACCGATGCTGTACGTCGGCGGCGGCGTGGGTATGGCACAGGCGGTGCCGGCGCTGCGTGAATTTATCGCCGTGACCCGCATGCCGAACGTCGCCACCCTGAAGGGGCTGGGCGCGCCGGATGCGCAAGATCCGCTGTACCTCGGCATGTTGGGTATGCACGGCACTAAGGCTGCCAACCTGGCGGTGCAGGCGTGCGATCTGCTGATTGCCGTCGGCGCGCGTTTCGATGACCGCGTGACCGGCAAACTGAACGCCTTCGCGCCGCACGCCAAAGTGATCCACATGGATATCGATCCGGCGGAGATGAGCAAGCTGCGCCAGGCGCATATCGCCCTGCAGGGCGATTTGAAAACATTGCTGCCGGCGTTGCAGCGCCCGCTGAACATCGCCGCCTGGCAGCAGCAGGTGACGGCGCTGAAAGCCGAGCACGTCTGTCGCTACGATCACCCCGGCCAGCCGATCTACGCGCCATTGTTCTTGCGCCAGCTGTCCGCCCGCAAGCCGGCCAACAGCGTGGTGACCACCGACGTGGGCCAGCACCAGATGTGGAGCGCGCAGCACATGACGTTCGAACGCCCGGAGAATTTCATCACCTCCAGCGGCCTCGGCACCATGGGGTTCGGCGTGCCGGCGGCGGTGGGGGCTCAAGTCGCGCGTCCGCAAGATACGGTGATCTGCGTCTCGGGCGATGGCTCCTTCATGATGAACGTGCAGGAGCTGGGTACCATCAAGCGCAAACAGCTGCCGCTCAAGATCGTGCTGCTGGACAACCAGCGCCTCGGAATGGTGCGTCAATGGCAGCAGCTGTTCTTCGACGGCCGCTACAGCGAAACCAACCTGTCCGATAACCCCGACTTCCTGATGCTGGCCGCCGCCTTCGGCATTCCCGGCCAGCGCATCAGCCGCAAGGATCAGGTGGAAGGCGCGCTCGAGGCGCTGTTCAGCACCGAAGGCCCTTATCTGCTGCAGGTCTCTATCGACGAACTCGAAAACGTCTGGCCGCTGGTGCCGCCGGGCGCCGGCAACGAAACCATGTTGGAGGAAATATCATGATGCAGCATCAACTCTCGATCCAGGCGCGTTTTCGCCCCGAAATGTTAGAGCGCGTATTGCGGGTCGTGCGTCATCGCGGCTTTCAGGTTTGTGCTATGAATATGGTTTCTCCGGCCAACGCCGACAGCATCAATATCGAATTGACCGTTGCCAGCCCGCGTCCGGTCGCCCTGTTGTCATCTCAGTTAAGCAAACTGCTGGACGTCTCCTGCGTCGAGATCCAGCAGCCAACATCACAACAAATACGCGCCTGAGGCGCCGAGAAGGATAAATAACAATGACAAAGAAAGCCGATTACATTTGGTTCAATGGTGAGATGGTTCCCTGGGCCGAGGCCAAAGTGCACGTGATGTCGCACGCGCTGCATTACGGCACGTCGGTATTTGAAGGCGTGCGCTGCTACGACTCGCACTTGGGGCCGGTGGTGTTTCGCCATCGCGAACATATGCAGCGCCTGCACGATTCGGCGAAAATCTACCGCATGCCGGTTTCGCAAAGCGTCGACGAGCTGATGGAAGCCTGCCGTGCCACGCTGCGCAAGAACAACCTGGTCAGCGCGTACATCCGCCCGCTGGTGTTCGTCGGCGATGTCGGCATGGGCGTCAACCCGCCGGCCGGTTACAAAACGGACGTGATTATCGCGGCGTTTCCTTGGGGCGCTTATCTGGGTGAAGAAGCGCTGGATCAAGGCATCGATGCGATGGTCTCCTCCTGGCACCGCGTCGCACCAAACACGATCCCCACTGCGGCCAAGGCCGGCGGTAACTATCTTTCCTCCCTGTTGGTGGGCAGCGAAGCGCGTCGCCACGGCTATCAGGAAGGCATCGCGCTCGACGTGCACGGCTACATTTCCGAAGGGGCGGGCGAGAACCTGTTTGAAGTGAAAGACGGTGTGATTTACACCCCGCCGTTCACCTCTTCGGCGCTGCCGGGCATCACCCGCGACGCGATCATCAAGCTGGCGAAAGACATGGGCTTCGAAGTGCGTGAGCAGGTGCTGTCGCGCGAATCGCTGTACCTGGCCGACGAAGTGTTCATGTCCGGCACCGCGGCGGAAATCACGCCGGTACGCAGCGTGGACGGCATTCAGGTCGGCATCGGCAAATGCGGCCCGGTGACCAAACAGATCCAACAGGCGTTCTTCGGCCTGTTCAGCGGCAAGACAGAAGACAAATACGGCTGGCTGGATCCGGTAAATCCGTAACGACAAGACAGACAGATAAGAATATCCAGGCGGTTCGTTCGCCGCCTGTCATAAATACATTTGGAGTGAAAAGAGCATGCCTAAGTACCGTTCCGCCACCACCACCCACGGCCGCAATATGGCGGGTGCCCGCGCATTGTGGCGCGCGACCGGGATGACCGACGCCGATTTCGGCAAGCCGATCATCGCCGTGGTCAACTCCTTTACCCAATTCGTGCCGGGCCACGTGCATCTGCGCGATCTGGGCAAACTGGTCGCCGAGCAGATCGAAGCCTCTGGCGGCGTGGCCAAAGAGTTCAACACCATCGCGGTGGATGACGGCATCGCCATGGGCCACGGCGGCATGCTCTATTCCCTGCCGTCGCGCGAGCTGATCGCCGACTCGGTCGAATACATGGTGAACGCCCACTGCGCCGACGCGATGGTGTGCATCTCCAACTGCGACAAGATCACCCCGGGCATGCTGATGGCGGCGTTGCGCCTGAATATCCCGGTGATCTTTGTCTCCGGCGGCCCGATGGAAGCCGGCAAGACCAAACTCTCCAACCAGATCATCAAGCTGGATCTGGTGGATGCGATGATCCAGGGCGCTAACCCGAACGTCAGCGACGCCGACAGCGAGCAGATCGAGCGTTCCGCCTGCCCGACCTGCGGTTCCTGCTCCGGCATGTTCACCGCTAACTCGATGAACTGCCTGACCGAAGCGCTGGGCCTGTCGCAGCCGGGCAACGGCTCGCTGCTGGCCACCCACGCCGATCGCAAAGCGCTGTTCCTCAACGCCGGCAAGCGCATCGTCGAGCTGACCAAACGCTATTACGAGCAGGACGACGAGAGCGCGCTGCCGCGCAATATCGCCAACAAGGCGGCGTTTGAGAACGCCATGACGCTGGACATCGCCATGGGTGGCTCGACCAACACCGTACTGCACCTGCTGGCTTCGGCGCAGGAAGGCGAGGTGGACTTCACCATGGAAGACATCGATCGCCTGTCGCGCAAAGTGCCGCACCTGTGCAAGGTGGCGCCGAGCACGCAGAAATACCATATGGAAGACGTGCACCGCGCCGGCGGCGTCATCGGCATCCTCGGCGAGCTGGATCGCGCCGGCTTGCTGAACCGCGAGGTGAACAACGTGCTGGGGCTGACCCTGCCGCAGACGCTGGAAGCCTACGACGTAATGCTGACCCGCGACGAAAGCGTCAAGAAAATGTACTCCGCCGGGCCGGCCGGTATCCGCACCACGCAGGCATTCTCGCAGGACTGCCGCTGGGATTCGCTGGACACCGACCGCAAGGAGGGCTGCATCCGCACCCGTGAGCACGCCTACAGTCAGGACGGCGGGTTGGCGGTGCTGTACGGTAACCTGGCGGAAAACGGCTGCATCGTCAAAACCGCCGGCGTAGACAAGGAAATCCTCACCTTCCGCGGCCCGGCCAAAGTGTATGAAAGCCAGGATGATGCGGTAGAAGCGATCCTCGGCGGCAAAGTGGTGGCGGGCGACGTGGTCGTTATCCGTTACGAAGGGCCGAAAGGCGGGCCGGGCATGCAGGAAATGCTTTACCCAACCACGTATCTGAAATCGATGGGGCTGGGCAAGGCGTGCGCGCTGATTACCGACGGGCGTTTCTCCGGAGGCACCTCGGGGCTGTCCATCGGCCACGCCTCGCCGGAGGCGGCCAACGGCGGCCTGATCGCCCTGGTGCAGGACGGCGACACGATCGCGATCGACATTCCTCATCGCGGCATCCAGCTGGACGTCAGCGAGCAGGAGCTGGCGGCGCGGCATGAAGCGGAACTGGCGCGCGGCGACGCGGCCTGGACGCCGAAAAACCGTGAGCGTCAGGTATCCTTCGCGCTGCGCGCCTACGCCTCGTTGGCCACCAGCGCCGACAAAGGCGCGGTACGCGACAAGAGCAAACTGGGGGGATAAGCAGCATGGCGGTCTCTCAACCCCTACCCAGCGCCCCCTGCGGCGCGGAATATCTGCGAGCGGTACTGCGCTCGCCGGTCTACGAGGTGGCGCAGGTCACCCCGTTGCAGGCCATGAACAAAATTTCTTCGCGCCTCGGCAACACCATTTTGGTGAAGCGCGAAGATCGTCAGCCGGTGCACAGCTTCAAGCTGCGCGGGGCCTATGCGATGATCGCCGGGCTGGACGAAGAGCAGAAGGCGCGCGGCGTCGTGACGGCTTCGGCCGGCAACCACGCGCAGGGCGTCGCCTTCTCCGGTAAACGGCTGGGCATCAAAACGCTGATCGTGATGCCGGTGTCCACCGCGGACATCAAAGTGGATGCGGTGCGCGGTTTCGGCGGCGAAGTGCTGCTGCACGGCGCCAATTTCGACGAGGCCAAAGCGAAGGCGATCGAGCTTTCCCAGCAGCAGGGCATGACCTTCGTGCCGCCGTTCGATCATCCGACGGTGATCGCCGGGCAGGGCACGCTGGCGATGGAGCTGCTGCAGCAAGACGCGCATCTGGATCGGGTCTTCGTGCCGGTCGGCGGCGGCGGCCTGGCCGCCGGGGTGGCGGTGCTGATCAAGCAGCTGATGCCGCAGATCAAAGTGATCGGCGTCGAAGCGGAAGACTCCGCCTGCCTGCGCGCGGCGCTGGATGCCGGCCATCCGGTGGATCTGGCGCGCGTCGGGCTGTTCGCCGAAGGCGTGGCGGTAAAGCGTATCGGCGACGAAACCTTCCGCCTGTGCCGTGAGTATCTGGACGACGTAATCACCGTGGACAGCGACGCCATCTGTGCGGCGGTCAAAGATCTGTTCGAGGACGTGCGTGCCATTGCTGAACCTTCCGGCGCGTTGGCGCTGGCGGGGCTGAAAAAGTACGTCCAGCAGCACAACATTCAGGGCGAGCGTCTGGCGCACGTGTTATCCGGCGCCAACCTCAACTTCCACGGGCTGCGCTACGTTTCCGAGCGTTGCGAACTGGGCGAACAGCGCGAAGCGCTGTTGGCGGTGACCATTCCGGAACAGCAGGGCAGCTTCCTCAAGTTCTGCCAACTGTTGGGCGGCCGCTCGGTGACCGAATTCAACTATCGCTACGCCGATGCCGACAACGCCTGTATTTTTGTCGGCGTGCGTCTGACGCGCGGGCACGCCGAACGGCGGGAAATCATCGACGAGCTCAATGCCGACGGTTATCAGGTGGTGGATCTGTCGGACGACGAGATGGCCAAACTGCACGTGCGCTACATGGTGGGCGGGCGTCCGTCGAAGCCGCTGCGCGAACGGCTGTACAGCTTTGAGTTTCCGGAGTCGCCGGGCGCGCTGCTGAAATTCCTGCAAACGCTGGGCACGCACTGGAACATTTCGCTGTTCCACTATCGCAGCCACGGCACCGACTTCGGCCGGGTGCTGGCGGCCTTCGAACTGGCGCAAACCGAGCCGGAATTCGAGCGGCACCTGCAGGCGCTGGGCTACGATTGCCACGACGAAACCGACAACCCGGCGTTCCGCTTCTTTTTGCAGGGGTGAGCCCGGTGCGTTTACCCGGCCGGCTGGCCCGCTTATTGACGCAGGGCCGGGAGATGGAACGCCAAATCGCGGCGCGCGATCGCGCACTGTTCGCCGGCGTGGATGCGCAGCTCGAACAGCATTTCCTGACGCCGGGCCAGCGGCTGTCGCCGCCGGGCGTCGGCAATGTCATGTTGCTGATGGTATGCCTGACGCTGGGGCTGGCGGGCGTGATGGGCCTGGCCACGGACGTGGCGGCCGCCTGGAGCGGCAAGACTTCCGCCGCCGTTCTCATGGGCAGCGGCGCGATCGTGGCGGTGTGGATGACGTTGATCCTGTTCCAACTGGTGCAGGGTAAAAACAGCGGGGTGGTATTGTTGCAATATTACCTTGGCATGCTCGGCCTGTTTTGCCTTGGCGCCGTGGCGGCGTGGGCGGCGGGGATGACCGGCATCGCCACTGTCGCCATGCTGCTGGGGGGCGTGGTTGGCGGTGCACTATTCAGCAACCGGGCGGCGTTCTCTCTCTATGTCGCTTATTTTCGCACGCGTCGGCGCGTGTTTATCAAACGCCGTTGGCAGAGGGAAGATCTGCGCAACACCCGATAAACCGTCAGAACGGAAAAACTTATGGCGCAACCTTTCTCCGGCTTTAGCCAGCAGGGTCTGAATTTCCTGCAGCAGGTGCGGATCGAGAACGATAAGGCGTGGTTCGACGGCAACCGCGATATCTACGATCGCGAGCTGCTGGCGCCGTTTCGCGCGCTGGTGGAGCAGCTGGCTCCCGGCATGCTGGCGATCGACCCGCAGTTCGAGACTCGCCCGGCGATCGGCAAAACGCTGTCGCGCATTCATCGCGACACGCGCTTTTCTCATGACAAATCGCGCTACCGCAGCCGCATGTGGCTGACGTTCAAGCGTCCGAGCAAAGACTGGAAAGACGCGCCGGTCTACTTTTTCGAACTGGGGCCGGACATGCTGCGCTATGGGCTCGGCTACTACAGCGCCAACAAGCCGACCATGGATCTGTTCCGCCATACGCTGAGGCAGCGGCCGCAGCCTTTCCTTGAGGTGGCCGCCTGCTGCCGGCGGCCATTCGAGCTGGTGGGTGAGAGCTACAAGCGCCCGCTGGTGAAGGAGCAGGCGGCGGAGATCGCCACCTGGTACAACCGCAAGTCGTTTGCGGTGATGGTGACCGACAGCGAAGTGGAAAAGCTGTTCAGCGCCGATCTGGTGCCGCTGCTGGCCGGGGCATTTTTGCAGCTTGAGCCGCTCTACCACTGGCTGATGCAGGTAGAGACGATGAAGCAGATCGATCCGGCGGATCTGTAAACCCCGCGTCAGCGGGGATGCAGCAAGCGCCAAAAGGCGTCGATCAGCGGATCGCTGAGGCGCTTTTTCTGGACGCAGACCCCCAGCTCGAACGGTTCGACCATCGAGATGTTATCCAGCTGCGAGATGCGGTTGCGTACCGGCTCCGGGCTGTTGTCCACCACCACGCTCGGGATCAGCGCGATGCCGCAGCCTAACGCGACCATCGACACGATGGCTTCGTGGCCGCCGACGGTGGCGTAAATCAGCGGATTGCTGATGCGGTGGCGGCGGAACCACAGCTCGATGCGTTTTCGCGACGGGCCGTGCTCCGGCAGGATGAACGGGATCTCGGCCCAGTCGGGCCTGTCGGCGAATGCCTGGCTGCGCACCGCACAGGGCAGCGCCGGCGCGATCAGCACCAGCGGAATTTCGCCGATTTTGGTGAACGCCACGCTGGCGGGCAGCGTTTCCGGCCGGCCGGCGATGCCGAGATCGGCCTCGTTGGATTGCACTTTGTCGACCGCGTCGGCGGCGTCGCCGGTGGTCAGCTTAATCTCGACCAGCGGGTGCTGCGCGCGGAAACGATCGAGGATCGGCGGCAGGTGGCTGTACGCCGCGGTCACCGAGCAGAACAGCCGCAGTTCGCCGCTCAGCGAAGGGCCGTGCTGGCCGAGCGAGTGCTTCAGCTGCTGATACTGCAGCAGCGTCTGTTGGGCGAATTCTTTCAGCTGTTCGCCGGCGTCGGTGAGCTGCACGGTGCGGTTGTCGCGCAGGAACAGCGGCTGCCCGAGGATCTCTTCCAGCCGCTGGATCTGGCGGGAGAGCGTCGACGGGCTGACGTGCATCGCCTTGGCGGTGCGCCCGAAGTGATGGCTTTCGGCCAAATGCAGGAACAGCTTTAAATCACGTAAATCCATATCGATACGCTCGCAGTGAGAGTGTTGCATAAATTGCAATATCACGTTCTCAATATATCAATTTAAGCAACGCATTTCCTGTTATACATTGAGTTTAACGAATCTCCGCACAGACAGGGCGGGGAATGAAAATAACAATGCAAGACAACATCAAACCGGAGTACCACCATGGCTAACTATTTCAACACATTGAACCTGCGTCAGCAGTTGGCGCAATTGGGTAAATGCCGCTTTATGGCGCGCGACGAATTTGCTGACGAAGCCGGCTACCTGAAAGGTAAAAAAGTGGTGATTGTCGGCTGTGGCGCCCAGGGTCTGAACCAGGGGCTGAACATGCGCGACTCCGGCCTGGACGTCGCCTATGCCCTGCGCAAAGAAGCGATCGACGAGAAGCGCGCTTCCTGGCGCAAGGCGACCGAAAACGGCTTTAAGGTCGGCACCTACGAAGACCTGATCCCGCAGGCGGATCTGGTGGTCAACCTGACCCCGGACAAGCAGCACTCTTCCGTGGTGCGTGCGGTGCAGCCGCTGATGAAAGACGGCGCGGCGCTGGGTTACTCCCACGGCTTCAACATCGTTGAAGTGGGTGAGCAGGTGCGTAAAGACATCACCGTGGTGATGGTCGCGCCGAAATGCCCGGGCACCGAAGTGCGTGAAGAGTACAAGCGCGGCTTCGGCGTGCCGACTCTGATTGCGGTTCACCCGGAAAACGATCCGAAAGGCGAAGGCATGGCGATCGCCAAGGCCTGGGCGGCGGCGACCGGCGGCCACCGTGCCGGCGTGCTGGAGTCCTCCTTCGTGGCCGAAGTGAAATCTGACCTGATGGGCGAGCAGACCATTCTGTGCGGCATGCTGCAGGCGGGTTCGCTGCTGTGCTTCGATAAGTTGGTTGCTGAGGGCACCGATCCGGCTTACGCCGAGAAACTGATTCAGTTCGGCTGGGAAACCATCACCGAAGCGCTGAAGCAGGGCGGCATCACGCTGATGATGGATCGCCTGTCCAACCCGGCCAAGCTGCGTGCCTATGCGCTGTCCGAACAGCTGAAAACCATCATGGCGCCGCTGTTCCAGAAGCACATGGATGACATCATCTCCGGCGCGTTCTCCAGCGGCATGATGGCCGACTGGGCGGAAGACGACGTGAAATTGCTGACCTGGCGCGAAGAGACCGGCAAAACCGCGTTCGAGAATGCGCCGCAGTTTGAAGGCAAAATCAGCGAGCAAGAGTACTTCGATCACGGCGTGCTGATGGTGGCGATGGTGAAAGCGGGCGTTGAGCTGGCGTTCGAAACCATGGTCGATGCCGGCATCATCGAAGAGTCGGCTTACTATGAGTCGCTGCACGAGCTGCCGCTGATCGCCAACACCATTGCGCGCAAACGTCTGTATGAAATGAACGTGGTTATCTCCGATACCGCAGAGTACGGCAACTACCTGTTCGCTAACGCGGCGGTACCGCTGCTGAAGGACTTCATGACCACCCTGCAGACGGGCGATTTGGGCAAAGCCGCGGCGGGTACGGCGGTGGACAACGCGCAGCTGCGCGACGTGAACGAAGCGGTGCGCAGTCACCCAATCGAAACCGTCGGTCGCAAACTGCGTGGCTACATGACCGACATGAAACGTATCGCCGTTGCGGGCTGATTTTCCGCAAGGTAAAGAACACAAAGCCGGCTGTGATGCCGGCTTTTTTTATGCCTCCGGCGGCGCGAGCAGCTGCCGTTCAAGGCAGCGCCGGATCGCGTGTTTGGCGTTGGCGACCCCCAGCTTACGCACCGCATTGCCGATGTGAAACTTCACCGTGCCGGTTTTGATCCCCAGGATCAGCGCGATCTCATGGTAGGTTTTGCCCTGGCTGGCCCAGTAGAGGATTTCCCCTTCGCGCGGCGAGAGCCGGTCTGTCCGGCTCGCCTCGGCGCTGGCCAAGGCCAGAGCGTGCTGGTGGGTATCGACCAATACCATCTGCAGGCTGGCCCTCTCGTCTTCCATCAGCTGCCGCAGATCGGCGTCATCGGCTGCCGTGGCGCTGATCGACAAGATCGCCAGGTTGTTGTCGTGATCGTGCAAAACAAAGCTGCAGCCGTGCACGATGTCGTATTCCCGCGCCTGGCTGAAGATCTTCCGGTAATGCCGATCCTCGGTGGTGACGGGGGTGTCGTGCCACATGAAGGGCGCGCAGCGACTATGGGCGGCGCGCACGACGGGATCGATGCGCTGATAGCGATTGGCGCTGTAGATGTCCAGCCATTCTTGCGGGTAGCTCGAGACCAGCAGATGGCGATCGGGACGGTGTTTGTTGAAGGTCAAATAAGCGTATTTGAATTGGCTGAAGGCGTGCAGTCGGCCGTCAAGATGCAGTCTTGCGGCGACGGCGTTGGCGAATGCGACGGCCATCGGTAACCTCCCTGTCGTTCGGCGGCTCAGCCCGACCTGCACCAAAGTCCAGCTAGTCAGTGCGGCGGATTGAAATTTATACTCGGCTAATAAATTCAAAAAGGCGGTAATGCCAAGACCCGAGCTTAGCAGCTCTGGGCGGAAATAAGCCAACGCCAGGGAAATTCTTTCAATCATCCTCTGATCAATGTTTCTGGGAACTATTGCGCGGGCGGCGGGGTAACCTCGCCGCCGCCTTATTGGCTATGCGGGCATTGCCGTTGCGGGAATGATGGCGCCGCGATGTTGGATCACCGTCGCGGCAAGCCGGTGGCCGCGCTGCGCCGCCTGCTGGGCGCTGCCGCCGCTCAGGCGTTCCGCCAGATAACCGGCGCTGAAAGCGTCGCCCGCCGCGGTGGTATCCACTACGCACTCCGGCGGCAGCGCAATCGCCGGTACCTCAAGTCGCTCTCCCTCCACGCCGAACACCAGACAGGCATCCGCGCCGCGTTTGATAACGATCTCGCCGACGCCGAGCGCCTGCGTGCGTGCCACCACCTGTTCAACCGGCTGCGTGCCCCACAGCAACGCTTCGTCATCCAGCGTCAGGAAGGCAATGTCGGTGCAGGCCAGCACCTCGCGGTAGGCCAGCTGTGTTTCTTCACGGCTTTGCCACAGGCGCGGGCGGTAGTTGTTGTCGAAGATAACCTGGCCGCCGTTGGCGCGGCAGCGGTGCAGCAGCGCCAGCAGCTTCGTGCGGTCGGCAGGCGCGAGGATCGCAAGGCTAATGCCGCTGAGATACAGATAATCGAACTGTGCCAGCTGGGCGCACAGTACCTCGGCCTGGGGGCCCGCAAGCCAATACCGGGCGGCGGCGTCGTTGCGCCAGTAGTAGAAGGTGCGTTCGCCGGCGGCGTCGGTTTCGATCACGTACAGGCCCGGCAGTTTGTTTTCCAACTGCTGAATCAGCCCGGTCTCGATCTTCTCCTGCCGCCAGGCCTGCAGCATCTCGCCGCTGAAGCTGTCGGTGCCGAGCGCGGTGACGTAATGCACCTGCAGCGCCTGTTCCGGCATTTGGCGGGCGAGGTAGACGGCGGTGTTGAGGGTATCGCCGCCAAAGCCGCGCGTCAGCTGCGCGCCCTGCTGCGACAGCTCGATCATGCATTCGCCGATCACGGCGAGATTTCGGATAATCATCGTCAATAAGCCCTGGCTAAAGAAGAAGCAACAGCCATCAGTCTCCACGCAAGGCGGTGAGGGAGTCAATAAATTAAAACAGTGTTTTAATTTTTTATGATCGCGATCGGCCCGTGCCAACAGGGCGAAGAGGAAAGCGCGCGGCAATTCATGCTTAAAGTTTTACGCGGTGCGGCCGATAAGCTGGGTAAAGAAACAGCGGCAGCGCTCTCACTTCCCCGCCACGGCGATAGTACCGATGATAACCAACCTGATCTCGGGTCTGCTGGCGCCCTGTTTTGCCCTCTATGCCTGCGCCAAATCGCGGCGCTACTGGCGGCAATGCCGGCGCTTGTATACCTTCCAGCCGATTTATCGCACCAGCGGCGCGCTGCTGGCGGTGGAACTGCTGACGGCGGTATATCACCCGAATGAGCCGGACAAACGGCAATCCCCGGAACAGTATTTCGCCTCGCTCGGCGTCGCCCAGCGTTTGCGGGTGATCCAGGAACAGCTGGCGTTGTTGCAGCGCTGGCAGGCATTGTTCATTCGCCACGCGGTGATGGTGTCGGTCAATATCGACGGCATCGCGCTGCAAGCGTTGCAACGTCATAGCGAGCTGCAACGCCAGATCGCCGAGATGCCCTATCTGCGCTTCGAGCTGGTGGAGCACGCCGAAACGGCGTCAAACCACCCGTTGCAGCAGATCGTCGGCGGCGAACGGCTGTGGCTGGACGATTTCGGCAGCGGGCTGGCCAACTTCTCCGCCGTCGGCGCCTGGCGCTATCAATACATCAAGGTGGCGCGCGAGTTGTTCACCTTGCTCAAACAGTCGGAAGAGGGCGTACAGCTGCTCGGCACCCTGATCACGATGATGAACCAGCACAGCGACGGGGTGATCGTCGAAGGCGTGGAAACCGAGCAGGAGTGGCGGCTGGTGCAGCGTTCCGGCGCGTTGGCCGCGCAGGGCTACTATCTTTCCCGCCCGGCGTGCTTTGAAACTCTGCACAGCGTACCGACGCTGTTCGCCGCGCCCGGCGCGCCGGCGTGAACTCCGGCCTATCCTCAGCTAGGCTTAAACGGGGCTGCTCATTCTTTTTCCTTTCATTCGGCAGCCCGGTTTATGTGCTGAGGGAGCCCTATGACAAGAACAGGAAAGGTTTTCAGCTGGCTGGGCGGCATTGTGCTGCTGGCGATCGTCGCGCTGGCGATCTTCATCGCTACCTTCGACTGGAATCGACTCAAACCCACCATCAACGACAAAGTGTCGGCCGAACTGCGGCGGCCGTTCGCCATCCGCGGCGATCTGGGCGTCGACTGGTCGCGTAATCGGGATGAGGGCGGCTGGCGCGCCTGGGTGCCCTGGCCGCATATTCACGCCGAAGACGTGTGGCTGGGCAACCCGAAAAACATGCCCGGCGACAGCATGGTGACGCTGCAGCGCGTCGACGCCAGCATCGCGCCGCTGGCGCTGCTGAGGAAAGAACTGCTGATCCCGCGCATCTGGCTCAAGCAGCCGAATGCGTCGTTGGAACGCTTGGCCAACGGCGACAACAACTGGACGTTTGATCTGGCCGCTGGCCAGGATCCGCAGCAACCGCCTTCCGCCTGGTCGTTCACCGTTCATGACATCGTATTCGACAAGGGACAGATCGCCTTTAAAGACGCCACCCTGAAGGCGGATTTCCGCGCCGTCATCGATCCGCTCGGTAAACCGCTGCCGTTCAGTGAAGTGACCGGCAAGCAGAGCGGCGGCAAGGCCGCTACCCCCGACTACGTTTTCGGTTGGCAGGTCAAGGGCAAATATAACGGCGAACCGCTGAGCGGCAGCGGCAAGATCGGCGGCATGCTGTCACTGCAGAGCGCCGATCTGCCGTTCCCGCTGCAGGCCGACGTGCGTTCCGGCAGCACCCGTGTTGCGGTGGCGGGCACCTTGTCCGATCCGCTGAACCTCGGCGGCCTGGACGTGCAGCTGAAATTTTCCGGCGAAAGCCTGGGTGACCTCTATGGCCTGACCGGCGTGCTGCTGCCGAACACGCCGCCGTATGCGACCGATGGCCATCTGATAGCCCGCCTGCATCAGCCGGGCGGCGCCGTGTTCGAATATCAGAAGTTCGACGGCAAAATCGGCGACAGCGACATTCACGGCGACTTGAAATACGTTGCCGGTAAGCCGCGGCCGACGCTGAGCGGCGCGGTGAACTCCCGGCAGCTGAGGTTGGCGGATCTGGCGCCGTTGATCGGCGCGGATTCCAACGCCGCCAAAGCCGGGCGCGGCGAGAAGAGCCGCCAACCGGCGGATAAGGTGCTGCCGGTCGCGCAGTTCGATACGCAAAGCTGGCGCAAGATGGATGCGGACGTGAAGTTTGCCGCCGCGCGCATCGAACGCGGCAGCGATTTACCGCTGAGCGATCTGGCCACGCACCTGAAGCTGAACAATGGCGAGTTGCGTCTGGATCCGCTGCGCTTCGGCATGGCGGGCGGCAGCCTGAACGCCGTGGTGCGCCTCGACGGCGGCAAAAAGCCGATGCGCGGGCAGGTGGATATGCATGCGCGCAAACTCCAGCTCAAACAGCTGTTGCCGAACGTGGCGGCGATGAAGCGCAGCCTCGGGCAGATGAACGGCGACGCCAGGCTGACGGGCAGCGGCAATTCGGTGGCCGAGCTGCTGGCGACCAGCAACGGCGACCTGCGCCTGTTGATCAATAACGGGGTGATCAGCCGTAGCCTGATGGAGATCCTCGGCCTGAACGTCGGCAATTATCTGGTGGCGCAGCTGTTCGGCGACGACGTGGTGGGCATCAACTGCGCGGCGGCGGACGTCGGCATCCGCAGCGGCGTCGCCGCGCCGCGGCTGTTCGTGTTCGACACCGAGAACGCGGTGATCAACATCACCGGCAACACCAACCTCGCCACCGAACGGCTGGATTTGTCCATCGATCCGGAAAGCAAGGGGATGCGCGTGCTGACCCTGCGCTCGCCGCTGTACGTGAAAGGCACCTTCAAGCACCCCGACGCCGGGGTGAAAGCCGGGCCGCTGATCGCGCGCGGCGCGGCGGCGGTGGCGTTGGGGGCGGTGCTGACGCCGGCGGCGGCGCTGCTGGCGCTGGTCTCGCCCAGTGAAGGCGGCGAGGAGAACCAGTGCGGGCAGATCCTGCGGGAGATGAAAGGCAAAAAGTAATCAGGCGCGCGGCGGTGGCGTAAGCAGGCGGCAGTCGTGATCCTGGATCTCTTCCGCCGAGGCCAGGGTGAACGGCAGCAGGCTGCGCTCGGTCGCCAGCAGCAGGAAATCGCCGTCCGGCAGCGCGGTCATCGCCAGGCCGAAGCTGCCCATGCGCCCGTCGGCGCGCGGCAGGCCGGAAGCCAACAGACGGAAGGCGCCCTGCTGTTCCAGCTCGGCAGGGGTCACCCGTCGCCCCAGATAGTCATGCCCCAACAGGCCGCCGGGCAGCGGTTGCCATTGCTCGATAAAATCGGGGCCGATCTGCGCCAGCCGCTGTTTTACCGCCGGCAACAGGCAGGAGATATGAATATGCAGCTGGTTTTGCGTGCGGCCATATTCCGAGTTGATCGCCAGTGAAATATCGCCGTCGTCGATCGGTTTGCCATAGCGTTCCGCCATCACGTGGCGCGCGCGCCAGGCCTGGGCGAAGAAATTCGGCGTGGCGGCGTCCAGCACCGCCGGGCTTTCTATCCCGGTGATTTTGGCGCTGGGCATCAGCAGGTATTGCAGCGGCCCGTTGCGATCCTTAAACACCACGAAGCCGGCCGGCACATCCACCTGCGCGCAGGGCGCCGGGTTGTCATGCGCCTGCTGATTGGGCAGACATTGCTGGCTGACGATGCGCCACAGCGCATCGGGATGGTCGGGCTTCAACCCGTAATAGAGCGCGATGGCGAGAGCCGCCAGCAGCGCAACGCAGACAAATACCCCACGACGCAGAGACATCGGCCAATCCTGTTACCGAGAGAAACGTCCAGCATAGCCCGGTTTTATGACAGGAAACGCACAACGCGTGCGGCCCCCCGCAGTGAGGGGGCCGTAGGGGATCACAGCGACTGGTGGCGGGTTTCTTTCATCAGCAGCAGGGCCAACAGCGTCAACCCGGCCATCGCCGCCAGGTACATGCCGACGTAGAACAGCCCGTAGTGGGCCGCCAGCCAGGTGGCGATATAAGGCGCCACGGACGCGCCGAGAATAGACGCGACGTTGTAGGAGAACGACGCGCCGGTATAGCGCACTTCGGTCGGGAACAGCTCCGGCAGCAGCGCGCCCATGGGGCCAAAGGTCAGCCCCATGATGCTCAGGCCGCACAGCAGGAAGCCCATCACCAGCGCCTGGTTACCGGAACCCAGCAGGGTCGGGAACAGGAACGCGAAGCCGATCATCAGCAGGGTAATGGCGATCATGGTCTTGCGGCGGCCGAACGCGTCCGCCAGCAGGCCGGCGATCGGTACCATCACGCCGAAACCGATTACCGCCACCATCAGCATCCACAGGAAGCTGTTGCGGGAGTAGCCGAGCCCCAACGGCTGCGGCGTGGTGCCGTAGGTCATCGAATACACCGTCATCAGATAAAACAGCGTGTAGGTCGCCAGCATGATGAAAGTGCCGAGGATGGTCGCTTTCAGATGCTTGCTCAGCAGCGTGCCGAGTGGCACTTTCACCTGTTTGCCGGCTTTGGCCACTTTGGCGAACACCGGCGTTTCATGCAGCGACACCCGAACGTACAGGCCAATCAGCACCAGCGCGGCGGAGAGGATGAACGGCACGCGCCAGCCCCATTCCATAAACTGCTGGTCGCTCAGCAGCCAGGAGAGCAGCAGGAAGGTGCCGTTGGCGAAGAAGAAGCCGATCGGCGCGCCCAACTGGGGGAAGGAGCCGTACAGCGCGCGCTTTTTGGCCGGCGCGTTCTCCGTCGCCAGCAGGGCGGCGCCGCCCCATTCGCCGCCCAGTCCCAGGCCCTGCCCGAAGCGCGCCAGCGCCAGCAGGATAGGGGCGAAGATGCCGATGGTTTCATAGCTCGGCAGCAGGCCGATCAGCACGGTGGAAATCCCCATGGTCAGCAGCGAGGCGACCAGCGTGACCTTGCGCCCCACGCGATCGCCGAAGTGCCCGAACAGCGCAGAGCCGATAGGGCGCGCGACAAAGGCGACGGCGAAGGTGGCCAGCGACTGCAGCGTTGCGGTGGTCGGGTCGCCCTGTGGGAAGAAGATATGTGGAAACACGATCACCGCGGCGGTGGCGTAGATGTAGAAGTCGAAGAACTCGATGGCGGTACCGACCAGCGAGGCTACGATGACTTTCCCGCGGGAGTTCACCGGTGTGGACGCGTCGTCGGCGTCGAGTGGGGGTGCGATGGTGGCTTGCATAATATTTCTTATTGTTGGAAGGGGTAAAAATCCATCTTAGTGACAGCATTCGGCCTTTTCAACGCGGGAACTTTGGGCAATGGCCCCGCTAACCGGTTAAAAAGACTAATGTTTTATCTGGCTTGTTTTCTGCAGCGTTAAACGTTGAGAAAGGGCTTTCGTGCAGAGGGAATGGCTGTAAAAGCGGCAAAGAAAAGTGAGCGAGCAGTTTGTTATGCTGGTTTTTCGGATCGCGCGCCTCGTTATTTAGACGTATTGACTGGTTTTCTGGCTGATATCCAGAGGAAAGTGCCGGTGTGTGCGATAACACCGGCACGATCGCATGGCTTCAGCGCGTCGGCGGCTCGCGTTCCGGCAACGCTTTGTCGCCTTTGTAGTCGGCGGTGGCGATCCAGGCGGCGCAAAACAGCGTCAAACGGGCGAAGAAGTAGAAGAACGCCATCAGCCCGATCACCGATCCGAAGGCCGCGCCGGAAGGCGACTTCGCCACCTGCGGCAGCGTCATGGTCATCACGAACTTGATCACCTCAAAGCCGATGGCGGCGAGCAAGGTGCCGCGCAGCAGCGCTTTTTTCTTCGGTTTGTGGCGCGGCAGCATCCAGAAAATCCACAGGAACAGCAGATAGTTGGCGAAGATCGAGATCGACAGCGCGATCAGCGTCAGCGCCGGCCGCAGCCATTCGATGCCGTCCAGCCCCAGCGCATTGACGATCGCCGCCTGCGCCGACCCGGCGACCGAAGTCAGCGACAGCGTAATGATCAGCGCGACCACCAGGCCGGTCAGCGAGATGAAGTCGCGGGTGTATTTGAAGTAGATTTTCTCCTGATCCTGCGGATTGCGCTCCCAGACATCGCGCGACTGCGCGCGGATCGCCTCGCGCAGGTTGCCCATCCAGCTGATGCCGGAATAGAGCGCCAGCGCCAGGCCGGTCAATCCCACGGTGGTGCGCTGCTGAATGGCGGTGTTGACGGTGTTCTTCAGCGTGCTGGCCAGCGTCGGATCGCTGATGCTGCCGACGATGCGGTTGATCAAGCGGGCCAGCAGATCCGGGTTGGAGGCCAGCACGAAGCCGGCGGCGGCAAACGACACCATCAGGATCGGGATCAGCGAGAGGAATGAAAAATAGGTAATAGCGGCGCCGAACTGGCTACCCAGCCGATCGTTAAAGCGTTCGGCGGCGCGCAGCAGGTGCGCCACGCTTGGCCAGGCTTTGATGCGTTCAATCAGACGTGAAAAACCACCGATGCGGCGGTCGAGAGTCTCATGGCCGGTCTTGATGGCGATAAGCGGCTTCGGCGGCGTGTCTTGTGCGGGCTGGCGGCGTTCCTGGTCTGGTCCTGTAGGCATTACTTCACGATTTCCTTAACGTTAAACGGCATGTTTCAGCGTTGATTATAGCCAAAGCCCCGCGGCGTTTTGAACGCCGGAGCGGCAAACGGTCATTTTCCGAGCTTAGCGCGTTAGCGCCCGGCATGAAATGCCGGGGAGGGGCAGATAGGTAAAATTCCTATGAAAACCCCGTGGCGCCTCGGTTTTTTTCACTTCCCTACCTCCAATTTTTATCTGTTTCGTCGGCGAGAAAGCGTTTACTCATGATGTGGCGTCGCGCTTTTGCCGCCCGCCGCTCCGCTGCAGCCGTAGGGGCTGGAACGGTCTCATCCGTCATCAACAGAAAAACTGGAAGGTCTTATGAAATTGCTTAATCACCCCACCTGTCGTCCGTTTACCGAAGCGGGCAATCTGTCGCAGCTGTCTGCCTACTATGAAGAGGGGCGGCACATCATGTGGATGCTGCTGCGCGCCGCGCCGCGCCCCTGCTTCAACCAGGCGCTGATCGAAGACATCATGACGCTGGCGCAGGCGGCGAAGGAGTCTTCGCTGCGGTTCGATTTCTGGGTCACCGGCTCGCTGGTGCCGAACATGTTCAACGTCGGCGGCGATCTGCAGTTCTTCGCCGAAGCGATCAAAAACCGCAAGCGCGAGGCGATGATGGCCTACGCGCGCGCCTGCATCGACTGCGTACATGCGGCGGCGCGCGGTTTCGACACCGGCGCGGTCAGCATTGCGATGGTCGAAGGCAGCGCGCTGGGCGGCGGCTTTGAAGCGGCGCTGGCGCACCATTTCGTGCTGGCGCAGAACAACGCGCGCATGGGGTTTCCGGAGATCGCGTTCAACCTGTTTCCCGGTATGGGCGGTTACTCGCTGGTGGCGCGCAAGGCTGGCATGCGCTTGGCCGAGGAGCTGATTTGGGGCGGCGAGTCGCACACCGCAGAGTGGTTCGAGAGCCGCGGGCTGGTAGACCAGCTGTTCCAGCCCGGCGACGCCTACATGGCGACGCGCACCTTTATCGATACCATACGGCCGAAGCTCAACGGCATGCGCGCCATGCTGCGGGCGCGTCAGCGCGTGTTGCAGCTGACGCGTTCCGAGCTGATGGACATTACTGAAGACTGGGTGCACTCGGCCTTTACCATTGAGGAAAAAGACCGCGCCTACATCGAGCGGCTGGTGATGTTGCAGGATCGCCATACCCTGAACCTGCGTCGTGCCGGCTAACGTTAACGCGCCCGCCTCACGCGGAGGGTGAGTGCGGGCGGTAGGACTGCAGCCAATGCTCCAGCTGTTCCGGGAGCATTGGCCGCGCAAACAGAAAGCCCTGTTTTTCGTCCACGCCGACCTCGTCGAGGAAGTGGTTTTCGCTCTCGGTCTCCACCCCTTCGGCGATCACCCGGAACGCCAACGCCTCTGCCGCCGCAACGATCGCGCGCACCAACGATTGCGATACCGGGTTGAAATTCACCCCGCGCACGAAGCTTTTATCCAGCTTGATGGCGTCCAGCGGAATACGCGCCAGCTGCGCCAGCGACGAATAGCCGGTGCCGAAGTCGTCGAGATGCACCTGCGCGCCCAGTTCGCGCAACCGGGTGATCAGCGCGCGAGCGCGGTTCTCGTCTTCAATCAGGCTGCTTTCGGTCAACTCGAAGTCCAACAGACAAGGGGCCATGCGGTGACGGCGCAGCACCCCGAGCAGGTCGTTGACGATGCTGTCGTCGGCCAACTGCCGGGCGGAGAGGTTGACCGCCACCCGCAGATTCAATCCCTGCTCTTGCCACTGCGCCGCCTGGCCGGCGGCGGTCTGCAATACCCATTGCCCCAGTGGGCCGATCAGGCCGGACTCCTCGGCGTAGGAGATGAACTGCAGCGGCGGGATCAGGCCGCGCTCCGGCGAATTCCAGCGCACCAGCGCTTCCACGCTGTGCACTTCACCGCTGCGCGCGTCGATTTTCGGCTGGTAATACAGCACCAGCTGATTTTGCTCCAGGCCTTTGCGCAGATTGGTGTCCAGCCACATGTATTCGGCGACGCGCTTGTTCATCTCCGGCGAGAAGACGGTATAGGTGCGTTTGCCGTGCTCCTTGGCGACGTACATGGCGGTATCGGCGCTGCGGATCAGGCTGTCGAGATCGTTGCCGTGCTCCGGGCACAGCGCGATGCCGATCGAACAGCCGGTATACACCTCAATCAGGCCGATGCGGAAAGGGGTTTTCAGCCTGTCGATGATGCGCTGCGCCAGCGTTTGCAGGCGCTCGCGATCGGTTTGCGGCGCCAGCACCAAGAATTCGTCGCCGCCGAGGCGGGCGAGCACCTGGTCCGGGCTCAGGCAGCCGAGGATCGCCAGCGCGACCTCGACCAGCAGCCGATCGCCGAACATATGGCCGTAGGCGTCGTTGACCTTCTTGAAGTTGTCGAGATCGAGGTAGACCAGGCCGAAACTCTCTTCGCCGCGCGTGGCGATGGCGTGATTGATTTTGTCCTGGATCGCGTTACGGTTCGGTAGGCCGGTGATGAGATCGGTGTTGGCCAGCACCCGCAGCCGCTCCTGCGCACGGCGTTCTTCGGTGATGTCGGTACCGGAGCAGATAAGATACACCTCGTTCTTGCCGCTGCCGCTGTGCACGAACTTATTGCGGAACAGGAACAGCCGTTCGCCCTTGACCGTTTTTACCCAGCGTTCCACCTCATAGGACGAACCGTTGCGGAAGAAGCCGGCGATGTTGCGCCGCGAAGCGGCGGCTTCTTCCGGGCTCATAAACAGCTGGAAAACGTTTTTGCCGATCACTTCATGTTCGCGCAGCCCGGTGTACTCCTCGCTCAGCCGGTTGAAGCGTTGGATGCGGCCGTGCTGATCGACGATCACGATCACCGAGTTGGCTTCGGACACCACCTGCTCGGCGAAGGAGAGGCCGTGCACCAGATCGCGCGCCACGGATTGGGTGTCGCTGAAGGCGGAAGCGGTGCCCGCCCATTCGAGATTATTGACGCGGCGCCCCACCAGATGCAGATGCAGCGGTTCTCCGGCGAGCGTAATGGTCAGTTCAAGGCTGGCGGTGACGCCGGTCAGACGGCGGATTTTCGCCGCTTCCATGGCGCTGAGCGCCACCGCGACGTGGGCTTTGCCCTTAACGGCGGACAGCTCCAGGGCATTGCTGTCAAACGCCAGCCGCCAGTGGGGGCTTTGGGTGCCGAAGTGGGCGTTAAGAAGCTCAGGGCCTTGGTCTGCGGGCATGATGATTCCTCAAAAGAGCACGGGCGGCCGGTCAGCACAGCTCCGGGGCAGCCTGTTGGCCCGAAAGTGGTTGCCGTGCGCATCTGTGCATCATATAACAGGTTTTCACAGGCGAGGCGGGTGATGGAAACTATTATATAAGCAATGATTAGTTTTGCGGTGTAAACGTCACCCGGCGGCCGGTTGTCTTAAAGTGTAGGAGAACATCGGATCCTGTGATGTTTGTACCGACCTCCCCGCTATCGGAAAACGGTTGATGCAAGGTTGCCGTGGAGGCGAGTAAATTATAGCGGTGAGGGGAAAGCGGAAAAATAACTCCACCGGGGGGATTTTTACCGGGAAATTAAAATTTCCATCAAATAAACGCCATCTTCATAGTTTTCTCATAATTGGTGAATAAATCCGAGACGGGTTTTAAAAAGTTTACACACCCTCGCATTACTTGAATTTTATCAGCC
This sequence comes from Serratia sp. CY84636, assembly GCF_052166245.1. Classification (NCBI taxonomy): domain Bacteria; kingdom Pseudomonadati; phylum Pseudomonadota; class Gammaproteobacteria; order Enterobacterales; family Yersiniaceae; genus Serratia; species Serratia sp. CY84636. The sequence continues at coordinate 27,779 of NZ_JBJNOX010000012.1, forward strand.
TATTATTATCTCCGACGACGAATGAGCCTGTTAACGTACAGCGCTCCTGATGAAGAAAAACTTTTAAGGAAATGATTATGCGTAAATTGACGGCTTTATTTATTGCTTCCACGCTGGCTCTGGGTTCTGCTTCTGCGGCGTTCGCTGCAGACACGACGGCACCGGCACCGGATGCGGCGCCGATGAAAATGATGCATCACAAGGGTGAAGGCAAAGGCGGCCCGTTCGCCGGGCTGAATCTGACCGAACAGCAGCGCCAGCAGATGCGCGACATCATGAAAGAGTCGCACCAGAAGCGCGGGCCGGGCATGAAAGAGGAACGCCAGGCGCTGCATAATCTGGTGGCTTCCGACAGCTTTGACGAAGCGAAGGCGAAAGCGCAAATTGACGCGATGGGCAAAGCGCAATCCGAACGCATGCTGGAACGCGCCAAAGCGGAAAATAAAATGTATAACCTGCTGACTCCTGAGCAGAAAAAACAATACAATGAGAATTATCAGAAACGCGAGCAAAAGATGATGGACCATATGAATAAAATGAAGGAGCAGATGTCCTCCGGTCAGTAATATCCGCTCGCGGTGAATAAAAAAGGGCCAGACTATTTGTCTGGCCTTTTTTATTTGGCGTTATCACCGGCAGGTTCTGCAGTGAGTGATAATCATTCCCCGCCGACAATGTGCCGGAACTGTTCGGCAACGGCCTGTGCAAAGCGCGGGTCGTTAATATGATAAGGCGTTTTTATCAGCCGGCGTTTGTCGGTGGCGTATACCGTCTCCTCCAGCGCTTGCGTAAAGGCGGCCAGCGCCGCCGGATCCCAGAACGGTTGCCCCGGCGCATCCAGAGCCGATACGCCGCCTGCCGGGATCACGAAGCGCACTTCGCCCGTACAGGCATTGATTTTTTCGCCCATCCAACGTCCGATTAACGCGCTTTCCCGCGCGCTGGTGCGCACCAGCGTCACTTGCGGATTGTGATGGTGGCGCAGGCGGTTGGCGTAGCGAGCCGGCACCGTATTCGGCGCGCCGAAGTTGATCATGTCGATCGCGCCGCAGGAGAGCACGCAAGGGATGCCGGTACGCGCGATGGCCCCGAAACGATCTGCATTGCAGGGTAGCACACCGCCAAACAGGTAATCGGCCACTTCGGTGGTGGTCAAGTCGATGGCGCCGTGCAGTTGGCGGCTATCGATCAGTTTTTCCAGCGCTCTGCCGCCGCTGCCGGTGGCGTGAAACGTCAGGCAATCCCATTGCGGCTCAAGGTCGGCAACCAGCGCCTGAATGCAGGGCGTGGTGACGCCAAACATCGTCAGGCCAATCGCGGGCTTGTCGTCGGGATAGTCGACGGCGGCGAAGCGTACGGCCCCGGCTATCTGGCGCGCCGCGTTGCCGAGCACCCGTCGCGAGATGCGGTTCAGACCGGCGAGATCGGTGACCGAATACAGCATGTTGATGTCACTGGCGCCGACATAGGCGGAAACGTCACCCGCCGCCATGCTTGAGACCATTATTTTCGGCAGGCCGATCGGCAGCTGCTGCATGGCCAGCGTGATGATGGCGGTGCCACCGGAGCCCCCCAGGCCAAGCAGGGCGGCAATATCGCGGCGCGTCAGGATAAAGCGTTCGAAAGCGGTCGCCATGGCGGCGATCGCCTGGCCGCGGCTGGCGCAGAAGACCGCGCCGGCGCCTGCCGGATGGTGGCGGGCAACGTCCTCTGGGCTGATATCGGCGGGGGAATCAAACGGCAGGCTACGGGTGGAGAGATCGACGGTTCGCGTAGGTAAATTCAGGGCAGCGATCAGCCGCCGTACGTACTCCAACTCTTGTCCTTTGGTATCTGCTGTGGTAGCAATATAGACAAAATTTGAAGTATCAATCATGGGGTTTTCCCGAGTGTTTCTAGTTTTTATTTATAAATTATGATGTTATATTTTTAGTGGAACCCTGGTGCTGGCTATTAAGTTAAAGTAATTAATGTATTTATATAATGAGACGGCCGTATCATTTTTGCAAGGGTTAGGCGATGCAAAATGGGACTTCTGTCTCATTTTTGAGCTTTTCAACGTGGCCGGCGCTTTGCCGGCAACCGGCCAACAGAGGCATCGTCCCCGGTTGTGCTAGCGTGTGCAGATGCATGAGGTTTATGTGCCGATAGATGCTTTTCCCGTCCCTCTCGATCCTTCTCTGACCTCCGCCCGGGCAAAAACCTACCGTTTGTTGCTGGCCAGCGCGATGGCGCTGTATGACGAAGGCGCGTTTCCTTCGATCACCGAACTGGCGGCGCATGCACAGGTATCGCGTGCGACGGCCTACCGTTACTTTCCGACCCAAAGTGCGCTGATTAGCGCCGTGGTGGCGGAAAGCCTGGGTCCAATTCTGGAATGGCGCCCGCAAGACGATGATGCTTTGAAGCGTATTCAGCAATTGCTGAGCTTCGCCTATCCTCAGATGGAGCGGCATGAGGGGGCGTTGCGCGCGGCGTTGCAGCTCTCTTTACAGCAGTGGGCGAACGCGACGCCGGGCGAAAAATTCGTGCGCGGCAACCGCAAGCGTCTGCTGGCGCTGGCGGTAGAGCCGTTGCAGGGCAAACTGCCGTCGGACTCTCTGCAGAGAGTGATTCATGCTTTCTCGCTGATTTACGGCTCGGAAGTATTTCTGGTGTTGAAAGATATCTGGGGCCTGGAGCTGGATAATATTCAGGACGTCACGCAATGGATGGCCAAAGCCATCCTTCGTCAGGCGGAAGAAGACGCGATGAACAGCAAAAAAACATCAGCAGGATAATCCAATTTTTGCCGATGGCTGAGTGAAAATCCAGCATAATTCACTGAGTGAATATTGGCAAAATTTATAATTAAAAGTGATAAAAGACGCCTGTTAATCACTTTTCAGGCGTTCTGCCTCTTTGTTATTTAATGAATTATATTCTTATTTATCATAATCATAATATTGTTTCTCTCACCTCATGCCGCGACTTCGGCGTTGGGAGATGTCATTGCCATTTCTTATCCTCCTTCGCCTGATTCACCCCTGAAACTTTCTCTCCTCCCTCCTGACTGCCGGATGACACATTAAGCGCACTTGAGATTGTTGTGCTTTATTTATTTGGTGTTACCAAACTGTTACACAAAAAATCTTATAAAACATTTGCAAACAACAACGGACGGTATCTGGGATGGAGAAGAAACTTAGAGGAGTCAAATCCGCTCGGGCGGCCTTCGGCTGGCCTGAAATCGGAGTTCATCGCGCACAATGGAGCGCGATGCTGATCTGCCTGACGGCGATCGGCGGGGCGCAGGCTGCCACCTATATAGAGAACGGCAAAGCGGGCGATCCGGCCAGCTGGCGCAGCAGTGAGTTCAACGCAGAATGGGGGCTGGGGGCGATCCACGCCGACCAGGCCTACGCCGCCGGTTATACCGGCAAAGGCATCAAACTCGGCATTTTCGATCAGCCGGTCTACGCCAAGCACCCCGAGTTTTCCGGTCCTGATAAGGTGATCAATCTGGTTACCGAAGGCACCCGCGAATACACCGATCCCTATATTCCGGTGAAAAAAGGCGATGACTTCCGTTATGACGGCACACCAAGCACCGACTCCAGCGGCAAATTAGGGTCGCACGGCACCCATGTGGGCGGTATCGCTGCCGGCAGCCGCGACGGCGGCGCGATGCACGGCGTGGCGTTCAACGCGCAGATCATCAGCGCCGAAAACGGCGACCCCGGTCCGGAAGACGGCATTGTGCTCGGCAACGACGGCGCGGTTTATCAGGCCGGTTGGAATAAGCTGGTGGCCAGCGGCGCGCGCATCATCAACAACAGCTGGGGTATCGGTATCACCGAAAAATTCGATAAAGGCGGTTATGACCCGGCTTATCCACACTTCACGGTGAACGACGCGCAAAAGCAGTTCGATCAGATCAAACAGATCCTCGGCACCAAGCCCGGCGGCGCCTATCAGGGCGCGATCGACGCGGCGCGCAGCGGCGTGGTCACCATCTTCGCCGCCGGGAACGATTACAACCTGAACAACCCGGACGCCATGGCCGGCCTGGCGTATTTCGTGCCGGATATCGCGCCGAACTGGCTGTCGGTCGCCAGCCTGCAGGATCCCACCAATACCGGCGATTACAGCATCAGCACCTTCTCTTCCCGCTGCGGCTATACCGCCAGTTTGTGCGTCTCGGCACCGGGTACCCGGGTGTACAGCTCGGTGATCGCGGGCACCGGTGTGGACGATCTTACGACCGGCTATGCCAATAAAAGCGGCACCTCAATGGCGGCGCCGCACGTGGCCGGCAGCGTTGCGGTGCTGATGGAGCGGTTCCCGTATTTGAATGGCGCACAGGTGGCGGACGTGCTGAAAACCACCGCCACCGACATGGGCGCGCCGGGCATCGACGCGCTCTACGGCTGGGGGATGATCAACCTGGGCAAGGCCATCAACGGCCCGGGCATGCTGGTGACCGTCGAAGATATTCCTGCGGAGTTCCGCATCCCGGATCCGACGGGCGTGGCTTACGGCCCGACCCAGTTCGTGGTGGATCTGCCGGGCGTCGGCGCGGTGCAGGACAAGGGTAAACCGACCGAGCGCGTCTGCAGCAGCGATCTTTGCGGCCTGGACTTCTGGAGCAACGACATCTCCGGCCACGGCGGCCTGACCAAGCAGGGCATCGGCACGCTGGTGCTGACGGGTAACAACACCTATGCCGGCCCGACGCTGGTCAATCAGGGGCGGCTGGCAGTCAACGGCTCGGTCACCTCGGCCGTCAGCGTGCAGAACGGCGGCATCGTCGGCGGCAGCGGCACGGTCGGTTCGCTGACCGCCCGTCAGGGCGGCACCGTGGCGCCGGGCAACTCGCTCGGCACCCTGAACGTGGCGGGCAACGTCAGCTTCGAGCCGGGTTCGCGCTACGCGGTGGAAGTGGGGCCGAACGGCCAGAGCGATCGGATCCAGAGCAGCGGATCGGCGACGATCGGCGGCGGCGAGGTGGCGGTGATGCTGGAGAACAGCCCCAACCTGCTGACGCAAAACGAGGTGCGCAGCCTGCTGGGCCAGCAGTACACCATTCTGAGCGCGCAGCAGGGGGTGAGCGGGCAGTTTGACGCGGTGGCGCCGAACTACCTGTTCTTCGGCACCGGGCTGAGCTACCAGCCGACCGGGGTGACGCTGAGCGTCGGGCGCAACGGCACGAGCTTCGCCAGCGTGGCACAGACGCCGAACGAGCGGGCGGTGGCGGCGGCGGCGGATGCGCTGGCGGCGGGCAATCCGGTGTACGAGAGCCTGCTCGGCAGCGGCACGGCGGGCGAAGCGCGGCAGGCGTTCCGTCAGCTGTCGGGGCAAATCCATGCGGATATCGCGTCGGCGCTGGTGAACGACAGCCGCCACCTGCGTGAGGCGCTGAACGGGCGCCTGCGTCAGGCGGAAGGGCTGGCGAGCTCGTCGGCCATCAAGGCGGACGAGGGTGGTGCCTGGGCGCAGCTGCTGGGGGCGTGGGACCACGCGTCGGGCGACGCCAACGCCACGGGTTATCAGGCCTCGACCTACGGGGTGCTGGTGGGGCTGGACTCGGCGGCGGCGGACGACTGGCGGTTGGGGGTAGCGACCGGCTACACCCGCACCTCGCTGCACGGCGGGTACGGGTCGAAGGCGGACAGCGACAACTACCACCTGGCGGCGTACGGCGACAAGCAGTTCGGGGCGCTGGCGCTGCGCGGCGGGGCGGGCTACACCTGGCACCGCATCGATACCAAGCGGTCGGTGAACTACGGAATGCAGTCGGACCGCGACACGGCGAAGTACAGCGCGCGCACCGAGCAGCTGTTCGCGGAAGCGGGCTACAGCGTGCAGGGTGAGTGGCTGAACCTGGAGCCGTTCGTGAACCTGGCGTACGTGAACTTCGAGAACAACGGTATCGCGGAAAGCGGCGGCGCGGCGGCCTTGCGCGGGGATAAACAGCACACGGATGCGACGGTGTCGACGCTGGGCCTGCGTGCGGACACCGAATGGCAGGTGAGCGCGGGCACGACGGTGGCGCTGCGCAGCGAGCTGGGGTGGCAACACCAGTACGGCGGGCTGGAGCGAGGCACCGGGCTGCGGTTCAACGGCGGCAACGCGCCGTTCGTGGTGGAAAGCGTGCCGGTCTCGCGCGACGGGATGGTGCTGAAGGCGGGGGCGGAAGTGGCGGTGAACGAAAACGCCACGCTGTCGCTGGGCTACGGCGGGCTGCTGTCGCAGCACCACCAGGACAACAGCGTCAACGCCGGCTTCACCTGGCGCTTCTAAGCAACATCGACTCAATCCTTGTAGGGAACCGTCTGCGGGCGGTTCCTTTTTCACATCCTGCTAATGAGAACCCGGCGCACCTGGGGCGTCGGCCAATAACAAGCAAAAGGTAAGGAAATGACAACAACAATGGGTTTTGATAGCAAAGGAAACGTTCGTCGCTCGCCGTGGCGGCTGAACGCGCTGGTCTGCTGCATGGCGCTGGCGGGGTATGCGCAGGCGGCACCGCACGAGGTGAACGGCCAAGCCGGCGATCCGGCCAGCTGGCGCAGCGCCGAATTCAACGCCAACTGGGGGCTGGGGGCGATCCATGCCGATGAGGCCTACGCCGCCGGTTATACCGGCAAAGGGCAGAAGGTGGGCATTTTCGATACCCCGGTCAACCGCCATCCCGAGTTCGCCGGCGACGGCAAACTGATCAACGTGGTCACCGAAGGCTATCGCGCCTACACCGATCCGCACCGGCCGGGCATTAACGCCGGCGACCGCTTTTACTTCGACGGCACCTTCCACTTCTACAGCGGCTCACAGGGCATGCTGAGCAATCACGGGGTACACGTCGCGGGCATCAGCGCCGCCAACCGCGATGGCGTCGGCATGCATGGCGTGGCCTTCGATTCGCAGGTGATCAGCGTCGATAACGACAACGACGGCCCGGCCTACGGCGAATTTCTCGGCCTGGACGGCGCCGTCACCAATGCCGGCTGGCAGGCGATGATCAACAGCGGTGCGCGGGTGATCAACAACAGCTGGGGCGTCAGTATTCCCGACTTTCTGTCCGACGGCGGCCGCGATCCTAACGCGCTGCACTTTGAGCTGAAGGATGCGCAGGAACAATTCGATCAGGTCAAACCGCTGCTCGGCAGCCTGGCCGGCGCAGGCTATCAGGGCGCCATCGACGCGGCGCGCAAAAATATTCTGGTGCTGTTCGCCGCCGGCAACGACGGCAACTACAACCAACCGGATGTGATCAGCGGGCTGGCCTACTTCGTGCCGGACATCGCGCCGAACTGGCTGTCGGTTGCCAGCGTGGCGCAGGATGCGGCATCGACCAACAGCGTGCCTTACACCATCAGCAGCTTCTCTTCCCGCTGCGGCTATACCGCCAGCTTCTGCGTCTCGTCGCCGGGCAGCAAAATCTACAGCACCGTGGCCAATGGTTCCGATCCGGCCAACCTGGTGTCGGACTACGGCAATAAAAACGGCACCTCGATGGCGACGCCGCACGTCACCGGCGCGGTGGCGGTGTTGCTGCAGCGCTTCCCGTACATGACCTCGGCGCAGATTGCCGACGTGTTGAAAACCACCGCCACCGACATGGGCGCGCCGGGCATCGATGCGCTCTATGGCTGGGGGATGATCAACCTGGGCAAGGCCATCAACGGCCCAGGTATGTTCTATACCGTCGAGGATATTCCCGCGGAGTTCCGCATCCCGGATCCGACGGGCGTGGCCTATGGCCCGACCCAGTTTGTCGCCAATATTCCGGGGAGGGGCGCCGAGGTGGATGCCGGTACGTTGCACGCCAGGAAATGTGATGACTTCCACTGTGGATGGGAAATCTACTCCAACAACATTTCCGGCCACGGCGGCCTGACCAAAGAGGGCGCGGGAATCCTGGAGCTGACCGGCACCAACACCTATGCCGGCCCGACGCTGGTCAATCAGGGGCGGCTGGCAGTCAACGGCTCGGTCACCTCGGCCGTCAGCGTGCAGAACGGCGGCATCGTCGGCGGCAGCGGCACGGTCGGTTCGCTGACCGCCCGTCAGGGCGGCACCGTGGCGCTGGGTAACTCGATCGGCACCCTGAACGTGGCGGGCAACGTCAGCTTCGAGCCGGGTTCGCGCTACGCGGTGGAAGTGGGGCCGAACGGCCAGAGCGATCGGATCCAGAGCAGCGGATCGGCGACGATCGGCGGCGGCGAGGTGGCGGTGACGCTGGAGAACAGCCCCAACCTGCTGACGCAAAGCGAGGTGCGCAGCCTGCTGGGCCAGCAGTACACCATTCTGAGCGCGCAGCAGGGGGTGAGCGGGCAGTTTGACGCGGTGGCGCCGAACTACCTGTTCCTCGGCACCGGGCTGAGCTACCAGCCGACCGGGGTGACGCTGAGCGTCGGGCGCAACGGCACGAGCTTCGCCAGCGTGGCACAGACGCCGAACGAGCGGGCGGTGGCGGCGGCGGCGGATGCGCTGGCGGCGGGCAACCCGGTGTACGAGAGCCTGCTCGGCAGCGGCACGGCGGGCGAAGCGCGGCAGGCGTTCCGTCAGCTGTCGGGGCAAATCCATGCGGATATCGCGTCGGCGCTGGTGAACGACAGCCGCTACCTGCGTGAGGCGCTGAACGGGCGTCTGCGTCAGGCGGAAGGGCTGGCGAGCTCGTCGGCCATCAAGGCGGACGAGGGCGGTGCCTGGGCGCAGCTGCTGGGGGCGTGGGACCACGCGTCGGGCGACACCAACGCCACGGGTTATCAGGCCTCGACCTACGGGGTGCTGGTGGGGCTGGACTCGGCGGCGGCGGACGACTGGCGGTTGGGGGTAGCGACCGGCTACACCCGCACCTCGCTGCACGGCGGGTACGGGTCGAAGGCGGACAGCGACAACTACCACCTGGCGGCGTACGGCGACAAGCAGTTCGGGGCGCTGGCGCTGCGCGGCGGGGCGGGCTACACCTGGCACCGCATCGATACCAAGCGGTCGGTGAACTACGGAATGCAGTCGGACCGCGACACGGCGAAGTACAGCGCGCGTACCGAGCAGCTGTTCGCGGAAGCGGGCTACAGCGTGCAGGGTGAGTGGCTGAACCTGGAGCCGTTCGTGAACCTGGCGTACGTGAACTTCGAGAACAACGGCATCGCGGAAAGCGGCGGCGCGGCGGCCTTGCGCGGGGATAAACAGCACACGGATGCGACGGTGTCGACGCTGGGTCTGCGTGCGGACACCGAATGGCAGGTGAGCGCGGGCACGACGGTGGCGCTGCGCAGCGAGCTGGGGTGGCAACACCAGTACGGCGGGCTGGAGCGAGGCACCGGGCTGCGGTTCAACGGCGGCAACGCGCCGTTCGTGGTGGAAAGCGTGCCGGTCTCGCGCGACGGGATGGTGCTGAAGGCAGGGGCGGAAGTGGCGGTGAACGAAAACGCCACGCTGTCGCTGGGCTACGGCGGGCTGCTGTCGCAGCACCACCAGGACAACAGCGTCAACGCCGGCTTCACCTGGCGCTTCTGACCTTCAACGGCGATCTCAAGGACAACGGAGCCGGCATGCCGGCTCCGTTTTTATTTGCGGCGGCGGGGTGAGTCCGTATGATGGCGCGGCGCCAAGGGCAATAAAAAACCGGGACCCTGACGGATCCCGGCTCAAAAGTGGGTAAAACAGATTAGCGCTAAAGGCTCAAGCCCCGTTTTGCTTGTGCAGTCCGAGCGATGTGCTCATCGTCTCAGTAGCGGCAACGGAACAAATTTTCCCTGGTGTTACTATGGTTATTATTAAAAAACGTGCTGGTGTTATTTTTTATAGTGTATTGCTGTATGTCTCTTTTGATACCATGTTTGACGATGCAACATGGTATGTCAAGCAACGTTTTTAACGCATAATTGCATGGGATGCTAGTTTTAGATGTGGCTTTTTCAGCAGAAATAATCAAAACGACTGATAAATCAGTAAAAAAAATCGAAGGAACAAATGGATAACAATCACCAAAAATTCGATTCACAGTCGATTGCCAATCGGGTCAGGGAGCTGTTTTTACATTACGGGATTGGAAAACGTCAGCATGCCCGAGAGCTCAGCCGCATCTTGGATCTGAGTTTTTCACATGCGCACCGCAAACTGAAAGGGCAAAGCCCTTGGACGCTGGAGCAGATCAACAGCGTCGCGGCCGCGCTGGGAGAAACGCCGGCGGCGATCGCCGATTTGAGCGCCGAACACGAGACGCCCGAGCCAAACATGGCGCGCGATGCCATCTTTGTCGTGGCGGGGGTGGCGATACCTTGCGTCGGGCACATCGGCGACGAGCTTGCTGCCGGGCGGCCGGCGGAGTTTGTGGCGCTGCGCGTGGAAGGGCAGTGGCATATCTATCGCGCCGATGAGGCGCCGGCAGGCCCGCGTTACGGTGTCGATCTGATCGAAATCCGGCCCGGCTTCGGCGACGACGAGCGGCTGAGCATCGCGGTATTGGACGATTCGCATCAGGCGGCCGATGAGCTGGCCAAGTATCTCGGCGGCTGCGGCTTTAACGCGGTCGCGTTTTACGACGTCGACAGCTTCTGTCAGGCATTGCAGCAAAGCCTGTTCGACGGCTACGTGGTGGACTGGCTGATCGGTGAGGAAACGGCGGATCGCTGTATCGCCACCATCCGCGCCTCCGACAACCCAGATGCGCCGGTACTGGTGCTGACCGGCGAGCTGGGGACCGACCGACGCGAGTCGGAAATCGCTCAGGCGATGCGCGAGTACGACGTGCTCGGCCCTTATGAAAAGCCGGTGCGGCTCCATGTGATCGAAGCCGCACTGCAACGCTGTTTTAATCTTTAGCGGGGAACACCTCGGCCAGCGCGCTCGACAGCGCATCCAGCCGGACCGGCTTCATAAGATAGTTGTCGAACAGGGCGCGCTGGTCCGCCGTCAGCTGCTCCGGCGTGTAGGCGCTGATGCCGATAATCGGCACATGGCGGTTGGGGCCGCGACGGTTGCGCAGCTGCCTGGCCAGGGCGGCCCCGTCGATGCCCGGCATTTGCAGATCCAGCAACAGCGCGTCGTAAGGGCGTCTAAGCAGCTTCTGCAGCGCGCGCTCCGGCGAGTCGCACAGCTCGTGCTGATAGCCCAGCTTGTCCAATAGCGCTGCAAAGGCGTCACCCACCGACTTGTTGTCATCCACCACCAGGACCTGCTGCGGCTTCTGCTGCAGAGAAGCATTGGCGGCGGCGGGCTCGTCGGCACGTTCGTCTTCACTGATCTGCACCGGAATGCTGACGATAAAGGTGCTGCCCTTCTTGATTTCGCTGTACACCGTGATGGTGCCGTCGAGCAACGTCACCAGGCCGTGCACGATCGCCAGCCCCATCCCTACGCCGGCATACTGCTTGGTATGCGACTGATCCAACTGGGTAAAGGGTTTGAAGATCTGATCGAGCTGGTCTTTTTCGATACCGATGCCGGTGTCGGTCACTTCGATGATCAACGAACTGCCGCCCGGTTGGCGGCGCAGGCAGCTGTGCAGCGTGATGCTGCCGCTTTCGGTGTATTTGTAGGCGTTGGTCAGCAGGTTGACGATAATCTGCCGGATGCGCAGCGGATCGGAGTGCACCAGCAGGTGGCTGCACTCCACCTCGCAGCTGAGTTTGACCTGCTCTTTGCGGGTCAGGGTGGCGATTTCGTTGGCGGTCTCCGCGATCAGCTTCTGCGCGTCGAACGGCACGATGCGCAATTCCATCATGCCGCTGTCGAGGTGCGCATAGTCGGTCAGATCTTTCATCTGGCTTTCGATTTGCTGCGCGGCGGTCTCCAGCCGCTGGAAAGTGTCCGCATGCTCCACCGACACCCGGGTGTTCACCAGTACGTCGATGGCCGACATCACGCTCTGCAACGAGGTGCGCAGCTCGTGGCCGATGGCGCCGAGGAAGGCGTTCTTGGTGCGAGTCGCTTTCTCCGCCTCGATCGCCTTGGCCTGCTGGCGAATGGTCAGCCGCTGCTGGCGGAACACGATCAGGGTGATGGCGATCAGCGCAATCACCGAGAACATGACGATCACCAACCCATAGAAAATAATGTGCCGTTTCTCGATGTAGTCCTCATAGGCGGCGGTGCGCTGCTTCACCTCGGCGTGGTCGGTCAGGTTGGCCATTTCGATGGCGTAAGGCTTGATGGCCTTCATGGCCGCGAAAACCTGGTCGAAGTCGATTTTCGGGCTGTCCAGCAGCTTATCGATGCGATCCATCTGCAGGCGCATCTGTTTGACCACTTCCGGGTAGCCCGGCTCGGCGTACAGCGGCTGGGTCGATTCGGAGACGGTTTCCAGCACGTAAAAGCGCGAATAGAGGATTTCGAACCGCAGCCGCAGATTGTCGTTGTCGACCTGCGGAGCGTGGCTCTGCTGCTCGACGAAGGTGTCGAATTCCGCCAGCTTGATGGAGAACTTGGCGATCGACCACGAGTAGTTCTCCTGCGTGCCGGCGATGGCATACAGCCCTTTCTTCGACAGGGTGGCGCTGTAGTAATAGAGCGTGACGGTCGACGCCACCAGAAACAGCGCAGCAAAGATCGCCGGGATCGCCAGCCTGCTGCCGTTCTTAAAGGTCGTCAGCTTCATTTGATCACGATCCTGTCGACTTGCCAGATAAAGCGCGAGTTGTACAACGGCGAGTTCAGTTCAGGCCCGGCGGCGTCGCGCGGGTAAACCAGGAACAGCGGGCCGAAGTTTCTGAGCTTCAGCATTTCCCCGTCCATCTTGTAGGCCAGGATCATGTTGTACTTTTTGACGTCGGACAGCGGCACGTCGATGTAATAATCGTTCAGCGCGTAGAAGGTCAGCGTCTCGCCCTTGGCGCCGACGCGCTCCAGGATATCGGCCACTGAAATTCCTTCGAATTTTCTCTGCGGCGTCCAGGACGTGGAGGTGGTGATGCTGCGCACCGGCATCGCCAACAGCTGCTTATCGGTGAACAGATAGCTTTTATTGACCGGGTCGGTCACGTTGTCGATCTTGCCCGCCACTTCCAGGGTAAAGCTGAGCGCGCTGCTCTGGGCGATAATCAGGGCCACGCAGGCCATCGCAAGGGTTTTGCATAGTTTGAACAGCATCGGTGTTCTCCAGAGGCGCGGGGAGGTTGTATCAGTCCCGCTAATTTATCAGGCAGAATAATGGCAGAAAAAGCAGGCGGGTGCGAAGGGAATAGTAAACCGCACAAAAAGAACAGGCCGGTGTTTACCGGCCTGAGAATGGGCTAACCGCAGCGGTTAGCGCATGGTTACGAACTCTTCCGCCGCGGTCGGGTGGATCGCCACGGTGTTGTCGAAGTCCTTCTTGGTGGCGCCCATCTTCACCGCTACCGCGAAGCCCTGCAGGATTTCATCCATGCCGAAGCCGATGCCGTGCAGGCCGACGATCTTCTCTTCTTTACCCGCGCACACCAGCTTCATGCGGCACGGCTGGCGGTGCTGCGTCACGGCGCTGTACATGGCGGTGAAGGAGGATTTGTATACCTTCACGTTGTCCGCCCCGAACTTCTCGATGGCTTCCGGCTCGGTCAGGCCGACGGTGCCGATCGGCGGGTGGCTGAACACCACGGTGGCGATGTTGCTGTAATCCAGGTGCTCGTCCGGCTTGTTGTTGAACAGGCGCTCGGACAGGCGGCGGCCGGCGGCCACGGCGACCGGGGTCAGCTCTACCGCGCCGGTGTTGTCGCCCACCGCGTAGATGCCTTTGACGTTGGTATTCTGGAACTTATCGACGTCAATATAGCCTTGCTCGTTGGTCTTCACCCCGGTAACGCCGAGGTTCAGGTTGTCGGTCGCCGGTTCGCGGCCGATGGCCCAGATCAGGCAGTCGACGGTGAATGCCTTGCCGTTTTCCAGCTGCAGCGTCAGGCTGCCGTCGGCGTTCTTGACGATCGCTTTCGGCACCGATTCGGTGTGCAGGCTCGGCCCTTCGGTGTTCATCACTTCCACCAGGGTTTCGACGATCATCGGATCGAAGCTGCGCAGCGGCGCGTGCTTGCGCACGAACAGGTGCGTTTCCGCGCCCAGCGCGTTCAGCACGCCGGCGATCTCTACGGCGATATAGCCGGCGCCGACTACGGCGACGCGCTTCGGCATGGCGTCCAGCTCAAAGAAGCCGTCGGAGTCGATGCCGTATTCCGCACCCGGAATCGCCGGGTGGCTCGGGCGGCCGCCGGTGGCGATCAGGATGTGGTCGGCGGTGATGGTCTCGCCGTTCACTTCCACGGTGTGCGCATCCACGAAGCGCGCGAAGCCTTTGATCACGTCGACCTTGTTCTTGCCCAGCACGTTGTCGTAGGAGTTGTGGATGCGGTCGATATAGGCGGTGCGGTTGGCGACCAGCTTCTTCCAGTCGAAGGCGTTGACGGTGGTGTCGAAGCCGTAGTCCGGGCCGTACTGATGGATGGCCTCGGCGATCTGCGCCGCGTGCCACATGACTTTTTTCGGTACACAACCCACGTTTACACAGGTGCCGCCCAGCTCTTTGGCTTCAATCAGCGCACACTTTTGGCCGTACATGGCTGCCCGGTTGATCGATGCGATACCGCCGCTGCCGCCGCCAATTGCTAGATAATCGTAATGTTTCGTCATCTGGGATTTCCATGAGTTGTGAATTTGAAGAGGGTAAGAGTTTAACGCCTGACCGTTGTTTGTCGCAAAGATTGCGTCGATGGCTGCGATAGGTGGACGCAGGGCGCGGCGAACCGCGCCCTGCCGGGGATTATTCCGGTACCACCCAGTTCACCAGATGGTGGCCGATGCCCGACGGCACCAGCACCTTGTGCAGCCACGGCAGCACGTTTTTCATCTGCTGTTCCAGCTTCCACGGCGGGTTGATGACGATCATGCCGGAGGCGGTCATGCCGCGCTGATCGCTGTCGGGTTTCACCGCCAGTTCGATCTGCAGAATACGGCGAATGCCGGTGGCTTCCAGATCGCGCAGCATGCGTTTGATCTGCTGGCGCATCACTACCGGGTACCACAGCGCGTAAGTGCCGGTGGCGAAACGCTTGTAGCCTTCCTGAATGCCTTTGACCACGTCCTGGTAATCGGTCTTCATTTCATACGGCGGGTCCATCAGGATCAGGCCGCGGCGCGACAGGGGCGGCAGCTGGGATTTCAGCTGCTGATAGCCGTCGGCGCGCTGCACTTTGGCGCGTTCGTCTTTCTGGAACTCGCTGCGCAGCAGCGGGTAGTCGCTCGGGTGCAGCTCGGTCAGGTGAATTTTGTCCTGCGGGCGCAGCAGCTGGCGGGCGATCAGCGGCGAGCCGGGATAGTAGCGCAGCGTGCCGGAACGGTTGAAGTTGTGTACCACGCTCATGTAGGCCGCCAGCTCTTCCGGCAGATCGTCGCGCTGCCACAGCAAGCCGATGCCTTCCAGGTATTCGCCGGTGCGCTCGGCGTGTTCGCCGCTGAGCTGATAACGGCCTGCGCCCGAGTGGGTATCCAGATACAGGAACGGCTTCTCTTTTTCCTTCAGCGACTCGATGATCAGGCTCTGAACGGTGTGTTTGAGCACGTCGGCGTGGTTGCCGGCGTGGAAACTGTGGCGATAACTTAACATGACGGGTGGCGATTCCTTGTGCTCCGCAGACGGAGCATTCAATGCAATAAGGCTTATAATCTGCACAGTATAAACTGTCTGGCCGGGAAAAACTGGACTCCGTTGCCGCAGACGTTCACAGAAAGGGACAGGACGATGAGCAAACAGGCGATTTTGGCGAACTACCCCGACGCGGCGCGCTGGGCGTTCGGCGACGGCCCCGAGTTGGCCGATGAACTGCTGCAGTTGGTGCTGAGCGGGGAAAAGACCGCCACCTGCAGCTCCTATGCGAGCTATCGCCGGGAGCAAACGCCGATGATCGGCGACGATAGCATTATTCTCGACGGCCGCGGCGAACCGGCCTGCGTGATCAAAACCCTGGCGTTGCGCCTGGTGCGCTACGACCAGGTGACCGCCGAGATGGCGGCCAAAGAGGGCGAAGGCGACAAAAGCCTGGCGTTTTGGCGCGAGGGGCATCAGGCGTTCTTTACCCGCGAGGGCACTTTTGCGCCGGACATGTGGCTGGTGTTCGAAGAGTTCGAACGGGTTGAAACGCTGTGAATCATAAGGAGAAAGGATGAGCTGCATTTTTTGCGACATCGTGGCGGGCAAGGCGCCGTGCCATAAAATCTGGGAAGACGACGACCATCTGGCCTTCCTGTCCATCTTTCCCAACACCGACGGTTTCAGCGTGGTGATCCCCAAGGCGCACCACCCGAGCTACGCCTTTGACCTGCCGGACGAGGTGTTGAGCGCGCTGATGCTGGCGACCAAGCGGGTGGCGAAACAGCTGGACCGCGCGTTCGACGACGTCGGCCGCTGCGGCATGGTGTTCGAGGGCTACGGCGTCGACCATGTGCACGCCAAACTGATCCCGCTGCACGGCACCGCGTCGCTGGATCAGTGGCGGCCGATCGAATCGACCTCGCCGAAGTTTTTCGAACGTTACGAGGGCTATATCTCCTCCCACGACGCCGCGCGCGCCGACGACGAACAGCTGGCGGTGCTGGCCGCCCGCATCCGCCAAAGCGCCGTTTAAGGCACGAACGATCAACGCCGGGCATTGATTTTCCTGTTGTCTGGCTCCATGTTAGAGATTCATACGCATTTTAAGGCTCGCCCCCGCGGCGGGCCCCAACGCTAATCAGGACTGCCCTATGACAAATCCGTTGCTGACCCCGTTTTCCCTGCCGCCGTTCTCGGCGATCCGCCCTGAAGATATCGTGCCTGCGGTGCAATCCGCGCTGGCGGACTGCCGCGCCGCGGTAGAGCGCGTGGTCGCGCAGCCGGGGCCGTTCACCTGGGATAATCTGTGTCAGCCGCTGGCGGAGTCGGACGATCGCCTGTCGCGCATCTGGTCGCCGATCGGGCATCTGAACTCGGTGAAAAACAGCCCGGAGCTGCGCGCCGCCTATGAGCAGGCGCTGCCGCTGCTGTCCGAATACGGCACCTGGGTTGGCCAGCACGAAGGGCTGTACCAGGCCTACCGCAGCCTGAAAGAAGGCGCGGCGTTCGAAGCGCTGAGCGTGCCGCAGCGCAAGGCGGTGGACAACGCGCTGCGCGATTTCGAACTGTCGGGCATCGGCCTGTCGGCGGATAAACAGCAGCGCTACGGCGAGATCGTCGCGCGCCTGTCCGAACTGGGTTCTACCTACAGCAACAACGTGCTCGACGCCACCATGGGCTGGAGCAAACTGATTACCGACGAAGCCGAGCTGAGCGGCCTGCCGGAGAGCGCCCTGGCGCAGGCACAGGCGATGGCGCAGGCCAAAGAGCAGGACGGCTGGCTGCTGACGCTGGACATGCCGAGCTACCTGCCGGTGTTGACCTACGCCGACAACCGCGCGCTGCGCGAAGAGATGTACCGCGCCTTCGCCACCCGCGCCTCCGATCAGGGGCCGAACGCCGGCAAATGGGACAACAGCGAAGTGATGGCAGAAACGCTGGCGCTGCGCCACGAGCTGGCTCAGCTGCTGGGCTTCGATACCTACGCCGACAAGTCGCTGGCGACCAAAATGGCGGAGAGCCCGGAACAGGTGATCGGCTTCCTGAGCGATCTGGCCAAGCGCGCCCGCCCGCAGGCCGAGCAGGAGCTGGCGCAGCTGCGCGCCTTCGCCAAACAGCACTATGGCGTGGACGAGCTTGAAGCCTGGGACATCACCTATTACGGCGAAAAACAGAAGCAGCACCTGTTCTCCATCAGCGACGAGCAGCTGCGCCCGTACTTCCCGGAACAGCGGGTGGTGGAAGGGCTGTTCGAAGTGGTGAAACGCATTTACGGCATCACCGCCAAAGAGCGTAAAGACGTGGAGACCTGGCATCCGGACGTGCGCTTCTTCGATCTGTTCGACGCTAACGGCGAGCTGCGCGGCAGCTTCTACCTCGATCTGTACGCCCGCGAAAACAAACGCGGCGGCGCCTGGATGGACGACTGCGTCGGCAGCCTGCGCAAGGCCGACGGCACGCTGCAAAAACCGGTCGCTTACCTGACCTGCAACTTCAACCGCCCGCTGGGCGACCAGCCGGCGCTGTTCACCCATAACGAAGTGACCACGCTGTTCCACGAGTTCGGCCACGGTCTGCACCACATGCTGACGCAGATCGATACCGCCGGCGTCTCCGGCATCAACGGGGTGCCGTGGGATGCGGTCGAACTGCCGAGCCAGTTTATGGAAAACTGGTGCTGGGAGCCGGAAGCGCTGGCGTTTATCTCGGGCCACTACCAGAGCGGCGAGCCGCTGCCGAAGGCCATGCTCGACAAGCTGCTGGCGGCCAAGAATTACCAGGCGGCGCTGTTCATCCTGCGCCAGCTGGAGTTCGGCCTGTTCGATTTCCGCATGCACTTCGAATACAGCCCGGAAAAAGGCGCGCAGATCCTGCCGACGTTGGCGGAAGTGAAGAAAATGGTGGCGGTGGTGCCTTCGCCAAGCTGGGGCCGCTTCCCGCACGCCTTCAGCCACATCTTCGCCGGCGGCTATGCGGCGGGTTACTACAGCTACCTGTGGGCGGAAGTGCTGTCGGCCGACGCCTACTCGCGCTTCGAAGAAGAGGGGATTTTCAACGCCGAAACCGGCAAATCCTTCCTCGACAACATCCTGTCGCGCGGCGGGTCGGAAGAGCCGATGGCGCTGTTCAAACGCTTCCGTGGCCGCGAGCCGCAGCTGGATGCTATGCTGCGCCATTACGGCATTAAAGGATAACCCGACACGTGAGCGTGTGTTTATTGTGTGAAGCAGGCGCCGATCCCGGCGCCTTGTCTGTTTTGGCGCAGCGCTGGCAGCTGGTGTCCGACGACGACGCGCCGATGGCGCTGGTACTGACCCCGCAGCGGCTGGAGCTGCGCAAGCGCGACGAGCCGAAACTCGGCGGGATCTACGTCGATTTCGTCTCCGGCGCCATGGCGCACCGGCGCCGCTTCGGCGGCGGCCGCGGCGAGGCGGTGGCCAAAGCGGTCGGCATCAAGGGCAGCTATCTGCCGGACGTGGTGGACGCTACCGCCGGGCTGGGGCGCGACGCCTTCGTGCTGGCGGCGCTGGGCTGCCGGGTACGGATGCTGGAGCGCAATCCGGTGGTGGCGGCGTTGCTGGACGACGGTCTGCAGCGTGGCTATCAGGATGCGGAAATCGGCCCGTGGCTGCGCGAGCGTCTGACGCTGCTGCACGCCTCCAGCCTGACGGCGCTGGCGGATCTCAGCCCGCGCCCCGAGGTGGTGTATCTCGATCCGATGTTCCCGCACAAGCAAAAAAGCGCGCTGGTGAAAAAAGAGATGCGGGTGTTTCAATCGCTGGTGGGCAGCGACGATGACGCCGACGGCCTGCTGGAGCCGGCGCGCCGCCTGGCGACCAAGCGCGTGGTGGTGAAACGTCCGGACTACGCGCCGCCGCTGGCCGACGTGCCGGCGCACGCCGCCACGCTGACCAAAAGCCACCGTTTCGATATCTACATGCCGCTGTAATGTCTGCCGGGCCCGCGGTGTCGGGCCCTCAGTTTTCCTCCCGCAAACTTTTCCCCACGCCGCCGCCCGGATGCACCGCCAGCAAGGCCTCCTTGTCGTAACCGCTGCGCGCCATCAGGCAGGCGCAGGCGGCGTCGAAGATCGCCAGCACCAGCACAATTGAGGTGGTGGCCAGCATGTTCAGCGGATCTATCTCCTTTTGCACCCCGGTGGCGATCGTCAGCTGCGCCGCCTGCGCGATGGCGGAATGCGGGTTTTCCGTCACCGCGATCAGCGTCACGCCCTTGGCCTGCAGCGTTGGCAGCAGGCGGGTCAGCTCGTCGGAATTGCCGCCGCGCGAGATCAGGATCAGCAGATCGTCGGCGCGCAGAAAACCCAGATCGCCGTGCGCCGCGCCGGTGGCGTCGAGGTAGACCGCCGGCCGTTCCACGCAGGCCAGCATGTGGGCTATCTTGCGCGCCGCAATCCCCGAGGTGCCGACGCCGGTGACGGCGATTTTACCGCGGCAGTCGGCCAGCAGCGCCAGCAGCCGCTGCCAGGTGCGCGCGTCGAGGCGCTCGCCCAGCTGCGCCAGCTCCTGGCTGTAGGTTTGCCAACCCTGCACAGCCTGCCGCCATTCCTGCTGCATCACGCCTCCTCCTGCATCAACCGGCGGTATTTCATGTGGTCGTTGTACAGCTCGTGGAATACCCGGTATTTGCGGTCGTAGTAGCTTTTTATCTGGTTGGTCTGCGGCGTGACCGTCTTGCCGATGCGGCTCATGGCGCTCATCGCCTCCGGCAGGGTGTCGAACACGCCCGCCGCCACGGTGCCCATCATGGCGCCGCCCAGCAGCATCGCTTCGCTCTCCTCCGGCAGCAGCATGGCGCAGCCGGTGGCGTTGGCGTGCTCCTGCACGAAGATCGGGTTCTTGGTGCCGCCGCCGCTGGCCATGATGGTGTCGATGCTGTAGCCGCTGTGGTTCATGGTTTCGATGATGTGGCGGGTGCCGAGCGCGATGGCCTGAATGGTGGCCAGGTAGTGCAGCGCCATGTCCTCCGGCGTGCGCGACAGCTTCAGCCCGGTCAGGATGCCGGTCAGCGTCGGGTTGGCGCGCGGCGAGCGGTTGCCGTGGAAGTACGGCAGCATATGGATGTCCTGCGTCAGGAAGGCGATATTCTCCGGCTCGCCGGCCATGCGGCGCAGAATGGCGTTCAGCACTTCATAGATGGTCTGTCCCTGGGTTTTCGCCTGCGCCAGCAGCTCCGGGTAGCACGAGTGCGACTGGATGACGTGGTCGATCAGCGCGCCGGTGGCGGACTGGCCGCCCTCGTTCAGCCAGTATTCCGGCAGGATCGCCGAGTAATACGGCCCCCAGACGCCGCCGATAAAGCGAGCGGTGCGCGACATCGCCATGTGGCCGGTGGAGGTGCCGCCGATCAGCGCGACGCGGCGGTTGAAGTCGGCCACCTCGCCGGAGACGCCGGTGGCGCCCAGCGTGCCGAGGGTGCCGGCGTGGGCGTCGATGATCGACACGCTCACCGCCGTACCTGCGATCAGCCCCATCTCGCTGGCGGCGCGCTGGGTCAGGCCGTGGCCCAGCGGCTCGCCCATCATTTTGACGTCGCTGCCGATCTTGGCCGCGTCATGTTCCAGCACGTCTTCCAGCCCGATCTGCTGGAAGTAGCTCTTGTCCCAGCGCTGTTCGTGGCCGAGATAGGTCCACTTGCACACCGTCGAGCACAGCGAACGGGTGGCGTCCTGGGTGGCGCGCCAGGTGAGGAAGTCCGGCAGATCGAACAGGTAACCGGCGTTGGCCCAGGTGGTGGGCATGTGCTGTTTCAGCCACAGCAGTTTCGGCGTCTGCATCTCCGGCGAAATGATGCCGCCGACGAAGTCCAGCACCCGGTGTTTGGTGGCGTTGATGCGCTCGGCCTGGGCGATCGCCCGGTGATCCATCCACACGATGATGTTCTGTTCGGTGCGGCCGGAGGGGCTGACGGTCAGCGGCTTGCCCTCTTTATCCAGCACCACCAGCGAACAGGTGGCGTCGAAGCCCAGCCCCTTGACCTGGATCGGGTTGATGTCGGCCTGGTTGACCGCGTCGCGCACCGCATTGCACACCGCCTGCCAGATGTTATCCGATGACTGCTCGACGAAATCCGCCTTCGGCCGGTACAGATCGATGGCCCGGCTGGCCTGACCGACCATGTGGCCATTGAGATCGAATACGCCCGCGCGCGCGCTTCCGGTGCCCACATCTACGCCAATAAAATAGCTCGCCATTATTTTCTCCTCAGGCTTTTCGATTCTGTAACGCGATAAACAGGATCAGCACGCCGCCCCACAGGGCCATGGTCAGGTAGCTGCTGACCCCCAGCAGATTGAGGCCGCTTTCCAACATTTGCAGCACGATCAGCGCCAGCACCAGCCCCAGAATACGGCCGAAACCGCCGTCCGGGTTAATGCCGCCCAGCACCGAGGCCAGAATGGTCACCAGCAGATAAGATTCGCCGTAGCCGGCCTTGGCCGAGTTGAACTTGGCCATCATCAGCAGGGCGGCGCCCCAGCCGAGCAGCGCCGACAGGATATACACCGCGATCTGCACCCGTGCGGTGTTCACGCCGCTGAAGCGGGTGGCCTGTTCGTTAGAGCCGATCAGGTACAGGCTGCGGCCCAGCGTGGTGTGCTCCAGCAGCAGCCACAGCCCGGCCGCCACCAGCAGGAACAGGATCAGCGCCACCGGCACGCCGAGTACGGCGCCGTTGCCGAGAAATTGAATCGCCGCCGGGAAGCCGGAGATCACCGCGCCGTTGGACAGCAGGATATTCAGGCCGGTGATCAGCGTCATGGTGCCGAGCGAGGCGAGGATTGGCGAGACGCCGATCCAGGCCACCAGCGCGCCGTTCAGCGCGCCGATCGCCACCGCCACCAGCAGGCCGGCCAACAGCGCCAGCGCCAGGAACAGCGGCTGGTCGGGATGGCTGACGATGATCGCCGCCATCACCAGCGAACAGGCGTTGGCGCCGGCGATGATCGACAGGTTGATGCCGCCGGTCAGCATGGTGATGCCCATGCCGAGCGCCAGCAGGCCGAGGATCGGCAGCTGCGAGGCGATCGACTGGAAGTTGCCGAGGCTGAAGAAGCGCGATCCGAGCAGCCCGGCGAAGAGCAGCGCCACCGCGATGATGATCGCGCCCTGCAGGCGAATGATCCGATCGCTTGGGATCAACCGAGTTAACTGCGTCATGTCAGATCTCCTTGAGCAGCTTGCGTTTTTCGTTCCAGGCGGTGGTGCTGATGCTGATCAAAATGATCGCGCCGCTGAACACCTGGTGCCAATAGGCCGAGACGCTGAGCAGCGTCAGCCCGTTTTGCAGGAAGGCCAGCAGCACCACGCCGAGCAGGGTGCCGGTCAACGAGCCGCGGCCGCCGCTCATGCTGGTGCCGCCCAGCACCACCGCCGCCAATACCGTCAGCTCGAAGCCGAGCAGCGAGTTGGGGGCCACCGACTGGGTGATCTGCGCCTGCACTACCGCCGCGACGCCGGCCAGAATGCCCATGTAGCCGTAGACGCAAAAATGCAGCCGCAGCAGGTTCAACCCCAGGCGCGACGCCGCGTCGCGGTTGCCGCCCATGGCGTAGATCTGGCGCCCCAGCCGGGTGCGGTTCATCAGCACGCCGGTGACGACGATGGTCCCCAGCAGGCACAGCAGCGGCAGCGTCAGGCCGTAGTCGTAGCCGTCGGCGCCCTGGAACGAGAACCAGTTGATGCCGTTCATGAACCAGTCCGGGAAGCCGTACAGCCAGGTGCCGTTAGTGGCGTACACCAGCAGGCCGTAGAACAGGTTAAGGGTGGCGATGGTGATGATGATCGCCGGCACTTTCAGCCAGTACACCAGGAAACCGTTCACCAGCCCGAGCAGCAGGCCGACGCCAATCGCCAGGGCGAACGCCAGCGGAAAGCTGCCGCCGTGCTGGATCACCCAGCTGGCCATCACATACTGGGCGATGGCGGTGACCGCCGGGAACGAAATGTCGATGCCGCCGGCGATCAGCACCACGAACAGCCCGCAGGCCAGGATGCCGAGAATGGCGTAGCTGGTGGCGACGTCGGTCAGGTTGCCGAGCGTCAGGAATTCGTCGGTGCCGGCGCTCAGGCCGATCGCCAGCAGCAGCACCAACAGGCCGAGATAAAACTCGTGCCGCCCGGCCAGGCGGGCCAATAATGACTTATCCATTCACCACCTCGGCGATCTGTTGCTCGGTACTCTGGTGCGGCGCGAATTCGGCGATCAGTTCGCCCTTGCGCATCACCATCACCCGATGGCTGTTGTAATAGGCTTCCGGGATCTCGTCGCAGATCATCAGCACCGCCATGCCCAGCTGCGCCAGATCGCGGGCGATCTGGTAGATCCCCTCTTTGTTGGCGATGTCCACGCCGACGGTGGGCGAGTCGAGGATCAGGATCTTCGGCTGGGTCGCCACCCATTTGGCGATGGCGATGCGCTGGGCGTTGCCGCCGGACAGGGTTTTCACCGGCAACGCGCTGTCGGACACCTTGATGTTCAGATCGCGGATCAGCCGGTTGACCAGCTCGGTCGCCTTGGCGTGATCCAACAGCCCGAGTGAGGTATGCAGCCGATCGAAGACGGTGACGATGGTGTTGTCGTAGATCGATTGTTCCATGATCAACCCCTGCGTCAGGCGATCCTCCGACACATAGCCGATGCCGTGGCGCACCGCTTCGCGGTTGTTGTGCAGCTGCACCGCCTGGCCCTCGATGCGGATCTCGCCGCTGTCCGGCCGCGTCATGCCGAACAGGCTGAGGCACAGTTCGGTGCGGCCGGCGCCGAGCAGGCCGACGATCGAGACGATCTCGCCGCCGCGCAGCGCCAGATTGACGTTGCGGTATTTCTCGCCGCGGCTGAGGTTGCGCACCTCGAGCAGCGGTGCCTGTTCGGCCGGCGGCAGCGGCGGCAGCGGGCTGTAGTGGAAGCGTTGGCCGGTCATCAGGAACGCCAGTTCATGGCTGTCCAGTTCGCTGGCCGGCCAGGTGCCCACCAGCTTGCCGTCGCGCATCACGCTGATGCGATCGGCGACTTCCATTACTTCATCCAATCTGTGGCTGACGAATACCACGCAGATGCCGGCCGCCTTCAGCTCGTTGACCACCCGCAGCAGGCCGTCGACCTCCTGGCGGGTCAGCGAGGCGGTCGGTTCGTCCATGATAACCAACCGCGCCTCGGCGGCGATGGCGCGGCAAATCGCCACCAGTTGCCGATCGGCGATCGACAGTTTTTCCACCTTTTTATCGGGGTCGATGCGTATGCCGACCCGCGCCATGGCGTCGAGCGCCGTCTGGCGCATCACCCGCTTGCGCACCCAGAAGCGGCCGCCGGGCAGGTAACGGTGAATGGCGATGTTCTCCGCCACCGTCAGGTTGGGGAACAGCGACAGGTCCTGGTAGATCACCTGTATGCCGTAATAACCGGACAGCTGTGGCGTCAGGGCGTGGAAGAGTTTGCCTTCCAGCGAAATATTGGCGCCTTTTTCCGGCTGATAGACGCCGGAGATGATTTTAATGATGGTGCTTTTGCCGCAGCCGTTTTGCCCGGCCAGGCAGTGCACTTCGCCTTTATTCAGCGTCAGGTTGATCTGGTCTAATGCCAGCACGCCAGGGAATCGCTTGCTGATATTCTCCAGGGTGATAAATGCGGGGGAGGCTGTCATAACGTTAACCTGTGCTTGCGTAGCGGCCGAAGCCCTGGGCGCAGCAACGCTGCGCCCCTACGAGGGTTTAACTACTTTCCCGGTGTGGCGAAATTACGCGAAAAATCAGAATCCGAGCGATTGGGCGTTGTCTTTGGTCACTTCCAAAATCTTATTAAACCGAATCACTTTGTGTTCCATATCGACGTCGGCCTTGCCAAGGCCCTCGATCGACAGGTCTTTGTTCACTTCCTTGCCCTGCAGCAGCTGGTCGGCCACCGTTACCAGCGCATAGCCGGCGTCTTTCGGATCCCACAGCAGCGCTTTTTTGATGTCGCCGCGCATCAGGTAAGGGGCGGCCTGCGCCGGCATGGCGATGCCCACCACCGCGATTTTGTCCTTGGCGCGTTTCTTGGCCACCGCCTGGCCGGCGCCGATCGGGCCGAGCGAGCCGAAGCCGATGATGCCCTTCATCTGCGGATAGGTTTTCATCAGATCCAGCGTGGTGGCGTAGGATTTGTCGATGCTTTCCGCCACCGGCAGGCGCGAGGTGACTTCAAACATGTCCGGGTATTTTTCTTTCTGGTATTTGATGGCGGAGTCGGCCCAGGCGTTGTGCAGCGGCACGGTCAGCGAGCCGACGTAGATCGCATAGCCGCCTTTGCCGCCCATGTCTTTCGCCAGCTCATCGACGTTGGCCTGCGCGTATTTCTCGCTGTCGATGGTCTCGATGTCCCACTGGCCGATCTGCTGGTCCGGGGATTCATGGGTCAGCACCACGATGCCTTTGTCGCGCGCTTTTTTCAGCACCGGCTCCAGCACCTTGGCGTCGTTCGGCACCACGATGATGGCGTTGACGTTCTTGGCGATCAGATCCTCAATCACCTTGACCTGCGCAGCCGGATCCGGCGTAGAAGGGCCGGTCTGGTAGGCGTTGACGTCGAGTTTTTTCGCCGCTTCGTTGACGCCCACTTCCATGCGGTTGAACCACGGAATGCCGGTCACTTTAGCGACCACGGCAATCTCATACTTATCAGCGGCGAACACAGGTGTTGTCGATAACATGCACGCAGAAACCACACATGCATTTAATAATGCGAGGTTAAATTTCATTAGCTGTACCTTTTTTTATCTGTAGGGGTGGCGGTTTTTCCACCGCTGCAGATTACAAAGGAATGGAAGAGGGGGCGTAGCTGAAGTTAATGAAATGTGATCTGCGCACATTTAAGTAAAATAATGGCGTATTTAATGTTAAATAAATGTTTAATTATTTGGCGGTGGTAAATTTACTACCGATCATGAAGCAATAAGTAACCTTTTATTAACTTTTATTTAACGTATTGGTATCATCTGGATGGCGTGAAAGCATAAAAAAATGCCGGCGCAGAGGCCGGCATTGAAGCATTTAATCGATGTGTGAACAAGATCACCTTTAAGGCGGATTACAGCACGCCCTGCGCCAGCATGGCGTCCGCGACCTTGACGAAACCGGCGATATTCGCGCCGTGCACGTAGTGGGTTTGCTTGCCTTCGCCGCCGTATTCCACGCAGGCGTGGTGAATATCGGCCATGATATGTTGTAAACGTACATCCACTTTCTCTGCCCGCCAGCCGATGCGCGCGGCGTTTTGCGCCATCTCCAGCCCCGAGGTGGCGACGCCGCCGGCGTTGGCCGCCTTGCCCGGCGCGAACAGCACGCCGGCGTCGAGGAAAGCGTCGGTGGCCTGGATGGTGGTCGGCATGTTGGCGCCTTCCGCTACCGCCTTCACTCCGTTGCGGATCAGCGTCTGCGCCGCCTCGAGATCCAGTTCGTTCTGGGTGGCGCACGGCAGGGCGATATCCACCGGCACGTTCCACGGCTGCTGGCCCGCCAGATACGTCAGGCCGCGTTCGCGGGCGTAGTCCGCCACCCGGCCGTAGCGTTGGTTTTTGATCTCCGCCAGGTGCGCCAGCTTCTCGGTGGTGAAGCCGTCTTCGTCCACCAGGGTGCCGCCGGAATCCGACACGGTGATCACGCGCGCGTCCAGCTCCAGCGCTTTCTCGATGGTGTACTGCGCCACGTTGCCGGAGCCGGACACCGCCACCCGCATGCCCTCAAAGCCCAGGCCGTGGCGCTGCAGCATGGCGTCGGTGAAGTACACCAGGCCATAGCCGGTCGCCTCGGGGCGGATCAGGCTGCCGCCGAAGGAGAGGCCCTTGCCGGTAAATACGCAGGCGGTATTGTTGGACAGTTTTTTCATCATGCCGGCCATAAAGCCGACTTCGCGGCCGCCGACGCCGATATCGCCGGCCGGCACGTCGGTGTCCGGGCCCAGATGGCGATACAGCTCGGTCATCAGTGCCTGGCAGAAGCGCATGATCTCGCCCTGGCTTTTGCCCTTCGGATCGAAATCGGAGCCGCCTTTGCCGCCGCCCATCGGCAGGGTGGTCAACGCGTTCTTGAAGGTCTGCTCAAAACCGAGGAACTTCAGGATCGACAGGTTTACCGACGGGTGGAAGCGCATGCCGCCCTTGTAGGGGCCGATGGCCGAGTTGAACTGCACGCGGAAGGCGCGGTTGACCTGCACCTGGCCGCGATCGTCCACCCAGCTGACGCGGAACTGAATGACGCGCTCGGGCTCTACCAGGCGCTCCAGCAGCGCCTGTTCGCGATAGCGCGGATTACGTTCGATAAACGGCCACAGCGAGGTGAACACTTCGCGTACCGCCTGCAGATATTCCGGCTGGTGGGGGTTATGGCGTTGTAACGAGGACAGGAAAGACTCTACCGATACGGCATATTCCATGGATAACTCCTTTTCGCATTAAATTTCCCCCGCTATTTCTTATAGATATGGGTATAGGCGATGCCCGGGGGAGGATGTTGTGTCTTTAGCGACTATATCATCGGAGGGCGGTTGATTATCAAGCGATTAATCGGCGTGGCGGCATGAAAAACGCCCGCAGGGCGCGGGCGTTGGGCAGTTAAGTTAGCAAGTGCTTACTTTATTCGTCTTCTTCATCGCGCAGCGGCACGATCAGCATATCGATGTGCACGGTATTGATCAGCTGGCGAGCGGAAGACATCAGCTTGCTCCAGAAGTCCTGGTGGTGGCCGCACAACACCAGGTCCATGTCGTATTTCTTGATGGCATCGACCAATACCTGCGCCAGATCGCCGCTGCCGCTCAGGGTCTCGGTGATCGGGTAGCCGGCGTTCTGCGACAGCTCGGTCAGCGCCTGATGGGTTTCCTCGGAGATGCGTTTTTGCATGTCGCCGAGATTGACGTCGATAAGGCCGGTATAAAGGTCGGAATAGTTGACATCGACGTGGATCAGAGAAACTTTAGCGTTGTACGGCCGCGCCATCGAGACGGCTTTTTCTACCAGGATCTTGCTTTCCGGGGATAGGTCCACCGCGATCAGTATGTGTTTGTAAGCCATAAGAATACTCCTTCCATAAACATGCCGATTAAAAAGGGTTAGCAGGCGTTCCGTTTACCCGCCTGGCGCTTTTGGTTCCATAGTATCATTCGGATAACGCAATGATATGTTGGGGCGATCACACTGCGCCGCATCGAAAATCTCTCCGCCCGATATCTTTCGTTGTACACCCGCGCGGCGCAAAAGCCTATGGATTATGCGGATGCTGACGGTCTGACCGCTTGAATTATAAGCGTTATTAAACAAAGTATAGCGCTAAATGTGCAATCAGCGCTCCAGATGTGGCTGCAGTAGGCTTTCAAACCACTCATGAAACACCGCCAGGCGGCGCGATCGCTGGCGGCGATGGGGGTAGATCAGGGCGATCGGCATGGAGGTGCCGCGGTAACCGGGCAGGACTTCAACCAGTTCACCGGCGTCGAGCAGGTGTTGCACGTCGTAGCGCGGGATCTGCATCAGCCCCAGCCCGGCGCGGCAGCAGGCGATATAGCTTTCGGCGTTGTTGACCACCACCCGGCTGGGCAGTTCGAGCCGTTGCGTATGGCCGTCGTCGGCCTGGTATTCCCAGGGGGATTCGCGGCCGGTTTTGGGTGAGGCGTAGCCGATGCTCCAGTGTCCCTCGACGAGATCGCCGGGCTGGAGTGGATGGCCGAATTCGCCCAGGTAAGCGGGGCTGGCGCAGTTGATCAGCGCGATATGGCCGAGCGGGCGCATCACCAGGCTGCTGTCGTGCAGATCGCCGACGCGCACCGCACAGTCGACCCCTTCCTGCACCAGATCGATGGCGCGATCGGCGGAGCCGAGCACCAGCTGCAGATGAGGGTGGCGCCGCAGCAGGCCGGGCAGCGCCGGCGCGATCAGCCGGCGGGCGATGCGGCTCGGCACGTCGACGCTGAGCCGGCCGGAGGCCTGGCGCTGGCTGGCCTGAAACGACTGATCGATGTCTTCCACCTCGGCCAGCAGCGGGCGCAGCCGCTCGAGCAGCTGTTCGCCGTCGGCGGTCAGCCGCACCTGCCGCGTGGTGCGGTGCAGCAGGCGCACGCCCAGCTGCGTTTCCAGCTGTTGCACGGCGGCGGACACCGAGGCGCGCGGCACCTCCAGCGCATGGGCCGCCCGGATAAAGCTGCCCATTTCCGCCACCTGTACGAATACGCGGTATTGATTGAATCTGTCCATCTCGTTGACCTGCTGTTCCTTGGCGCCGTTTCTGACAGAGAGTGTAGCCGCATGGCGCGGTTGCGCGCGAGCAGGTGCGGGGGCATCTGTGCCCCCGTCGAACTTATTTGGTGGTGTAGCCGCCGTTGATCAGGATGGTTTGGCCGGTTACCCACCAGCCGTCGCTGACCAGGTGGCGGATGAACGGCACCACGTCTTCGATATCGGTCAGGCCGGTTTTGCTGAACGGCGACAGCGCCGCTGCCGTCTTGTGGTAGGCCACGGCGTCCGCACCCTCCGCCGGGTAGAAGAACGGGGTGTCCATCGGGCCGGGGCCGACCGCCGTCACGGAGATACCGCGTTCGCCAAACTCCTTGGCGGCGGCGCGGGTGAAGTGTTCCACCGGCGCTTTGGTGCCGGCGTAAGCGGCGTAAAACGGCGTGAAGGCGCCGAGCAGCGAGGTGACCAGCGTGCAGATTTTACCGTTGTCGTTGAGGTGTTTGCCCGCCTCTTTCAGGAAGAAGAACGCGGTTTTGGCGTTGACCGCCGTCATCTCGTCGTACTCGGCTTCGCTGATGTCGACCATCGGCTTTTTCAGCACTTTGCCGACGGTATTGATGGCGATATCCGGCTTGCCGACGGCGGCGACCGCATCGGCGAACAGCTTTTCGACCGCGCCCGCGGTGGTGAGATCGGCCTGCAGCGCGACGCCTTGCGCCCCGGCGGCCTGAATGGCGGCGACGGTTTTTTCCGCTTCGGCTTGGGAAGCGGCGCTGTTGTAGTGGATCACCACCGCTTTGGCGCCTTGTTCAGCCAAATCACGTGCGATCAGCCCGCCGAGGTTTTTGGCGCCGCCGGCGATGAGGACGGTTTTTCCCTTGATTGAATGGTTTGCCATAACAGTTTCCTTGGATGAACGTAACGGAAACCTGAGTCTAGCCAGCGTGGGGGGAAAGATCAGCGGCGTGGGGCGGGATAGACTATCCAGAAAAACCGACCAATCACAGCCGTTAGCCCGCCCCGGCGAAGGGCGTTTCGGTGCGAGGCGGTAAATTTTATCCACTGATCAGGCCAGTTTGCGTTTCATTAACCTACAATGATGGATATGGGCCTCATCATTTCCCCTCTGAGTGGAACCACGCTGTGCAAATCTCTCTGTGCGGTGCGGTAACGTCTCCGGAGGCGGTGGGTTATGGGCGTGGCCCGTGCAGGCAAAAAAGGGGATGAGAGCGGTAAGCTCCAGCAGAGTATCGGGTAATGAGGTAGGGCGGTTGGACCCGGCGGATGGCCGCGGATAACAACGCCTTGAGGGGGCAATCATGATCAGTACCGTCGCGCTGTTTTGGGCCTTATGTGTGGTGTGTGTGGTAAACATGGTGCGGTATTACTCTTCTCTGCGCGCGCTGCTGGTGGTATTGCGCGGCTGTGACCCGCTGCTGTACCAATACGTCGACGGCGGCGGTTTCTTCACCGCCCACGGGCAACCCAGCAAGCAGCTGAGGCTGGTGCGCTATATCTTTGCGCAACGCTATGTCGAGCACCACGATCCGGAGTTTATTCGCCGCTGCGAGCGGGTGCGCGGGCAGTTTATGCTGACCTCGGCCCTGTGCGGTCTGGTGGTCATCAGCCTGATAGCGCTGATGATTTGGTATTAATGCCTTCCTGTTTCCCTTGATGCAGGCAAAAAAAAGGCGGCCTTTCGGCCGCCTTTCTCATGATGCTTATCGCTTAGATCAGCTTCAACGCGACCCAATACAGCGCACCGGAAAGCAGAATCGAGATTGGCAGGGTCAGTACCCAGGCCAACAGGATGTTCTTCACGGTTTTGCTCTGCACGCCGCCGCCGTCCACGATCATCGTCCCGGCAACCGCCGAAGAGAGGACGTGGGTGGTGGAGACCGGCATGCCGGTATAGCTCGCCACGCCGATCGACAGCGCTGCGGTCATCTGGGCCGACACGCCCTGGGCGTAGGTCATGCCTTTCTTGCCGATCTTCTCGCCGATGGTGGTGGCCACGCGTTTCCAGCCCACCATGGTGCCGAGCGACAGTGCCAGCGCGACGGCGACGATGATCCACATCGGCGCGTACTCGACGGTCTGCAGCAGATCCTGACGCAGGTTCTTCAGGAAGCGCTGGTCGGCGGATGAGGTTTCCGGCAGCTTGGCGACTTTATCCGCCGTGTCGGTCACGCACATCAGCAGGCGGCGCAGGTGGCTGCGCTGCTCAACCGTCAGCTGATCGTAGCTTTGCAGGTTGGTCAGCATGCCCTGAGCCAGCTCGATCGCCGGCATGGCGCGCGAACTGTCGCAGTGGAACTCGGCCGGCTTGTTCGGCGCAGCTTCATCATCCGGGCTTGGCACCAGCGGCGTCAGCGACACCGCATGCGACAGCGCGTCGCCGTGCTGCTGGTAATATTGCTGCAGGTGGGTCACGGCATCACGCGTACGGGTGATGTCATAGCCGGTTGCATTCATATTGACCACGAAGCCGGCCGGCGCAACGCCGATCAGCACCAGCATGATAAGGCCGATGCCTTTCTGGCCGTCGTTGGCGCCGTGCGAGAAGCTGACGCCAATCGCCGACAGGATCAGCGCGATACGGGTCCAGAACGGCGGCTTGCGTTTGCCGTCGACCTTTTCACGTTCCGCAGGGGTCATGTGGATACGCTGGCGTTTCTTGGTGCCACTCCAATAGCGGCGCAAGGCGAACACCATCACTCCCGCCACCATCATGCCGACCAGCGGCGAGAACAGCAGAGAAAGGAAAATACCAATCATTTTCGGGACGTTAAGCGCATCCACCACCGAAGTGTGGGTCATCAGGGCGTTGGTTAAACCGACACCGATGATTGCGCCTATCAGCGTATGGGAACTGGAGGCCGGCAGACCGAAATACCAGGTGCCGAGGTTCCAGATGATTGCCGCCAACAGCATGGAGAAGACCATGGCTAATCCGTGTGCTGAACTGACGTTCAACAACAGATCGGTAGGCAGCAAATGGACGATGGCGTAAGCAACACTCAAACCGCCGAGCATTACGCCAAGAAAGTTGAACAAACCTGCCATCACGACCGCAAGTTGCGAGCGCATGGCGCGGGTATAAATAACTGTAGCGACCGCATTGGCCGTATCATGAAAACCGTTGATGGCTTCATAAAACAACACGAACAACAATGCGAGAATTAACATCAGGCCGGTATGGAAATCCAGGCCAGCGAACAAATGCAGCATAAGCGTTACGCCAGTTTGTGGACATGAACGCCGCGCATTATCAGTGACAACCGGGGCCGGGGAAAAGGAAAATATGACGTTTTTTTGATTTGGACATGACGAAATGATGGCGTGTCTATAACAAAAATATGGAATATCAACGCGTTATTCTCCTCTGACCTCTGTAATATTTTCTTACTATGGCGTTGGCGGCGCCGGGGCTTTACAATCTGCCGCCGTGAATTTGGCGGTGACCGGCGGCGAAACGGCGTAATATGGCGCTCTTTTGTCGCGATTGTGGTTTTGATAAGTGAGGCTCAGGTGGAACAGTTTGATGTCGTAGTGATTGGGGCGGGCGCCGCCGGCATGTTTTGCGCCGCGCAGGCGGGGCAACTCGGTTGCCGCGTGTTGCTGCTCGACAACGGCAAAAAACCGGGCCGCAAGATCCTGATGTCCGGCGGCGGGCGCTGCAACTTTACCAATATGTATGCCGAGCCGGCGGCCTATCTGTCGAACAACCCGCACTTCTGCAAGTCGGCGTTGGCGCGCTACACCCAGTGGGACTTCATCGATCTGATCAACCGCTACGGCATCGCCTACCATGAAAAAACGCTGGGGCAGCTGTTCTGCGACGACTCGGCGCAGCAGGTGGTGGATCTGCTGGTCAAAGAGTGCGAACTGGGCCAGGTGACGATGCGCCTGCGCAGCGAAGTGCTGGGCGTGGAGAAAACCGAGAACGGTTACGCGCTGGCGCTGAATGGCGAAAAAGTAAGTGCTCGCTCACTTGTGGTGGCCAGCGGCGGTTTATCCATGCCGGGGCTGGGCGCTTCGCCGTTCGGTTACAAGCTGGCGGAGCAGTTCGGCCTCAAGGTGCTGCCGACGCGCGCGGGGCTGGTGCCTTTTACCCTGCATAAGCCGCTGCTGGAGCATGTGCAGACGCTGTCCGGCGTCTCGGTGCCGGCAGTGATCACCGCCGAGAACGGCGTCAGCTTCCGTGAAAGCATCCTGTTCACCCATCGCGGCCTGTCCGGCCCGGCGGTGTTGCAGCTGTCCAGCTACTGGCAGCCGGGTGAGTATGTGAGCGTTAACTTACTTCCTGAGCTGGATCTGGCGGCCTTCCTGGATGACCAGCGCCGCCAGCACCCGAACCAAAGCCTGAAAAACACCCTGGCGTTGCACTTGCCGAAGCGGCTGGTGGAATGCTTGCAAACGTTGGGACAACTGCCGGAGGCCACGCTGAAGCAGCTGAATGCGCCGCAGCAGGCGGCGCTGGTGGATCTGTTGCAGAACTGGCGCGTGCAGCCGAACGGCACCGAAGGCTATCGCACGGCGGAAGTGACGCTCGGCGGCGTCGACACCAACGAACTTTCCTCCAAGACGATGGAAGCCCACAAGGCGCCGGGGCTCTATTTTATCGGCGAAGTGGTGGACGTGACCGGGTGGTTGGGCGGCTACAACTTCCAGTGGGCCTGGAGCTCTGCCTGGGCGTGCGCCCAGGCGTTGGCGGCACAGGAGCGTTAAAACCCGCTCAGCCTTGAAACGTACCGGGTCACATTGGCCCGGCCTTGAGCTGATTCATTAATTTAATTTTAGTATCGCCGTCGAGAAAACTCGCTTCCAACGCCTGTCGGTTGCTGCGGTTAAAATCGTCATCCTGCCAGCCGAAGGCGTCATGCAACAGCTGGTACTCTTTGTTCAGCGTGGTATCGGCGACGGTGCGCGCATCGGTATTCACGTTCAGCCGCACTCCCATCCTTTTCAGCCGGTCTATCGGGTGACTGTCGATGCTGTCGAACAGATTGCAGACGAGATTGCAGCTGGGGCAGATCTCGAGCAGGACACCGGTGGCTACCAGGCGCTCGATAAGCGCAGCATCCTCGATGCTCCTGACGCCGTGGCCGATGCGCGACACCTGCAGCCTATCCAGCGTTTCCCGTACGCTGTCGGCGCCCTTCGCCTCACCGGCGTGGGCGATGACGTTGCCGCCGGCTTCGCGCACCGCCCGAAAGGCCGCTATGTGATTGGCCAGCGGGTAACGCGCTTCGTCGGCGGCCAAATCCAGCGCGACCACGCCGCGGCCCAGAAAGTTAACCACGAGCCCGGCGGTTTGCAGGCTGACGGCCGCATCGAAATGCCGCAGCGTGCACAGGATCAGCCCGGCGGCGACGCCGTAAGTTTGCGCGGCGTCACGCATCGCGGCGAGCACCGTCTCGACCACCGCTTCACCGCTTAACCCCATCCGGGTATGCAGCAGCGGGGCAAAGCGCACTTCCGCATAAATGACGTTATCCGCCGCCAACTGCGCGAACAAGTCATCGACGGCCAGCGCTATCGCCTGGCGCGTCTGCAGGAGGTCTATTTGCGGTGCGATCTTGTTTAAAAAGTCTCCGAGATCGGCGCATCGTTTCGGCGCGATAAATTGCCGATTAAAGGCCGTTCTGGTTATTTGCGGGTCGATCTTTTTGACATAGTGGTAGCTTAAACAGGTATCCAAATGGACGTGTAATTCCACTTTCATCAATTTTCTTGGATCTAATTTCATACGGGCCACTTATTTCATTAACGGCTGAGATAACAACGAAAACAGTTTTTCTTTAAACCGGCCGGGTTTAATGCGGGTGATCACGCGGGCATTGGCCGGTTCGCCGGTCAGATGGGTGGAATCAATGACGTAATGGCCGTAAGACCTTTCACTTTTATATTCTACCCAGGAATACGCCTCCAGACTGGTCTCGACGATGTCCGGGTAGAGCGCCACCGCCATGGTGGTCGGATCGGGCAAATCAAAGCCTTTACGCTCTGTGCGCCCGGCGTTGAACGCCATCAGCGTGCGATTGCAGCGCACGGCAAAGCGCCCCAGTTCGCCGAGATGATGCAATCGTTCAATATCGTCCTCGCCAATAAACGCTTCCCCCATCCCGATCTCCCAACCGACGAGGGTGAGGGGCAGCCCGGCATTCAACACCAGATGGGCGACCTCAGCGTCGGCGTAGAAGTTAAATTCGGCCAGCGGGGTAATATTGCCCGGCGTCAGCCCGGAACCGCCCATGACATAAACCCTTTTCACTTGTTCGGCCAACGCGGGCGCTTTCAGCACCGCCATCGCAAGATTGGTCAGCGGCCCGAGGGTGACGATTTCCAGCTCGCCATTGAGCCGTGCGGCGCAGTCGATGATGGCGTCTACGGCATGAATGGGTGCGGCGGTCAGCTGCGGATCGGGCAAGGCCATGTCGCCCATGCCGTCTTCGCCGTGAATGTGGTGCGAGTGATAGCGCGTGCGGAACAGCGGTTTCGCCATGCCGGCGTATACCGGAGGGGCATAGGTTCCCGCTTTTTCCACGCAGATAAGCGCATTTTTGACGCATTGTTCAAGCGGGCAGTTGCCTGCGACCGTGGTGATCGCTTCCACCCTCACGTCAGGCTCGCGCAACGCCATCAGCAAGGCGACG
Organism: Serratia sp. CY84636; assembly: GCF_052166245.1. Lineage (NCBI taxonomy): Bacteria > Pseudomonadati > Pseudomonadota > Gammaproteobacteria > Enterobacterales > Yersiniaceae > Serratia > Serratia sp. CY84636. The sequence goes on from NZ_JBJNOX010000012.1 coordinate 64,200, forward strand.
GCATCGTCGGAGGCGGTATCGGTATCTATCAAAATATGTCGCATGGCACTCTCCTTGGGTGGGGTCTGCGGAGAAAATACCCAGACGGCCCGAGGCAAAAAAGGTCAGATGTCCTGTTTCGTTCTGAAGCGCGCCGGCTATTCTGGGCGCAGCCGAAAAGATAGGATGCAAGACGTTAACGGATAAGCCCTGGGAGTGAATCGCCGTGAAAACTGTCGGTGACAGCAAGCTGAAAGAAGCGTTTATCGAAGCCCACGATCTGCGAACGGCGCTTTCGCCCCCGCTGCTGGCCGCCCTGCGCCTGGTCAGGGTCGAGGCCGGTGAATACCTGGTGACGCAAAGCGATCGGTTGACCCACCTGTTTTTTCTCGTGCAGGGAAAATTGCAGGTTGAGAATTACGATGTGAACGGCATGCACATCGTCTTTTCCTTCGAAACGGATTTCTCCGTGATAGGCGATCTGGAGCTGTTCTCCCAGGCGCAGCGGGCGGTGTTCAGCACCGTTCAGGCGGTGACGGACGCGCTGCTCTTCACGCTGCCTATCGAGGCCATCAAAGAGCGGGCCATGCACGATCCTGTTTTCCTCGCCTTTATGTGCCGGCAGTTAAGCGACAAGCTGCTTAACGCTTCATTGCTGCATGCGAGCGGCGGCTTAACGGCAGAATATAAGTTGCGCAAATTTTTGTTATTTAAAATAAAGCAGGAAGGCTTGCAGATTCAGCTCGAAAACAGGGAGTTGCTGGCGGGCAGATTAGGGATCTCCGTCAGGCAGCTGAGCCGCGCGCTGGCGCAGCTCGCGGCGGACGGTATTATTCAGTTTAAAAACAAATCGCTGCGGGTGGTGGATAGCCAACGGCTGGCCGACATCCACGGGAGCGCCAGGATCTAGCCGATCGCCGGCCCCTTAAGCTCGATGCGATTGCCGTCCGGATCGCTGAAATAAATCGACGGCCCGTCGCCTTCCGCGCCGTAGCGCGTTTCAGCGGGATCGACGGCGATCCCTTGCGATCGCAGATAGGCCAGCAGTTCGTCTTCGTTGAAAGGATCGATGCGCAGGCAGAGGTGATCGACATTTTGCCGGTGAGGATCGGGCGCATCGCCGCCTTTTTTTCCAAGCTGGCCGTTAACGTCGACCAGATCAATCATGGCCGCCCCGGCGCGCAGGTGCATCAGCCCCAAATCCGGCCGCCGTTTGGCGATATCACAGCCGACGATCTGGGTATAAAAATGCAGGCTTTTCTGCATATCGCGCACGCGCAGAACCACATGGTCGATAGTCTTCAGGCTGAAAGGGGGCATGATTTTCTCCCAGAATCGCGGCGTTACTCATCAGCATAATCGGCAACGCCCGATTTATCCTGTTTTCTCCCCCTATTGCAGCCAGAGCCGCCGCTTAGCGCAGAGTCGCCACGATCTCTTCCAACGCCGCGCGCTGCGCCTCGCCGAGTGCGCTCTCCGTCGCCGCATTCTCCGCCAGCAGGGTTTGCAGGCCGATCAGCCAGTCATAGATATAAAACGCGGTGTTTTTGGTCGGCGTCGGCGCCAGCCGGGTTAACCGCTGCTGGCGGCTCCAGTCCACCGCCGGCTGCGGCGGTGGGGTAAAGATCGGCTGGCCGGGATTGACGCGGCTCTCGGGGCGCGTTGCCGCATCGCGCCGCTGGAAACCGAGCCAGGCGACAAAGTCGCCCAGTATCGCCAGCGCCTGGCTGATTTGCCGATCTTCGCTCTGTTCCGGCAGGCCCCCGGCGCACAGCGCGTTCTCCAGCTCATCATCGAGCCGCAGGCGGCAGGCGGCGCCGATCAGCGCATCAACCAGCAGTTCCAGGTGCGGCTTTTCGACGCCGAGCAGCTCCAGCAACCGACGGCTGTCCGGCAGGCTGCGCAGATGGTTGATCCAATCCGCGAATACCCGCGCGGCAAAGGATGACGCGGGGGGCTCGCCGGGCGCCGGGGTTTCCGGTGCGCCGAACAGATCGATATCGAGCCCGAACGGCGCTGGCGTCGCCGTCGGGGCCGGCGCGGCGTGCTGCTGTTGCTGATAAAGCTGGCGCAACGTATCGCGCTGCGGTAACAGCCGTTCCAGCAGTTCGCCGTGGCGGCCGGCCTGCGCCTGCAGCGCTCGCAGCAGCTGCTGGCCGCGTTGCTGCGCCGCGTGTGGATCGGCGGCGGTGAGCCAGTTGCCGAGCAGGCTTTCCGTCAGCTCGCGCTGCAACTCTTCGCGCTGTTCGAGCAGGCGCGCTTGCTTCTGGGCCGGGCGCGCCTGAGCGGTCAGGTAGCTCACCATACGGCGGCAATCCTGTTCATCCAGCGCCAGCAGCGTGGCCCAGCTGTCGCCGGGCTCGCCGACCTGGCGCTGTACGGCGTCGTCGGGGCGCGTTTTGCCTTCCCCGCGTTGATCGAACGGCGTGATCGCCCAGATCAGGCCGGGTTTGCGGCATTGGCGCAGCGCCGGGGTTTCCCCCTGAGTCTGGTTGACCCAGTTGGCGAGCCCCTGGCCGATGCGGGCGGCGTCCTGTGGCGTGGCGGCCGCATCGGCTACCAGCAACAGGTTGGCGTGCAGGCCGTCTGCACAGCGGGTCAGCAAATGGGCGCGTTTCGCCTGTTGCAGCCGCTGCGTCGGTTCCGCCTGCGGGCAAGCGCGGCTGCCGGGCAGGTCGATCAGCGCCACGTCGGCGGGCAGGCCCGTCTGCGCCGTTTGCGGCAGAACGGTGGTGACTTCGGCGGTCAGCCAGGTCAGATCGCTCAGCGCGATCTCCCGTTCCCCGCCGTGTTCGGCCATCACGACGATCGTCGCGTTTTCCGCTGTGGCGCTCGCGGCCAGCAGCGGCAAGGCGCGGTGCGGAGCATGAACCTGTCGGCTGCCACCGAGGGCATGCAGCGTGTGTGCCAGCTGGCGATAACGCGCCGTCAGCGTTGTTTCCTCTCCCCACAGCGGCGCAAACAGGCGCGCACGATCATCGATGCTCAACTGCGGCGCCAGCGCCACGGCCTGCGGCCAGAAATGCCTGTCCAGCGTCTGTTGCCCCTTGTCGCCGTGGCGGCGTTGGCTATCCCACAGCGTCAGCACATCGCTGTCGCTGAGGCCGTCGAGGGCGACGGTTTGGCGGTGGCGCGCCAACGCTTGCAGATGGCCGGCGATCGCGCGGGCGTCCCAGTCCAGACGGAAGCCGTCCATCGCGGCGGCATCGAGCGTGATGGCCAGCCACTGCGCTTCATCGAGCAGCGCGAGGGCGAGAGGATACTCGGCGCACGGCGACGGCGCGGCGGCGCCGTAACGCACCGCCAGCGCGGCGTCTGCGTGCAGCCTTTCTGCGCCGGGGGCCAGCGCCGCCAGCAGGTGGGCCTTGGCGGCGGCGTTGTGGCCGTACAGGCCGATAGCGACCTGCTCAGGTTGCGCATTCGCCAATTGCAGCGCGCGGTTATGGCAACGGCGCAGGCGCAGCGTCAGGCGATCCGCTTCCTGTTCCAAACGGGTGGACTGCCGGCGCGCGGCGTCCACCCAGGCGATCGCCTGCAGAATGCCGGTGCTGAGTGCGTGGTTCGGGGCCGATTGGGCGGTAGTGGTAGCTTTCATCGTGGGTAAATGCTCCCGCTGTCTATCCAGTAGTGGGTCGCGCCGGAGGCGCTGGCAGCCAGGGTATTGAGTTTCAGTTGCAGGTGGTGCGCCGGGACGGGGCTGCCGTCGGCCAGCAACGCCTGCGCGATCTTGACGCTTTCTGCGCCCTGTTCGGCGCTGGCGGTAATGGCCAGCCGCAGGGTGATCACCGCATCGCCGGCCAGTTTGCGCGCCAGCTGGGCGTCATTGATGGTCAGCGTATAGAGCGGCGAGGCCGGCCAGCGTTCGTTGTCCAGTTGGCGGAAGCCCAGGCGCAGCGGGCCGCGCAGCTGGAAGCTGCCGGCGGGGTCGAGCACGAAGTCGGCGCGATCCAGATCGATGTCGCGGTAATAGACGTTATCGTCCGCCAGCATGTTGTTGCCGTCCAGCATGCCCAGATGGCGGATGGTGGAGTAGGGCTGGAAATCGCCGACGTTGAAGTAAAAGCTCTCCAGGCGCAGGTCGATCGCCAACAGGCACAGCATGGCACCCACCGCGGCGGTGGATTTCGGGTTGTCGATGCGGCCGCGTTTGTTGAACGGGTACCAGCTGCGGGTGTGGTAGCCCTCGAGCGGCAGAATGCGGCTGGCGGGCAGCGGCTGCAGATGACGCAGCAGCGCCTGCACGCCGGGGAAACGCGCCGGGCGGCCGGTCAACAGCAGCACGTCGCAGGTATACAGCGCCACCACCTCGGCCAGCAGGCGCAGGCAGCGGCCGATGCCGATGCGATCGGACAAGAAGGCGGCGTGCAGATCGGCCAGGCGGATCACCAGCGGGGTGTGCAGAATATCGAAGGCGTCGCTGTCGGCTTCGCGCTGCACCTCGCCGTTGATAAACGCCAGCACCTGCGGCGTCGGCGGCTGCGGCAGCAGATCGCCCAGGCTGGCGGCGATTTCCGCCCGGCTGTCCAGCGGATCGTATTCTTCATAGGCGCCGAGCAGCGCGCGTCCGGCGGGCATGAAAATCTGCAGCGCCGCCTGCTGACGCAGGGTAGAAAGCCCGTCCATGCGCCCTTCGTTGCCGAACAGCCTGTCCATCAACGCCGGGGCGGCGCTCACGCCGGCGGCTTCGAACGCCTGCTGCACGGCGGGCAGGATAAACTGCTGGATGGCGTCCAGCAGGATATCGTCGCCGGCGACTTTAAAGCCCTCGCGGAACAGCAGGCGCGGGTTGATTTTGATGTTGTTGCCCACGCCGTCATCGAGCGAATAGTGCGTGATCGCCAGATCCGTGGTGCCGCCGCCGATGTCGATGGAGGCGATGCGCAGCGTTTTTCCCGCCTGTTCACCCGGCGCCAGCGGCCGGTCGGGCCGGGCCATGGCGGCGAAAAAGGCGTCGGTGCGGCCGGCGAAGTTCACCTGGGTTTCATTGTACAGATAGACCATCTGGCCGCAGGTGGCCTCGTCCCACTCCATCTGCACCTGAGGCACCGGGAAGCGGACGTGCGCGCCGTCGAACGGCGCATCCTGCGGGTGCCAGCCGAGGGACTTCCACACCAGCCCGATCGCTTCCTGCATGCGGCGGCGGAAGATCTCGCGCTCCGGCTTCGGCATGGCCGAAGGCAGCGTCAGAATGATGGCGCGCAAACGGCGCGGCGCGGCGGCGTTCGGCATGCGGCTGCGCTGGGCGATGCTGTTGATCTGCATCAGCGCCTGCGCCAGCAGCTCGCTCAGCATCAGCGTCATCACCGCGCTGCGGCTGTAATGGGCGGCGAACACCGGCAGCCGTTGCGCCGTCGGCAGGGCGGACAGCGGCACGCCTTCGTCGTTGATGAGGGTGGTCAACGGCGCGGCGGCGGCCATCGGCTCGTGCCGCTCGTTGAAGCGCCAGCCGGGCGCATAGCGCTCCTCGTCCCACAGGTAGCGGCGCGGGCTGGAAATGCCGGTAGTGCCTTCATGGCCCGTTCGCCGCTGCGCCAGCTGCGCGGCTTCGCGGCCGACGCGGGTGATGGAGGGCCACTGGAAGGCGTCGTCGCGCCCGCTCTGGAACGACAGATGCGGCTTGCCGAAGCTGGCCTGAGAAAACTCCACCCGGCTCTCGAACAGTTCGTTGTAGACGCGGTGCGGTTCGGACAGCGAACGCAGCTGCAGCTCGTAGGTTTGCTTCAGGCCGTTGCTCTCTTCCGGGTGGTCTTCGACCAGCACGCCGCAGGTGTGCGAGTTGCCGACGTCCAGCACCAGATCGACGTCGATCGCCGGTTGCTGCAGCGTCGCCGCCACCATCTTTATCTGCGGTACCGCCAGCTGATGGCCGAGCATGTGCAGCAGATTGAGGTAGTGCGCCTGATACTCGAAGGTTTTCAGCCCGGCGTTGATCTCCACTTCGGCACGCTGCTCCCGCTCGGCGGCGCGCTGGCTGAACGCTTCGCGCAGCCAGCCGTCTACCCAGGTCAGATCGAGAAACTCGCCCAGCTCGTGGTTGCGGTGCGCCAGCGCGAAGTTGAGCCCGGTGCCGAGATCGCTTTCGCCCGGCGCCAGCGTCTCCTGGCCGGGCGCGGCGGCGCGGGTGTCGAAGGCCAGCACCACGCGCAGCAGGTTGCCGTCCTGATCCGGTTCATCCAGCTGCACCACCTGCAGGCGCGCCCAGTTGTCCGGGCCCGACAAAAACAGGCCCGCCGGGGTGTGGCGCAAGAAGGGCAGCGGCAGCCAGAGCTTATCCAGCAGGCGCAGCGACTGCTGCAGCGGATAGCTGAACTCCGGCCGCACCACTTCGGCGGCCTGGTCGCCCACGGCCGGCAGCTGGTATTTGCCGCTCTCGGCCTCCCATTGCAGGCGCAGCAGCGGGCCGCTGGCGGTCTTGCGCACGAATTTGCCGGGAAACTCGGCGTCCAGCAGCGGCGTCAGGGCAAAGTCCAGAAACTGAATGCCGCTGTCCTGAATCAGCGTAATGCCGTGTTTGTAGTCCGTAAGGGGTGCCAGCATCATTTACTCTCGCGCTTGAACGTCATGGGATAGGTGGTGTCCGCATCGTAGCGGCCGGTGCACTCCGCCGCGCCGGTTTCGCCCTGGCGGCAAACGATCTCCGGGATCTGGTAGCGGCTACCGTCGCTGCAGCGCGCCTTGGTGCGGCTGTTGATCACCAGATTGCCGGACTGCATCAGCCCGGCTTCGACCGCCACCCGGCAGCTGACGCCGTCGCCGTAGGCGATGATGGCGTTGCCTTTGCCGCCGTTCAGACGGTATTGCAGGCCGGGGCGTTTGCCGGTGATCGGGTCTTTCAGCGCCACCGTGGCGCGCCATTTGCCGTTAAGGAAACGGGTGGAGCCGGCCTTCACCGCCTCGGGCGGCAGCACCAGCGCATTTTTGTCCGCCGGCTGCGGGATGACCGGCGCCGGTGGCGGCGGCAACAGCGTCGCGTGCGCCAGCGGCAAGCGCAGCTTGGGCAACGGCGCGGCGGTTTTTTCCGGCGGCGCCGGATGCTGCACCTCAGTCGGCATCGCCGGTTGCGGCGGTGGTGAGCGATGCAGCCAGGCGGCCAGCGCCGCACTGCCTAGCAGCAGTATGGGCAAGAACCAGAGAGTGTAGCGCCGGCGCGGGCGAACGGCGGCAGGGGGGGCGATAGGCGCTGCCGGGGCAGGCACCGGTTCGGGCTCGGCGGCCGGGGCCGGTTTTACCGGTTCGACAACGGCCGGTTTACGCGGTGCGGCGGCGATCGGCGCCGGTTTTTCCACTTCGACTTTCACCTCTGCTTCGATCGGGCGCAGGCAGGCCAACGGATCGTCCGGGCTCTGCGCCTGCGGCTTGATAAAGCCCCAGAAGGTCAGCACCGGCAGGTCGTCCACCAGATAAACGTGGTTGGGATCGGGCATGTGCATCGCTTTGGCCAGCAGCGCGCCAAACAGGCGATGGCTGGGGTGATCGGTCGCCTGGGCCTGTTCCGTCAGGCTGCGGAAGGTCGTCAGGCAGTGTTCCAGGTGGCGCACCGCCTGCGCGCGCTGGGCGTCGCTCGCCGCCAGCCAGGAGGTGACCTTGCCGGGGAAGGGCGCATACCAGTCGATGCGGGTGCCGCTTTCGTTCGGCTGGGGGATCGCCAGACAGTCGGCGGCCTGCTGCTGCCGGCGAAGACGCAGGGTTTCCCGCAGCTGCTGCGCGCAGGCGTAGACCGGTTGCCCGTTTTCGCCTAAAGCCAGCACATCATCCAAACTGCCACTGCGTAAGAAGGGTTTCACCACGGCACCGCACCTTGTCCTGTTCTGCAAAAACGCATAAAAGTCCATGATACCCCGCAGGCAGAGCCGCCAAACGGCCAAGGACAGCCCGAAAAACGCCCTTCTTTGGCGTTAGCGGCGCGCTTTGCTAACCGGCACAGTGAAAATTTCGCTATCTGGACCTGTCTGTGAACCGCTTTATTTGAAAAATAGAACCTAGCCCCGGCAAGCGACGCCGGGGAACGATGTTCTCTTTCACTATGACATCGCCTCGCGGGTTGCCGATTTCGGTATGCCTCAGGCGTGCGGAGCGTTCACATGACGGACAGTCAGTCTGAAAAAACTCTCGTTGTTCCCCCTGCACATCCCGCCGCCGGGCATTCGGCCCAGGGCTGGATGAACGGCTTCCTCGGCATGATGATCTTCAGCGGCTCGCTGCCCGCCACGCGAGTGGCGGTGCTGGAGCTCGATCCGCTGTTTCTGACGGCGGTCAGGGCGGCGATCGCCGCCTTGCTGGCCCTGTGTGCGTTGCTGCTCACCCGGCAGGCGCGGCCGACGCGGGCCGATTTGCCGCCGCTGCTGTTTGTGGCGCTCGGCGTGGTCATCGGTTTTCCGCTGCTGACGGCGCTGGCGCTGCAGCACACCACCTCGGCGCATTCGCTGGTGTACATCGGCCTGCTGCCGCTGGCGACCGCCGGTTTTGGCGTTTTGCGCGGCGGAGAACGGCCCAAGCCCGCTTTTTGGGCTTTTTCAGGCGTCGGCGCCGTGCTGGTGGGCGCTTTCGCGTTGAGCCAGGGGAGCGGCGGTGCCTGGCAAGGGGATGCGCTGATGGTCGGGGCGGTGTTGCTGTGCGGCCTGGGCTATGCCGAAGGGGCGGTGCTGTCGCGCCGGATCGGCGGCTGGCAGGTGATCTCCTGGGCGTTGGTGGTGGCGTTGCCGTTGACGCTGGCGGCCACCTGGCTGGCGGCGCCGGCCGGTTGGCCTGCGATCAGCGGCGCCGCCTGGCTGTCGCTGGTTTACGTCTCGGTGTTCAGCATGTGGATTGGGTTTATTTTCTGGTATCGCGGCCTGGCGCAGGGCGGCATCGCCGCCGTCGGACAGTTGCAGCTGCTGCAGCCGTTCTTTGGCCTGGCGCTGGCGGGCTGGCTGCTGCATGAGGCCGTCCAGCCGATGATGATCGCCGTGATGGCCGGCGTGGTGGTTTGCGTGTTCGGCGCCAAACGTTTTTCCCGCTAGGCGCCGCTGCCGGCGCAGGCCAGGATCATCTGTCCGAGCCGTTCCACCGCCTGTTGCACCTGGCGGTCGGCGTAACCGCCCAATCCCAGCACCAGACCCGGCTCACCGTGGCCGGGCGCATACATTGGCGACACCGCCCGCAGCGCCAATCCGGCTTCGTTGGCGCATTGGGCGACCCGCACGTCATCGAGATCTTTCCTCAGCCACAGCACCATGTGCATGCCCTGATCGCAGGGCTGCACGACCGCCAGCTCCGCGGGGATATGCATGTTGATCGCCTCGATCAGCACCCGGCGTTTCTCGGCGTAGACGCCGCGCATTTTGCGGATATGGCGGTCGAGATACCCTTCGGCGATAAAGGCGGCCAGCACGTGTTGATCCGCGCTGGGTGGATGGCGATCCATCAGGATCCTGGCGCCGCAAAAGGCGTCGACCAGCGGCGGCGGCACGACGGCGTAACCCAGCCGCAGCGAAGGGAACAGCACCTTGCTGAAGGTGCCGAGATAGAGCGTCCGTTCGGGCGCCAGTCCCTGCAGCGAAGGGAACGGGTGACCGGCGTAGCGCATCTCGCTGTCGTAGTCGTCTTCCACGATCCAGGCCTGCCGCTCTTTGGCCCAGGCCAGCAGGGCGCTTCTTTTCGCCATGCTCATCGGCATGCCCAGCGGATATTGATGCGACGGCGTGACAAAGGCGGCGCGGGCGTCGGCGGCCAGACGCACGCCGGCGGCAACGTCGATGCCGTCGTCGGCGACGGGCACCCTAATCATGTGCCGATCGCGAAACAGGCTGTCGAAAATGGCGGTAATACCGGCGTAGGCGGGATCTTCGACCCAGGCGCTGTCGCCGGCGTCCAGCAGGATCTGGGCGGCCAAATAGAGCCCTTGTTGCGTGCCGGAGGTGATGAGGATTTGCTGCGGCGTGCAGTTTACCGAGCGGGAACGGCGCACATAGTCGCAGATGGCTTCGCGCAGCGGCAACGCGCCCAGCGGATCGCCGTAGCCCGACGGGGCGCCGGGGCCGCGCGCCCGGATGCGGTTGCCGAGCCGCCGCCAGACATCGTCGGGCGCGGTATCGCCGATCGGCACCGAGACGGTGAACGGCACCGGCGGCAGCGCCCGTGCCTGGGCGGCGAAGCGCGCCAGATGCTGCGCCTGTGAAGAAAGCGGCACCGCTACCGCCGAGCTCGCCTGTACGATGGCGTGCGGCGTGCGGCGCGGCGCCTGATAGTGAGCGACCCGGGTGCCGGAGCCGGGCTGCGGTTCGAGAAAGCCTTCCGCCGTTAGCTGAGCGAATGCTTCCAAGACCGTGCCGCGTGCCAGATTCAGCGCCGCCGACAGCCGGCGCGTCGAGGGCAGCAGATCGCCCGCTTTCAGATCGCCCCGATGGATGGCCTGGCGCAGGGCCTGCGCCAGCTGGTGGCTAAGCTGGCCCGCCAGGCGATCGAGCTCGCCGATGGCGGGGATGTCAACGACTTTGGCTGTTCTGGGCATGCATTCCGGCTCGCTTGATAGGGCAAAAATGAGCATTCAGAGTAAACCACTCTGGCGTCACTCGCGAGCCTGTTGTTGCTCAGCCAAGCCCCCGCTGATTCAGCAGCACCTTATTCAACTCGCTGTTTTTGCGCACGTTCAGCTTGCGCATCGCCGAACGCTTGTGGGCGCTGATGGTTTTCTGGCTGCGCTGCAGCAGGCCGGCGATGCTGCAGGCGGACATGCCACTGCTCATCAATCCCAGCACCTTTTTCTCGCAGTGGCTGAGCGCGGCGATGCGGCAGGCCTGGCATTTCCACATGCCGGCGGCATGCAGCGCCATCCACGGATGCTGGATGAATTTTTCCAACGCCATTTGCAGCTTGAGACGGATGGCGTAGGCCGAATCGCGCCGATGGATGCTGAACAGCGGCGGCAGGTTTTTCACCTGTTGCTGGGTCGTGTCGTCGAGGATCAGCAGAGTCAGCTGCCGCTGGCGCGGGATGCCGTAGGGGCTCTGATAACAGCAGGCGCAGCCCCAGCGCTCTTCCGGCGTACGGAACACGATTTCGATGTTATCCAACGCCTGCAGCGCCAGCGGTGAGAACTGCGGATACCGGCGCTGGCATTCGTTCAGGGAGTGCAGATAGTCCTGCAGCAGCAGACGCAGCCCCTGCTGGTAGAAGTTATCGCTGTCGAACAGCGTGAAGCGAATATCTGGCATGGGTGGCTCCTTAAAAGGCCGCGTCACCGCGCCGGAGCGAACGGTGACGGCCAATCGCCGGCGTTCGCGCGCCGGTCGTTTTCCTGATTTCCCTGGGGCGGTGCGGGCTTATTGGTACGCCAGCACAAAATTGGCGACGGATGTGAATTCGCCTTCGGTAATGCTTTGGTTCTGAATCGCACTCGGCCGCCCCTGTACATAGGCGGTGAAGTTCAGGCTGTTGGGGCCGTTTTGCAGCGCGACGGCGCTGGTGGCCTTATTCAGATCGATATCTGCACCCTGATGATCGAACAGGGCGATGGCGGCGCCGTTCGCGCCGTTGTTGATCGCCAGCTTGCCCGGCAGCTCTCCGTCTTCGGTGCCGCTGAAGGTCACGCTGACGGATTTGAACACCGTAGTCTTGCAGTCGGTCAGCTTGATGCTGAACGGTACCGGCGTGGTGTGGCCGTAGCGGTACAGGGTTTTGACGATCACCGTGCCCATCTCCACCAGTTGATCGGCGGACTGCGGTTCGATATTGCACGGGCGGCTCACCACGGTGCCGTGGAACTGCACCGGCGCGCCGATAAGCTCGGTGTTCGCCGTCGCCGGCATGGCGGTAAACCACCAGGGCACGCAGCTCAGCAGCGCTAAAGCGCGTAGACGCATTTTCGTTCCTCCCTCGGTTACTGGAATGCCGCCACGATGGTGGCCGATGCGTTGAATTCCCCTTCGCCGATCTCTGCGCCGCCGTTGGCGAACGGTGCCGCCACCAGGTTCCAGGAGCCGCCGTTGCCGATATTCGGCACCGGGTAAAACTCATTCGGGATAACCAGCTGGCCATTGTGCGTCAGCCGGATGCCGAGATCGTTCTTGTCGGTTTTGAACACCTCGTTGCTGAAGGCGGCCGCCGTGCCCGACACCGCCAGCTTGATGTTTAGCGTACCGTCCTCGAAGCTGCCGCCCTCGCACTGGAAGCGCACCGGAATGCTTTGCGGGTAGTTCGAGCCGTTGAGATCGCTGCCGCCGATCTCGCCGAACTCCACGTTGATCAACTGGCCTTCGTTCACCACGCATTTATCCGGCACGTAGAGGATCGCGGACTGGATGAACACCTGCGCCATCGGATTGGGGCCGAAACCGCCGTCGGTTGAGCCGAGGCGGCCGAACATCTCGATGATCTGCCGATCGTTAATCTCGACGCCGTTGATGATCTTTTTGCGTACCCGGAAGGTGATGCGGCCTTTTGAACCGCTTTCATAGTTGTTGACCTGCACATAGGGCGGTGAGCAACTGTGATTGGGATACTCGTTGGATTCGTTGTAAAAAGGCACCGTGACATAGGCCTTCTTATTACCTGCAATCCACACTTCGGCTTTTAAATCCAGGAAGTCGTTCAACTGCAAGAAGCCGTTGCCGTAGTCAGAGGGGGGCAGCGCCGAATCCGACTTGTAAAAGTGCGGGCTTCGGGGGATCGGCGTATCGCAGTAGGCCTTGCCGGTATAGGTACCGCCTAAGGAATAGGGAAACTGTTTGGTGAACCCCACCTGGTTGGTGATGTTGCTTTGATTCAGATCGATATAGAACTGTTTCGGCCCGCCGTCCGGCGTGACGTAGCCGTTGGCCCAGACGGCGGGGGCCGCCAGGGCGATCGCCAGCGGCAGGCAGAGTTTGGTCAGTTGAGTTTTCATCGCGTTCTCGAGCCTCACAGGTAAGTCACCTGAATGTGCGCCACGGCGGCGAACCCGGCCGCCATCACCGCCCGCTGGGTGGACTCCACGCTGGCGCTGAACCACAGGGTGTTGCTGCCGGGTTGCAGAATGTAGGGGCGGCTGCGCTGATTCAGCTCCAGCGCCTGGCCCTGCTGGTCTTGCAGCCGCAGGCCGATGCCCTGCACGCCGCCGTTCAACTTCAGCAGCGACGGGTTGTCGACGTCGCTTTCGCCGAGAAACACCAGCGTCGCGGCCTGCTCTCCCTGCAGATAGAGGCGGCCGGCGTCGCCGTTGCGCGGGCCGGCCGGGTTATCCGCCAGCGCGCGCGCGCCCAGCAGGCAGTTGCGGAACGAGAGGCGAAAACGCACCGGCGCGCTGCGATCGCCGGCGTTGCGGAAGTCGCGTGCGCTGACGTCGCCCAGATCGACGGACTGATCCCGGCTGTCCGGCGTCAGGCTGCAGGGGGAGCTGAGCAGGCCGCCGTGAAAGCTGACGGTGCCGGTGGTGCCTTCGATCACGCCCAGCGGCGTTGCCGCCAGCGCGCCGCCGCCGCACAGCAGCGCGCCGAGCAGCAGCGGGCGCAGTCGATCGGTGAATTCAGCCATGCTGGACCTCCTTATTTTTTCTCGGGCACGGCGGTGCAAACGTTGCCGTTGCAGGCGAAGCGCAGTTCGGGGTGGCCGCCGTAGTCGTTGATGTAGGTAATGACAAAGCTGTTCATGCCCGTGTCGTGCAGCTTGAGGCTTTCGCTGGATTTCGGTTTCAGCATCAGCGGCTGAAAACCGCCGATCGCGCCGCCGCCCTGTTTTTGCGTCTGCCGCGTCATGCCGGTCAGGGTGATGTAAAACGGCGTCGGGTTGTCGACGGTGACGGCGCCGCCGCTTTTACGGAACACCAGCTTTTCCTGCCACACCTGGCCCTTGGGCGCGACGATGGCCTTCGGCCGGTAGAACAGTTTGATCTGCGTTTGCAGCGCCAGCTGCATCACGTTGGTTTTGGTGCTTTTCGGCGGGATTTCGCGCAGGTTGAAGTAGAACACCGACTCGCGATCCTGCGGCAGGCGATCCGCCTCCGGCGTCTTGGTGATGCGCACTACGCTGCGTTCGCTCGGCTCCACGCGCTGCAACGGCGGCAGCACCACCAGCGGCGAGGTGATTTTCTGGTGCTGCTCGTTCTCCAGCCAGGACTGCGCCAGGAAAGGCAGCTCTTTGTTTTCGTTGACGATATTCAGGCTGATCGATTTGGCGTCGCTCACATAGACGGCGCGCGTGCGATCCAGCGATATCGCCGCGTCGGCGGTGGGCAGTACGGCGCTCAGGGCCAGGCCGGCGGCGGTCAGTAGCGTTATCGGGTGTTTGTTCATGTCATTATTTCTCAGCGTTACGGATTACAGGGTGGCGCACGGCAGCAGCAGCTGGTCCAGCGGCTTGGCGGCGCCCGGGATCACGATGCGGCAGCGGCGTTGGCCTTCCCAGGCGACGTCCAGCTTTTCCTCCGGCTGCACGCCGGTCAGGTAGACCGAACCGCCGTCGTTGACCACCGCGACCTCGCGGCCTTTCTCGCTCAGCACTGCGGCGCCGAACGGCGGTTCGCTGCCGTCCGCGAGGCGAATGGTGGCCAGCAGCTTGCTGCCTTTCACCACCTCGAAGTGGCGGTAGCCGATCGCGCCTTCGGTCAGCGTGCCTTGCACCACGGCGCGAGTGGCCTCAACGTCGTCCGCCAGCTTGTTGACGTCGATGCGAGTGTCGGTGTTGTAGTAGCTGGTGATGTCGGAAATCACCGCCAGCCCGAAACGGTTGCTGTAGGCGCGGCCGTTGTTGATCGGCACGCCGGCGATGCCGTCGGTGTCGAGCATCATGCGGCTGCCGCCGTTGCTCGAGTTCTGGTGCGCCGCGATACCGTGCCGGGTGGCGGTGAGGCCGCCGCGGAACGAGCCGCCGATCGACGAGTAGCTGTCCTGCTGGTAAGAGGCGCTGGCGTTCAGCGAGCCGAACGAAGCGTTATGGGTGTAGTACCCGCGCGCCAGCGATTTGCCGGACTGATTAAAGCCGCCGCTGACCTGCCAGGTATTGTCCGGATCGCTGTAGTCGTTGTACGACGCGGTCTGCGTGACATCGCCATTGTTGGTTTGCAGCGCATAACCGACGCGCCGGCGATCGCCGATCGGCACGGTGAAGTTGAGCATCACGCTGTCGTCGGTGCGGCCCTGGTAATAGGTGCGATAAGCCGACAGCGAGGCGGTGATGTTGCTGATATCGCCGACGCTGAACAGCTTGCTGGCCGACAGCCCGTAACGATCCTGAGTTCGCGCATCCCAATAGGTCTGGTGCGAGTAGGTCAGGTAGGCGGTGATCGCCTTGGCGCTGTCTTCCGCCATAAAGGTTTTGCTGGCGGTGATGGTGTACAGCTCTTTCTGACGGCCGTTGTAATTCTTGTCGTAATCGCCGTAACGCTCCTGCAGGTACTGCGACATGTTCATGAACTTGCGCTGTGAGAAGCGGTAGCCGGCGAAGGTGATCTGGCTGTTCAGCTCGTCGAAGCGTTTGGCGTAGTTGAGCTTGAACGACATGCCGCTGGCGGTCGGTTCGCCGGGCAGGCGGGCGATCGACTGGGTGACGTCCAGCGACATGGCGCCGAACACGTTCAGATCGCGGCCGAGGCCGAGCGCCCAGGCGTTATAGTCGCCGCCGAGCAGCGCGCCGCCGTACAGCGACCAGGCGTTACTCAGGCCCCAGGAGAAGTCGCTGGCGGAAAACAGCGGCCCCTGGGTGCGGTGGTCGTAGGCCGAGGTTTTGCCCAGCGCCACGTTGTAGCGCACGTAGCCCGGTCGGGTCAGGTACGGAATGGTGGCGGTATCCACCTGGAAGGTTGAGACGGTGCCGTCTTGCTCTTCCACCTTGACGTCCAGCTTGCCGCGCACCGAGCTGTTGAGATCCTGAATGGCGAACGGCCCGGCGGGCACGGTGGTTTCGTACAGCGTGCGGCCTTCCTGCGAGACGGTGATCTTGGCGTTGCTCTTGGCGATGCCGCGCACTTCCGGCGCGTAGCCCTGCAGGTTGGGCGGCAGCATGCGCTCGTCGCTGGCCAGGTTGAGGCCGGTGAAGCGATAGGCGTCGAACACCCCGGAGTCGAGGTAGATCTCGCCCAGCGTCAGCTTGGCGGCCTGCATCGGCAGCGCGCGATAGGCGTAGATCTGGTTCCAGTCGAAACCGGTGCTGCGATCGCCGGCCTGCTGATTGTAATTGGACTGGAAGTCCGCGCGCAGGCGCCAGGCGCCCAGGTTGGCGCCCAAGGTGCCGTAGCTGCTCAGGTTCTGGGCAGTGTTGTTGTTGTGGCTCTGCTTGCCTAGCTGGCCGCTGATGTTGTAATCCAGCAGCAGGCCGGGAATGCCGTCGTCCCACTGTTCGGGCGGCGTCCAGTCGGGATCGGAGTATTTCATCCACGCCTGTGGGATGGTGATCGCCAGCACGCCGCCGCCGATGCGATCGGAGACGGTCGCGCCTTTGATACCGCGAATGTCGGCGCACTGGTTGTCGTGCCACAGGGTGACTTTTTTGGCCGCTTCTTCTTTCAGCGCCATTTTTTCCACCAGGTCAGGCGGCAGGCACACCTGGCTGCCACTTTTGTTATCCGGCGACGGGAAATACTGAATGCTGCGCTGGGGCAGCGTTTTCTGGTTGATCTTGATGTCCAGCAAATAAGCGCCGGGCATGACGTAGTCGGCATCGGAGAAACGCGAAAGATCCACTTTGCTGCGCTCGCCGATGTCCAGAACGTCGGTATTGAACTCCGTGGCGGAAAATGCCGGACGCACCCAGAGGAAAGATAGAATGACGAGGAGAGGTAGGTGTTTCCGTGTCAGTAATGACGTCATAGCATAATCACTCATGGCAAGTCCGCGCCCAATAGCAGGTCATCCGTACGACCTGAATACGTAATGCTGTGCAGCGCCCGCCGGCGCTAGAGATAAGACAGGGTGAATTTGGCCAGAGAGCTGAAGCCGCCCGCCCGCGCCTTGTCGGGATGCAGGCGCAACTGCGCGCCGAAGCGCAGCGTGTTGTCGCCGGCGACAATCTGGTAATCCGCCGTCGTGCTGCCGAGCGGGATCGGGGTGCCGGCATCGGTCAACAGCTCGATAGCCACCCCCTTCGCCTCGCCGTAAACGCCCAGCAGAGAAGGATCCCGGCTGTCGGCGGTGCCGTCGAACGTGACGTTGGCCGCGCGATAGATGAAGTCAGGCTTCACCTGGCTGGCCAGCTCGCAGTTCACCAGTTTGATCGTGAAATGGCGGCGGCTGCCGATCAGCACCGACTGCCCGTCCTGCGAGGCGTCGCTCATGGAGATCAGCCCGAAATCGACGGTTTGATCCAGGCTGTCGCTGGCGATGCCGCACGGCGTTTCGACGATGGTGCCGCCCAGGCTGACTTTGCCGTGGCCCTGATTTTTCGCTGCCGCCGCCGCGTTGCCAGCGCTGAGCGCGATGAGCAACAGGCCGCAAAGGCGGATAGTCATACTGGCGTCTCCCTGTCTTTCCCTGTTCCCTTGCCGGTATCCTCGGCATGCAATAAAGCGGGGGATGCCCTGAGACATCCCCTGTGGGGTATTACAGGTAAGCCAAGGTGAAGTTCGCCACGCTGGTGAAGTCGCCCGGTACCACGGTGCTTGAGGCGCTGCTGCCCTGCAGGTAAGCGGCGAATTTCAGCGAGTTGTCGCCGTCGTTCAGGCCCTGGCCGTCGGTCGCGGTGCCCAGTTCCACTTCTTTGGAGTGCAGGTTGTCGTAGATCACGATGCCGGCGCCGGTTGCGGTGCCGCTCAGAGCCAGCAATTTGCTGTTGATCGGATCAGGCGTGCCGGTAAAGGTCACTTTGACGTTTTTCATGGTGGAGATGGAGCAATCTTTCAGTTCGATGTTGAAAGGCTGCATGCTGGATTTACCCTGGTTGGCCAGGATGCGGCTGCTGATCTGGCCCATTGGCACGGTCTGATCAACGGATTCCGGCGCGACGCTGCATGGCGCATCGATAATTTCGCCGGTAAAGGTGACTTTACCGCTGCCCTGATTAGATGCGGCATGAGCAACAGATGCGGAAGCGAAAGCAATCACGGTTGCCAGCATTAATTTATTCAGTTTCATTTCTCAGGTTCCTGTAGAGAGTTTTTAAATAAAAAGAACAGCACATCTAAATCCCCCGCGGCGGCAGCAACGCCATGTCGCCGGCCGTGCGGTTGGAGCCAGATCCTTTTGCTCTGGGCAATACGCCAACATCCGTTATTTATGAGAAATAACGAGATTTGGAAAATCGACAATGGATTTTCTGGTAAATAAAATACGAGTTTTATGTGTGGCGTGTTGCTGGGAATATTCTTGCAAATAATAGTATTGCTTGGAAATAGATTTTATTAAATTAAGTCAAATTCAGAATATAAAACCAAAAGGAAAAAGAAATATATTTGCTTTAAAATCAATAGATCGTATACAAATATTATCCAGTATAAATCACTATATAAATAACGATATGCGAGATATTAGATCGGGGGAAATAGGGGTGCACCTACAATTCACAATATTGTTTTGCTAATATCGCCCTTAGGCAGCAGAAGATGCATTTCTCTTTAGAAACAAAATATAAAACATAATTCATTGTTTTTATTATTGTTTCGTGGTTTTCTGTTCGCGAGTGATTGGGTTTCTTATTCGCGTTTAACCTGTATTTAGATCTGATTAATTAACAATTGAATAACAATTACACCGGTAGTGAATTATTCTATCGCATTGCGGTATAGGGATTTTTCGCTGTCTAACCCCTTTTGATTAATCAAATTAAGGCATGTGCCGCTGCCGTTCGCCACATAATGATGACCTAAGTGACAATTAAAGGATTATAAACGGAATGATAACGATGATTAATGCTTGTGGCGGACGCCGCAAGGTGGGATTGGCTATATTTTTGTTGTCTTTTATGGTGCTATCGGGCTGTGCGGACGGTAGCAAGACAAAACTGAATTCTGTGAAAAAACTTTCACAGAACAATCCTAATGATAAATCCGATGAACAACGCATCGCGCTTTGCCAACAACGGGTTAATTCGTTAAAGAATATTAATCCGCAAAGTTACCAAAAGCGCATTGCCTATTTTAACGGCCTGCTTTCCAACGCCTCGGGATATGCTGGGGTGCGCGGCAACGTGGATGAGAGTACCCGTAAAGCGATTGATGCTCTTTATCAATATAAAACCGAGAAATTCTGCGCCGACGTCGAGCATGAGCTGATGTCCGATCTGTCCAGCCGGGTTGAGAATCTGTAGCCATGAAGCGATGCGCGCAAGGATGGGCGATGGGCTTTTTGCTGTTGGCGGCGAACGGGGCCGCTTGCGCCGCCGACGACGGCATTCCCGCCCTGTTGAAGTTCGCTGAACAACGGCAGGCGCCGCCGGCCGCGCTCGGGGAAGACGCCGCGCGTAAACCGGCGCCCGCACCGGCCGCCAAATCGGCTGCCATCGCCGGGGCAGACGGCGTTCGTTTAACTTCACTGAAGCAGTCTTTGCAACAGCAGGCGGAGAAAATTCGTCAGTTGGAGCGGCAGTTAGCGGCGGCTCAGGCCGCGGCGGCGCCGAAACGGGAGCGGGCCGTCGTCGACATTCGGCCGCTGGCCGATGCCCTGAAGGGATTGCGGCAAGCCGTTGCGCCGGTGCCTGAGGTGGGCGCATTGGCCGCTTCGCTAACGCGGGCCGAACAGCGCAGCGCCAGGTTGGCGGAGCAGTTGGCGCAGCAGCAGCAGCGGATCGACACCTTGCTGGCCGAGCGGCAGCAGGCCACCGAACCGCCCTTGCTGGCCAGCGAGGCGGACAAACAGGCGTATGCCGCCGGCGTGTCTCTGGGGCGCGACATTGTGCATTTGCAGCAGGAGAACCGGCGCGCGGGGCTGGAGGCGGACAGCCGGCTGTTGCTGGCCGGCATCGCCGATACCCTGGCCGGGCGGTTGCGGCTGGATGAGGCCGCCATCGACAGCGCGTTGCGCACGGCGCAGCAGCGGTTGCAGCAGACGCAGGCGCCACCGCCACCGCGGGACGACAAAGCCTATCTGGCCGATTTCGCCCGTCAGGAGGGCGTCAAGCAGGATGCGCTCGGTTTCTACTACCGGGTGGACTATGCCGGCAATGGGGCGATTGGCGCCGACGATCGGGTGGATATCGTGGTGCGCGAAAGCCTGGTCGACGGCCGGGTGGTCAAAGATATGGAGTTGGCAGGGACGGTGATCTCGCAGCCGTTGACGCGCTATCCACCGCTGTTTCGCGCCGCTATCGAAAAGCTGCAGCGCCACGGCTCGATCACGCTGGTGGTGCCGCCGGCGCTGGCGTACGGCAAGCAGGGCAGCCCGCCGGCAATCCCCCCGGACGCCACCATGATTTATACCCTGCGCATCGCTGACGTGCAGCCGTGAGCGGGGGAGCTCAGCAGTAACCACTCAGGAGGAATGCTATGGCCAAGGCGCCGAAAACGTTTGAAAGCAGAAAATCGCTGATGCTGAATGTGTTGCAAGGATTGTGCAGGGAGCGTGTCGAAGGGTCAGGGGGCCACCATCCCCCGCCGGAGCAGTGGCCGAAGACGCGCGAGCTGGCGGATAAATGCGGCGAAAACATTTATACCACCCGAACCCTGCTGCTGGCGCTGGAAAAGGAGGGCAAGGTCCACTGCACCCACCGCAGCATCAACAATTCTCTACGCTGGTACAGCGGCGACGAACAGGCAGCGATAAAAAAAGAGTGATTCGACCCTGGCGGTCGCTTTTGACTATCTCTACAGCTAATCATTAATTAATCTTATCATTTGGCGGGGCATTTTGCTCCGCCAATCCTCCTTTCCGCTCTCTGCCATCCGCGCAGGCATTGCTAAGATGTTTTTTGCGGCCATATACTTATCGCTCAGACGGGAACAGGTGTAGGGAGCCGGCATCGTAATGAAGGAAAAGAAAGACATACTGAGATTGGATGATATTCATTATCAAATAGATAACCAGGTGATCCTGGACTCCGTCTCTTTCACGCTGGGTGAGGGCGAGTTCAAACTGATCACCGGGCCTTCCGGCTGCGGGAAAAGCACGCTGCTGAAAATCATCTCTTCCTTAATGGATCCGACCCGCGGGAGCCTCTATTTCGACGGCCAGGCGATCGCCGAGATGTCGCCTGAGGCGTATCGCAAGCAGGTTTCTTACTGCTTCCAGACGCCGGCGCTGTTCGGCAATACGGTTTATGACAATCTGGCGCTGCCCTACCAGATCCGTCAGCAGTCGCCGGATGAACGAAAAATGAAGGCCGATCTAACGCGTTTCGGGCTGCCGGAGGCGATGCTGACCAAAAGCATCAATGAGCTGTCCGGCGGAGAGAAGCAGCGCGTGTCCCTGATCCGCAACCTGCAGTTTATGCCCCGGGTGCTGCTGCTCGATGAGATCACCAGCGCGCTGGACGAGGAAAACAAACGCAACGTCAATGAGATAGTGCATCAGCTGGTGGCGGAGCACCGGCTGGCGGTGCTGTGGGTGACGCACGATACCGAAGAGATAGCGCATGCGGATGAGGTGATCACCCTGCGCGCGCACGGCGCCGAGCAACAGGAGCAACAGGAGCAACAGCATGAATCAGCATAACATCACCAACGAATCCTTAGGCTTGTCGATGATCCTGGTGGTGGTTGCCATCCTGATCAGCCACCGGGAAAAGCTGGCGCTGGAAAAAGATATTATCTGGAGCATCTGCCGCGCGGTGGTGCAGCTGATCATCGTCGGCTACGTGCTGAAGTATATTTTCGACCTGGATAACGCGCTGCTCACCGTGTTGATGGTGCTGTTCATCTGTTTTAACGCGGCCTACAACGCCAAGAAACGCAGCAAGTACGTCGAGCACGCGTTCGTGACGTCGTTTATCGCCATCACCACCGGCGCGGTGCTGACGCTGGCGGTGCTGGTCTTGACCGGCTCCATCGAATTTACGCCGATGCAGGTGATCCCCATCTCCGGGATGATCGCCGGTAACGCCATGGTGGCGGTGGGGCTGTGCTACACCAACCTCGGCCAGCGTTTCAAAAGCGAACAGCAGAAGATTCAGGAGATGCTCAGCCTGGGGGCGACGCCCAAGTTCGCTTCGGCGACGCTGATCCGCGACAGCATCCGCGCTTCGCTGATCCCGACCGTGGACTCGGCGAAAACCGTTGGGCTGGTTAGCCTGCCGGGCATGATGTCCGGGCTGATCTTCGCCGGCATCGACCCGGTGAAAGCGATCAAATACCAGATTATGGTGACCTTCATGCTGCTTTCTACCGCCAGCCTGTCGACCATCATCGCCTGCTATCTGGCCTACCGTAAGTTTTACAACGAGCGCCACCAGCTGGTGGTCGGCAACCTGAAGTAACGCCATGAAAAACGGCCTCCGCGGAGGCCGTTTTTTTTACCCTTGCAGCAGGGCAATGCTGTGGCGGATTTCCCGTTCGATATCCGCCTCGCTCCAGCTGTCCAGCTGCGAAGAGAAGGGCTCGAAGGCATAGACGCCGGTGTAGCCCAGGCGTTCCAGGTTCTGCACCTGGCGGCGGCTCTCCAGCCGATCGCCCTCGCTCAGCATGATGCGCTCTTCGTCGCTCAGCGCGCCTTTATCCCGCCCGTCTTCCACGCCGGACAGATGCACCAGGCCGATCTGCGCCACCTGGATTTGCGCATCGAAGTCGGCCTGCGTCACATCGCTCAGGTAGTGGTGGAAAGTATCGAGCACGATGCGGTACGGCGCGCCCGAATCGCGGATGAGCGCCTGAGTCAGCAGCGACGATCGCAGCGAACTGATGCCGAAGCCCAGCGGCTCGACGTACCCCTGCACGCCATAGCGCGCAAACAGCGGCGCCAGCAACCGCAATGCCGCGAGGGTGTCGTCGCGTTTTTGCTGCTCGCTGCGCTTGTCATCGGTGCTGCAGTGCGGGCACAGCACCAGCGCCCGGCTGTGGATGGCCTGCGCCTGCGCTAGCAACGCTTCGGCGCGCTGCAGCAGCGCCGCCGGGTCGTCTACCCGATTGAACATGCCAAGGGCGTTGATCGTGACGATCTCGATGCCGTATTGCGCGGCGAGCGCGTTGAGCTGCGCGTCGCTCAGATCGTCAGTTACCTTGCCGCTGGGCATGTCGTTGCGTAGCTCAACCTTGCTGAGCCCGCAGCGTTTCACCAGGCGGAAAAAACTGTCCAGATCGAGATTCGGCGCGATCTTGCGGTTAATGCAGAAGCGGTCCAGCGCAAGTGTCATGAGGCATTACTCCAGCGGTCAGGGTTGAGAGATCAGGATTTGCCGTTTTCCAGCGGCAGCGGCTTGCCGTCGGGCAGGGGGTGACGGTGGCGTTTGGCCAGCACCACCTGCTCCATTTTTTCCAGCGAGACGCCTTTGGTTTCCGGAATGTAGCGGCCGATGAACCAGTAGCTGAACAGGCAGCAGGCGGCGAAGATCCACATCGGGAAGGCGCCGTGGAAATGCGAGAACAGATACGGGTGGTCGTTGATCATCGGGAACGACTGCGACACCGCGAAGTTGGCGACCCACATGCAGCCGACGGCGATGCTCATCCCCTGCGCGCGCATGCGGTTCGGGAAGATTTCCGACACCAGCACCCAGGCGCCGACGCCCCAGGACAGCGCATAAAACACCATGAAGAACAGCATGCCGAACAGCGCGAAATAGCCGGTGGCCTGGGTGTAGAGCGCGTACGAGGTGAGCAGCAGGCCGGCGATGGCGCCCAGCGTGCCATAACGCATCAAGGGAATGCGGCCCATGCGATCCATCAGCATGGCGCCGATGACCGAACCGACCAGCTGCAGCACGCCGATCCAGATGGTCTGAAACAGCGCTTCCTGCGCGTTTTCGGTCACGGTTTTCAGCACCACCGGCGCGTAATACATCATTACGTTGACGCCGGTCACCTGCTGCAACATGGCGATCATGCAGCCGACGAACAGGATGAAACGTACCCGCACATCGCCGTAGTTCAGCTTCCGGTGCTGCTGCTGTTGATCCTGCTGCAGCGAGTCTTTGATTTCTTTCAACAGATTCTGCGCGTGGGCGGCGTTGGAGACCTTGGTCAACATCGCCAGCGCCTGATCGTCGCGCCCCATCATTACGTTCCAGCGCGGCGATTCAGGAATGACGAACACCAGGATGCAGAACAGAATGCAGGGGATTACGCCCGAGGCGAACATCCAGCGCCAGCCCATTTCCACCAGCCAGGCTTCGCTGGCGAGGCTGGCGATTTTGAAGTTGACGTAGAAAATCACGATCTGACCGAAGACGATGGCGAACTGCTGCATGCTGAGCGCGCGCCCGCGCATGTCTTTTGGCGACACTTCCGACATGTACATCGGCGACACGGTGGCGGCAATGCCGACCGCCAGCCCGCCGATGATGCGGTAGATGACGAACCAGGTGAAGGTCGGGGCCAAGGCCGCGCCCACGGCGGACACGGTGAACAGCAGCGCCGCCAGCATCAGCGCCTTTTTACGGCCCCAGCGCGCCGCCAGCGGCCCGGCGGCGAAGGCGCCGACCACGCAGCCGATCACCACGTTGGAGACCGCCCAACCGGTTTCGGCCGGGCTGAGACTGAAATAGGTTTTCAACGCTTCGATCGCGCCGGAGATCACGGCGGTATCGTAGCCGAACAGAATGCCGCCCAGGGCGGCGATGCCGCAAATTCGCAATATGTAGCCGGTATTGTGCTTACGCTGATATGACATGTGTTGCTCCGATTTTTATCCTGGCTTCCGTCCGCACGGTTGGGGTGTCGGGAAGAGGGCGAGCGGAAGGGTGTGAACCGTGCCTGTCATCAAGGCGATGTCGTCGATAAATGCTGGAACAAACAAGAACATTTATTTCATAATTAGTGAATAATGGAATATTGATTTTTAGATCCAGTTCAAAAAAAACCGTCGCGAGCGATTCGGGCATCTTGGGCGAACGGGGGCTGGCGGTAACGACGACAGGGCAGGCATAGCGCGGGTTTTCTGTAGCAAAGTCAGTGTGCATTACCCCGGATTTCTTCTCCGCCGTTGCGCTTTCCCTGGCACGGTAATGAAAGCGCCAACCGGATCGACACCGCAAAATTGCGACCTCACGCACTAAAAATAAATTTTCCAAAACAATTTATTTGAAACTTTTTTTTCAATGAAATAGAGTTTGCTGCATCCGGTCAGGATTTAGCCGGCTTGCCGACGGGGTTTGGCGAGCGGGATGATTAACGCCGCGCCGCCGGCGAGTGGCCAGGCGACAGCGGACTTGAAAAGAGGGCGTGACATGAAAACCGTGGGTAACTTTATTGGCGGGCAGGTGTGCCTGAGCAGCAGTAATCAAACCGTTGACGTGCACAACCCGGCCAGCGGGCAGGTTGAGCGGCGCGTCACGCAGAGCACCGCTGCCGAAGTCAAACAGGCCATCGACGTGGCCCATCGGGCGTTTGCCGACTGGTCGCGCACCACGCCGCTGCGCCGCGCGCGCATCATGTTCAATTTCAAGGCGCTGCTGGAACAGCACCGCGACGAGCTGGCCGAGCTTATCGTCAGCGAGCACGGCAAAGTGTACTCGGATGCGCTGGGCGAACTGACGCGCGGCATGGAAGTGGTCGAATTCGCCTGCGGCATCCCGCATCTGATCAAGGGCGAGTATTCGCCGGACGTCGGCAGCGGCGTCGACAGCTTCTCGCTGATGCAGCCGCTGGGCGTGGTGGCGGGCATTACCCCGTTCAACTTCCCGGCGATGGTGCCGATGTGGATGTTCCCTATCGCGCTGGCCTGCGGCAACACCTTCATCCTCAAGCCGCCGGCGCTGGTGCCTTCCGCCTCGGTGCGCCTGGCGGAGCTGCTGAAAGAAGCCGGCCTGCCGGACGGCGTGTTCAACGTGGTGCACTGCGCCAATGAAGACGCGGCGCAGCTGTGCACCGATCCGCGCATTCAGGCGGTGAGCTTCGTCGGCTCTTCCACCGTGGCGGAACATATCTACACCACCGCCAGTGCGCACGGCAAGCGGGTGCAGGCCTTCGGGGCGGCGAAGAACCAGGCGATCGTCATGCCGGACGCCGATCTGGACGCCACGGTTAACGCGCTGATGGGCGGCGCGTTCGGCTCCGCCGGCGAGCGCTGCATGGCGTTGCCGATCGCCGTGGTGGTCGGTGACGATACCGCCGACAAACTGATCGCCAAATTGAAGCCGCTGATCGCGCAGCTGCGCGTCGGGCCGGGCTTGCAGCAGGGCGGCGAAGAGAATGAAATGGGGCCGCTGGTGTCGTCCGCCCACCAGAAGAAGGTGCTGGGCTACATCGATCTGGGCGTGGAAGAAGGCGCGACCCTGGTGGCCGACGGCCGCAATTATCAGGTGCCGGGCTATCCTGAAGGCTACTACGTCGGCGGCACGCTGTTCGACCATGTGAAACCGAACATGCGCATCTACCGTGAAGAGATCTTCGGGCCGGTGCTGGGCATCGTGCGGGTGCCGGACTACCGTACCGCCATCGACACGGTGAACGGCCACGAGTTCGGCAACGGCAGCGCCATCTTTACCGGCAGCGGCCACTACGCGCGCCAGTTCGTGCAAGAAGTGCAGGCCGGGATGGTCGGCGTCAACGTGCCGGTGCCGGTGCCGATGGCGTTCCACAGCTTCGGCGGCTGGAAGCGCTCGGTGTTCGGCGCGCTGAACGTGCACGGCACCGACGGCGTGCGCTTCTACACGCGCATGAAGACCGCCACCGCGCGCTGGCCGGCCGGGCAGCAGACGGTGTCCGAATTCAGCATGCCGACGCTGGGTTAAGCGCTGTCATATTCAGGCCAGGCCGTTGCTCCTTCGGGGCAGCGGCCTTTGCACGAATCATTAACAGGAGAATCGAGATGTCTTCACTGCTTGCCAAATGTCAGACGCCGAACGCCGAAGGGCGCATCCAGCACGTGACGCCGGAAAATGCCGGTTGGCGCTATGTCGGCTTTGACGTTTATCGCCTGGCCGCCGGGCAGTCGCTTCAGCTTGAGTGCGGCGATAAGGAGCTGTGCCTGGTGCTGGTGGCCGGTATCGCCTCCGTCGCCACGCTGCGCGCCGAGTACCCGCATATCGGCAAACGCATGAGCCCGTTCGAGCGCACGCCGCCTTACGCGGTGTATGTGCCGCATCACGATCGCATCGACGTGCGGGCAGAAACCGATCTGGAGCTGGCGGTGTGCAGCGCGCCCGGCAGCGGCCACCTGCCCTCACGGCTGATCACGCCGGCGGATATCGGCGTGGAGCGGCGCGGCAAGGGGCGTAACCAGCGGTTGGTGCACAACATTCTGCCGGACAGCGAGCCGGCCGACAGCCTGCTGGTGGTGGAGGTTTACACCGACGAGGGCAACACCAGTTCCTACCCGAGCCACAAGCACGATCGGGAAGACTCGCCGGACGAAACCTATCTCGAAGAGACGTATTATCACCGCATTCAGCCGGAGCAGGGGTTCTGCATGCAGCGTGTCTATACCGACGATCGCACGCTCGACGAGTGCATGCCGGTCTACAATCGCGACGTGGTGAAAGTGCCGCGCGGTTATCACCCGGTGGCGACCCTGGCAGGCTACGACAACTATTATCTCAACGTGATGGCCGGGCCGGTGCGGCAGTGGAAATTCACCTGGGAAAAAGACCACGCCTGGATTAACGGCGACGGCTATCCCGCCGCGCAATAAGCGCTTGAGGCCCGGCTTGCCGGGCTTTCTTTTTATCAGGGTATAAATTTGACCTAAATTTGCCCTCCATCTTGTTCAAATGATAACCTGTCCGCACGCGATCGCTCCCCGGCTGAGTGAATCCAAAGAACCGCTGTGATACAGCGTGATTGCCTATGCGCAGGAGGAAAAACCATGACGACTACCATGTCCCAAAAAGCGGCGCGAGAAGGATTAGGTTCGCCCGATCTGTTTGAAGGCGGGGTTTACGTCACAAAAAATGGTGTTGCCGAGCTGTTTGTGCAAACGGCGGCTGAGAGAGAGGCCGAAATTCGGGAACGCAATCTGGAGCGCCAGTCCAACGCGTTGCTGAAACTGACTATGATGGCGAAGCAAGAGATTAAAAATCAGCGCGGTCTGTCGCCCGAAGAAACGTTGCAGCGGCTGCGCGACGCGCGGAAATAGGCCCGAGGTGCAGGATGCCCAAGGAAATACGTTTTACCGTCGCGCCGGCGGCGGAATGGAGCCTGAAAGACATCGAGTCTTACAAGAGCGGAACGATAGGGGCCGCCGCAGCCGGGGTGTTCGTGGACAATCTGTTGTTATCGTCTCTTGCGGCAATTGCCGACGATCCTGCCCGCTACCGCTTCAACGCCGTGCTGGCGGGCATGGGGGTACGGTTGCACGAGCGATTGGATCCCGATAGCGAATACCGCGTCATCTATGACTACGACGGCCAGACGGTGGAGATTCTGCTTTTCATCAGCATGAAGCAGGATCTGGAAAGCGCGCTCTACCGCTATTTGTTGCTGCAATAATCCTGCCGCGCCCGAGCCTTACTCGTCCCGGGCGTTATTCAGCGCCAGCGAGACCGCCAGCGTCTGCGCCAGGCACATCGAAGCCACCTGCGAGCGGAACCCATCCACCTGCGCTTCGCGCACCACGAAACAGACGTCGCTGAAGGCGGCCAGCGGGCTGACCTGGCTGTCGGTGATGGCGATCTGTTGCGCGCCGCGCTTGGCGCCCAGTTCCACCAGTTCCACCGCCTCGCGGGCGTACGGCGAATAGCTGATGGCGATCACCACGTCCTTCGGTTTCACCATGCTCAGCTGTTCGGTGAACATGCCGCCCAGGCCGTCGATCAGAAACGCGCGGCGCTCCAGATGGCGCAGCGCATAGGTGAGATAGGAGGCGACGCTGAACGAACGGCGCAGGCCGATCACGTAGATATTTTCGGCGTTGTTGAGCAACTCGACGGCGCGATCCAGCTGCTCGGGGGCGATCTGCATCGCCAGCTGCTGCAGCGCCTGCGCGTTGACCATGGTGAATACGTTGAGAATTTCCGCCGGTTTCTCCGGCGCGACGTTGTCGTCGGTGGAGGTTTGGCGGAACAGGCGCGCGCGTTCGGTATAGTTCACCGTCTCTTCCATCAGATGCTGACGGAACACCTGCTTCATTTCGTTGAAGCCGCTGAAGCCGAAGGCGTTGGCGAAACGGATCAGGGTGGAAGGCGGTACGCTGGCCTGTGCGGCGATGGAGGCAACGGTATCGAAAGCGATGCTGTTACTGTTATCCAAAATATAGCGCGCCACCTGCTTCAAACGCTTGCTCAGCGTTTCATAACGGTGGCGAATCTCGTCCTGTAACAGCGAAAGTTGAGTTGGGTTGTTCATCCATTCGGCTCGCAGTGGGGTGAAGGCGCATTGGCCTGACGCCTGAAATATTGACAGGGTATTTTAACAGACGGAGCGGAAATTTCATTTCCTCAAAAAGCGATTTATTCGATCGCACATTGCGCGACTTCACAGAAGAGGGGCAAAAAAATCCCCTTAAAGCGGCGAAATGGCCTTAAGGGGACGTGAACTCGCGCTCGCTGTCAGTGCGCACCGCTCGCCTGCGGACGGTACTGGCGCCAGAAACCGATCAGCGTCAGGTATTTTTGTTTCACCTGCTCGATCAGGACCGCGTCGTCGATTTCATCCTGCAGCCAGCGGCGCGAAGGCTGGCCGAAGATGGTGCGGCCGACGGCGAAACCTTTCACCCAGCGCGCATCCGCAGCGGCGGCAAAGCCCGCCTTCAGCACCGCTTCCGGGGAGTCGAGCCCCAGGATCAGCACGCCGCGGCAGAAGGGATCGTAGGTATCGATCAGCGCACCGACCCGCTGCCAGTTTTCCGCGCTCAGCGGCGGCAGTTTCCACCAGTCCGGCTGAATGCCCAACCGGTAGAAGTGTTCAATCATCTCCAGGTAATGGCGTTCGTCCTTGTCGGGGTTGTTGTCCGGCAGGATCACTTCCAGCAGCAGCTCGTGGCCGGATTTGCAGCAGCCGCGGTAGACGTCGGCGATCAGCGCATCCTGCTCGCGGCGCAGTTCCGCCGCGTCGTGCGGGTGATAAAACACCAGGCACTTCACCACGTGCTCCTGCGGCCAGTCGATCAATTGCGAGCCGATATTGCCGTGCTCCAGGCGCAGCGGGCGCGAGCTGGGCAGCTCCACCGGCCGGCCGATCCACCATCCCTGGCCGGTGATCTCGTTCAACGCCGCCTGCCCGTAGGTGGTGTCGGCCAGAATGCCGCTGTTGCCGTTGAGCCCGGCCTGCGCGGCAGCCTGTTGCGCCGCGGTGAGCAGCAGGGTTTTCAGGCGCGGAATGCGTTCCTCGCCGACGCCGGCTTCGCGCGCCATGTCCGCCAGCTGCTTGCGGTGATCGAAGGCGAACACGCACAGCTCTGGCCATTGCTGCTTGCGGGTGGTCACCCGGTGCAGGTGGTTTAGGCGTGCGTCGCGGTCCGGGCGCGTGACCTGTTGTTCACGCTGCAGATAGTCATCCAGCTCCCGCTTGGTCGGCATGGCCGGCGCGCAGCCATGGCGCGACACCACCAATGCGCCGCAGGCGTTGGCGTAGCGGCAGGCTTGATCCCAGCCCTCATCGTTGAGGTAGCCGCGCAGCAGGCCGGACATAAAGGCGTCGCCGGCCCCCAGCACGTTCAGCACTTCAACCCGCACGCCGGTGTGCAGCTTCACCTGCGCCCAGTCGTCGGGGATTTCGCCTTCGAACACCGAGCAGCCCTGCGCGCCGCGCTTGCACACCAGCGTGGCCGCCGTGGCCCGGCGCACGTTTTTCAGCGCCGTCAGCGTGTCGGTGCTGCCGCCGGCGATATGAAACTCTTCTTCGGTGCCGACGATCAGATCGAAATGGTGCAGCACCTCCTGCAGCTCGCGCGTGACCTGGTCCGATTCCACAAAGCGGGTTTCGCCGTCGCCCAGCGACGTCAGCCCCCACAGCACCGGGCGGTAATCGATGTCCAGGGCGGTGCGCAGACCGTGGCGGCGCGCGTATTCCAGCGCCTTCAGCACCGCGGCGCGGGTGTTCGGGTGCGACAGGTGCGTGCCGGTGATGGCCAGCGCGCGCGAGGAAGCGATGTAGGCCTCGTCGATGTCGTCCGGCGTCAGCGCCATGTCCGCGCAGTTTTCGCGGTAGAAGATCAGCGGGAAAGTTTCCTGATCCTTGATGCCGAGGATCACCAGGCCGGTTAATCGTTGCTTGTCGGTGATGAGGCAGCGGGTATCGGCCCCGACGCGCTGCAGCTCTTCACGCAGAAAGCGGCCCATGTGCTCGTCGCCGACGCGCGCCAGCATGCCGGATTTTAACCCCTGAATGGCGGTGCCGTAGGCCACGTTGCCGGAAGAGCCGCCGAGGTACTTGGCGAATGTGCCGGCGTCTTCCAGCCGCGCGCCGATCTGCTGAGCATAGAAATCGACGGCGATGCGCCCGAGACAAATGACATCAAGCTGTTTTTCTTGTGTAGCCATACCCGTTTCCTTCTGTTTAAGCAAAACTCCGGCGGCGGCCCGAGCGTGGCGCCCTGCAGGAAGCATGTGGACAGTATGGGGAATGAAAATTTCAATTTCAATATAGAATGAAATTTACACCCCAAAAATGTGATGCATTTAAAACATCGGTAAGGGGCTGGAAAAGGCGGTGAAACGGCCACGGAAGGGCGGCCAGGCGCGCGCTGAAAAGGAGTGCGAGGACAGGATAAAAGGCTGTCATCCTGAGTGCTGACGGTGGTCACCCGCCACTGCGCGGTGCGAAGTCAGCGAAGGCTGAAGCACGAGATGAAACGGGCTTTTCATGCAATATGCGATCTTTATCGCAAAATGAAATGTTTCTTCTGTAATGTGATTTTATGAAAAATATATTTGTTTATAATCGCTTCACGTTTCAGGTTGTCGACTTCGTGAGCAGCGGGCATCGCCTGCTCAAGATAATAGCTGCCGCCGCGTAACACAAACACGGGATTGTCGGCTCGGCGCGAGCCCTTTCCGGGGCGGCCCTCAATCTAAAGGGTGAGTAAATGGGCAAGATCAGGCTAACCATGGCGCAGGCGCTCGTCAGATTTCTCGATAACCAGTATCTGCTGGCCGACGGCGTGGAAACCAAATTCGTCGCGGGCATTTTCGCGATTTTCGGCCACGGCAACGTGCTGGGGCTGGGGCAAGCGCTGGAACAGGATAGCGGCGAGCTGCGGGTACATCAGGGCCGCAACGAGCAGGGCATGGCCCACGCGGCGATCGGCTTCGCCAAACAGAAGCTGCGCCGGCAGATCTACGCCTGCACCTCATCGGTCGGCCCCGGCGCCGCCAACCTGATCACCGCCGCGGCCACCGCCACCGCCAACCGCATTCCTTTATTGCTGCTGCCGGGCGACGTTTACGCTTCCCGCCAGCCGGATCCGGTGCTGCAGCAAATCGAGCAGCCTTACGATCTCAGCATCAGCACCAACGACGCGTTCCGCGCGGTGAGCAAATACTGGGATCGCATCGTGCGGCCGGAGCAGCTGATGAGCGCCTGCATCAACGCGATGCGCGTGCTGACCGATCCGGCGGATACCGGCGCGGTGACGCTGTGCCTGCCGCAGGACGTGCAGGGTGAAGCCTACGACTATCCCGACTATTTCTTCCATAAACGCGTGCATCGGCTCGATCGCCGACCGGCGACCGACGGCATGTTGGCGGACGCGCTGGCGCTGCTGACCGCCAAGCGCAAACCGCTGCTGGTGTGCGGCGGCGGCGTGAAATACTCGCAGGCCGGGCGGGCGCTGCGCGAATTTGCCGAGCGCTTCGGCATTCCGTTTGCCGAAACCCAGGCCGGCAAAGGCACGGTGCCGAGCGACCATGAATTCAACCTCGGTGGCATCGGGGAAACCGGCTGCCTGGCGGCCAACACGTTGGCCCGGCAGGCCGATCTGGTGATCGGCGTCGGTACCCGTTACACCGATTTCACCACCTCATCCAAATGGCTGTTCCAACACCCGGACGTCAGCTTCCTCAATATCAACGTCAGCGCCTTTGACGCCGGCAAGCTCGACGGCGTGCAGGTGCTGGCGGACGCCCGCGAGGCTCTGAACGCATTGGGCGCGCTGCTGGCGCAGGCTGACTACCGCGCCGGCTGGGGCGACGCCATCGCTGCGGCGCGCGGTGCCCAGCGTGAAGAGACCGCGCGTGTTTACGCGGTGGAATACGGCGGCGCGGGTTTTGTACCGGAGATCGACGATCACCTCGATCGCGAGCGGGTGTTCGCCGAATTTATCGCCCAGACCGATTCCGCGCTGACCCAGAGCCGCGTGCTGGGGGTGTTGAACCGCGAGCTGCCGGCGGACAGCGTGATCGTCGCCGCCGCCGGCAGCCTGCCGGGCGATCTGCAGCGGGTGTGGCACAACCGCGGCGAGCACGGCTACCACGTGGAATACGGTTACTCCTGCATGGGGTACGAGGTGAACGCCGCGCTGGGGGTCAAGCTGGCCGAGCCGCAGCGCGAGGTGTACGCAATGGTGGGCGACGGCGCGTTCATGATGCTGCATTCCGAACTGGTCACCTCGATTCAGGAAGGCTGCAAGATCAACGTGGTGCTGTTCGACAACATGACCAACGGCTGCATCAACAACCTGCAGATGGAACACGGCATGGACAGCTACACCACCGAATTCCGCTTCCGCAATCCAGAGGGCGGCAAGCTCGACGGCAAGCTGGTGCCGGTCGATTTCGCCATGCTGGCGGCGGCTTACGGCTGTAAAACCTATCGGGTCACCACCGAGCAGCAGCTGCTCGACGCGCTGGCCGACGCCCGCAGGCAAACCGTGTCCACGCTGCTGGACATCAAGGTGTTGCCGAAGACCATGGTGCACAAGTATCTCAGCTGGTGGCGCGTGGGCGGCGCTCAGGTGGCCGACAGCGAGAAAATCGTCGAAGTGGCGCGCAAGCTGCAGGAAAACATCGATAAGGCGCGCGATTACTGATTCGTTTTCATACATAAATCTCGAGGGTAGCGAAAATGACATTGAACATTGGGGTTATCGGCACCGGCGCCATCGGCCGCGATCATATCCGTCGCTGCAGCAAAGTGTTGCAGGGTGCCCGCGTGGTGGCGGTAAACGACATCAACCGCGACAACGCCGCCAAGGTGGTGAGCGATCTGCAGCTGGATGCCCGGGTGTATGACAACGGCCACGATCTGATCAAGGCCGCCGACGTGCAGGCGGTGCTGGTCACGTCCTGGGGGCCGAGCCACGAAGAGTTCGTGTTGGCGGCCATCGCCGCCGGCAAACCGGTGTTCTGCGAGAAGCCGCTGGCGGTGACCGCGCAGGGCTGCAAAAACATCGTCGATGCCGAAGCGAAACACGGCAAGCGGCTGGTGCAGGTCGGCTTTATGCGCCCTTATGACCAGGGCTATCGCGCGTTGAAACAGGTGCTGACCAGCGGCCAGATCGGCGAACCACTGATGCTGCACTGCGCGCACCGCAACCCGACGGTCGGCGAGGCCTACACCACCGATATGGCGATCACCGACACCCTGATCCACGAGATCGACGTGCTGCGCTGGCTGCTCGATGATGACTACGTGTCGGTGCAGGTGGTGTTCCCGCGTAAGAGCCCGAAGGCGTTCCCGCACCTGAAAGATCCGCAGATTGTGCTGTTTGAAACCGCCAAGGGTACGCGCATCGACGTCGAAATCTTCGTCAACTGCCAGTACGGCTACGACATTCAGTGCGAAGTGGTGGGGGAAACCGGCATCGCCAAACTGCCGGAGCCGTCCTCGGTGCAGATGCGCAGCGGCGCCCGCCTGTCGACCGAAATCCTGACCGACTGGAAAGATCGCTTTATCGACGCCTATGACGTCGAGCTGCAGGGTTTCATCAACGACGTGGCTGCGGGCAAGCTGACCGGGCCTTCCGCCTGGGACGGCTACGCCGCCGCGGTGACCGCCGACGCCTGCGTGGCGGCCCAGCTCAGCGGCGAGATTGTGCCGGTGACCTTGCCGGCGCGCCCGGTGTTCTACAACAAATAATCGGCCTGTCCCCCATACCTACGATTGCAGAGGAGTGACCATGAAGATCGCTTTTGATGTCGACGTTATACGGGATTTGGGCGTGACCAAGATGGTGCAGCAGGTGGCGGACTGGGGCTACAAATACATCGAACAGTCGCCGCACCCGCAGATCAACCCGTTTTACAAGCATCCGAAGGCCAGCCGCGAAATCATGGCGGAGTATAAAAACGCCCTGAAAGCGACCGGCGTGGAGATCTCCTCATTTATCGTGGTGTATCGCTGGTCCGGGCCAGGGGAAGATCGCCGCCAGGCGGCGGTCAAAAACTGGCGGCGGATGATCGAAATCGCGGTGGAAATGGGCGTGCAGGTGATTAACACCGAACTGGCGGGCAACCCCAACGAACCGGAGATCTGCGAGGAGCTGTGGTATCGCTCGATGGAGGAGCTGTTGCCGATCGTCGAGCGCGAGGGTATCCGTATGGAGATCCAGTCGCACCCGTGGGACTTTTGCGAGCTGAGCAACGAAACCGCCGATCTGGTGAAGTCGCTGCGCAGCGACCACGTCAAATACCTCTACAGCGTGCCGCACACCTTCTATTACGACAAGGGGCAGGGTGACGTGGCCGGCATGCTGCAGTACGCCGGGGACGATCTTTCCCACGTGCTGATCGCCGACACCATGAATCACACCAAGCATTGCCGTTATATCGTCAACCCGCCGGGCGTTGACGCCGCGGTGCATCAGCACGTCGGCATCGGCGAAGGCGAGGTGAATTTCGACGCCCTGTTCCAGACGCTGCGCGACATGGAATTTGCCAACCGCAGCTTCAAGGTCGGCGACGAATCGATCATCTGCACCTCGCTGTTCGGCTACCCGGAAAAGATGCCGAGCCAGGCGGTGGCGACCAGAGAGCGCATCGAAAGAGAGCTGTTGGGCAAATAATCTTATTCGGCTCGCCGGCGGCGTTTGCACCGGCGGCCCTCCAAGGACCGAGGCAGACCATGAATAAAGACAACGTGAAATTGGCCATTGCGCCGATCGGCTGGACCAACGACGACATGCCCGATCTGGGCAAGGAAAACACCTTCCAGCAGTGCGTCAGCGAAATGGCGCTGGCCGGCTTCACCGGCAGCGAAGTGGGCAGCAAATACCCGCGCGATCCGGCGGTGCTGAAACCGATGCTGGATATTCGCGGCATCCAGATCTGCAACGCCTGGTTCAGCACCTTTTTCGCCGACGGCCAGAAAGACAAAACCATCGATGAATTTATCAACCACATGAATTTCCTGCATGCCATGGGCGCCAGGGTGATCGGCTGCTCCGAGCAGAGCAAGAGCATTCAGGGCACCACCAAAGGCGTGTTCGAAGAGAAGCCGTACTTCAGCGATGAAGAGTGGCAGCGCGTGGCCGACGGTTACAACGAGCTGGCGAAGATCGCCGCCGGCAAAGGCATGCAGGTGTGTCTGCACCACCACATGGGCACCGGCATTCAGACCACGGCCGAAATCGATCGCTACATGAGCATGGTCAACGACGACGTCTACCTGCTGTTCGATACCGGCCATGCCTACTATTCGGAAGGCAGCCAGCAGGCGATGATGGCGATCCTGGAGAAGTATCTGCCGCGCATCAACCACGTCCATCTGAAGGACGTGCGCGATGAGGTGGTGGCGGAAGTGAAAGCCAACAAGCTGAGCTTCCTCGACGGCGTGAAGAAGGGCACCTTCACCGTGCCGGGTGATGGCGTGATCGACTTCAGGCCGGTGTTCAAGCTACTGGACGAGCGCGGTTACAAAGGGTGGATGGTGGTGGAGGCCGAGCAGGATCCGGCGCTGGCCAACCCGTTCGAGTATGCGGTAAAAGCGCGCCGTTATATTCGGGAAACCGCCGGCATTTAAGCGACGAGGGTTAATCATGATTAAGGGGCGCCAGCGCCCCTTTTTTGGTGGCGGCGTGTTAGCCGCCGAGCGTTTGCCAGGTTGCGACCTGGCTGCCGGGCCACGGCGTGGCGGCATGTACGCCACGGGCGATCGCCCGGGCCAGGGTGTCCGCCGCCAGCGCGCCGATCTGCAGCACCGCCAGTTCGCGGCTGCCCTGAACCTCGCGCTGCCCGGTGGACAGGGCGAACACTACGTCGCCGTCAAACGGGCTGTGCAGCGGGCGGATGGCGCGCGCCATGCCGTCTTGCGCCATGATGGCCACCCGTTTCAACTCCACCCGCGTCAGCGCCAGGTCGGTGGCGATGCAGGCCAGGGTCGTGTTCTTTCTGCCGCCCTGCGGCTCTTGTTCCATCCAATCTTCGCCCTGCGCGCGCAGTTGTGCCAGCGCCGCTGCGCCGCCGTTGCCGAATTCACCGTCAATTTCATAGGGGGTCGCCCAGAAGGCGCGGGTGCCGGGTGCGACCACCGCACCCAAACTGTTGACCGCCACCAGTGCGCCGACGGTAGCGCCATTGGCGGCAATGATAGATGCCGAGCCGAGGCCGCCTTTCAGCTTACCCATGCCGGTCATGGCACCGTAGCCGGCGCCGACGGTGCCCAGCGGAAAGTCCAATCCGGCCTTGCCGACCGCATCGATGCCCAGTTGGCGATACGGCGGCGTGAGCTGCCAGTTTTTGTCGCCGCCGTTGGCCAGATCGTACAGGCAGGCGGTGGGCACGATAGGGGATACCGGCACGCCGGGGGCCGGGCGCAGCGCGTAGCCTCGGCCCTGTTGCCCCAGCCAGGCTGCGACGCCGTCCGCCGCCGCCAGGCCGTAAACCGAGCCGCCGCTGAACGTCAGTGCATCGACGGTCTGTACCAGATTGTCTTCACCCAGCGCGTCGGTTTCCCGGGTGGCGGGGCCGCCGCCGCGCACGTCCACGGCGGCGATCGCCGGGCTGTCCGGCAGGATAACCGTCGTGCCGGTACGCACCCGGCTGTCTTGCGCCACGCCGACCTTCAGGCCCGGCACATCGGTAATCAGGTTGCGGGCGCCTGGGCGCCCGGCGGCGGAAGTTGGCATAGCGGCACCTAATGGGGTGAGAGGAGAGAATATGCCGGCGGCGGCGGTCAGGCCGGCCAGCGCTTGTAAAAAGGTTCGGCGGTTGATGCACAGGGGCCGGCGCAGCAGCCCCTGTGGGTAAGGGCGATTACGCATCGCCGTGCGGCTGCCCGGAGCGCAAACGCGCCATATGGTAGGCGTCGACCAGCACGCCGTCGCGCATGGCATAGGCGCGGCTGGTGCCCTCTATTTCGAAACCGAACTTGCGGTATAGCGCGATAGCCGCCGGGTTGTCGGTGAACACCGTCAGTTCGATGCGCTCGATGGCCGCCCAGTTGTCGCACAGGTCGATCATCGCCTGCATCAGGCGGCTGCCGACGCCTTGACCGTGGTAGCGTGGATCGACGCCGATGCCGAAGGTGGCGACGTGGCGGCGGCGAACGCGCTGATTCAGCATCACGACCAACTGCCCGGCAAGCTGTCCGTCGATGAAGGCTGCCAGGTTATGCGTGCCCGGTTCGGGATTGGCGAGGCGCTTCTGCCAGGACTCGACGGACGGTAGCGGGAGCTGCAGCGTATCGCGGTAGACGGGCGTCTGCGAATAAAGATGATGCAGGGCTTGCGCATCCGTCGTTTCCACGTGGCGTATCACGATCTCGCTCATCTCGCTGCTCCTGTTGCTTACCGGTTGAATAACCTCTGAATTTATCCGTTTACTGCCTTGAGTCAATATTATTTGAACGGGTCAAAAAAAACGCTTTACAGGTGCGAATGATAATGATTATTATTGCGATGCGTTCCGGGGAGGGCATCAACCCTTGATACTCTCGCTGCGAAGGCACGACATTGCTCACATTGCTTCCAGTGTTTACTTAGCCAGCTCGGGTGCTGGCTTTTTTTTTGCCCTTTTTCAACCGCTTCCGCCTTCAACAAATCCGTTGCCCATCAGGTGTTTCATTTCATCGAAATTTTTGAACAGAGGCATGAGTTTTTTACGCTTTCTTATTCTGCCCGCAGGACTAGACTGTAAAAAACATTGAGGAGAGTTGAATATGATTTATGTACGTAAAGCGGAAGACCGCGGCCACGCCAATCATGGCTGGCTGGATAGCTGGCACACCTTCTCTTTTGCCGACTACTACGATCCGAACTTTATGGGGTTCTCGGCGCTGCGTGTGATCAACGAAGACGTGATCGACGCGGGGCAGGGTTTCGGTACCCATCCGCATAAAGATATGGAAATCCTGACCTACGTGCTGAGCGGCACTGTGGAACATCAGGACAGCATGGGCAACAAGGAGCAGATCCAGGCCGGCGAATTCCAGATCATGAGCGCAGGCACCGGGGTGCGTCACTCCGAGTACAACGCCAATCAGGATCGTCCGTTGCACCTGTACCAGATTTGGATCATTCCGGATCAGGTCGGGCTGGAGCCGCGCTACGAGCAGCGCATGTTCGACGCGCCGCAGGGCCGTCAGCTGGTGCTGTCGCCGGATGCGCGCGACGGTTCGCTGAAGGTGTTCCAGGATATGACGCTGTCGCGTTGGGCGCTGAATAAAGGCGAACAGGGTGAGTACCCGATCGCCGCCGGCCGCCGTATTTGGATCCAGGTGGTGCGCGGCAAAGTCTCGGTCAACGGCCAGGCCGCCGGCATCAGCGACGCATTCGCGGTGTGGGATGAATCGGCGCTGACGATCCAGGCCGACGAAGAGAGCGAAATCCTGCTGTTCGATCTGCCGCCGGTGTGATTAAGCGGTAAATTTCAAGGGCTCACGCTGTGAGCCCTTTTTGCGTTGGCCGTCGCATAACCGACAATATCGGCCCGCCGTTTTTTTTGCTAAAATGA
The DNA here is from genome assembly GCF_052166245.1 of Serratia sp. CY84636. Taxonomy (NCBI): domain Bacteria; kingdom Pseudomonadati; phylum Pseudomonadota; class Gammaproteobacteria; order Enterobacterales; family Yersiniaceae; genus Serratia; species Serratia sp. CY84636. The sequence continues at coordinate 103,908 of NZ_JBJNOX010000012.1, forward strand.
CTGCCCATTCACGGTTAGTCAGTTCATTGATAATGAAGAAAAAACGGCCGGTACTCCAGGATGTGGCGGACAAGGTGGGCGTGACCAAGATGACGGTGAGCCGTTATCTGCGCAATCCCGACCAGGTTTCTGCCGCCCTGCAGCAAAAAATCGCCGTCGCGCTGGATGAGCTGGGCTACATCCCCAACCGCGCGCCGGACATCCTCTCCAACGCCACCAGCCGGGCGATTGGCGTGCTGTTGCCGTCGCTGACCAACCAGGTGTTCGCCGAAGTGCTGCGCGGCATCGAAAGCGTCACCGACGCGCACAACTACCAGACCATGCTGGCGCACTATGGCTACCTGCCGGAGCGTGAAGAAGAGCGTCTGACCTCGCTGCTGTCTTACAATATCGACGGCCTGATCCTGTCTGAGCGCCATCACACGGCGCGCACCCTGAAAATGATCGAGGTGGCGGGCATTCCGGTGGTGGAGCTGATGGACTGCGTCTCGCCGTGCATCGATCTGGCGGTGGGCTTCAACAACTTCGAGGCAGCGCGCCAGATGACCCAGCAGATCATCGCGCACGGCCACCGTCACGTGGTCTATTTCGGTGCCCGTCAGGATGAACGTACCCTCATCAAGCAGCAGGGGTATGAGCAGGCGATGCGCGAATCCGGCCTGGAACCTTACAGCATCATGACCGCGCGTTCTTCCTCCTATTCCGCCGGCGGCGAGCTGCTGCGCCTGGCGCAGCGCGACTATCCGCAGATCGACAGTATCTTCTGCACCAACGATGACCTGGCCATTGGCGCGGCCTTCGAGTGCCAGCGGCAGGGGCTGTCGATCCCGCAGGACATGGCGATCGCCGGTTTCCACGGCCATGATATCGGCCAGGTGATGGTGCCTAAGCTGGCCAGCGTGCTGACGCCGCGCGAACGCATGGGGCAGATCGGCGCCGAGCGCTTGCTGGCCCGGCTGCGCGGCGAAACGGTGTGCCCGCGCATGGTGGACGTCGGTTTCACCGTGATCCCCGGCGGCAGTATCTGAGCCATTTTAACGTTCTGTTTTAACACCCTTTCTTTTTGCAGCGCGCCCTGAGGCGCGCGGGTTATCCCGCCTGTAAGCCCGCCGGCCGTTGCCGGCATAAGTTTGATCTCTGTCCCAGAACGCGAATTTTAGCCGCTTACCCGGTTCCTGCGCTTATGTTGTTACCGGTATCATGATACCGGTAACAACGAGTGTGCGGTCATCTTGCTGCAAGACTGAACCTCTGAATCAACAACACCTACAGCTCTTCTTAAACACCGGGAAAGAGCCTAAAAATAAAACAACCGCACGCTTTACGCCTATCGTAAAGAGAGTCGCGATAAAAGGTTGGAGAAAAATTATGCCATTAGTGATTGTTGCAGGCGGCGTAGCGCTGCTGCTGCTGCTGATGATCCGCTTCAAGCTGAACGGCTTTATCTCTCTGGTGCTGGTTGCTCTGGCGGTCGGGATCGCACAGGGTATGCCGGTCGATAAGGTCATCGGCTCCATCAAGGCCGGCGTGGGCGGCACGTTGGGCAGCCTGGCGCTGATCATGGGCTTCGGCGCCATGCTCGGCAAACTGCTGGCGGACTGCGGCGGCGCACAGCGCATCGCCACCACGCTGATCGACAAGTTCGGCAGAAAACATATTCAATGGGCGGTGGTGCTGACCGGCTTCACCGTCGGCTTCGCGCTGTTCTACGAAGTGGGCTTCGTGCTGCTGTTGCCGCTGGTGTTCACCATCGCCGCCTCCGCGCACATCCCGCTGCTGTACGTCGGCGTGCCGATGGCCGCCGCGCTGTCGGTGACCCACGGCTTCCTGCCGCCGCACCCGGGCCCGACGGCCATCGCCACCATCTTCCATGCCGACATGGGTAAAACCCTGTTGTACGGCACGCTGCTGGCGATCCCGACGGTGATCCTGGCCGGCCCGGTTTATGCCCGCTTCCTGAAAGGCATCGACAAGCCGGTGCCGGAAGGCCTGTACAACCCGAAAACCTTTACCGAAGCAGAGATGCCGAGCTTTGGCGTCAGCGTCGCCACGTCGCTGGTGCCGGTGATCCTGATGGCGCTGCGCGCGGTGGCTGAAATGGTGTTGCCGAAGGGCCACAGCCTGCTGCGCTTCGCCGAGTTCTTCGGCGACCCGGTGATGGCGACCCTGATCGCCGTGCTGATCGCTATCTTCACCTTCGGCCTGAACCGCGGCCGCACCATGGATGAAGTGATGGGCACCATCACCGACTCGATTAAAATCATCGCCATGATGCTGTTGATCATCGGCGGCGGCGGCGCCTTCAAACAGGTGCTGGTGGACAGCGGCGTCGAGCAGTACATCGCCGGCCTGATGGAAGGCAGCAACGTTTCGCCGATCCTGATGGCCTGGTCGATCGCCGCCGCGCTGCGTCTGGCGCTGGGTTCCGCCACCGTGGCGGCGATCACCGCCGGCGGCATCGTCGCCCCGCTGATCGCCACCACCGGCGTCAGCCCTGAGCTGATGGTGATTGCGGTCGGTTCCGGCAGCGTTATCTTCTCGCACGTTAACGATCCGGGCTTCTGGCTGTTCAAGGAGTACTTCAACCTGAGCATCATGGAAACCATCAAATCCTGGTCGGTGCTGGAAACCATCATCTCGGTGTGCGGCCTGGTGGGCTGCCTGCTGCTGGCGACGGTCGTATAATCGTTATCCGACGCCCTGCGGGGCGTCGGCGTTCCAGAGTATCTTTATCAGTTGGGACGCATTTGGCGCGCTCGCGCCAGTTCCCATAAGGGCATGACACAATGAGTAATCCGCAGAATCACGTATTTATCCTGATGGGGGTGTCCGGCAGCGGTAAATCCGCCGTGGCCAGCGCCGTCGCCCGGGAAGCCGATGCCGCCATGCTGGACGGCGATTACCTGCACCCGCGCGCCAACATCAACAAAATGGCCGCCGGGCATGCGCTGGACGACAACGATCGCGCTCCGTGGCTGGCTGCGCTCAACGACGCCATCTTCGCCATGCAACGCACCAATCCGGTGTCGCTGCTGGTCTGCTCGGCGCTGAAAAAAAGCTATCGCGACCGCCTGCGCGAAGGCAATCGCAACCTGCATTTCCTCTACCTGAAAGGGGATAAAACGGTGATTGAGGAGCGCCTGAAACAGCGCAAGGGCCACTTCTTCAAACCGCAGATGCTGGTTTCGCAGTTCGCCACGCTGGAAGAGCCGGGCGAGCAGGAGCCGGATGTGCAGGCGATCGACATCAACCAGCCGCTGGACGGCGTGGTCGCCGACACGCTCGCCTGCATCAACCGCATCACCGCCCGCTAAGCGCGGGCCGTCGTCGGCGCCGTCAGGCGCCTACAGCTTCATATAAGCCCGCACGCCGTCCAGGAACATCTGGGTCGACAGCATCACCAGAATCAGCCCCATCAACCGCTCCAGCGCGCTGACGCCTTTGCTGCCCAGCAGGCGCAGGAACAGGTTCGACATCAGCAAAATGGCCGCGGAGAGGCCCCAGGCGATCAACAGCGCCGCCACCAGATGGGGCAGCTGATGCGGATACTGGTGCGACAGCAGCATCAGCGCTGCCAGAATCGACGGCCCGGCCACCAGCGGGATCGCCAGCGGCACCAGGAAGGGCTCTTCGCCGGCGGACAGCCCCGAACTGTTGCCCTCCTGAGACGGGAAAATCATCTTGATGGCGATCAGAAACAGGATGATGCCGCCGGAAATGGAGACGGTTTCGGTACGCAGGTTGAGGAACGCCAGAATTTTCTCGCCGGCGAACAGGAAAATCAGCATCAGCAGCAGGGCGATCAGCAGCTCGCGGATCAGCACCACCCGGCGCCTGCGCGGCTCCAGGTGCTTGAGCACCGACATGAAAATCGGCAGATTGCCCAGCGGATCCATAATTAAAAACAGCAATACCGTAGCGGAAATCATCTCTGTCATGGTGACCTCGTGATCGGGAAAACGCCTCGGCCTTTCTGGCCGCGTCCTTGCCTATAAGAAGGATTGCTGAGAAATCCTCAGCCATCGAATAAATTCACTTTGCGCCCGCGCCGACATTTTGTAAGGTGAGGAGATATTGCACACAACTCGTTATCACCTACATAGCCCTTATCCGGGCGGGAAACAGATATTATGAAAAACGTTGGTTTCATCGGTTGGCGCGGAATGGTCGGCTCGGTTCTCATGCAACGCATGACGGAAGAGCGCGATTTCGACGCCATTCGCCCGGTCTTTTTCTCCACCTCGCAGCACGGTTCTGCCGCGCCGGCCTTCGGCGGCCAGCAGGGCACGCTGCAGGATGCGTATGACATCGACGCGCTGAGCGCGCTCGATATCATTATTACCTGTCAGGGCGGCGATTATACCAACGAAGTGTATCCTAAGCTGCGCGCCAGCGGTTGGCAGGGTTATTGGATCGACGCGGCCTCTTCGCTGCGCATGCAGGACGATGCCATCATCATCCTGGATCCGGTCAACCACGCGGTGATTCAGCAGGGCCTGGACAAAGGCATCAAAACCTTCGTCGGCGGCAACTGCACCGTCAGCCTGATGCTGATGTCGCTCGGCGGTCTGTTCGCCAACGATCTGGTGGAGTGGGCGTCGGTCGCCACCTACCAGGCGGCCTCCGGCGGCGGCGCGCGCCACATGCGCGAACTGCTGACTCAAATGGGCATGCTGCACGCCGACGTGGCGAAGGAACTGCAGGACCCGGCCTCCGCCATTCTGGATATCGAGCGCAAGGTGACCGAGGCCACCCGCAGCGGCAAACTGCCGACCGATAACTTCGGCGTGCCGTTGGCCGGCAGCCTGATCCCGTGGATCGACAAGCAGCTCGACAACGGCCAGAGCCGTGAAGAGTGGAAAGGTCAGGCGGAAACTAACAAGATTCTGAACACCGGCAGCGTGATCCCGGTCGATGGTCTGTGCGTGCGCGTTGGCGCGCTGCGCTGCCACAGCCAGGCGTTCACCCTGAAGCTGAAAAAAGACGTGTCGCTGCCGGAAATCGAGCAGATGCTGGCGACGCACAATGACTGGGTGCGCGTGATACCGAACGACCGCGAGCTGACCATGCGCGAACTGACGCCGGCGGCGGTGACCGGTACGCTGAATACGCCGGTTGGCCGTCTGCGCAAGCTGAATATGGGGCCGGAGTACCTGTCGGCGTTCACCGTGGGCGACCAGCTGCTGTGGGGCGCGGCCGAGCCGCTGCGCCGCATGCTGCGCATCCTGTTGTAAACCCCACTCGCCAGTTCATCTGTAGTATTTCAAAGCCCGCTTATTGCGGGCTTTTTCATATGAGTTGGGTCATGTCGGTATTGTCTGAGTGTGGTTACAAGTTAACCTGTGCTGTGGTATTTATAAACGCATTGTCTACATAGCGCAGGTATAGGGATATGATCTCCAACGAAGGATTGCAGGTTGCGCTTTCACCCGTGCAGCTAGCGGCTGTGATATCGGATAGCACGGTCACAGAAGGGGAAACCTGGAGTAATCGGCTCATGGGGGGGCTGGGTTTGGCGGGGGGAGTCGTCGAACTTCTTGGGGCTGGGGTTATGTGCTATGCACCTGACCCAACATTGTTAACCAAAGTGGGATGCGTGGTCGTAGGCACTCACAGCATGGATAGCATAAAAACCGCTTCAAATCAGATCATTACCGGTCGATCATTTACGACAGATACTTACAAGTCGGCGGTTTTGCTGGCTCAGATGTTGGGGGCCGACGAGGATACGGCCTACAACGTCGGTTTAACGGTAGATATTGCCGTTCCTTTGGTGTTTGCAAGCGCTTTAGGCGTTGCGCGCGTGGCTTCCGTTCGGGTGGGGCAACTAAAATTGCTTGAGCACGAGTCTATAGCCGGTGCCAAAGGAGGCGGGCACACCATTGCTAAGCATGTCGCTAAAAGCTCAGAGGAGTTGTTGGAGCGCTTGGCAAAGAGCCCTGGTTTACAATCAGCCTCGACGTTTACAGATTTACGTACTGCTGAATACGCAATTAGTCGGGCGTTGAGAGTGAATCACTCGCTTATTAAGCACTGGGCGCAACAGCCTGCTTCGGCCAACGTGCTTGAACTCACGTATCAGGCGGGTAAAGTGGTTGGTTTTGGCTACAGGCAAGGAGGCGCAATTCAATTAACGTCCAACAGCGTGCGAGTTGTCTTGCTAAAGAAGATTTACAACGGTAAGCCATATTACATTTTAACCGCTTACCCCATTATCAGATAAGGGACCCTATGGGCTTTTCAGTCACTAATCTCGGTACACTTGTGCGTGTTTTTTTTGGACAAGATTATGATTTATTTGGAGAGTCTGTAGAAGAGATCCTGGCCTCTTATCGGGAGACGGAAAATACCGCGGCAGTGAGAAAAACCGTCGATGAAGCACGAGCGTTGCTGGCGCAATATCCTGAGGAACAACAGCTTGAACTTGCTGTTGCTGAACTTGCTGATGGGGAGTTTGCACCAGCGCCATGGGGATACACAGCGCGATCGTTTCTTGAGAAGGTGATCTCTGCTTTGGAATAGGCGATACCTGCTGCTTCTGTACTTTGTTATAAACCCGCACTTCCTGGGGGCTGGCTGATTTCAGCCCCCTAAAGCCTCGTTTTCCGCTTTTTTGTTCGCCGCGCACCGCGCCGGGCAACGTCACCGCAAGCCTCGTTTCACCGTGCTCCACCCCGCATATCTCCTCGTCGGCCGCCGCATGCAGAAGCCGCCGGGCTGGCAGTTTTCTTAATGAAGAATTTTCCTGAGCAATGCTGAGCAGTTTTTAACAGACATTGGCTATGCTTAACGCATGGGCGAACAATTTTTCACCATGACTGAAATATTTCAAAAAATAAGCATAAAGAGCGAAATTCAGGTCGGCAGAGTAAAGATTGGTCAATAACCGACCGCAATCACGCTTTAGAGTCCGAATGCATTGCATGATGACCAAAACGGCCAAGGAATAACCAACAAGCCGTGCTTAGATCATGCTGTTAATCTAAGGAAGAAGACTATGCCTGTACTTCCCGATCGTGACGTGATTGATCAGATCATCTCCGGCCATTACGCCGATCCCTTTGCTCTGCTTGGCATGCATGCGACCGATAACGGTCTGCAGGTGCGTGCGCTGCTGCCGGACGCCACCGAGGTTTGGCTGATTGAGCAGCAAACCGGCCGGCGGTTGGCGCAGCTGAACTGCGACGATCCGCGCGGCTTCTTCAGCGCCGTGGTGCCGCGGCGCAAAAATCCTTTCCGCTATCAGCTGCAGGTCAGCTGGCGCGATCACCAACAGACTGTCGACGATCCCTACCGGTTCGGCCCGCTGCTGCAGGATATCGACAGCTGGCTGCTGGCCGAGGGCACGCACCTGCGTCCCTATGAACGCCTGGGGGCTCACCTCGCCACGCTGGATGGCGTCGACGGCGTCAGCTTTGCCGTTTGGGCGCCTAACGCCCAGCGCGTCTCGGTGGTGGGGGAGTTCAACTTCTGGGACGGCCGCCGCCATCCGATGCGTTTGCGGCGTGAAAACGGCATCTGGGAGCTGTTCCTGCCCGGCGTGCGGGCCGGCCAGCTGTACAAATATGAAATCGTCGATTGCTACGGCAATACCCAGCTGAAAGCCGATCCTTACGCCTTCGAGGCGCAGATGCGCCCGGACACCGCCTCGCTGGTGGCGCCGCTGCCGGAGGGGGTGCCGTCGACGCAGGCGCGCCGCCGCGCCAACGATTTTGACCAGCCGATCGCCATCTACGAGGTGCATCTCGGCTCATGGCGTCGCCACACCGACAACCACTTCTGGCTCAGCTACGGCGAGCTGGCGGTGCAGCTTATCGACTATGTGAAGGACATGGGATTCACCCATATCGAGCTGCTGCCGATCAACGAGCACCCGTTCGACGGCAGTTGGGGCTATCAGCCGCTGGGGCTGTATGCGCCGACCCGGCGCTTCGGCACGCCGGCCGATTTCAGGGCGTTCGTGGCGGCGGCGCATGAGGCGGGCATCAACGTGATCCTCGACTGGGTGCCGGGGCACTTCCCGAGCGACGCCTACGGCCTGGCAAACTTCGACGGCACCGCGCTGTACGAATACGCCGATCCACGCGAGGGCTTCCATCAGGACTGGAATACGCTGATCTACAATTACGGCCGCCACGAGGTGCGCAACTACCTGGCGGGCAACGCGCTGTATTGGCTGGAGCGCTTCGGCATCGACGCGCTGCGGGTCGATGCGGTGGCGTCGATGATCTATCGCGACTACAGCCGCGCCGACGGCGAGTGGGTGCCGAATTACTACGGCGGCAACGAGAACCTGGAGGCGATCGCCTTCCTGCGTTATACCAACCAGACTATCGGCCAGGCGCAGCCGGGCGCGGTGACGTTGGCGGAGGAGTCCACCGACTACCCCGGCGTCACCCTGCCGCCGGACGCCAACGGTCTGGGGTTCCACTACAAATGGAACCTCGGCTGGATGCACGACACGCTCAATTACATGAAGTGCGATCCGGTGCACCGTAAGTATCACCACAACCAGATGACCTTCGGCATGCTGTATGCCTATACCGAGAACTTCGTGCTGCCGATCTCGCACGATGAAGTGGTGCACGGCAAAAAATCGATCCTCGACCGCATGCCGGGCGACGCCTGGCAAAAGTTCGCCAACCTGCGCGCCTACTACGGGTTTATGTGGGCACATCCGGGCAAAAAGCTGCTGTTTATGGGCTGCGAGTTTGCGCAGGGGCGCGAGTGGAATTTCGATACCAGCCTCGATTGGCATTTGTTGGAAGGGCTGGATAACTGGCACAACGGCGTGCAGCGGCTGGTGCGCGATCTGAACCACTGCTACCGGCAGCAGGCGCCGCTGTATGAGCGTGACTATCGCCCGGACGGCTTCGAGTGGCTGGTGGTCGACGATCACGACAACTCGGTGTTCGCGTTCGCGCGCTACGATTCGCAGGGCAATGAGCTGATCGCCATCAGCAACTTTACCCCGGTGCCGCGCTACCGCTACCGCATCGGCCTCTCCCGCGCCGGCGACTATCGCGAGATCCTCAATACCGATTCGCACCACTATCACGGCAGCAACGCCGGCAATCAGGGGCGGGTCTCTTCCGAAGCGGTCGGCAGCCACGGCCGCGACTTTTCCATCTGCGTGACGCTGCCGCCGCTGGCGACCATTTATCTGCTGCGGGAGGCGCCATGACGGAGCTGACGGCCGGCCTCGCCGCACCGCTGGGCGCGCATTACGACGGCGAAGGCATCAATTTTACCCTGTACTCGGCGCACGCCGAGCGGGTGGAGCTGTGCCTGTTCGACGGCCAGCAGCGTGAGGTGCGCCTGCCGCTACCGGCGCGCAGCGGCGATATCTGGCATGGCTATTTGCCGGGCGGCAAGCCGGGACAACGTTACGGTTACCGGGTCTACGGCCCGTTCGACCCGGCGAACGGACAGCGGTTCAACCCCAACAAGCTGGCGCTCGATCCGGCCGCGCGCGCGGTGGAAGGGCCGGTGGCGGACCACCCGCACCTGCACGGCGGTTACGATCGGCCGGATCCGCACGACAGCGCCGAGCTGATGCCGAAATGCGTGGTGGTGGACCAATGCTACGACTGGCAGGACGATCGCCCGCCCGCCACGCCCTGGGGGCAGACGGTGATTTACGAAGCGCACGTACGCGGTCTGACGCTGCTGCACCCGAAGATCCCGCCGGCGCTGCGCGGCAGCTTCGCCGCGCTGGGGCACCCGGTGATGATCGCCCACTTCAAACGCCTCGGCATCACCGCGCTGGAACTGCTGCCGGTGCAGCAACATACCTCCGAACCGCGTCTGCAGCGGCTGGGGCTGATCAACTACTGGGGCTATAACGTGCTGGCGCCCTATGCGCCGGACAACCGCTACGCCAGCCTGAGCACCGACGGCACGCCGCTGAACGAATTTCGCGATGCGGTCAAGGCGCTGCACCAAGCCGGCATCGAGGTGATCCTCGACGTGGTGTTTAACCACAGCGCCGAGCTGGACAGGGACGGGCCGATGCTGTCGCTGAGCGGCATCGACAACCAGAGCTACTACTGGCTGACGCCGGAAGGGGACTACGTCAACGACACCGGCTGCGGCAATACCCTGCGGCTCGATCAGCCGCAGGGCGTGGCCTGGGTGATGGACTGCCTGCATTTTTGGGTGCGGGAGTGCCACGTCGACGGCTTCCGCTTCGATCTGGGCAGCGTGCTCGGCCGCACGCCGGGGTTCGATCGCGATGCGCCGCTGTTCCAGGCGATGCTGGCGGACGATGTGCTGTCGCGCTGCAAGCTGATAGCCGAACCCTGGGACGTTGGCCCCGGCGGCTATCAGGTGGGGGCGTTTCCCGGCCGCTTCGCCGAATGGAACGACCATTACCGCGACGACATGCGCCGTTTCTGGCTGCAGAGCGGCGTGTCGCTCGGCCAGTTCGCCCGGCGTTTTGCCGCCTCCAGCGATGTGTACAACCAGCGCGGGCGAGCGCCTTACGCCACCGTCAACATGCTGACCGCCCATGACGGTTTTACCCTGCAGGACGTGGTCAGCTTCAACGAGAAACACAATCAGCCGAACGGCGAAGGCAACCGCGACGGCAGCGATCGTAATTTCAGCAACAACCACGGCGTGGAAGGCCTGGTCGCCGACGACGCCATTGTGCAACGCCGCAGGGCCAGCCAGCGGGCGATGCTCGCCACGCTGTTGCTGTCCCAGGGAACGCCGATGCTGCTGGCCGGCGATGAACAGGGACACAGCCAGCAGGGGAACAACAACGCCTATTGTCAGGACAACGCCACCACCTGGCTCGACTGGTCCACGGCGGATGACGCGCTGACCGATTACGTCGCGGCGCTGATCGCGCTGCGCCGCCGGATCCCCGCGTTGCAACAGGACCGCTGGTGGCAGCAGGACGACGGCAGCGTGCAGTGGCTGAACGCACAAGGGCAGGCGCTCGACGCGCAGCAGTGGGAGCAAGGCGATCTGCTTATGCAGATCCTGCTGTCGCAGCGCTGGCTGCTGCTGGTTAACGCCACGCCGCAAACGGTGGAGATGAGGTTGCCGGAAGGCGATTGGCAGGTTGTCGCTCCGTTCACTCAGGAAGACTCACGGGCGGTGTTACCCGCCTGGCACCAGGACGCGCGCTCGCTTTGCGTTCTGGTACGGAAATAATAAAAGGAGTCCGCTATGGTTAGGTTTGAAAATAAAGACCCCCTGATGTTGGCGCGCCAGCTGCCGATTAAATCCGTAGCGCTGATCCTGGCCGGCGGCCGCGGCTCGCGCCTGAAAGATTTGACCTCCACCCGCGCCAAGCCCGCCGTCCACTTTGGCGGCAAATTCCGCATCATCGATTTCGCCCTGTCGAACTGCCTGAACTCCGGCATCCGCCGCATCGGCGTGATCACCCAATACCAGTCGCACACGCTGGTGCAGCACATTCAGCGCGGCTGGTCGTTCCTCAACGAAGAGATGAACGAGTTCGTCGACCTGCTGCCGGCCCAGCAACGCCTCAGCACCGAACATTGGTACAAAGGCACCGCCGACGCGGTCTACCAGAATCTGGACATCATCCGCCGCTATGAGGCCGAATACGTGGTGATCCTGGCGGGCGACCATATCTACAAGATGGATTACTCGCGCATGCTGATCGACCACGTCGAGAAGGGGGCCCAGTGCACCGTGGCCTGCCTGCCGGTGCCGCGCAGCGAAGCCGGCGAATTCGGCGTGATGAAGGTGGATGAAAGCGACCGCATTATCGAGTTCCTGGAGAAACCCGCCGATCCGCCGGCGATGCCGGGCAATCCGGATATGTCGCTGGCCAGCATGGGCATCTATATTTTTAATGCCGCCTACCTGTTCCAGCTGCTGGAAGAGGATATGTCGACCCCCGGCTCCAGCCACGATTTCGGCAAGGATCTGATCCCGAAAATCACCGCGCAACAGGCGGCGTGGGCGCATCCGTTTACCTTGTCCTGCGTGACCTCCAACCCCGATCTACCGCCGTACTGGCGCGACGTGGGCACGCTGGACGCCTACTGGCGCGCCAACCTCGATCTGGCGTCGGTAACGCCGGAGCTGGACATGTACGACCGCGCCTGGCCGATCCGCACCCACATGGAGCCGCTGCCGCCGGCCAAGTTCGTGCAGGATCGCTCCGGCAGCCACGGCATGACCATGAACTCGCTGGTGTCCGGCGGTTGCATCGTGTCCGGGTCGGTGGTGGTGCATTCGGTGCTGTTCCCGCGCGTGCGAGTGAACTCGTTCTGTACCATCGACTCTACCGTATTGTTGCCGGACGTGAACGTCGGCCGTTCCTGCCGCCTGCGGCGCTGCATCATCGACCGCGCCTGCCACATTCCGGAGGGCATGGTGATCGGGGAAAACGCCGATGAGGACAGCAAGCGCTTTTATCGCTCGGAAGGCGGCATCGTGCTGGTGACGCGCGAAATGTTGTCAAAATTGTGAGTTAACGTGGGCGGCAGAACGATAGCCTGCCGCCTGATGAACGGTTCGATGGCTTGCGCAACGCGGCAAACATAACAGCGGCAAGCCTGCTTTATTTCTTATCCAGAGGCCTTCGGCCGACTTTCAGGAGTGATAATGCAGGTCTTACACGTATGTTCTGAAATGTTCCCCCTGCTGAAAACGGGCGGACTCGCAGACGTGGTTGGCGCACTGCCGGCGGCGCAAATCGCCGAAGGCGCCGATGTTCGGGTGCTATTGCCCGCTTTCCCTGACGTACGCAACGGCATTCCGGACACCGTGCTGGTGGCGGAAATCGACTCGTTCGCCGGCCGGGTGGGCCTGCGTTACGGCACCTACCATGGCGTGGGCATCTATCTCATCGATGCGCCCTGGCTGTATGACCGGCCGGGCAGCCCGTACCACGACCAATCCATGTACGCCTACCCCGACAACCATCGCCGCTTTGCGCTGCTGGGCTGGATGGCCTGCGAGCTGGCCAAGGGGCTGGATCGCTACTGGCGCCCGCAGCTGGTGCACGCCCACGACTGGCACGCCGGCCTGAGCTGCGCCTATCTGGCCGCCAACGGCCACCCGGCGCGCTCGGTGTTCACGGTGCACAACCTGGCCTATCAGGGGCTGTTCTCCGCCCATCATGTGACCGAGCTGTGGCTGCCGGCGTCGTTTTACGACGTTTATGGCCTGGAGTTCTACGGCCAGATGTCGTTCCTCAAGGCCGGGCTGTTTTATGCCGACCACGTGACCGCCGTCAGCCCGACCTATGCGCGCGAGATCACCCGGCCGGAGTTCGGCTATGGCATGGAGGGGCTGCTGCAGGAACGGCAGCGGCAGGGCAGACTGAGCGGCATCCTCAACGGGGTGGACGACAAGATTTGGGATCCGGCCCACGACCCGCGGCTCAGTACCCGCTACGACGCCGACGATCTGAAAAGCAAGGTCAAAAACAAGCTGCATCTGCAAAAGGCCATGGGGCTGAAGGTGGACGAATCGCTGCCGGTGTTCGCGGTAGTGAGCCGCTTGACCAGCCAAAAAGGTCTGGACCTAGTGCTGCAGGCATTGCCTGAGCTGCTGGCGCAGGGCGGGCAGCTGGCGCTGCTGGGCGCCGGTGACGCGGTGCTGCAACAGGCGTTTCTGGCCGCCGCCGCCGACTATCCCGAGCAGGTTGGGGTGCAGATCGGCTATCACGAGTCCTTCTCCCACCGCATCATCGGCGGCGCCGACGTGATTCTGGTGCCGAGCCGCTTCGAGCCCTGCGGCCTGACGCAGCTCTACGGCCTGAAATACGGCACGCTGCCGCTGGTGCGGCGCACCGGCGGGCTGGCGGACACGGTGGTGGACTGCGCGCTGGAAAATCTGGCCGACGGCACCGCCAGCGGCTTCGTGTTCGACGATTGCGATGCCGTCGCGCTGGGCAACGCCATCCGCCGCGCCATGGTGCTGTGGAGCCGGCCGAAACACTGGCGCCACGTTCAGCGTCACGCCATGAGCGTGGACTTCGGCTGGCCGGTGGCGGCGAAAGAGTATCTGTCGCTTTATCAACGTTTGTAGCCCGCGTTTCGCGTCTTGGGTTGACGCGCGGCGGGCAGCCGTTTGGGTTGATTGTCGGGGCGCGGCATACCGCGTCCATGTTCAGCGGGGCCAGCTATTCCGCGGCGAATGGCTGGGCTCCCTAAAAGGGATCAAAAAGCCATGACTTCACCGTTTAGTTACACCTCACCTACGGTCAGTGTGGAAGCGCTGAAACACTCCATCGCCTATAAGCTGATGTTTATCGTCGGCAAGGATCCGGCCATCGCCAACCGGCACGACTGGCTGAACGCCGTGCTGTTCGCGGTGCGCGATCGCATGGTTGAACGCTGGCTGCGCTCCAACCGCGCCCAGCTGTCGCAGGACGTGCGGCAGGTGTATTACCTGTCGATGGAGTTCCTGATCGGCCGCACCCTGTCGAACGCGCTGCTGTCGATGGGCATCTATCAGGACATCGACAACGCACTGAACGAAATGGGGTTGAGCCTGGGTGAACTGCTGGAAGAAGAGAACGACCCTGGCCTCGGCAACGGCGGTCTGGGGCGCCTGGCGGCCTGCTTCCTCGATTCGCTGGCGACGCTGGCGCTGCCGGGGCGCGGCTACGGCATTCGCTACGAGTACGGCATGTTCAAGCAAAACATCGTCAACGGCCAGCAGATGGAATCGCCGGACTATTGGCTGGAGTACGGCAATCCGTGGGAGTTTCCGCGCCACAACACCCGCTACAAGGTGCGCTTCGGCGGCCGCGTGCAGCAGGAGGGTGCCAAGGCGCGCTGGCTGGAAACCGAAGAGATCGTGGCCATCGCCTACGATCAGGTGATCCCCGGTTTCGACACCGACGCCACCAACACCCTGCGGCTGTGGAGCGCGCAGGCCAGTAACGAGATCAACCTTGGCAAGTTTAACCAGGGCGATTATTTCGCCGCGGTGGAGGATAAAAACCACTCGGAGAACGTGTCGCGCGTGCTGTATCCGGACGACTCGACCTCCTCCGGGCGCGAGCTGCGGCTGCGGCAGGAGTATTTCCTGGTGTCGGCCACGGTGCAGGACATCCTCAACCGCCATTGGCTGATGCACAAAACCTTCGACAACCTGGCGGACAAGATCGCCATTCACCTCAACGACACTCACCCGGTGCTGTCGATTCCCGAACTGATGCACCGGCTGATCGACGAGCACAAATTCCAGTGGCTCGACGCCTGGGAAGTGGTGGAGCAGGTGTTTTCCTACACCAACCACACGCTGATGAGCGAGGCGCTGGAAACCTGGCCGTTGGACATGATAGGGCGCATCTTGCCGCGCCATCTGCAGCTGATTTTCGAAATCAACGATCACTTCCTCAAGATGGTGCAGGAAGTGGCGCCGGGCGACAATGACCTGCTGGCGCGGGTCTCGATCATCGATGAAACCAACGGCCGCCGGGTGCGCATGGCGTGGCTGGCAGTGGTGGCCAGCCACAAGGTCAACGGCGTTTCCGCCCTGCATTCCGAGCTGATGGTGCAGTCGCTGTTCGCCGACTTCGCCCGGCTGTTCCCCAATCGCTTCTGCAACAAAACCAACGGGGTGACGCCGCGCCGTTGGCTGGCGCTGGCCAACCCGCCGCTGGCGGCGGTGCTGGACGACTGCATCGGGCAAACCTGGCGCACCGATCTCAGCCAGCTGAGCGAGATCAAAGCCAACGTCGATTACCCGAGTTTCCTGCAGGCGGTGCAGCGCGCCAAGCGGCAGAACAAGGAGCGGCTGGCGCTGTACATCGCCAAAACGCTCAACGTGGTGGTCAACCCGGACGCGCTGTTCGACGTGCAGATCAAGCGCATCCACGAGTACAAACGGCAGCTGCTCAACGTGTTGCACGTCATCACGCTGTATAACCGCCTGCTGGACGATCCGGAGATCGAGCGCGTGCCGCGGGTGGTGATCTTCGCCGGCAAGGCGGCGTCCGCCTACTACGCCGCCAAGCAGATCATCCGCTTGATCAACGACGTGGCCAAAGTGATCAACAACGATCCGCGCGTGCATACCCAGCTGAAGGTGGTGTTCATTCCGAACTACGGCGTCAGCCTGGCGCAGATCATTATCCCGGCGGCGGATCTGTCGGAACAGATCTCGCTGGCGGGCACCGAAGCCTCAGGCACCAGCAACATGAAGTTTGCGCTGAACGGCGCGCTGACCATCGGTACGCTGGACGGCGCCAACGTCGAGATGCGCGAGCACGTGGGGGAGGAGAACATCTTTATCTTCGGCAATACCGCCGAACAGGTGGAGGAACTGCGCCGCAACGGTTACAACCCGCATCAATACTACGAGCAGGATCCCGAGCTGCATCAGGCGCTGACGCAGATCGCCACCGGCGTGTTCAGCCCGGACGAACCGAAGCGCTACAGCAACCTGTTCGACTCGTTGGTGAACCTGGGGGATCACTACCAGCTGCTGGCGGATTATCGCAGCTACGTGGATACGCAGGACAAGGTGGACGAGGTGTATCTCAATCAGGACGAGTGGACGCGGCGCGCGGTGCTGAATATCGCCAACATGGGCTACTTCTCCTCCGATCGCACCATTCAGGAATACGCGGACGAAATCTGGCACATTCAGCCGGTGAAGCTGTAAGACGGAAGAGAAAGCGCAAAGAAAAGGGCCGGATAACCGGCCCTTTTTTCGTTACGCTGCGGCTCAGGAAGCCAGAGACAGCGCTTTCGTTTTCGCGTGTTCCGCCAGCCAGGCTTTCACCCGCGCCTGTTGCGCGTCGTCCAGCCACATACCCAGCTTGGTGCGGCGCCAGATGGCGTCGTCCAGCTCTACGACCCACTCTTTGTCGGTCAGGTAGCGGAGTTCGGCTTCATACAGACCGTGGCCGAAGTCTTCGCCCAGATCGCCGAGGCCGTTGGCGCCGGCCAGGATCAGCTCGCTCTGGCTGCCGTAGGTGCGGGCATAGCGGCGCGCCAGGGCTTCCGGCAGCCAGCCGTGCGCACGGCGCAGTTTGGCTGCGTAGCCGTCGCGATCGCCGCCGATGTCACCGCCCGGCAGCGTGGCGTTTTTGGTCCACGCCGGGCCGCAGCCTGGGTAGTAGTGGGCCAGTTTTTCCATCGCGTGCTCGGCCAGCTTGCGGTAGGTGGTCAACTTGCCGCCGAAGACCGACAGCAGCGGCGCCTTGCCTTGCTCGTCGTGCACGTCCAGCGTGTAATCGCGGGTGATCGCCTGCGGCGAATCGGATTCGTCGTCGCACAGCGGACGCACGCCGGAGTATGTCCAGACGATGTCGTCGCGGCCCAGCTGCTTCTTGAAGTGATCGTTGTACACTTTCAGCAGATAAGCGATTTCGTTCTCGTCGATCTTCACGTCCTTCGGATCGCCTTTGTACTCCACGTCGGTGGTGCCGATGATGGAGAACTCGTCATTCCACGGGATCACGAACACGATGCGGTGGTCTTCGTTCTGCAGAATGTAAGACTGCGGCTGATCGTGCACGCGCGGCACCACGATGTGGCTGCCTTTGATCAGGCGGATGCCGTAAGGCGATTTCAGCTTCAGGCCGTCGTCGAAGAAGTTTTTCACCCACGGGCCGGTGGCGTTCACCAGGCCTTTGGCGCGCCAGGTGAAGGTTTTGCCGCTGTCGATATCGACCGCTTCCACCATCCACAGGCCATTTTCACGCCATGCGCGGGTCACTTTGGTGCGGGTGCGCACTTCGCCGCCGCGTTTTTCCACTTCCTGCGCGTTAAGCACCACCAGGCGAGCATCGTCGACCCAGCAGTCGGAATATTCGAAACCGCGCTTCAGTTCAGGCTTCAGCACCGACTCTGGTCCAAAGCGCAAGCCCTTGCTGCCCGGCAGGCTGGTGCGTTTGCCCAGGTGATCGTACAGGAACAGGCCGATACGGATCATCCAGGCCGGACGCAGGTGCGGCTGGTGCGGCAGGCGGAAACGCATCGGGAACGCGATGTGCGGCGCCAGCTTCAGCAGCACTTCACGCTCGGCCAGCGCTTCGCTCACCAGACGGAATTCGTAGTGTTCCAGGTAGCGCAGGCCACCGTGGATCAGTTTGGAACTGGCGGAAGACGTAGCACAGGCCAAGTCTTGCGCTTCCAGTAGCAGTACCGACAGCCCGCGCCCGGCAGCATCCGCCGCGATGCCGGCACCGTTGATGCCGCCACCGATAACGATCAAGTCTTTGGTTTCCACGTCATCTTCCTCCAGATGTTCGAAATAGCTCTTTCATGTTCGTTTTCGCTCATGATTGTAATCAAAAACCAACAAGCAAGCCAAGACTTAACCAAACAAAAACATTTAGGCGTGATAGAGGTAACAGTTTGGTGATGATAGTCACATAAATGATGTGGATATGGCGCGAGCGCGCAAACGGCTGTCGATGAAGAGGGGCGGGGGGGAGGAAACGGGGCGGCGGCGCACCCCGCAGGTTAACAGCGGATCAGCACAGCTCCAGCTGCACGTCGTACTGCTCGATGATTTTCATCACGCTCGGCGGCGGCAACTGGTCGGTAAACAGGTAGTCGATCAGATTCATGTTACCCAGGTTGACCATGGCGTTGCGGCCGAATTTGGAGTGGTCGGTGACCAGCATCACGCAGCGGGAATTTTCGATAATCGCGCGTTTGGTGCGCACTTCGTGATAGTCGAATTCGAGCAGCGAGCCGTCCATATCGATGCCGCTGATGCCGAGAATGCCGTAATCGAGGCGGAATTGGGAGATGAAGTCCAGGGTGGCTTCGCCCATGATGCCGCCGTCGCGGGTGCGCACTTCGCCGCCGGCCAGGATCAGGCGGAAGTCTTCCTTGGCGGTCAGCAGGGTGGCGACGTTGAGGTTGTTGGTGACCACGCGCAGGTTCTTGTGGTTCATCAGCGCATGGGCCACCGCTTCCGGCGTGGTGCCGATATCGATGAACAGCGTGGCGCCGTCCGGGATCTGGCTGGCGACGCGCTGCGCGATGCGGGCTTTCTCTTCCGACCACATCACCTTGCGATCGTTATAGGCAGCGTTGACCGAGCTGGAAGGCAGCGCCGCGCCGCCGTGGTGACGCTGGATCTTGTTCTGGTCGGCCAGGTCATTCAAATCGCGGCGAATCGTTTGCGGGCTGACGTCAAAATGTTCCACCAGCTCTTCCGTGCTGACGTAACCTTGCAGGCGCACCAGCTCGATAATTGCGTCATGACGCTGTGTTTGCTTCACGATAATCCCCTAAAACGCCCGCTGTGCCCGCTGGGCACAGCTCCCGGCTGTTATTGTTCGTTGTGTGCGCGATGACGCGTATCCCAAAATGCCATCAATAACCCTAACACTAAACCGGCTACGTGTGCCGCGTTGGCGATCGACATTCCTAAAATATCGAAATATCCGGCCACCAGCCACAGCACCGAGAACACCATCAGCCCGCGCGGCAGCATCAGGCCACGCTCCGGCGCCCGTTCACCCGTCAGCCACACATAGCCCATCAGCGCATAGACCACGCCCGACAGCCCGCCGAACAGCGCGCCGCTGAACAGCGATTGCGCCCAGCCGCTGAAGAAGGCCGACACTACCGCCAGCACGAACAGCTTGCCGGCGCCGAGGCGTTTTTCCATCTGGCCGCCGAGATACCACCACCACATCAGGTTAAACAGGATATGCAGCAGGGAGAAATGCAGGAACGCATGGCTGACCCAGCGCCACAGCTGCGTGTATTGGCTGCTGTCCTGCGGCCAGGAGAGCCAGTACATCACGGTGTCGTCGCCCAGCACCTGCATCAGGATGTAAACCGCGATGCACAGCACCATCACGCCGAGCGTCAGCGGCCCGGCCTTGCTGCGCAGGGTGTGCAGGTAGGATTCGCTCTGATAGTGCAGGCCGGCGTCGGTATGGCCGGTCTGCCAGCTGGCGGCCTGATAACGGCGGTTGAGCGGATCGACCAGAAACTGCTGCAGCTCGTGTTGCACCTGTTCGAGGTGGCCGTCGTCGGCCAGCCAGATTTCCGCCGCCTCGCCGCTGTTGCGCAGCTCAAGCCGGATGCCCTGGGTCGCCATATAGTCGACAAAGGCCAGCGCCAGGCGCGGGTTGGATATGGCGATTACTCTAACCATTGCTCTTCCGTCGTAAGTGAATGATTTTGGCCGCGGCTTGCTCGCCGGCGACCCTGACGGCCGATTATAACGTCGAAATCCTGAGCGCTGGCAAACGGATCTGCGAAAAACCCGCGAAAACGCGCACAAAAATGAAGGGGAAGCCCGCCGACGCACAGCGGGCGGCGGGGATCAGGCAGAGGTTTCCACGTCTTGCGGATACTGGCGGGCCCAGGCCTCGAAGCCGCCGTCGATGCTGTAGACCGCGTCGAACCCCTGGTGCAGCAGGTACTGCGCCGCGCTGCGGCTGCTGTTGCCGTGGTAGCACATCACCATCACCGGCCGCTCGAAGTCGTTTTGCTGCATAAAGGCCGACAGGGTGGCGTTGGTGAGGTGAAAGGCGCCCGGCGTATGCCCGGCTTCAAAACTTTGCGGATCGCGGATGTCGACCAGGGCGGCGCTGCCCTCTTTCCAGCGGGTGTACGCCTGCTCAACGTTGATCGCTTCGAACTGTTCCATACTGCTGACTGCCTCGTAATTGGGGGACGCCGCTATTGTAACCAACTCTGCGGCGTTTAAGACCAGAGTAAGGTTGTGGTTTTGTCACACCAGCAGCACTTCAACGCCTTGCTGACGCAGTTGCTCAACGATCGCCGGATCGGCGGCCCGGCCGGTGATCACCATGGCAATTTGCTCGGTGCGGCTGAACAGCATGCCGGCGCGTTGGCCGACTTTGCTGCTGTCGACCAGCACCACCAGTTTACCGACATAGTTGAGCATCTTCTGTTCTGCCATCGCGGTCAGCATATCGGTTTTATACAAACCGTCAGCGGTGAGGCCGATACCGCTGGTGAACATCCAGTGCCCGGCGTACAGGGTTGCGTCGCCTTCCTGAGGCGCCAGAGTAATCGACTGGGTTTTGTTGTACTGGCCTCCCATGATCACCACGCTGTCGTGTTCCTGATCGATCAGGTAATTGGCCAGCGGCAGATAGTTGGTGATCACCTGAACCGGCTTGCCGCAAATTTCACGGCCCAACAGAAATGCGGTGGAGCCGCAGTTGATCACCACACTTTCACCCGGCTGACAGAGCTGTGCCGCGGCCGCCGCAATGCGCATTTTTTCATCGAGGTGCTGGGTTTGGTGGATATTGAGCGGCGTCCAGGCCGGGCGCGGAGTTTGCGTGGCTTCGGCGCCGTTGCGTACTTTGCGCAATTTGCCGATTTCATTCAGCTTGTTGATGTCCCGGCGCGCGGTGGCCGGAGAGATGTCAAACGCCGCGATGACGTCCGCCACGGAGATTTGCCCCTTGCGCTGCAAGAGATCGAGAATAGCGTTGTGGCGTTGGGACTCTGTCATGCGGGCTCCGTGGAGAGAAAAAACGTCGTTGCCTTCGATTATATGCGCGCCGTTTGACGATTTGAATCATTGCCGTTCAAAAGCGCGCATCCGTATGCAACACCGATTGATTACAAGAAAGACTTGAAGGGCAGGTCGGGTTCCTGGATGAAACAATCATCAAACCCGCGCGGGTAGTGATATTCCAGATTGTCTTTGTCCTGCGGCCAGATGAACTTGCCGCCAACCTGCCAGATAAACGGTTTGAAACCGTACTTGAGCCGGTCCTTTTTCATATCCCACAACACGCGGATCTCCTGCGGATCTGCCTGGAAATTAGACCAAATATCGTGGTGGAAGGGGATAACGACCTTGGCGTTCAGCGATTCCGCCATGCGCAAGATGTCTGCGCTGGTCATCTTGTCAGTAATGCCGCGCGGGTTCTCGCCGTAGGAACCGAGGGCGACATCGATCTGATGATCGTTGCCGTGCTTGGCGTAATAGTTGGAGTAGTGGGAATCGCCGCTGTGATAAAGGTTGCCGCCCGGCGTTTTGAACAGGTAGTTGACCGCCCGCAGGTCCATGCCGTCCGGCAGAACGCCCGCCGCTTTTTGTTCCACCGGCAATGTGATGAGTGCCGTGCGATCGAAGGCGTCCAGCGCATGAATTTCAATGTCTTTGATTTTTATCACGTCGCCAGGTTTGACGGTGATGCAGCGCTCCGGCGGCACGCCCCAGCCGATCCAGATATCTACGCAGCTTTGCGGCCCGATAAACGGGACGGTGGGGGCGCAGTTCTGCAACACTGCCGCCGCTACGTTCACATCGATATGATCGTTGTGATCGTGCGTGGCCAACACGGCGTCGAGCTGGGTAATGGCGAACGGATCGAGCACGAATGGGGTGGTGCGCAGGTTCGGTTGCAGTTTACGCACCCCGGCCATGCGCTGCATTTGGTGGCCGGTTTTCATCAGCGGGTTGCCGTGACTCTGCTTGCCGGTGCCGCACCAGAAATCGACGCACAGGTTGGCGCCTTCTTCAGACTTGAGCCAGATGCCGGTGCAACCCAGCCACCACATGGCGAAAGTACCGGGCGCGACGTTCTCCTGCTCTATCTCTTCGTTCAGCCAGGTGCCCCATTCGGGAAAGGTGTTCAATATCCAGGACTCGCGGGTGATGTCGTTGACTTTACTCATGGGTCTTTCCTCGTTGGTGATGATAATAAAATCACAAGTAATCATTTAAAGATTTTATGTGATTTGTTTTGATCGAATCTAGCACCGTTTTTTTCAACTGACAACGATCGAAATACACGTAAACGCCGCCGAATTTACGCGCTGCGCCGGCGTTTTCTCTCCTTTTCTTTTGATTAACTGCTATTAAATTCAATAGGTAATAAAGTGTAAGTCGTCTAATTCATTGAATGTTAGTGGAATTGATTTTTAACTTGCGAGGTTGTTCACAAATAATCATTTATGATCTTTTTGTGATTTATTGTGATTGGTATGGTGAAGGCGTTACCTGCATGCCAACCTTTTCGGGAGAGCCGTATGGAAACTCTTTACACCATCTTCACCGTCTTTTTTAACCAGGTGATGACCAATGCACCGCTGCTGTTGGGGTTGGTTACGCTGTTGGGTTACACGTTGCTGCGCAAAAGCGCGGCAGTCATTATCAAAGGCACGATCAAAACCATTATCGGTTTCATGTTATTGCAGGCCGGCTCCGGCATCCTGACCGGCACGTTCAAACCCGTTGTGGCGAAGTTGTCCGAGGTATACGGCATCAACGGGGCGATTTCAGATACCTATGCCTCGATGATGGCCACCATCGAACGTATGGGGGACGCCTATAGTTGGGTCGGCTACGCGGTCTTGCTGGCATTGGCGCTGAACATACTCTACGTGTTGTTGAGGCGCATCACCGGCATCCGCACCATCATGCTCACCGGCCACATCATGTTTCAGCAGGTTGGGTTGATCGCGGTATTTTTCTACATTCTGGGTTACGGCATGTGGACGACGGTATTGTGCAGTGCGCTCTTGGCTTCACTGTACTGGGGCATCACCTCCAACATGATGTTCAAACCGACGCAGGCGGTAACGGAAAACAGCGGTTTCTCCATTGGGCACCAACAGCAGTTCGCTTCGTGGCTGGCATACAAGGCCGCACCGTATCTCGGTAAAAAAGAGGACAGCGTAGAAGATCTGAAGCTGCCCGGATGGCTGAACATTTTCCATGACAACATCGTGTCCACCGCCATCGTGATGACGCTGTTTTTCGGCATCATTCTGTGCTCGTTCGGCTTGGATACTCTGCAGGCGATGGCCGGTAAAACTCACTGGAGCATCTATATCCTGCAAACCGGGCTGATGTTCGCGGTGGCGATTTTCATCATCGTGCAGGGCGTGCGCATGTTCGTCGCCGAATTGACCGAGGCCTTTAACGGCATTTCCCAACGTCTGATCCCCGGCGCGGTACTGGCCATCGACTGTGCCGCCATTTATAGCTTCGCGCCCAACGCCGTGGTGTGGGGTTTTATGTGGGGCACCATCGGCCAACTGATCGCCGTCGGCATACTGTTAGCGCTTGGCTCTTCCATCATGATTATTCCCGGTTTCATTCCCATGTTCTTTTCTAACGCCACCATCGGCGTATTCGCTAACCACTTTGGTGGCTGGCGCGCGGCGATGAAGATCTGTCTGGTGATGGGAATGATAGAGATCTTCGGCTGCGTGTGGGCCATCAAACTGACTGGGCTAAGTGCCTGGATGGGCATGGCGGACTGGTCGATTCTGGCGCCGCCGCTGATGCAAGGGCTGAGTCTGGGCCTGTGGTTTATGGGCGTGGTGATCGTTATCGCCCTGCTGTACATGTTCTTCGCCGGACGCACCCTGCGTGCGGAAGAAGATGCTGAAAAACAATCGGTTGAATCGGCGTCACGTTAATAGGAGTGCAGATTATGACGGTACGAATCCTGGCGGTATGCGGTTGCGGACAAGGCAGTTCCATGATCATGAAAATGAAAGTCGACCAATTTTTAACGCAGCAAGGCGTGGATCATTCGGTCAACAGCTGTGCGGTGGGGGAATACAAATCCGAGTTGAATGGGGCTGACATCATCATTGCTTCCACCCATGTCGCGGATGAAATCGTCGTCAGCGGCAACAAATACGTGGTCGGGGTGCGCAATATGCTCTCGGCGGCGGACTTCGGCCCGAAGCTGATGGACGTCATCGGCGCGCATTTTCCGCAAGATTTGAAGCAGTGAGGAGCGAGTCATGAAGCTGAGCGATTCGTTGGCGCAGAATAACGCTATCCAACTGCAGGCGGAGGCTGCCGACTGGCGCCAGGCGGTGCGGCTGGGGGTCGATCTGCTGGTGGCCGCCGGCGTGGTGGAACCACGCTATTTTGACGCCATTTTGGCCGGCGTCGAACGGCACGGCCCTTACTTCGTGCTGGCGCCGGGCCTGGCGATGCCGCACGGCCGGCCGGAGGAAGGGGTGCTGAAAACCGGCTTCGCCTTAGTCACCCTGAAGACGCCGGTGTGTTTCGGCGATGAGGACAACGATCCGATAGACATCTTGATCACCATGGCGGCGGTGGACGCCAAAACGCATCAGGAGGTGGGGATCATGCAAGTGGTGAACCTGTTTGAAGATGAGGCGAATTTCGATCGCTTGCGGGCCTGTCGCCACGCGAGCGAGGTATTGGCGTTGATCGACAAAACGTCTACGGCGGCGGCGAATTGAAGGAGACAACCAATGAACATGCATTTACCGATGTTGCAGGTGGCGCTGGATAACCTGTCTATGGCTGCGGCTTACGACACGACTCGCCTGATCGCGGCCGAAGTCGACATCATCGAAGTCGGCACTATTTTGTGCGTGGCGGAAGGCGTGCGAGCCGTACGCGATTTAAAAGCGCTGTATCCGGATCGCATCGTGTTGGCGGACGCAAAAATCGCCGATGCGGGTCAGATTTTGGCGCGAATGTGCTTCGAGGCGCATGCCGATTGGATCACGGTGATCTGCTGCGCCGATATCAATACGGCCAAGGGAGCCCTGCAGGTGGCGCATGAGTTCGGTGGTGACGTGCAGATAGAACTGACGGGATTCTGGACCTGGGAACAGGCGCAGGCGTGGCGTGAAGCGGGAATTGGTCAGGTGGTGTATCACCGCAGCCGTGACGCGCAGGCGGCGGGGGTATCCTGGAGCGATGACGATATCCGCGCGGTTCGTCGCCTGAGCGAGATGGGTTTTAAGGTGACGGTCACCGGCGGACTGACGCTGGAGGATTTGCCTCTGTTCCAAGGTATTCCCATCCATGTCTTTATCGCCGGGCGCAGCATTCGTGATGCCGCCGATCCGGTCGCGGCGGCGCGGGAATTTAAACGTGTCATCGCCCAGCGGTGGGGCTGAGGAGCGGTTATGTTGCACAAATCCGTGCCGTTGGGCATCTATGAGAAAGCGTTGCCGCCGGGCGAGGATTGGCTGACGCGCCTGCAACTGGCGGGTGAGTTGGGATTCGATTTCGTTGAAATGTCGATCGATGAAAGCGACGGCCGCCTGGCGCGGCTGGACTGGAGCGTTGAACAGCGGCTCGCGTTGGTTAGCGCCGTTGCGGCGAGCGGTGTGCGCGTGCCTTCTTTATGCCTCAGCGCCCACCGGCGTTTTCCGTTGGGCAGTGAAGACGACACGACGCGCGAGCGGGGACTGGAGATCGTGCGAAAAGCTATTCGGCTGGCGCAGGATACCGGCATCCGGGTGATCCAACTGGCCGGGTATGACGTTTATTACCAGCAGTCTACTGCGCAGACCCGCACCCGTTTCCGCGCCGGATTGGTGCAGGCGGTAGAGATGGCCAGCCGTGCACAGGTCATGCTGGCGATGGAAATCATGGACTATCCGCTGATGAACTCGATCAGCAAGGCGCTGGGCTATGCCCACTACCTGAATAACCCGTGGTTTCAGCTATACCCGGATATCGGCAACTTGTCTGCCTGGGACAACGATGTGCCGATGGAGCTCATGGCCGGGCGCGGACATATCGTGGCGGTACACGTTAAGGATACGCGGCCGGGGGAGTTTAAGAATGTACCGTTCGGCGAGGGCGTAGTGGATTTCGTACGCTGTTTCGAAACGTTGCTTGCGAGCGGCTATCGTGGTCCCTATCTGCTCGAGATGTGGAGCGAGAAAGCGAACGATCCGCTGCGGGCGGTGCGGGAGGCGCGTGCCTGGGTGGTTGAACGCATGGTCGAGGCCGGGTTGGAAATAAGGAGGTAGCATGCTGGAGCAACTGAAAAGTCAGGTGTACCGAGCCAACATGGCCTTGCCTGAGCACGGGCTGGTGACCTATACCTGGGGCAATGTCAGCGGCATCGATCGGGCCAGTGGGCTGGTGGTGATCAAACCCAGCGGCGTACCTTATGAAACGATGCGGGCTGAGGATATGGTGGTGGTGAATGTGCGAGGTGAGGTTGTTGAGGGGCAGCTGCGGCCTTCGTCCGATACGCCGACGCATTTGGCGCTGTACCGGGCATTCCCTCAACTCGGCGGTGTGGCGCATACGCACTCCACCCATGCCACCGCCTGGGCGCAGGCAGGGGAAGCGATACCGGTGCTCGGCACCACCCACGCCGACTATTTTTCCGGCGATATTCCTTGTACCCGCGGGCTGACGGCAGAAGAGGTGGCGCGGGAATATGAGCTGAACACCGGTCGGGTGATTATCGAAACCCTGAAAGGGCGTGAACCATTGCACATTCCCGGTATCCTGGCGTATCAGCATGGCCCGTTCAGTTGGGGAAGGACGCCGGATGAGGCGGTGCATAACGCCGTGGTGTTGGAAGAGGTGGCGAAAATGGCGTGGATCAGCCGGGATATTAACCCCGGCCTACGGCGGATCGATGACTATCTGCTGGAAAAGCATTTCAGCCGCAAACATGGCGCCGGTGCCTATTACGGCCAGCGCTGACTCTCAGGCGCCGTACCCCATCATCTTCAACAGCTGCTGCGCCTGCTGCACCGCTTCCTGGCGATGGGCCACGCCGAGCTTCTGGTACAGGTTGCGGATGTGCGTCTTGATGGTGGTGGCCGCCACGTCCAGCTCGCCGGCGATCTGGTCGTTGCTGTAGCCGGAATAGATCAGCCCCAGCACCTGCCATTCGCGCTGGGTGAGCGGGCTGGTGCGGATCAGCTCCGGCACCTGCGGATGGGTCAGCAGCTTATCGACGAAGTTTTCGTCAAAATGCGCGAACTTGTGCCGATGATGCTGGTTAATGTCGCGCAGGATGCGCTGGGCACGATGCTGTTCCAGCTCCGGCAGCGTGTTGAGCTGGATCAGCTGGCGCAGCTGCTGCGCCATCGCTTCGCCCTCGATGACGAAGTGGCTGATGAAACCGGTGCGGTTGGCCAGCGACAGCGCTTCGATCAACGCCTGCTGTGCTTCGCCCTTGCGCTCTTGCAGCCAGTACAGCTGGTTGCTGAGCAGCAGGTTGCGGTTGAGATCGCTCACCAGCCGCAGCCGGCGGGCGTTCTCGTTCAGTTCATCCAGCACCACGCCGGCCTCGTCATACTGGCCGAGCAGAATCTGCACCCGCGCGATGTTGCGCCACTGGCCCTGCGTGAAGTGGTTATCCGCCATGCCGGGCTTTTCGGTGTGGCGCAGCCACTGGGCGGCGGCGGCGGTGTCACCGGTCATCTGCCAGTGGATCACCCGTGACTTGTCGGTGTTGGTCAGCCAGTCGCGATGGTAGTGGGCGCCGTGCAGCAGGGTTTCGCAGCGCTGCAGGTGGGTATTGGCATTGTCCAGATCGCCGCGCGCCAGCGAGCATTTGGCCAGCATGGCGATGCACTGCAGCTGTTGCTGCGGTTGGTAGTTCGCCAGGATTTTCAGCCCGGTGCGCGCCGCGTCTTCCGCCTCGTCCAGCCGCGACCACGACCACAGGATCTGCGCGCGAATGCGCAGCAGGAATTCGTGCATTGGCAGCTGTTCAAGATGCTGTTCGCGGATCAGTTCGAACGCCTTGTCCTGGGTTTCGTAAGCGGCCTGCAGGAAGCCCTGGGCGATGAGGATTTCGCTCTGCTGCAGCAGTGCCCAGAGCGCGTAATGGTTGGCCTGATGGCGACGCGCCATCTGCTCTGTTTGCTGCATCATCGGCAGCGCGCGCGCCAGCTCGCCCTTGCAGTGGTGCACTTCGCCGGTCACCGAGGTGGCGACGATGCGGCTGTAATAGCTGGACAGCGGCAGGAATTTCAACGCTTCGGTCGCCAACCGTTCGGCCTCTTCCGGTTTGCCGGCGTTGATCGCCACCTGGGCGCGCAGGGCGTCGAACTCGGCGTGCAGCGTTTGGTCTATCTCGATTTTCTGTTCGCGCATGGTGCGCTCGGCGCGCTCCAGCAGGGTGTTGACCTCGCCGTAGCGGTGCTGGCTCTGCGCCAGCCAGGCCTGCAGCAGCGCCAGCTTGGGATTCTGGATCAGGCGCTCATAGGGCAGCGCGTTGAGGCACTCTTCCAGCAAGGCCAGTTCGCTGTGGTGGAACAGCGACCAGGCGTGTTGCAGCAGGATATCGCGCAGCATGCTGACGTCGCTGGCCGCCAGCGCATGGTGAATGGCCTCTGCCGGATATCCCAGCGCCAGCCAGCCTTCGGCGGCGGCGCGGTGCAACCCCGGCAGCTCCAGTGCCAGTTCCCATTGGCAACGCTGGCGCAGGAAAGAGGCGAACAGCGGGTGGAAGTTGAACCATTCGCCGGTGTCGTCCATGCGGTGGATAAACAGCCCCTGGCGCTCCAGCTCCTCCAGCCGCTGCTGGCCGTTGTCTTCGCCGGTCAGCCGCACGATCAGCGCGTCGTTCATCGAGCGCAGCACCGAACAGCGCAGCAGGAAGGCGCGCGCATCGGCATCGACGTGATCCAGCACTTCGTCCACCAGGTAGTCGGACAGGTGACTGGCGTTCAGCCCCGCCAGGCGCTTGGCCGACAGCTGGGCCGACGAGGCGGACTGGCGGGCCGACAACGCGATCAGCTGCAGCGCGGTGGCCCAGCCTTCGACTTCGTCGCACAGGCGGCTGCTGTCCTGCTGCTCCATCGGCGCCGCCAGGCGGCAGTCGAAGAACTGTTTGGCTTCCTGATGGGTAAACGCCAGCTGCTGCGTACCCATTTCCAGCAGCTGATCGCGCACCCGCAGATTGGCGATGCCGAGCGGCGGCAGGGTGCGCGAGAGCAGGATCAGCGTCAGGTTTTCCGGCTGATGGCGCAGGAAAAAGCGCATGGCTTCGTGGATGGCGTCGTTGGTGATCAGGTGGTAGTCGTCGATCACCAGGTACAGTGGCTGGTGCCAGTCGGCCAGCTCGATAAACAGCTGGGCGAACAGCGCCGACAGGCTGGCGTACTGATGCTTCTGGCTCAGCGCCTCGCTCTTGACGCAGCGGCCGCCGCTGGCCTGCTGCAGCGCGGCGATCAGGTAGCTGGCGAAGCGCTCCGGCTGGTTGTCGCTCTCATCCAGGGAATACCAGCCCAGATCGGCCTTGCCGGCCGCCCATTGGGCGATCAGCGTGGTTTTCCCGTATCCCGCCGGGCAATTGACCAGTGTCAGGCGATAGTTGCCCGCGCTGGCCAGTTTGGCCAGCAGGCGATCGCGGATCACGGTATTTTGCAGCCGTACCGGGCGGCTCAGTTTTGATGGGATCAGCATAGTATTCCAGGGTATAAATCGCGGTTCCCGCCGGGATTGGAGTGGCGCTAATTATTTTATGGTTCGTAATTAATAGCTCCCCCTAACTTCTGCCAACCCTAAACGTATTGCAACAAGCTTCCGCATCGGCTTGGAGTTAAGTTGCTATCGATCACACTTTTTTACGTTTGGCGCCGGCGCGCGGCGATGCGGTTGCAGATCGCATTTCCGGCCATGGACAAAACTTCAGCAGTGCGAATACTTGTGCTAACGTCATGGTTAACGTTCTCAGTGCTCGCCGCACGCGTTGGCGGGCTTTTTTGCATCGTTGCAAGGGAGTCAAAAAGTGCCTGAGATCACAATTCCAGCTACGCCCCAATCCTCCTCCCCAGCTAATCCCCAGGCGGGATGATGCCGTCAGGCTTTCTCACCGGCACGATAGCGGCAATTTGACCCACTTACTGGATAGAGAGTTTTCCTTATGTCACAGCCTACGCTCAAGAAGGATGCTTTTCTGGCGGCGCTTGCCCGCCAGTGGCAACGGTTCGGCCTCAGTTCCGCACAGCAGATGACGCAGCATCAATGGTGGGAAGCCGTCAGTGCGGCGCTGGCCGAGCAGTTGGCCGCGCAGCCGGCGCCGCGCAAAAGCGCCAAACCGCTGCGCCACGTGAACTACATCTCGATGGAGTTTCTGATCGGCCGGCTGACGGCGAACAACCTGATCAACCTGGGCTGGTACGACACCGTCGAGCAGGCGCTGGCGGAGCAGAACGTCAAGCTGGCGGATTTGCTGGAGCAGGAAACCGATCCGGCGCTGGGCAACGGCGGGCTGGGGCGCCTGGCGGCCTGTTTCCTCGACTCGATGGCGACGGTGGAGCAACCGGCCACCGGCTATGGGCTGAACTACCAGTACGGGCTGTTCCGCCAGTCGTTCCAGGGCGGGCAGCAGCAAGAGGCGCCGGATAACTGGCAGCGCGAGAGCTACCCGTGGTTCCGCCACAACGCCGCGCTGGCGGTGGACGTGGGCATCGGCGGCAAGCTGGAAAAGCAGGCCGACGGCCGCGAACTGTGGCGCCCGGCCTTCACCCTGCGCGGCGAAGCCTGGGATCTGCCGGTGCTGGGGTATCGCAACGGCGTGGCGCAGCCGCTGCGCCTGTGGCAGGCGACCCATCAGCATCCGTTCAACCTGAGCGATTTCAACGACGGCAAATTCCTGCAGGCGGAGAAGCAGGGCGTAGAAGCCGACAAGCTGACCAAGGTGCTCTACCCGAACGACAACCATCAGGCCGGCAAGCGCCTACGCCTGATGCAGCAGTATTTCCAGTGCGCCTGCTCGGTGGCGGACATTTTGCGCAAGCACCATCAGGCCGGCCGCAAGATTGAAGAGCTGCCGAAGTACGAAGTGATCCAGCTGAACGACACCCACCCGACCATCGCCATTCCGGAAATGCTGCGTATTCTGCTGGACGAACACCAGCTGGAGTGGGAGGCGGCCTGGGCGATCACCAGCAACACCTTCGCCTACACCAACCACACCCTGATGCCGGAAGCGCTGGAGTGCTGGGATGAAAAACTGGTGCGCAGCCTGCTGCCGCGCCATTTCTCCATCATCAAACAGATCAACGCCAGGTTCAAAAAGCAGGTGGATAAGCACTGGCCGGGCGACGAGGCGGTGTGGGCCAAACTGGCGGTGCATCACAACAAGCAGGTGCGCATGGCCAACCTGTGCGTGGTCAGCGGCTTTGCGGTCAACGGCGTGGCTCAGCTGCACTCGGATCTGGTGGTGAAGGATCTGTTCCCGGAATATCACCAGCTGTGGCCGAACAAATTCCATAACGTCACCAACGGCATCACGCCGCGTCGCTGGCTGAAACAGTGCAACCCGGCGCTGTCGGGCCTGATCGACGAGACGCTGAAGGTGGAATGGGCGAACGATCTCGACGCGTTGCGCGGGCTGGAAAAATTCGCCGACGACGCGGCGTTCCGCCAGCGTTATCAGCAGATCAAACGCGACAACAAGGTGGCGCTGGCCCATTACGTGCACGGCGTGATGGGGTTGACGCTCGATCCGGACGCGATTTTCGACGTGCAGATCAAGCGTCTGCACGAGTACAAACGCCAGCACCTGAACCTGCTGCACATCCTGTCGCTGTATCGCCAGCTGCGCGACAACCCGAATCTGGACATCGTACCGCGCGTCTTCCTGTTCGGCGCCAAGGCGGCGCCGGGCTACTACCTGGCGAAAAACATCATTTACGCGATCAACCAGGCGGCCGAGAAGATCAATAACGATCCGTTGGTGAAAGATCGCCTGAAAGTGGCGTTCATTCCCGACTACCGCGTGTCGGTGGCCGAACTGATGATCCCGGCGGCGGATATCTCCGAGCAGATCTCCACCGCCGGTAAAGAGGCCTCCGGCACCGGCAACATGAAGCTGGCGCTGAACGGCGCGCTGACGGTCGGCACGCTGGACGGCGCCAACGTCGAAATCGCCGAGCAGGTGGGCGAAGACAATATCTTTATCTTCGGCAATACCGTGGAGCAGGTGAAGGCGATACTGGCGAAGGGCTACGATCCGCTCAGCTACCGCAAGAAAGACAAGCACCTGAAGGCGATTT
This sequence comes from Serratia sp. CY84636, assembly GCF_052166245.1. Taxonomy (NCBI): domain Bacteria; kingdom Pseudomonadati; phylum Pseudomonadota; class Gammaproteobacteria; order Enterobacterales; family Yersiniaceae; genus Serratia; species Serratia sp. CY84636. Next base: position 136,592 of record NZ_JBJNOX010000012.1, read on the forward strand.
TGGACGAGCTGGCGAGCGGCGCGTTCAGCCACGGCGACAAGCACGCGTTCGACATGATGCTGCACAGCCTGCTGGAAGGCGGCGATCCCTATCTGGTGCTGGCGGACTTCGCCTCGTACTGCCAGGCGCAGCGCCGGGTCGACGAACTGTACCGCGACCGGGACGAATGGACGCGGCGGACTATCCTTAACACTGCGCGCGTCGGCATGTTCAGCTCGGATCGCTCGATTCGCGATTACCAGCAGCGCATCTGGCAAGCCAAACGTTAAGGAGAGCGAATGGATCGTAAGCGTATCGATCAGGCGGCAGCGCAGGCGGGGATCGCTGCCGATTTCATCAATGCCCACGGCAAGCGGCAGGCGATTGAGCCGGAGACCAAGCGTAAGCTGCTGGCGGCCATGAATCGGGCCGATGCCGCGCAGGAAGGGGCGGCATCGCCGTTGCCGGCGGTTAAGGTGTTCTATCAGGGCGCGCCGCTGGCGCTGACCCCGGCGGGCGAAGGCGACTACCTGTGGGTGCTGCAGCGTGAAGACGGCGAATGCCTGCAGGGGCGCGTCGGCGCGCGCAAGACCCTGACGCTGCCCGGCGACCTGCCGGCGGGGTATCACCAATTGACGCTGAGCCAGGGCGCACGGCAGTGGCCATGCCGAGTGATCGTCGCGCCGAGGCGCTGCTTCGAGCCGGACGCCTTGCTGACCGGCAAGAAACTGTGGGGCGCCTGCGTTCAGCTGTATACGCTGCGTTCCGATCGCAACTGGGGCATCGGCGATTTCGGCGATCTGCGTCTGATGGTGGAGCAGGTGGGGGAGCGCGGCGGTGCCTTCGTCGGTCTCAATCCGATCCATGCGCTGTATCCGGCCAACCCGGAGAGCGCCAGCCCTTACAGCCCCTCGTCGCGCCGCTGGCTGAATCTGGCGTATATCGACGTCAACGCGGTGGAGGATTTCCAGCGCAGCGACGCAGCGCAGCGCTGGTGGCAGAAGCCGGCGACGCAGAAGCAGCTGGCCAAGGCGCGCGCCGCGGAGTGGGTGGATTACACCGCCGTGATGCAGCTGAAGCTGGCGGCGCTGAAGCTGACGTTCCCGCTGTTTCAGGCGCGCAAGCCGAACGACGCGCAGCGTCAGGCGTTCGAACGGTTCGTGACTGAGGGCGGCGACAGCCTGTATCAGCAGGCGGCGTTCGACGCGCTGCATGCCCACTTGGCGGCCAAAGACGCCAGCCAGTGGGGATGGCCGGCCTGGCCCGAGGGCTATCGGCGGGGGCAGAGCGAAGCGGTGCGGCAGTTCTGCGACGAACATCAGGACGCGGTCCGCTTTTACCTGTGGCTGCAATGGCTGGCGGCCACGCAGTTTGCGCAGTGTTTTGAGCAGAGCCGGCAGCAGCAGATGCCGATTGGTCTGTATCGCGATCTGGCGGTCGGGGTGGCGGAAGGCGGGGCGGAAACCTGGTGCGACCGCGAGCTGTACTGCCTGAAAGCGTCGGTCGGCGCACCGCCGGACATCCTGGGGCCGCTGGGGCAAAACTGGGGCCTGCCGCCGATGGATCCGCACGTGATGGCGGCGCGCGGTTATCAGCCGTTCATCGATCTTTTGCGCGCCAACATGACCAGCTGCGGCGCGCTGCGTATCGATCACGTCATGGCGCTGCTGCGGCTGTGGTGGATCCCTTATGGCGAAACCGCCGATCGCGGCGCCTACGTCAAATACCCGGTGGACGATCTGCTGGCGGTGCTGGCGCTGGAAAGCCAGCGCCACCGTTGCATGGTGATCGGCGAGGATCTCGGCACCGTGCCGGTAGAGATCGTCGGCAAGCTGCGCGACAGCGGCGTCTATTCCTACAAGGTGCTGTATTTCGAAAGCGACGGTGAACACCATTTCCGCGCGCCGCAGGCCTATCCGGTGCAGGCGATGGCGACCATCACCACCCACGATCTGCCGACGTTGCGCGGCTATTGGCAAAGCGGCGATCTGACGCTGGGCAACCGACTGGGGCTCTATCCGGACGCGGAGATCCTGCGGGCGCTGTTCGCCGATCGGGAACGCGCCAAGCAAGGGCTGCTGGACGGGTTGCATCGCTATGGCTGCGTGCCGCAGAAGGTGGGCAAGAGGGCGGCGCTGCTCGGCATGAGTCCGCTGCTTAACCGCGGTCTGCAGCGTTATGTCGCCGACAGCGCCAGCGCCCTGCTCGGCCTGCAGCCGGAAGACTGGCTGGACATGGCCGATCCGGTCAATATTCCCGGCACCAGTGACCAGTACCCTAACTGGCGGCGCAAGCTGATCCAAACGCTGGAGGAGATGTTCGCCGATCCGCGGATAAACCGGCTGCTGAAGGATTTGGACAAACGGCGGCGCAAGGTGTCGGTGGGCTAAAAACGACAATGCCGGAACGGGTTCCCCCTTCCGGCATTGCGTTATCTACCGTGGCGTGAGCGCCGGGTATCAGTAGTAAGAGTGCTCGCCGCGCTGGTGTTCGGTCAGATCACGCACGCCTTTCAGCTCCGGGAACTTCTGCAGCAGCTCTTTCTCGATGCCTTCTTTCAGCGTGACGTCGACCATCGAACAGCCGTTGCAACCGCCGCCGAACTGCAGGATCGCCATGTTGTCGTCGGTGATCTCCATCAGCGTCACGCGGCCGCCGTGGCCCGCCAGCTGTGGGTTGATCTGCGACTGCAGCACGTATTCCACGCGCTCCATCAGCGGCGCGTTGTCATCGACCTTGCGCATTTTGGCGTTCGGCGCCTTCAGCGTCAGCTGAGAACCCAGCTGGTCGGTCACGAAGTCGATTTCGGCGTCTTCCAGATACGGCGCGCTCAGCTCATCGACATAGGCGGACAGTTTGTCGAACTTCAGTTCGGTATCCGTCGCTTCTACCGCGTCCGGCGGGCAATAAGAGACACCGCATTCGGCCGTCGGCGTGCCCGGGTTGATCACGAATACGCGGATTTGGGTGCCTTCTTCTTGATTTGCCAGCAGTTTGGCAAAGTGTTCCTGTGCAGCATCTGTTATACGGATCATAGCATTAGCTCAATAGTTGACTTCTATAGTCGGTTATAATACGCCCATTGCCGTGGCACTACAACGTGCGGCAAACGCACCAGATCTGCACCGAGGCGGCGCCTTGCCGCCGCAGCAGCGCCGCGATCTCCGCGACGGTGCTGCCGGTGGTCACCACGTCATCCACCAGGGCGATATGCCGGCCGGCGGCCGAGACGGTGCAGACGAACGCGCGCTGCAGATTGCGCCTGCGCGCTCCGGCGCTCAGCCGCTGTTGCAGGGCGGTCTTGCGTACCCGGCGCAAGGCGGCGGGCCGATAGGGGCAGCCCAGCCAGCGCGCCAGCGGCCGGGCCAGCAGATCGCTCTGGTTATAGCCGCGGCGCCAGCAGCGTGATGCATGCAAGGGTACCGCTAAAATCAGGTCGGGTCTGTTCAGATACTGCTCTCTGCGCGCCTGCTGCCAGCGCAACAGCATCAGGCGCGCCAACGCCGGGGCCAGCTCGGGCGCGCGATGAAACTTGAACCTCTTTACCAGTTGGCTGAGGGGCGCAACGTAGTCGCCGACGAACACCAGCCGTTGCCAGGGCGGCGGCCGTTGCAGGCAGCGGCCGCAGGGCGTTTGCGTCTCCCCGGCGGGCAACCCGCAGCGCGGGCAACACGGGGGGCTGGCCGGCAGATGGCGCAGGCAGCAGCTGCAGATGCCATGACGCATCAGGCTCAACGGCTGTCGGCATAGCCAACAGCGGCTGCGGATTGATAGCATAGAGCCTCCGAGACGGATAAGCATGAAAGGACAATAACCAATGACAGCGCTGTACTGGCAAACAATAGGTGAAGGCGAACGCGATCTTGTGCTGCTGCACGGCTGGGGATTGAACGCCGAAGTGTGGAGTTGCATTCAGGCGCGACTGGCGCCGCATTTTCGCCTGCACCTGGTCGATCTGCCGGGGTACGGCCGCAGCCAGGGGTTCGGTGCCCTGTCGCTGGAGCAGATGACGGAAATTGTGCTGGTGGCTGCCCCGTCGCAGGCCTGGTGGCTGGGCTGGTCGCTCGGCGGGCTGGTGGCCAGCCAGGTGGCGTTGATGCAACCTGAGCGGCTCAAGGGCTTGATCACCGTGGCCTCTTCGCCTTGCTTTGCCGCCCGCGATGAGTGGCCGGGGATCCGCCCGGACGTGCTGAGCGGTTTTCAGCACCAGCTGAGCCTGGATTTCCAGCGCACCGTCGAGCGTTTTCTGGCGCTGCAGACGCTGGGCACCGAGAGCGCGCGTCAGGATGCGCGCCAGCTGAAAGCGGTGGTGCTCAACCAGCCGACGCCGAGCGTCGAGGTGTTGAACGGCGGGCTGGAGATCCTGCGCACCGCCGATCTGCGTGCGCCGTTGGCCGCGCTGGAGCTGCCGTTGCTGCGGATTTACGGCTATCTGGACGGGCTGGTGCCGCGCAAGGTCGCCGAGCTGCTCGACGCGGCCTGGCCGAATTCTACGTCGCAGGTCGTGGCCAAAGCCGCCCATGCGCCGTTTATCTCTCATCCCGACGAATTTGTGACGATGATCGAAGCGTTTATTGCAGCACATTGAATGCGGCGGTAAAACGCACGATAGGGCGCGAAAAAAAACGCTGCCGGGTGGATAAAAGACAAAGCTGTTCGATACTTAGTGAGTCAATGCGTTGGCTGCAAAATGAAAAGACCGCGTGCGGCGCTTTTCATTTTGGCGTTTCGTCTCTGGGAAAACAGGCCCCGTCAGGGAAAGCAACGAGGTCTGAGGATGTCGCGGCAGCCTGCTGTACTACGCATGGATTCTTGACGGCTTTCATAACAGATAAATTATCCATTGAGAGGTTAGTGTCATGAAATCATTGAAGATGATTATTGCAGCGGCAGTGCTGGGTTCGGTGTCTTTCGGCTCCATGGCGGCAACCCTGCTGACCAAGGAAGATCTGGATAAGAACCCGGGTAAATACGAGAAGATCGGCACCGTGACCACCACGGCGCAGACCACCTCGCCGATGGATGCCAAGGATGAGCTGTCCAAACTGGCGGACGAAAAGGGCGGTCAATACTACGTGATCCTGGCAGGCCGCGAGCACGGTAAATTCAGCGCCATCGCTGAAGTTTACAAAGACAAGCAATAAGCCTTCAACGGCAAGGGGCGCCGCAGCGGCGCCCCTGATCGTCAGGCCTTCAGCCGGTAGAACACCGTACTGCACCCCTGGCCCTGCGGGCAGCCTTTGCAACTGCCGCTCAGACAGGCGCCGTCATCCTGTTCGATACGCTCTACTTTTCCCATCGCCGCCAAACGGTCCAGCATCGCCTGCACCAACGGCAGCGGCGTCGCCAGCGATTGGCTGAGCTGCTGTGCCTGAGCGCTGCCAAGCAGCGCCAGCGCATCGCGCACCTGCAGCAGCCCGGCCATCAGTGACAGCTCCCCTTGGCGCCCTGGCAACAGGCCGCCGGCGTAGCGTTGCCCAGGCGCACCGTAACGCGGCTGCGCGCCCGGCGCAGGCCGAACAGCACCAGCAGGTTCACCGCCAGCACCACCAGGATCGCCGTCAGGCTGTACTGTGGGTGTTGGTTGAAGGTGGCCACCTGGTAGAACAGCGTCGCCAGCGAGTAGGCCACGTTCAGCCCCCACAGAATAGAGAAGGTCATCCAGCCGCGGCTCGATTCACGAGCGATGGCGCCCATCACCGAGACGCAAGGCACATACAGCAGCACGAAGATCAGGTAGCTGTAAGCGGAGATACCGGAGCCGAATTTGCTGCTCATTACGCCCATCGAGCCGACACCCATCTCGCCGTCGCCCTTGCTGGCTTCGATTGGGTTGGAGAGCACGCTCAGGCTGAAGGTGTTTTTCAGGCCGTCCCAGGTTTCGTTCAGCGCGCCGCCCAGCTCATCGAGCAGGTTGAAGTTGGCGGCGTCGAACGCCTCTTTGTTGATGTGCTCGGCGGTGTACAGCGTGTTCAGCGTGCCGACCACCACTTCTTTCGCCATCGCACCGGTCACCAGACCGACGGTGGCCTGCCAGTTATCGCTGTGGACGCCCATCGGCTGCAGCAGCGGCGTCAACACCTTGGAGACCGAGGCCAGCGCGGAGTCGTTGATATTGTCGACCGTCTTGCCGCTGAACGAGAAGCTGTTCAGGCCGCCGATGAACATGCTGGCCACCACGATCACCTTACCGGCGCGCAGCACGAAGCCTTTCAGCCGCTGCCAGGTTTGCAGCAGCAGGCTTTTCAGGTGCGGCACGTGGTAGACCGGCAGCTCCATCACGAACGGCGAGGCCTCGCCACGCATGATGGTGTATTTGAGCACCAGACCGGTGAGGATCGCCACCGCAATGCCGAGCATGTACAGCGAGAACACCACCCCGGCGCCGTCCTGGCCGAAGAAAGCGGCGGCGAACACCGCAAAGATCGCCAGACGGGCACCGCATGACATGAACGGCGCCATCATGATGGTGATCAGGCGCTCACGCTGGGCGTCCAGCGTCCGGGCACCCATGATGGACGGCACGTTGCAGCCGAAGCCGACGATCAGCGGCACGAAGGATTTGCCCGGCAGCCCGAGCGCCTGCATCAGACGGTCCATCACGAACGCCGCGCGCGCCATGTAGCCGGAATCCTCCAGGAAGGACAGGAACAGGTACATCATGCCGATCTGTGGCACCAGCGGCAGCACGGTGTTGATACCACCGCCGATGCCCTGCGCCAGGAAAACGGTCAGCCAGTCGGGGAAGTGCAGGGTGTAGCCGAGCCACTGAATGCCCTGAATGAAGATCGCCGCCGAGCCGATATCGAAGATCGGCTGCAGCGCGCCGCCGATGTTGATCGCCAGCAGGAACATCAGGTACATCACCAGCAGGAAGATCGGCACGCCCAGCCAGCGGTTGAGGATCACTTTATCCAGCATCTCGGTCAGGCGGTTGGGCATCGCCTGCTGCGAGTTGCTGACCGCGTCGCACAGGGCGGCGATAGACTGGTAGCGCGCGTCGGCGATCACCAGCGCCGGGTCTTCTTGCTGCTGCTGTTGCAACGCCTGGGTGGCCGCAGGCAGCAGTGCGACGGCGGGGCCGGCCAGCCGGTGGCTGTAGATGTCGCCTTCCAGCATCTGCAGCGCCAGCCAGCGGCGCTGTACTGCCGGCAGCGTTTGCGGCATGGCGTCGCTCAGCGTGGCGACCTCTTTCAGCAACAGCGGCGGATAGTTCACCAGCGCCTGCTGTTCGTTGATGTGGTGATTGTCGATCATCTGTTTCAGCACGCCGATGCCGTCGGCGCGGGTGGAGACCATCGGCACCACCGGGCAGCCGAGGCGCGCCGACAGCGCGGCGACGTCGATATCGATATGCTGGCTTGTGGCGATGTCGAGCATGTTCAGCGCCACGATGCAGGGAATGCCCAGCTCCAGCAGCTGCAGCGTCAGATAGAGGTTGCGCTCCAGGTTGGAGGCGTCGACCACGTTGATCAGCAGATCGGCGTCGCCGCTCAAAATGTAGTGGCAGGCGATCTGCTCATCGAGCGAGGTTTGCTCTGAAATGGTGGTCAGGGAATAGGTGCCCGGCAAATCGACCAGCCGCACGTCGGACTGCGGGGTCGTGAAATGGCCTTCTTTGCGTTCGACCGTCACGCCCGCCCAGTTGCCGACCCGTTGGCGTGCGCCGGTCAGCTGGTTGAACAGCGTGGTTTTGCCGGAGTTCGGGTTACCGATTAAGCCGATGGTGAGTTTTTTCATAGTTCAGCGTGTCGTCTTCAAGGAGAACAGCGCCGGCGCAAGGGCGCGTCGGCAAACGGAGGGCGTGCCGGCTCAGGACTGGCCGTCGAGCTGCAGCAGCGCCAGATCCTTCCTGCGCAGCACCAGGCTGACGCGGCGAGTTTTAATTTCTATCGGATCGCCCAGCGGCGCGACGCGCACCACGTCGAACGAAGAGCCGGGCAGCATGCCGAGCGATAACAATTTCTGGCGGTAGGCCGGCGCAATTTCACCGGAAAAGCCGACAATCTTATACGTGCGTTTAGGTTGAAGCTGCATGTGATTAACCTTCCGGGTGCCGATGAACATCGGGCTGATGATAATTGGACGTTGCCGGCGAAAATGCCACGCCGTCGGCGGTATTCATCCATAAGGTCATGCAATAAAGTGAGCGCAAATAATAGTAATTATCATTATCGCGTTCAATACAAAAAGTAAGGGTATTGTAACCAATTATTATGGCGACGACAGTTTTTGATGGCGTTGCCTGGATTAATGACGTTTTACCACCGCTGGCGAGCGGGAACAAATGAGAATGACGAGTTAAATCAGTTACGTATTTGTAGCCGAGTTTTCTCGTTTGCAAACTTCGAGGGTTTTTTCCCTTTATTTATTTCCGCCGAAAGGCAATTCAATAACATTATTCCGGCGTAATGCGAGCGGTAACCATTTGTGTTTCGTTCACAATTCGCGAGATGAAACAGGCGTGTTAACGAAGTTGTTAATAAATGGCTGCGGAGAGGATTTTTATTGCCTGAATAATGGGAGGACGGTCACGCAGGAACGGGGCATAAAAAGATGACGGTTTATTGAGACGGGTCAAAAAATGCCGCAGGTTTTATTCATCAGAAAGGGCGGAGCAGGCTCCGCCCTGTCGGTTCCGACTTAGCGTTTCTTACCGAACGCCGCCGCCAGCGCGTCGCCCATGGCGCTGTTGCCGGCCGGCGCTGCATTGCGCGGTTTGGCCTTGTTGGCACCCGCCGAACGGCTGGCGTTGTCGCGTGCCTGCGCTGGCGCGTTGCCGCCGCGGCGCGGTGAACCTTCGCCCGGCTGCTCATCCAGGCGCATGCTCAGCGCGATGCGTTTACGCTGCAGATCGACTTCCATCACCTTCACTTTGACGATGTCGCCGGCCTTCACCACGGTGTGCGGATCTTCAACGAACTTGTCCGCCAGCGAGGAGATGTGCACCAGGCCGTCCTGATGCACGCCGATATCCACGAAGGCACCGAAGTTGGTGACGTTGGTAACCGACCCTTCCAGGATCATGCCCACCTGCAGATCGTTGAGGGTTTCCACCCCTTCGGCAAAGGTCGCGGTTTTGAACTCAGGGCGCGGATCGCGGCCCGGTTTCTCCAGCTCTTTCAGGATATCGGTGACCGTCGGTACGCCGAACTTGTCGTCGGTGAAATCGACCGCTTTCAGGTTGCGCACCGCCGAAGCGTTGCCCATCAGGTCCTGCAGCGCCTGCTCGGTGGCGGCCAGAATGCGCTGCACCACCGGGTAGGCTTCCGGGTGAACGGTGGAGGCGTCCAGCGGGTTGTCGCCGTGGTTGATGCGCAGGAAGCCGGCGCACTGTTCGAAGGCTTTCGGCCCCAGGCGGCTGACCTTCAGCAGCTGTTCACGGTTGCTGAAGCGGCCGTTCTCGTCGCGCCAGTTGACGATATTTTGCGCCATCATGCGCGTCAGGCCGGCCACGCGGGTCAGCAACGGCACCGACGCGGTGTTCAGATCGACGCCGACGGCGTTCACGCAGTCTTCCACCACCGAGTCCAGCTTCTTCGCCAGCTGGCTCTGGCTGACGTCGTGCTGATACTGGCCGACGCCGATGGATTTCGGGTCGATCTTCACCAGCTCCGCCAGCGGATCCTGCAGGCGACGGGCAATGGATACCGCGCCGCGCAGCGACACATCGAGATCCGGGAATTCCAGCGCCGCCAGTTCGGACGCGGAATACACCGATGCGCCCGCTTCGCTGACGATCACTTTCTGCGCTCGGACCTCGGCGAACTGCTTTTGCAGGTCGAGATAAAAGCGCTCGGTTTCACGCGAGGCGGTGCCGTTGCCGATGGCCACCAGCTCCACGTTATGTTTGATACACAGTGCCGCGACGATGGCGGCGGCTTTGGCCGCTTGCCCGGTGTGTGGGTAGACGGTGTCGGTGGCGACCAGCTTGCCGGTCGCGTCGACCACGGCGACTTTCACCCCGGTGCGCAGGCCAGGATCGAGGCCCATGGTGGCGCGCATGCCGGCCGGCGCGGCCATCAGCAGATCGTGCATGTTGCGGGCGAACACGTTGATCGCTTCGTCTTCCGCGCGCTCACGCACCGTGCCCATCAGCTCGGTTTCCAGGTGTAGCAGCACCTTGATGCGCCAGGTCCAGTTGACCACTGCCTTGCGCCAGGCGTCGGCCGGGGCGTTGTTCAGGCGCAGGTTGAGGTGATTGATGATGATCAGCTCCGCCTGGCTTTCGCGCGGCGCTTCCTCAAACTGCGGATCGGCGTTCAACGCCAGCTGCAGCACGCCTTCGTTGCGGCCGCGGAACATCGCCAGCGCGCGGTGCGAAGGCACCTGGGAAATCGGTTCGTGATGATCGAAATAGTCGCGGAACTTGGCGCCTTCTTCTTCCTTGCCCTCGACCACTTTGGACACCAGATGGGCGTTTTTCCACAGGTAGTCGCGCACCTTGGCCAGCAGCGTGGCGTCTTCGGCGAAGCGCTCCATCAGGATATAGCGCGCGCCGTCGAGGGCGGCTTTGACGTCCGCCACGCCCTTGTCGGCATCGACGTAGCGTTCAGCCAGTTGTTCCGGCTGCTGTTGCGGATCCTGCCACAGCGCGTCCGCCAGCGGTTCCAGACCGGCCTCGATGGCGATCTGGCCGCGGGTGCGGCGCTTCGGTTTGTACGGCAGGTAGAGGTCTTCGAGTTCGGTCTTGCTCAGCGTGGCGTTGATCGCCCCCGCCAGTTGTTCGGTCAGTTTGCCCTGTTCATCGATCGACTTCAGGATGGTCTGGCGACGATCTTCCAGTTCACGCAGATAACCCAGGCGGGTTTCCAGCTGGCGCAGTTGGGTGTCGTCCAGGCCCCCGGTGACTTCCTTACGATAGCGTGCAATAAAGGGCACGGTATTACCTTCATCCAGCAGACGGATGGCGGAGTCGACTTGCTCCGGCCGGGCCTGCAGTTCTGTTGCAATAATGCGGCTCAGTGGGTCATTCATAGGTCTGGTATCTGTATTGAGAACGGTGAATAAACAGGGGACAGTTATACGGATTGATCGCGGAAAATGCCAGCGGAGCGGGCCGCCGCCGCGCGGCCGCGGCGTGGAGAACAGCTCAGGCGGCGGCGTTGGCGGCGGTTCGAAAAAAGCTGAAAGCTTACTTCGGGTAGTCTATCTCGTTCACGTACCACTGCGCCTCGCCCAGCGGCGTATTGACGGTGGCGACGTCCCCGACCTCTTTTTTCAGCAGGGCGCGCGCCATCGGCGCGTCGATGGAGATGTAATCCTTGCGGCCGAAGATCTCGTCGTAACCGACGATGCGAAAGCGTTTGGTCTCGCCGTCTTCGTTCTCTACTTCCACCCAGGCGCCGAAGAACACTTTGCCTTCCTGCTGCGGGGAGTAATCGACGATCTTCAGCTGCTCCAGGCATTTGGTCAGATAGCGGACGCGGCGGTCAATTTCGCGCAGCCGCTTCTTGTTGTACTGGTAGTCGGCGTTTTCGCTTCTGTCGCCCAGGCTGGCGGCCCAGGTCACTTTCTTGGTCACCTCGGGGCGTTCTTCGCGCCAGAGGTAATCCAGCTCTTGTTTGAGCTTGTCATACCCTTCACGGGTTATCAGTTGAGTTCTCATCGTGATTTATCTTTATGGGGCTACCGCCACAGTGTACGTGAATGCGCAGGGCTTTAGAAATGGCGTGGGGGCCTGCGCGTTGTCGCACGGTTTTTATTCAGTTTGCGCAGCTTTTAACAATCGGGAGTATGCTTAGCGATAGCGGAAAAGGAATGTGACGAAAGGAGGATATCTGGCGAGAGAGACAAGGAATTTTGGCGCACAACCCAACACATTGAAGGTATTACCGCATGGAATTTAAAGATTACTACGCAACGATGGGCGTTGAGCCCAACGCCGATCTGAAAACCATCAAAACGGCCTACCGCCGGCTGGCGCGTAAATATCACCCTGACGTGAGCACCGAAGAAGACGCCGAGAGCAAATTCAAGGAGCTGGCCGAAGCCTATGAGGTGCTGAAGGACGAAGAGCGCCGCGCCGAGTACGATCAGATCCGGCTGCACCGCAACGATCCGAACTTTGGCCGCCAGGCGCGCGGCGAGCACGGTGGCTATCAGCAGAGCGCTTCATGGCATGGCGGCGGTGCCGACGCACAAGACTTCTCCGATTTCTTCGAAAGCATGTTCGGCGGGCGTGCGGCAGGCGGGCACCGCTCCGCTTCGCACTCGCACGGCGGGCATGGCTTCCGCGGCCAGGATCTCGAGATGGAGGTGCCGCTGTTCCTCGAGGAAACGCTGCATGGCCAAAGCCGCGAGATCGCCTACAAGCTGCCGGTGTACGACGAGCTGGGGCGGCAGGTGAGCGAAGCCAGCAAAACGCTGAACGTGAAAATCCCGGCCGGCGTGGGCGACGGCGAGCGCATTCGCCTCAAGGGGCAGGGCGTTGCCGGCGTGGGCGGCGGCCAGAACGGCGATCTGTATCTGGTCATCCGCCTCGCGCCGCATCCGCTGTTTGAGATCGACGGCCACAACCTGAGCATCGTGGCGCCGCTCGCACCGTGGGAAGCGGCGCTCGGCGCCAGCATCGAGGTGCCGACGTTGACCGGCAAGATCGCGCTGACCGTGCCGGCCGGCAGCCAGAGCGGCAAACGGCTGCGGGTCAGAGGCAAAGGGCTGGCGGGCAAGAAAGAGCCCGGCGATCTGTACGTCATTCTCAAGGTGGTGATGCCGCCGAAACCCAACGAGAAAGCCAGCGCCCTGTGGCGAGAACTGGCCGAGCAGGCGCCGTTCAACCCGCGCGCGGAATGGGAGTAAAGCACATGATGAAGAAAGAGATCACCTTCACCGTGGTGGAATTGTGCCAACGGGTGGAAATTTCAGAGGATGAGCTGGTCGAGATCGTCGGCCTGGGCGTGATCGTGCCGCTGGAGCCGGCGCAGCCGAGCTGGGTGTTCGATTATCCGGCGCTGAGCCATCTGCAGCGTGCGCGCAGGCTGCGGGCCGAACTGGATCTGGACTGGCCGGGGATCGCCATGGCGCTGACGCTGCTCGACCGGGTTGATGCGCTGCAGCAAGAAAACCGTCAGCTGCGTAGGCAGCTGGCGCGTTTCCTGCAGACTTCCTGACCCGATATCAAAACGCCACCGTGCGGTTCGCCGGTGGCGAAATTGCGTAAAATTGGGCCGCTGCCCCACATTGCGCCGATAAAGGGCAAAATTTTGACGAACCCCCGTCGACATTCGATGAAAATTGTTGATAAATGGGGAAAAGAATAAGCTTTGTAACAATTTCGTCTAGAATACATACCATTAAACGCTGTCTCAAATGGCAAGGTTTTCTAACAATATTCGAGTCAGGCAATAAAGCCTTTGGGAGTAATACCATGCAAGAGAATCATAAGATCCTGGTTGTCGATGATGACATGCGCCTGCGCGCGCTTTTAGAACGTTATTTAACCGAGCAGGGCTTCCAGGTTCGCAGCGTTGCCAACGCTGAGCAAATGGATCGCTTGCTGACCCGTGAATCCTTCCATCTGATGGTGCTCGATCTGATGTTGCCGGGCGAAGATGGGCTGTCCATCTGCCGCCGCCTGCGCAGCCAGAGCAACCCTATGCCGATCATTATGGTCACCGCCAAAGGCGAAGAGGTCGATCGCATCGTGGGGCTGGAAATCGGCGCCGACGACTACATTCCTAAGCCGTTCAACCCGCGTGAGCTGTTGGCTCGCATCCGCGCGGTGCTGCGCCGCCAGGCTAACGAACTGCCGGGTGCGCCTTCGCAGGAAGAGGCGGTGATCGCGTTTGGCAAATTCAAACTGAACCTCGGCACCCGCGAGATGTTCCGCGAAGATGAACCGATGCCGTTGACCAGCGGCGAGTTCGCGGTCCTGAAGGCGCTGGTCAGCCACCCGCGTGAACCACTGTCGCGCGATAAGCTGATGAACCTGGCGCGTGGCCGCGAATACAGCGCCATGGAGCGCTCCATCGACGTGCAGATCTCGCGCCTGCGCCGCATGGTGGAAGAAGATCCGGCGCATCCGCGTTATATCCAGACCGTTTGGGGTCTCGGCTACGTGTTCGTCCCGGACGGCAGTAAGGCATGAGGCGATTGCGCTTTTCACCGCGTAGCTCGTTTGCCCGAACCCTGTTGTTGATCGTCACCTTGCTGTTCGTCAGCCTGGTGACGACCTATCTGGTGGTGCTGAACTTCGCCATCCTGCCCAGTCTGCAGCAGTTCAACAAGGTATTGGCGTACGAAGTGCGTATGCTGATGACCGATCGGCTGCAGCTGGAGGACGGCACGCTGCTGGAAGTGCCGCCGGCGTTCCGCCGTGAGATCTACCGCGAACTGGGCATCTCTCTCTACACCAACTCGGCGGCGGAGGAGAGCGGCCTGCGCTGGGCGCAGCACTACCAGTTCCTCAGCCAGCAGATGGCACAGCAGCTTGGCGGGCCGACCGATGTGCGGGTGGAGGTGAACAAGAACTCCCCGGTGGTGTGGCTGAAAACCTGGCTGCAGCCCGATATCTGGGTGCGCGTACCGCTGACGGAAATCCACCAGGGCGACTTCTCTCCGCTGTTCCGCTATACGCTGGCGATCATGCTACTGGCGATCGGCGGCGCCTGGCTGTTTATCCGCATTCAAAACCGCCCGCTGGTGGAGCTGGAACATGCGGCGCTGCAGGTGGGCAAGGGCATCATTCCGCCGCCGCTGCGCGAGTATGGCGCTTCCGAAGTGCGGTCGGTGACTCGCGCATTCAATCAGATGGCGTCGGGCGTCAAGCAGCTGGCGGACGACCGCACCTTGCTGATGGCCGGGGTCAGCCACGACCTGCGCACGCCGTTGACGCGCATCCGGCTGGCGACGGAGATGATGAGCGCCGAAGACGGCTATCTGGCCGAGTCGATCAATAAAGACATCGAAGAGTGCAACGCCATCATCGAGCAGTTCATCGATTACCTGCGCACCGGGCAGGAGATGCCGACCGAAAGCAGCGATCTGAACGCCATTTTGGGCGAGGTGGTCGCGGCGGAGAGCGGCTATGAGCGGGTGATTGAAACCGCGCTGTCGCCGGGCGAGCTGATGATGAACGTGCATCCGCTGTCGATTAAGCGGGCGGCGGTGAACATGGTGGTGAACGCGGCACGTTACGGCAACGGCTGGATCAAGGTCAGCAGCGGCCGTGAGCTGCAGCGCGGCTGGTTCCAGGTGGAGGATGACGGCCCGGGCATCAAACCGGAAGAATTGAAGCATCTGTTGCAGCCGTTCGTACGCGGTGACAGCGCGCGCAGCACCAGCGGCACCGGTCTGGGGCTGGCGATCGTGCAGCGCATTATCGACGCGCACGACGGCGAACTGGATATCGGCACCAGCGAACGCGGCGGGCTATTGATCCGCGCGTATATTCCGTTGCCGATGGAGAAAAAAGAGTCGGCCAACGGCCATCAAACCGCCAGGGAAAACGCCTGACGCTCTTGGCGCGGGCCGCGTTGCTGCGGCCCCGTCAGGACTTCCTGCTCATCACGTAGTATTCCGCCGCATCCTCATGCAACCGACGGCCGGTCGGCGCCTGCCACGGATCGATTAACTCGATGCCGCAGTGGAGGAAGTCTTTGGTGTTGCGGGTGGCCAGGGCGGCACCGTAATGCAGGCAGGTGGCGGCGATTTGGGTATCCGGCATGCTGACGCCAATGCCTCGGCGGCGATTGGCGCCCATTAATTCCGCATGCTGCATCGCACAGCCGACGTCAAAGGGTAAGATTCTGTCTGAAAACTCTTCCTGCAGCATGTCGCCGAGGTTAGTTTGCAGTTCGAGCTGTTTCTTGCCGTGAGGCATGCAGGCGATGCCCGTATACAGCTCCGCAACCACGATGGCGCTCAAATAGAACCGATACGTATCCTGCTCATCTAACCAGCGCAATACATTGTAGTGAGGCGCCGGCCGCAGCAATTCCGAAACGACGTTGGTATCCAGCACAATCATTTTTCATCGTCTTCATCAAAGTTGACAATACGATGAGGGGCTTCATCACGTGGGGGGATCTCCAACTCAACGCCGCCGAATTCGGCGAAGTACTGATGCATGCGTGTTCCTAACCCATAGCGCGGTGGCTTTTTCACCAGCGCCTGTTTCAGGATCATGCGCGCTTCCTCTTCCATGGAATGGCCGTTTTTCGCCGCTGAAATACGCAGCAGCTCTTTGATTTCGTCGTCCAGATTTCTGACGGTGATAGTAGCCATTGAAACCTCCTTTGCTATCAATGATTGCATTGACTTATTTTCTCGCCTTGCTGGTTAAAAAGCAATCGCTGAAAATAAAAAAAGGCGCGGGATCCGCGCCTTAGCTGAAGAGGTAACGCTACCGAATTACAGCTTAGGGCCGGCGCTGACCAGCGCGGCGCCCGCAGGCGTGTCGGTGTATTTATCGAAGTTGGTGATGAAGCGCTCGGCCAGATCCTGCGCTTTTTCCTGCCACTGCTCGAGGCTGGCATAGGTATTGCGCGGATCGAGGATCTCCGGGTTCACGCCCGGCAGCGCGGTCGGCATCGCCAGATCGAAGATCGGCAGGGTAACGGTTTCCGCCTTGTCGATTTCACCGCTCAGGATGGCGTCAATGATGCCGCGCGTATCTTTGATCGAGATGCGCTTGCCGGTACCGTTCCAGCCGGTGTTGACCAGGTAAGCCTGGGCGCCGGCGGCCTGCATGCGTTTCACCAGCACTTCGGCGTACTGCGTCGGGTGCAGCGACAGGAATGCGGCGCCGAAGCAGGCGGAGAAGGTTGGCGTCGGTTCGGTTACGCCGCGCTCGGTGCCGGCCAGCTTGGCGGTGAAGCCGGACAGGAAGTGGTACTGAGTCTGGTTGGCGGTCAGACGCGATACCGGCGGCAGCACGCCGAAGGCATCGGCGGTCAGGAAGATCACCTTGGTGGCGTGACCCGCCTTGGACACCGGCTTGACGATGTTCTGGATATGGTAGATCGGGTAAGAAACGCGGGTGTTCTCGGTTTTCGAACCGTCGTTGAAGTCGATGCTGCCATCGGCCAGCACGGTAACGTTTTCCAGCAGCGCGTCGCGTTTGATGGCGTGATAGATGTCCGGCTCGGCTTCTTCAGACAGCTTGATGGTCTTGGCGTAGCAGCCGCCTTCGAAGTTGAACACGCCGTCGTCGTCCCAGCCGTGCTCGTCATCGCCGATCAGCTGACGCTTCGGATCGGTGGAGAGGGTGGTCTTGCCGGTACCGGACAGGCCGAAGAACACCGCCACGTCGCCTTTCTCGCCCACGTTGGCCGAGCAGTGCATCGAGGCGATGCCTTTCAGCGGCAGCAGGTAGTTCATCATCGAGAACATGCCTTTCTTCATTTCGCCGCCGTACCAGGTGCCGCCGATCAACTGCATGCGCTCGGTCAGGTTGAAGGCGACGAAGTTCTCCGAGTTCAGGCCTTGCTGCTGCCAGTTCGGGTTGGTGCATTTGGCGCCGTTCATCACCACGAAGTCCGGCTCGAAGTCAGCCAGTTCTTCATCGCTCGGGCGGATGAACATGTTTTTCACGAAGTGCGCCTGCCAGGCCACCTCGGTGATGAAGCGCACTTTCAGGCGCGAGTCGGCGTTGGCGCCGCAGAAGGTATCCACCACGAACAGGCGTTTGCCGGACAGTTGTTCGGTGACCAGGTGTTTCAGATCGGCCCACACTTCCGGGCTGAGGGGTTTGTTGTCGTTTTTGCCTTTGCCCTGATCGGCCCACCACACGGTATCGCGGGTGATGTCGTCGCGGACGATGTATTTGTCTTTCGGCGAGCGGCCGGTGAAGATGCCGGTATC
This sequence comes from Serratia sp. CY84636, assembly GCF_052166245.1. NCBI lineage: Bacteria > Pseudomonadati > Pseudomonadota > Gammaproteobacteria > Enterobacterales > Yersiniaceae > Serratia > Serratia sp. CY84636. The sequence goes on from NZ_JBJNOX010000012.1 coordinate 154,376, forward strand.
GACGGAGACGGCACCCAGCTTGGTGACTACCCCACGCTCAAAACCTTCCAGAGATGGGTCTGTTTCTTCCTTAAACAGCAGTTCATAGCTCGGGTTGTGAACGATTTCGCTAACGTCGTGAATGCCGTAAGCGGCCAGATCCTGAGGGGTTATACCTTTAACGCGCATGTTACTACTCCTTGGTCACAGAATTTCTGGCGGCAATTGTAGGGATCTAACGGTGCGTAACCGCGATGGGTATCAAATATTTAACGTTTTAGGCGGTATTTCGTTACGATCTGAGAGATAGCACACGGAAAAAAGCAAACGTGCAAACGGCGGGCGTTGGCGGGCGCCGAGCGCGCCCGCCGAGGAGGTGTGACTTAGTGCAACTGGTCGCTTTCGCCGGTGTTACCCGCATACAAAGCGGCAACATCAACCGGGTCAAAGACATAGTGGCTGCCACAGTAGTCGCAGTGCATGTCGATATTGCCGTCCTGCTCCAGCATGTCCGCCACTTCGTCGGTCGGCAAGGTCAGCAGCGCGTCAGCGCAACGCTGGCGCGAACAGGTGCAACGGAACTGCACGTCCTGCGGTTCGTACAGGGTGACCTCTTCCTGGTGATACAGGCGGTACAACACTTCGTTGGCCGGCAGGCCGAACAGCTCTTCGCTTTTTACCGTGTTGGTCAGTTGCACCAGATGATCGAAATCATCGAGGTTGCCGTCCTGCGCCGGCAGCACCTGCAGCAGCATACCGGCCGCCGCGGCGTTGCCTTCCGCTTCGCCGGTGCGGATGAACAGGCGGGTTGGCAGCTGCTCGGACTGGCGGAAGTAGGCTTCCAGGCATTCGGCCAGGGTTTCACCTTCCAGACCGACCACGCCCTGATAGCGCTCGCCTTCCGTCGGCGAAATGGTGATGACCATGACGCCGTTGCCGATCATCTGATGCAAGGTGCTGTCGTCGGCGATAGGCGCCTGGGTGCGCGCAACGCCGCGCATCTCCTGACGGTTGTTGCCGTTGATCACCGCCAGCTTCAGCGGGCCGTCGCCTTGCAGCTGCACGGTGATGTCGCCGTCGAACTTCAGGGTCGCGGTCAGCAGACTGGTGGCGACCAGCAGTTCGCCCAGCAGCTTCTGTACCGGCGCCGGGTAGTCGTGGTTGTTCAGGATCTGCTGATAGGTTTCGCTGACGGTAACCAGCTCGCCGCGCACCGCGTAGTTTTCAAACAGGTAACGGTGCAATTGGTCATGGTTGGACATAATCTTCTCTCATTGCGGTGAGGGGTTATTCCGGCTCACCAAATTTAAATTTCATCAGGTCTCGCCGCTCCTTTTTGTCCGGACGACGGTCCGGATGCGGCATGGTCAACGCGTTCATCTTGCGCGCCAGCGCCATCTTTTCGCGGTTGGCGATGCTGGCTTCGGTTTCCTGATACATTTGCTGCGCCTCGCCAGCGCCGCGGCGTTGGCTGGTCAGCGCCAGCACGATCACCGTACGTTCTTCGTTGCCTTGCCGCAGCTTGAGCTCGGCGTTGAGTTCGACAATCTTGCTCGGCTTGCCGCGCTGGCCGTTGTAATGCACCTTGCCGCCGTCGATCATTTCGCGTGCCAGCGCACGGGTCTTATAGAAGCGAGCGGCCCAGAGCCACTTATCCAGCCGTACCGCGTCGTCGCGCGTCGCTTTTTCCTTCATGCTTCCCCCTTGGCCAGCGCCGGTATCAGCAGGCGGTAGTCACGCATCGACGGATGGCGCTGGAAGCTTTTTTCCGCCGTACTGGAGTCCGGGTTTTGCACGCCCAGGCAGTAACGAATGCCGAAAGTGCGCGCCGCGTCGAGGATCGGCTCGCCGTCGTCGACGAACAGCGTGCGCTGCGGATTGAATCCGGTGTGCTGTTGCACCGCCTGCCACAGACGCTGATCTTCTTTCGGATAACCAAATGTGTGGGTGGAAAACAATAAATCAAGGTGCCGATCGAGGCCGGTATGCTCGATTTTCACCGCCAGGCTGTGCGGATGGGCGTTGGTCAGCAAAATGGTTTGCAGACCGGCGTCGCGCAGCGCCCGTAAAAACGGCTCGGTGTCTTCGCGCAGCCGGGCGCGGCTGCCGACTTCGCTGGTCATGCGGTAGATATCCAGATCCAACCGCTCGCTCCAGTAATCGAAGCAATACCAGTTCATGGTGTGCTGCACCGCCTGATACTCCCGCTCAATGATATGACGGGCTTCGTCGAAAGGAATGGCGCGCCTTTCGCTCAGCGCCTGCGGCACCAGGCTGAGCCAAAAGTGGCTGTCGAACTCCAGATCCAGCAAGGTGCCGTCCATATCCAGCAGCACGGTATCGATCTGCGGCCAATCAAACTCGGGAACCATAAAAACTCCACGGGCGGACCGACGGGCGGTCCGCAGATGAGAATAATAGCGTTAGCGTAGCATAAGCAGATGACAGGGCGGAGGCCCCGGCGTCAGGTTCAGGCCATCGGCCGCATCGACATCGGATTGAGCTGCGGATTGAAGCAGCTGTCGTAGTAACGCTGGATATCGGCGACGCGGTGCTGATTGATGCGCCGACGCTGCACCAGCCGCCAGGCGTTATAGCCCAGGCTGATGACGACCGCCAGCAACAGCAGACTGGTACCGAGGTAGCGCCACAGGGTTATCATGTCCGGTTCGCTGTGCAGCGCCACATGACGGGTGCCGTTGGCGTCGACGCTGAGGCTGGTGATCACGCCCTGTGCCTGGAAGGGGGTGTGCAGCAGCAGAGTGGAAAGGCGCTGCAACTCATTCCACTGGTCGAGGGCGTTGTATTCGCTCTGCGGCGCCGACGGTTGCGGATGGCTGACCAACTGGCGGCCTTCGTCGCTGCTGATCAGGAAACCGCCCGGCGGCGGGCTGTTGAGCGCTGCGGCGGCCAAACGCGTTTCATTGAAGATGAACGACGATGTGGCCACTTTGGTCAGGCTTTCCAGCGACTCGGCGCTCACCGGGCGCAGCAGGACGTTGACGCCTTGCAGCGCGCCGGACCTGGCGCGTTTCACCAGACCGCTCCAGTTTTTGGCGTTGCCCAGGTTGACCAGGGCGTTCTTCAACCGCACGCAGTCGCTTTCTGCCTGGCACAAATCCTGTGTTTTCAAAACGATATCAGAGAAGTCGTCCAACAGGATCATGCCGGATTTCTCGATGGCGCTGGCCAACTGAGGGTTGACCTTCTGATCGGCGCCGCTCGGATGCAGCTGGCTGTTGACCGTAGCCAGCAGGGCCGTCGCTTTGTCTATGACTTCCGATTCCGGCTGTGGCAGTGGGGCGGCGTTGTTCCAGTAGATGCCGGAACAGTCGAACGGCGCAAAATTGACGGCGCTGCCCCCATTGGCCGGCGGGGGCACATAGCACATGCCACTGCCGCGCACTTTCAGCGTGTCGCCGATGCGCAGCGGCGTGGCTTCCAGCGCCTGAACGCTGGTCACTTCCACTTTTTGCGCACCCTGCAGCCAGGCCATGCTGAGGGTCAGCGGCAGGTTGAGCGGGATATAGATCAGCAGCAACAGCAGCACCAGCGCCGAGCTGGCGACCAGCACCGCGTTGCGGCCCCACTGCTGCAGCGGGAAGTTTTTCACTTCGTCATGCAGCGAGAGGAAGCGCCCCTGGCGCACCACCTGCCGATTGAGGTAGACGTCCACATCGGTGGTCTTGCCCAGGTCCTGCGTCAGGTAAGGCTGCCAATGCGGCGGGTAGATAAGATCGATGATGCCGAGTGAAATGTTGCTGATCTGCCCCTGGCCGGATTCGCCGAACAGGCCCCAGCGCTTCGGCGTACCGCGCAGACAGTGGATCTCTTTCAGCTCGCGTGACGCCGGACGGCGGAACAGGTTCCAGCATCCCCAGGCGATCATCAGCACCGCCACGAAAATCATCCAGGGGATCACCAGCACCGGGCTTATCAGGCTGAAGAACAGCAGCAGCAGCGCGGCGGAGATGATGACGGCTTCACGGATGCCGTTCGGCCGGTTCAGCGCATGCTCTTCCGGCGTTTCCTTGCGAATATTGACCAGCTCGACATGCTCGCTCTCTTCCTTGCGGATAGAGGCGTTTTTGGTCGGCGCGGCGCTCACCACCGGCGGTTGCGGCCGGTCGTGAATATGATCTTTCAGCGAGTGCCCGTTGAGCGAAATCACCAGCGGCAGCGTCTGGGTACGGATCACTTCCACATGGTTGTCGGCGGTGATATAGGGTTCCCAAAACGGCGGCAGGTGCACCTCTTCGGCATCGAGATAATAGCGCCATTTATTGGGATCGTCGCTGGCCAGCCCATAGCGGGTGATGGCGTGCGTGACGGGATAAACGTTATCGCTTTGCGGGGTGAGCGCCAGTTTGGCTGCGGGCAAGGTAGCGCCGCCGCCGGGCAACAGCTTGTTGCTCAGCTTGTTTTGCTGATTGAGATAGAACTCGACCGCAGCACGCTCTTCGTCGGTCAGCTTGCGGTGGGCAGGTTTGATAAACGGCAGCGCGTGCGCCAGCGCCGACGGGTTGCGCGCCTTGAACCACAGGTACAGGCCGGCGGCAATCAGGCAGACAAGCACTAAGGCCAATATCAACACTATTGTGCTCATGCAATCCCCATCTCACACCCGTGAATTTCGCCAACCTGATGAAAAGGTGAATATTATACGGAGTAAACCGCCAGGAGGCACCCAGAACTAATGAGGGAACAAACAGATTCTCGCTCTGGATCTCATTCCTTCATGACGCAAGGCCATTTTATCACTGATTCTTGCCTGCGTGATACTAGCAACCGGCCTCTGCCGTCGATATCGGTATTATCCTATTTTCATGCGTGCTGTTTGCTGAATCAGTACGGAAAATCGCCCGCCGCTGGCTACGCTTGTTAAAAGAAAGTAAATTACTGCTCATGCTCGTTGCGGCGGAGCTTACCCTTAACGCACAATGTGATCAGGACCGAATTTGGTCAGCGTTTGAGCGCCAACGAGCCGTGCGTTACGCCAATCATTATTTCGGTTGCCCCGTCCGCGCCTGGGTAACCTCTTTGAGGCAATCATGGATAAACACCTGCAAAAACCTAAAATTCTGAAAGTGGAAACCGTCGCGCGTTCGCGTTTGTTCAACGTCGAGTCGGTCGATTTGGAATTCAGCAACGGTGTGCGGCGGGTGTATGAGCGCATGCGTCCTTCGGATCGCGAAGCGGTGATGATCGTGCCGGTGATTGGCGATGACCTGCTGCTGATCCGCGAATATGCGGTAGGCACCGAATCCTATGAGCTGGGGTTCCCGAAAGGGCTGATCGATCCCGGTGAGGGGGTGCTGGAGGCCGCCAACCGCGAGCTGATGGAAGAGGTGGGATACGGCGCGAAGCGCTTCGATTTTCTCAGCAAGCTGACGATGGCGCCCTCTTACTTTTCCAGCAAAATGAATATCGTGCTGGCGCACGATCTCTATCCGCAGAGCCTGGAAGGGGATGAGCCGGAGCCCCTGCCGCAGGTGCGTTGGCCGATCGCCGACATGATGGCGCTGCTGGCGGAACCGGATTTTCGTGAGGCGCGCAACGTCAGCGCGCTGTTCCTCTCAGAGGCATTTTTGCGCGCTTCGCGCTGATACGCTTCGCGCCAAACAAAAAAAGGGCCAGATTTCTCTGGCCCTTTTCGATCAGAACAGCTCGTGGCTTTCACCGCCCGGATCGGTCAACGTGGTGCCGGTATCGCGCGATGGGTAGTCCGTCGGCTGAGTGCCTTCGATGAAGTACTCGGAACGGCTACCGCCGCCACCGCCAGAGAGCTTGCCGCTGCTCTTGTCGATGGTGACGCTGATGATGCCCGGCGGCGGCGTGACTTTCTGCTCCGGGATGCCTTCCAGCGCGGTCTTCATGAAGTCGTCCCACGCCGGCTGGGCGCTCTTGGCTCCGCCTTCACCGCCGGAAATCTGATCCGGGATGGCGCCGGATACCGTCGAACGGCCCAGGTCGCGGCGGTGATCGTCGAAACCGATCCACACCGACGTCACGGTATCCGGACCATAGCCGGAGAACCAGGCGTCTTTGGAACTGTTGGTGGTACCGGTTTTGCCGCCGATGTCATGACGCTTCAGATCGCGCCCGGCGCGCCAGGCCGTGCCCATCCAACCCGGTTCACCGAAGATGTTGCTGTTCAGCGCGTCGTGGATGAGGAAGGCCAGCGGCGTGCTGATCACGTGCGGCGCATACTGTTGGTCGCCGTCCTGCTGCACCTGAGCCGGGGTAACCTGCTCCAGCTGCGGCATCGGCACCGTGCTGTTGCTGCCTTCCTGCGAGGTGGCGACGTTTTCGATGTTGTCGTCGGACAGCACCGCCGAACGGTGGGTGTCGCCGTAGATCACCGGCAGGTTGCAGCTGCTGCACACCACTTTCGGTTTGGCTTCGAACACCGTATTGCCGTTGTCGTCTTCAATTTTGGTGATGAAGTACGGGTCAACCAGGTAACCGCCGTTCGCCAGCACCGCGTAGCCGCGTACCAGCTGCATCGGGGTGAAGGAGGCGGAGCCCAGCGCCAGCGATTCGGTATGCACGATGTTCTGCGCCGGGAAGCCGAAGCGCTGCAGATATTCCGCCGCGTAGTCGACGCCCATCGCACGCATCGCGCGCACCATCACCACGTTCTTCGATTGCCCCAGTCCCTGCCGCAGGCGAATCGGGCCGTCGTAGGTCGGCGGCGAGTTCTTCGGCCGCCAGTCGGTGCCGGCGCCGGCATCCCAACGGGTAATCGGCAAGTCGTTCAGAATGGTGGCCAGCGTCAGGCCTTTATCCATCGCGGCAGTGTACAGGAACGGTTTGATGTTCGACCCTACCTGGCGCAGAGCCTGCGTGACGCGGTTGAACTTGCTCTGGTTGAAATCGAAGCCGCCAACCAGCGCTTTCACCGCGCCGTCGTTCGGGTTGATTGAGACCAGCGCCGAGTTGACGTCCGGCACCTGCGACAGCCACCAGGCCTCGTTCACTTTACGCACCCACACCTGCTGGCCGGCCTGCACCACGTCGGTGACGCGTTTCGGCGTTGGGCCTTGCTGCGTGTCTGAACGGTATGGGCGCGCCCAGCGCATGGTCGCCATCGGCAGGGCAATGCTGCTGCCGTCGGCCAGCATCGCCGTCGCTTCCTGCGGGTTGGCGGCGGTGATCACCGCCGGCGCCAGCGGGCCGTAGTTCGGCAGGTTTTTCAGCGAATCAACAATCTGTTTGCGATCCCAGGCCGCTTCGCCGACTTTCCACAACACGTTGGACGGGCCGCGGTAGCCGTGGCGCATGTCATAGGCCAGCACGTTGTTGCGTACCGACTCCTGCGCCGCCAGCTGCAGCCGCTTGGTGACGGTGGTGTAAACCTTGTAACCGTCGGTATAGGCATTTTCACCGTAGCGCTTGATCATCTCCTGACGCACCATCTCGGAGAGATATGGCGCGGAGAAGCTGATTTCCGGCGCATGGTAGTTGGCGACCAGATCTTCGGCGCGCGCCTGATCGTACTGCGCCTGCGTGATGTAGTGTTCGTCCAGCATGCGCGACAGCACCACGTTGCGACGGGCAACGGCGCGATCGTGCGAATAGAGCGGGTTGAAGGTGGACGGCGCTTTCGGCAGGCCGGCGATGGTCGCCATTTCGCTCAGGGTCAGCTGGCTGACGTCTTTGCCGAAATAGACCTGCGCGGCGGCGCCCACGCCGTAGGCGCGGTAACCCAGATAGATCTTGTTCAGATATAGCTCAAGGATTTCATCCTTGGTGAGCATCTGCTCGATGCGCACAGCCAGGAAGGCTTCCTTGATTTTACGCATCAGGGTGCGTTCCGGGCTTAAGAAGAAGTTACGCGCCAGCTGTTGGGTAATGGTACTGGCCCCCTGCGAAGCGTGGCCGGAGACCAGCGCGATGGAGGCGGCGCGGAAGATGCCGACCGGATCGACGCCGTGGTGATCGTAGAAGCGGCTGTCTTCGGTGGCGATGAATGCGTGCACCATCACCGGTGGAATTTGATCCAGCTTCAGCGGAATGCGGCGCTTCTCGCCGTATTGGGCGATCAGTTCGCCATCGGCGCTGTAAACCTGCATCGGTATTTGCAGCCGCACATCTTTCAGCGTTGCGACGTCGGGCAGCTGTGGCTCGACATATTTGTACAAGCCGAAAATCGAGGCTGCTCCCAGCACGATGCAACATACTGCAAGGATTAGTAAATACTTTACGAACTTCACCTGAGATTTCCCATTTCTAAGTCATTTGGGCAGTTTATAAACAACCGCGCGGTAGTATAAAGGCAAGCCTGCGACATGGATATGTTCTTTTATCATCTGATGTTATGGAGGCTTGCGAAACATGTTCCCTCAAGCATGGCAGGTGGGGCTGGATATACAAATCGACTGCGTGCGGGCGGTGGCGGCCCAACGCCGCCGCAACGGCTGGCAGTTGCGCCACTGGTGGCAGCAGGCGCTGCCGCAGGCAGTTTTACGCGACGGCTGCCTGGAACCTTCCGAATTCCTGATCCGGGCGCTGCGGCAATGGCGCGTCCAGCTGCCGCGACATATTTCCTTACGCATTGCCCTGCCGGCGCAGCGTGTGTTGCAGCAGCGTATGGCACGGCCTGATGCGCGGCTGCGCGAGCCGGAACGCAGCGACTATATCGGCGGCCACGGTTTGAAGCAGTTTCCGCTCGACGGCCAGACGCTGGCGCTCGACTATCGCGCCGCACCGGGGGATGAGGCGGCGCTGCTGTTGACCGCCGCGCGGCGGCAGGAACTGCAGCAGTGGCTGCTTTGTCTGCGTCAGGCTGGCCTGCATCCGCAGGCGGTCGATATCACCCCCTGCGCGCTGCGGATGATGGCGACGGCGGCAGGCGTGCCGCCCGCCGCGGGGCTGATGCATCGCCTCGAACGAGAATGGCTGTGGGTGGCGCCGGCCGATGGCGCCTTCGCCTTTGGTCTGGCGCCGGGCGACGATGGCGCCCAGGCGCTGCGGGCGCTGCAAGCCCAGACGCCGGCGGGCGACGATCGGCCGGTCTATGCCGGCAGCGTGCTGGCGGGAGCCCTGCCCGCCGGCTGCCTGGCCTGGTCGCCGCTCAGCGCCTTTACGCAGCTGCGTCCGCCGTTGCCCGTGCATCCCTCGGCGTTCGCGTTGGCCGGTGGTCTGGCGCTGCGCGAGGAGGATCGTTGATGTATCAGGTTAACTTTCTGCCCTGGCGCCAGCGCCGCGATCGGCGACGCGCCTATTTCTGGCTGGGCGTGCTGCTGTTGCAGGTAACGGCGCTGCTGCTGGCACTGTTCCTGGCCGCTGGCCAACTGCGTCACCAACAGACGCAGCGGCAGGCGCGGCAGGCGATGCTGGGTGAGGAGCTGGCGGCATTGACGTCGCTCGCCCGCCAGCAGCAGCAAGAGCGGGCGCAGCAAGCGATGCACAGTGCCCGCGCCGAACGGCAGGCAAATAACGCCCAACATAACCGGCGTTATTTGCAGCTGCTGCAGCAATTGTCCTCCAGCATTCCTCCGCCGCTGTGGCTCACGGCGTTGGACTGCAATGCGGCGAACGGCCTGCGGCTGCGTGGATTGAGCCGCTCTCCTGCGGCCATCACGCAGTTCGAACGGCGGCTGGCGGGGATACCTGCGTTGCCACGGCTGCATTTGGCGGAGATGGCGCAACGCGAAGACGGCCTGTACTCCTTTCATCTGGCGGCGCAGTGGGGGCGTGATGGATAGCCGTTTGTCCTCCGGGCTGCGCCTCTGGCTGAGCTTACCGGGCTGGCTATTGCTGCTGTCGCAAGGGTTGGGCATCGGCACGCTGGCGCTGTTGGGCGGCGGTTGGCTGCTGCAAGACGAATGGCGTCAGCGGGAAAATGCGGCGGAGCGGCAACAGCGCCTGCTGCAACAGATCGCTATGGTGCAGAGCCAGTTGGAAGAGACGCCGCAAACCATTATCCCGGCGGCGGTGCTTGCGCCGACCACCACCGGCGATTTGGCGAGCGTGCTGCAACGGGCGGGGGGCGCTTTGCTGCGCTGGCAGCGGCAGGAAAAACCGCTGCGGCAAACGCTGAGCTTGCGCATTGACTACGCCGGTTTGTTGGCGCTGCTGGAGGCGCTGCCCGCCGATTTGCGCCTCGAGCAGTTGAGCGTGGAGACACCGCCCCTTGGCATGACGGCGCGGTTGGTTTTGCAGGATGCCACCGAGGATCAGCCCGATGAGTAAAAGACCCGGCCGTGGGTGGTGGTGGCTGCTATGGCCGTGGGCCCTATGTGCTGAGCCGCGCGACCCGTTTGCGCCGCCTCCGCTGCCTGCTTGTGCCCAAACGGCGGCATCGCCGGCGGGCTGGCGCCTGAAAGGCGTCATCGGGCAACCGACGCTGCGCTATGGCTGGGTGGTGACGCCGGCGGGGCAGTGGCTGCGCCTGCGGCCGCAGCAGCGGGTGCTGGCCGAGCGTTGGCAGGTGACGCAGGTGCAGGCGCGCAGCCTGACGTTAACGGCGCTGGTGGCCGAACCGGATTGCCCGGCGAGCCAGGGCGACATCTCGCTGATAATGGACAACAAGGATGGTAAGCCATGAAAGGACGCGCTGGACTGGGCGTGGCGCTGTGGTGTCTGACGCTCGGCGCCGCACAGGCGCAGGATAAACAGGTTATTTCGCTGGAGTTTCAGGATGCGCCGGTCACGGTCATCCTGCAGGCGCTGGCGGATTATCGGCAGATGAACCTGATCGCCGCGCCCGGCGTGAGCGGCAACCTGACGCTGCGGCTGGAGAATGTGCCCTGGCCTCAGGCGCTGGCGCTGACCCTGCGCATGGGCAAACTGGCGATGACGCGTGAGGGTAACGTGATGCTGATTGCGCCGGAGCCGGACGCGCAGGAAAAAAGGCAGCAGCGAGAGGCGATGGCGCAGCGGCAATCGCTGCACAGCCTGAGCCTGACGTTACAGAACGGCGATGCGGCGGAGATTGCCGAAAGCCTCAATGCCCAACGCGGCGCCTTGCTCAGCGAGCGGGGCAGCGTGCTGGCGGATAAGCGCACCAATACGCTGCTGCTGCGCGATACCGCGCCGATCCTGGCGCAGTTGAAAAAGCGGGTAACGGAAATGGACGCGCCGCTGGCACAGGTCCAGCTGGCGGCGCATATCGTGACCATCAACAGCGAAAGCTTGCGCGAACTCGGCGTGCGTTGGGGATTGGCGCCTGACGACAGACCGGCGCAGCCGCTGCGGCCGGGCAATCTCGGCGTCAACCTGCCGCTGGAGCGCAGCGCGGTGAACGCCGGTTTCCATCTGGCGCGCATCAGCGGGCGTTTGCTGAGCCTCGAGCTGACGGCGCTGGAACAGGAGAATCAGGTGGAGATCATCGCCAGCCCGCGCCTGCTGACGGCGCACCTGCAAACCGCCAGCATCAAGCAGGGAACCGAGATCCCTTACGAAGTGTCAAGCGGCGCCAGCGGTGCGACCGCCATCGAGTTCAAAGAGGCGGTGCTGGGCATGGAGGTGACGCCGAAAGTGTTGCCGGACGGGCGCATCACGCTGACGTTGCACATCAGCCAAAATATGCCGGGGCGCGCCATCAGCCGGGGCGCGGGGGAAGCGCTGACCATCGATAAACAGGAGATTAAAACGCAGATCACGGTGAAAAACGGTGAAACCCTGGTGCTCGGCGGTATTTTTCAACGGCATAGCGGCAAGACGGCGGACAAGGTGCCGGGATTGGCGAATGCGCCGTTATTGGGAGGCTTGTTCCGACAAAGCGGCGCACAACAGAAAAAACGCGAGCTGGTGATCTTCATTACGCCGACCCTGATTAAGGGATAAGCGGCTACCTGTCAGCCGGACGGCAAATCTCCTAAAGTTGATGAGCAGATACACTTTTTTATCTCCTTGGGGGGATCTGCGTTTGACGCTGCGGCCGATTTAGCTTACAAGGGTTACCGAATTGAGCACCGAGGTTTTTTGTTAGCGTCAAGACGCCGTTAAAAACATATGGTTTCCCTCCCGCGGCGTGGATTGCGATTTATTCGGTTGCCAAACTACCAAGAGTGTTGAGATAATTTTTCGTCTGATCTCGCACTATCGCTCATGAGGTTTCAGTTTAGGTCCCGCCGCTGATTTGATTGGCGGGGCGGGTTAACATTAACGAATTGTCTTAGTAATACCGAAAAACATGGCAGAGAAACGCAATATCTTTCTGGTTGGGCCTATGGGTGCCGGCAAAAGCACTATTGGCCGTCAGTTAGCTCAGCAACTCAATATGGAGTTCTTCGACTCCGATCAAGAAATTGAGCGACGTACCGGAGCTGACGTGGGCTGGGTATTCGACGTGGAAGGGGAAGAAGGTTTCCGCGATCGTGAAGAAAAAGTCATTAATGAACTGACGGAAAAACAAGGGATTGTGTTGGCGACCGGCGGCGGTTCGGTGAAGTCGCGCGAAACGCGCAACCGTCTGTCCGCGCGCGGCGTGGTGGTCTATCTGGAAACCACGATCGAGAAGCAGCTGGCTCGTACCCAGCGTGATAAAAAACGCCCGCTGCTGCAGGTCGATTCTCCGCCGCGTGAAGTGCTGGAAGCCTTGGCGAAAGAGCGCAATCCGTTGTATGAAGAGATTGCCGATGTCACCATCCGCACCGACGATCAGAGCGCTAAAGTGGTTGCTAACCAGATCATCAACATGCTGGAAAGCAACTGATTGCCGATTTTCGCGTTCGCCGTCGGCCAATGCGGAAAACTGATTTGTGTTCCCCGCCGCTGCGGGGATCAACCACCGCCGCACCATACAGAGAACTGAGCGCGACATGGAGAGAATTACTGTAACGCTTGGGGAGCGCAGCTACCCGATTACCATCGCCGCCGGATTGTTTAACGATCCGGCTTCTTTTATGCCGTTGAAGGCGGGTGAGCAAGCGATGTTGGTCACCAACCAGACCCTGGCGCCGCTCTATCTGGAGCGCGTCCGGCAGGTGCTGGAGCGGGGCGGCGTCGTGGTGGATCAGGTGATCCTTCCCGATGGTGAGCAGTACAAATCTCTGGCGGTGTTGGAGCAGGTGTTTTCGGCGCTGCTGGAAAAACCGCACGGGCGCGACACGACGCTGATCGCGCTCGGTGGCGGCGTTGTCGGCGATCTGACCGGCTTTGCCGCCGCGTGCTATCAACGCGGCGTGCGCTTCATTCAGGTTCCCACCACGCTGTTGTCGCAGGTGGATTCTTCCGTGGGCGGCAAGACCGCCGTCAACCACCCGCTCGGCAAAAACATGATCGGCGCTTTCTATCAACCCGCTTCGGTGGTGGTTGATCTGGATTGCCTGAAAACGTTGCCGACGCGTGAACTCTCTTCCGGCTTGGCTGAAGTTATCAAATACGGGATCATCCTCGATCGCGAGTTCTTCGTCTGGCTGGAAAACAACATCGATGCGCTGATGGCGTTGGATATGCAGGCGTTGGCCTACTGTATCCGCCGCTGCTGCGAGCTGAAGGCCGAGGTCGTGGCCGCCGACGAACGCGAAAGCGGCCTGCGCGCCTTGCTGAATCTGGGCCATACTTACGGCCACGCCATCGAAGCCGAAATGGGCTACGGCGTATGGCTGCACGGCGAAGCGGTGGCTGCGGGCATGGTGATGGCGGCGGAAACCGCGCACCGTCTCGGCCAGTTCTCCGTTGAAGACATCGAACGCATCAAAACGCTGCTGCTGCGCGCCGGCTTGCCGGTCTGCGGGCCGCAGGAAATGACGCCGGAATCCTATTTGCCGCACATGCTGCGCGACAAGAAAGTGCTGGCGGGTGAACTGCGTCTGGTGCTGCCGACCGCGATCGGTGCGGCCGAAGTGCGCGGCGGCGTAGGGCATGAGCTGGTGCTGGCGTCGATCGCCGCCTGCCTGCCTGAGCAGCAGCGTAATTAAATCGGACCAAGTAACAGTGGCTTAGCCGCCATTTGCATCTATATTAATACAGTGAGCAGAGCACGACGGGTGTCGCTTTGCCATCATCGGGTTAATCTGCCCGTGCCACGGTAGGTCTACGGTGGTGGGCTTTTGCCTCTAGTTGGAGGGTTTCAGATGGACGAGTTTAAACCGGAAGACGATCTCAGACCTGATAGCAGCGATCGTCGTCCTACGCGTTCGCGCAAGCCGGCCGCCGCGCCGCGCTTCGCCGTTTCGCGCCAGCATTTGATGATCGGCATCGGCATTTTGGTGCTGTTGCTGCTGATTATCGGCATCGGTTCCGCCTTGAAGGCGCCGACCAAGCATGAGGCGGCTCAGGATAGCGGCGCGCAAAACGGCGCGGCTCGCGACATCAACCTGTCCGGCTCTTCGTCGCTGACCACCGCCAACAACGGCGTGCCGGGCGGCACGACGGATACCCACGATAACAACGGTGTGAGCGCGACTCAGCCGCAGCAACCGCAGAACGTCAGCGTTCCGCCGATCTCCGGCACGCCGACCGAAGCGCAAACTCAGCCTCAGCAGGGCGGTGCGCAGCAGCGCGTCGATCTGCCGGGCAACATGGCGGATGCGCTGTCGCAGCAGCAGGGGCAGGTGGATGCCGCAACCCAGGGCATGACCGGCGCAGCGTCGACGTTGCCGACTGCACCGGCAACGGTGATGAGCGGCGCTGCGGCGCGCGAGGCGACGCGCCCTGTGCAAGGCACCACGCCGCAACAGCATAAAACGCCGGCGAAAACCGCCGCCACCAAACCGACCGCGACGCAGCATAAATCACCGACCACGGTGTATACGCCGCCAACCAAGCCGTCTTCCACCGCGAAAGCGGGAGCGGTCAGCAGCAGCAGCGGCAGTTCGCTGCAGTCTGCACCGGGCAGCCATTACACGCTGCAGCTGAGCAGCGCTTCGCGTTCCGATACGCTGAACGCCTACGCCAAACAGCAGAAGCTGCAGAACTACCTGGTGTACGCCACCAAGCGTGACGGCAAACCGTGGTATGTGCTGGTAAGCGGCAACTACGCGTCTTCCGCGGAAGCGAAGCGCGCCATTGCTTCGTTGCCGGCGGATGTACAGGCGAAAAAACCATGGGTCCGACCTGTACATCAGGTACAGCAAGATCTTAAAAAATAAATCATTTAAATTTGTGCGCTGATGTGCTGTCTGAAACAGAGTACAATCCGCCGCTCTGAATTGTATAAGTAGCTAATTGACGGCATGAAGAAAAACCGCGCTTTTTTAAAATGGGCTGGTGGAAAATACCCGCTGGTAGACGAGATTCGTCGCCATCTGCCGGCGGGAGACTGCTTAATCGAGCCCTTCGTGGGTGCGGGATCCGTCTTCTTGAATACGGATTACGACGCCTACATTCTCGCCGACATCAATAGCGATCTTATCAACCTGTATAACATCGTTAAGCTGCGCACTGATGACTTCGTGCGCGATGCCCGCACGCTTTTCGCCGATGAATTCAATAACTCGGATCAGTTTTACCTGCTGCGAGAAGAGTTCAATACTAGCACCGAGCCTTACCGCCGGGCGCTGCTGTTCCTGTACCTGAACCGCCACTGCTATAACGGCCTGTGCCGCTATAACCTGCGCGGCGAGTTCAACGTACCGTTCGGCCGCTACAAGAAACCGTACTTCCCGGAAGAAGAGCTCTACTGGTTTGCTGAAAAATCGCGCAATGCCACTTTTGTCTGCGAGCATTACCGCGATACCATGGCGAAGGCCGTGGCCGGCGCCGTGGTGTATTGCGATCCGCCTTATGCGCCGCTGTCGGCGACGGCGAATTTCACCGCTTACCACACCAACAGCTTCAGCATCGCCGATCAGCAGAGCCTGGCGCAACTGGCGCATCAGCTCTCGGTAGAGAGCCGGGTACCGGTATTGATCTCCAATCACGATACCGAACTGACGCGCGACTGGTACCAGAATGCTGCGCTGTATGTGGTGAAAGCGCGCCGCACGATCAGCCGCAATATTCTCGGCCGCAGCAAAGTGAACGAGCTTTTGGCGCTGTATCGCTAAGCCGGGGGCACCCCGGCGCATAACAACTCGACCCTACGTTTGGAGAAGCGGATGAAAAAGTTTTTGATTGCCCCGTCCATTCTGTCGGCAGATTTTGCCCGGTTAGGTGAAGATACCGCCAACGTGCTGGCCGCAGGCGGTGACGTGGTGCACTTCGACGTGATGGACAACCACTACGTGCCCAATTTGACCATCGGTCCGATGGTGTGCGAAGCGCTGCGCAACTACGGTATTACCGCGCCGATTGACGTGCACCTGATGGTCAAGCCGGTGGACCGCATCGTGCCTGATTTCGCCAAGGCCGGCGCGTCTTATATCTCTTTCCACCCCGAAGCTTCCGAGCATGTCGATCGCACCATTCAGCTGATCAAAGAGCACGGCTGTAAAGCCGGCCTGGTGTTCAACCCGGCCACGCCGCTGAGCTATCTCGACTACGTGATGGATAAAATCGACGTGATCCTGCTGATGTCGGTTAACCCGGGCTTCGGCGGCCAGTCGTTCATCCACGGCACCCTGGACAAGCTGCGCCAGGTGCGCAAGCTGATCGACGACAGCGGTCGCGACATCCGCCTGGAAGTCGACGGCGGGGTGAAGGTGGATAACATCGCCGAAATCGCCGCTGCGGGCGCCGATATGTTCGTCGCCGGTTCCGCCATCTTTGGCCAGCCGGACTACCGCAAGGTGATCGACGAGATGCGCAGCGAGTTGGCGAAGGTTTCCCATGGCTGATTTCGGCGCGATCCGCGCATTGGCCTTCGATCTGGACGGCACGCTGGTCGACAGCGCGCCGGGCCTGGCGGCCGCCATCGATATGGCGCTGGAAGAAGCGGGCCTGCCGCAAGCGGGTGAGGAGCGGGTTGGCACCTGGATCGGCAACGGCGCCGACGTGCTGGTGCAGCGCGCGCTGCGCTGGGCGGAAGCGGAAGGCACGCCGGAACAGTGCGGCCGGCTGCGTGAACGCTTCGACCATTTCTATGCGCAGACCGTCGACAGCGGTAGCCGCCTGTTCCCGCAGGTGCAAGAGACGCTGGCCCGACTGGCCGCGCACGGCTACCCGATGGCGCTGGTGACCAACAAGCCGACGCCGTTCGTGGCGCCGCTGCTGGCATCGTTGGGGATTGGCGACTATTTCTCGCTGGTGATCGGCGGCGACGACGTGACGGAAAAGAAACCGCACCCGGCGCCGTTGTATCTGGTGCTCGGCAAGCTTGGGCTGCGCGCGCATGAACTGCTGTTCGTCGGCGATTCACGCAACGATATTCAAGCCGCGCAGGGCGCCGGTTGCCCAAGCGTCGGCTTTACCTACGGTTATAACTACGGCGAATCGATAGCCCTGAGCCACCCCGATCGGGTGTTGGAGCGCTTTGCCGATTTGTTGCCCGCTCTTGGGCTGTCATCTTTAGAGAATCAGGAAATTTAAACATGAGTAAGCCCATCGTATTTAGCGGCGCGCAGCCGTCCGGCGAACTGACCATCGGCAACTACATGGGTGCGCTGCGTCAGTGGGTGCAGATGCAGGACGACTACGACTGCATCTACTGCATCGTCGATCTGCATGCCATCACCGTGCGCCAGGACGCCGAGAAACTGCGCAAAGCCACGCTGGATACGCTGGCGCTGTACCTGGCCTGCGGTATCGATCCGGAAAAAAGCACCATCTTCGTGCAGTCGCACGTGCCTGAGCACACGCAGCTGAGCTGGGTGCTGAACTGCTACACCTATTTCGGCGAACTGAGCCGCATGACGCAGTTCAAAGACAAATCCGCGCGCTACGCGGAGAACATCAACGCCGGGCTGTTCAGCTATCCGGTGCTGATGGCGGCGGATATCCTGCTGTATCAAACCAACCAGGTGCCGGTGGGCGAAGACCAGAAGCAGCACCTGGAACTGAGCCGCGACGTGGGCCAGCGTTTCAACGCGCTGTACGGCGACGTGTTCAAAGTGCCGGAGCCGTTTATTCCTAAATCCGGCGCGCGCGTGATGTCGCTGCAGGAACCGACCAAGAAGATGTCCAAGTCGGACGATAACCGCAACAACGTGATCGGCCTGCTGGAAGATCCGAAAGCGGTGACCAAGAAGATTAAACGCGCAATGACCGACTCGGAAGAGCCGCCTGTCGTGCGTTACGACGTGGTCAACAAGGCGGGCGTCTCCAACCTGCTGGATATTCTCGCCGGCGTGACCGGCAAGAGCATCGCGCAGCTGGAAGCCGAGTTCGAAGGCCAGATGTACGGCCACCTGAAAGGCGCGGTGGCGGAAGCCGTCTCCGGCATGCTGGGTGAGCTGCAGGAGCGCTATCACCGCTTCCGTAACGACGAAGCCTATCTGCAGCAGGTGATGCGCGACGGCGCCGCCAAGGCCCGCGCGCGCGCGCAGGAAACCCTGGCGAAGGTCTATCAGGCCGTCGGTTTCGTACCGCCGCAGGCGTAACGCCGGCGAAAATAAAAAAAGCGGCCTGTGGCCGCTTTTTTTACGTCGGTATCACGCCATTTGCGCCAGGCTGACGGGTGATGCCTCGCTGGCGAACCAGTTGAGTTTGCTGCGCAGGCTGACCACGCTGCCGACGATGATCAGACTGGGGCTGGCGGCCTGCAGTGACAGGGCGCCCAGTTGGCCGAGCTCGCCTTCGATCACCCGCTGGCGGCAGGAAGTGCCGTTTTCTACCAGCGCCACCGGCGTGGTGGCCGTCAATCCATTCGCTATTAGCTGGCGTTGGATCTCCGCTGCCTGCGACAGCCCCATATAGAACACCAGCGTCTGTTGCCCGGCGGCCAGCGTCGCCCAGTCCAATCCGCCGTCGGCCTTGGCGTGGCCGGTCACCAGGCGCACGCTCTGCGCATGGTCGCGGTGGGTAAGCGGGATACCGCTGTAGGCGGAACAGCCGGAGGCGGCGGTGATGCCCGGCACCACCGAGAACGGCACGTTGGCGTCCGCCAGCGTCTCCAGCTCTTCGCCGCCGCGGCCGAAGATAAAGGGATCGCCCCCTTTCAGGCGCACCACGCGTTTGCCTTGCTGCGCCTGCTGCAGCAGGATTTGGTTGATTTGCTCTTGCGGCACGCAGTGGTGGCCGGCGCGTTTGCCGACGAAGATGCGTTCGGCGTCGCGGCGCACCAGCGTCATGATCTCTTCGGAGACCAGCCGGTCGTAAACCACCACGTCGGCCTGCTGGATCTGCTGCAGCCCTTTCAGCGTCAGCAAGCCGGCATCGCCCGGCCCGGCGCCCACCAGCACCACTTCACCGCGATCTTCCGGCTGTTCGCTGAACAGCTGCTCGAGCTGGCGTTCGGCCAGCGTGGCGTCGTCGTTGGCCAGCGACTGCGCCAGCCGATCGTGGGCGAATAACCGTTCCCAGAAGCGACGGCGCGCGCCGAGGCTGCTGAAGCGTTGTTTTACCCGCTGCCGCAGCGAGCCGCCCAGCTGGGCCAGCTTGCCGAGGTGCTGCGGCAGCATCGCTTCCAGCTTCTCGCGCAGCAGCCGCGCCAGCACCGGCGCTTTGCCGCCGGAGGACACCGCCACCATGATCGGCGAACGATCGATGATTGACGGCATGATAAAGCTGGCGCGTTTCGGATCGTCCACCACGTTGCAGAACACCCGCTGCTGGTTGGCGCACTGATACACCCGTGCGTTGACCTCCAGCCGGTCGGTGGCGGCGATCACCAGCCATTTTTCCGCCAGCAGGGCCGGGCTGAATTCGCCTTCGGCCAGCGTCAACCGGCCTTCTTCCGCCCACAGGCGGAACTGCGGGGTGAAGTCCACGGCGTTGACGGTCAGCGCTGCGCCGGCATCCAGCAGCAGGCGCGCCTTGCGTTCGGCGATCTCGCCGCCGCCCACCAGCAGGCAGGCTTTATGTTGCAGTTGGCAGAAAATCGGCAGGTAGTCCATCGGCACTCCTCGGGGTAATCAGTGTGGGGGCGAAATGCGCCCCCGAAAACTCAGGCGGTCTGGCGTGCGGCGGCTTTCGCCGCCTGCGGGCGTTCGGTGCGCGGCGTAGCGTACCAATACCCCAGGCCCACCAGCACCGAGCCGAGCAGGTTGCCGAGCCAGGTTTGCGGCAGCACCGCCCACATCTGGCTTTGGCGGATGGTGCCGGCCTTGACGCCGAGCGTCAGGAACATCGTATGGCCGGTGAACAGCTCGGAACCGGCGATGATCACCAGCGTCAGCGCGATGCCGAAGGTGGCGCCCATCACCAGCGGTCGCACGCTTGGGTCGACCAGGTTGCCGAGGGTGAAGATCAGGATGATGCCGAGGCCGACGTAGGCGCCGGCCATCGCCGAGCTGATCCAGAAGCCGAGCGGGCTCTCCTTCGCCAGGCGGACGATGCGCGCCGCGTTGGCGGCGCATTTATTTATCGTGTCGGTAAACATGTTGCCTCCCGAAAGGTTATGCCGCGACTTGCACGATGCCGTCGACCACCCGGCTGGTGAAGCTGGCGACGGAACGGCTGTCGTCTTCCAGACAGTGACCGTCGTACAGGCGGAAATGCTGTTTCTTCAGCGGACTGGCGACCCACAGCTCGCCCTGATGCTCGGCGATGAGGCCGCGCGACAGCACGCTGGCCTGGGCGAACGGGTCGATATTGCTGATGGCGAACACCTGCTCGTCGGCATAGGGGCGGAACACCGCCACCTGCCGATCGCCGATCAGGGCGCACACGCCGGTGCCGGGCAGAATGTCGGCGACGGGACAAACGGTAATCCACTGGCTCATGCGTGGCTCTCCTCGGTATCGATCAGGGTGACGGGAATGCGCTCGTCCGGGCGCGCAGGGCGGTGCTGGTCGCGTTCGGCCACCACCTGCACATTCGGATCGCGCAGTGGGCTGTTGATGAAGTGGGCGAAGCGCAGCTGCGTTTCCGGATGCTCGACGGTCTCTTTCCACTCGCAAATCACCGCATCGCGCAGGCGGGCGATCTCCGCTTCCAGTTGGTCGTTGATGCCGAGTTTGTCGTCGACGATCACCTTGCGCAGGTAGTCGATACCACCTTCCAGGCTTTCCAGCCACACCGAGGTGCGCTGCAGTTTATCGGCGGTGCGGATATAGAACATCATGAAGCGGTCGAGATAGCGCACCAGCGTCTCGCGATCGAGGTCGGCGGCCAGCAGGTCGGCGTGGCGCGGTTTCATGCCGCCGTTGCCGCAGACGTACAGGTTCCAGCCGTTCTCGGTGGCGATGATGCCGACGTCCTTGCCCTGCGCCTCGGCGCATTCACGGGTACAGCCCGAGACGCCGAACTTCATTTTGTGCGGGGTGCGGATGCCTTTGTAGCGATGCTCCAGCGTGACGCCGAAGCCGACGCTGTCGCCGACGCCGTAGCGGCACCAGGTGCTGCCGACGCAGGTTTTCGCCATGCGCAGCGCCTTGGCGTAAGCGTGGCCGGTTTCAAAGCCGGCGGCGAGCAGCTTGCGCCAGATGGCCGGCAGATCGTCTTTCTGCGCGCCGAACATGCCGATGCGCTGCGAGCCGGTCATTTTGGTATAGAGATTGTATTCCTTAGCGATCTGGCCGATGGCCAGCAGGCCGTCCGGGGTGATTTCGCCGCCGGCGGAGCGTGGGATCACCGAGTAGGTGCCGTCTTTCTGGATATTGCCGAGGAAGTTGTCGTTGGTATCCTGCAGCGGCGTATGCTGCGGCTTGAGGATGTATTCGTTCCAGCACGAGGCCAGCAGCGAGCCGACGGTGGGTTTACACACTTCGCAGCCGTAGCCTTTGCCGTATTTAGCCAGCAGCACCTCGAACGACTTGATGCCTTCGACGCGGATCAGGTGGAACAGCTCCTGGCGCGAGTAGGCGAAGTGTTCGCACAGGTGATGGTTGACCTCGATGCCTTGCTTGCTCAGCTCGGCGTTCAGCACCTGGGTGAGCAGCGGGATGCAGCCGCCGCAGCCGGTGCCGGCCTTGGTTTCGGCCTTCAGCGCCGCTACGGTGTGGCAGCCTTTGTTGACCGCCTGGATAATGTCGCCTTTGCTGACGTCGAAGCAGGAGCAGATCTGCGCGCTTTCCGGCAGCGAATCCACGCCGATGGCCGGTTTGCTGCCCGCGTGGGCCGGCAGGATCAGGCCGTCCGGGTTTTCCGGCAGTTCGATGCCGTTCAACGCCAGCTGCAGCAGGTTGCCATAATCGCTGGTGTCGCCCACCAGCACCGCGCCCAGCAGGGTTTTGTTGTCGGCGCTGACCACGATGCGTTTGTAGACTTCTTTGCTTTCATCCAGATAAACGTAGCTGCGGGCGCCCTCGGTGCGGCCGTGGGCATCGCCGATGCCGCCGACGTCTACGCCCAGCAGCTTCAGCTTGGCGCTCATGTCGGCGCCCTGGAAGCCGTTTTCGCGGCCCAGCAGGTGATCGACGGCCACCTGCGCCATTTTGTAACCCGGTGCCACCAGGCCGAAGGTGCGATCGCGCCAGGCGGCGCACTCACCGATGGCGTACACGTCCGGATCCGACGTCTGGCAGCTGTCGTTGATGGCGATGCCGCCGCGGCGGCCAATCTCCAGCCCGCACTGACGCGCCAGCTTGTCCTGGGCGCGGATGCCGGTGGAGAACACGATGAAATCCACTTCCAGCAGGCTACCGTCGGCGAAATGCATGGTTTTGCGCGCCGTGCCGCCGCCGTTGACGATCTCCTGGGTATTTTTGCCGGTGTGTACCTTGACGCCCATGCGCTCGATCTTGCGGCGCAGCTGGTCACCACCCATCGGGTCGAGCTGTTCGGCCATCAGCACCGGAGCGAACTCGATCACATGCGTTTCCACCCCCAGGCTTTTCAGCGCGCCAGCGGCTTCCAGCCCCAACAGTCCGCCGCCGACTACCGCACCGCGTTTGCTGCGGCGCGCGCAGGCTTCGATGGCGTTCAGGTCTTCGATGGTGCGGTAAACGAAGCAGTCCTGGCTATCCGAGCCTTTAATCGGCGGGATCCACGGATAGGAGCCGGTGGCCATGATCAGCTTGTCGTAATAGACGGTACGGCCGGTGTTGGAGTGGATGACCTTCTCGTCGCGATTGATGGTGATAGCGCGTTCGCCGACCAGTACCTTCACGCCGTGTTTTTCGTAAAAGCCTTCGCGCACCAGCGACAGCTCTTCTGCGGTGTGGTGCGAGAAGTAGGAGGAAAGGTGCACGCGATCGTAAGCGATGCGCGGCTCTTCGCAAAATACGGTGATTTCGAACTGGTCTTTGTCTGCTTTATCCAACAGATCTTCGATGAACCGGTGGCCGACCATGCCATTGCCGACGACGGCAAGTTTGACTCTGCTCATTATTGCCTCAAAATTCTGGTTTCCTAGGCTTACCTTATCTCTCCCGATGGGCAATTTATTGATGCAAATCAATCACACCCCTATATACCTCTAACGTGGTATATGGATGATTTTTCACGTTTTTTGATAAGTTGCGGATTTTATTCACCTTTAGCTGAAGCGAGTCAGTTTGCATGCAAATTACCCCGCAGGGAGTAAACGCAGGGGGTAGGCAGGCAACGGCGACTTTGTCAGCGCGATCCACTGCCAGTATGATGAAGAAAACCAGCGCAACGGCAGAGGTGAAGGGTGGCGAAACGTCCATTGAAGTTTATCGACAACCTGCGTTTAAGCGGGCATGAAGGGTTGTGGCAACTGGCGATCGAACAGGGGCGCATCGCGCATCTGGTGCCGCAGCCGGAAGGGCAGGAGTGGCGCAGCGACGTGTTGGATGCGCAGGGCGGGCTGGCGTTGCCGGCGTTCGTCGAACCGCATATTCACCTGGATACCACGCAAACCGCCGGTCAGCCGGCCTGGAACCAGTCCGGCACGCTGTTCGAGGGCATTGAGCGCTGGGCCGAACGCAAAGCGTTGCTGACCCATGAAGACGTCAAACAGCGCGCCTGGCAAACGCTCAAGTGGCAGATCGCCAACGGCGTGCAGTATGTGCGTACCCACGTCGACGTTTCCGATCCCACGCTGACCGCGCTGCGTGCCATGCTGGAGGTGAAGCAGGAGGTGGCGCCCTGGGTGACGCTGCAGATCGTCGCCTTCCCGCAGGAGGGGATCCTTTCCTATCCTAACGGCGAAGCGCTGCTTGAAGAGGCGCTGCGGCTGGGGGCCGACGTGGTGGGTGCCATTCCGCACTTCGAATTCACCCGCGAGTACGGCGTGGAGTCGCTGCATAAGGCGTTCGCGCTGGCGCAAAAATACGATCGGCTGGTGGACGTGCACTGCGATGAAATCGACGACGAGCAGTCGCGCTTCGTCGAGACCGTAGCGGCGCTGGCGCTGAAGCTGGAGATGGGGGCGAAAGTCACCGCCAGCCACACTACGGCGATGCACTCTTACAACGGCGCTTACGCCTCGCGGCTGTTCCGCCTGCTGAAAATGTCCGGCATCAACTTCGTCGCCAACCCGCTGGTGAATATTCACCTGCAGGGGCGTTTCGACAGCTACCCGAAACGGCGTGGCGTGACGCGGGTGAAGGAGATGCTGGAGGCAGAGATCAACGTCTGCTTCGGGCATGACGACGTGTTCGATCCCTGGTACCCGCTCGGCACCGCCAACATGCTGCAGGTGCTGCATATGGGGCTGCACGTGTGCCAGCTGATGGGCTATGGCCAGATCGACGATGGGTTGAAGCTGATCACCCACCACAGCGCGCGCACCCTTAACCTGAGCGACTACGGCCTGGCGGCCGGCAACAGCGCCAACCTGGTGATCCTGCCGGCGGAAAGCGGCTTCGACGCGGTGCGCCGCCAGACGCCGGTGCGTTATTCGATTCGCCAGGGGGCGGTGATCGCTGAAACGCGGCCGGCGGAAACCACGCTGCATTTGCAGCAGGAAGAGACGGTGGATTTTCGGCGTTAGTCGATGATTGCCTGAAGCCGTGCCAGCGCGTCGGCGATGACTTCGCCAGGAGCACGTTCAACGAATTGCGCGCTGCGCCCGGCCAGATCCATCATGCGAACCTGGTTGATCAAGATGACGCCCTGCGTTGCGGTGCCGCTCCCGCTCAGGCTGACGGTGAAACCCGCTGTACGGGCAAAATTAGCCCCTTGTGAAATAGGGGCAACTAGCACCATGCCCAGCGCATTAAACTCGCGGGGAGAAAGCACCAGTGCCGGACGAAAGTCGCCTTGCTGCTCACGGCCAACCACGGGATTCAGGCTGACCCGGATAAGATCTCCGCGCTGAAAAACGGGGCGCTTCACCATACTTCTTTCCCCGCCGGCGGCATGTGTTCCCAGTTGTCGTCTGCGGCGGCCGGCGCTTCACCGTCACAGCTATCGAGCAATTGCTGCAGTGAATAGCGTTTCTTAACCGGTTTAATGACCAACGTTCCATCGATGACCTGCATGTCCATTTCCTGACCTACCTGGAGTTCCAGCTCGTTCATTAGCGCTGAGGGCACCAGCATTCCTGCGCTGTTGCCCCATTTTTTGATAAAGACTTTCATGAGCAATCCCTCTCCATTGTTCATGTATAAACAATGTATAATTAAGTGTGAAAAATGTACATAAAAAAGGGCGCCTTGCGGGCGCCCTTGGTGCATTTAATAAAAAGAAATCAGTGCGTCACGTGACCGTGGCTGCGGTGCTTGGTTACGAAGCCCAGCAGCAGACACATCACGAACACTGCCAGGTACAGGCCGTTGGCGGTGGTTAGCGCTGCGTGCGCGCCGCCTTTCGCCACGATCGGGCCGGTGACCACGAAGGTCAGCATGGTGCCGATGGTGCCGCAGGTCAGGATAAAGTTGACCAGCTTCGGTGAGGAGACCTTGGTCTGCAGCGAGCCGAGGGTGATCAGCGTGGTGTAGATGGCGCTGGAAACGAAGCCCAGGGCCATGATGTAGTAGCCCAGGTGCTCCGGGTTGTCGGTGCTGACGAACAGGTACATTGCGCCGGTAGCCAATGCGGCCAGCACGGTAACGATGCGCTGCAGATCGAAGAAGCGCAGGATGAAGCTGAACACCCACATGCCGACCATGTAAGAGGTCCAGAAGTCGCTCACCAGCTTACCGGCCTGGCCGATGTCCATGTTGAACGACTTGGTGGCGTACTCAGGCACCCACTGAATGAAGCCCAGCTGGCCGAGGATGTAGCACAGCGCGGCGATCGACAGGAACAGCACGCCAATGCCCCATTTTTCTTTCTCGACCGGCTGACCGGCGTCGGCACCTTTCTTGCCCAGCACCGGGAATTCGGAGCACAGGGTCAGCACGAAGATCCCCACGTACAGCAGGCCGATGCAGGCATAAACCCAGTACCAGCCGATGTGGCGGGCCAGCAGCATCGCAGCGACGATCGGGAAGATCATCCCGGCCATGCTGAAGAAGGAGTCGGTGAACAACAGGCGTGAACCGCGCTGGCGGCCGGCATACATGTGCGTGATCAGGAAGGTGCCTATCGACATGGTGATACCGCTAACCACGCCGAGGATAAACATGCACAGCGAGAACATGGTCAGGCTCTTGCCGAGCATCAGCCCTGCGACTGCCAGCACCATCAGGACAAAGCCGAAGATCAGCTGACGCTTCAGCGGGATGATTTCCATCAGCCAGGCATTGAGGAAGATCGAAATCAAAATACCGGCGTTGAGGAAAGTAAAGGTGTTACTCATGCTGGAAACCGGCAGGTTAAAGTACTCTGCAATGTTTCCCATCACCATCCCTGTGACGATCACTAAAGCACCGGTCAGCGCGTACGAAAAGAAGCTGATCCAGGTAAGCCGTATGCGGTTACTGTCATTCATTGTATAGGCCTGAATATGTCTGTTAGAGGTTTTAAAGCTGGCATAAGGCCGCTGGCTTTTCCTGACAAACGCAGAAAAAAGTCCCGATCAGGCCACCAGGGGGCGGATCCTAGCACAGACAACGGGATTTTTTGTGATGGCTGTCGATTTTTTGATGTAACCCATGAAGGGGTGATGCGCATTATTGTGATCTATTTGCGCACCGTCACAATGGAATCACGGTTGACGATCGTCGGCTCAAACCGGTGCGCCGGGGTGGCGGGGTCGATCAGCCTGCGCGCCGCGTATTGGGCCATCTCGCTGATGGGAAAATGGACGCTGCTTAACGCCGGGCGCACGAAAGGCGCGCGTTCGCCGCTGTCGTAGCAGATCAAGGAGATATCCTGCGGCACCCGCAGGCGGTGCTCGTTGATCGCCAGCAGCGCGCCGATCGCCATCTCTTCGTTGCAGCAGTAGATGGCGCTGGGCCGCGCGGCTTGCTGCAGCAGCCGATCGGCGCAGCGGTAACCGCTCTCCAGATCGTAAACGCCCTCCAGGCAGGCCACCGGTTCGATATTCGCCGCCTGCATCGCCTCTTCAAACCCTTGCAGCCGCAGGCGGCTCGACGGGCGCTCACGCGGGCCGCTGATGCAGGCGATGCGCCGGTGCCCGGCATCGAGCAGTTGCTGCGTCGCCATGCGGCTGGCGAGCGGGTGATCGAAGGTGACACAGCGGGCTTCCAGCCCCGGTACCAGACGATCGAGCAACACGAAATCACGTTGTTCCGCCGCCAATTGGCGCAGCCGATCGTCGCTGAGAAAACGCACGTGCAGGATCACGCCGTCGCAGCGCAGGCTAAATAGCCGCTGTATCGCCTGCCATTCGTTTTCGGCGCTGTTGCGGCCCTGGGTCACCAGCAGCTGTTTGCCGTGGGATTCGGCCTCGGTCTGCACGAAGTCCATCAGCGCGCCGAAGAAGCCGCCGCGGTACGACGTGGTGACCAGCCCGAGGGTATTGCTGTGGCTGGAGGCGAGCGCGCGGGCCGCCGGGTTGGGGGTATAACCGAGCTGGGCGACGGCGCGTTCAACCTTCTCGCGGGTCGGCGCCTTGACGTTGCTGTCGCCGTTCACCACGCGCGATACGGTGGCGCGCGAAACGCCCGCCAGCGCCGCGACATCTTCCAGTGTCACCATCGTCCCACTCCTGAATTACGGCTAAAAAAATGGGTTCGGCGCGCCGAACCCCTGTCTGGCTGCGTATAGCCGCTTACCTGAACTGCGGCAAATACGGCGCGTTTATCGTCAACACCTCGTCCAGCAGCGGCTGCGCCAGGTTGGCGTTGCCCACTAACGGGTTGGCGATCAGCGCCAGCAACCCGCGGCGGCGGTCGCCGTGCACCGCGGCTTCGATGGTTAGACGTTCGTAGGCTTTCACCTGCTGCGTCAGGGCCTGCATCGGCTCCGGCAGCGGGCCGAAGGTCAGCGGGTGTGCGCCCTGAGCATCGACGATACAGTTGATTTCTATCACAGCATCGTCCGGCAGGCCATGGATTGCGCCGCGGTTTGCGGTGTTGACCACTAATTGCGTGCCGAGATTATTATGGATAGCACGAATCAGCTCCAGCGCAACTTCGGAATAGAAAGAACCGCCGCGGAAGCTGAGCTGCTCCGGTTTCGTGTTTAACTGCGGATCGGCATACAGCTCGAACAGCTCTTTTTCTACCTGCATCACCTGCTCGGCGCGGGTGCCGCGCTCGCCGGCGGCGGCCATCTCTTCCGCCAGCATCTCGCGGGTCTGGTAAAAATAGCGGTGGTACGGGCAGGGGATCGCGCCGAGCGCGCGCAGGAAGTCCGGCTGCCAGGGCTCTTCCTTGATGTTGTTCATGGTCAGCGCCGCACCGTCGCACAGCATGTCGATCACCTTGGCGGTGACGTCGCGCCCCTGGTGCGTGACCCGATGCACCCAGACCATGTGGTTCAGGCCGGCGAACTGCAGCTGTACGTCGGCGTAAGGTGCCTGCAGCATGTTGGCGATCATGTGATGCATGCTGATCGGCACGTTGCACAGGCCGATGATCTTCGCTTTGGTAAAGCGAGACACCGCCTCGGTGACGATGCCGGCCGGGTTGGTGAAGTTGATGATCCAGGCGTCCGGCGCCAGCTTTTCCACCCGGCGAGCGATATCCAGCATCACCGGGATGGTGCGCAGCGCTTTGGCGAAGCCGCCGACGCCGGTGGTCTCCTGGCCGAGCAGCTGATATTTCAGGCCCAGCCGTTCATCGGCGGCGCGCGCCGGCAGTTGCCCGACGCGGAACTGGGTCAGCACGAAAGCGGCGCCGCGAATGGCGTCGTCCAGCGCGAAGTGCACGCTGACCTTCACCTGCTCCAGCCCGTGGCGCGCCAGCATGCGGCGGGTCAGGGCGGCGATGGTTTCCACTTTTTGCCGGCCCGGTTCGACGTCCACCAGTGCCAGTTCGGTGACCGGCAGCTCCTCGATGCGCTGGATCAGCCCGTCCACCAGTTCGGGGGTGTAGCTGCTGCCGCCGCCGATCACGGCGATTTTGAGCGTGCTCATGGGCGGCCCTCCGTCTGCGACTGACGGCGATAGAGCTCGATCATATCGTCGGCCAGATCCTGGATCACCATGGCGTTCATCAGATGGTCCTGCGCATGCACGGTGATCAGGTTGATCGCCAGCTTGCCGCAGCCTTCGTCCAGGCCGATCAGCTCGGTCTGGATCAGGTGCGCCTTCTTCACCCACTCTTTGGACTCGGCCATGTGCTTGGCCGCAGCGGCGAAGTCGCCGGCGCGCGCTTGCCGCAGCGCCATCAACGCATTGCTGCGCGCGCTGCCGGAGAACACCAGCAGTTCCATGATGGTGCTTTCAAACTCGGGGCTGACTTCAGTCATCAATTCACTCACGTCATTTCTCCAGGGGTTGCGCGGCGACGCCGCCGTGGGATGCTTCAGTATCCGTTCTTTTTATAATGAGAGCGCTCTCATTTAAATAGAGTAACGACAATGCGTGTGCAAACTGGGAGGCAGATCGCAAAAACCGACCCAGGGTGGCGCGGGGCAAAAAATGCGTGATGCGGTTGGCAAAAAAGCCTTCTGCGCCCATACTTTCCGCAGCAAAATTCAGGGCCGCCTAGGATATGTCCCGTAATTGGGTAAATATAGGTAAATGGCTGGCACTTGCCGATACAGCTCTTTAGAATCAAAGCGCTTTTCCGTTGTTTGTCTCTCAGAGAAAGGACCCGTTAATGTTCAAACGTACTTTAGTGACCTTCGTCGCGCTGTGTTCCCTGACCGCAGTGGCGCCAGCCGCACTCGCCGCCGGTGAGACCCACGTCATGCTGACGACCTCGGCGGGGAATATCGAGTTGGCGCTCGACAGCCAGAAGGCACCGGTTTCCAGCCAGAACTTCGTCGACTACGTGAACAGCGGGTACTACAACAACACCATCTTCCACCGCGTGATCCCGGGTTTTATGATCCAGGGCGGCGGTTTCACCGCTGACATGCAGCAAAAATCCACCAAGGCGCCGATCAAGAACGAAGCCGACAACGGCTTGCGCAACCTGCGCGGCACCATCTCGATGGCGCGCACCGCCGACAAGGACAGCGCCACCAGCCAGTTCTTCCTGAACGTGGCGGATAACGCCTTCTTGGATCACGGCCAGCGTGACTTCGGCTACGCGGTGTTCGGCAAAGTGGTGAAAGGCATGGACGTGGTGGACAAAATTGCCCAGGTGCCGACCGGCAACGTCGGCCCTTACCAGAATGTGCCGACCAAACCGGTGGTGATTCTGTCGGCCAAGGTACTGCCGTAAGTTTTTTGGCCGATCCCGCCGGGATCGGCCGCTCCTTCCTCCCGAAGCCTTGCCTTCATCACTGTTTTCTCCCGCGCCCCATGCTCTAATCGGCAGACAATAATCAGACCGGAAATCCGGCGTTCGCCCTTTGTTGTCTCTGGATGAGTTGCTGCCATGTATGAATTTAACCAGGTGCTGTTGCTGCTGCAGCAGATGTGCGTCTATCTCGTTATCGCCTATCTGCTGAGCAAAACCCCGCTGTTCATCCCGCTGATGCAGGTGACCATCCGCCTGCCGCACAAGCTGCTGTGCTACGTGATCTTCTCGGTGTTCTGCATCATGGGCACCTATTTCGGGCTGCACATTCAGGATTCGATCGCCAACACTCGTGCGATAGGCGCGGTCCTGGGCGGGCTGCTGGGCGGGCCGTCGGTGGGCTTTCTGGTCGGGCTGACCGGTGGCCTGCACCGGTATACGCTCGGCGGCATGACCGATGTGGCCTGCGCGATTTCCACGGTGTCGGAAGGCCTGGTCGGCGGCATTGTGCACAGCATCGCCATGCGCCGGGGGCGTATCGAGCTGCTGTTCAATCCGCTGTTCGTCGGCGGCGTGGCGCTGGTGGCGGAAGTGCTGCAGATGGCGATCATCCTGGCGGTGGCGCGCCCTTACGACGAAGCGTTGCAGCTGGTGGAGCACATCGCGCTGCCGATGATGATCGCCAATACCGTCGGCGCGGCGATGTTCATGCAAATCCTGCTGGATAGGCGCGCGATGTTCGAAAAATACACCAGCGCCTTCTCTTCCAAGGCGCTGAAGATCGCCGAGCGCACCGAGGGCATCCTGCGGCAGGGGTTCGATCAGGAGAACAGCATGAAGGTCGCCCGGGTGATCTATCAGGAGCTGGGCATCGGCGCGGTGGCGATCACCGATCGCGACAAGCTGCTGGCGTTTATCGGCATCGGCGACGATCATCACCTGCCGGGCACGCCGATCGCCTCAGTGCATTCGCATCGCGCCATCGACAACAACGAGGTGGTGTACGCCGACGGCAATCAGCTCTCTTACTGCTGCTCGATCAATCCGGCCTGCAAGCTGGGTTCGACGCTGGTGATCCCGCTGCGCGGCGAAAACCAGCGGGTGATCGGCACCATCAAACTGTACGAACCGAAAAGCCAGCTGTTCAGCACCATCAACCGTACGCTGGGCGAAGGCATCGCCAGCCTGCTGTCGGCGCAGATCATGGCCGGACAGTACGAGCGCCACAAGCAGCTGCTGGCGCAGTCGGAGATCAAGCTGTTGCATGCGCAGGTCAATCCGCATTTCCTGTTCAATGCCTTGAATACCCTGGTGGCGGTGATCCGCCGCGATGGCGAGCGCGCCTGCGATCTGGTGCAGTCCCTCTCGACCTTCTTTCGTAAAAACCTCAAACGCTCGGATGACGAAGTCAGCCTGGCGGACGAGATTGAACACGTGAACGCCTACCTGCAGATCGAGAAAGCGCGCTTCGCCGATCGGCTGGAGATCGCGGTATCGCTGCCTGAGGCGCTGTTGGCGGTGCGGCTGCCGGCGTTCTCGCTGCAGCCGATCGTCGAAAACGCCATCAAGCATGGCACCTCGCATCTGTTGGGCGTGGGCCGCATCGAAATCGGCGCCTGCTGCGAAGGCGAGCATCTGCTGTTGCAGGTGACGGACAACGCCGGGCTGTTCCAGCCGAAACCGAACTGCAGCGGGCTGGGGATGAATCTGGTGGATAAACGCATTCGCGTGCGCTACGGCGAAGGCTATGGCGTGCAGGTGGATTGCCGGCCGGACGCCTACACCCGCATTACGCTCAATGTCCCCATGGAGAGGGCCGCCTGATGTTAAACGCACTGATTGTTGACGATGAACCTTCCGCGCGCGACAACCTGCGCCATCTGCTGGAGGCCGAGGCGGAGATCGCGATTATCGGCGAATGCGCCAACGCCATCGAAGCCATCAGCCAGATCCACCGGCTGCAGCCGGACGTGGTGTTTCTCGATATCCAGATGCCGCGCATCAGCGGGCTGGAAATGGTCGGCATGCTGGATCCCAACCGCATGCCGCACATCGTGTTTCTGACCGCCTACGACGAATACGCGGTGCAGGCGTTCGAGGAGCATGCCTTCGACTATCTGCTGAAGCCGGCGGAGCCGAAGCGGCTGAGCAAGACGCTGCAACGCCTGCGGCAGCGCAGTGCACCGCAGGACGTGGCGGCGCTGGAAGAGAGCGCCGGTTACCTGAAATACATTCCCTGCACCGGCCACAGCCGCATCTATCTGCTGCGGTTCGACGAAGTGCTGGCGATCCGTTCCAAACTGAGCGGGGTCTTCGTGGTGCGCAGCGACGGCATGGAGTGTTTCACCGAGCTGACGCTGCGCACGCTGGAAAGCCGTACGCCGCTGGTGCGCTGCCATCGGCAGTATCTGGTCAATCTGGAGCAGGTGCGCGAGATCCGCTTCGAAGAGGGCGGCGCGGCGGAAATGATCATGTCGGCCGGCGATCCTGTACCGGTCAGCCGACGCTATTTGAAGGCGCTGAAAGAGCAACTGGGGCTGCGGGGGTGATGCAGGTCTTAGGGGGATTCTGAAAAGACAGGCATCATGGGCGTCCCGACGGTACCCATTTTGTTTGTCCTTGACGGGGTTACGCGGCGCTTATAGCTTTATTGCATCAACAGGCGCGTTTCGCGCCGCGTCAGCGTCAAAGGAACAGAAAATGAGTGAACCACGGATTATCGCCAAAGCGATGAAAGACGGAAAACCGGAGCAGGATCTGGTGATTTTGCCGGCGTTGGCCAACCGCCACGGGCTGATCACCGGGGCAACCGGCACCGGCAAGACGGTGACGCTGCAGAAAATGGCCGAACAGTTCTCGCGCATCGGCGTGCCGGTGTTCCTGTCCGACGTGAAGGGCGATCTGTCAGGCATCGGCGCCGAGGGCGTGCCTTCCGAGAAACTGCAGGCGCGCCTGGCGGCGATCGGCGTCACCGACTGGCAGCCGCAGGCCTGCACCATTATCCCGTGGGATATTTACGGCGAAAAGGGCCACCCGATCCGCGCCACGATTTCCGATCTCGGGCCGCTGTTGCTGGGGCGCCTGTTGGATCTGAACGAGGTGCAAAGCGGCGTGCTGCAGCTGGTGTTCAAGATCGCCGATGACAATGCGCTGCTGTTGCTGGACATGAAGGACCTGCGCGCCATGGTGCAGTTCGTCGGCGACAACGCCAAACAATTCCAGACTCAGTACGGCAATATCTCTGCCGCGTCGATCGGCGCCATCCAGCGCGGGTTGCTGACGCTGGAAGAACAGGGCGCCAACCAGTTCTTCGGCGAGCCGATGCTGGACATTAACGATCTGATGAAAACCGACGCCAACGGTCACGGCGTGATCAACCTGCTGGCGGCGGACAAGCTGATCAATCAGCCGAAGCTGTATTCGGTATTCCTGCTGTGGCTGCTGGCCGAGCTGTTTGAGCACCTGCCGGAAGTGGGCGACCCCGAACAGCCGAAGCTGGTGTTCTTCTTCGATGAGGCGCACCTGCTGTTCAACGATGCGCCGGCGGCGCTGTTGACCAAGATCGAACAGGTGGTGCGTCTGATCCGCTCCAAAGGCGTCGGCATTTACTTCGTCACCCAGAACCCGCTGGACATTCCGGACAGCGTGCTGGGCCAGCTGGGCAACCGCGTACAGCATGCGCTGCGCGCCTTTACCCCGCGCGATCAGAAGGCGGTGAAGACGGCGGCGCAAACCCTGCGCGCCAATCCGGCCTTCGATGCCGAAACGGCGATCACCGAGCTGGGCGTGGGCGAAGCGCTGGTGTCATTCCTCGACGAGAAGGGCCGGCCTAACGTGGTGGAGCGGGCGATGGTGATCGCGCCGGAATCCAAAATGGGCATGCTTGGTGCGGAAGGGCTGAACAGCGCGATCAACAAGTCGCCGCTGTATGGCCGCTATGAGGATATGATCGATCGCGAATCCGCCTACGAGAAGCTGTCGTCGGGCGGCTTCGCCACCGTCGGCACCCCGCAGCAGGGGCAGCAACCGCAGGCGCAACAGCAACAACAGCAGGCGCAACAGCAACAACAGCAGGCGGGCGGCGGCCTGATGGACGGCCTGAACGAGCTGCTGTTCGGTTCCACCGGCCCGCGCGGCGGCAAGCGCGACGGCATCGTCCAGACCGCCGCCAAGAGCATGGCGCGCGATCTCGGCCGCCAGATCCTGCGCGGCGTGCTGGGGTCGATCACCGGCGGCCGTAAAAAGTAAGCGGAAATTATCGTCGGCAGCGGCGGGTTAAATCAGTACACTGTGGCGGCATTTTTCTCTGCCGGACCTAACATGCTGCTGCTGATCGATAACTACGACTCCTTTACCTATAACCTTTACCAGTACTTCTGCGAATTGGGCGCCGAGGTGCTGGTGAAGCGCAACGATGAGCTGCAGCTGGCCGATATCGAGCGGCTGGCGCCGCAGCATCTGGTGATTTCCCCTGGCCCCTGTACCCCGAACGAAGCGGGTATCTCGCTGGCCGCCATTCGTCATTTCGCCGACAAGCTGCCGATCCTCGGCGTGTGCCTGGGGCACCAGGCGCTGGGGCAGGCGTTCGGCGCCGAGGTGGTGCGCGCCCGCGCGGTGATGCACGGCAAAACCTCGGCGATTCGTCACCTGGGCGTCGGCGTGTTTCGCGGCTTGAGCGATCCGCTGACCGTGACCCGCTATCACTCGCTGGTGCTGAAAGCCGATACGCTGCCGGACTGCTTTGAAGTGACCGCCTGGAGCGAGCGCGACGGCGTACGCGACGAGATCATGGGCATCCGCCACCGCACTTTGGCGCTGGAAGGCGTGCAGTTCCATCCGGAAAGCGTGCTCAGCGAGCAGGGCCACCAGCTGCTGGATAATTTCCTCAAGCGTTAATTCCGGTGCGTTTTTTTCGCCCGTCAGGCGTTTTGCGTTTGCGCCTGATTGGTTTTTTATGCATATTTCGTGATTATGTTTTCAATCTGACATTACGATAGCGCTGAAAAACTTTCAGGGTGGAGCCGAAAATGACTGAAAAATCCGCAGTGAGCCGCAGTACCTTTGACCAGGTGATCCTGCCTGTTTATGCGCCTGCCCAGTTTGTGCCGGTGCGTGGCCAAGGCAGCCGGGTCTGGGATCAGCAGGGAAAAGAGTACATCGATTTTTCCGGCGGCATCGCGGTGACGGCGCTGGGGCACTGCCATCCGGCGCTGGTCGAGGCGCTTAAACGCCAGGGCGAAACCCTGTGGCATACCAGCAACGTCTTCACCAATGAGCCCGCGCTGCGCCTGGCAAGCAAACTGATCGACGCCACCTTCGCCGATCGGGTGTTCTTCGCCAACTCCGGCGCTGAGGCCAACGAGGCGGCGTTCAAACTGGCGCGCCATTACGCCATCACCCGCCACAGCCCGTACAAAACTAAAATCATCGCTTTCTATAACGCGTTTCACGGCCGCACGCTATTCACCGTGTCGGTGGGCGGGCAGGCTAAATACTCCGACGGGTTCGGGCCGAAGCCGGCCGACATCGTGCACGTGCCGTTCAACGATTTGGCGGCGGTGAAGGCGGTGATGGACGACCACACCTGCGCGGTGGTGATGGAGCCGATTCAGGGCGAGGGCGGTATTACGCCGGTCGACGCCGGCTTCCTCAAAGGCGTGCGCGAGCTGTGCGACCAACATCAGGCGCTGCTGGTGTTCGACGAAGTGCAAAGCGGCATGGGGCGCAGCGGCAAACTGTTCGCCTATATGCATTATGGCGTGACGCCGGACATTCTCACCACCGCCAAGGCGCTGGGCGGCGGTTTCCCGGTCAGCGCCATGCTGACCACCGAAGACATTGCGTCGGTGATGCAGGTGGGCACCCACGGCACCACTTACGGCGGCAACCCGCTGGCCTGCGCGGTGGCGGAGGCGGCGCTGGACGTGATCAATACGCCGGAGGTGCTGAGCGGCATTGAGCAGCGTCATGCGCTGTATGTGCAGGCTTTGCAGCATATCGGCGATAAATACGGTATTTTCACCGCGATTCGCGGCATGGGGCTGCTGATTGGCGCCGAGCTGACGCCGCATTATCACGGCAGGGCGCGCGACTTCCTCACCGCCGCCGCCGCGCGTGGGTTGATGATCCTCAATGCCGGGCCGAACGTGATCCGCTTCGCGCCGGCGCTGGTGGTGGAGCTGCAGGATATCGAGGCCGGCATGGCGCTGTTCGAGCTGGCGGTGCAGGATGTGATCAACGCCTGAAGCCCGCGCGGCGAATAACGGGGCGCGGCATGCCGCGCCCTATTACTTATGGCATAAGGCTATGTTAAGCCGCAGTGCAAAATTGCTATCAACAAAAAATTATGAGCACTAAAGATAGTTATAATATGACTCACCATTATCTATTATTTCTAGTCTGGTTTTATATTTTATAGACGAGCTTATATTGTGCTGAATGCATCGGAAGGTGTAATTTTATTTTAAATGGTTATGTTTTATTATTTATAATTCTTCAATTATTGCATGATATAATGACTTATTGGTTTAACTGCGAGGTTTTTACGATGTGGCTTTATCTATTCGCCCTTCACATCGGAATGAAAGGGCTCTTGGAATATTGATGCTCAGACTCGGCTTGCTATATTTTACCTTTAAGGAACGAACTGAAATAATATCTGGAAAATACAATGAAAAGAAAGCTATTTATTTTTGATTAAACAATATCCTTTCCTCGATGAACTTCTGTATGCTGCTGTTTATATACAAGTATGACTGGGGAGGGGAAAAGTTAGGAAATTTATCTCTCAATAACTCTAATGAAATGGGCTGAACAACTTTCAAGTTTTTTATCTTAATTCCATAAGCTTCTTTTCCAGAAGTATAGCTAAGCATTTCTTTTATATCGAGACATGAGTCAAGGAGTAGTTTTTCATCGATATTATTACTATTGAATTTGATTATAGAATCTATCTGAAAAAAACCAACTATCTTCTTATCTGGACTGGAAGAGTAGATGAATACAGTATTGTTTTCATAAAAGTGGCGACCGATTTTCTTTCTTATTTCAATCTTTTTTGTTTGTGCTATAATTTTGTTGGAAAATTTAGGCTTGATACTTAGTAAAATAGGATTGCACATGGCTAAAAGTTTCGCTGTATGGATTGAAGGTGAGGACTATGATACTGCTAATTCGACAATGTGCATAGATGAGCTACACATTAATTTTTGGTGTACAAGAGAACCTGATATTAACTGTATTGATTTAGGTATTAAGTTTTCTTGTGGTAAAGCTGATATAAAATCTGAGGATTTAAAAGGTTATAACCTAAATATATTTATCCCTTTCCCCATTAACAAAGACCGGATTGAGGATTTAAGTACAAGGATGGAGTCGAACAGTGACCTGGTCTCCGCCATTTTTAATGACCACATACGTTGTACAAGAAACATAAAAACGAAACATGTTGTTTATAGTCTGGCATCTAAAAAAAACGAGTATCTAGCTTTAAATACTGGGTTGGAGTTTAGAGATATAGATGGGAGGTACGATGACAGAGTGATGGTGAGTGTCAATCACGATCATGCTAAAATAACATTTAAACTATCAAAATGTATTTTGTCATCTAGTTTTATTGATGGATTTAATGATGAAGAAGATTTTGTTAAAAATTATGTGAGATTGAGGTTAAATGAGCTAACTTCTTTAGAGTTAGATGCTTTATCTCATAAGACAATTAACTCAGATAGATATTTAAAACCTTATAAAGATGAACTTATAGTAATTGATTTTAGAATTAATGAATTACGTGTTCTACCTAACGATGTGAAAATCAGTCTTGCAAATTCGATTGCCTGCCCATCAAGATATCATTTATTTATCATACGAAATGAAACTGATGAATATCAGTTATCGCATTCTGGTCAAAGTTATAAAAAATGTAGAATACTTGAAGGAGAGACATGGCAAAAGTATTTCGAGAAAGATAAGTTTAAAAAAGACCAATCATCAATGATCTATCATTGGGAGAAAAAGTACGAAGGTAAGGAATCCAGGGGTGATTATAGAATGACGGATTTCATCGCTGTGGCAAAGTTTAGACAAACGGAGTCACCAGGCAAGACTATTATTATATACATACTAGTTATAATCATTATAAGTATTGTAAGTTGTGGGCTTTATGATTTGATTAAATCATTTTTTGTTGATTCTAATTCTTGAATGAACTAAAATATACGATTATATGATGACGTGAGGGGTGTTCAGTGTTTACACTCAAAAGCTTTGATAAAGATGAGTTGAAAAAACTCAATATGAACATTCCTCTGTCGATTAAGAGCATACAGCTTTTAATGCTTGATGAGCTATCTGACTTCTCGAACAGTGAAGTTAGAAATCTTTTTGTAAACGCTAACGAATATTATCCCGAGTTTCAATCGTGGTATGAGTCAAAGTTAATCGAGGATGCAATTGAAAGTCAAAGCCTTCATAAGGATTTCTTTATAGAGAATTCGTTTTTCAATAAAGGAAATGATCATCCATATCATAATCATATCCCAAGTGGTCGATTGGCTCTGGTTGCAGCTGTGAATGACAAGTTGGCTGGGTTATCTGTTTTGAAGAAGCATCCTGACGAGAATAAAATATCTACTTTTTATATTAACAAAAAATACAACAGGTTTGGGCTAGGCTCATTTTTATTGGAAAGTTCACTTTCATTGTTTAATGACCAGCCTGTTAATATCACTGTAAGTGAGGACTCGTTAGATGAAATGGCCCCATTCTTAATAAAGAATGGGTTTAAAGAGTATAAGTCAATTGACGGGGAGTATAAGAAAAATAAAAAAGAAATGCACTTTAGGAAGTGATTAAATTATATTGATTTGGAATTAATGGAATATGTTCTTCTGAAGTTATTAATTTATCCAACGATAAAGTCATCATTGATGAAGTTGTGAATTGAAGATCTATTAAATAAAACCCGTGTTAGATAAGGGCATCACTCAATACTCAGCGGGTTTGCCAATTTTTTATCGACTGAAGATTAAAAAAACAGCGCGCTGAAATGAGTGGTGTTTATCAACCGGATAATGAAAGGTGCCTTTATTTTTCTGAAAGTACAAACAGTTGTTTGATACTGCTGAAGTCTATGTCAGGTGTAATAAATAATTACATTAACAACTTACTGTAACTACGATAATATAACGGAAAATGACTAACCAGAGGCCTCTTTAGATTATGAATAGTCATTTGAATTTTTATCATCCAACATCTTTGTTAGGTTGTTCATCCGCGCGCCCTTATTGATCGCGGAGTTTGCGCTTGAGCCAGATGCCGTGGTGCGGGCGCTGGCGCCAGGCCAGCGACGAAATGGTGTGCATCACGCTCAGGTGCGACAAAATGCGCCGCAGATGGCGCTCCATCTCGGTAACGGGCATGTCCGGATGCAGATCCGGCGGCTGCATGATGCCGCTGTTGCCGCTGCTCGGGCCGTCGTATTCCAACCGCTGCTGGCAGCTTTGCAGCGCGATTTCACAGGTCTGCAGATACTCTTCCGCCAGTTTCGGCGTCAGCATGTAGTGCTCGCGTGCCAGAATGGTCATGGCGTTCAGGTGCTCGACGATGAACTGGCTGTGAGTGACCCACAGCCGCATGTCCGCCAGATAGTTTGACGCGAACCCCGGCTCTTGCATCGCCTGATTGAGCGAGGTGAACAGCGCGTTGTGTGCCTGGTTGACCTGCATGCGGGTATAGGCCAACGCGGTGGCGTCCGGTTCCGGTTGCTTCAGCATCAGCCGCAGCGCGGCTTGATCGTTCTCCAGCGCCTGATGGGCATTCTTGCGCAGCAGCCCGCTTTGCCACTGCGGCCACAGCCAAATGGTGCCGCCGAACGCCAGCACGCAGCCGATCAGCGTATCGATCAGGCGCGGTACCAGAAAATGCGAGCCGTTCAGCGCCAGCAACTGCAGGGTGTAAACCGCCGTGACCGTAAAGCCAATCACCGACAGCCCGTAGTTCTTGCGCGAAACCAGGTAGGCCAGCAGCGTGATCACCAGCATGATGCTCAGCGTTTCTCCCTCCGGCAACTGCAGCTGCAGCAGCCCGGCTGCCAGCAATAGCCCGGCAATCGTGCCCAGCGCACGGTGCTGAATACGCACCCGGGTGGCGTTATACCCGTTTTGGCTCACCAGCATGATGGTGAGCAGGATCCAGTAAGGCTTCGGCAGGTTGAATACCGCACCCAGGCTGCTGCCGACCGCCAGCGTTACGCCCAGCCGCGCGGCGTTGCGCAGGGCGGTGGATTTGAACGACAGATAGCTGACCAGCGCCGGCCAAAACGGCAGGCGGTGCTGGCCGGGCATCAGGTCGCGGCGGTACAGCGGATGCTGGGTGCGCAGCAGGCGGGCGATGCGGCTGAAGTGGTAATAACAAAACTGGCCGACCGGATTATCGGGATGCTGCGCCGCCATTTTTTCCAGCGCCGCCAGCTCGTGGGTCATGGAGAAGCGCTTCGAATGTTGATGATAGAGAATATCGTGCGCCACCACGCGCAGCCGGCCGGCGATCACCTGAGCATTGCGGCGAATGATCGCTTCGGCCTGGCTCTGCTCCACCAGTTTTTGCACCTCTTCCGGCAGATGCAGGCTGACGGTGATGTGCTCCTGCAGGTCCATCGCCACCTGAAAGGCGCGCTGCAGGCGCTTTTGCTCGAGATTGTTGGCGTGCGGCAGGAAATTAAGCTGTTGGTACAACAGGCTGATCAGGTCCATCACCTTTTGCTGGCGCACCAGCAGCGGCGGCAGCGCGGTCTGCGGATCGGTGTGCTGGGTCAGCAGCGAGTATTTGGCTTCGAAATAGTCCGCCAGTTCCAGGTAGAGCTGGCTCAGCGTCTCGCGCATCGGCTGCTCTTTCCACAGCTTGAACCAGAACCAGGTGAATAAGCCATACCAGGCGGTGCCGATCGCGTACAGCAGCGGCGCCTGCCAGATAGGCACCGTGCCGGCCGTGCTGAGGGCGAAGATGGCGGCCACCAGCGCCGCCGGCAACAGCCGGGCGTGCAGCGGGCTGATTTCGCCGGTGACGCCGAGCAGCAGCGCCAGGCCCAGCATCAGCGCCGGCAGCGGCACGTGCCACAGCAGGGCCTGTTGCAGCAGCACGCTGCTGAAGGCGAACAGCGAACCGCCGACGATCAGTCGTTTAAAGAAGCGCTTATGCGGCGTATCCAGCCCGGCGATATTGCAGCAGGCGGGCACGAGGGAGAACATCAGGCCGAGCTGCAGCTGGCCTATCAGCAGGCCGAACAGCACCGGCAGGCACAACACCAGCGTTTGTCGCAGTGCGTAGTTGATTTCCGGGTGGTAGATCAGGCGGCGCCACATGGCAGAGAGCAGACAAAAAAACGGCGCAGACTGCGCCGTTTTTTCAGGGATTAACGGGTGCCGTAGACGACAATGGTTTTGCCGTGGGCGGAAATCAGGTTTTGATCTTCCAGCATTTTCAGAATACGGCCAACGGTTTCACGCGAGCAGCCGACGATCTGGCCGATCTCCTGACGGGTGATCTTGATCTGCATGCCGTCCGGGTGAGTCATGGCGTCGGGTTGCTTCGCCAGATTCAGCAGGGTTTGCGCGATGCGGCCGGTAACGTCCAGGAAGGCGAGGTTGCCCACTTTTTCGGAGGTGACCTGCAGGCGGCTCGCCATTTGGGCGGACAGACGCATCAGGATGTCCGGGTTCACCTGGATCAGCTGGCGGAATTTCTTGTAGGAAATTTCGGCCACTTCACAGGCGGTTTTCGCGCGAACCCAGGCGCTGCGCTCCTGGCCTTCTTCGAACAATCCGAGCTCGCCGATGAAATCCCCCTGGTTGAGGTAGGACAGGATCATCTCTTTACCTTCTTCATCCTTAATCAGCACCGCGACGGAGCCTTTCACGATGTAGTAAAGCGTTTCGGCCTTTTCACCTTGGTGAATCAGCGTACTCTTCGATGGATATTTGTGGATATGGCAATGAGACAGGAACCATTCGAGAGTAGGGTCTGTTTGCGGTTTGCCGAGAACCATTCGCTGTTATCCTCTGTTGTTATCGCTGCCTTGTGTCACAGGGGTCAGAGTTCCCTGTAAAACCCGCCTGTAGCCGCAGTCATGAGCGAGGGCTACCGGCAAGTTTTGAGGCGTGTCATAAAAATACGCTGTCGCTCTAGCATATTAACTTGCCGTAAGCGCTGCAAGCTACATTCTGTTAACATACCGGTAAAGGAGCCTTTCTCTGGGCGTTTCCCTGAAATTCAGTGTCCCGGAAAGATTTATTGCGGCTCTGTTTGTAGCACAGAGTAAGGCGGGTGTCTCGTGTTGTCTCGCTTCAGCATGATTAGCATCAGGTTACGTTGCCTGTTTCTATGCGAAAGCGTACTCTGATTTTAAGAAATCAACCGGAGTGACCAGAATGCAGGCAAGAGTTAAATGGGTGGAAGGGTTAACGTTTTTGGGGGAATCGGCCTCCGGCCACCAGGTGCTGATGGACGGCAACGCCGGTGATAAAGCGCCCAGCCCGATGGAGATGGTGCTGATGTCGGTGGGCGGCTGCAGCGCGATCGACGTGGTGTCCATCCTGCAAAAAGGGCGCAACGACGTGCGCGACTGCGAGGTGAAGCTGACCTCCGAGCGCCGCGAAGAAGCCCCGCGGTTGTTCACCCATATCAACCTGCACTTCATCGTTACCGGCCAGGACCTGACCGACAAGATCGTCGAGCGTGCGGTGAACCTGTCGGCGGAGAAGTACTGCTCGGTGGCGCTGATGCTCAACAAGGCTGCCACGGTGACCCACAGCTTCGAGATCCGCCAACCGGCGTAATCGAAACGGAGCGCGGCCCGGCGCCGCGCTCAACGCATTTATTCGATCTTCTTGCCTTCCAGCAACCGCTGCACCAGCGGCGCCATGATCAGCTCCATCGCCAGCCCCATCTTGCCGCCCGGCACCACTAACGTATTGATGTGTGAGATAAACGAACCCTGCAGCATCGCCAGCAAATAGGGGAAATCTATCTGATCCA
This sequence comes from Serratia sp. CY84636, assembly GCF_052166245.1. Lineage (NCBI taxonomy): Bacteria > Pseudomonadati > Pseudomonadota > Gammaproteobacteria > Enterobacterales > Yersiniaceae > Serratia > Serratia sp. CY84636. The sequence goes on from NZ_JBJNOX010000012.1 coordinate 197,872, forward strand.
GCCCGCGGAAGTGGATCACCACGAAGCTTTCGTCCAGTGAGGGAATCGCCTTGGCGGCGAACGGGTTGGAGGTGTCCACCGTCGGCACGCGCTGGAAGTTGATGTGGGTGCGCGAGAACTGCGGCGTGATGTAGTTGATGTAATCTTCCATCGAACGCACCACCGAATCCATCACCGCTTCGCGAGAGTGGCCGCGCTCGCCGGTATCGCGGATCAGTTTCTGAATCCACTCCAGGTTGACGATCGGCACCACGCCGACCAGCAGATCGACGTGGTTGGCCACGTCATGGTGCTCGGTGACCACGCCGCCGTGCAGCCCCTCGTAGAACAGCACGTCAGTCGGCGCCGGCAGCGGTTCCCACGGGGTGAAGGTACCCGGCACCTGATTGTAGGGCACCGCTTCGTCGTAGGTGTGCAGATACTTGCGCGAGCGCCCGGTGCCGTTCTTGCCGTAGTCGATAAAGCTCTGCTGCAGCAGGCCGAAGTCGTTGGCCTCGGGGCCGAAATAGCTGATGTGTCTGCCCAGATCGCGCGCCTTGCGGATCGCCGCGTCCATTTCCGGCCGGGTGTAGCGATGGAAGCTGTCGCCCTCCAGCTCGGCGGCGCGGATGTTGAGCTGTTGGAAGATCTTACGGAACGCCACGCTGGTGGTGGTGGTGCCGGCGCCGCTGGAACCGGTCACCGCGATAACGGGATGTTTGGCAGACATGATGGTTGTCACTCCGTGTTGAATGCGCCGGCGTCAGGGGATTATTGTGGCTCTTGTTGACGCTCTCTATCTCAGGAAAAAATGGCGCGCGCTGGTTTGCAATGCCCCATTGTTACCTGATTTTTTCCGTCAGTCATAGAACCGAGCGCCACTAAATTTCTTCCTGCCCGGCGCGGAACTGGCCGCGCGGCATGATGTTGACGCTCTCGTGCAGTTCCGACCACACCAGCACCACTTCGCCGTTTTTCAGCTGGCGACGCACGTCCTCCACCTTCTGTTCCAGCGAGCGTTCGTGTTCGCCGTAATCGGTGCCTTCGCGCAGTACAAAGGATTCGATCAGGCTGTTCAGGGTGTCGGTTGCCAGTTCTTGCCAGGGAATGATCACGTCGGGATGTCCAGATAAGGGGAAAGCCAGGCCGGAATGCGATGTTCCAGCCACATGTGCGGTTTTTTCAGCGTGCCGCCGACGAAGCCGACGTGGCCGCCGTACTCGGTCAGCTGATATTCGATATTGCGCGGCAGGCTGGCGACGTCGGGGATCACCTCATGGGTCATGAAGGGATCGTCCTTCGCATGGATGATCAGCAGCGGCGTCTGAATAGCCGGCAACAGCGGTAGGGCGCTGCAGCGGCGATAGTAGTCGATAGCGTCGCTAAAGCCGTGAATGCGCGAGGTAATGGCGTCGTCGAATTCGCGGATGCGCCGCAACCCGTTCAGCTGTGACAGCTTGAGCGGCAGAGTGTCCGGGTAGTGCAACAGCTTGCGGGTGGCGTTTTGTTTCAGCTGCCCCAGCAGGTAGCGCTGATAAACACGGGAGAAGCCTTGCTCCATGCGGTAGGCGCAGGGCTCCAGCATCAGCGGCGCCGAGACCACCACCGCCGCTTGCAGCAGGCTGTCGGCGCCTTGCTGCGCCAGATAGCAGGCCAGCATGTTGCCGCCGAGCGAAACGCCTACCGCCGCGGTCGGCACCTCGCCGTAGCGGTCGCGCAGCCAGCGCAGAAAGAAGCGCGCATCTTCGGTTTCACCGGAGTGGTAGATGCGCTGCTTGCGGTTGGGCACGCCGCTGCAGCCGCGAAAGTGCATCACCACGCCGAGCCAGCCACGCTCACGCCAGGCGTTGAGCAGGCCATGTGCGTAGGGGCTGTAGAAGCTGCCTTCCAGGCCGTGGAACAGCACCGCGCGCGGTTTGTCGCGCGCCTGTGCCGGATCTTCGCTCCAGGCGAGATCGACGAAATCGCCGTCAGGCAATTCCAGCCGTTGCCAATGCGGTTTCAATAACACGCGGCGGCGCACCAACCGCGGCAACAGCGTTTGCAGGTGCGGGTTACTGGCCCCGGTCAGAGGGCGAAAGGTGTTAGGCATAGGCTGAGTAAAAATGTTGTGGGCGGCTATTGTGAGATCCCTAGCGCACTGTTAGCTTCAATACCAAGAAATAACAATGATACTGCAAAAAAGCGCCTTGGGTGAGGAGCACCCGTGCCATGGAACCGAGTTTATTCCTTTCGATGCTGGGCTTCCTGTGGGTCGCCGCCATCACGCCTGGCCCCAATAACCTGCTGTTGACTACCTCCGGCGCTAACTTCGGCTTTATGCGATCGCTGTGGCTGATGGTCGGTATCATGCTCGGCATGCAAAGCATTTTGCTGCTGGTGGCTTTCGGCGTCGGCAGCCTGATCCTGGTCTACCCGTCGCTGCACCTGATCCTGAAAATCCTCGGCAGTCTGTACCTGCTGTGGCTGGCGTGGAAAGTCGCCACCGCCGCCTATGAAAAACTGGAAACCGACGTGGCGCCGCCGCAGCCGGTGCGGCTGTATCAGGGCTGGCTGCTGCAGTTCCTCAACCCGAAAGCCTGGCTGATGGCGCTGGGGGCGGTGGCCAGCTTCAGCCTGGCGGGCGATAAGTACAACGGATCCATTGCGGCGATCGCGCTGGGCATTTTGGTGGTCAACATTGTCGCCGGCATTATCTGGCTGGCGTTCGGCACCGTGATCGGCCGCCTGCTGCGCAGCAAAAAGGCCTGGGTTATCTTCAACGTTTCCATGGGGTTGTTGACCGCAGCCTGTGTGTTACTGATCTGGCATTAAGGAGCGAACGATGGCGGAAAATTATTATCACGTGGTTGCCTTTACCGGCAAAGGGCTGCGCGGCAACCCGGCCGGGGTTTGCCTGCTGACGCAGCCGCTGCCGGCGGAGCGGCTGCAGGCGATCGCCAACGAGATCGGCCTGCCGGAAACCAGCTTTGTCTGGGATGACGGCGACATGACCGCTATCCGCTGGTTTACCCCGGAACGCGAGGTCGATCTTTGCGGCCACGGCACCCTGGCGGCGGCGCATGTGATGTTCAGCGCGATCAATCCGGCGCTGCAGGATATCCGCTTCCGTTCGGCCGGCGGCGAGCTGTTCGTCAAGCGCGATGCGCAGGACGGGGAACGGCTGGTGCTCGACTTCCCCGCGCGGCCGCCGCAGAAGGTGGCTGAGCCGGCGGGCCTCGCGGCGCTGCTGGGCGTGCAGCCGCTGGAGGTGTGGCAGGCGAAAGCGCTGATGGTGGTGCTGGAAAATGAGGCGCAGGTACGCGCGCTGCGGCCGGACATCCCGGCGCTGATCGCGCTGGCCGGGCGTGCGGTAATCGTTACCGCGCCGGGTGACACCGTGGACTTCGTGTCGCGCTATTTCACGCTCGACGGCGGTGAAGATCCGGTTACCGGCTCCGCGCACTGCACGCTGATGCCTTACTGGACGGCGCGTCTCGGCCGCCATCGGCTGCATGCGCAGCAGATCTCGGCACGCGGCGGCGAACTGTTCTGCGAACTGCACGGGGATCGCACGCTGCTCGGCGGCTATGCTCATGTGTTCCTGCACGGAAGTATCGCGCTGTAACCCGTGTTTATATTACTCACGGTAATAAAGAAGACTTTTTTATTCTTTTATAGCCCGTCATCGCTCAGATAAAACTGTCAGCAACTGAACAGATTTTTATCAACGGAGCGGAACATGGCGGGCAAACTCTTTTCCTTACGCAACGCGGCGCTGTTGGCGCTGTCGCTCAGCGCAACCAGCGCCTACGCGGTGGATGTGACCGTGGCGTACCAGACGTCGGCGGAACCGGCCAAGGTGGCGCAGGCGGAAAACAGCTTCGCCAAACGGTCCGGCGCGACCGTCGACTGGCGTAAGTTCGACAGCGGCTCCAGCGTGCTGCGTGCGTTGGCCTCCGGCGACGTGCAGATCGGCAATATCGGCTCCAGCCCGCTGGCGGTGGCCGCCAGCCAGAAACTCCCCATCGAAGTGTTCCTCATCGCCTCGCAGCTCGGCAGTTCCGAAGCGCTGGTGGTGAAAAATGACATCAAAAGCCCGCAGGATCTGATCGGCAAGCGCATTGCGGTGCCGTTTATCTCCACCACCCATTACAGCCTGCTGGCCTCGCTCAAGCATTGGGGCATCAAGCCTGAGCAGGTGAAGATCCTCAATCTGCAGCCGCCGGCCATCGCCGCCGCCTGGCAGCGCGGCGACATCGACGGCGCCTACGTCTGGGCGCCGGTGGTCAACGAACTGGCCAAACAGGGCAAGGTGTTGACCGACTCCGCGCAGGTGGGCGAATGGGGCTCGCCGACGCTGGACGTGTGGGTGGTGCGCAAAGATTTTGCCGAGAAACATCCCGACGTGGTGACCGCCTTTGCCGCCAGCGCCCTGCAGGCGCAAAAAGCCTACCTGGCGGCGCCGGAACAGTGGCTGAAAGATCCGAACCACCTCAGCACGCTGGCGCGCCTGAGCGGCGTGCCGGAAGCGCAGGTGCCGGAGCTGGTGAAGGGAAACCGTTATCTGCCGGTGGCGGATCAGGTTGCCCAGCTCGGCCAGCCGGTGGACAAGGCGATCCGCGATACCGCCGAATTCCTCAAGCAGCAGGGCAAGATCCCGCAGGTCGACAGCGACTACAGCGCTTACGTGACCGACCGCTTTGTGAAACAGGTGCAGGCTGCGCCGCAGTCGTAAGGAAGCAGGATGCTAAACGTCAATCATCTTTCAGCAGAGTATCAGGGGCGGCCCGCGCTGCGTGACGTGTCGTTCCAGATCGCCGCCGGGCAACTGGTGGTGGTGCTCGGCCCGTCGGGCTGCGGCAAGACCACGCTGCTGAATTTGATCGCCGGGTTTATCGAGCCTTCAGCTGGCAGCATCACGCTGGATGGAACGCCCGTTCACGGCCCGAGCGCCGAACGGGGCGTGGTGTTCCAGCATGAGGGCTTACTGCCGTGGCGCAACGTGGTGGACAACGTCGAGTTCGGCCTGCAACTGGCCGGCGTCGGCAAGGCGCAGCGCCGCCAGGTGGCGGAGCAGATGCTGCAGCGCGTGGGGCTGGCGGGCTATGAACAGCACTTCATCTGGCAGCTTTCCGGCGGCATGCGCCAACGCGTCGGCATCGCCCGCGCTCTGGCCGCCGATCCGCGGCTGTTGTTGTTGGACGAGCCGTTCGGCGCCCTGGACGCGTTCACCCGCGAGCAGATGCAGGAGCTGTTGCTGACCATTTGGCGTGATACCGGCAAGCAGGTGCTGCTGATCACCCACGATATCGAAGAGGCGGTGTTCCTCGCCAGCGAACTGCTGCTGCTGTCGCCGGGGCCAGGGCAGGTGGTGGAGCGGCTGTCGCTGAACTTCGGCCAACGCTATGCCGACGGCGAAGCCTGCCGCGCCATCAAGTCAGATCCTGAATTTATCGCGCAGCGCGAATACGTGCTGGGCAAAGTTTTCCAACAGCGCGAGGCCTTGCTATGAGCCTGCATTCCACTCTGAAGGCCGCGGGGCAGCCGCAGGGCAAAGCGGCACGCCGTTTCAGCGTGCCGCGCAACGTTTGGCTGAGCGGCGCCACGCTGTTGACGGTGTTGATCGTCTGGTGGGGCGTAACGGCGCTGCAGCTGATCAGCCCGCTGTTTTTGCCGGCGCCGCAGCAGGTGCTGCACCAGTTGATCACCATCGCCAGCCCGCAAGGCTTTATGGACGCCACGCTGTGGCAACATCTGGCGGCCAGCCTGGGGCGCATTCTGGTAGCGCTGTTGGCGGCGGTGATCGTCGGCATTCCGGTGGGCATTGCCATGGGGCTGAACGACACGGTACGCGGCATCCTCGATCCGCTGATTGAAATCTATCGCCCGGTGCCGCCGCTGGCCTATCTGCCGCTGATGGTGATTTGGTTCGGCATCGGCGAAACCTCAAAGATCTTGCTGATTTATCTGGCGATCTTCGCGCCGGTGACGCTGTCTGCCGTGGCCGGCGTGCGCAGCGTGGCGCAGGTGAGGGTGCGTGCCGCCCGCGCGTTGGGCGCCACGCGTTGGCAGGTGCTGCGTTTCGTGGTGCTGCCGAGCGCGCTGCCGGAGATCCTGACCGGCATTCGCATCGGGCTGGGCGTCGGCTGGTCGACGCTGGTGGCTGCCGAACTGATCGCCGCCACGCGCGGCCTGGGATTTATGGTGCAATCCGCCGGTGAGTTTCTGGCGACCGACGTGGTGTTGGCCGGCATCGGCGTGATTGCGGTGATTGCATTTGGGCTGGAGCTGGGGCTGCGTGCCCTGCAGCGCCGATTGACCCCGTGGCATGGAGTACAGCAATGAACGAACGTCTGAATATCACCCCGCTGGGGCCTTACATCGGGGCGCTGGTGGAAAACGTCGAGTTGGCCCGGCCGCTGGGCGACGGCCAGTTTGAACAGCTTTATCATGCCTTGCTGAAGCATCAGGTGCTGTTCTTCCGCAATCAGCCGATCACGCCGCTGCAGCAGCGCGATCTGGCCGGCCGCTTCGGCGATCTGCATATCCATCCGGTCTATCCGCACGCCACCGACGTGGAAGAGATCATCGTGCTCGATACCCACGACGACAACCCGCCGGACAACGATAACTGGCACACCGACGTGACCTTTATCGAGAACCCGCCGCTGGGGGCGATCCTGGCGGCCAAGACCTTGCCTTCCACCGGCGGCGATACGCTGTGGGCCAGCGGCATCGCGGCCTACGAGGCGTTGTCGGCGCCGTTCAGAACGCTGCTCGCAGGGCTGCGTGCGGAGCATGACTTCACCAAGTCGTTCCCGGAACATAAACATCGCGGCAGTGAAGAGGAGCATCAGCGCTGGCAGCTGGCGGTGCAGAAAAACCCGCCGCTGCTGCATCCGGTGGTACGCACCCACCCGGTCAGCGGCCGGCAGGCGCTGTTCGTCAATGAAGGATTTACCACGCGGATCGTCGATCTGGCGCCGAAAGAGAGCGACGCTTTGTTGAACTTCCTGTTTGCTCACATCACCAAACCGGAGTTTCAGGTGCGCTGGCGCTGGCAGGAAAATGACGTGGCGATCTGGGATAACCGCGTGACGCAACACTACGCCAACGCGGATTATCTGCCGCAGCGGCGCATCATGCACCGCGCGACCATTCTGGGGGATAGGCCTTTTTACAAGGCCTGAGGCTTAGGCTTCGAACGCCTGCGTTAACTGTTCCAGCTGTTCCTGTGCATCCAGCCAGGTCATTTCCGTCTCTTCCAGCGCGGATTTGGCCTGGCTTTGCTTTTGCAGGCAGTCGGTCAACTCGGCCTTGCGGCTGATGTCGTACAGTGCGGAATCCGCCAGCTGTTCCTCCACCGCCGCCAGTTCGGCGCCCAGTTTTTCCATTTGCTGTTCCAGCTTGGCGATCTGCTTGCGCAGCGGCTGGGTCTGCGTACGGAACTCCGCCTCGCGGCGTTTTTGATCCTTGCGCGCCTGCGCGCTGTTGCCGCCGCTCTCTTTTTCCGGTGCGTCCTGCTGGCTTTCCTGGCGCTGCAGGTCGACAAGCCACTGCTGGTAGTCGTCGAGATCGCCCTCGAAAGGCTCGACCTGGCCGTCGTGCACCAGGTACAGATCGTCGGTGGTGGAACGCAGCAGGTGACGGTCGTGCGAGACCACCACCAACGCGCCTTCGAAATCGATCAGCGCTTCGGTCAGCGCCTGACGCATGTCGAGATCCAGGTGGTTGGTCGGTTCATCGAGCAGCAGCAGGTTAGGGCGCTGCCAGACGATCAGCGCCAGCACCAGCCGCGCCTTCTCGCCGCCGGAGAAACGTTCGGTCACTTCGCTGACCTTGTCGCCCTGGAAACCGAAACCGCCCAGATAGTCGCGCAGCTGCTGCTCCAGCACCCGTGGCGCGATGCGGCTCAGGTGCTGCAGCGGCGATTCGTCGGCGCGCAAGAATTCCAGCTGGTGCTGGGCGAAGTAACCCAGCTTGATGCCTTTCGCCAGGCCGATCTCGCCGCTCAGCGGTTCCAGAGTGCCGGCCAGCAGTTTGATCAGCGTCGATTTACCGGCGCCGTTGCGGCCGAGCAGGCCAATGCGCGAGCCGGGCACCAGGTTCAGCTTGATTGACTTCAGGATCACTTTGTCGCCATACCCGGCGCTGACTTTGTCCATGCGCAGCAGCGGATTCGGCAGGCTTTCCGGCGGACGGAAGCTGAAGGTGAACGGGTTGTCGACGTGCGCCGGGGCGATCAGCTCCATGCGCTCCAGCATCTTGATGCGGCTCTGCGCCTGCTTGGCCTTGGTGGCCTGCGCGCGGAAACGGTCGATATAGCTTTGCAGGTGCGCCACTTTTTCTTGCTGGTGCTGATACAGCGACTGCTGCTGCGCCAGTTTGGTGGCGCGCTGGCGTTCGAACGACGAATAGTTGCCGGTGTATTCATTCATCGTCTGCTGTTCGATATGCAGGATCTTGTCGACGATCGGATCGAGGAAGTCGCGGTCGTGCGAGATCAGCACCAGCGTGCCGGGATAGCTTTTCAGCCAGCGCTCCAGCCAGATCACCGCGTCGAGATCCAGGTGGTTGGTCGGTTCGTCGAGCAGCAGCAGGTCGGAACGGCACACCAGCGCCTGCGCCAGGTTGAGGCGCATGCGCCAGCCGCCGGAGAAGTCGCGCACCGGGCTTTGCAGCTGTTCGTTGGAGAAGCCGAGGCCGTGCAGCAGGCTGGCGGCGCGGGAGCGGATGGTCCAGGCGTCGATGGCGTCCAGCTTGCCGTGCAGGGTGGCGATGGCGTGGCCGTCGTTGCGATCGTTGGCCGCCTGCAATTCGGCTTCGAGTTGGCGAAACTCGCGGTCGCCGTCGATAACATACTCGATTGCCGGCACGTCCAGCGCCGGCGTCTCCTGGTTGACCCAGGCCAGCGCCCAGTTGCCGGGGAAGGTGAAGCTGCCGCCGTCCGCCGCGATCTCGCCCTTCAGCAGCGACAGCAGCGTGGATTTGCCGCAGCCGTTTTTGCCCACCAGGCCGACCTTCTGACCTGGATTAACCGTCGCCGTGGCGTTGTCCAGCAGGACGCGGATGCCGCGTCGGATTTGTAGCGAGGAGAATACAATCATAAAGCGCCGTATGTTCAGAGTATGTTAAATTATCATTAAGGTAACAGAACGCGCACCGCGCGCTGTTTTTGTCTTTGCGATGCATGGTAACGGAAAACCGCTACCCTGACGACGCTTTGGAGGGGAATGATGTCGCAGCCGCCCAAGGTCTTGCTGCTGTATGCCCATCCGGAATCCCATGACTCGGTGGCGAACCGGGTTTTGCTTCGACCGGCGCAGCAGTTGGAACATGTCACCGTGCACGATCTCTACGCGCACTACCCTGATTTTTTTATCGATATCCATCACGAACAACAGCTGCTGCGTGAGCATCAGGTCATCGTGTTTCAGCACCCCCTGTATACCTACAGCTGCCCGGCGCTGCTGAAGGAGTGGCTGGATCGCGTGCTGTCGCGCGGCTTTGCCAGCGGCGTGGGCGGCAATGCGCTGGCGGGCAAATACTGGCGTTCGGTGATCACCACCGGCGAACCGGAAGGCGCCTACCGCACCGGCGGTTATAACCACTACCCGATGGAAGATATTCTGCGGCCGTTCGAGCTGACCGCCGGGATGTGCCATATGCATTGGCTGACGCCGTTCGTGGTGTATTGGGCGCGGCGGCAAAAGCCGGAGGTGCTGCGTAGCCATGCGGACGCCTACGGCGAGTGGCTGAGCCACCCGCTGCCGCGCGGAGGGCGGTGAGCATGGAAGGATCGACCTTACTGACCGCCATTTTACTGTTCCTGTTCGCCGCGGTGGTGACGGTGCCGATCGCCCGTCGCCTGGGGATCGGCGCGGTGCTGGGCTATCTGATCGCCGGCATCGCCATCGGCCCCTGGGGATTGGGCTTCATTCGTGACGTCGACGAGATCCTGCACTTCTCCGAGCTGGGCGTGGTGTTCCTGATGTTCATCATCGGCCTGGAGCTGAACCCCAGCAAGCTGTGGGAGCTGCGGCGTTCGATCTTCGGCGCCGGCGCCGGCCAGGTGTTGATCACCGCGGCGGTGCTGGGCGCGTTGCTGTACCTGACGCACTTCGCCTGGCAGGCGGCGGTGATCGGCGGCGTCGGCCTGGCGATGTCTTCCACCGCCATGGCGCTGCAGCTGATGCGCGAGAAGGGCATGAACCGCAACGAAGGGGGGCAGCTCGGCTTCTCGGTGCTGCTGTTCCAGGATATGGCGGTGATCCCGGCGCTGGCGCTGATCCCGATTCTGGCCGGCGCCGGCGGCACCAGCGACGACTGGGCGAAGATCGCGCTTAAGGTGGCGGCGTTCGGCGGCATGCTGATCGGCGGCCGTTTCCTGCTGCGGCCGCTGTTCCGCTATATCGCCGCTTCCGGCGTGCGCGAGATCTTCACCGCCGCGGCGCTGTTGCTGGTGCTCGGCTCGGCGCTGTTTATGGAAGCGCTCGGCCTGTCGATGGCGCTCGGCACCTTCATTGCCGGGGTGCTGCTGGCGGAGAGCGAATACCGCCACGAACTGGAAATTTCCATCGAGCCGTTTAAAGGGCTGCTGCTGGGGTTGTTCTTTATCTCGGTGGGCATGGTGTTGAATATCGGCGTGCTCTACACCCATCTGGCCGAGGTGTTGATCGGCGTGCTGGTGCTGGTGACGGTCAAATCCGGCGTGCTCTACGGCGTGTCGCGCCTGTTCGGCCTGCGCAGTTCGGTGCGGCTGCAGTTTGCCGGGGTGCTCAGCCAGGGCGGTGAGTTCGCCTTCGTGCTGTTTTCGGCGGCGGGCGCCCAAAAGGTGCTGCAGCCGGATCAACTCTCTTTGCTGCTGGTGGTGGTGACGCTGTCGATGATGACCACGCCGCTGTTGATGCAGGCCATCGACCGCATTTTGGCGCGGCGCTATAACGCCAAAGACGAAGACGAGGAGACGCCGTACGTGGAAGATGACGACCCGCAGGTGATCATCGTCGGCTTCGGGCGTTTCGGCCAGGTGATCGGCCGCCTGTTGATGGCCAACAAAATGCGCATTACCGTACTGGAGCGCGACGTCAGCGCCGTTGGCGTACTGCGGCGCTATGGCTACAAGGTTTATTACGGCGATGCCACCGAGCTGGAGCTGCTGCGTGCGGCGGGCGCCGAGAAGGCCAAGTCGATCGTGATCACCTGCAATGAGCCGGAAGACACCATGGAGATCGTGCGGCTGTGCCAGCAACACTTCCCGAACCTGAGCATTCTGGCGCGGGCGCGCGGCCGCGTGGAGGCGCATGAGTTGCTGCAGGCAGGGGTAAAACAGTTCAGCCGCGAAACCTTCTCCAGCGCGCTGGAACTGGGGCGCAAGGCGCTGATGGAGTTGGGCATGCACCCGCATCAGGCCTTCCGCGCCCAGCAGCATTTCCGCCGCCTGGATATGCGTATGCTGCGTGAACTGATGCCGCCGCATCAGGGCGACGTGGCTCAAATTTCCCGCGTGAAAGAGGCGCGGCGCGAGCTGGAAGAGCTGTTCCATCGCGAAATGCAAAAAGAAAGCCGCCAGTTCGACGGCTGGGACGAATACGAATAAGCGGGAGCATAACGATGTCTGCAACACGTAAAAGATTTATCGCCGGGGCGGTGTGCCCAAGCTGTAGCTCCATGGATACGCTGGCGGTATGGCGGGAGGATCAGGTGGAGGTGGTGGAGTGCGTCAAGTGCGGCCACCATCAGCGCCAGACCGAACAACAGGTGGAAAAACACGTTCGCCCGCAAGAGCAGGTGATCGGCATTTTCCAGCCGAAGTAGCGTTTTTTTATCCCGGAGGGTACAGCGAGGCAGATTTCCGATACAATCTGTCCGGAAAAGGCGCGCATCCCGATAACGGTGTGCGTCCTAGTAGCCAACGGTAGGAGATATCATGAAAGTAGCAAAAGACTTGGTGGTCAGCCTGGCTTACCAAGTACGTACAGAAGACGGTGTTTTGGTTGATGAGTCTCCGGTGAGCGCACCGCTGGACTATCTGCACGGGCATGGTTCTCTGATCGCAGGTCTGGAAAAAGCACTCGAAGGCCACGACGTTGGCGATCGTTTTGACGTTCACGTCGGCGCGAACGACGCGTACGGCAACTACGACGAAAACCTGGTGCAGCGCGTACCGAAAGACGTCTTCATGGGCGTTGACGAACTGCAGGTCGGCATGCGTTTCCTGGCTGACACCGATCAGGGCCCGGTACCGGTTGAAATCACCGAAGTTGACGGCGACCACGTGGTGGTTGACGGCAACCACATGCTGGCCGGCCAAAACCTGAACTTCAACGTGGAAGTTGTCGCGATCCGCGAAGCGACCGAAGAAGAACTGGCGCACGGCCACGTACACGGCGAGCACGACCATCACCACGAGCACGGTGAAGGCTGCTGCGGCGGTCACGGCCACAGCCACGATCACGACCATGGTCACGACCACGGTAAAGGTGGTTGCGGTAACGGCGGCTGCGGCTGCCACTAAGCAGAGCGCAGTGACGAGACAAGAGGGCGGCCATCGGCTGCCCTTTTTTATGCGCGGCGCACCGGGCGCCGAACGGCACAACAGGACATGCCATGGCCACCATGAAAGACGTTGCGCGCCGCGCCGGCGTTTCCACGGCCACCGTCAGCCGGGTGATCAATAATACCGCCTACGTTGAACCGGTGACCCGCGAACGCGTCGAGAAAGCGATGCGCGAGTTTAACTACCATCGCAACGCCGCCGCGCTGGCGCTGGCGAAAAGAAGCGGCAATATGCTGGGATTGCTGACCGGCAACCTCGACGATCCGTTTTTTTCACGCCTGGCGCGGGGCGTGGAAGACATCACGCGGCAGGCCGGCGTGCGGTTGATGTTGTGCAGCGGCGGGCATCAGGCCGAGCTGGAAAAAAGCGGCCTCGATTTTCTCATCAACCAGGGATGCGAAGCCATCGTGGCGCACGTCACGCGCATGGGGGAGGAGGAGCTGCTGCGCTACGCCGCCCACACGCCTGCGCTGGTGCTGATCAATCGTTATCTGCCCGCCATCGCCAACCGTTGCATCTGGCTCGACAACGCCAATGCGGCGCAGACGGCGACCGAGTTGCTCATACGCCAGGGGCATCGGAGAATTGCCTGCGTGACGGCGGATCTGCCGATCGACGACCGCGCGCAGCGGTTAGCGGGTTACCGCAAGGCCATGGCCGCCGCCGGCATTGAGGTACCCGGCAGCTGGATCATCAGCGTGCCCTTCAACGAGCGAGGGGGCGAACTGGCGGCCGAGCGCGTGCTGGCCAGCGACCCATGCTTCACCGCCGCAGTGACCTTCAACGACGTAATGGCCGCCGGCATGATGCGCACCTGCCACCAACGGCACATTCAGCTGCCTGAGGCGCTGTCGATCGTCGGTTTTGACGACATTGCCCTGGCGAAGTATCTCCACCCCGCGTTGACCACCGTGCATTATCCCATCGAGAAAATGGCTCGGCGTGCCGCGCGCCTGGCGCTACAGATTCACAGCGGCAGCGACGTCGCGCCACGAAACAACCGCTTTTCGGCCGAACTTATCCTGCGAGACTCCGTAGCCGACGGCGAACCGCATGAGCAAAGCAAGCGCGGTGAATGAGAGACGGCTCACACAACGCCATCTCATGAAACCGATTACATGGCCGGTTGCCTGCGCTCACATCCTCCAATTACCGAAGCCATTACGCTGTTGCAGTACCCCATCTTCAACAGGAGCCGTATATGGATAATAAGAAAACGCTCAACCTTGGGCTGGCGACGCTGCCGATTGTGGCCATGCTGTTGCTGCTCATCATCGGCTATGGCCAGTTTGGCCTGCGCATTGAACCGCTGCTGCTGGTTTCCGCCGCCATCGCCGCGGCGTTAGCCTGGTGGCAAGGCTACCGCTGGGACGACATCATCGAGGCCATCGTGGCCAAGCTGGCGAAGGCGATGCCGGTGATCATGATCCTGATCTGCGTGGGCGGCCTGATCGGCACCTGGATGATCAGCGGCACCATCCCTTACATGGTGTATTGGGGGCTGAAGCTGATCAGCCCCCAATACATTCTGATCGCCGCGTTCTTCATCACCAGCGTGATCTCGGTGTGCACCGGCACCTCGTGGGGGGCGGCCGGCACCGTGGGCGTGGCGCTGATGGGCGTGGCCGCCGGTCTGGACGTGCCGCTGGCCGCCGCGGCCGGGGCGGTGGTGTCCGGCGCTTACTTCGGCGACAAAATTTCGCCGTTGTCCGATTCGACGAACTTCGCGGCTATCGTTGCGGATACCGATCTCTACAGCCATATCCAGCATCTGATGTACACGACGCTGCCGAGTTTTATCCTGGCCGCCGTGGTGTACCTGATCGCCGGCCACACCGGTTCGGTGGGCAGTGTGGCAACGCCCGAGAAAGTGACCGAAATTGTCGGTGCGCTCGAGGGGCTGTACCACTTCAATCTGCTGCTGATCCTGCCGCCGGTGCTGGTGCTGTGGGGCGCGGTGACCAAACGGCCGGTGATCCCCGTCATGCTGGCCGCCTGCGCGCTGGCGATCGCCATCGGCGTCGCGCTGCAGGGCTTTAGCCTGCAGCAGGGGCTGAATGCGTTGATGGACGGCTTCAATCTGTCGATGTTCGCCACTCAGGGCCATAACGTCGAAGGGATCGTCGCCGATGTGCCGCGCCTGCTGAACCGCGGCGGCATGTTCTCGATGATGAGTACGATCCTGCTGGTGTTCTGCGCCTTTTCCTTCGCCGGTGCCCTGACGCTGACCGGCGCGCTGACGGTGATCATCAGCCGGCTGCTGAAAGTGGTGCACACCACCGGCCAGCTGATCGCCGCCACCGTTGCCACCACTATCCTGGTGACCGGCGCGACCAGCGACGGCAAGCTGGCGCTGCTGATCCCGGCGGAGCTGTTCAAAGGGGCCTATCGACGCATGGGGCTGGACAACAAAAATCTGTCGCGCACCGTCGAAGATGCGGGCACCGTCATCGAACCGCTGATCCCGTGGACGGCCGCCGGCATTTACATGGCCACCACGCTGGGGGTCAGCACCCTCGATCTGCTGCCGTGGGCGATCCAATGTTATGCCGCGGTGGTGTTCGCCCTGATTTATGGGTCTACCGGCTTCGGTATCGCCAAACTCCAACCTCAGAACGACTTGCAGCGTAAGGAAGCCTGACATGACGAGTCATTTCAACGCCATCATCGATCGCCACAACACCGGCTCCGTGAAGTGGGACTTCATCGACCGCTATCTGCAACTGGACGGCAGTGAACTGTTGCCGATGTGGGTGTCCGATTTCGACTTTCCGTGCCCGCCGGAGGTGCAGCAGGCGCTGCATCAGCGGGTGGACCACGGCGTCTTTGGCTACAGCGAACGCGACGACGCTTACTATGAGGCGGCGATCGACTGGTTTGCCAAGCGGCACGGCTTGCCGCTGCGGCGCGAATGGTTCACGTCGATTGAAGGGGTAGTGCCGGGGTTGGCGATGCTGATCCAACTGCTCAGCAGGCCGGGGGATGGCGTGGTGGTGCAGGGGCCGTACTATGGCTCGTTCGCCAAGATAGTCACCATGAACGGCAGAGAGGTGATTGAAAACCCGCTGCTGGAAACCCCGCAGGGATACCGGATCGATTTCGACCAGCTGGCCGCCTGCCTGGCGCAGCGTAAACCGCCGCTGTTGTTGCTGTGCAATCCGCACAACCCGACCGGCCGTTGCTGGCGCCGTGATGAACTGGAGCGGCTCATGGCGCTCTGCCACGCCCACGACGTCACGGTGATCTCCGATGAAATTTGGGCCGATCTGCTGCTGCCCGGCGAGACGTTTACGTCGGTGTTGCATCTGGGCGAGGAATATCGCGAGCGGGTCATTGCGGCGACGTCCGCCAGCAAAACGTTCGGCCTTTCCTCGCTGCGCATTTCGAATTTCCTGATCCCCAATGCCCGGCTTCGGCAGGCGTTTGTCGATCGGCTGAACGCCCACGGGCTGGATGTGTTCAACGCGCTGTCGATGACGGCGGCGACCGCGGCCTATCAACGGGGCGCGGCCTGGCTTGATGAGCTGCTCGACTACCTGGCGGAGAACCGGCGTTGGTTTAAGCAGGCGCTGGCGGACGCCGCGCCCTGGTGCACGATGACCCAGGCTGAAGGGACCTATCTCGCCTGGCTGGATTGCCGCTCGCTGGGTTTGAACGATGCTGACTTGCAGCAGGCGCTGGTGGCGGTGGCGAAGCTGGCGCCGTCGATGGGCAACGGTTTCGGCCCGCAGGGGAGCGGTTTTATCCGTATCAACCTGGGGTGCCCGCGCCGGTATCTCGAGCGTGCCGTCGCAGGGCTGGCACGCCTGAAATAACCGCATGGCGGGCCCTCAATAGTGCGGTGGAGGCGTTTCTTCCGATTGCGAGGCGATCATTGAGGTTTGGGTCGAGCGCAGCTTGTCGGTCAACATGCGCAGATGTTCGCGCATCTTCAGCATTTCCATTTGATGCTGGATGACGGTCTGGTTGAGCTCTTCGATGGTGAGCTCTTGGAAGGCCTGACGGCTCTCCAGTTCTTCAAGCCGCTGTAGCAGGCGTTGAGTGTCGGCGTTGTGCATGAGGCTACCTCTGACGCGATAAAATCCTGATTCGGCGCTATGGTAACAGCTGGCGCCGGGTTTGCTCGCGCTATTTCTCCAGACGGCGCGCAACGTTGCGATCGGCAGTGTAAAGTGCTGAAAAGTTGCGCGCCTGATACGCCGTTTTTTGCTAACCTCGCCGAATATTCTGCAAGAAAAATCTGATTTATCATGCGAGTAGCACGCGGTGGGAAACTTCTTGGCAAAGCGGGAGTCACACTTTGACTCGATTGGTTACCTGTGCGACTGTTTTGTTTTGTTTCAGGCAGCTATAGTAGCCCGGTTATCTTACCTAATGATTGTTTGGGGCATTGCTTCAGACACTGGAGAAATGGATGAAATCTTTGTTTAAAGTCACGCTTCTGGCAACCACCATGGCTTTTGCTCTGAATGCGACCCAGGTCATGGCAGCCGATGCCGCCAAACCGGCAGAAGCCGCTAAACCAGCGGACGCGGCAGCAGCACCGAGCACCGGCAAGTTCAAAAACGACGACGAGCAAGCGGCTTACGCACTGGGCGCCTCTCTCGGTCGTTACATGGACAACTCTCTGAAAGAGCAAGAGAAGCTGGGCATCAAGCTGGACAAAGATCAGCTGATCGCCGGCGTTCAGGACGCGTTCGCCAACAAGAGCAAGCTGAACGATGCCGACATCGAGAAGACCCTGCAGGGCTTCGAAGCGCGCGTGAAGGCTTCCGCTCAGGCGAAGATGGAACAGGACGCCAAGGACAACGAAACCAAAGGCGCCAAGTACCGCGACAGCTTCGCTAAAGAAAAAGGCGTGAAGAAAACCGAATCCGGCCTGCTGTACCAGGTAGAGAAACCGGGCGCGGGTGAAGCACCGAAAGACAGCGACACCGTGGTAGTGAACTACAAAGGCACCCTGACCGACGGTACCGAGTTCGATAACTCCTACACCCGCGGCGAGCCGCTGTCGTTCCGTCTGGACGGCGTGATCCCAGGCTGGACCGAAGGCCTGAAGCACATCAAGAAAGGCGGCAAAATCAAGCTGGTGATCCCACCGGCGCTGGCCTACGGTAAAACCGGCGTTCCGGGCATCCCGGCTAACTCCACGCTGGTCTTCGACGTTGAGCTGCTGGACGTGAAAGCGGCGCCGAAAGCCGACGCTAAAGCTGAAAAACCGGCTGACGCGAAAGCCGCTACCAAAGCGAAATAACATCGTCGCTCTGTTTGCCACCGCCGCGGATGCCCTCCGCGGCGGTTTTCATTTCGGCAGCCGCCGCCTCTCTCTCCATTGAACGCTTGACGCCTGCCGGGCATCGGGCTTAACGTCAATACCACGCGCAAACGCAAGGACTTTGCTCCGGCCGCTTTGCTAGACTAATAATTCTGATTTATCAGTCATGCGTCTGCCCCTTAGGGCGTGTACCTAAAATTGTTCCCGGCCGCCTCGCCCGCGGATGTCATCGTGCCGTTTGATGCCGCTCTCAGCCGGCCGCGCTGCGGCGTGCCGACGACGGCAGCGATCCGGTCCGAGCGGTTTTAGCTGCGCCCCCTGGCACAGGCGATCTATGAGGGTGGTATCTTCGATGTCGAATTCGCTTTTATCCAGCGAAGCCAGCGAACTTGATTTGCTGAATGAACGTCCGTTTACTCAAACGGATCATGAAATCCTGAAATCCTATGAAGCGGTGGTCGACGGGCTGGCGATGTTGATCGGCGGCCACTGCGAGATCGTACTGCACGCGCTGGAAGACCTGAACAGCTCAGCGGTACGCATCGCCAACGGCGAGCATACCGGGCGCAAAATCGGCTCGCCGATCACCGACCTGGCCCTGCGCATGCTGCACGACATGGCCGGCGACGACAGCAGCGTGTCGAAAGCCTACTTTACCCGCGCCAAGAGCGGCGTGTTGATGAAGTCGGTGACCATCGCCATTCGCAATCGCGAGCAGCGGGTGATCGGCTTGCTGTGCATCAACATGAACCTCGACGTGCCGTTCTCGCAGATCATGCAGACCTTTATGCCGCCGGCCACGCAGGACGTGCCGTCGTCGGTGAATTTCGCTTCTTCCGTCGACGATCTGGTGGCGCAGACGCTGGAGTTCACCATCGAAGAGGTGAACGCCGACCGCTCGGTGTCCAATAACGCCAAGAATCGTCAGGTGGTGCTCAATCTCTATGAGAAAGGCATCTTCGACATCAAGGATGCGATCAACCAGGTGGCGGATCGCCTGAATATCTCCAAACACACCGTGTATCTGTATATCCGCCAGTTCAAGAGCGGCGATCTGTTGGGAAGCGACCGTTGATGCTCGATTATTGCCTGTTGGTCACCGGCCCGGCTTACGGCACGCAGCAGGCCAGCAGCGCCTATCAGTTCGCTCAGGCTTTGCTGGCGAAAGGGCACCGGCTTTCCAGCGTTTTTTTCTACCGTGAAGGGGTGTTGAACGCCAACCAGCTGACCGCGCCGGCCAGCGACGAGTTCGACCTGGTGCGTGGCTGGACGCAGCTGGCGCAGCAACACGGCGTGGCGCTCAACGTCTGCGTTGCTGCTGCGCTGCGCCGTGGCGTCACCGACGAGCAGGAGGCGGCGCAACAGGGGCTGGCAAGCGCCAACCTGCAGCCCGGTTTTACCCTGAGCGGGCTGGGTTCCCTGGCCGAAGCGTCGCTGAGTTGCGACCGTCTGGTGCAGTTCTGAGGATATGATGAAACGAGTCGCTTTTGTTTTCACCCACGGGCCGCACGGCGGCGCCGGCGGCAGGGAAGGGCTGGATGCGCTGCTCGCCACGTCGGCGCTCAGCGAAGACTTGGGGGTGTTTTTTGTCGGCGATGGCGTATTGCAGCTGTTGCCGGGCCAGCAACCGGAAAAGATTTTGGCGCGCAATTACATTGCCACCTTCGGCGTGCTGCCGCTGTATGACGTGGAGCGCTGCTATCTGTGCCAGGCTTCGCTGCAGGAGCGTGGGCTGAGCCAGGTGACCGATTGGGTGCTGGACGCCGAGGTGTTGGCGCCGGACGAACTGCGCCGCGAACTGGCCGGCTACGACGCCGTAATGACGTTTTAGGATCCTTTGATGCTGTATACCCTGAGCCATTCGCCAAACCAATGTGACTTACCTGCGCTGCTGCGCCTGACGGCCGAGGGCGACGCGCTGCTGCTGCTGCAGGACGGCGTGCTTGCCGGCCTTGCCGGCAGCGCCCATCTTGAATTGCTGCTCGCCGCCCCCATATCCCTTTACGCGCTGCAGGACGACCTGGAAGCCCGGGGATTGGTTGGTCATTTCTCGCACAAAATCACTGTCGTCGGCTATAATCACTTCGTTGAATTAACCGAACAACACCGCAGCCAAATGGCCTGGTGATGAGAGTGATGTTGTATATTTCTTGACACCCATACTGGTCAGCCCTAAAATTCTGCGTCCTCGTACTTTGCCAATAGTGCATACGAGGGGATTTATCACATGTTTACGAAGCTAGTACGAAGCAAAAACCAGGAGCTTTTTTAATGGCAACAATTAACCAGCTGGTTCGCAAACCACGCTCTGTGAAGGCTGCTAAAAGCAACGTTCCAGCGCTGGAAGCCTGCCCGCAGAAACGTGGCGTATGCACCCGCGTATACACCACTACCCCGAAAAAACCAAACTCCGCACTGCGTAAAGTTTGCCGTGTGCGTTTGACCAACGGTTTCGAAGTAACTTCCTACATCGGTGGCGAAGGCCACAACCTGCAGGAACACTCCGTAATCCTGATCCGTGGCGGTCGTGTAAAAGACCTGCCAGGTGTGCGTTACCACACCGTCCGTGGTGCACTTGACTGCTCCGGTGTTAAAGACCGTAAGCAAGCTCGTTCCAAGTACGGCGTGAAGAAGCCAAAGGCTTAATGGTTCTCCGTTAAGTAAGGCCAAACGTTTTAACTTTAATGTCAAAATAAACTCGTAGAGTTTTGGACAATCCTGAATTAACAACGGAGTATTTCCATGCCACGTCGTCGCGTAATCGGCCAACGTAAAATCCTGCCAGATCCTAAGTTCGGATCTGAGCTGCTGGCCAAATTTGTAAATATCCTGATGGTAGACGGTAAAAAATCTACTGCAGAAGCAATCGTCTATACCGCGCTGGAGACCCTGGCTCAGCGTTCTGGTAAAGATCACCTGGAAGCTTTCGAAGTCGCTCTCGACAACGTTCGCCCGACTGTAGAAGTTAAGTCGCGTCGCGTTGGCGGTTCTACTTATCAGGTACCAGTTGAAGTCCGCCCGGTTCGTCGTAATGCTCTGGCAATGCGTTGGATCGTTGATGCTGCACGTAAACGCGGTGATAAATCCATGGCTCTGCGCCTGGCGAACGAGCTGTCTGACGCAGCAGAGAACAAAGGTTCTGCTGTTAAGAAGCGTGAAGACGTTCACCGTATGGCCGAAGCCAACAAGGCGTTCGCCCACTACCGCTGGTAATCACCCGGCTGTAGTCATGCTAACCAAGCGGGCGCGTCAAATCGGCCCGCTTGGGTTAACTGAACTTGAACGCCCTAGGAATAGAGGAATCAAATGGCTCGTACAACACCCATTGCACGCTACCGCAACATCGGTATCAGTGCTCACATCGACGCCGGTAAAACCACCACTACCGAACGTATTCTGTTCTACACCGGTGTAAACCACAAAATCGGTGAAGTTCATGACGGCGCTGCCACCATGGACTGGATGGAACAGGAGCAGGAGCGTGGTATTACCATCACTTCTGCAGCGACTACTGCTTTCTGGTCTGGTATGGCCAAGCAGTTCGAACCGCATCGCGTAAACATCATCGACACCCCAGGGCACGTTGACTTCACCATCGAAGTAGAACGTTCCATGCGTGTGCTGGATGGCGCGGTAATGGTTTACTGTGCTGTTGGTGGTGTTCAGCCACAGTCTGAAACCGTATGGCGTCAGGCTAACAAATACAAAGTGCCACGTATCGCGTTCGTTAACAAAATGGACCGTATGGGTGCTAACTTCCTGAAAGTTGTTGGCCAGATCAAATCTCGTCTGGGCGCTAACCCTGTTCCTCTGCAGCTGGCTATCGGCGCAGAAGACAAATTCACCGGCGTTATCGACCTGGTGAAGATGAAGGCGATCAACTGGAACGAAGAAGACGCAGGCGTAACCTTCGAATACGAAGACGTGCCGGCTGACATGATGGATCTGGCTGAAGAATGGCGCCAGAACCTGATCGAGTCCGCTGCGGAAGCTTCCGAAGAGCTGATGGAAAAATACCTGGGCGGCGAAGAGCTGACCGAGGAAGAAATCAAATCCGCTCTGCGTCAGCGCGTGCTGAACAACGAAATCATCCTGGTTACCTGTGGTTCTGCGTTCAAGAACAAAGGCGTACAGGCGATGCTGGATGCGGTAATCGAATACCTGCCAGCACCAACTGACGTTCCTGCGATCAACGGTATCCTGGACGACGGTAAAGACACTCCGGCTGAGCGTCACGCAAGTGATGACGAGCCGTTCTCTGCGCTGGCGTTCAAAATCGCAACCGACCCGTTCGTGGGTAACCTGACCTTCTTCCGCGTGTACTCCGGCGTTGTTAACTCCGGCGACACCGTGCTGAACTCCGTTAAGGCTGCGCGTGAGCGTTTCGGCCGTATCGTTCAGATGCACGCCAACAAGCGTGAAGAGATCAAAGAAGTTCGCGCAGGCGACATCGCCGCTGCGATCGGTCTGAAAGACGTGACCACCGGGGACACCCTGTGTGACCCAGACTCTCCAATCATCCTGGAGCGTATGGAATTCCCTGAGCCGGTAATCTCTATCGCCGTTGAACCGAAAACCAAAGCTGACCAGGAAAAAATGGGTCTGGCTCTGGGCCGTCTGGCTAAAGAAGACCCGTCATTCCGCGTATGGACTGACGAAGAGTCTAACCAGACCATCATCGCCGGTATGGGTGAACTGCACCTCGACATCATCGTTGACCGCATGAAGCGTGAATTCAACGTTGAAGCTAACGTGGGCAAACCTCAGGTAGCTTACCGCGAAGCGATTCGCGCGAAGATTACCGATGTTGAAGGTAAGCACGCCAAGCAGTCTGGTGGTCGCGGTCAGTACGGTCACGTTGTGATCGACATGTACCCACTGGAGCCGGGCTCTAACCCGAAAGGTTACGAGTTCATCAACGACATCAAAGGTGGTGTAATTCCTGGCGAATACATCCCTGCCGTTGATAAAGGCATCCAGGAGCAGCTGAAGTCTGGTCCGTTGGCTGGTTACCCGGTAGTAGACATGGGTATTCGTCTGCACTTCGGTTCTTACCACGACGTTGACTCCTCTGAACTGGCGTTTAAACTGGCCGCGTCTATCGCCTTTAAAGAAGGCTTTAAGAAAGCGAAACCAGTTCTGCTTGAGCCTATCATGAAGGTTGAAGTTGAGACTCCAGAAGAGAACACCGGTGACGTTATCGGTGACTTGAGCCGTCGTCGCGGCATGCTGCGCGGTCAGGAATCTGAAGTGACTGGCGTTAAGATCCACGCTGAAGTACCGTTGTCCGAAATGTTCGGCTACGCAACTCAGCTGCGTTCTCTGACTAAAGGTCGCGCATCATACACCATGGAATTCCTGAAGTATGATGATGCACCGAACAACGTCGCTCAGGCCGTAATCGAAGCCCGTGGCAAATAAGCCGCAGGGTTAAAACCAAAGTCCCGTGCTCTCTCCAGAAGGGGAGAGCGCTATAGTAAGGAATATAGCCGTGTCTAAAGAAAAATTTGAACGTACAAAACCGCACGTTAACGTTGGTACTATCGGCCACGTTGACCACGGTAAAACTACCCTGACTGCAGCGATCACCACCGTACTGGCTAAAACCTACGGCGGTTCTGCACGTGCTTTCGACCAGATCGATAACGCGCCAGAAGAAAAAGCTCGTGGTATCACCATCAACACCTCTCACGTTGAATATGACACCCCGACTCGTCACTACGCGCACGTTGACTGCCCAGGGCACGCCGACTACGTGAAAAACATGATCACCGGTGCTGCTCAGATGGACGGCGCGATCCTGGTAGTAGCTGCGACTGACGGCCCAATGCCTCAGACTCGTGAGCACATCCTGCTGGGTCGTCAGGTTGGCGTTCCTTTCATCATCGTATTCATGAACAAATGCGACATGGTAGATGATGAAGAGCT